>NZ_JBWKOI010000003.1:0-605931 GCF_059416005.1 Allobosea sp. GW821-FHT09G06 | reverse complement strand
ATCTCAAATGTCAGCGGGATTGCGTCAGACCCAACATTGGACGCCGATCGGGGGGCAACTTTGCGCGCCGTTTGACATCGAGGCGAAGCCTGACGACATCGACTGCGCCACCAACGCGCGCCGTGCGCTCTCGCATATGCTTGGAGGCAAGATCGGGAACGCGGACATCCCGATTGGTGACGGCGGGCTGCTCGCGAAGAAGACCCGGCGCCGCACATTCAAGGCGAGCTAGAAACGGCAAGTATAGCGAAGCTGATTTTCAGCTATCGTACGGCAACGCAAGGTGGCCGGCCGGCGACGGTTCTGAGGAGGCCAGAAATCCGTTACCGACCGGCCGAGCCCTTCGGTTTCCCAGGAGATGCGGCGGACCTGAGCACCCGAGGGGCATTTGGGAGCGATCTGCGTGATCACTGCGTTGCACAATCTCTACAATACGCCGTATCTGAATCAATCAAATCCGACCGATCGGCCGAATTCATCGATCGTTAACCCTACCTGCTAAGCTTAAAGCCTTCAGCGCACGCGCGAATGCCAAGCCGTATTACTGGTCGACTTCAGAAACTTGGCGCAATCGCCTGATAATAAGCTTGAAGATGACGCTGCGAGGGGCTGCAGCGAAGGGGTCTGCGCCTTACGCCGCGCTGGCGACGATCACGCGGTTACGGCCGCCGGCCTTGGCCCGGTAGAGCGCGTCGTCCGCCCGCTTCATCATGTCGGCAGACGAGGCATCGCCGGCGCGCCGGTTCGAGACGCCGACGGAGACCGTGACCTTGATGTCGCGGGTATTGCTCTGGACCGCGAAAGGCGAACTCTCGACCCGCTCGCGAATGCGCTCGGCCACGCGATAGGCGGCATCGCGCCCGGTATCGGGCAGCACGACGACGATCTCCTCGCCGCCCATGCGCGCAACGAGATCGATGCCGCGCGTGCAGGCGCGGACGCGGTCGGCGAATTCGCGCAGGACCTCGTCGCCGGCATCGTGGCCCCAGCTGTCGTTGACCGACTTGAAATGATCGATGTCGAGCACGAGCAGCGAGAGCGAACGGGCACGCAGCGCCGATTCGTCGAACATCACCGAGAGCCGGTTGTCCATGAAGCGGCGGTTATGCAGCCCGGTGAGCTGGTCCATCACCGCCATTTCCATCGAGGACTGCACGCTGTCGCGCAGCCGCTCGGTGAAGCGCTTGCGGCGCACCTGGGTGCGCACGCGCGCCAGCAATTCATTGCGGTCGATCGGGCGGAGCAGGAAATCATGCGCGCCGATCTCAAGCCCGCGCAGGATGCGCTCACGATCCTCGGCCTCGCCCATGAGCAGCACGGACATGTTGCGGGTCCGCTCCAGCGAGCGCAGCTGGCTGCACAGGCGCAGGCCGTCCTGCCCCTGCAGGCCCAGGCTGATCACGACGGCATCGAAATCGCCCTCGGCGGCGCGCATCACGGCCTGCTGGGCGTCGTCCTCGATCTCCACCGCATGGAAGGCCGAAAGCGCGCTCTGCACCCGCTCGGCAGCGCTCGGTCGATCCTCGATCACGAGGATGCGGCCATTCAGCCCGGTCTCGGCCGCCGCCGTCGCAAGCGGGTCGGCGATCCCCAGGCGGACCGAGGCCACGGCGCGGCTGCGCAATTCGTCGGTCATCGCCTTCAGCCGGGCAAGGCTGCGCACGCGGGCAAAGAGCGCGGTATCGTCGAGCGGCTTGGTCAGGAAATCGTCGGCGCCGGCATCGAGACCCTGCAGGCGGTCGCGAGGCTGGTCGAGCGTGGTGACGATCACCACGGGGATATGCGCGGTCGAGGGCGCGCCCTTGAGGCGCCGGCAGACCTCGAAGCCGTTCATGCCCGGCATCATCACGTCGAGCAGGACGATATCGACCTCGCCGCGCTCGCAAAGCGCGATCGCGTCGCGCCCGTTCGTCGCCGTGACCACGCCGAAATACTCGGCCGAGAGCTTGGCTTCGAGCAGCTTCACATTCGCGGGAATGTCGTCGACGACGAGGACGCGGGCGGTCATGGCTGTGCTTTCGCCGGCTCAGGCCGCGCCGGCATAGGTGCGGACGGTCTCCAGGAACTTGGCGACCGAGATCGGCTTGGAGAGATAGGCCTCGCAGCCGCCCTCCCGGATCCGCTCCTCGTCGCCCTTCATCGCGAAGGCCGTGACCGCGACGACCGGGATCATCTTCAGGTCGTCATCCTCCTTGATCCATTTGGTGACTTCGAGCCCGGAGACCTCCGGAAGCTGGATATCCATCAGGATCAACGCCGGATGATGCGTCCGCGCCAACTCGATCGCCTCGATGCCATCGGACGTCTTCAGCGTCGCGTAGCCATGGGCCTCGAGCAGATCGTTGAAGAGCTTCATGTTGAGCTCGTTGTCCTCGACGATCAGAACCGTCTTCATCGGGCCGCCCTTCATTTGTGCCGGGAGCGCCACGCCGAAGGCGGGCTTTCCAAATTGGCGGCATCATCAGATGATTGCGTAACACGCGAGCAGTTGACGAAACGCAAACCGGATACGCGACTGAAGCCCCCATGATACGACGACCGACCACAGACGAGGCCGAGGCGCTCGCGCTCCAGGCCCTTGCCTTCCTGGCCTCCGAACCCGAGCGGATCGAGCTCTTTCTGAGCACGACAGGCCTCAACCCGGCCAATCTGCGCCAGGCCGCCGGAGAACCCGGTTTCCTCGCCGCCGTACTCGACCATATCGGCAGCAGCGATTCGCTCCTCCTGGAGTTTGCCGGAAATTTAAGGCTGAATCCCGAAATCGTCGCCGATGCCAGGCGCGTCCTCGCCGGGCCGGAGCCGGACGACTTCTCTTGAGCACGGGCGCGCCCTCGCCGCGCTGGCTCTGCCGCGACTGCCTCGCGGACCACGACTCATCCGGGCCAGCGAAACGCTGCCCGGCCTGCGGCTCCCCGCGGCTGCTTAGCCATGACGAGCGCGACAGCTTGAGCCTCGCCCATATCGATTGCGACGCCTTCTACGCCACGATCGAGAAGCGCGACGATCCGAGCCTGCAGGACAAGCCGGTCATCGTCGGCGGCGGCAAGCGCGGCGTGGTCTCGACCTGCTGCTATATCGCCCGGACCTATGGCGTGCGCTCGGCCATGCCGATGTTCAAGGCGCTGAAGGCCTGCCCCGAGGCGGTGGTGGTCAAGCCGAACATGGCGAAATATGTCGCGGTCGGCCGCCAGGTCCGCCAGCTCATGCGCGAACTGACACCGCTGGTCGAGCCGCTCTCGATCGACGAAGCCTTCCTCGATCTCTCCGGCACGGAACGATTGCACCATGCCAGCCCGGCTGTGACGCTGGCGCGCTTCGCGAGACATGTCGAAGCCGAGCTCGGCATCACTATCTCGGTCGGGCTGTCCTATGCCAAGTTCCTCGCCAAGGTCGCGTCCGATCTCGACAAGCCGCGCGGCTTCTCGATCATCGGGCGGGGCGAGGCCGTCGCCTTTCTCGCGACCAAGCCGATCAGCCTCATTCCCGGCATGGGTCCGGCCGGTGTCGCCAGGCTCGCGGAAGGCGGCTTCAAGCTGATCGGCGACCTGCGCGAAGCGCCCGTCGACAAACTCTTCAAGCTTGCCGGCAAGGACGGGCCGCGCCTGAAGAACCTCGCCAACGGCATCGATTCCCGCCAGGTCACGCCGGAGCGCGAAACCAAGAGCGTTTCAAGCGAAACGACGCTCGATGTCGATCTCGCTCGCTTCGAGGAGCTGGAACCGATCCTGTGGCGGCTCTGCGAAAAGACATCGAAAAGGCTGAAGGCACAGGAGCTTGCGGGCCGGACCATCACGCTGAAGCTGAAGACGGCCGACTTCCACATCATCACCCGTGCCGCCCGCCTGCCGGAGCCGACGCAGCTCGCCGCGCGCCTCTTCGCGGCCGGGCGCGACCTCCTCAAGCGCGAGTGCAACGGCGCGCATTACCGCCTGATCGGCATCGGCGCGAGCGATTTCAGCCCGCCCGACGCCGCCGACCATGGCGACCTCGCCGACACCGCGACACCGCGCCTGAAGGCGATGGAGGGCGCGCTCGACAAATTGCGCGCCCGCTTCGGCGACGAGGCGATCGGCAAGGGCCTGAGCCTGAGGCTGCCGCAGCGCCGCTCGTCGGAGCCCGCTATTTCGCGCAAGGCTCCTGAGGAAGAAGATCCAGACGCGTGAGCGTGCCGCGCAGCGCAAACGAGCCGTAATCGAGCCGGATCGCGCCGGTGACACCGTTCTCGTAGAGCTCGAAATTGATGCTGTAGGCCGGCGTCGATTCGCCGGAGCCCGCCTTGAAATAGGAGATGGTCACCGGCCAGCGCGCCAGCTTCTCGAATTCGGGGCGCTGCAACGGCTTCTCGGAGGGGGCGGCCTCGATGCGCTTCCCGATGATCGAGAGCGTGTCATAGACCTCCTTGCCGGAATTGGCGCCGTCATAGAGCCTGACGCTCAGCGTCTTCTGCCCGGCGCGCGCGGCCTGGATCACGGCCTTCATCTGCGCATTCGGGAACAGCGCGTCGCTCGCCTCGCGATGCGTCTCGACCTTGGGTAGGCGCAGCTTCACCTCATAGCCGCCATCGCTCTTCTGCGCGGTGCCGTCGACCGTGTCCGGCTTGGCGCCGGCGGCGGTGCTTTCGGTCTTGAAGCGGTAATTCGCGCCGTCGCCGGCCTCGAAACTGGTGGTGCGGGCATCGATCAGCCGCGGCCCAGCCTCGGTGCCGAGCTGCGTGACCTGTCGGAAGGAGAGCGCATAGCCCTCGCAGGCATCGCCGGTGAACTCGAAGGCGATGCGGCCCTTCGCGGTCTCGATGTTGCCGGATGGCTTGGTGCTGTCGAGCACGAGGTCATAGACCGCGCGATGCGGCGACAGCACCACCCGCTCGGGCGCGGCTTGCGCCCAGGCCGGCATCGCGGCCAGAACCAGCGCTCCCGCCAAAACCCCGCTCGCCTGGGTCGCGAGCTTCGAGACTGTTCCGTTCATGCGTCGCTTGTCCGTTGTGGCCTGCTGCGAAATCTAGGTGCATCGCGGCAATGGCGCAAACATGGCGGAGGCGGCGCTCGCATCCGTCGCATCGGCCCTGCCCGTCCGGCATGCCACGGTGCTTGCGAGCCGCCCGGCCATCGGCCATGAAAGGCCTGCCCGAAGGCACCCTGCCTCGCTCGCGGAGCCAAGCCCATGAACGCCGCCGATACCCGCCTCGCCGAACTCGGCATCACCCTGCCGTCCCCGGCCGCGCCCATCGCCAACTATGTGCCCTATGTGATTACCGGCAACCTTCTGATCATCTCGGGCCAGATCTGCTTCGGGCTCGACGGCAAGCTCGCGGACAAGCACAAGGGCAAGCTCGGCGCCGAAATCTTCAACGAGGCCGGTCTCGAAGCCGCGCGCCTCTGCGCCATCAACGTGCTGGCACAGGCCAAGGCAGCGCTGGGCGGCGATCTCGGCCGCATCGTGCGCTGTGTCCGCCTCGGTGGCTTCATCAACTCCGCGCCGCATTTCTCCGCCCTGCCGGCGATCATGAACGGTGCTTCCGACCTGATGGTCGAGGTGCTCGGCGACAAGGGCCGCCATGCCCGCTCGACCGTCGGCGTCGCCGAACTGCCGGCCGATGCCGCCGTCGAGGTCGAAGCGATGTTCGAGATCGCCTGATGCCCGCAGGGTCCCACAAGAATGCCGGCCGGCCCGATCTGGGCTGGCTGGTGGCGAAGCCGATCGCGCATCGCGGCCTGCATGATCTCGCTTCCGGCGTGATCGAGAACAGCCCCTCCGCTGCCACGGCCGCAATCGCGGGCGGGTTCGGCATCGAATGCGACGTCCAGCTCACCGCCGATGGCGAGGCGGTCGTCTTCCACGATTTCGTGCTCGACCGCCTTACGGGCGAGACCGGCGCCGTCGTTTCGCGCAAGGCGGCGGAGCTGGGCGCAATCACGCTCAAGGGGTCGAACGATCCCATCCTCACGCTCTCGGCCTTCCTCGACCTGATCGGCGGGCGCGTGCCGCTCGTGATCGAGATCAAGAGCCGGTTCGACGGTGATCTGACCCTGACCAAGCGGACCGTTGAGGTCGTCGCGGGCTACAAGGGTCACCCGATCGTGATCAAATCCTTCGATCCCGACATCGTGGCGGCCCTGCGCGAGCTGGCGCCGGAGATTCCGCGCGGCATCGTGGCGATGAATGCCTATGATTACGGCGACTATGTCAGCCTCTCGCCGGAGCGGAAGCATGCGTTGGCCAATTTGCTGCACTTCACCGAGAGCCGGCCGGACTTCATCTCCTGGAAGGTCACGGATCTGGAGAGCGCCGCGCCCTATCTCTGCCGCAACGCGCTCGGCCTGCCCCTGATGAGCTGGACGGTGCGCACGCCGGAAGAGCGGCAGCGGGCCGCGGCCATGGCCGACCAGATGGTCTTCGAGGGCTTTCGCCCTTGAGCGAAGCGGAGGGTAGCGATCTCACCGTTCGTGTCGCGACCTCCCTCAAGGCCGTCCCCGCAGGCGCATGGAATGCCTGCGCCAATCCTCATGCGCTGGCGGACGCAATATCGGCGCCCGCTACGCAGTCTACCGATCCCGCGCTCGACCGGGACAATCCCTTCGTCAGCCATGAATTCCTCATGGCGCTGGAAGACAGCCGCTGCATCGGCGGCCGCACCGGCTGGTCGCTTGCCTATCTCCTCGTCGAGGGCGACGCCGGTCAGTTGCTGGCGGCGGCGCCAAGCTTCCTGAAAAGCCACAGCCAGGGCGAATATGTCTTCGACCACAGCTGGGCCGATGCCTATGAGCGAGCGGGCGGGCGCTATTATCCCAAGCTCCAGGTCGCCGCGCCCTTCACTCCGGCGACTGGCCCGCGCCTGCTGGTCGCGGATACGCCTCGCGCCGAGGAGGCCCGCGCCGCCCTGATCGGCGGGCTGGAGGCCTTGCGCGGACAGACACAATCTTCGTCGGTCCATGTCACCTTCGCGCAGGAGCCGGACATCGCCGCGCTGAAGCAGGCCGGCTATGTCGAGCGCAACGACCTGCAGTTTCATTGGCAGAACGAAGGCTTCGGCACCTATGACGACTTCCTGGCGACGCTGGCCTCCCGCAAGCGCAAGGCGCTGAAGCGTGAGCGGCGCGAGGCGCTCGCTAACGGCATCAGCATCGATGTCCTCTCCGGCAACGATCTCAACGAAACGGTCTGGGACGACTTCTTCTCGTTCTATGAGGATACCGGCTCGCGCAAATGGGGCCGTCCCTATCTCAACCGCGCGTTCTTCTCAGCAGTCGGCGCGGCGATGGGAGAGCGGATCGTGCTGGTGATGGCGAAACGCGCCGGGCGCTATATCGCCGGCGCCATCAATTTCCGCGGCGCCAATACGCTCTACGGGCGCAACTGGGGCTGCATCGAGGATCACCCCTTTCTGCATTTCGAGGTCTGCTACCATCAGGCCATCGACTATGCGATCGCCCATGGCCTGACCCGTGTCGAGGCCGGTGCGCAGGGCGAGCACAAGCTCGCCCGCGGCTACCGGCCGGTGATCACCCGCTCGCTGCATCATATCGCCGATCCCGGCCTGCGCCGGCCCGTCGCCGCTTATCTCGCGCAGGAGCGCGAGCAGATCGCGGCGGCGCGCGAAGCGCTGGCAGCCGAAAGCCCCTTCCGCAAGACAGAGACCTCCGATGACTGACGCCGCGCTCGCGACTGCCGCCTCCGCTCCAATCTTCTGCGAGGACGACGAACTCGGCTATCGCCGCAGCCTCACCGATTTCACGACGCCGCTGACGCTCGACGAGAGCTACCGGCTGGCCCATCTGCCGTTGGTCGCGCCGGAGCATCCCGGAATCATCGCCCGGCGCGAGGGCAAGTTCTACGAGATGGGCCGCCACCCGGCGGTCTACTCGCTGGTTCTGCCGGTGGAAGACGGCGCCTTGCGCGCCTCCTCTGCCTTCCGCGCGCTGGAGGCCGAATTGAAGGCCGCGCCCTTCGCCGGCAAGATCGCCTGGGATATCCTGCCGAAACGGCAGGATCGCCTGCATGCGACGGTTTGCGGCTCGCTCAGTCTCGCCGAGGCCCCGGTCATCGCCGCAGAAACGCGCGAAGCCCTGCGCAAGATCGAGCCCTTCACGGTCGAGCTGCGCGGGCTCTTCTCCGGCAACGTCAATCGCGGGCGGCTCTATCTGCCGGTCTATCCGGAGAAGCGCGCCGGCCGGAACATGCTGCAGGAGGTCCAGGCCGCCTTCGGCCGGGCGCCGGGCGACCTCTGGCTGATCGGCCTCTACAACCTCACCGACGATCTCGACGCTGCCGAGACCGCAGCGTTGGCCGAGATCATCTCACGCTGGTGGGGCAAGCCGTTGCTCAGCCTCACCGTGACGGAGCTTCAGGTCATGGGCGCCAGCGACGACCTCGTGCTCGACGCCCATGTCGAGACGGTTCTGCCGCTCGGCGCCTGAGGCGGGGCCGGCAGCCGGTCCGCGGCCTTGACGCCCCGGCCGGCGCGCCGCAGCTTGCGCCGACCCTTTTTGATCCCGTCGGACCCGCCATGACCGCCTATGATCCCTCAAACGTCTTCGCCAAGATCCTGCGTGGCGAACTGCCCTCCCACACCGTCTACGAGGACACTGATACGCTCGCGATCATGGACATCATGCCGCGTGCCGACGGCCATGTGCTGGTGGTCCCGAAGGCAGCCTGCCGCAATGTCTTCGATGCCCCGGCCGATGCGCTGAAGGCGGTGGCGCTGACCACGCAGAAGCTGGCGCGCGCGGTGAAGGCTGCCTTCTCGGCAGAAGGCGTCACCATCCAGCAATTCAACGAGGCCGCCGGCGGCCAGGTCGTGTTCCATCTCCACGTCCATGTCATGCCGCGTTTCGACGGCGTGGCGCTGCGCCCGCATACCGGCGCGATGGAGAAGAACGAGGTGCTCGCCAGCAATGCCGAGAAAATCCGCGAGGCCCTGAAAAAAATTTGACGGGCCATGTCACAGCGGGGTGAGCTGCCTCGTCTTGTCGTCATCAACCGATGGAGACAATCATGAGCCAACGCCTCAACGCCTTCCAGATCGCGCCCGAAGCCTACAAGGCCATGCTGGTCCTGCAGGATTACGTCAACAAGTCGGCCCTCGAGCACAGCCTGATGGAGCTGGTGAAGATCCGCGCCTCGCAGATCAACCGCTGCGCCTATTGCCTGCACATGCATGTGCTCGACGCGCGCAAGGCCGGCGAGACCGAGGCGCGCATCAACGTGCTCAATGCCTGGGAGGAATCCGAGCTCTATACGCCGCGTGAACGCGCCGCCCTGCGCTGGACGGAAGAATTGACCCGCGCCTCCGAGCGCAGCCCGAGCGACGCGGCCTATGCCGAGCTCAAGGAGCATTTCAGCGATAAGGACATGGTCGACCTGTCCTTCGCGATCGGCGCGATCAACACCTGGAACCGCATCAATGTCGGCTTCCGCACGCGCCATCCGGCCGACCGGCCGCGCAAGAGCGAGGCTGCCGCCTGATGACACCAGCCCGGCGCGCATGACGAGCGCGCCCGCCAGCCCCTTCGAGGCCAACCGGTCCTACCTGACCCGCCTGGCCTACCGCATGCTCGGCTCGCTCAGCGATGCCGAGGATGTGGTGCAGGATGCATGGCTGCGCTGGCATGACTCCGCGCCGGAGGCGATCGCCAATCCGCGCGCCTGGCTTGGGCGCGTGGTGACACGGCTCTGCCTCGACCTGATGAAATCGGCGCGGCGCAAGCGCGAGACCTATGTCGGTGCCTGGCTGCCCGAGCCGCTGATCGAGACGATCGGCGCGGCTCCGAGCGCCGATGAAGCGATCGACGTGCCCTATGCGCTCCAGCTCGCGCTGGAGCGGCTCTCCCCGCTGGAGCGCGCCGCCTTCCTGCTGCACGATGTCTTCGACCTGCCCTTCTCGGAGATCGCCGATACGCTCGGGCGCAGCGAAGCCGCCTGCCGGCAATTGGTCTCACGGGCGCGCCGCCATGCGCGCGAGGAAGACGGCCCGCGCCATCCGCTCTCACCGGAAGAGGCAAGACGTTATGCAAAAGCCTTCTTCGAGGCCGCCCACAGTACCGATGCCACCATCCTCAAGAGCATGCTCGCCCATGACGCGATCCTGCGCGCGGATGGCGGCGGCAAGGTCAATTCGGTGCTGAACCCGATCCTTGGCAGCGACAAGATCGGTCGCTTCTTCGCCGGTGTCAGCCGCCATGTCGAACGGGAGGCACGGGCGACCACGCGCTATCAATTCGTGATGATCAACGGGCTGCCAGGTTATGTCAGCCTGGAGCGCGGCGAGACCGTGCAGGCTATGGCTCTCGACATTCGCGACGGGGCGGTGGCAGCGATCTACGTCATCCGCAACCCCGACAAGCTCGGCCATGTCCGGCGTTTGCTGGAAGCTTAGATAAAGCGAACCACGCTTGTCATTCCGGGGCTTCGCGCAGCGAAGAACCCGGAACCCACGACTGGGCGAGTCCCTACAATCGGACACCTAGCGTCTCACCCAGTCGTGGGTTCCGGGTTCGCGCCTGTGGCGCGCCCCGGAATGACAAGGGTGCGCCTAGCCCGCGAACAGCCAGACGCCCCCGATCAGGACCGTCTCACCGGCCAGGACCGCGAGCATCATCCGGCGCTTGTCGAACAGCATCACGGCAGCCGCGGCAGCCAATGCCGCGATACGCACCCAGCCCGGAGCTGCCGCCAGCACACCCGGCGGCGAGACGATCAGCTTGGCGACGATCCCTGCGAGCAGCGCGGTCGCGACCGCCCTCACCCATTCCAGCAATGGCGAATCGTTGGAGAGGCCACGCGCGAAGCCGACCGCGAGCCAGCGCCAGATTTCCGTCGGCAGCACGGCGAAGAGCATCAGCGCGAGATAGGGCCAGAGCGGCCCGTCGAGCAGGGCGATCGGCTGGGTCATGCCGGCCTCCGCTTCCGCCCGATGAGAAAGGCGATGGTTCCTGCGACAAGGCCCGCGACGATCAGGTCGAAGCCTCCCCCGATGAAGCGTTCGCAGATCGGCGCCAGCGCAAGCCCGAGCAGGAGCGCCGCCACGTCACCGCGATGGCGCAAGCCGGCGATCAGCGAGACCAGAAAGAACATGGGCGTGAGGCACAACAGACCGGCGGCGAAGGGGATCGGCAGCGCGCCGAGCAGGTAATAGCCCGCGAAAGTGCCGATCGAGCTCACCGCCATGCAGGTATTGGCGAAGCCGAGGAAGTAGGCGACGCGCTGATGCGGAGCGATGCCGGGCAGGCGCCGCAGGCCCTCGCTCCAGGCAGTGACAGCAACGTAATGCGCCAGGAAAAGCTGCTGCCAGACGCTCTGGCCGGGACGGCGCAGCAGCGGCAGGATCGCCATCGTCATCGGCAGGAAACGCAACGAGGCAAAGCCGATCGCGATCGCGATGGCGCTCCAGGCGGCGCCGGCCGCGATCGAAGCGAAGAAGAGCACCTGCGACGGGCCGGCCCAGACCAGGATCGTCGAGAGCACGGCGACGTCGACGGGATAGCCGACATCGCGGGCGAGCGAGCCGATCCCGATCAATCCGAAGCCGACGATCCAGGCCGGCAGCATCAGCGCATCGCGCATGCCGGCCAGCGCGACGCGCTGCCAGCTCCAGTCGGCGGATACGCTCATGAGGTCATCGCGAGGGGATGCATTCGGAAGGGGCTCGATCCCGGCAGGCCCGGAAGCTCCGTCCTCTATCGTTCATGCATGCGGCGCTTGATAGATATCAGCAAGCCGGCCCGACCTGCGGCTGACGCAAGAAATGCCCTCAGCCTTGGCCGGGCTTCACGATCCGGGTCAGGCGATTGTCGGTGAAGAGATAGATCTCACGGCCGCCGGGCTCGGAATAGAGCACCTGGACCTCGCGCTGGCCCTTGCCGCTCTCGCCGACGAGCACGTCGGTCGGGCGCGCGCCCTTCAGCTTCAGCAGCTCGCATTCGGTGATGCCGGGCGCGATCTCCTTCGGCAGCGGCCGGGTCGAGGGATCGAGCGAGACGCCGACGCTGCATTCGCCTTCCGGTGTCAAAACCGGCTCCCGCGTCGAGATGCCGGCGCTGGCGGTGGTGGTCGTCGTCGTGGTGACGCCCCCCTTCGTCTCGGACTGGAAGGCAAAACCGCCCATATCGACCGAACAGCCGGCGAGGGCCGCGGTGCAGAGCAACAGAACAGGCAGTCTCACGCTTTCTTCTCCCAACGGCCGGCGTCGTCCTGCTGCCAGTAACTGGCGGCATGACCCGAGGCCCTGGCCTTCTTCCAATCCTCGCGGGCGGCAGCGAGCGCCTCGGGATCGCCTCCATCGAATATCAGGACGACGCGCTCGTAGTCCTGCATTGCGTCGGGAATGCGAACCCCGTCGGCGCAGATCCGGACCTGTGCGGCATTCGGATTATGCGCCTGCGTCGTCAGCACGACCGGATTTTGCGGTGCATCGGCCTCCAGCGCCGTGACATGCGGCAGGAAGCTTTCATCCGAATATGTCCAGAGGTGATCGTCGAGCACGCTCAGACGCTCCTGGCCGCCGACCTCGACGACGACCTTCTGGCCGCGCGACAGGGCGCGGTCGAGGATCGTCGGCAGGACCTGCTCCAGCGGGCGGGACTGCAGATGGAAGAACAGGATTTCGGCCATCGAAGCCTTATATCCTAACGGGTTGCCGGCATTGTCGCAGAAATCGAATCAATCCTCGTAGTGGTCGGCGACCAGCCGGTCGAGCAGGCGCACGCCCCACCCCGGCCCCCAGGACCGGTTGATCTCGGAATTCGCGGCGGCCATTCCGGTTCCCGCGATATCGAGATGCGCCCAGGGCGTGTCGTTGACATGGCGCTGCAGGAACTGCGCCGCGGTGATCGAGCCGCCATAGCGACCGGCCGAGTTCTTCATGTCGGCGAACTTCGAATCGATCATCTTGTCGTAGGCCTTGCCGAGCGGCATGCGCCAGACCGTCTCGCCGGTGGCGATGCCGGCCGCCGTCAGGCGCTCGGACAGCTCGTCATTGTTGCTGAACAGGCCGGCATTCTCCTGCGCCAGCGCCACCAGGATCGCGCCGGTCAGCGTCGCCAGGTTGATCATGAAGCGCGGCTCGAAGCGCTCCTGCGTGTACCAGAGTACATCCGCGAGCACGAGGCGGCCCTCGGCGTCGGTGTTGATGATCTCGATGGTCTGGCCGGAGAGCGAGGTGACGATGTCGCCGGGGCGCTGGGCATTGCCGTCAGGCATGTTCTCGACGAGGCCAATCACACCGATGGCGTTGACCTTGGCCTTGCGGCCGGCCAAGGCCTGCATCAAGCCAACGACGCAGGCAGCTCCGGCCATGTCGCCCTTCATGTCCTCCATGCCGGCACCGGGCTTCAGCGAAATGCCGCCGGTGTCGAAGGTCACGCCCTTGCCGACGAAGGCGACGGGCTTCTCGTCCTTCTTCGCGCCGTTCCAGCGCATGATGGCGACGCGGCTTTCACGGCGGGAGCCCTGGCCGACGCCGAGCAGCGCGCGCATGCCGATCTTCTTCAGCGCCTTCTCATCGAGTATCTCGATCTCGACGCCGAGCTTCTCCAGCTTGGCGGCCCGATCGGCGAACTCCTCGGGATAGAGGACGTTCGGCGGCTCGTTCACGAGGTCGCGAGCCTGGAGGACGCCGGCGGCGATGGCGTCAGTCGTCTTCACGGCCTTCTTGACGGAAGACGCGTCGGCCGCACGCAGGGTGACCGTCAGCGGCTCGGCCTCGTCCTTGTCCTTGCTCTTGGTCTTGTAGCGATCGAAGGCATAGGCGCGCAGCCTGAGTCCCAAAGCGATATCGGCGGCCTGCCTCGCCTCGATCGCCCCCTCGGGCAACGCGAGGACGATCTCGGCGCTGCGGCCGGTGCCGAGCCGGCCGGCGACGGCACCGCCCAGCTTGACGAAATCGAGCTTGGCGCGCTCGTCCTCGGGCCCGACGCCGACAACGATGAGGCGCTCATAGGAGGCGCCCTCAGGCGAAGGCAAGGTCAGGCCGGCCAGCGCCTTGCCCTTGAAGCGCTCGGCAGCCGCCGCCCGCGTCAGCAGTGCCTGCGCGCCCTCGCCCGCCCATTCCTGCGCCGCGCCGGGCACCGTGAGCTTATCCGAGACAAGGATCACCAGATCCTGCGCCTCGACGGCATCCAGGGCTTTGATTTCGAGCTTCAGGCGCTGCGACATGATCCGCTCACAATCTTGCGAAAATGACAGGGGAAGGACAATTGACGGCAGACGGCAAACGATTCCCGTTTGCGCCCTCGCCGCGCCTATACCATAGGGTGTGTCCGACGAACCACCTCGGAGGGCTCAAGGCTCTCCAGCTCCGGAACCGACGCGTGCTTCTCAACCGCCTCGATCGCTACATCCTGAAGATCGCGGCGGTGGCGGCGATCGTGCTGCTGCTCGGGCTGACCGGCGTGATCTGGGTCACGCAGGCGCTGCGCGAGGTCGATCTCATCACCGGCAAGGGCCAGACGGTCCTGATCTTCCTGACCGTGACGCTGCTCTCGCTGCCGGCGCTGATCGCCGGCATCGCGCCGGTCGCGCTGTTCATGTCGACGCTCTACACGCTCAACAGGCTTAACGGCGATTCCGAGCTGATCGTGATGAATGCCGCCGGCGTGGCGCCGCAGCGGATCACGCGGCCCTTCATCGTGCTGACGCTCGCGACCTCGCTGGTCGTGGCCTGGATGACCATCTCGGTCATGCCCGCGAGTTTCCGCATGCTGCGCGACCTGATCACGCTGATCCGCGCCGATTTCGTCGCCAACGTGGTCAAGGAAGGCCAGTTCGTCTCGCTCGATTCCGGCGTGACCTTCCACTACCGCGAGAAGGCCGGCGACGCGCTGATCGGCATCTTCATGCAGGATCGCCGCGACCCGTCGCAGCCCTCGATCTATCTCGCCGAGCGCGGCCGGACGGTCGAGGCCGAGGGCCAGAGCTTCCTGATGCTGGAGAAGGGCACGATCCAGCGCGAAGCCAAGAACACCAGCACGACCTCGATCATCTCCTTCGAGCGCTACGCCCTGAACCTGTCGGCGCTGACCGGCGATTCCAGCGGAGGCCCCGGCGAGGGCGATGGCGACAAGGTGATCTACAAGCCGCGCGAGCGCTCGACCTGGGAGCTGCTCAGGCAGGACAAGAACGAGGCCTACTACAAGATCCAGGAAGGCCGCTTCCGGGCGGAGCTGCACAACCGGCTCTCGTCGCCGCTCTATCCCTTCGCCTTCATGCTGATCGCGTTTGCCGCCATCGGCGAGGCGCGCACGACCCGCCAGGGACGAGCTCTCGCGATCCAGTCGGCGATCATGATCGTCGGTGCCACCCGCATCGCGGCCTATGCCGCCTGGACCGCGAGCGTGCGTTCGCCCTTCGCGGCCGCGCTGCTCTATATCCTGCCGATCGGGGCCATCGTCCTGTCCACGGCCTTCATCTTCTACGGCGCCCGGATCCAGCCAGTCCTGGCTCGCCTGCTTGCCCCCCTCACAACGCCGCTGGTCAATCTCGCGGCCCGGTTCCGGCGCGCCTGATGCTGCTGTTCACGACCTTCGGCCGCTATCTGACGAAGCGCTTCACGCGCGCCATCGTCGGGGTCTTCAGCACCTTCTTCTTCCTGATCGGCACGCTCGACTTCGTCGAGCTGATGCGCCGCGCCGGCGATTCCCCGATCGCGACGACGCCGCGCATCGTCCAGCTCGCGCTCTTCCGGGCGCCGGCCGTGGCCGAGCAGATCTTCCCCTTCGCGGCATTGTTCGGCGGCATGTTCGCGTTGCTCACGCTGAGCCGGAAGCTCGAGCTCGTCGTCGCCCGCTCCGTCGGCGTATCGGCCTGGCAGTTCCTGCAGCCGGCCGCCGCCGTCGCCGGCATCGTCGGGCTGGTCTCGATCATGATCTACAACCCGGTCGCGGCCGAGCTGAAGCGCAAGGCCACCGCGCTGGAGACACGCCTGTTCGTCCGCACCGGCGGCAAGTCCGGCCTGTCCCAGGAAATCTGGCTCCGGCAGCGCAGCGTCGACGGGCAAGCGATCATCCGTGCCGCCGGCGCCCTCCCGGACGAGGACGGCCTGTCGCAGGTCGCGTTCTTCATCTTCAACCCGGATGGCAGCTTCAAGGAACGAATCGACGCCCGGCAGGCCCTGCTGCGCCCAGGCCATTGGGAGCTCGCCGACGCGCGCTCCACCTCCGCCACGGAAGAGCCACAGAGCTATAAGAGCTACGTGCTCGCCACGACGCTGGAGCCGGAACAGATGCGCCAGAGCTTCACCCCACCCGACGCGGTGGGCTTCTGGTCCATGCCGGCTGTGATCGACAGGACACAGCGCGCCGGCCTCGACACGACCCCTTATGAGCTGCGCTATCAATCGCTTATGGCGCGCCCGCTGCTGCTCATTGCGATGGTGCTGGTGGCCGCATCCGTTTCTTTAAGATTTTTCCGGTTTGGTGGTGTGACCAAACTGGTGATAGGTGGCGTCGCGGCCGGGTTCGTGCTCTATGTGGCGACGCACTTGTCGGAGGAACTCGGATCGTCGGGAATCGTCAATCCGGTTGTCGCGGCGTGGTTGCCTGCAGCATTGGGGGCAATGCTGGGAGCACTCGCCCTCCTCCATCAGGAAGATGGGTGAAACGTACTGTGCCTATGGTTAATTTCGAGTTTACGAGATGGGGCCAGGAGTGAACCGGCTAGCACGCTTTGCGGCGGCGACGGCTCTCGCCTCCAGCCTGGCCTATCTGCTGGCCGAGCCTGCCCATGCCCAGAATCGGGCGGTGGGCGCGCAACCCAAGCCCGCGACCGCCGCTGCGGCCAAGCCGCAGGACCGGATGGTCGTGGACGCGCGCGAGCTCGTCTATGACAACGACAAGAAGACGGTCGCGGCCGTCGGCGACGTCCAGATCCTGTATCAGGGCCGGACGATCGAGGCCGATCGCGTCACCTACGACCAAGGCAGCAAGCGCGTCATCGCCGTCGGCAATGCCCGGATCACCGAAGCCAACGGCACGGTGATCACCGGCGACAAGTTCAACCTGACCGACGACTTCCGCGACGGCTTCATCGACTCCCTGCGGGTCGTGAATCCGGACAAGACCCGTTTCTCGGCGCCCCGCGCCGAACGCACGGACGGCGAGACCTTCGTCTTCGACAAGGGCATCTACACCGCCTGCGAACCCTGCAAGGACAACCCGGAGCGGCCGCCGCTGTGGCAGGTCCGCGCGGCGCGGATCATCCACAAGAAGTCCGAGCAGACGATCTATTACGAGGATGCGCGCGTCGAGTTCGCCGGCATCCCGATGGCCTATATCCCCTACATGTCCGGCCCGGACTCCACGGTGAAGCGCAAGTCAGGCTTCCTGTCGCCGCGGTTCATCAACACCTCGGCGCTCGGCTACGGCGTCGGGCTGCCCTATTTCCTGAACCTGGCGCCGAACTACGATCTCACGGTGACGCCCACCTATTTCAGCCGCCAGGGCTTCCTCGGCCAGATGGAATGGCGGCATCGCCTGGTGAGCGGCTCCTACGCGATCCGGGCTTCCGGCATCTTCCAGCAGGACCAGGACGCCTATCTGCCAAGCCCGCTCGGCCCCCGCGACAAGGAGTTCCGCGGTTCGGTGGAGACGAACGGCAAGTTCTTCATCAATCCGCGCTGGACGGTCGGCTGGAATGCCTCGATGTCGACGGATCGGTGGTTCTACAAGAACTATCGCATCCGCAACGAGAGCCTCAGCACCACCACCTATCTGCAGGAAGCGATCTCGACCGCCTATCTGAATGGCCAGAGCGAGAGCGCGTGGTTCGATCTGCGTGGCTACTATTTCCAGCCCCTGAACTACCAGGACTGGCAGAAGCAGCAGCCCGTCGTGCTGCCGGTGCTGGACTACGACAAGCGCGTCCACAAGCCGTCCTTCCTCGGCGGCGAGCTGTCGTTCAACGTCAACCTGACCAGCCTGACGCGCGACACCGCAGCCTTCTCGGAGCTGCCGCAGCAGAAGAGCTACCTGATCACGACGCCGAGCTATTCGCTCTATGACGGCTGCGCCGTCTACGACAAGAATCGCTGCCTCGTTCGCGGCCTTGCCGGCAATGTCTCGCGGGCGACGGCGCAGGTTTCATGGCGCCGCAACTTCATCGACCCGCTCGGGCAGATGTGGACGCCCTACGCCTCCGTGCGGGCCGATATCTTCTCGATCAACCCGGACACGACCGGACCGATCAATTCGCGCGTCGCGACCATCGCCGACACCTCGGACGAGGTGTTCGGGCGGGTCATGCCGGCCATCGGCCTGATGTATCGCTATCCGTTCGTCGCCAAGACCGACTGGGGCACGCATATCATCGAGCCGGTCGCGCAGATCGTCGCGCGCCCGAACGAGACGAACAGCCTGCGCGTCGCCAACGAAGACGCGCAGAGCCTGGTCTTCGACGCCAACAACCTGTTCGAATGGAGCGGCAAGTTCTCCGGCTTCGACCGCGTCGAAGGCGGCACCCGCGCGAATGTCGGCGCTCTCTATACCGGGCGCTTCGGCAAGGAAGCCTTCGCCAACCTGCTCATCGGCCAGTCCTTCCAGCTCGCCGGGCGCAATTCCTTCGCCAGCGGCGACCTGCTCAATACCGGCCTGAACTCCGGTCTCGAGACCCGCAATTCCGACTATGTCGCCCGCGCGCAGCTCTCGCCGTTCAAGGGCTTCTTCCTGACCGGCGCGACGCGCCTCAACGCGACGACCTTCGAGGCCCAGCGCATCGATGCCGCCGCGACCTATGCCAACAGCGTCATCACCGCCTCGGTGGGCTATGGCCGCTACGAGCCGCAGCCTGATCTCGGCATCTCGCGCCGCCGCGAAGGCCTCTCCCTGAGTGGCTCGCTGCGCGTGGCCGAGAACTGGCGCCTGCGGGCCGGCGTGCTGTTCGATCTCGACAAGTACAAGTACGATCGCGAGCGCTATCGCGACGCCTACGCGTCCTACATGGCCGCCCCGGCGGTCGCCGCGATGCCGATCTATCCGAATACCGGGCCGTTCCAGACCGCCTCGACCTCGTTCGGTATCAACTACACCGACGAGTGCACGGTCTTCGACATCAGCTATTCGCAGAGCTATGCCGACCGCCAGGCGGGATCGACGAAAGACACGCGCACGGTCATGTTCCGCCTCGAGCTGCGCACGCTGGGCGAGATCAGCTACTCGCAGAACCTCAGCTCGAGCTCCTCAAGCGACGGCGTCGGCTCGTCGAACTAATCGCCGGCCCGCGATGACGGGCCGGCTCTCACTTCAGGTCGCGGAGTTCGTCTTGCCGGCAACGCCGCTCGCATTGACCCAGGGCGATCCGGCCGGGATCGGGCCGGAGCTGACGTTGCGAGCCTGGCTGGAACGGGGCGGACGCGGATTGCCCGCCTTCGCCTGCATCGGTGACCCCGGCCATCTCACGACCGTCGCACGCCAGCTCGGCTGGAGCGTGCCGGTGCGCGCGTGCAGCTGGGGCGATGCCGCGGCCATCTTTGCCGAGGCGCTGCCCGTGATCCCGCTCGACGCCACGACCAGCGTCGTACCGGGCAAGCCGGATCCTGCGACCGCTGCGGGAACGATCCGCTCGATCGACAGCGCGGTCGCGGCCGTCCGCTCCGGCGAGGCCGCGGCCGTGGTCACCAATCCGATCGCGAAATCAGTGCTTTACAGCGCCGGCTTCAAGCATCCCGGCCATACCGAATACCTCGCGCATCTGGCCGCCCAGGGCGGCACAGAACCCCGCCCGGTCATGATGCTCTGGTGCGAAGAACTCGCGGTCGTGCCGGTCACCATCCATGAGCCGCTGCGCCGGGTGCCGGAGCTGTTGACCACCGCATTGATCGTCGAGACCGGCCGGATCGTCGCCGCGGAGCTGCGCAGCCGCTTCGGCATCGCCGCCCCGCGGCTGGCGATCAGCGGCCTCAACCCCCATGCCGGCGAGAGCGGCACGATGGGCCATGAGGACGGGACCATCGTCGCGCCCGCCATCGCCCAATTGCAGGCCGAAGGCATCGATGCGCGCGGCCCTTATCCGGCCGACACGATGTTCCACGCGCGGGCACGGGCCGGCTACGATGCGGCCTTGGCGATGTATCACGACCAGGCGCTGATCCCGATCAAGACGATCGCCTTCGACGAAGGCGTCAATGTCACGCTCGGCCTGCCCTTCATCCGGACCTCGCCGGACCATGGCACGGCCTTCGACATCGCCGGCAAAGGCATCGCGCGGCCTGATAGCCTCTGCGCCGCGCTGAAGCTCGCCGCCCGGATGGCCGAGCGTACCACCACGGATGCCGCGGCATGAGCCAGATCGACGACCTGCCGCCGCTGCGCGATGTGGTGGAGCGCCATGGGCTGATGGCGCAGAAGGCGCTTGGCCAGAACTTCCTGTTCGACCTCAACCTGACGAGCCGCATTGCCCGCTCTGCCGGCCCGCTGGAGGGCCAGACTGTGGTTGAGATCGGCCCTGGTCCCGGAGGGCTGACGCGGGCGCTGCTGGCCAATGGCGCAGGGCGTGTCATCGCGATCGAGCGCGACCGGCGCTGCCTGCCCGCGCTCGCCGAGATCGCGGCGCATTATCCGGGCCGTCTGGAAGTCATCGACGGCGACGCGCTTGCGGTCGACCTCACGCCTCATCTTGGTGGCGAGCGGGCGCGGATCGTCGCCAACCTGCCCTATAATATCGGCACGCCGCTGCTGGTCGGCTGGTTGAGCCTTGAACCGTGGCCGTCCTGGTGGGATTCGCTGACGCTGATGTTCCAGCGCGAGGTCGCCGAGCGCATCGTCGCGACGCCGGACGAACGCGCCGATTACGGCCGGCTCGCGGTGCTGTCGAACTGGCGCTGCGAGACGAGGATCCTGTTCGACGTGCCGCGCAGCGCCTTCGTGCCGCCGCCGAAGATCACCTCGTCCATCGTCCAGCTAACTCCGCGCGCGCAGCCGGAGCCGTGCGACCGGCGCCTGCTGGAGCGGGTGACACTCGCGGCCTTCGGCCAGCGCCGCAAGATGCTGCGGCAGAGCCTCAAGGCCGTGCTGCCGGACCCGTCGCCGATCATCACGGCCGCAGGGCTCGCGGAGACGGCGCGGGCCGAAGAGATCCCGGTATCGGGCTTCGTCAGGCTGGCGAACGCGCTGGCCGCCCAGCGCTAGATACACCCTTGTCATTCCGGGGCTTCGCGCAGCGAAGAACCCGGAACCCACGACTGGGCGAACGTTGGCGATCGTGCGGCTGAAAGCGCTCACCCGGTCGTGGGTTCCGGGTTCGGCCTTCGGCCGCCCCGGAATGACAAGGGGTTGTGGCGCCCGCTGATCAGGGCAGCTGCTCGGTCAGGAGCTGATCGACGAAGTCGTTGAGGCCGACGGCGCGGCTGCGCTTCAGGCGCTCGGCCGTCAGGATCGCCTTGATCGACTCATAGGCCGCCTGAAGATCGTGGTTGACGATGACGTAGTCGTACTGGCTCCAGCGCGCGATCTCGTCGCGGGCATTGGCCAGACGCTTGACGATGACCTCCTCGGCATCCTCGGCGCGGCGGATCAGGCGCGAGCGCAACTCCGCCATCGATGGCGGCAGGATGAAGATCGTGACGACGTCGGCACGCGCCTTCTTCACGATCTGTTGGGTGCCCTGCCAGTCGATATCGAAGAGCACGTCGCGCCCGCCCGCCAATGACGCCTCGACCTCCCGGCGCGGCGTGCCGTAGCCGTTGCCATGGACCTCCGCCCATTCCAGCAGGTCGTTGTGCTGGCGCATGGTGTCGAAGGCGGCGCGGTCGATGAAGCGATAATGCACGCCCTCGATCTCGGACGGGCGCTTGGCGCGGGTCGTGACTGAGATGGAGAGATCGAGATTGTTCTCGCTCTTGAGGTTGCGCGTCAGCGTCGTCTTGCCCGCGCCGGAGGGCGAGGACAGGATCAGCATCAGGCCGCGGCGGGCCGGGCGAAGGGTCTCGGCAGCCATCCGGCTCACTCCACGTTCTGAACCTGCTCGCGCATCTGGTCGACGACCGTGCGGAGTTCGAGGCCGATACGCGACAGGCCGGGGTCGTTGGCCTTGGCGCAGAGCGTCGAAGCCTCGCGGCCGAATTCCTGCGAGAGGAAGTCGAGCTTGCGGCCGATAGGGCCGCCCTTGGCCAAAAGCTCGCGCAAAGCTTCGACATGGGCTTGAAGCCGATCGATCTCCTCGCGGATGTCGGCGCGAACAGCGATCAATGCCGCCTCCTGATGGAGGCGCTGCGGATCGAAGCCGTTATTCGCTCCCAGAAGCGTCTCGACCTGTGCGGCGATGCGGGCGCGGATCGCCTCGCTGCTGCGAGCGGGATGATGCTCCGCCTCGCCAGCGAGCCGGGCGATGGTTTCGAGATGGCCGAGGACGATGGTTTCGAGCGCACGGCCTTCAGAGGCCCGCGCTTCCTTCAGGGACTTGGCGACGGCTTCGAGACCGGCCAGGGCCGGCGCCTCGACCGCGCCAAGCGCATCCTGGGCCTCGTCGGCGTATTCCACCACGCCACGGATGCCGAGCAACCCGTCATAGGAAGGCGGATTGATGCCGGCAGCCGGCGGCAGCTTCTCGACCGCCTCGAGCAGCGCGGTAAGCACCGCCTCGTTGACGCGCGGGCGCGGCGGCCCGGCATCGCTGGTGACGGCGAGGTTGACGTGGAGCGTGCCGCGCGAGAAGGCCGCGCCCAGCTTCTTGCGGGCGGCCTCAGCCAGAACTTCGAAGCCGGGCGGGACACGGACGCGCAGGTCGAGCCCACGCCCGTTGACGCTGCGGATTTCCCAGGCCCAGCCATGGACCCCGGCCGTTCCTGCCGTACGGGCAAACCCCGTCATGCTTTCGATGGCCATTGCCCCTGCCGCCTTTGTTCAAGATCGGCGGGACCGTAGTGGCGCATATCAGCGACAGCAAGCGGCCCGCTGCCGGAAAATGGGGATTGAGAGCCTTCCGGCCCGCAGGTCAGGGCTTGAGCTGCGGAACCTGCTTCGGCGAGTTCAAGTCGAAGCTCTTGTTCAGCAGCGGGTCCCGCGCTGTCCCTTCGGACGCATCGAAGGCGCGCGCGCGCGTTCCCGCCACCGCCCCGACAGGCTGGGCGACCGGCACACCGGCAGAGCCGGCATTGTCGGAGGCGGGCTGGGTCGTGGCGGGCGCCTCGGTACGATTGTCGGGGCCAGCCGGCGGTTCGACCTTGTCGACGCTGTCGGCAGGCGGCTTGCCGCCCTGCTGCTGGCTGCGCGTCGTCTCGATCTGGCGCCAGCGCCCGACATTGCGGTTGTGCTGCTCCAGCGTCTCGGCGAAGGCGTGGCCGCCGCTGCCATCGGCAACGAAATAGAGGTCCTTGGTCCGCGAATGGTTGACCACCGCCTCCATGGCGGCGCGGCCGGGATTGGCGATCGGGCCCGGCGGCAGGCCGTTGATGACATAGGTGTTGTAGGGCGTCGCCTGCGTGATCTCGCTGCGCAGGATCGGCCGGCCGAGCGTACCTTTTCCGCCGACGAGGCCGTAGACGATCGTCGGGTCGGATTGCAGCCGCATCTTCTGGTTGAGCCGGTTGATGAAGACGCCCGCGACACGCGGCCGCTCGTCGGCACGGCCGGTTTCCTTCTCGACGATGGAGGCAAGGATGACGAGTTCATCCGTGGTCTTGATCGGCAAGCCGGCGGGAATGCGGATGTTCTTGAGGACCGCGAGCTGGCTGCGCGCCATCACGTCGAGGATACCCTTGCGGGAGAAGCCGCGCGGGAAGCGGTAGGTGTCCGGCAGGATCGAACCTTCCTTGGGCACCTCCGCGATGTCGCCGGTCAGAAGCTCGTTGCTCCGAAGCCGCTCGACGATCTGTTCGCTGGTCAGCCCTTCGGGAATGGTGATCGAATACTCGACCGACTTGCCGCTGGAGATGACGCCGAGGATTTCCTGCGGGCTGACGCGCGCCTTGAACAGGTACTCGCCCGCCTTCAGCTTGTGCCAGTCGCCGCTGACGATCGCCGCGATGCGGAAGGTCAGCGGGTGCTCGATCAGGCCCTCGCGCTGCAGCAGCTCGGTGATCTCGGTGAGCCCGCTTTCCTTCGGGATGATGAGGGTGCGGTCGCTGGCGAGCGGCCCCGGCGCCTTGCTCTGGTTCGAGACGATGGCGATGCCCGCACCGACCACGCCGGCACCAACCAGCGCGATCGTGAACAAGCCGCTCAGCATCGACAGGAACGGGCTGCGCCGGCGGCGGCGGGCCTTGGGCGGCGGCGCGGGCGGCGCTACGGGCTTGAGGGCCTCGCTCGGGCTTTTCGGGGCGACGCGGGGCGTATCATTCACGATCAAGACGCTCGCAGCACGGGGTAATTGATATCGGCACGGTGCCATCTGGACCGCGCCTGCCGGAGTGGACAAGCCACCGCACCGAAGCCGGACGGTCGCATTAGAGCCGGTTTCCTCGCGGCTGTGAACGCGGAATCACGCATTCGGCCGCAGCTGCCGCAAACTCTACCCAAGATTATGGCGAAACCGCGCTATCTCGCAGCGGTTCACTGCTCGGGTCGATAGCGCCGCATCACCAGCGAGGCATTGGTCCCGCCGAAGCCGAAGGAATTCGACAGCGCGTAGTCGATATCGCGCTTGCGGGCGACATGCGGCACCAGGTCGATCTCGGTCTCGACGGACGGGTTGTCGAGATTGATCGTCGGCGGCGCCACCTGATCGCGGATCGCGAGCACGGTGAAGATCGCCTCGATCGCGCCAGCGGCACCGAGCAGATGGCCGGTCGACGACTTGGTCGACGACATGGACGGGCGTTTCGGCGCATTGGCCAGAAGGCGCTCGACCGCGCGCAGTTCGATCTCGTCGCCAAGCGGCGTCGAGGTGCCGTGGGCGTTGATGTAATCGAGATCGGCGGCCGTGATGCCGGCGCGATCAAGCGCAGCCTGCATGCAGCGATAGGCGCCGTCACCGTCCTCGGACGGAGAGGTGATATGATAGGCGTCGCCCGACATGCCGTAGCCGACGATCTCGGCATAGATGCGGGCGCCGCGAGCCAGGGCGTGATCGAGTTCCTCGAGCACCAGGACACCGGCGCCCTCACCCATCACGAAGCCGTCGCGATCCTTGTCATAGGGGCGCGAGGCCTTCTCCGGCGTATCGTTGAAACCGGTCGAGAGCGCGCGGCAGGCGCAGAAACCGGCAATACCGATGCGGTTGATCGCCGATTCGGCGCCGCCGGCAACCATGACCTCGGCGTCGCCGAGCGCGATCATGCGGGCCGCATCGCCGACCGCATGGGCGCCGGTCGAGCAGGCCGTCACGACGGCATGGTTCGGGCCCTTCAGCCCGTGCTCGATCGAGACATAGCCCGCCGCCAGATTGCTCAGGCGGCCGGGAATGAAGAAGGGGGAGAGACGGCGCGGACCGCGCTCCTTGAGCAGGAGCGAAGCCTCGTAGATGCCGCCGAGCCCGCCGATGCCGGAGCCGATGGCGACGCCGGTGCGGATCTGGTCCTCATAGCTTTCCGGCTTCCAGCCGGCGTCCTTCAACGCCTGCGTGGCCGCCGCCATGGCGAAGACGATGAAATCGTCGACCTTGCGCTGCTCCTTCGGCTCCATCCACTCGTCGGGATTGAAGGTCCCGTCGCTGCCGTCACCCCGCGGGATGTTGCAGGCGATCTGCGCCGGCAGGTCGCTGGCGTCGAAACTCGTGATGGGGCCGGCGCCGCTGGCGCCGGCAAGAAGGCGTGACCAAGTCGGCTCGACGCCGCATGCAAGCGGCGTCACCATGCCGAGCCCGGTCACGACAACACGCCGCATCGGATAACTGCGAGAAGCCATGGCTCTTTCTGCGTAGACCGACCCGAAAGGCCGATCAGGCGCTCTTCGACGACAGGAACTTGACGGCGTCGCCGACGGTCACGATCGTCTCGGCGGCATCGTCCGGGATCTCGACACCGAACTCTTCCTCGAAGGCCATCACGAGTTCGACGGTGTCGAGGCTGTCCGCGCCCAGGTCCTCGATGAAGTTGGCGCCGTCGACGACCTTGTCGGCCTCAACGCCGAGGTGCTCGACCACGATCTTCTTCACGCGCTCGGCAACATCGCTCATGGGTCTCTTCCTTAGACTTAGAAACTGAAAACGCATCGCAGGGGTGCGACGCGGTGGAGGGATCTCATTCCGAGCCGCCGCGCCACCTGACGATGTCCGCGATCCGGAAAGCTCGAAGCCTGCACAAACGCAACAACCGAGGTTTCGTCAAGTCCCCTCGGATCGCCCAGCGGCAGCGCGACGGCGCTAGTTAACACACCCTTTACGGGCTGGCGAGTGCGCCGCAGACTTATCAAAACCGATCTAAAATGGGCGCTAACGCACCTAGATCATTGCCATTCCGCCGTTGACGTGCAGCGTCTGCCCGGTCACGTACCCCGCTTCCGTGCTGGCGAGGAAGGCGACCGCCGCGGCTACATCCGCGCCCTCGCCCAGCCGGCCCATCGGCACGCCGGAGAGGATGCCCTCGCGCTGCTTGTCGTTGAGGGCCTGCGTCATCGGCGACTCGATGAAGCCCGGCGCGACCACGTTGACGGTGATGTTGCGGCTCGCGACCTCGGCGGCCAGCGCCTTGGACATGCCGATCAGGCCCGCCTTGGCGGCGGCGTAATTGCCCTGGCCGGGATTGCCGGTGGTGGCGACGACCGAGCCGATCGCGACGATTCGGCCGTAACGGCGGCGCATCATCGACTTCACGGCGGCGCGCGACAAGCGGAAGGCCGCGGTCAGGTTGACGGCGAGCACGCTGTCCCAGTCCTCGTCCTTGAGGCGCAGGAACAGGTTGTCGCGGGTGATGCCGGCATTGTTGACGAGGATGTCGAGCCCGCCGAGCTTCTCCTCGGCCGTCGGCACCAGCGCCTCGACCGAATCCTTGTCGGAGAGATTGCAGGGCGCGATCACGACACGCTCGCCCAGTTCGGCCGCCAGCGCCTCCAGCGCTTCCGCGCGTGTTCCCGAGATCGCGACGCTGGCGCCTTGCGCATGCAGCGTCCGGGCGATGGCTCCACCGAGGCCGCCGGTCGCGCCGGTGACCAGGGCCTTGCGGCCGGTCAGATCAAACATGTTCGCTCCCTTTTCCGGCATTCTGCCGTCTTTACCTATTCTGGGCCCGAGCCGTCACGCGCCGCGGGCTTTATAGGCTGCAATATCGTCGGCAGTGCCGATCGAGACCGGCGTAACGCCTGCAGCGATACGCTTGACGAGACCGGCCAGCACCTTGCCGCTGCCGACCTCGACGAAATCGGTGACGCCGGCTGCGGCCATCGCCTGTACGCATTCGCGCCAGCGCACCGTGCCGGTGACCTGGGCGACGAGCGAGGCCCGGATCGCGTCAGGATCGCTCAGCGGCGCGGCACCGACATTGGCGACGACCGGCACGACCGGAGCCTGCATCGAAACCTTGGCGAGTGCATCACGCATCGCATCGGCGGCAGGCTGCATCAGGGCGCAATGGAAAGGCGCGGAAACCGGCAGCAGCATGGCGCGCTTCACGCCGCGCTCGCCGGCAAGGACGATGGCGCGGTCGATCGCGGCCTTCGCGCCGGAAAGCACGACCTGGCCGCCGCCATTGTCGTTGGCCGCTTCGCAGACTTCGCCCTGGGCCGCGGCGGCCGCGATCTCGCGGGCGAGATCGAGTTCGGCACCAAGCAGGGCCGCCATCGCGCCCTGTCCCGCCGGCACGGCCTTCTGCATGGCATCGCCACGGATCCGCAGCAGGCGGGCGGCGTCGCCGATCGAGAAGGTGCCGGCCGCGGCCAGCGCCGAATACTCGCCGAGCGAATGGCCGGCTACGAAAGCGGCATCGCGCTTCAGGTCGAGCCCGGCTTCGCTTTCGAGCACGCGCACGACCGCGAGGCTGACCGCCATCAGGGCCGGCTGGGCATTGGCCGTCAGGGTCAGTTCCTCGGAAGGCCCCTCCCACATCACGGCCGAGAGCTTCTGCGACAGGGCTGCATCGACCTCGTCGAAGACCGCCTTCGCGACTGGGAAGTTGTCGGCCAGGCTCTTGCCCATGCCGACCGCCTGAGAGCCCTGGCCCGGAAAGATGAACGCTGTGGTCATGCTGTGAACGTCCCGGTCTTCATTATCAGTCATTCGTCTTATATGACGCGGCTGTCACATCGCTTCCCTCGCCAAGTCAAGCGCGGCGCCCGAATTTTCCGCTCCTGGAGCGGTGTTTTCCGGCAGATTCCGGTTGCCATGGCGCACCGGACACTGTAACGACCGCATCCTGCTTGTTCGGCCGGAGGCTGAACGGATGGCGCATGTCCGAAAGGATCGGCGCAGGCTCGTTTCCCGAACCGTCATCCCGTGTCTCCGCCTTCGATGAAATCCTGTCGGGCCTTATCCAGGGCTCGGAGGGCTCCGCGCCGGGCGAAGCAGGGTGAAACAAGGAAGGCCACATATGGCATTGTACGAGCATGTGCTGCTCGCGCGGCAGGATGTCAGCGCGCAGCAGGTCGAAGCTCTTGTCGAGCAGTTCAAGGGCGTGATCGAAGCGAATGGCGGCGCCATCCGCAAGGTCGAGTACTGGGGCGTCAAGTCCCTCGGCTACCGCATCAAGAAGAACCGCAAGGCTCACTACACGCTGCTGAACATCGAGGCTCCCTCCGCCGCCGTGCTGGAGATGGAGCGCCAGATGCGCATCAACGAGGACATCCTGCGCTTCATGACCGTCAAGGTCGAGGAGCTCGAGGAAGGTCCGTCGGCCATGCTGCAGAAGCGTGACCGCGAGGACCGTCCGGAGCGTGGCGGCGACCGTTTCGACCGCGGCCCGCGCCGTGACCGTCCGCGTCGTGAAGACGAAGCGACCGAAACCGCCGAAGCGGAGGCCTGAGAATGTCGACTGCATCCGCTGGCGCCCGTCGCCCCTTCTTCCGCCGCCGCAAGTCCTGCCCGTTCTCGGGCGAAGGCGCTCCGAAGATCGACTACAAGGACGTGCGTCTGCTCTCGCGCTACATCTCCGAGCGCGGCAAGATCGTTCCGTCCCGCATCACGGCGGTCTCCGCCAAGAAGCAGCGCGAGCTCGCCCAGGCGATCAAGCGCGCCCGCTTCCTCGGCCTGCTGCCCTACGTCATCCGCTGATCCGTTCATTCGGATCCGGATACTGACAATTCCCGGAGGCGCCTCGTGTGCCTCCGGTTCTCGCTTTCAAGATCAACCAGTCGCCCGGCGGTGCAACTCCATCGGGTTCGTTGAGGCCAAGGGGCCTCTCACCCTGCCGAGCCCAAAAGGCTTGCGAGCAGCGGGACAGCAGGACGGACTTAATGATTCCGATTGTCGGCATCGGCGCGGGCCTCGTTTCGGCCCTGCTCTTCTCAGTGGTGATCACCGGATCGCCGCTGGCCGCTTTGCTGTACTCGGCCGCTCCCCTCCCGATCTTCATCGCATCGCTGGGCTGGAACCACCGCTCCGGGCTGTTCGCCACGGCTGCCGGTGCGCTTGCCGTGGCCATTGCGTTGGCCCCGACCGGCGGCATCGCCTTCGCCCTGATCATCGGCCTGCCGGCCTGGTGGATCGCCTACCTCGCGCTTCTCGCCCGTGGCGACACCGATGGCCGGGTCGAGTGGTATCCGCTCGGGAACCTGCTGCTCTGGATCGCCGCCACCGCCGCGCTCGCGACTGTCGGCAGCGCGCTGGTCATGACCACCGATTACGAGACCTACCGCTCGGTGATCGCGCGCATGATCGAGAACCTGCTGAACGAGATGGTGCGCGGCAAGCTGATCGCCCTGCCCGGCGACGTCCAGGTCAAGGAACTGGCGCAGAGTCTCGCTCCGGCCGTGCCGCTCGGGATCGGCGCCTCCTTCGTCACCACCATCACCGCCAATCTCTGGCTCGCGGCCCGCACCGTGAAGATGTCGGATCGTCTGCCGCGGCCCTGGCCCTTCATCCCGTCGACCACGCTGCCGCGCCAGGCGCTGCTGCTGCTGGTCGCCACGGGCTTCGTCGCAACGACGGGCGGCTTCATCGGCGTCGCCGCCATGGCCATGGCCGGCGCGTTGCTCGCCGCCTTCATGTTCAGCGGGCTCGCAACCCTGCACGACATCTCGCGTGGCCGCGCCTGGCGGCTGCCGATGCTGATCTCGATCTATGTCGCCCTCGTCGTGATGCAGGCCGTGCTGACGCCGCTGCTCGCGATCGCGGGTGTCATCGACACGCTGCTCGGCCTGCGCAAGCGGGCCGCGCTGCCGCCTCCGCCTAACCATTCCTGAAACCCACGTCTGAAGACAAAAACAAGGAGAAGACCCATGGAAGTGATCCTGCTCGAACGCGTCGCCAAGCTCGGCCAGATGGGCGACATCGTGAAGGTTCGCGACGGCTTCGGCCGCAACTACCTGCTCGCCCGCGGCAAGGCGCTGCGCGCCACCGAGGACAACAAGAAGCGCTTCGAGAGCCAGAAGCTCGAGCTCGAGACCCGCAACCTCGAGCTGAAGTCGGAAGCCGACGCCGTCGCCGAGCGCCTGAACGGCCAGAGCGTCACCATCCTGCGCCAGTCGGGCGAGTCCGGCGTGCTCTACGGTTCGGTCTCGACCCGCGACATCGCCGAGGCCCTGACCAAGGACGGCTTCAACGTCTCGCGCGGCCAGGTGACGCTGAACACCCCGATCAAGACGCTCGGCCTGCACACCGTTCCGGTCGTGCTGCACCCGGAAGTCTCGGTCACGATCACCGTCAACATCGCCCGCTCGGCTGAAGAGGCTCATCGCCAGGCCGCCGGCGAGAACGTCACGACCCAGGAGAAGTTCGATCTCGACGATCTCGGCCTCGAGGTCGGTGCGGCGCTGGCCGAGGCCGGCGACGTCGAGCTCTGAGCCTTATCACTCCCGAATCGAGTCAAGGGCGCCGTGGCAACACGGCGCCTTTTTCATTTTGGAGCCTGTGCAAAGGCGTGGATGGAACCGGGAGATGCTGGCACCGATTGTCAGAATGTTAAGGTAGTTCTCTGCCCGAATCAGCTTCGCCAAGCCGCAAGCCTGCGCGGCTGATTGTCGGCTTGAATTCACCCAGCATTGATTTATCGGGACGGCCATGGCCACCGCTACAGCTCTCGTCGCCCGCCTCGACAACCGCGAGGCGGAATTCCGCGTCCAGCCTCACAATATCGAGGCCGAGCAGGCGCTGCTGGGCGCGATCCTGGTCAATAACGACGCATTCTACCGCGTCTCCGACTTCCTGCAGCCGGACCATTTCTTCGAGCCGATCCACCAGCGCATCTACGAGCTGGCGTCGAGCATGATCCGCGCCGGCAAGATCGCGACGCCGATCACGCTCAAGACCTTCGTCAACGACCTCGATCTCGGCGACATCACGCCGAGCCAATACCTCGCCCGCCTCGCGGCCGAGGCGACGACGGTCATCAACGCCGCCGATTACGGCCGGACGGTCTACGACCTCGCGATCCGCCGCCAGCTCATCGGCGTCGGCGAGGACCTCGTCAACGTCGCCTATGACGCGCCGGTCGAGATGGCGCCGCGCGAGCAGATCGAGGATGCCGAGCGCAAGCTCTACGAGCTCGCCGAAAAGGGCCGCTACGAGGGCGGCTTCCAGAAATTCGACGGGGCGCTGCGCCTCGCCATCGACATGGCGGCGAGCGCCTATCAGCGCGCCGGTGGCCTCTCCGGCATCTCGACTGGCCTGCGCGACGTCGACCAGCGCATGGGCGGCCTGCAGCGCTCGGACCTGCTCGTGCTCGCCGGGCGCCCCGCCATGGGCAAGACCTCGCTTGCCACCAACATCGCCTTCAACATCGCCAAGGCCTGGCGCGGCGAGCGGCAGGAAGACGGCTCGATCAAGAGCGTTGATGGCGGCATCGTCGGGTTCTTCTCGCTCGAAATGTCGGCCGACCAGCTCGCGACCCGTATCGTCGCCGAGCAGTCGAGCATCTCCTCCTACAAGATCAGGCAGGGCCGCATCACCGAAGGCGATTTCGCTCGATTGACCGACGTCGCCGCCCAGATCGAGAAACTGCCGCTCTATATCGACCAGACCGGCGGCATCTCGATCGCGCAATTGATGGCCCGCGCCCGGCGCCTCAAGCGCCAGAAGGGCCTCGACGTCCTGTTCATCGACTACCTGCAACTGCTCTCCGGCTCGTCCAAGAACAGCCAGAACCGCGTGCAGGAGCTGACCGAGATCACGACCAGCCTGAAGGCGCTGGCCAAGGAGCTCAACGTCCCGATCATCGCGCTCTCGCAGCTCTCGCGTCAGGTCGAGAATCGCGACGACAAGCGCCCGCAGCTCTCGGACCTGCGCGAATCCGGGTCGATCGAGCAGGACGCCGACGTGGTGATGTTCGTCTATCGCGAGGAATATTACCTCAAGGGCAAGGAACCGCGCCCCGGCACCGAAGAGCACAACAAGTGGCAGATCGAGATGGAGGCCATGCACGGCGTCGCCGAACTGATCATCGGCAAGCAGCGCCACGGCCCCACCGGCGCGGTGGCCTTGCAGTTCGACGCGGATGTGACACGCTTCTCCGACCGCGCCGATGAGATGCGCCTGCCGGACCGTGAATGATGCCTGCCGACCTGCCAGATTCCGCCGCTTACGGCGCGACGCTCACCATCGATCTCGACGCGCTGGTCTCGAACTGGCGCCTGCTCGGCAAGCGCGCCGGCACTGAAGCCGGGGCGGTGGTCAAGGCGGACGCTTATGGCATCGGCATCGAACCGGCCGTCACCGCGCTCGCCAAGGCCGGCTGCAAGAGCTTCTTCGTCGCGCATATTTCGGAAGCGATCCGGGCCCGCAAGGTCGCGCCGGACGCGACGATCTATGTGCTGAACGGGCTGCTGCCCGGCGCGGCCGAAACCTTCGCCGCGCATGGCCTGTCGCCGGTGCTGGGCTCGCATGAGGAATTGCTGGAATGGGCCTCGTTCCGGCAGACGGGCGCGCAGGTCCGGCCGGCGGCGCTGCATGTCGACACGGCGATGAACCGGCTCGGCCTCTGGCCCGGCGAGGGTCTCAACCTCGCCCGCGAGCGCTCGGGCGTGATCGCGGCAGCGGGAATCGGGCTGGTGATGAGCCATTTCGCCTCGTCCGAGGTCGAGACCGACCCGGCCAATGCCCGCCAGATCGCAGCCTTCGCCGAGATCGCGGCGGCCCTGCCCGAAGTGCCGGCCTCGCTCAAGAATTCGTCCGGGCATTTCCTCAAGGACTGCCCGTCCTACCAGCTCACCCGGCCGGGCTATGCGCTCTATGGCGGCAACCCGACGCCGGGGCAGCCGAACCCGATGAAGCCGGTCGTGGGTCTGGAGGCGACGATCATCCAGACCCGAGAGGTCGAGGACGGCACGCAGGTCGGCTATAACGGGCGCTGGACCGCCAAGGGCAAGCGCAAGCTCGCGACGATCTGCCTCGGTTATGCCGACGGCTATCCACGCAACGGAAGCTGGACCGACAGCACGACCGGCGGCTCCGTGTTGATCGAGGGCGTCTCCTGCCCCTTCGTCGGCTCCGTCTCGATGGACCTGATCATCATCGACGTGACCAATGCCCCGGCCGATGCGGCCAAGCGTGGCGCGAGCGCCACCCTGATCGGCGGCCCACTCGATCTGGAGACCGTCGGCGGCGGCGCCAAGACGATCGGCTACGAGATCCTGACCAGCCTCGGCCGCCGCTATCACCGGCGTTATTTGGGGCTTTGAGGCCGTGATAAATCCCCTTGTCATTCCGGGGCTTCGCGCCAGCGAAGAACCCGGAACCCACGACCGGGTGAGCGGCTTTGACGGCGCTCGGCAAAGCTCGCGCGCGATCGTGGATTCCGGGTTCACGGCTACGCCGTGCCCCGGAATGACAAAGTAGCGATGGCCAAGCGCGGTCCGACCTATCACTGCCAAGCCTGCGGCGCGGTCTATCACCGCTGGCAGGGCAAGTGCGACGCCTGCGGGACATGGTCCTCGCTGGTCGAGGATGCGCAGGCTGCGCCCGTTCCCGGCGGCGGCCGGCCCTCATCCGGTGGACGCCCGCGCGGCCGTGTCTTCGCGCTGGAGACGCTGAAGGGCGAGACGCAGGATGCGCCGCGCATCGTCTCCGGCATCGGGGAACTGGATCGCGTCACCGGCGGCGGCTTCGTGCCGGGCTCGGTGCTGCTGATCGGCGGCGATCCCGGCATCGGCAAGTCGACATTGCTGATGCAGGCCTGCGCGGCGCTGGCCATGGGCGGTCGCCGCGTCGTCTATGTCTCGGGCGAGGAATCGACCGGGCAGGTCCGGCTTCGGGCCGAACGGATGGGGCTGGCGGAAGCGCCTGTCGATCTCGCGGCCGAGACCAATGTCGAGGACATCGTCGCGACGCTCGGTCAGGGCGAGCGCCCTGCCCTCGTTGTGATCGATTCGATCCAGACGATGTGGTCCGGCGAGGTCGAGAGCGCGCCGGGCACGGTGACACAAGTGCGCGGCTCGGCCCAGGCGCTGATCCGCTATGCCAAGACATCAGGCGTCTGCCTGATCCTCGTCGGCCATGTCACCAAGGACGGGCAGATCGCCGGCCCGCGCGTGGTCGAGCACATGGTCGATGCCGTGCTCTCCTTCGAAGGCGAAGGCGCGCATTCCTTCCGCATCCTGCGCGGCCAGAAGAACCGCTTCGGCGCGACGGACGAGATCGGCGTGTTCGAGATGACCGGCAAGGGCCTGTCGGAGGTCACCAACCCCTCGGCGCTCTTCCTTGCGGGCCGCGACCAGCCGGCGCCGGGCGCCGCCGTCTTCGCGGGCATGGAAGGCACTCGGCCGGTCCTCGTCGAGATCCAGGCATTGGTCGCGCCGACAGCGCTCGGCACGCCGCGGCGCGCCGTCGTCGGCTGGGAGAACAGCCGGCTCGCCATGGTGCTCGCCGTGCTCGAAACGCATGGCGGCCTGCGGCTCGGCCAGCACGACGTCTATCTCAACGTCGCCGGCGGCTTGCGCGTCAACGAGCCTGCGGCCGATGTCGCGGTCGCCGCGGCGCTGGTCTCGTCGCTCAGCGGCGCGACCTTGCCGCAGGAAGCGGTCTATTTCGGCGAGATCGCGCTCTCCGGCGCGATTCGGCCGGTTGCGGTCGCGGCAGCGCGCCTCCGGGAAGCGGCCAAGCTCGGCTTCGAGGCCGCGCTGATGCCGGCCGGCGGTGCCGATCATGGCGACGGCAACGGCCTGAACCTGCGCCGTTTCGGCCATGTCACGGAACTCGTTGCCGATATCGCTGCGCGGGCACCTCGCAGAGATGTGAAATGACTTCGCCCGAAGGGTGACTGAAAGCCCCGGAACGCGTATAGCAAAGCCGAAACGGCCGCCCTGCCTCCGGCCGGTCGGCACCTGACCACAGCAAAGCGGCCCTCCCAATGCCTGTTACCATTCTCGATCTCGTCGTCATCGGCGTGGTTCTGATCTCGGCTTTGCTCGCAGCCGTGCGCGGCTTCACGCGCGAAGTGCTGGCGATTGCCTCCTGGATCGCCGCGGCGGCCGTGGCCTGGGTGTTCCACCCGCAGCTCGTGCCCTTCATCAAGCAGTATGTTCCGGCAAGCTCGGCGCAGGACACGATCGCGCTGGTCGCCGCGATCGCGGCGCTTTTCCTGGGCACATTGATCGTCGTCTCGCTGATCACGGCCCGTATCTCCGATTTCGTGCTGGATTCGCGCATCGGCGCGCTGGATCGCACGCTCGGCTTCGTCTTCGGCGCGGCGCGCGGCCTTTTGCTGGCGGTGATCGGCTATCTGTTCTTCACCGCGCTGGTCGGCAACGAGAAGCTGCCGGCCTGGGCCAAGGACGCTAAGGCCACACCGATCCTCGAAGAAACCGGCCGCTCGCTGCAAGCGATGCTGCCGCAGGACTTGAATGTCATCGTCAACAACGTGCTCAAGAAGCGGAAGCCGGAGGAAGGCACTGAGGCCCCGGCGGAGGAGCCGCGCAGCCCCGCGACGCCGGCACCGGTTGCACCTGCCCCAGCCCGTCCCTAATTAGCGCGTAGAACGACAGCTCAAGCCCCCTGTGTGGAGCGCGACATGATCTCGCAAACCGGACGTGACGACGCCTTCGACCCCAATGCCGACCGGCTGCGGGAGGAATGCGGCGTCTTCGGCATCTATGGCCATGCCGATGCTGCGGCGCTGACCGCGCTCGGGCTGCATGCGCTGCAGCACCGCGGCCAGGAGGCGGCCGGCATCGTCTCCTTCGACGGCAAGCGCTTCCATTCGGAGCGCCGGCTCGGCCTCGTCGGCGACGCCTTCTCGGAAGCGAGCGTCATCGACAAGCTCAAGGGCAAGCAGTCGATCGGCCATGTCCGCTATTCGACGACCGGCGAGACGATCCTGCGTAACGTCCAGCCGCTCTTCGCCGAATTGCATGGCGGCGGTTTCGCCGTCGCGCATAACGGCAACCTGACCAACGGGCTGACGCTGCGCCGCAACCTCGTCCGCGACGGCGCGATCTACCAATCGACTTCGGATACCGAGGTGCTGCTGCATCTCGTCGCCCGCAGCCGCAAGCAGAACTTCGTCGACCGCTTCATCGAGGCGATCCGCCAGATCGAGGGCGCCTATGCCTTCGTCGGCATCACCAACAAGAAGCTGATCGGCGCCCGCGACCCGCTCGGCATCCGCCCGCTCGTGCTCGGCGAGCTCGATGGCTGCCCGATCCTGACCTCCGAGACCTGCGCGCTCGACATCATCGGCGCCAAGTTCATCCGCGAGGTCGAGAACGGCGAGGTCGTGATCATCTCCGAAGCCGGGATCGAGAGCCACAAGCCGTTCCCGCCCGTGGCGGAGCGCCCCTGCATCTTCGAGTACATCTATTTCGCCCGCCCGGATTCCATCGTGAAGGGCCGCAGCATCTATGAGCGCCGCAAGGCGATGGGCGCGGTGCTGGCTCAGGAAGCGCCGACAGAGGCCGACGTCGTCGTGCCCGTGCCGGATTCCGGCGTGCCGGCGGCGCTGGGCTATGCCCAGGCCAGCGGCATCCCGTTCGAGCTCGGCATCATCCGCAACCACTATGTCGGCCGCACCTTCATCGAGCCGACGCAGAAGGTCCGCGAGCTCGGCGTCAAGCTGAAGCATTCGGCCAACCGCTCGGTGGTCGAGGGCAAGCGCATCATCCTGGTCGATGATTCGATCGTGCGCGGCACGACCTCGTTCAAGATCGTGAAGATGATGCGGGAAGCCGGCGCCAAGGAGGTGCATTTCCGCATCTCCTCGCCGCCGATCACCCATCCCGACTATTACGGCATCGACACGCCCGACCGCGAGAAGCTGCTCGCCGCGACCCATTCGCTGGAGGAGATGCGCCAGTTCGTCGGCGCGGATTCGCTGGCCTTCATCTCGGTCGACGGTCTCTATCGGGCGATGGGCCATGAGCGCCGCGACCCGGCCCGGCCGCAATTCACCGACCATTGCTTCACCGGCGACTACCCGACCTCGCTGACCGACATGGTCGGCGAGAGCGCCAAGCAGCAGATCTCGCTGCTGGCCGAAGCCGGCTGATCTTTTCACGGACGGGCTGTCATCCCGGGCAAGCGCAGCGCCGACCCGGGATCCATGCCTGAACCTTCATCGGCAGCGCTCCGGAATGGATCCCGGATCGGCGCCGCTATCGCGGCTTGTCCGGGATGACGGCGTAGGGGAAGCGGGGCAACTCTCACCATGACCCAATCGCTCAAGGGGCGCGTCGCGCTCGTCACCGGCGCGTCGCGCGGCATCGGCCGTGCTGCGGCGCTGGCCTTCGCCGAAGCGGGCGCGCATGTCATTGCGCTTGCCCGCACCGCCGGAGCCCTCGAGGAGCTCGACGACGAGATCGTCGCGATCGGCGGCAGCGCGACCCTCGTTCCGCTCGACCTCGCCGATGCCGGCGGGCTGGAGAAGCTCGGCCATGCCGTAGCGGAGCGCTGGGGCAAGCTCGACATCCTGCTCGCCAATGCCGGCGTGCTCGGCTCGCTCAGCCCGCTCGACCATGTCACCGAGAAGGACTGGGCCAAGGTCCTCGACATCAACGTCACCGCCAACTGGCGCCTGCTCAAGGCGCTCGACCCGGCGCTGCGCGCCTCCGATGCCGGCCGCGTGCTGCTGATGACCTCAGGCGCCGCTCATAAGTGCACGGCCTATTGGGGCCCTTATTCGGTCTCCAAGGCCGCCGTGGAGGCTCTGGGGCGCACCTATGCGGCCGAGACGGCGACGACGCCAGTCAAGCTCATGCTGGTCAATCCGGGGCCGCTGCGCACCAAGATGCGGGCCGAGGCGATGCCGGGTGAAGACCCGGAGACGCTGAAGACGCCGGAGGAGCTGGCGCCGCATCTGGTGAAGCTGGCTTCGCCCGACTGGAGTGAGAGCGGCAAGATCTTCGACTTCCCGCAGGGCAAGGTGTTGACCCCGCAATTGCCGGTCTGAGGCCGTTCAGCCGCGCGCCAGCGCGGCCTGCACCAGCGTGATCAGATCGGGAATGGTGAGGTTCGGCAGGGCCGCCATCTCGTCCAGGCGGAACCAGCGGATCTCGTCGTGTTCGTCGACGAGATTGACGGCCGCTCCGCCTTCCCAGGCGCTGACGACATAGATGTGGTGCAGCGCAGCGCCGTAGCGTTCGGGAAAGCGCTCGGCTTCCGACAGCACCAGCTCATAGCGTGTCGGCGTCAGCCCGACCTCTTCGCGACATTCCCGCAGCAGGGCCTGTTCCAGCGCTTCGCCGGGCTCGACGCGGCCGCCGATCGCATCCCAATGGCCGGGCCAGGCCTGCTTCCAGACCGCGCGCAGGCCGAGCAGGACCTTCCGATCGGCATCGACGAAAAGCGCGCTGACGGTTTCGAGCATGCGCGCCCGCAATCGCTACTCGGCCCGCAGCCAGCGCAGCAGGCCGGCCTGATCGCCGCTCTCGACGGCAGCCGCGACGCGCCGGCCGACGGCCGCGCCGAATTTATAGCCATGGCCGGAGCAGGCCGAGACCACCGTGACGCGCCCGATCTGCCGCGACAGGAACTTGCGGTCCGCCGTGAAGGTATAGGCGCAGGTAACGACGCGCTCGACGCGGTACTCGCCGATGCGCGCGAAGGGCGGCGCAAAATAATCGCGGATCTGCTCGCCCTCGCCCGCCCGCGGCTCGCGCTCCTCGTCGGGCTGGCGCGGACGCTTGTGCACGCCGGCGCCGACCTTGAGGCCGGTGCCATCGACCGGCGGCAGGACATAGCCATCGACCGAGCCGCCGACATCGACGATGACCGGCGCCGCCTCCCAGGCGGCCTTCAGGTCATCTGGCGTGGCGAGATAGGCAACGGCCGTGCGATAGGTCGTCAGCACGTCCGCAAGCTTCGGCAGGAGCTTCAGCACCCAGGCGCCGGAGCTGACCACGATGCGGTCGAAGCTCGCCGCCTCGCCATCGGCAAGGACGATGCGGCCGCTCTCGGGATCGATCGAAATGACCGCCGCGCCCTCGCGCAAGGTGACGCCGCGCTCGCGCAGCAGGCGCACCATGTCGGCAGCGATGCGCGCCGGGAAGAGCGCGCCGCCCTCGGGGCTGAGATAGGCGTAGCGGATGGTCGCAGCGTCGATGAAGGGATAGCGCCGGGCGGTCTCGGCCGCGTCGTAAAGCGCGTAGGGCGAGGCCATGCGGTCAAGGCCCTCGCGATACTCCTCGCCCTCGTCGCCCTCGGTCTGGGAGATGCCGAGCACGCCGCAAGGCGCGTAATGCTGCCTGCCGAGATCGGCCCAAAGCTCACCCCAGGCCTCGAAGGCCTCGGTGATGGTGCGGGCATAGCCGTCGGCGCCGCCATAGGCCCTGCGGATGATCCGGTGCTGGTCGCCGGAGGCCGCATAGGGGTTGGGGATCTGCGGTGCCTGCTCGAACAGCGTCACCTCATGCCCGCGCTTGTTCAGCGACCAGGCGGTGGAAAGCCCGGCGATACCGGCGCCGACGACCGCAATCCTCATGCCCCTTGCCTCATCAGCCCTTGCGCTCCTTGTCATAGGGATTGGCGCCGCCGCGACGATGCAGGCGGATCGGCGTGCCCGGAAGCTCGAAAGCATCCCGCAGGTTATTGACGAGATAGCGCGTGTAGGAGACCGGCAGATGGTCGAGCTGGTTGCCGAACAGCGCGAAGGTCGGCGGCCGGGCCTTGGCCTGCGTCATGTAGCGGATCTTGATGCGTCGGCCGGCCACGGCCGGGGGCGGATGGGCCGAGAGCACGCCTTCGAGCCAGCGGTTGATCCGCGCGGTCGAGACGCGGCGGTTCCAGACGCCATAAGCCGAGAACACGCCCTGCATCAACTTGTCGATGCCCTCGCCGGCGAGGCCGGAGAGCGGGATGATCGGCACGCCGCGCACCTGCGCCAGCAGATGGTTGGCCTTCTCCTTGAGCTCGGCCAGCAGGCCCTGCTTGTCGGCGACGAGGTCCCATTTGTTGAGGCCGATCACGACGGAGCGTCCCTCGCGCTCGGTCAGGTCGACCAGCGTCAGGTCCTGCTTCTCGAAGGGGATGGTCGCGTCGAGCAGCACGACCACGACCTCGGCGAAGCGGATCGCGCGCAGCGAATCGGCAACCGAGAGCTTCTCCAGCTTCTCCTCGATGCGGGCGCGCTTGCGCATGCCGGCGGTGTCGAAGAGCTTGACCTTGCGGCCGCGCCATTCCCAGTCGACCGAGATGGTGTCGCGGGTGATGCCGGCCTCCGGACCGGTCAGCATCCGCTCCTCGCCGATCATCCGGTTGACCAGCGTCGACTTGCCGGCGTTCGGACGTCCGATGATCGTGACACGCAAGGGGCGATCGGGATCGATATCTTCTTCGCCGTCCGAATCGGCCGCGGGAACGTCGGTCCAGGCCGCTTCCTCGTCTTCATCCTCGGATTCGTCGGGGATGAAGGGCATCAGCGCCTCGAGCAGGTCCGAGGTGCCCTCGCCATGCTCGGCCGAGAACGGCACGGGATCGCCCAGGCCGAGCCCGTAGGACTCGATGATGCCGTCGGTGCCCTTCTTCCCCTCGGCCTTGTTGGCGAGCAGGATGACCGGCTTGCCGGAGCGGCGCACCAGATCGGCGAAGGGCTGGTCCATCGGCGTGATGCCGAGGCGGGCATCGATCATGAAGAGCACGACATCGGCCTGCGCGATCGCGGTCTCGGTCTGGGCGCGCATGCGGCCGGCGAGCGAATCCTTGTCGGCCTCTTCGAGGCCGGCGGTGTCGATCACCTTGAAGCGGAGATGGCCGAGGGTGGCATCACCCTCGCGGCGGTCGCGCGTCACGCCCGGCCGGTCGTCGACCAGCGCGAGCTTCTTGCCAACCAGCCGGTTGAACAGCGTCGACTTGCCGACATTGGGGCGCCCGATCAGGGCGACGATGGCTGTCATCAGATTTCACACATTTTCGCCGTCGTCCCGGCCGCCGAAGCGAAAGACCGGGGCGGCGGCGCCATTGGAGCGAGGCTCCGGTTCAGTTCTTCACCGTGACGGGGCCGCCACGGACCAGGGCGAGATAGAGTTCGACGCGCTGGCGCAGGCCCTGCGGCGCCTGCGGATCGGTGATCGCGGCATCGAACCAGCGTCCGGCATCCTCGAAGAGATTGGCCTTGAGCGCGGCGATGCCGAGGAATTCGCGCGCCGTGTGGCGCCAGACACCCTGCGCAGTCGCAAGCGGCTCCAGCGCCGCCTTGACCTCCGCATAGGGGGAAAGATCGACGCGCAGGATGCCGGCGCGCAGCTTGGCGAGGTCGCGATAGGTCTGGTCGAGCGAGGCGTCGTTGGCGAGCGCATCGAAGGCGGTCACGCCGGCGGCCGGATCACGCTTGGCCGTCTCGGCGGCGAGGCGGAAGCGGGCGATCAGGCGATACCCGGCCGGCGCCGTCGCCGAGAGCTCCTTCAGGATGGTCTCGGCCTGGGTGGCGTCGCCGTCGCGCGAGGATTTCAGCGCGGCTTCGAGGCGCGCGCCGACGGCCTGCGAGGCCTGATTCTCGCGATGCAGCCAGAACTGCCAACCAGCAACGGCCAGCACCGCCAGCACGGCGAGGCTGGAAATCACCCAGCCATATTTCTTCCAGAGTTCCGCTGCCTTGTCGCGGCGGACTTCCTCATCGATCTCGCGAAAAATATCGGCCATTTGACTGTCAAAATCCCTGTTGGGAGCCCGGTAGCATTTTCAAGCCGGGAATGCGAGCCGGATCGGCATCTCAGGCCTTCGCCGGGGCCGCCCGAAACAGCAAGCTGCCGTCGCCATAGGAATAAAAGCGGTAATTCGCTGCTATCGCATGGGCATAGGCCCGTTTCATCATGTCGAGTCCGCAGAAGGCGGAGACGAGCATGAACAGCGTCGAGCGCGGCAGGTGGAAATTCGTCATCAGCAGGTCGACGGCGCGGAAGCGGTACCCCGGCGTGATGAAGATCGCCGTATCGCCCGAGAAGGGCCGGATCGTGCCATCCTCGACTGCTGCGCTCTCGATCAGGCGCAGCGAGGTCGTGCCGACGCAGACGATGCGCCCGCCCTTCGCCTTGACGGCGTTGAGGGCCGCGGCGGTCTCGGGCGAGACCGTGCCCCATTCGGCATGCATGCGGTGGTCGTCGGTATCACCCGCCTTCACCGGCAGGAAGGTGCCCGCGCCGACATGGAGCGTGACGAAATGCCGGCTGACGCCGCGCGCGTCCAATGCCGCCAGCAGTTCCGGCGTGAAGTGCAGCCCTGCGGTCGGGGCGGCGACGGCGCCGTCCTTCCGGGCGAAATTGGTCTGGTAGTCGGCGGTGTCGGCGCTGTCGGTGGGGCGCTTGCCGGCGATATAGGGCGGCAGCGGCAATTCGCCGAGCCGCGCGATCGCCTCGTCGAGATAGGCGCCGGTCAGGCTGAACTGTAGCTCGACCTCGCCGCCCTCGCCCTTGGCGATGACCTCGGCCTGCAGGCGGCCAAGCTCGCAAGCATTGCTGGCGGCTTCCGAATCGAAAACCACGCGTTCGCCAAGCGCCAGCTTCTTGGCCGGCCGGGCGAAGGCGAGCCAGCGATCCTCACTTTCACGCTTATGCAGCATGATCTCGATACGCGCCGAATCCGCGCCGCGATAGCGCCGCCCGCGCAGGCGGGACGGGATGACGCGGGTATCGTTGAGGACGAGCGCGTCACCGGGCTGAAGCAGCGAGACGAGGTCGCGGATGCCGCGATCTTCCAGCGGCTCGGTCGCGTCCGGGCGCACCACGAGCAGCCGCGCCGCATCGCGCGGGCTCGCGGGCCGCAACGCGATACGATCCTCGGGCAGGTCGAAATCGAAGAGATCGACATCCACGGTCGGAACGTCCTTCCCGCAAAACGCAACGAGCCCTCACCCGACGGGCCGCGAGCGCCGCTCGCGTCCCGGGATGAGGGCTCGCCTCAAAGTATCGAAGGTCAGGCCGCGTCGGCCATCACCTTCATCGAGACGATCGAGTCGGGGTCGCGCACCGGCTCGCCGCGCTTGATCTTGTCGACATTGTCCATGCCTTCGACGACCTCGCCCCAGACGGTGTACTGCTTGTCGAGGAAGCGGGCATCGTCGAACACGATGAAGAACTGGCTGTTGGCCGAGTTCGGGTTCTGGGCGCGGGCCATCGAGCAGATACCGCGGACATGCGGCTCGGCGTTGAATTCCTGCTTCAGGTCCGGATAGCTCGAGCCGCCGGTGCCGGTGCCGTGCGGGCAGCCGACCTGGGCCATGAAGCCGTCGATGACGCGGTGGAAGACGATGCCGTCATAGAAGCCCTCGCGGGCGAGCAGCTTGATGCGCTCGACATGGCCCGGCGCAAGGTCGGGACGCAGCTTGATCACCACCTTGCCCTTGGTGGTTTCCATGACGATGGTGTTCTCGGGATCCAGCGACATCAGGTCTGCCTTTCATTGAGCCGCGTGCGGCCGTGGAAGCGAATGGTGAAGGGTCGCCCCGCGATACTCGCTCCGAGGCCCGCCGACAACCTCATCGGCGTGCAGGAGCGGATGGCGGCGACGGCGGAGTCGCTGAAGCGCTGCTGGAACTCGGCATCGCCGCGCTTGGTCTCCCAGGTGACGCGAGGCTGGCCGAAGAGGCTGCCATCGCGGCGCAGGCTGAAGCGGAGCGAGACCATCGCGCCGGTCAGGTCGCCGGGCAATGGCGGCGGGTTCCAGCAGCGCTGGATGGCCGGGGCGATCTCGTCGAGCCGATCGACCGTTTCGGTTCCGTCACGCGGACTATCGGGCGTGATCGACCCGATCAGGCCGATCTCGCCGCCACCGCGCAGCGGGCGCGGCGCACCGAGCCCACGCTGATCGAGGCCGGGAATGTCGCCGCCCGTGAAGGGGCCGCCAATCCCGGGATTGTAGCGCTGGCCGCTCTGCGGCGGCAGGATCGGGTTCTGCGAGCCCGAAGGCGGGGGCAGGACCGGATTCTGCGAGCCGGAGGGCGGCGGCAGGCCGAGATCGCGCGTATCCTGCGCGAACGCCCCGCTCAGGCTGAGCGCCAGGGCGATCCCGATCAGGGCCGTCCGAACCATCGCCGTACCCTCCCCGGCTCGCCCCACGCGCAAGCGCGCCGGCTCTTACTTTGCGTCGGCCTGCATGCGCATGCGGACGATCTTGTCGGGGCCGCTGACCTGGCCGTTATTGGCGCTGGAGCCCTTCTTGATCTTGCGCACGGCGTCCATACCCGAGACGACCTCGCCGAACAGCGTGTACTGGCCGGTCAGGGAGCCGCAGCCCTCGTAGCAGATGAAGAACTGCGAATTGGCCGAATCCGGCGAGGACGAACGGGCCATGCCGAGCGAGCCGGCCGTGTAAGGCGTTGGGGTGAATTCGGCGGGCAGGTTCGGCAGGTCGGACTTGCCGGTGCCGGTGCCGGTCGGATCGCCGGTCTGGGCCATGAAGCCGTCGATGACGCGATGGAAGGCGATGCCGTCATAGAAGCCGCGCTTCACCAGCGCCTTGATCTGGGCGACATGCTTCGGCGCCAGATCCGGCCGCAGGCGGATCGTCACCGGGCCGTCCTTGGTCTCGAGGATGACGGTGTTCTCGGGATCGGGCTTCGGCGTCTGTGCCTGGGCGAAACCGAGCGAGGCGACGACGGCAATGGCGGCGAGCGAGCTGCGCAGCATGAAAATCTCCATGGCCGCCGGCGAGCCCGGCGGATGCCGGTCGATAGCCCTATCCTTTGGCCGGAACAAGGCACCAAGTCGGCCAGCCTGCTGCCCTTGCTGCACTGCACAAGTGCAATGGAGACTAATCTTGCAAAAATTCCAGGCTGACGCTGCCTAAACTGATGACAGCGCCGTCACAATCGGCTAATCCTTCCGGTGCTGGGAGCGCCTCGCCAGTCGAAGCGCTGCGGACCAGGTCTTGGGAGGAACAAACGCCCGCCTTGCAAAATGAGTCGCACGCTTTCTGAGACGTGTGCCGGTGCAGCGGTAAAAGCGGACTACCAAAGGCAAGGCATCGGCCTTGCCTTTTTTCTTGGGCGGTACCTTGAGCCGCTACTTTGAACACTCCCCGCTGTAAGCCGAGATGAAGCTCGGCCATGGAACCACGGAGGCGCGAACCAGCCCCCGTGATCATCTTCAACATGCAATCCCTGCTGCCCTAGACCGCCAGAGTTGCTCCCTTCCGGCCTCCGCCGTCAGGTCGAGCACGACAAGGCTGCCGGCTTTGACCCGTCGCCGCAGGCTGTCGGCGTGCCCCAAAGCAATGCAAAGCCCGCCCTGCTCGTGGAGCACGCGAAGCTGCGTGCGCGACAATTCCAGTTCGGAGGCCAGCAAGCGGTCGAGGCGCACGCTCGACGGAAGCGGAACCTTCAGTTCGATCTCCAGATGCGTCCAGTCGCGCGTTTCGCAGAGGATATCCTTGGCGATATCGCGTTCCGGGAACTCGTCGATCCGCTGCGCCTTGCGCCGCAAGGCGTCGAGATTGAACGCCTCCGCCTGAAGCCAGAGCGGGTCGTTGGACTGAAGCGCCGCGAGAATGCGGGGCTCGATGTCGCGGATGTTCCGCCGCTCGAAGATCGGACGGTTCCAGGTCTTGTCGCAATCGATGCATTTGTAGATCAGCCAGGCATCGAGACTGCGGCCATTGGCGTTGAGCCTCGCCTTTCCGCTGGCGCGGAAGGCTCTCGGCCCACCGCAGCCATTACAGGTGATCCAGGGCTGGGGAGGGATTTGCGGCGTGATGGTCCATCGGACCCGAAGTTTCGCGCACATAGCAGTCTTGGTCTTCCATGCGGAAGTTCACCAAGATGGCGCGTGAGAACCCCTTGTCGGGCGCGGTGTGGCGGTGCTTCAGGTGGTCGAAGAGCAGAGACAGCGGAGGCTGCACTGGCACGGTGGAACAATGCCAAACCGGTCTCTCGCCACCACCCGACGAACGTATTCATACGCCGATGGCGGAGCGCCATCGGCCGTACGGGTGAACTGGATTGAGACCGGACTTACTTAGGCAAAGCCTACCTCGACGCGCCAATGCTCTTCGACGCCAGCCATAGCAGGCGATCCGCTTCGACGGGAGCCCTGCGCGGCCCGAAGGGGGAAGAACCGCGACATGGGATAATTCTGCAACGTCGCGCTAAACCAACCCTGCGTGAGGCGGCTTCAGATGTCGTAGGTCACCCAGACATACCAGACGCCGGCGAAGATCACCGCCGCGATCAGCGAGGTGATGACGGCCTTCTTCAGCAGGCCCGGCAGCACGGGCGCGCCCGGCTCCGTGCCGGCCACGACATCACCCGCCTCCTCCTGGCTGCGGATGCCGAAGGGCAGCACCGCGAAGAGCGTGATCCACCAGATCACGAAATAGAGGGCGAGGCCGCCGACGACGTTCATGCCGCCTTCCCCGCGAGCGCAATGCAGGAAAAGGCAACCTTCGCCTCGGTCGGCACGCCGAAGCGCGCGGTATGGCGGGCCGGCAGGCCGACGGGGAAATGCTTCACGTATTCGGCGTTGCAGGCGGCGTAGTCGGCGGGGTCAGTGATCAGCATCGTCATCTGGACGACGCGATCGAGCGAACTCCCGGCCTCGGCCAGGATCTCGGCAACACGCCCGAGCGCATTGCGGACCTCCTCGGCGGGCGTCTCGCCACGATGGATGCCGCGCGCCGGGTCATGCGGCGCCGAATGGCCGGAGACGAAGACGAGCCCACCCGCGACGGTGGCGGCGCTGAAGGGACGCGGCGAGCCGGCTTCCGGCTGGCCGAGAAATGCGATGTCGGTCATCGTCGTCAGGCCTGTTCAAGCTCGACCAGCGTGCCCAGGAAATCCTTGGGGTGCAGGAACAGCACCGGCTTGCCATGGGCGCCGATGCGCGGCTCGCCGGAGCCGAGCACGCGCGCGCCTTGCGCCTTCAGGCGATCACGCGCCGCGAGGATATCGTCGACCTCGTAGCAGATGTGGTGGATGCCACCATCGGCATTGCGTTCCAGGAACTTCGCGATCGGCGAGTCGGCGCCGAGCGGTTCCAGCAACTCGATCTTGGTGTTGGGCAGTTCGACGAAGACGACGGTGACGCCGTGCTCCGGCTCGGCCTGCGGCTGGGAAACGCGTGCGCCCAGCGTGTCGCGATAGAGCGCCGTCGAGGCTTCCAAGTCCTTCACCGCAATGGCGACGTGGTTCAGGCGTCCGATCATCTTCATCCTCTCCGGCGTGGCCGTGCTGCCTTTCTACACCTCGACCACCAGCGCATGCACCAGCGGCTTCTTGCCCCACTCCTCGTTGACCGCACTGCGGACGCCGCGCTCCAGCGCATTGCGCAGCGCCTCGGGGTCGCGGCGGCGGGCCTTGGGGATATTGTCGAGGAGGTCTCCGACCGTATCGGCGACGAATTCGTCGAAATCGATGCCGCCGAGGGTACGCGGCGGCAGGCCGAGCACGGCGATCTCCGGCTCGCCGGCAATGCCGCCCTTCTCGTCGATGGCAACCGCGATCGAGACGATGCCGGCGAAGGACAGGCGGCGGCGCTCCTGAATCGTCTTCTCAAAAGCGTTCACCAGCAGCGAGCCATCCTGGTAGAGCCGGCCATGCTGGACCTCGTCGACCTTGCGGGCGCCCTCGGCCGAAATCGCGACGACGTCGCCATTGCCGGCGCGCAGGACATGTTTCACGCCAAGGCTGCGGGCGAAGGTTTCGTGCTCGGCCAGATGCAGGTCCTCGCCATGGGCGGGGATCGCGATCTGCGGCTTCAACCAGCCATAGAGCCGGGCCATCTCCTCGCGGCGCGGATGGCCGGAGACATGGACCAGATGGGTCCGGTCCGTGATGATCTCGATCTTGTCGCGGGCCAGCGCGTTCAGGATGTTGCCGACAGCCTTCTCGTTGCCGGGAATGGTGCGCGACGAGAAAATCACGCGGTCGCCGGGCGAGAGCGCGATCTCGGGATGGTCGTCCGAGGCGATGCGCGAGAGCGCGGCGCGTGGCTCGCCCTGACTGCCGGTGACCAGTGCCACGACCTTGTCGCGCGGCAGGTAGCCATAGGCATCGACCGGCCGGAAACCGGGAATGCCGTCGAGATAGCCGCATTCGCGCGCGACATCGATAACGCGGTCCATGGCGCGGCCGACGACAACGACCTCGCGGTCGTTGGCCATCGCGGCTTCCGCGACGGCGCGCAGGCGCGCAACATTGGAGGCGAAGGTGGTGACGGCGACGCGCCCCGGCGCCGAGGCGACCAGTTCCTTCATCTTGGCGGCGACATCGGCCTCGCTTGGACTCGTGCCGTCGCGCATGACATTGGTCGAATCGCAGACCAGCGCCAGAACCCCCTCGTCGCCAAGCTCACGCAGGCGCTTCTCGTCGGTCGGCAGGCCGACGCGCGGGGTCGGATCGATCTTCCAGTCGCCGGTATGGACGACGAGACCGGCCGGCGTACGGATCGCGAGCGCGTTCGATTCCGGGATCGAATGCGCCACCGGCACGAACTCGATGTCGAAGGGGCCGAGCGTGATCGCCCCGCCCTGCGGCACGACATTGAGCTCGACACTCGGCGCGCCGGGTTCGGAGAGGCGGCGCGTCGCGAGGAGGCCAGCGGCGAAGCGTGTGCAGTAGACCGGCGCGCGCAGGGACGGCCAGAGCGCGGCGAGCGCGCCGATATGGTCCTCATGGGCATGGGTGATGACGATGCCGAGGAGGTTCGCCCGCTCCTCGATGATGTAACGCAGGTCGGGCAGCACGATATCGACGCCCGGCGCCTCCGGCCCGGCAAAGGACAGGCCGCAATCGACCAGGATCCACTTTCGTCGCCCCTCGGGCCCGAAGCCGTAGAGAGCGGCGTTCATGCCGATCTCGCCGAGGCCGCCGAGGGGAACGAAGACGAGCTGGTCGCTGGAGCGGGTCACTGGCAATCCTGATTCTGGCAATGGCTTGATCTAATGCCGCGTGATGGCAACGAGCCCTAGCATGCCCAAAGGGCCGCCTCCAGATCGACGGAGGTCGAGCGGGGTCGCACGATCAGGCGGGCGGGCCGAAGAAGAGGTCGCCGGCATCGATGATGCGGCGGCCGGCTTCTGTTTCGAGTTCGAGGCGCCCGGTCGGATCGAGACCGATGAAGATGCCGGTGAGCGGCCCTTCAGGCAGGCGGATGGTGATGGTCTCGCCAAGGAAGGCGGCGCGTTCCAGCCAGGCGGCGCGGGTCGGCCCGAAGCCGCCGGGCTGCGACCAGACGGCGAAGCGCTGGGCGAAGGCATCGCTCAGGCCGGTCAGCATGGCCTCGACATTGGCCTGCGGCGCCGCGGCCTTCAGGAAGGTCGCCGGATAGGGCGTATCCGTCGGGCAGGAGGCGATGTTGACCCCGCAGCCGACGATGACGTTGAAGCGCCCTGCCCGGCTCTCGCCCTCCAGCAGCAGGCCTGAGGTCTTGGCGCGGTCGAGCAGCAGGTCGTTCGGCCATTTCAGCCTGAGGCCGGAGGCGGCCGGGCCGAGCAGCTTCGCGGCGGCATCGTGCAGGGCGAGCCCCACGACGAAGCCGAGCTGCGGCGCCAGGGCCGGCTCGCATGGATCGGTCAGCAGCAGGCTGGCGTAGAGATTGCCGGGCGGCGAGCCCCATTGCCGGCCGTGGCGGCCACGGCCGGAATTCTGGCTGCGGGCGACGATCCAAAGCCTGCCCGGCTCGCCCTGATCGAGCGCGCGACGGGCCTCCTCCATGGTGGAGCCGACCTCATCGCGGACGATCAAACGATAGCCCGCGGCGCGGGCGGCCTCACCGAGCACGCGTCGTCAGCTCAGAACAGCGACTTCGCCGCGGCGGCCGCCGAGTCGAACAGCGGCGCCGGCACCAGCGACAGCACCAGCACGAAGAGCGCGGAGATCAGCAGCACGGTGCGCACGCCGAGATCAGCCTTCTCGAAGGCCGGCTTCGGCTCGTCGAAATACATCACCTTGACGAGGCGCAGGTAGTAATAGGCGCCGACCACGCTGGTCAGCACGCCGATGACGGCGAGCACATAGAGCTTCGCGTTGATCGCGGCGAGGAAGACGTACCACTTGGCCCAGAAGCCGGCGAGCGGCGGGATGCCGGCGAGCGAGAACATCATCATCGCCATCGCGAAGGCCATCCAGCCATTGGTGCGGGACAGGCCGGCCAGCTCCGAGATGTCCTCGACCAGCTTGCCGTCGCGACGCATCATCAGCACGCAGGCGAAGGCGGCAAGCGTCGTGGCGAGATAGATCGCCATATAGGTCATCACGCCCTGCACGCCCTCGGCCGTGCCAGCAGCGAGGCCGACCAGCGCATAGCCCATATTGGCGATCGAGGAATAGGCGAGCAGGCGCTTGATGTTGGTCTGGCCGATCGCGGCGAAGGCGCCGAGGCCCATCGAGGCGATCGAGATGAAGACGATGATCTGGCGCCAATCATGGATCGCGCCCGGGAAGGCGCCGATGAAGACGCGGATCACCATCGCCATGGCAGCCATCTTCGGCGCCGAGGCGAAGAAGGCGGCGACCGGGGTCGGCGCGCCCTCGTAGACGTCCGGCGTCCACATGTGGAACGGCACGGCCGAGATCTTGAAGGCGACGCCGGCCGCGATGAAGACGATCCCGAAGATCAGGCCGATGCCGGCATGGCCGCCGGCCGTCGCCGCGGCGATGCCCGGGAAGGTGACGGTCCCGGTGAAGCCATAGACCAGCGAGCCGCCATAGAGCAGCATGCCGGAGGAAAGCGCGCCGAGCACGAAATACTTCAGGCCGGCCTCGGTCGACTTGGCGTTGTCGCGGTCGAAGGCAGCGACGACATAGAGCGCCAGCGACTGCAGCTCCAGACCGACATAGAGGCTGATGAGATCGTTGGCCGAGATCATCATCATCATGCCGATGGTCGAGAGCACGACGAGGATCGGGAACTCGAAACGCATCGTGCCCTGGCGGCGCAGCGTGTCGGCCGAGAGCAGGATGGCCGCACCGGCGCCAAGCAGCGTCAGAACCTTCATGAAGCGGGCGAAGCCGTCGACGATGAAGCCGTTATTGAAGGTCAGCATCTTGCCGGTGCCGGACACGACCATGACCAGCGCGACCGCGAGCAGTGCCAGCGCCAGCCCTTCGAGCAGGCGCGTCGAGCGCTCGCCCTGGATCGCGCCGACCAGCACCATCGCGATGGCACCGAGGGCGAGGATGATTTCCGGCAGGGCCGGGCCGAGAGCGGGCAGAGCCATGACGAGACCTTACTGCGCGACCGCCAGCGCCGTCTTCGCGACGGCGAGGGCTGCCTGATAGTTCTTGATGAGCGCTTCGGTCGGCGCCGCGAAGGCGTCGAGGATCGTGTGCGGCTGGATGCCGTACCAGATCGTCAGCAGGACGAGCGGAACCAGCGTCACGTATTCGCGGACGTTCAGATCCTTGATGTCCTTCAGCTCGGGCTTGACCAGCTCGCCGAACACGACCCGGCGATAGAGCCAGAGCGCGTAGGCCGCCGAGAGGATGACGCCGGAGGTCGCGAAGAACGCCACCCAGGGATTGGCGCGGAAGGCGCCGAGCAGCGTCAGGAACTCGCCGACGAAGCCGGCTGTGCCGGGCAGCCCGACATTGGCCATGGTGAAGACCATGAAGACGACGGCATAGGCCGGCATCCGGTTCACGAGGCCGCCATAGGCCGCGATCTCGCGGGTATGCATGCGATCGTAGATCACGCCGACGCAGAGGAAGAGCGCGCCGGAGACCAGCCCGTGGCTGACCATCTGGAACATCGCGCCCTGGATGCCCTGCGGCGTCAGGGTGAAGAGGCCCATCGTCACGAAGCCCATATGGGCGACCGAGGAATAGGCGATCAGCTTCTTCATGTCCTCCTGCATCAGCGCCACCAGCGAGGTGTAGACGATGGCGACGACCGAGAGGGCGAAGACCAGCGGCGCGAACAGCGCCGAGGCTTCCGGGAACATCGGGATCGAGAAGCGGATGAAGCCGTAGCCGCCCATCTTCAACAGGATCGCCGCCAGCACGACGGAACCTGCGGTCGGCGCCTCGACGTGGGCGTCGGGCAGCCAGGTATGGACCGGCCACATCGGCATCTTCACGGCGAAGGAGGCGAAGAAGGCAAGCCACAGCCAGGGCTGCATCTGCGACGGGAACTTATGCGCCAGCAGCGTCGGGATGTCAGTGGTTCCGGCGTTCCAGTACATCGCCATCACGGCCAGCAGCATCAGCACCGAGCCGAGCAGCGTGTAGAGGAAGAACTTGTAGGAGGCGTAGACGCGCCGCTTGCCGCCCCAGATGCCGATGATCAGGAACATCGGGATCAGGCCTGCCTCGAAGAACAGGTAGAACAGCACGAGGTCGAGCGCCGCGAAGACGCCGATCATCAGCGCTTCCAGCACGAGGAACGCGATCATGTATTCGCGCACCCGCTTCTCGACCGAGGTCCAGGACGCGACGATGCAGAACGGCATCAGGAAGGCCGTCAGCACGATGAAGGGGAAGGAGAAGCCATCGACGCCGAGCTTGAACTTGATGGCGTCCGAGACCCAAGCGTGCGTCTCGACCAGCTGGAAGCCGGGATTGGCGATGTCGAAGCGATACCAGGCGACGCAGGCCAGCAGGAAGGTCAGGCCCGTGGTGAACAGGGCGATCCAGCGCGCATTGGAATCGACGGCCGACTGATCGCCACGCTGCACCAGGATCAGGGCAGCGCCGACCAGCGGCAGGATCAGAAGACCGGTGAGGATACCGAAACCCAACATCATCTCACCCGCGCGCCACGAGATACCAGGTCACGAGCCCAGCGACGCCGATCAGCATGGCGAAGGCATAGTGATAGAGATAGCCGGTCTGCAGCCGGACCACCCGATTGGTGACGTCGACCACACGGGCCGAGACGCCGTCCGGGCCGAAGCCGTCGATGACCAGGCCATCGCCCTTCTTCCAGAGGAAGCGGCCGAGCCATTTCGACGGACGCACGAACAGGAAGTCGTAGAGCTCGTCGAAATACCACTTATTGAGCAGGAATTTGTAGAGCGCGGGATTGGCGGCCGCCAGCTTGCCCGGGATTTCCGGCCAGCGGACATACATCAGATAGGCCAGCACGAAGCCGATCACCATCGCCACGAAGGGCGACCAGACGACCCATTTCGGCACTTCATGCATGGCGTGCAGGATGTGGTTGTCCTTGCCCATGAACAGGGCCGCCTTCCAGAACTTCTCGAAGTCGTGGCCGATGAAGGCTTCCTTGAAGACGAAGCCGGCCGCGACCGCACCGACCGAAAGCACGGCGAGCGGGATCAGCATCACCCAGGGGCTCTCATGCGGCGTATGGTCATGACCGTGGCCGTGGCCGTGGTCGTCATGGCCATGCGCATGGTCGTCTTGACCGTGTGCGGCATGCGCGTGGTCGTCATGGCTGTGACCATGCGAGTCATGCCCATGCCCCCAGCGCGGCGCGCCCTCGAAGGTCATGAAATAGAGCCGCCAGGAGTAGAACGAGGTCATGCAGGCCGCGACGACCAGCAGCACGAAGGCATAGGACGAGGCGAAGCCGCCATGCGCCACCGAGGCATAGGCGCTCTCGATGATCGCGTCCTTCGAGAAATAACCGGCGAAGAACGGGAAGCCGGTCAGAGCCAGCGTGCCGATCGTCATGGCAGCGGCAGTGATCGGGATATGCTTCCTGAGGCCGCCCATGTGGCGCATGTCCTGCTCGTGATGCATCGCGTGGATGACCGAGCCGGCGCCCAGGAAGAGCAGCGCCTTGAAGAAGGCGTGGGTGAAGAGGTGGAAGATGCCGGCGCCGTAATTGCCGACGCCGAGCGCGACGAACATGTAGCCGAGCTGCGAGCAGGTCGAATAGGCGATGACGCGCTTGATGTCGTTCTGCACGAGGCCGACCGTCGCCGCGAAGAAGGCGGTGGTGGCGCCGATGACGACGACGACGGTCAGCGCGACCGGGGCGTATTCGAAGACCGGCGACAGACGCGCCAGCATGAAGACGCCGGCGGTGACCATGGTCGCAGCGTGAATGAGCGCGGAGACCGGGGTCGGGCCTTCCATCGCGTCCGGCAGCCACGTGTGCAGCAGGAACTGCGCCGACTTGCCCATCGCGCCCATGAAGAGCAGCAGGCAGGTCAGGGTCATCGCGTTCCAGTCATAGCCGAGGAAGCGGAAGCTCTGGCTCGCCAGCTCGCCGGCACGCGGGAAGATCGCGTCGAAGCCGACCGAGCCGAACAGCACGAAGACGAGGAAGATGCCGAGCGAGAAGCCGAAATCGCCGACGCGGTTGACGATGAAGGCCTTCATCGCCGCGGCATTGGCCGAGGGCTTCTGGTACCAGAAGCCGATCAGCAGATAGGAGGCGAGACCCACGCCTTCCCAGCCGAAGAACATCTGGACGAGGTTGTCCGACGTCACCAGCATCAGCATCGCGAAGGTGAAGAGCGAGAGATAGGCGAAGAAGCGCGGACGGTGCGGATCCTCGTGCATGTAGCCGATCGAGTAGAGGTGAACGAGGCTGGAGACCGTGTTGACCACGACCAGCATCACCACTGTCAGCGTATCGACGCGGAAGGCCCAGTCGACCTGCAGCTGGCCCGACGAGATCCAGCTCGCGATCTGCACGCGGGTGGTGCCGGAGCCGAAGCCGACATTGAAGAAGGCGACCCAGGACAGCAGGGCGGAGACGATCAGCAGCGAGGTCGTGACGATCTCGGAGCCGCGCGCGCCGATCAGCCGGCCGAACAGGCCGGCGATCAGGAAGCCGATGAGAGGGAGGAAGACGATCGCGTGATACATGGCAGTGAGGTCCAGGCGCGGGGGCGCGCTCAGCCTTTCATCATGTTGATGTCTTCCACCGCGATCGTGCCGCGGTTGCGGAAGTAGACGACGAGAATGGCGAGGCCGATCGCGGCCTCAGCCGCCGCCACCGTGAGCACGAGCAGCGCGAAGACTTGGCCGACGATGTCGTTCAGGAAGCTCGAGAAGGCGACGAAGTTCAGGTTGACCGAGAGCAGGATGAGCTCGACCGACATCAGGATGACGATGATGTTCTTGCGGTTGACGAAGATGCCGAGCACGCCGAGCGTGAACAGGATGGCGCTGACCGCGAGATAATGGCCCAGTCCGATCGTCATCACGCCATCTCCTCGGGAACCCCAGTGCGCGAAGGCACCTGCTTGACCGCCATCGCCGCGTCCTTGGTGCGGGCGTTCTGGGTCGGGACGTGCTGGCGCTTGATGCCGGGACGGTCGCGCAGCGTCAGCACGATCGCGCCGATCATGGCGACGAGCAGCACGAGGCCGGCCGCCTGGAAGTAGTAGACATACTGGGTGTAGAGCACGCGGCCGAGCGCCTCGGTGTTCGAGATGCCCGCCGGGATCGCGGCGACCGGCGCCTTGACGATCTGCGGATCGATGACCCAGGCGCCGACGACCAGCAGGAGTTCGACGGCGAAGATGAAGCCGATCAGCGCGCCGATCGGCAGGTAGTTCAGGAAGCCCTGACGGAACTCGGCGAAATCGACGTCGAGCATCATCACCACGAACAGGAAGAGCACCGCGACCGCGCCGACATAGACGACGATCAGCAGCATCGCGAGGAACTCGGCGCCGAGCAGCATGAACAGCCCGGCCGCGTTGACGAAGGCCAGGATCAGGTAGAGCACCGAATGCACGGGATTGCGCGAGGTCACCACCATGAAGGCGGATGCCACGGTCACCCCTGCGAAGAGATAGAAGAAAGCCGCTGCGGCATTCATCTCGGCCAGCCCTTCCCGCCCCTTTTCGGCGCGGTCCTCGTTTGGTTCGTGCTCCGGGACTCAAAAGACCCCGAGCAATTTGGAGCGTCTATAATCAGGCCCGCCGGGCGGGACAACCGCGCGGCGGGTCTGCATCCTCAGTCACGTCCTTCGGCACCATCGCGGGATGGCACCGGTGGTCGGTCAATCACCGATAGGGCGCGTCCATCGCGATGTTGCGCGCGATCTCGCGTTCCCAGCGCGCGCCGTTCGCGAGCAGCTTGTCCTTGTCGTAGAACAGCTCCTCGCGGGTCTCGGTCGCGAACTCGAAATTCGGCCCCTCGACGATGGCATCGACCGGGCAGGCTTCCTGGCAGAAGCCGCAGTAGATGCACTTGGTCATGTCGATGTCGTAACGGGTGGTGCGGCGCGTGCCGTCGTTGCGGCGCGGGCCGGCCTCGATCGTGATGGCCTGCGCCGGGCAGATCGCCTCGCAGAGCTTGCAGGCGATGCAGCGCTCCTCGCCGTTCGGATAGCGGCGCAAAGCGTGCTCGCCACGGAAGCGCGGCGAGAGCTGGCCCTTCTCGAACGGGTAGTTCAGCGTCGCCTTCGGCTTGAAGAAATAGCGCATCGACAGGCCGATAGCCCCGACGAACTCCTTCAGCAGCAGGCCCCTTGCGGCTTGCGCGAGTGACATCGCCTTCGTCCTTTACATCCTCAGCCGAACAACGCCCGGCCGATCACGAAACCCAGGATCGGCATCAAGCCGATCGTCATCACAACCAGCACCGCCCGCAGGATGCGGATACGGCGCTCGTAATCGTCTTTCTCCGCCTGCGTCTCCGAGCGATCCGTGCGCCGGAGCGCCCCGATCACCACGGCCGACATCAGCCGGTATTCCAGCAGGCCGAGCCCGAAGCCGATCAGGGCACCGAGCGGGCCGGCCCAACTCATCCCGCGACCGGGCCCCAGCCGGTCAACTGCAGCACCAGCGCCACGATCACCACGCAGGCGAGCGAGAGCGGCAGGAAGACCTTCCAGCCCAGGCGCATCAACTGGTCGTAGCGGTAGCGCGGCACGAAGGCCTTCACCAGCGCGAACATGAAGAACACGAGGCAGACCTTGAGCGCGAACCAGAACACGCCGGGCAGCCAGGTGAAGGGCGGCAGCGCGACCGGGGGAGCCCAGCCGCCGAGGAAGAGGATCGTGGTCAGCGAGCACATGGTCATGATCGCCACGTATTCGCCGAGCATGAACAGCAGATACGGGGTCGAGGAATACTCGACCATGAAGCCCGCCACGAGCTCGGATTCCGCCTCGGCCAGATCGAAGGGCGGCCGGTTCGTCTCGGCCAACGCCGAGATGAAGAAGACCACGAACATCGGGAAGAGCGGGATGAAGTACCAGTTCAGGATCGAGAGCCACGGCACGCCGAGCGCGTGGGCCAGGCCCCGGTTCGCTTGAGCCTCGACCACCGCCGAGAGGTTGAGCGAGCCGACGCAGAGCAGCACGGTGATAATGACGAAGCCGATCGAGACCTCGTAGGACACCATCTGTGCCGCCGAGCGCAGCGCGCTCATGAACGGGTATTTCGAGTTCGAGGCCCAGCCGGCCATGATGATGCCGTAGACGCCGAGCGAGGAGATCGCGAGGATGTAGAGCACGCCGACATTGATGTCGGCGATCGCCCAGCCTTCCGCCACCGGGATCACCGCCCAGGCGCCGAGCGCCAAGAGGCAGGAAATGAAGGGCGCCAGCAGGAAGATGCCCTTGTTGGCGCCGGACGGGATGATCGGCTCCTTGAGCGCGAACTTGATCAGGTCCGCGAAGCTCTGGAACAGGCCCCAGGGTCCGACCACGTTCGGGCCGCGGCGGAGCTGCACCGCCGCCCAGACCTTGCGGTCGGCCAGCAGGATATAGGCGATGAAGACCAGCAGGCAGACCAGCAGCAGCAGGCTCTTGCCGAGGATGATCGCGATATCGAGGACGAGGTCCCAGTTCATGGCCGCTTACTCCGCCGCCTGCTGATGCCGGCCGGAGGCCAGCGCCGAGCATTCCGCCATGATGGCGGAGGCACGCGCGATCGGGTTGGTCTGATAGAAATCGGCGACGACGGGCGCGAAGCCCGCCTTGTCGGTCTTGCCGCCGAGCCCGGCGAGCGAGCCGATCTCCGCAGCGTCATTGACCGGCAGGCCGTCGAGCGCCGCGAAATGCGGATGCGCCTCGTAGAGCGCCTTGCGCAGGCCGGCGAGCGAGTCGAAGGGCAGCGTCTTGCCGAGCGTCGCGGAGAGCGCACGCAAGATCGCCCAGTCCTCGCGGGCATCGCCCGGCGGGAAGGTGGCGCGGTCGCCCATCTGCACGCGGCCTTCCGTGTTCACATAGGTGCCGGACTTCTCGGTATAGGCCGCGCCCGGCAGGATGACGTCGGCGCGATGGGCGCCCTTGTCACCATGCGTGCCCTGGTAGACCACGAAGGCGCCTTCCGGCACCTCGATCTCGTCGGCGCCGAGCAGGAAGAGCAGGTCGAGCGCACCCGGCTTGACCATCGCAGCCGCATCGAGACCACCCGCGCCCGGCACGAAGCCGAGATCGAGCGCGCCGACGCGGGACGCAGCGGTGTGGATCACACCGAAGCCGTTCCAGCCTTCGGTGATGGCGCCGAGCGCCTGCGCCGCCTTGGCGGCGAGCGAGAGCACGGCCTCGCCATCCGCACGGGCGAGAGCGCCCTGCCCGACCAGCACCATCGGCTTGCCGCCAGCGGCCTGGGCCGACTTCACGACCTCAGCCAACGTCTCCGGGCCGGCGCCGAGGTAATCATAGGTGTAGGTCAGGTCGGCCTTCTCGCCGATGACGGAAACCTTGAAGTCGCCGCGCAGCCAGCGCTTGCGGATGCGGGCGTTCAGGATCGGCGCCTCGCGGCGCGGGTTCGAGCCGATGATCAGCAGCGAGGTCGCATCCTCGATGCCGGCGATGCCGGCGTTGAGGACGTAGGAGGCGCGGCCGAATTTCGGATGCAGCTTGGTGCCGTCCTGGCGGGCGTCGAGATTGGCGGAGCCGAGCGAGGCAACTAGGCTCTTCAGCGCGAACATGTCCTCGACAGCCGCGAGATCGCCGGCGATGGCGCCGATCTTCTCAGGGCTGGTCGCCTTCACCTTGCCGGCGATGGCGGCGAAAGCCTCGTTCCAGCTTGCCGGACGCAGGCGGCCGTTCTCGCGGATATAGGGCCGGTCGAGACGCTGGGTCTTCAGACCGTCGGCGACATGGCGGGTCTTGTCGGAGATCCACTCCTCGTTCACCGCCTCGTTGAGACGGGGCAGGATGCGCATCACTTCCTTGCCGCGCGAGTCGACGCGGATGGCCGAGCCGACGGCGTCCATCACGTCGATGCTCTCGGTCTTGGAGAGCTCCCAGGGACGGGCCTTGTTCTGGTAGGGCTTCGAGGTCAGCGCGCCGACCGGGCAGAGATCGACGACATTGCTCTGGAGCTCCGACGCCATCGCCTGCTCGAGATAGGTCGTGATCTCCATGTCCTCGCCGCGGCCGATGGCGCCGAGGTCGGAGGCTCCGGCGACCTCGGTGGTGAAGCGGACGCAGCGCGTGCACTGGATGCAGCGTGTCATCGTCGTCTTGACCAGCGGGCCGATATACTTGTCCTCGACCGCGCGCTTGTTCTCGGCATAGCGCGAGGTATCCGCGCCATAGGCCATCGCCTGGTCCTGCAGGTCGCATTCGCCGCCCTGGTCGCAGATCGGGCAATCGAGCGGGTGGTTGATGAGCAGGAACTCCATCACCCCTTCGCGGGCCTTCTTGACCATCGGCGACTTGGTCAGGACGACCGGCGGCTCGCCGTTCGGGCCGGGGCGCAGGTCGCGCACGCCGATGGCGCAGGAGGCCTGCGGCTTCGGCGGGCCACCCTTCACCTCGACGAGGCACATGCGGCAGTTGCCGGCGATCGAGAGGCGCTCGTGGAAGCAGAAGCGCGGCACCTCGACGCCCGCGGCCTCACAGGCCTGGAGCACCGTGTACTCAGCGGGAACGTCGACCTCGATGCCGTCGATGAGGAGTTTCGTCATGGTCTCACTCCGCCGCCATCAGGCGCACAGGCTCGCTGTGCGGGTTGGCGGCATAGTCGTCGATGCGCTGCTCGATCTCGTGACGGAAATGCGCGATCAGGCCCTGGATCGGCCAGGCAGCGGCGTCGCCGAGCGCGCAGATGGTGTGGCCTTCGATCTGCTTGGTGACGTCGAGCAGCATGTCGATCTCGCGCTTCTGGGCGCGGCCCTCAGCCATGCGCTCCATGACGCGCCACATCCAGCCCGTGCCCTCGCGGCAGGGCGTGCACTGGCCGCAGCTCTCGTGCTTGTAGAAATGGCTGATGCGGGCAATGGCGCGGACGATGTCGGTCGACTTGTCCATCACGATCACCGCCGCCGTGCCGAGGCCGGAACGCAGCTTCGAGAGCGAGTCGAAATCCATCGGCGTGTCGATGATCTGCTCGGCCGGGACCATGCGCACCGAGGAACCGCCGGGGATGACCGCCTTGAGATTTTCCCAGCCGCCGCGGATGCCGCCGCAATGCTTGTCGATCAATTCGCGGAACGGAATGCCCATCGCCTCTTCGACGTTGCAGGGCTTGTTCACATGCCCGGAGACGCAGAAGAGCTTGGTGCCGACATTGTTCGGCGTGCCGAGCGAGGAGAACCAGGCGGCGCCGCGGCGCAGGATGGTCGGGGCGACCGCGATCGACTCGACGTTGTTCACCGTGGTCGGACAGCCATAAAGGCCCATATTGGCCGGGAATGGCGGCTTCAGCCGCGGCATGCCCTTCTTGCCCTCGAGGCTCTCCAGCAGCGCCGTCTCTTCGCCGCAGATATAGGCGCCGGCGCCGTGATGCACATAGAGATCAAAGGGATAGCCGTGGACGTTGTCCTTGCCGATGAGCCTGGCCTCATAGGCCTCGTCAACGGCGCGCTGCAGCGCCTCGCGCTCCCGGACATATTCGCCGCGGATATAGATATAGGCCGCATGCGCGCCCATGGCGAAGGAGGCGATCAGGCAGCCCTCGACCAGCGTATGCGGGTCGTTGCGCATGATCTCGCGATCCTTGCAGGTGCCCGGCTCCGACTCGTCGGCATTGACGACGAGATAATGCGGGCGCCCGTCGCTCTGCTTGGGCATGAACGACCATTTCAGCCCGGTCGGGAAGCCGGCGCCGCCACGGCCGCGCAGGCCGGACTTCTTCATCTCGTCGATGATCCAGTCCCGGCCCTGCTCCAGGATGAACTTGGTGCCATCCCAGGCGCCGCGCTGGATCGCACCCTTCAGGGTACGGTCATGCAGGCCGTAGAGATTAGTGAAGATGCGATCGCGATCTGCGAGCATGTCCTAGTGCCTCACTCTGCCGGCTTATCGCCAAGCTTCGACTCCGGGCGCCAACCCGTCGCGAGCTTCTTCGACTGAGCAATCCAGTCGTCACGCAGCGCTCGGCCCTTGAAGCCGGTCAGCCGCGCATCGACCCAGGCGAGCTCCGCCGGTGTCCATTTGGCGATCTGGTCGTAATGCCAGACCCCCATCTCGTTGAGCATCTTGCCGAGCTTCGGCCCGACGCCCCAGATCAGTTCGAGATCGTCGCCTTTGCCACCGCGCGCGGCGCTGAGCAGTTCGGGCTTGCTCTCGGCAGCAGCAGCCGGCGCCGGCTCGGCTTTCCCCGCAGAAGGAGCGGCAGGCTTGGCAGCCTCGGCGACGTCCTTCTTCTCGACCTTGCCATTGGCGGCCGGAGTATCCTTGGCCGCATTGGACGGCTGAGCCGGGGCCGAGGGCTGCGGACGGCCGGCTGCGGCCGTCTCGGTGGCGGGCTTCTCGGCGACGGCGGCCGGGGTCGCCTCGGCCTTCCTGGCTTCGGCTTCGGCTGCCTTCTTGGCTTCCGCCTCGGCGGCGGCCTTGGCGGCGGCGGCTTCGGCAGCGGCCTTGCGCTGCTCGGCGATGCGCTTCTGCCAATCGCCGGCGCCGATCATCGAGCCGTCATAGAGGGCCTTGTCGGTCAGCGTCTGCGGGCCGCCTTCCGGCTCGGAGCCGGTGCGGCCGTTCTGCGGGCCAGGCTTGGTGGCGCGGCCGTTGCGGAGATCGTCGAGGAGCTGGCGGAAATTCGCCGGCGTCAGGTCCTCGTAGTAGTCGACATTGATCTGTGCCATCGGGGCGTTGCAGCAGGCGCCGAGGCATTCGACTTCGAGCCAGGAGAGCTTGCCGTCGGCGGTCACGGTCGATTGCGGCCCGATCACGTCCTCGCAAACCTTCTTCAGCGCTTCCGCGCCGCGGAGCGCGCAAGGCGTCGTGCCGCAGAGCTGGACGAAGAACTCGCCGACCGGCTGCAGGTTGAACATCGTGTAGAAGGTCGCGACCTCCAGCACCCGCATCGGCGCCATGCCGAGACGCTTGGCGACGGTCTCGATCACGGCGCGCGAGACCCAGCCCTCCTGCTCCTGCGCCTTCCACAGAAGCGGGATGACGGCGGACGCCTGGCGGCCTTCGGGGTACTTGGCGATCTGCTGGTCGATCCAGTTCTCGTTCGCCGCGGTGAAGGCGAAGGAAGCGGGCTGGACCGGATCGGGCGCGAGACGACGGACGGACATTAGCGGTCCACCTCACCAAAGACGATATCGAGGGAGCCGAGGATCGCGGAGACGTCGGCGAGCATGTGCTTGCGGCACATGAAATCCATGGCCTGGAGATGGGCGAAGCCCGGGGCCTTGATCTTGCAGCGATAGGGCTTGTTGGTGCCGTCGGAGACCAGATAGACGCCGAACTCGCCCTTCGGCGCCTCGACCGCTGCATAGACCTCACCGGCCGGCACCTTGTAGCCCTCGGTATAGAGCTTGAAATGGTGGATCAGCGCTTCCATCGAGCGCTTCATCTCGCCGCGCTTGGGCGGCACCATCTTGCCGTCGAGCGAGGAGACCGGGCCGCCGCCATCGGGCGCCAGGAGCTTGTCGCAGCACTGCTTCATGATGCGCACCGACTGGCGCATCTCTTCCATGCGGATGTGGTAGCGGTCGAAGCAGTCGCCGTTCTTGCCGACGGGGATGTCGAATTCCATCTCCTCGTAGCACTCGTAGGGCTGCGACTTGCGCAGGTCCCAGGGCGCGCCGGAGCCGCGCACCATCACGCCCGAGAAGCCCCATTTCCAGCAGGTCTCGAGATCGACCACGCCGATATCGACGTTGCGCTGCTTGAAGATGCGGTTGTCGCTGAGCAGGCCTTCGAGGTCGTCGCAGACTTTGAGGAACGGATCGCACCACTCGGCGATGTCGTGGATCAGCGAGACCGGGATGTCCTGATGCACGCCGCCGGGGCGGACATAGGCCGCGTGCATGCGCGCGCCGCAGGCCCGCTCGTAGAAGATCATCAGCTTCTCGCGCTCCTCGAAGCCCCAGAGCGGAGGCGTGAGGGCGCCGACGTCCATCGCCTGCGTGGTGACGTTCAGCAGATGCGAGAGGATGCGGCCGATCTCGGAATAGAGCACGCGGATGAGCTGGCCGCGGCGCGGCACGGTCACGCCGACGAGGCGCTCAACCGCGAGCGCATAGGCATGCTCCTGGTTCATCGGCGCGACATAGTCGAGCCGGTCGAAATAGGGCACGGCCTGAAGATAGGTCTTGGCCTCGATCAGCTTCTCGGTGCCGCGATGCAGCAGGCCGATATGCGGATCGACGCGCTCGACGATTTCGCCGTCGAGCTCCAGCACGAGGCGCAACACGCCGTGCGCGGCCGGGTGCTGCGGTCCGAAATTGATCGAGAAATTGCGGATATTGTGCTCGGTCATGCTCAGTCCGCCTGTTTTTCGGCGAATTCGGCGATCACCTGCGCGCCGGTCTTGCGGCGCCGCTCGCCCGCGAAGGCGTAGAGGGCAGGCTTCTCGTCGATGAAGATCTCTTCGGCGAAGGTGAAGGACGATTGATCGTCGAGGCTCTGGAAGGCGACCGCGACATGGCCGTCACCGCCTTCGCGCAGGCGCCAGAACAGGCTCGTGCCGCAGGTCTTGCAGAAGACCCGCTCGGCCCAGTCGGAGGACGGGTAGACGCCGAGCGCCTGTTCGTCCGCGACCGACACATCGGTGCAGGGCACGGCCATGAAGACGCCGCCGCTCCATTTCCGGCACATCCCGCAATGGCAGACATCCATCTCGGCCTTCTCGGGCACGGCGGTGAAACGCACCGCGCCGCAGAGACAGCCGCCGGACTGGGTTTGGAGGCCCGCCGCCATCAATCAGGCTCCCTTCGCCTTCTCGTCGCCCGGCAGCACGTAATCCGTGCCTTCCCAGGGCGAGAGGAAATCGAAGTTGCGGAATTCCTGGTTGAGCTTCACCGGCTCGTAGACGACGCGCTTCTGCTCGTCGTCGTAACGGACCTCGACGAAACCGGTCAGCGGGAAGTCCTTGCGCAGCGGATAACCCTCGAAGCCGTAATCGGTGAGGATGCGGCGCAGGTCCGGGTGGCCGGAGAACAGGATGCCGTAGAAGTCGTAGGCCTCGCGCTCGAACCAGTTCGCCGCCGGGAAGACCTCGATCACGGAGGGGACGGGTGTCGCCTCGTCGGTCTGCACCTTCACGCGGATGCGGCGGTTATGGTGCGGCGCCAGCATATGATAGACGACGTCGAAGCGCTTCTCGCGGCCGGGATAGTCGGCACCGGCGAGGTCGGTGAAGTTCACGAAGCGGAAGCGCGGGTCGCTGTAGAGCGTGCGCAGAACCGTGACGATCGAAGCCGCCTCGGCATGGATCGTGAGCTCCTCGAAGGCGACGACGGCCTCCGTCACCGCGCCGGGCAGCGCGGCCTTGATCTCTTCGCCGAGTTGTACGAGCGCTTCGCTCATCGTCTCACCTTCATCGCCTGCAGCATCGACCGACGGAGCGCTCAGCGCTCGATCGTGCCGGTGCGGCGGATCTTCTTCTGCAGCAGCAGGACGCCGTAAAGCAGCGCCTCGGCCGTCGGCGGGCAGCCCGGGACATAGATGTCGATCGGGACGATGCGGTCGCAGCCACGCACCACCGAATAGCTGTAGTGGTAGTAGCCGCCGCCATTGGCGCAGGAGCCCATCGAGATGACGTAGCGCGGCTCCGGCATCTGGTCGTAGACCTTGCGCAAAGCCGGGGCCATCTTGTTGGTCAGCGTGCCCGCGACGATCATCACGTCCGACTGGCGCGGTGAGGCGCGTGGCGCGAAGCCGAAGCGCTCGACATCGTAACGCGGCATCGAGAGCTGCATCATCTCGACGGCGCAGCAGGCCAGACCGAAGGTCATCCACATCAGCGAGCCCGTGCGGGCCCAGTTGATCAGGTCGTCGGTCGCGGTGACGAGGAAGCCCTTGTCGGCGAGCTCGTTGTTGATCTCGACGAAGAACGGATCACGCGCCCCCAACGGCTTGCCGTCGGGACCGAGCAAGCCCCTCGGCGCCTGCGCGACGAGCGGATCACCACGATCGATCGCTGTGACTGCCATGACCTATTCCTCGTGAACCTTTGCCTGCCGGATCGAATGCGAAACGCCGCCTCGCAACCCGACAGTCAGTCCCACTCCAGCGCGCCCTTGCGCCACTCGTAGATGAAACCCACGGTGAGCACGCCGAGAAAGACCATCATCGACCAGAAACCATACCAGCCGAGCCCGCCGAAGGCGACGGCCCAGGGAAACAGGAACGCGACCTCGAGATCGAAGATGATGAAGAGAATCGCGACCAGATAGAAGCGGACGTCGAACTTCATGCGGGCATCGTCGAACGCGTTGAAGCCGCACTCGTAAGCCGAGAGCTTTTCCGCATCCGGCTTGGAATAGGCGATCGCGAAGGGCGCGATCAGCAGGGCCAGGCCGATCACCGCCGAGACGCCGATGAACAGCACCAGCGGCAGGTAGTCGCTCAGGATGGAAGGCACCGTGGCAGCTTGCATGGTCGAACTCATTTCAGGCGGCCGTGGCGCGGCTCGCTGTCCCAGTCGCTTAGACCCTCGATTAGAATGAAGCAAGACTCCGCCGCGCCGCACAATCGCCGCATCCGGGTTGAACCCAGCGCAGATTGCGGCAAAATCCGGCCACGTCTCGCCGCAGCCCTGCCATGCATCGGCGAAAAATCGACAAAACCGCGTGCTTTCGGCATGCGGCAGCGGCAGCAATCCGTTCACCGTGCCGAATCGTTGCCGGCTGCGCGAGCGCTTTATCCCGAAAGGCCTTCGATGTTTCGTGATCCCCGCCCCGCTCGCCAGCCCTTCTTGCGTGGGCGCCCGGCCGCGCGATGAGCCTGGCCCGCCTCCCGCGCGTGCTGGCCATGCCAGCGCTCGCCCTGCTGCTCTCGACCACCGCGATCTGCGCTCAGGAGGGCGAGCCGATGCGCGCGCCGCTGCCGCCACAGCGCCCGTTCGACCTCGACCTGGAAGGCACGCCCAAGCTGCCGCCGATCGTGGTGCCGCCACCGACGCCGCGCGCCTCTGCTCCGGATACGCCGGTGCCGGCCTCCTCGCAGGAGACGCCTGCTGCGACCCCGGCTCCGGAAACCCCGGCCGCCGAGGCCACTCCGCCCCAACCTGGCGAGCCGGATGACGACGAGGGCGTCGAATGGCCGAAGCTGACGCCCGGCCAGAAGGCCGGCGCCGAGCCCGATTTCGATCCGAACGAGAAGCCGGAGCGGCCGGGCATCTCGACGGACCCCGGCACCTCGATCGCCTGCCTGCCGCAGGAGCTGAAACAGATTCTCGGCAAGATCTCCGACAAATACGGGGCGGTGAAGGTGACCTCGACCTGGCGGCCGCCCTGGCGCGCCCGGCGCGGCTCCTATCACAAGGGCTGCCAGGCGATGGATTTCCGCGTCCCCGGCGTCAGGCCGCGAGTGGTGCTGGAATGGGTGCGCGCCCTGCCCGAGGTCGGCGGCAACCATGTCTACTGGAACGGGCTGATCCATATCGATACCGGGCCGCGCCGGCCCTGGTGATGGTAAGCCGCGCAGGTTTTGCCTGCGCGGCGCCCAGCAGCATGCTCTTTCTTTGATCATCAAAAAACAGGCTTGACTGTTTGTAAGTTGAGTCGCACCGTTTCCCCATCGTCAAGGGGAGCGAGTCGGAATGAGCGGTACCGGCAAGCGACGATCGCAGAAGGAACGCAGCGCGGAGACATCCGCGCGGCTGATGAACGCGACCATCGACCTGCTGCACGACCTGGGGCTGGCCCGCACCACCACGCCGGAGATCGCCCGTGTCGCCGGAGTCTCCCGTGGTGCGCTGACCCACCATTTCGCCAGCCGCGAGGCCATCATCACCGCTTCGGTCGCCGACCTGCTCGGCAAGTCGACCCGCGACCTGCACCGCTTCGCCGAGGATTTCGTCGAGCGTGGCGGCTCCAGCGACGAGATCGTCGACTACATCTGGCGGATGATGGACGACCGGCTGTTCTATGTGACCATGGAATATCTGCCGGAAGCCCGACACAACCCGGCTTTCCGCGCCGACCTGATCCCGCTGGTCAAGGAATTCCACGCCGGGCTCGACGCGATCTGGACCGCGCTCGCGGCCCGCGCCGGCACCGATCCCGACCATACCCGCACGGTGATGAACGCGACGATGTGCCTGTTCCGGGGCATGATCAGCCAGACCGTGCTGCGGCCCCACGACCCCGCCTACTACGAAGGCATGCAACGGTTCTGGAAGCAGCAGGTGCGGCAGCATTTCCCGATGAAACCAGCCGCCGTGCCCGGCGCGCGCAAGACGGCGACGGCATGACGGCTGCACTGACCATCCAGGGCCTGAAGCTCGGCTTCTACGGCGTGCAGGTGCTGCGCGGCGTCGATTTCGCGGTGCCGCAAGGCTCCTTCACCGGGCTGATCGGGCCGAACGGCGCCGGCAAGTCGACCTTGTTCAATGCGGTCTCGGGGCTCTACCGGCCGCAAGCCGGCTCGGTCCGGCTGGGCGAAACCGAGACGGCCGGAATGCCGCCGGAGAAGCTCGTCGCCGCGGGGCTGGTGCGGTCGTTCCAGCTCGCGCGCGGCTTTCCCAAGCTCAGCGTCTTCCAGCACCTGATGCTCTACGGCGCCGACCAGCCGGGCGAAGGCCTGCTGGCCGGTCTGATCGGCACGGGTGGAGCCAAACGGCGCGAGGCGGAGATGTCCGAGCGCGCCTTCGGCATCGCCCGCCGACTGAAACTCGACCATGTGCTCGATAACCCCGTGACCGCGCTCTCGGGCGGCCAGAAGAAGCTGGTCGAGATCGGCCGGGCGCTGATGGCCGAGCCGAAGCTGCTGCTGCTCGACGAGCCGATGGCGGGCGTCAATCCAAGCCTGACCGAGCAGATCGCCGAACACCTCGTCGCGCTCAACCGCCACGGGCTGACGATCTGCCTGATCGAGCACGACATGGGGCTGATCAAGAAGCTCTGCGCGCCCGTCATCGTCATGGCCGAGGGCAAGACGCTGACACAGGGCACGTTCGACGAGGTCGCCACTGACACCCGCGTGCAGGAAGCCTATCTCGGGAGGCGTCATTGAGCGCGGCACAGGGCGAATTGCTCGCCGTCGACGGCGTCGTCGCCGGCTATGGCGCGGCCGAGCAGATCCTGAAGGGCACCTCGCTCACGGTCGCGCCGGGCGAGATCGTCTCGATCATCGGCCCCAACGGCGCCGGCAAGTCGACATTGCTCAAGACCATCGCCGGGCTGGTCCAGGCGCGCGACGGCACGATCCGGCTCAAGGGCGACGACGTCACCCGCGAGAGCGCGCTCGGCCGGGCCAAAGCCGGCATCGGCTTCGTGCCGCAGGAGCGCAATGTCTTCGGCGCGATGACGGTCGCCGAGAATCTCGAGATCAGCGGCTTCCAGGAGCCCGGCAAGGTCGGAGAGCGAGCTGAGCAAATGTATGCGCGCTATCCGATGCTGGCCGAGAAACGCAAGGCGCTGGCGCGCACGCTTTCCGGCGGCCAGCGCCAGATCCTCGCCATGGCCATGGGGCTGATGAACGCCCCTGCCCTGCTCCTGCTCGACGAGCCGACGGCCGGGCTTTCGCCGAAAGCGGCCGACGAGTTGTTCGACGCCATCGTCGCGCTCAACAAGGGCGGCCTGCCGATCCTGATGGTCGAGCAGCATGCGCTCGAAGCCCTGCAGATCTCGACGCGCGGCTATGTGCTGGTCTCCGGCCGCAACAGCCGCGAGGGCGCGGGGCCTGCGCTCGCCACCGACCCCGAAATCCGCCGCCTCTTCCTCGGCGGCTAGGACGACGACGACACGACAGCAAACCAACAAGACCAACAGGGGAATAGCATGACCGAGTTCACGACCGACCGCCGCACGCTTCTGGCCGGCGCCGCCGCGCTTGCCGGCCTCTCCGCCCTGCCCGGCCGCGCGCTCGCCCAGGGCGCCCCGATCCGGATCGGCACGCTGACGCCGCTCACCGGCGCCGGCGGCCCTTATGGCCCGGTCATGGTCAAGGCGGTCAAGGCCGTCGTCGACGAGGTCAATGCCGCCGGCGGCGTGCTCGGCCGCAAGGTCGAGCTGATCTCGGAAGACGACCAGACCAATCCGGAAGCCGGCGTGCGCGCCGCCCGCAAGCTGATCGACGTCGACAAGGTCTCGGCCATCCTCGGCACATGGTCGTCGGCGGTTACCACGGCCGTGGCGCCGCTGTGCTGGGAATCGAAGACCTTCCTCGCGACCGTCTCCGGCGCCGATTCGATCACGCAGCTGCCGCATCAGGGCTACCTGATCCGCACCCAGCCGAACACGACGCTGCAGGGCCGCAAGTTCGGCGAGTTCTGCGTTGCCGAGAAAGCCAAGCGCGTCTTCTTCCTCTCCCCGCAGACGCCTTTCGCCAAGAGCCAGTTCGACAACATCACCGAAGCCGTGAAGAAGGCCGGCGGCGAGACCGGCTCGCTGATCTATGACGACAAGAAGCCGGCCTATCGCAGCGAGATCGACGAGGTGCTGCGCTTCAAGCCCGACGCGATCATCTTCGGCGGCTACACGCCCGACACCGCGGTGATGCTCAAGGACGCCTATCGCGCCGGCTATGGCGGCCTGAAGGTCGCCTTCGGCTATGCGGTCAACCAGAAGCTGGTCGAGAGCGTGCCGGCCGAGGTGGTCGACAAGACCTTCACCATCGCCCCCTCGCCGGCCGAAGGCTCCAAGGCCTATGCGCGGCTGGTCAAGATGATTGGCGTCGCCTCGCCCGATCCGTACACCACGCAGGTCTACGACCAGATCAACCTGATCCTGATGGCGATCGCCATCGCCGGCGACACGTCCGGCACCGCGATCAAGGACGCGGTCCGTAAGGTCAGCCAGGCTCAGGGCGGCGCCAAGGTCGACAACGCGCTTGACGGGCTCAAGGCCATCGCCGCCAAGCAGCCGGTCGACTATGACGGCGCCAGCGGCCCCTGCGACTTCACCGAGACCGGCGACATCGCCGATTGCCAGTTCCGCTACGAGCAGGTCCAGGGCGGCAAGCTGACGCTGGTGAAGATCGCGTGAGCCAGTTGTTGCAGGCGCTCGTCAACGGGGTGATGAGCGGGACGCTGATCGCCGTCCCGGCCATCGGCTTCTCCGCCATCTTCGCGGTGCTGCGCTATCCGAACTTCGCCATCGCGGCCTATGCCACCATCGGCGCCTTCGCGGCCTGGTGGGCGAATGTGGCGATGGGGCTGCCGGTGCCGGCCGCGCTCCTCGTCGCCTTCGCGGTGACGGGGATCGTCGGCGTCGTCGCGGAAGAGACCTCGCTGAAGCGCCTGCGCAATAACGGCGCGCTGATCGTGGCCATCGCCTCGATCGCGCTCAATCTCGTACTGGAGAACATCGTCCGCTTCATCTTCGGCAACGAGATGCGCGGCTACGACCTGCCGATCGCGCGCGACATGCGCTTCGGCGACCTGCGCATCGGCCCGCAGCAGCTCCAGAGCCTGCTGCTGGCCGTCGCGATCATGGCGGCGATGTTCCTGTTCCTGCGCTACACCCGCTTCGGCAAGGCGATGCGCGCCGTCGCCGACAATCCCGACCTCGCCCGGCTCAAGGGCATCGATCCCGCGAAGATCGCGATCGTCACGCTGTTTTTGGGTGCCGGGCTGACCGGCGTCGGGGGGGTGTTGATCGGCCTCGACACCTCGATCGATCCGCTCACCGGCTATCGCGTGCTGCTCTCGGTCTTCGCCGCCGCCGTGCTCGGCGGGCTAGGCTCGATCCCCGGCGCAGTCGCCGGTGCACTGATGCTGGGGATCGCCGAGGAGCTGGCACTGCTCGTCGTGCCCGCGACCTACCGCACCGGCGTCGGCTTCGTCGCGATCTTGCTGATGCTCACCTTCCGGCCGCGCGGCCTCCTCGGGGAAAGGGCCGCCTGATGCTGTCCTATCTGATCTTCACCCTGACGCTCTGCGCGATCTACGGCTTGCTCGCACTCAGCCTCAACCTGATCTGGGGCAGCGCCGGCCTCGTCAATCTCGGCCTCGCCGGTTTCTTCGCGGTCGGTGCCTATGCCTCGGCGCTGGCGACAGGTGCCGGCGCGCCGGTCCTGATCGGCTGGGGCGCCGCACTCGTCGTCGGTGCCGCGGTCGGGCTCGTCGTCACCTTCGCGACACTGCGCCTGCGCGACGACTATCTCGCGATCGTCACGCTCGGCTTCGCCGAAGTCATCCGCCTCGTGGCGCTGAACGAGCGCTGGCTGACCAACGGCTCGGACGGCATCTCCGGCATCAAGGCGCCGCTCAAGGCCGAGCTCGGCACGCAGAACTTCGCGTATTTCTATCTCGGCCTCGCGACGCTGGTGCTGGTCATCGTCTGGGCGCTGCTGCGCCGGCTCGACGCCTCGCCCTATGGAAGGGCGCTCAAGGCGATCCGCGAGGACCAGCAGCTCGCGTCTTTCGCCGGCAAGCCGGTGCTGCGCTTCAAGCTCCAGGCCTTCGCGCTCTCGGCCGCGATCGCGGCGCTGGCGGGCGCGCTCTACGCGCATTTCCAGTCCTATGTCTCGCCGGATCATTTCCAGCCGCTGATCACGATCTACATCTTCCTTGCGGTCACGGCCGGCGGTGTCGGACGACCGAGCGGGGCCGTGCTCGGCGCCTATCTCGTCGTGATCTTCCTGGAGGCGACGCGCTTCGTCACCGAATGGGTGCCGGGCCTGCAGCCGGTCCAGCTCGCCGCCACGCGCGAGATGCTGATCGGCATCGCCCTCATCCTCGTCCTGCATCTCAAGCCGCAAGGCATCCTGCCCGAGCGCATCCCGAAGGCGCCGGTCCCTCCGACCGCTGCTTAAACCGAAGGCCTGCCCATGTCCGACGATCTCGCCACACTCTCCGCACTCATCAAGGAGCCCGGCCAGCCCGACACGGTGTTCAAGGCCTTCGAGGACATCACCCGCCGCCTCGTCGGCCATGAATTGTTCACGCTGCTCTATGTCGACGGGCAGGAGGTTGCGCGCATCTATTCAAACCGGCCGGCGGAATACCCGGTTTCCGGCCGCAAGACGATGGGCCCGACGCCCTGGGGCAAGCATGTGCTGGACGGTCGCCAGCCCTATCTCGGCAAGGACAAGGCCGGCATCCGATGGGCCTTCTTCGATCATGAATTGATCGAGAGCATGGGGCTCGGCTCCGTCATCAACATCCCCGCGATCTATGACGGCAAGGTCGTCGGCACGATCAACCTGCTCGCGCCCGAGCACCATTACCGTGAGGAGCATGTCGCGCCGGTCGAGCGTCTCGCACCGCTGCTGGTGCCCGCCTTCCTCGCCGCGCGCGCCGCCAACAAGGCCGCCTGATCCATTTCCCCGACGCATCCTGACCGAAGGAACAAGCCCGTGGCTTCTACCCTCTTCACCAATGCCCGCATCGTCGACGGCTCGGCGCCGGAAGCGGGCGCGCCCGTCAGCGTCCTCGTCGAGGGCGGCACCATCCGCGAGGTCGGCAAGTCCGTGACCTCGGCCAAGGCCAAGGTCGTCGACCTCAAGGGCAAGACGCTGATGCCCGGCCTGATCGACGCCCATGTCCATGTCGTCGCCGGTGTCGCCGATCTCGGCGCGAATGCCCGCCTGCCGGATTCGCTGGTCACCGCCCGCTCCTTCGGCATCATGCGGGCGATGCTGATGCGCGGCTTCACCACGGTGCGCGATGTCGGCGGCGCCGATTTCGGCCTGAAGCAGGCGACGGAGGAAGGCGATTTCCCGACGCCGCGCCTCGTCATCTCCGGCAAGGCGCTGAGCCAGACCGGCGGCCATGCCGATTTCCGCGGCCGCTATGACGACCGCCCGAGCGTGATCGAGCGCCATCGCCTTGGCGCGCTCGGCCGCATCTGCGACGGCGTCGACAATGTGCGCCGTGCCGCGCGCGAGGAGCTCAAGGGCGGCGCCGACTTCATCAAGATCATGGCCAATGGCGGCTGTGCCTCACCGACCGACCCGATCCATTTCCTCGGCTTCTCGGTGAGCGAGCTGGAGGCCGTGGTCGAGGAAGCCCGGATGGCCGGCACCTATGTCTCGGCCCATGTCTACACGGACGATGCCATCCGCCGCTGCGTCGAGGCCGGCGTGCATTCGCTGGAGCATTGCAACCTGATCAAGGCCGAGACGGCAAAGCTCGCCGCTTCGAAGGGCGCCGTCGCCGTGCCGACGCTGGTGACCTATGACAAGCTGGTCTCTGACGGGCCGAAGCTCGGCTTCCCGCCGGATTCGGTCGCCAAGGTCGATGTCGTGCGCTCGGCCGGCATGGAATCGCTCGCGATCATGAAGAAGGCCGGCCTGACCATGGCCTATGGCAGCGACCTGCTCGGCGAGATGCACAAGTATCAGTCCGAGGAGTTCGTGATCCGCGGCCGCGCGCTGCCGGCGCATGAGGTCATCGCCTCGGCGACCCATATCGCGGCCAAGCTCCTGAAGATGGAAGGCCTGATCGGCACGGTCTCGGCCGGCGCCCATGCCGACCTGATCGTCGTCGACGGCGACCCGCTGAAGGACCTCTCGCTGCTGACCCGCCAGGGCCGGCATATCCCGCTGATCATGAAGGGCGGCGCCTTCATGAAGCGCGCCAGCCTGAACTGACACTTCGGAGCCGGCGGGGATATCCTCGCCGGCTTCAATCCTCGTAGGGGCTGTGCTCGCGGATCAGCGCCGCATTGTGCTCGCGGAAGGCCTCGACGAATTCGCGGGCGATGCGCGAGAGCGGCCGCGGCGCCGGTTGGAACATCGCATAGCGATAGGACAGGCGCGGCGCGAAGGGCCGCGCGACCAGCCCGACCTTCCGGAAATGCAGGCTGGTGACGACGTCGACGATGGTCACGCCGACGCCCTCCATCACCAAGGCGCAGGCCGTGCCGAAGAACTCGACATGCACCGCCATGCGCAGCCGCGCCGATTGCTCGGCGAAGGCGCGCTCGATCGCCTCATGCAGGAAATGGTCGGCATAGAGCGAGATGAAGGGCGCATCATCGAGATGGGCCGGCGTGATGACCGGCTCGGCCGCCAGCGGATGATCGGCCGGCAGCATGCAGACGCAAGGCACCTCGATCGTCTCGATGATCGAGGCCGGGCTCTCGATCGGATGCTCGGCGAAGCCGATATCGAAGGCCTCGATCCGGCCGAGATCGCGCACGGTCGGCGATGAGCGGGTGATGAAGCGCACCGTGCCGTCCGGCCAGCGCGTCAGCAATCGGGCGATGATCGGCGGCAAGGCATAGGTGGCGAGGCCGGGCTGGCTCGCCAGCGAGAGCGTCCCGGAACGCAGGCCCTTGAGGTCGCGCGCGACCTGCCGGGTGCGTTCGAGCACGCCGAGCGTGCGCCGCGCCTCCTCGTAAAACAAAGTCGCCTCGGGCGTGACCTGCAGCCTGCCCTTCTTGCGCTCGAACAGGGAGACGCCGAGCTCGTCCTCCAGCCGCGTGATCAGGTTGCTGATCGCCGGCTGCGACTTCGCCAGCAGGGTTGCAGCAGCGCTCATCGAGCCGGTCTCGATGACGGCGCGAAAGGCTTCCAGATGCCGCGTGTCCAAGCTCTGTTCCGCTCAAAAGATATAACCCAGATTTATACCTTTTAACTCATTTCGTTTTTGACGTAAGCGGCGAAAACGGGACCATGGATCCAAGCCTGAACGGCATGGGGAATGGGACCGCATCGGTGAAAGACTCGCTTGTCCTCGACAAGGTTGGGAAGCGCTATGGCGATTTCGTCGCGCTCGAACCGACCGATCTGACGATCAAGGCCGGCGAGTTCATCACGCTGCTCGGCCCTTCCGGCTCGGGCAAGACGACGATCCTGATGAGCATCGCCGGCTTCGTCGCGCCCAGCAGCGGGCGCATGCTGCTTGATGGCCGCGACGTGACCGGGCTGCCGCCGGAGCGGCGCAATTTCGGCGTGGTCTTCCAGGGCTATGCGCTGTTCCCGCATCTCAGCGTCTACGACAATGTCGCCTTCCCCCTGAGGGCGCGCGGCATCACCGGAGACGCCGCCCGGCCGAAGATCATGGCCGCGCTGGAGATGGCGAAGCTGCAGGCCTTCGCCCATCGCTACCCCCGCCAGTTGTCGGGCGGGCAGCAGCAGCGCGTCGCGCTTGCCCGCTCGCTGGTCTTTGCGCCGGAATTGCTGCTGCTCGACGAGCCGCTGAGCGCGCTCGACAAGGCCCTGCGCAAGGAATTCCAGACCGAGTTCCGCTCGATCCACCGCGAGGTCGGCTCGACCTTCATCTATGTCACGCATGATCAGGAGGAGGCGCTGACGATGTCGGACCGCATCGTCATCCTCGATCGCGGCCGCATTCTCCAGATCGCCCCGCCGGCCGAGCTCTACGAGCGGCCGGCCACCGAGTTCGTCGCGGGCTTCCTCGGCAAGAGCAATTTCCTGCGCGGCAAGGTCGCCGCGACCAGCGGCGGGCAGGTCGAGATCCACATGCCCGGCTTCGCCGCAACGGCTAACGGGAACGGCATCACGGCACAGGCCGGCGAAGCAGCCGTCGCCGCGCTCCGGCCGGAGAAGATCAGGTTGGCGGCGCCGGCGACCGGCGCCGGGGCCGCCTCCTGTTCGGTGAGCGGCCGCGTCGCCGACATCACCTATCTCGGCTCCTCCATCGAGGTCGAGGTCAGGCTGGCAGATGGCGAGACGCTGCTGGCGACGGTGCCGGCCGGGCAGCGCAGCTTCGCGGAGGGCGAGGAGATCCTCGCCTCCTGGGCGCCGGATGCCGCGATCCTCGTGCGCGGCAACGAGGCCTCGCCGTGAGCGCGACGGCTGCCACCAGCACCGGCGGAAGCGAGCGGCTCTACTGGCTGATGCTGCTGGCGCCTTGCGCCTTCCTGGCGCTGTTCTACCTCGTGCCGGTGCTCAACGTGCTGGTGCTGAGCTTCACCGTGCCGAAGCCCGGTGTCGCGAACTATGCCGAGCTCGCCAGCAACGGCGCCGTGCAGCGCGTGCTCTGGACGACGCTCAGGATCGGGGCGATCACCACGGTGCTGGCGCTGGGGATCGGCTATGTCGTCGCCTATGCCTTGCTGCAATGCGGGCCGCGCGAGCGCCAGATCCTGCTTGGCATCGTGGTGGCGAGCTTCTGGATCAGCGCGCTGATCCGCGCCTTCGCCTGGGTCGCGCTGCTGCAGTCGAAGGGGCTGGTCAATTCGATCCTGATGTCGACCGGGCTGATCGAGAGCCCGCTCAGCCTCGTGCGCAACGAGCTCGGCGTGATCATCGGCATGGTCCACTACATGCTGCCCTATGCGATCCTGCCGCTCTATACGAGCCTGCGCGGCATCGACGACCGGCTGGTGCCGGCGGCGCGCGCGCTCGGCGCGACACCAGGACAGGCCTTCCGCTGGGTCTTCCTGCCGCTGAGCCTGCCCGGCCTGATCGGCGCGGGCGTGATCGTGATGATCTTCTCGCTCGGCTTCTACATCACCCCGGCCATCCTCGGCGGCGGGCGCACGATCATGGTGGCCGAATTCATCAGCGTGCAGATCTCCGAGACGCTGCGCTGGGGGCTCGCGGCGATGCTGGCGACCGTGCTGCTCGGTGCCGTGCTGCTGCTCGTGATGTGGCTCAGTCGCTTCATGGATGTCGAACAGGCGCTGAGGAAATAGCCATGGCAGCGCTCAGCGTCCCCTCGACCCGCAATGCACCCTCGCTCAACCGGATCGTCGCCTGGCTCGCGGCCTCGTTCCTGCTGCTGCCGATCCTCGTCATCATCCCGATCTCACTGACGCCGGAGCGCTATCTCTCGCTGCCGACCAGCGCGATCTCGTTTCGCCATTACAACAGCCTCGTGACCGACGGCCGCTGGACGAAGAGCATCGTCGACAGCCTCATTGTCGGCATCGGCGCGACCGTGCTCGCGACCGTGCTCGGCGTCGCCTTCGCTGTCGGGGCCTGGCGTCTCGGAGCGCCGTTAGCAAAGCGCCTGCGCCTTTTACTGCTGGCGCCGATCATCGTGCCGCCTATCGTGCATGCGGTCGCCTTCTACCGCGCCTGGGCGACGCTCGGCCTGCTCGACACCTATCTCGGGCTGATCCTGATCCACGCGATGAAAGGGCTGCCTTTCGTCGTGCTGACCGTCGCCGGCACGCTCGCCAATGTCGATCCAAGGCTTGAGCAGGCTGCGCGCAGCCTCGGCGCCAATCCGCGGCAGGCGATGAGCTGGGTCGTGCTGCCGCAGATCAAGGCCGGCATCGTCGCCGGGGCCGCCTTCGCCTTCATCACCTCCTGGGACGAGACCATCGTCGCGCTCTTCGTCACCAGCCGGGCCGTCACCACCCTGCCCCGCCGAATCTGGGAAGGGCTCGCCGACAATATCGACCCGGCCATCGCCGCGCTCGGCACGGTGATGATCGTCCTGACCTTCGCCGCCGTCGCGATCTCGACGCTGCGCAGCAACTCCGCAAAAGCCTGACAACAAAGGGGAGACCAGCATGACCAGAGAGCATCAGGAGTTCCGTGACGACTGCCTCGCGATCCTGCGTGTGCAGACCGAAGGCAAGCGCGTCCATCGCCGTCGCTTCCTCCAGGCCCTGGCGATGCTGGGCGCGATCCCGGCCGGCCTGCGGCTGACGCCGGCCCATGCACAAACCAGTGAGGTCGTCATCGTGAACTGGGGCGGCGATGCCGTGCCGGCCTATGACGCGATCTGGGCCCAGCCCTTCAACGCCGCCAATCCCGGCGCCAAGGCGCTGATCAACGGCTCGGGGCCCAGCTCCGGCAAGATCAAGGCGATGGTCGAGAGCGGCGCGGTGACCTGGGACGTCTGCGACCGCACGGTGCCGGCCTCGATCGAGCTCGGCCGCCAGAACCTGCTGGAGAAGGTCGACTGGTCAATCGTGTCGCAGGACAAGGTCCGCGCCGCGCATCGCTCGGACTGGGGCGTCGGCGCGTATCTCTATTCCTTCGTGCTGACCTACGACGCCAAGGCGTTGAAGGGACCGGCGCCTAAGAACTGGAAGGATTTCTGGAACGTCAAGGAATTCCCGGGCAAGCGCACGCTGCGCAACAATATCGAGGGCATGCTGGAGGCGGCGCTGCTCGCCGACGGCGTCAGCCGCGACAAGATCTACCCGATCGATGTCGACCGGGCGCTCGCCAAGATCAAGGAGATCAAGCCGCATACGATCTTCTGGACCACCGGCGCGGAGAGCCAGCAGCTCTTCCGCAACCAGGAGGTCGTGATGGGGAACCTGTGGCACACGCGCTCGATGCTGCTCGCCAAGGAGGTCGGCGACCACATCAAGTTCACCTTCGAGGACGGCATCCTGTTCCCCGGCGCCTGGATCGTGCCGAAGGGCAACCCGGCCAAGGCCGGCGCCTGGAAGTTCATCGCCTCGGCGCAGGACCCGAAGAGCCAGATCGAACTGTTCAAGCGCGTCGGCAACGGGCCGGTGAACCCGGCCGCCGCCGGGCTGGTGCCGGCCGAGATGAAGGCGCTGGACTGCGGCTCGCCGGAGAATTTCGCGCGCCAGGTCGCCGTCGACAACGAGTGGTACGCGCAGCACTACGCAACGATCCTCGCCCGCTACATGGACGCGATCGCGTCCTGAGCCTCGATCCTGACGGGCGGCACCGCGCCGCCCGTCCCTGCCTCCCGACAAAGACACAGGTAGACTGATGACAACGGCGCCGTTTTCGCTCGCCCAGACCTTCATGGGCGTCCCGCATCGCACCGAGATCGGCGACGCCAAGGCGGTGGTCCTCGGCCTGCCCTTCGATTGCGGCACGCATCCGCAGCGCGTCGGCTCTCGGCTCGGACCGTCCTCGATCCGCGAGCAGTCGCTGCTGCTGCGCGCCTTCGACTTCGTCAACGGCATCAACCCGCTGGAGTCGCTCGGCGTGGTCGATGTCGGCGATGCCAAGGTCAGCCCCGGCGATCTCGAAGCCTCCTATGTCGCGATCGAGGCCGCCGTCGGCGCCATCGCCGAGACGCGGGCCGTAGCCGTGACGCTCGGCGGCGATGGGGCGATCGCCCTGCCGGAGATGCGGGCGCTGCACCGGGTCTATCCCGATCTCGTCACCATCCATATCGACGCCCATACCGACGCCTATCCGATCGAGGGCTACAACACCGCGACCGCCTTCGGGCGCGCCGCCGAGGAAGGCCTCGTCGACGCGACCCGCTCCTATCAGGTCGGCATGCGCGGCACGACGATGCTGCCCGGCGTCGGCGAATATGGCCGCAGCCTCGGCTATAACGTGATCCCGTTGGCGGAATTGCTGGAGCGCGGCATCGCCAAGGTCTTCGCCGAGATCCGCGCCCATATCGGCGACCGGCCGGTCTATCTCTCCTACGACATGGATTTCTTCGACCCCTCAGTCGCGCCGGGCGTCTGCACGCCGACCTGGGGCGGCGCCACCTCGCGCGAGGGCCTCGCGGTTCTGGAAGCCTGCGCCGGGCTCAATCTGGTGGGCGTGAACATCAACACGGTCAGCCCGCCGCATGATGTCGGTGGCATGTCGGCGCTGCTCGCCGCGCAGGTGACGCTGAACGCGCTCAACCTGATCGCGCGGCAGCACCAGTCGAAGGCCGCCGGGCAGTCGTAGGAACCACGACGGAGTGCAGGTTATGCACTTCGCATCAAGGTCTCGCGCAAGCCGAGTAGCGTCTCGCACACGGATTCCAGATCGCGGACGTCGAACCCATCCCGCAGTTCCGGGATGTGGCCGGCGATCCTGCCGCCGAGAAGCCCCGTGAAGCTCGCCCTGCCCTCCGGCGAGACGACGAGGCCGTTGGCCGCTTCGAAAGAGGCGTTCCAGGCGATGGCCTCCTCGCGGGCCAATCCAGCGGGCAGGTCGAGTTCGAGCCTGCCTCCGACAAGTTTGACCGGATAGCCGCCGGGCAAGCCGTCGGGGCCGGGTACATGACCCTGCCAGGGCTTGCCTGCCGCCATGGCGAGCAGCATCGGCACGCCGCTCGCGCCGGAAATCTCGATCACCGGTTCGGGCGTGAGCTGGATATCGGCAAAGAGGGCGTAGACATCCGCCACCTCCTTGCCGTCCAGCCAGACGCGCGGCGCGCGCCCGCCACGCTCCTCCGGGCGACGACGCCAGGCGGCGAGGTTCTGGTAATGGGCGAGCACCTTGACCTCGGCCCCGGCGGGTGTCGCGGCCGAGCCGGCGAAGACATTGGACAGGATCGCGACATTGCCCATACCGCAGGCTACGCCATGGCCGAGCGCGGCGATGATGCCGTTGACCACGTCGGGGAAGCTGCAATTGACCAGCGTCACCGGCTTGCCGGCACGCGTGATCGCGGCGGCGACGCGGGCGCTGATCAACGCCTGGAAGACGGCGGTCGCGCTCAAGCCCCCCTCGGCAACCAGGCGCGTCCAGGCATTGCCGCTCTGGGCGATGACCTGTGAGGTCTGGATCGAAGCGGCCTGCACCACGATACGCGGGCTGGTGGCAGCCAACAGCGCGTCGGAAGCGTCCGGCGCCAGCAGGTCGATCGCATGGGTGGTGAAGCGTGCCTTGGCTCCGAAGAGCGCGGCGCGGGCATTGGAAGCCGTGCGCAGCCAGTTCAACCGTTCGAGATTGCGCCCGGCGATGATCACCTCGACCGGCTCGCGGGCTGTCGCGGCGATATCGAAGGCGATGCGGGCAGCGAAGCCGCCGGTGCCGGAGATCAGGATGTCGCAGCCGGCCATGTCAGCGCCCCGTCGCGGCCCTGTCCCAGCAATCGTCGAGCCGGGGCGAGAGCTTGTGCTTCATGATGCGCTGGCTCGCCGTGCGCTCGAACTCATCGACCAGGGCGATGTAGCGCGGGTTCTGGTAGGGTGCGAGGCGCTGGCCGAGCCAGCCTGACAAGGCCTGCGGGTCGATGATCGCGCCATGGCGCGGCTTGACGAAGAGCTTGATGTCCTGCTCGCCGATATCGGCGGCGACGCCGATCATCGCGCAATCCTCGACCGCGTCATGCTCGGCCGCGACATGTTCGACCTCCCAGGCCGAGACGTTCTCGCCCCGGCAGCGCACGCTGTCGGTCATGCGGCCGTGGAAATACAAGTTGCCGTCGGCATCGAAGGAGCCGAGATCGCCGGTATGGAGGGCGCCGTTGCGCAGGGCCTTCGCGGTCGCGTCGGGATTGTCGAGATAGCCGGGGAAGATCGCGCCGGGGATGCTGGTCTCGACCACGATCTCGCCGCGCTCGCCGGCCGCGACCGGCCTGCCCTCACCGTCGAGCAGCCTGACGGTGAACCAGGGCATCGGGCGCCCGACCGAGCCGACCACGCCGCTGGTGTTACAGGTGGTCAGGCTGGAGGCTTCGGTCATGCCGTAGCACTCGCGGATCTCGACGCCGAAGCGGTCGCGAAACTGCGTCCAGATATCGGCCGGGCAGCCGCCGCCCCAGGCGATGCGCACGCCATGCTCGCGATCTCCAGCGGAAGGCGGTTGCTTCAGCAGGATCTGCAGGATGCCGCCGAGATAATGGATATGGGTCGCGCCCTCCTCGCGGACCTGCGCCCAGAAACGGCTGGCGCTAAAGCGCTCGACCATGGCCAGCGTTATGTCGCGGATCATCGGCAGCGGCAGGAGCTGGGCCCCGCCGATATGATAGAGCGGCTCCCAGACGAAGAAGACCTCGCCGGGCTTGGCGTCCGATAGATAGAGCACGCTCTCGGCCGCCAGCCGCAGCATGCGGTGCGAGACGATGACGCCCTTCGGCCGCCCGGTCGTGCCGGAGGTGTACATGATCGCAAAGACGGCATTCGCGGGAGACGCCGGCTCATCGAAGCTGACGGTTCCGGCGAGCACTGCATCGAGATCGCCGCCCGGCGCATGCAGCAGCACCGGCAGGGTCGCGTCCGGCCCCATCGCCTCGGCGATCTGAGGTGCGAGCTCGATGTCCGCGACGACTAGGCGCGGGCTGGAATGGGTCAGGAGATAGTTCAGCCCCTCGCCGCGCTGCTGGGCATTGACCGGGACCCAGGCGACACCGGCCCGCGCGAGGCCGAAGACCACGGCGATGGTGGCGATGGAATTGCGCATCATCACCGCGACGCGGTCGCCCGCGACGATGCCCCGCGCCCGCAGATACAAGGCAAAGGCCGCTGAGCGCCGCTCGAGTTCGCCATAGCTCAGCGGCTCGCCATTGAAGCGGGCATAGACGCGGTCCGGCTCGGCGGCGGCGCGCGCGGTCAGAAGGCCAACGAAGCCGTCTTTGTCAGGAGAGGTCATGGTTGCGCTTCGGTCGTCAGGATCAGGAAGAAGAGGAGGAGCGGAAGCGTTCGGCCAGCAGCAGCATCACCGTCACCACCACGAAGACGACGACCGAGACTGCGGCCAGCGTCGGGTTGAGCTGCAGGATCATGTCGTCCCACATCTGCTTCGGCAGGGTCGTCTTGACGCCGCCCGAGACGAAGATCGCGATGGTGAGCTCGTCGAAGGAGGTGATGAAGGCGAAGAGGAAGGCCGCGACGAGGCCACCCTTCACCAGCGGGATCGTCACGCCGGTGAGGGTACGGACGCGGTTGGCGCCCAGTGTCGCCGCCGCCTGGTCGAGCCGCTGGTCATAGGTCTTGAGCACAGCGGCGATGGTGACGAGCGTGAACGGGATCGCCAGCACGGTGTGGCCGATGATCAGGCCGAGATCGGTCGCGATCAGGCCCATCCGGGCAAAGAGATAGAACAGCCCGACCGCGATGACGATGCGCGGCACGATCATCGGCGCGAGGAAGAAGGCGAAGATCAGCCCGCCCCAGCGCGTGCGGCTATGGGCCAGAGCCAGCGCCGCGAAGCCGCCGATCGCGGTCGCAGCCAGCGCCGTGACAAAGGCGACGCCGAAGGAGCGCAGCGTTGCCTGCAGCCAGAGCGGCGATTCGAAATAGGTGCGGAACCAGTTGAGACCGTAGCCCGGCGGCGGGAATTCGAGGAACTGCGAGGAGGTGAAGGCGAGCGGGATCACCAGCAGCGTCGGCAGCACGAGGAAGCCGATGACGAGCCAGCAGAAGCCCGGCAGCAGCGCGGCACAGACGCGCTTGCCCAGTACGCGCTGCGCCACGGCGGCGGCGCGCCCGGCGATATCGCCGACAAGGCCGAGGATGGCGATGCCGAGATCGCGGATGCGCCCGCCCCCGACCTGCGCCGAGCCGCCAGCAATGGTCGAGATGCCGAAGAGCCGGTCGTAGACCCAGCAGGAGACCAGTGCCGCTGCCAGCATCATGGCCGCGAGCGCCCCGGCGAAGGACCAGTTCAGCAGTTCCTGCACCTGGGTGATGATGAGCTGCGCGAGCATCGTCTCCTGCCGCCCGCCGAGGAAGGCCGGCACGATGAAGAAGCCGAGCGAGGAGATGAAGACGAGCAGCCCCGCCGCCGCCACGCCCGGCAGGGAGAGCTTGAAATAGACCAGCCAGAAGGCCCGTGCCGGCGCGGCGCCGAGCGTCTGCGCGGCCTGGACGAGGCGGCGATCGATGCCGGTCATCACCGGCAGCATGGTCATCACCGCGAGCGGGACCATCGCATGGACCATGCCGACCATGACGCCGAACATGTTGTGCAGCAGCGGCAGGGGCTGGTCGACGAGGCCGGAGCCGGTCGCCAGCGAATTGATGATGCCGCTGCGGCCGAGTACGATCATCCAGGCGAAGGTCTTGACGAGATAACTCGTCCAGAACGGCACCATGACGAAGAGCAGCATCCGGCCGCGGAACATATCGGGCAGGCGCGCCAGCCAATAGGCCAGCGGGTAGCCGATCAGCAGCGACCAGAACGCCGTCCAGCCGGCGATGCGGAAGGTGATGCCGAGCACGCGCAGATAGACATCGGTCGCGGCGATGCGCTGATAGGCGCCGCCCGAGAAGCCGCCGGTCTCGGGATCGACGAGGCTGAGGCCGAGCAGTTGCGCCACCGGCCAGGCGAAGAAGACCGCGAGGAACGCGAGGCCGGGCACCGCCAGCCAGAGCGGGCCGAACTTCAGTTTGCTCCGGCGCGACGGAGCCGTGCCTGCCGCGACAGCGCTCATGCGACCAGCACCGCCTTGTCGCGGGCCCAGCCGGCGACGATGGCCTGGTCAATGGCGGGCACCGGATCGTCCGGACCCAGCCGCAGCACGAGCGGGCTGCCATCGCCGAGCGCGGCGATGACGCGCGTCTCCGAGCCGGCATAGACGATCTCGCTGACCCGGCCGCGGACGGCGTTGCCGTCGCGTTCGCCGAGATGGAGGTTCTCCGGCCGGATGACCAGCGCCGCGTCCTTGCTCTGGCAATTGGCGCCGCTCGGCAGGGCGAAGCGGCCATGCGGCGTATCGAGCGCGCCGTTGCCGTCCCATTGGCCGCGGAAGATGTTGGAGATGCCGATGAAATCGGCGGCGAAGGCCGTGCGCGGGCGCTCGTAGATCTCGCGCGGCGTGCCGAGCTGCTCGATCTTCGCATGGTTCATCAGGCAGATGCGGTCGGACATCGCGAGCGCCTCCTCCTGATCATGCGTGACATAGACGATGGTCGCGCCGCTCTCGCGGTGCAAACGCTTGATCTCGATCTGCATGTGCTCGCGCAGCTTCTTGTCGAGGGCGCCGAGCGGCTCGTCCATCAGAATGATCGAGGGCTGGTAGACGAAGCAGCGCGCCAGCGCGACGCGCTGCTGCTGGCCGCCCGACAATTCGCGCGGGAAGCGCCCGGCGAGATGGCCGAGATGGACCATATCGAGCGTGGATGCGACCCGATTGGTAATCTCGGCCGAGGGGCGTCCGCGCATCTTGAGCGGAAAGGCGATGTTCTCCGCCACCGTCAGATGCGGGAAGAGCGCATAGTGCTGGAAGACGAGGCCGATATCGCGCTGGTGGACCGGCATGTTCGACTGGTCGCGCCCGTCGATCACCACCCTGCCCTCGCTGGCTTCGACCAGACCGCAGATGAGCTGGAGCAGCGTCGTCTTGCCGGAGCCCGAAGGCCCCAGCAAGGTGAGGAACTCGCCCTCGGCGACGCTGAGCGAGCTCGGCTCGAGGGCCGTGGTCGCGCCATAGCGCTTACACAGCCCCTCTACGACGAGCTTGGCCGATTTCGGCTGGATCGCGGTCATTCCGGCACCCGTCCCCATCGCCGTCAGGTCAGGAGCCAGGCGTTGAAGCGCTCGGAGACCTTGGCGCGGTTGGCGCTCCACCAATCCTCGTTGGCGATCGCCATCTGCTTCAGGTTCACCGGCGAGGTCGGCAGCACCTTCGCACGCTCGGCGGGGATGGTCTGATAGGCGTCGAGATTGGTCGGGCCATAGGCCAGCGCCTCGGTGAAGACGGCCTGCGCCTTCGGATCGGAGCAGAAGCGCACGAACTGGCGGGCGACATCCGCCTTCGGGCCGCCCTTGGGCAGGCCCCAGCCCTCGACCGAGTAGAGGCCCTGGTTCCAGACGATCCTGGCCGGCGTGCCGCCATCGATCGCCGCCTGCAAACGGGCGTTCCAGCCCGGCAGCATATCGACCTCGCCACTCTGCAGCAGCTGCGTGGACTGCGCCCCGCCGGTCCACCAGACCGCGACATGCGGCTTGATCTTGTCGAGCACCTTGAAGGCGCGATCGACATCGAGCGGATAGAGCTTGTCGAGCGGCACCCCGTCGGCGAGCAGCGCCTGCTCGATCGTGTCGATCGGGTTCTTGCGCAGCGCGCGGCGGCCGGGGAACTTCTCGACATTGAAGAAGTCGGCCCAGCTCGCCGGCGCGTTCTTCACGCGGTCGGTGCGATAGGCGAAGACGGTCGAGTAGACGTCGGTGCCCATGAATTCGGGCGAGATCGCCTGCGGCATCAGCTTCGGCACGTCGGCATGCGCGAAGCCGATCGGATCGAGCAGGCCCTGCGCCTTCAGGATGTCGCGGGCCGAGAGCGTCAGCGTGCAGACGTCCCAGGTATAGGACTTGGTCTCGACCATCGCCTTGAACTGGGCGGTGGGCTCAGCCTCGCGGGCGACGTTGACGACCTTGTTGCCGGTCGCCTTCTCGAAGGGATCGTAGAAGGCCTTGCGGAAGGCCGGGCCGAACGGGCCGCCGGGATCGGCGACCGTGATCTGGGTCGCGGCGCGCGCCGTGCCCGTCAGATAGGGCGCGGCAACCGCGCCGGCAGCGACGCCGCCCGCGAGTTGCAGCAGGGTGCGCCGGGTCGGCTTCGTGGTCAGGCTCGTCATCGTCTACTCCCCTTTCAAGCGGTTTTCCGCATTTCCCCGTGGGTGATCGGATGGTCCGGTATCGTGGTCAGGCCGTCTTTCGCGCCGCGCGCTTGGCGAGGAAGGCTTCCATCATCCGCGCCGGCTCGCCGGTAGCGTAGGCGGCGCGCTGGTTGCGGATGCCGGCAGTGAGGCATTCGCGGAAGCTCGCCTCGGTGACCTCACGGAAGCGGGCTTTGTTGAGGCGCATGGCAACCGGCGGCTTGCCGGCGAGTTCCTCGGCCAATGCGAGCGAAGCCGGCATCACCTGCTCCTTCGGCACGATCCGGTTGATCAGGCCGATGCGGAAGCACTCGTCGGCATCCATCATACGGCCGGTCAGGGTCAGGTCGATGGTGCGGGCGATCCCGATCATCTCCTTCATGATCCAGGGACCGGTGACCGAGGCGATGCCCGAGTTGATCTCGGGCTGGCCCATGGTGACGCCGGCATGGCCGACGCGCAGGTCGCAGAGCAGCGCGACCTGGAAGGCGGAACCCGCCGCGACGCCGTTCAGCGCGGCGATCAGCGGCTTCGAGAGCGAGCGCATGCGGTCATAGAGCCGCTCCCACTCGCCCATCCACAATTCGGCGCGGTCCGGATCGAAGGTCTTGGTCTCGTTGAGGTCCTGGCCGGCGCCGAAGGCGCGCTCGCCGGCACCCGTCAGGATGATGGCGCGGACCGCCTCGTTCGCCTCCATCTCGTCGAAGCAGGCCACCAGCCGCTCACGCATCGGCGCGTTCCAGGCGTTCAGTATCTCGGGGCGGTTGAGGGTGATGATGCCGACCGCGCCACGCACTTCAGCCAGAACAGAGTCCTTCATAGCGCCCTCCGATGGGTAATTATTACAATGCGATAATTTCTATTGCAAATAATACGGAGGCGGCTCACCTTGTCAAGGCCGCCCGCCGCAGCCATTGATCGCGCCAAGGAGAGCAGCCGCGATGACGATGCCCGAAGAGACACAGACCGGCCGCAAGCGCGCGGCTGCTTCAGCCGACCAGGCCGGCCGCAAGGACGACGCGCTGATGGTCAATTCGGTGGAGAAGGCGTTCCGCGTGCTCTCGGCCTTCGGCCGCCAGCACCAGACGCTGAACCTGTCGCAGGTCGCCTCGGAGACAGGGATGGATGTCAGCGCGGCGCAGCGCTTCACCCATACGCTCACCAAGCTCGGCTATCTCCGCAAGGACGCGCAGACCAAGCGCTTCGAACTGACGGCGAAAACGCTCGATCTCGGCTATCATTTCGTCCGCAGCAGCCGCCTGCTCGACCGGGCGATGCCCTACCTCATGCATCTCAGCAAGGAGACGGAGGAGACGGTGAACCTCACCGTGCGCGAGGAGACCGAGATCATCTTCGTCTCGCGCTTCCTCAGCCGGCACGTCCTCAACACCGACGTCATCATCGGCACGCGGATGCCGGCCTATGCCACGGCGCCGGGCATCGCGATGCTGTCGCGCCTGCCGGAAGACGAGGCGATGGCGATCATCGATGCCTCCGACCGCCGGGCGCATACGCCCTCGACGACATGGCAGCGCGAGGCGTTGCGCGAGAAACTGCGCCAGTCGGCAGCCCAGGGCTACGCCACCGCCTTCGAGGAGGTCTATATCGGCGACGCCTCGATCGCCGCGCCGGTCGTCGACCACCAGGGCCGGCCGGAAGCGGCCGTCAACATCGCGACCTCGACTTCGCGCTACAGCCATGAGGAGGTCGTCTCGCGCTTCTCCTCGCTGGTGATCGCGGCCGCCCACGCCATCTCGCGCGTCTGAGAAAACGGGGCATGCGGCCTTGACAGGGAGCAATCTGATTTATCAAAATCCACATAGTTCTATCGCATTGAAATAAATTCGAGGCAGAATGGAACGCTCGCAGGCGCAGTTCCGCCGTGTGGCTCGTCGGATTGGAACGGCGGTGACCCTCAGCTTCGATGGCAGGCCTATAAACGCGACCGCAAGCGACAGTATTCTCGCCGCGCTTCTGGAGAACGGTGCGTTCGTCCGCCGGCTTGAATTCGGGGGCGAGCCGCGCGCCGGCTTCTGCCTGATGGGCGCCTGCCAGGATTGCTGGGTCTGGAGCGCGACTGGCGGCCGGATCAGGGCCTGCACCACGCCCGTCAGCGATGGGCTGGAGCTCTTCGCCGAACCGCAGGGCATGGCACCTGCCCATGGCTGAGATCGTTATCATCGGTGCCGGCCCGGCCGGAATCAGCGCCGCCGAATTGCTGGTCGCCAACGGGCTGAAACCCATACTGATCGACGAAGGCGCCCGCGCCGGCGGACAGGGCTATCGCCGCCCAGCCGACGACCTCGCCCTCGACATGACCAAGCTGATGGGCTCGGAGGCGGGGCGATACGCGGCCCTTCACGATCGTTTTGCCGCTTTGCATCCGCATATCGATTACCGGCCCCAGACATTGGCTTGGGCGATCGACGGCCAGCGCCTGCACCTGCTGCGTGACGGCAAGGCCGAGACGCTCGAATGCGACAAGCTGCTGATCGCCAGCGGCGCCATGGACCGGATCGCACCCTTTCCGGGCTGGACGACGCCCGGTGTCTTCACGCTCGGCGGGGCACAGGTCGCGCTCAAGGACCAGGGTTGCCTGATCGGCATCCGCGTCGCCTTCCTCGGCTCCTCGCCATTGCTGACGCTGGCAGCGAAGCAGTATCGCGCGATGGGCGCCGAGATCGCGGTGATCGCCGATACGACGCCATTCTCCGCCAAGCTCGCCGCGATGCCCGCCCTGCTCGGGGCGCCACGCACGCTGCTGCGCGGGCTCTGGTACATGGCGGCGGCTTTGCGCGCGGGTGTTCCGATGCTGCACGGCGTGACGCCGGTCACGGTGGAAGGAGATGGCCGCGTCGAGGCTCTCGCCCTGCGCGACGGCAGCGGGCGCGAGCGGCGCTTCGCCTGCGATGCGATCGCGCTGGGTTATGGCCTGAAGCCCGAGACGCAGCTTGCCGACCTCGCCGGGGCGGACTTCGCCTACGATCCGGATTTCCGTTTGTTCCTGCCGAAGATCGACGGTTTCGGCCGGGCTCGGCCGGGGCTCTACCTCGCCGGCGACGGGGTGCGGATCGGTGGCGCTGATGCGGCGGAGGCCAGCGGGGCGCTCGCCGCCCATGCCATCCTCGCCGATCTCGGGCGAACACAGGATATCGCGGCGATCAGGCCGCTGGCGCGGCGGGCTGCGCGGCTGCGTAGCTTCCAGCGCGGGCTGGCGCGGGCCTTCGCCTGGCCGAGGGAGCAGATCGCCGCCCTGCCCGATCCCGTCACGCTCTGTCGCTGCGAGAACGTCACCGTCGGCGAAGTGCGCTCCGCGATGGCGAAGGCGCTCGGCCCGGTCGAGGTCAACCGCGTCAAGGCGATGACCCGCTGCGGCATGGGGCGCTGCCAGGGCCGCGTCTGTGGGCCGGCCTTGCAGGAGATCGTCGCGGCCGGGACCGGGCAAGGCGGCGAAGCCGCCGGCCGTTTGCGCGGTCAGGCTCCGGTCAAGCCGATCGCGCTCGCCGCCGCGGAAGAACCGGCATGAGCACGCGCACCACAGATGTCGCGATCGTCGGCGGCGGCCTGATCGGTGTCTGGACCGCCTTCTTCCTCGCAAGGCGCGGCCAGCGCGTGACGCTTATCGAAAAGGGCGTCGTCGGAGAGCAGTCGAGCGGCGTCAATTTCGGAAACCTGCGCCTGCAAGGCCGCTTTCCCGGCCAGTATCCGCTGTCGTTGCGCTCGCAGGCGCTGTGGGAGGATTTCGACGCGCTGATCGGCGAGGACTGCGAATTCGAGCAGACCGGCCATCTCTACCTCGCCTATGACGAGGAAGAGCACGCAAAGCTCGAAGGCTATGCGGAGGTTTCCGAATCCTACGGGCTCGCGATCGAGCGGATCGGCCCTGCCGATCTGCGCCGGCGCTGGCCCTGGCTGAGCGAACGCGCCGTCGCTGCGACCTTCTCGGCACGCGACGCCACCTCCAATCCGCGGCTGGCGACACCGGCCGTGGCGCGGGCCGCTGCAAGGCAGGGCGCCACCATCCTGGAGAATACGCGCGTCACAGCCGTTGACCGCGAGGGCGATGGCTTCTCGCTCACGCTTGCCGACGGCAGCCGGATAAGCTGTGGCGCTCTGGTCAATTGTGCCGGGGCCTGGGCGCTGGAGATTGCCGAACGCTTCGGCGAGACCGCTCCGGTCTTTCCGGCCGGGCCGCCGCAATTCGTGACCGAGCCGTTCCCCTACCGGATCGAGCCCTCGGTGCAGGCGATCGACGGCTCCGTGATCTTCCGCCAGATCCCGCGCGGCAATATCATCCTCGCCGGCTATCCGCGCACGGCGGCCGATCCGCAGGCGAACCGCGCGCCGGTGCCCCCCGCCAAGACGCTGGCGGCAATGCGGGCGCTCGCCCGCGTCGCGCCGATGCTGGCGCAATGCCATGTCATCCGCGTCTGGTCCGGCATCGAGGCCTATCTGCCGGACATGATCCCGGTGATCGGCCCGAGCGGGACGACGCCCGGCCTGTTCCACGCCTTCGGCTTCTGCGGCCATGGCTTCCAGATCGGGCCGGGCGTCGGCTTGTGTCTCAGCGAGCTGATCCTCGACGGCGAAACACCGACGCCGCTGGAGCCGTTCGCGATTACGCGCTTCCGCACGGCCGCGACCGTCAGCGAGAAATTCAAGAAGGAATTCGACTGAGACGCGGCAGCCTAGCCGGACCCGCAAGCCGGCTATATGACGGCTTCATGGGTCGTTCCGCCGTCACGCTCAGGCTTGTCCTCCTCGCCTTGCTGGCTCTCGGCTGGCCCGCCAGCGGCATGGCCGAGGGTCGACGCGTCCAGATCATCACATCCTTCCCGCCATCCTTCTTCGAGCCCTTCCGCAATGCCTTCCGCAAGAAGCATCCCGACATCGCAGTCGAGGTGGTGCAGCGGAAGACGACGGCCGCCGTCATCGACATCCGCGCTCAGAAGCGGCCGGAAGCCGACCTGTTCTGGGCCTCGGCGCCTGACGCCTTCGAATTGCTGAAGCGAGCGAACCTGCTGGCGCCGGTACAGCCGCGCAAGACCGGCGCGCCCGAGACCATCGCCGGCTACCCGGTGAACGATCCCGACGGCCGCTATCTCGGCTTCGCGGTCTCAGGCTACGGGCTGGTCTACAACCCGGCTTATCTGACGGCACGCGGATTGCCGGTGCCGCGCAACTGGGCCGATCTCGCGGCGCCGGTCTATGCCGGGCATATCGGCCTGACCTCACCCGCTCGCTCCGGCACCACGCATCTGATGGTCGAGGCTCTCCTGCAATCGCTGGGCTGGGAACGCGGCTGGGCGCTCTGGTCGGCGATCGGCGGCAACCTCGCGACGATCACGGCGCGCAGCTTCGGCGTGAATGCCGGCGTCGCCCGCGGCCGCTTCGGCATCGGCATCTCCATCGATTTCCTGACGGAGGCCAATACGGCCGAGGGCGAGGGCAATCGCTTCGTGCTGCCGGGCGAGACGCTGTTCGCACCCGCCAGCATCGCGAGGCTCGCGACCTCCCCCAATCCGAAGGAGGCCGAGATCTTCATCGATTTCGTGCTCTCGCCGGAAGGCCAGGCGATGCTGCGCGAGCCGCGGATCGGGCGCCTCGCCGTCTCGCCTTCGGCCTATGGGGCGGACGAGGCGCCGCCCCATCTCTCGGCGACGGAAGGCATCTTCAACCGGACGGCTTTCGATGCCGGGCTCTCGGCCGGGCGCTACGAGCTGGTCAACCTGATCTTCGACGAATGGATCACCTTCCGCCGCACCGAGCATGCCAGGCTCTGGCGCAGCTTGCAGGCGATGGAGGCGGCGCTGCTCACCCGCCCCGACGAGCAGACAGCCAAGCTGCTGACACAGGCACGCGCCACGCTGACACAACCGCCTGTCTCGGCTGCGGAGCTGGAGAAGACGGAGCGCTTCCGGAATATCGTCCGGGTGCCGCGCGGCCTTCCCGTCCCTGACGAACAGGCGCGGATCGAGGCCGATATCCGCAATGCGATCGTGGCTCGTGCGTCGGAAGCCGGCGACAGCCTGCAGCAAGCGGCCGAGCGGCTGGCGGCTTTGGGCTGGCGCGAAGATAATCTGACCGGGGCGCGGCCATGACGCCTGCCCTGCCCAAAAGACGATTCGGCATCGGCGGGCGTCTCATTGCGGCCTTCCTCGGCGTCGGCCTCTTCGCGGTCGGCGCCGGCATCGTCGGCGTCATCTCCTATGAGAGGCTCAGCAAGGAACTGGCGGCGATTGCCCGTGAGCATCTGCCCGGCCTTGCCTCCGCCGCGCGGCTTGCCGAGGCCAGTGCTCGCGTCATCGCCGGCATGCCGGAACTCGCCAACGCAGAGCGGCGTGACGGCTATGATCGCGGCAGGCGCGTGGTGGGAGAGCGCTTGAGCGAGCTGGACAAGGTTCTGTCCGAGCGGACCGGAAGCGGCTTCGACGCGCCGCAGCTGACAGCCGTGGCGGCCGAAATCCGCCGCAACCTCAACGCCATCGACGACGTATCGGGACGCCGCTTCACGCTGGCCGAGCGCATCCGCGGCGTCAGCGAGGAACTGCGCTGGCTCCAGGCCGATCTGATCGACGAGATCGAGCCGCTGACCGACGATGCCCGTTTCAACATCGACACGGCGCTCGGCCAGATCGGCAGCGAAGCGTCATCGAGCAAGCCGAACACAATCCGCGAGGAAACCCGCAAGAGCGAAGCGCTGATGACGCTCAACGCCCAGGCCAACCTGATCGTCGGCCTGTTCGGGCGGCTCGGCACGGTGCAGACCCGCGAAGACATGGAGCAGACCGGCCATGTCATCGGCGAGGCCGTCGACCAGCTCGAGATCGAAGCCAAGGCGCTGGCCGGCTGGGCCGACACGATCACGGTCCGGCAGATCACGCAGCGCCTGATCGGGCTCGCCGATACCACGACCGGCCTGCCCGGTCTCAAGCGCACGGAACTCGCGGCGCTGGCCGACGCGCAGCGGCTGATCTCGGAAAGCCGCCGCCTCGTCACCGAACTCGGCACGCTGGTCTCGCAGGAGGTGCAGCGCACGGAAACCGTGGCGAAGGAGGCCGCCGACCGCTCGGCCGAGGCGATCCGACTCGGCCGCAACCTGCTGCTCGCCATCGCGGCGGCCTCGCTCATCGGCGCGCTCTTGATCGGCTGGTTCTATGTCCGGCGCCATCTCGTCGCGCGCCTGCGCGTCCTGACCGAGGCGGCAACCAGCATCGCCAGCGGCCAGTCCTCGGCGCTGCTGCCGAAGGCGGGCAATGACGAACTCGGCGACCTCGCCCGTGCTCTCGTCGTCTTCCGACAGACGCGCGACGACCTGATCCAGGCGGCCAAGCTCGCCGCACTCGGGCAGATGGCGGCGGGCCTCAGCCACGAGCTCAACCAGCCGCTCGCCGCGATCCGCTCCCACGCCCATAACGGCGCTCTGCTGCTGGACCGCGGGCGACCGGAGGAAGCGCGGAAGGCCATCGGCCGCATCCAGGCGCTGACGACGCGCGCGGCCGACCTGATCGCGCATCTCAGGCGCTTCGCCCGCAAGCCCGGCGTGGTGCTCAGCCCCGTCTCTGTCGGCGACACCATCGAAACCGCGCTGTCGCTGTTCGAGCCGCGTTTCGAAGCCGAGCGCGTGACGCTCACGCGGGAGCTGCCGGCCGGGCGCCTCCATGTCCATGCCGAGGAGATCCGGCTGGAGCAGGTGCTGGTCAATCTCATCGCCAACGCGCTCGACGCCGTCGCGGGCATGGAGGATGCGACGATCGCAATCGGCGCACGCCGTACCGGGCACAAGGTCGAGATCTGGGTCGCCGATAGCGGCCCCGGCATCGACCGGGCGCATCTGGAGCGCATCTTCGACCCGTTCTTCACGACCAAGCCGGTGGGCTCGGGGCTCGGCCTCGGCCTCTCGCTGTCCTACAACATCATCAAGGATCTCGGCGGCACGCTCGCGGTGGCCGAGACCGGCCCCGCCGGCACCCGCTTCCTGATCACCCTCGAAGGGACGACAGCCCACGTCATGGCCCCGCTGGAAATCGACGCATGAGCGCTCCCAAGGTCGTCCTCGTCGATGACGATGCCGAGGTGCTGGAAGCCTGGCGGCTGACGCTGGAGCTGGAAGGGTTTGCGGTTATCGCCAAGCGCTCGGGCGATGCGGCGCTGGCCGAGCTCGGCCGCGAGGCTTGCGTCGTCCTGGTCAGCGATGTCCGCATGCCCGGCCGCGACGGTTTCGGGCTGCTCGCGGCCGTGACGGCGATCGATGCGGAGATCCCCGTCGTGCTGATCACCGGCCATGCCGATGTTCCCATGGCGGTGAAGGCGATCCGCGAAGGGGCCTGGGATTTCGTCGAAAAGCCGGCCGACCCCGTCCGCCTGATCGAGACGATCCGGCGCGCCAGCGAATACCGCCGGCTGATCATCGAGAACCGCTCGCTCAAGGCCGGTTCCCATCCCGAAGACCCGTGGGCGGCGCGCGTCGTCGGCCATTCGCCGGCCGTCGCGCGCCTGCGCAGCCGGCTCGCCCTGCTGGCCGATGCCGATACCGACGTGCTGCTCTTCGGCGAGACGGGGACGGGCAAGGAGGTCGCGGCACGCGCGCTGCACGATCTCGGCAATCGCCGCGGCGGGCGCTTCGTCGCGGTGAATTGCGGCGCGATCCCTGAGACGATGATCGAGAGCGAATTGTTCGGCCACGAGGCCGGCGCCTTCACCGGGGCGCGGGAGCGGCGGATCGGCAAGATCGAGCATGCCAGCGGCGGCACGCTCTTCCTCGACGAGATCGAGTCGATGCCGATGGCGGCGCAGGTGCGCTTGCTACGCGCCTTGCAGGAGCGGCGGATCGAGCGCCTCGGTTCCAACAAGGAGATCGCGGTCGATATCCGCATCGTCGCTGCGACCAAGACCGACCTCGCCGCGCTGGCCAAGGCCGGCGGCTTCCGCGAGGACCTCGTCTACCGGCTCAATGTCGTGACGCTGCGCCTGCCGCCTTTGCGCGACCGGCGCGAGGATATCCCATTGCTGTTCCAGCACTTCCTCGCGCTCGCCGCCGCGCGCGTCGGCCGCTCCACGCCGCTGCTCGGGCGCGACCTGCTGCAACGGCTCGCGCGGCAGGACTGGCCGGGTAATGTCCGCGAATTGCGCAATGCCGCCGAGCGCAGCCTGCTCGGCATGGACGAGGATTTCGAGGATGCGGATGCCGGCGCCGGCACATCCGATGGCGCGGAGCGCACGCTGGAGGAGCTGGTCGCCATCGCCGAGGCGGAGGGGATCGGCGCCGCGTTGAAGCGCCATAACGGGCGCATCGGCGTCACGGCCGCGGCGCTCGGCATCACCCGCAAGACGCTCTACCTCAAGATGCGCCGCTACGGTTTGAGCGGGACGGCTGCGCTCGCGGACTGAGCCGGATGTTACCGCAATGACCCATCCGGGGTCTCGGCAGGTTACCGCAACGCCCCCGAAATGGGGTAACTGAAGACCCCTCCTCCCGAATTCCGCAACGAAATCAATGCCGCCGGCATTTGGCATCGCGGTTGCTGAGACAATGGCATCGACCTCGACGTCGACCACAAAAATTCGCTTCGGGAGGAAGCCATGCTGAATCGTAGAACCGCGCTCGCGGCCACCCTCGGCTTGTCGCTGAGCGCCTCGTTCATGACCATCGCGCTGGCGCAGGCGCCGGCCGGCAAGGTCACGGTGGTCACCTCCTTCTCCAAGGACGTCACCGATCCCATCAAGAAGGCCTTCGAGAAGGCGGTTCCGGGCGTCACGCTCGAAGTGCAGAACCGCAACACCAATGCCGGCGTGAAATATGTCGAGGAGACCAAGGCGAACAACCAGGTCGACCTGTTCTGGGCCTCGGCGCCCGATGCCTTCGAGGTGCTGAAGGGCAAGAAGCTGCTCACCGCCTACAAGCCCAAGGCGACCGGCATCCCCGAGAAGATCGGCTCCTATCCGATCAACGATCCGCAGGGCTTCTATTTCGGCTTCGCCGCCTCCGGCTACGGCATCATGTGGAACGACCGCTATGCCAAGGCCAACAAGCTGCCCGAGCCGAAGGAATGGCAGGACCTCGCCAAGCCGGTCTTCTACGACCATGTCGCGATCGCGGCCCCGTCCCGCTCGGGCACGACGCATCTGACGATCGAGACGATCCTGCAGGGCGAGGGCTGGGACAAGGGCTGGCGCACCATCAAGGAGATGGCCGGCAATTTCCGCTCGATCAACGAGCGCTCCTTCGGCGTGCCGGAGCAGGTCAATTCCGGTCAGGTCGGCGTCGGCGTCGTCATCGACTTCTTCGCCTTCTCGGCCCAGGCCTCGGGCTTCCCGGTCAAATTCGTCTATCCGAGCGTGACGACCGTGGTCCCGGCCAATGTCGGCATCATCGCCAACCCACCGAACAAGGCCGCGGCCGAGGCCTTCGTCGAGTTCCTGCTCTCGCCCGCCGGCCAGGAAGTGCTGCTCGAGCCCGGCATCCGCCGCCTGCCGGTCAACCCGGCGGTCTATGCCAAGGCCGGCGCCGACTATCCGAACCCCTTCACCGATCCGCGCTTCCAGAAGATGATCGGCTTCGACGTCGACAAGTCGGAAGGCCGCACCGCGGTCGTCGACACGCTGTTCGACCAGATCATCTCCTTCCAACTCGACGCGCTGAAGGGCGTCAACAAGGTGCTGCACGAGGTCGATGCGGCGCTCGCCAAGAAGCCGAACGACAAGGCCAAGGCGCTGGCCGAGGAAGCCCGCGTGCTGCTCGCCGCCATGCCGGTCAGCGAGGCGCAGGCCGCGAGCGCGGAGCTGCGCGGCGCCTTCACCGGCGGCAAGGAGAAGGGTGCCCGCCAAGCCGAGGTCGAGGCGCAATGGGCGAGCTTCGCCCGCGACAACTACGCCAAGGCCAAGGCGAAGGCGGAAGAAGCGCTCAAGGCGGCGAAGTAGGCTCGCTCGCGCGTGTCTTCGTAGTTTCGCGTGTCTTCCCGTGCGCGCTGCAGCGTGAAAAGCTGCGGCGCGGACACGGGACCGCGTGACCAATAGGCGCCTTTTCCTGAAAACGGTCCCGTGTCTGCGCAGCGGCATTTGCATGCCGCAGCGCGCACGGGATGACAGCCCGGCCGCATCTCATGACAGCCATTCCGACTTCGGCACCCCGCCCCCGTCGCATCGCCGGCACGCCCGGCCAGATCGCGCTGGCGCTGGCGATCGCCGCCTTCCTGCTGATGTTCCTGGTGCTGCCGGTGGCGACGGTGATCTATGTCGCCTTCACCGAGAAGGGCACATCGACCTTCACGCTGGTCAACTTCTACGATTTCGTCCGCACCGAGCTGTTCATGCGCTCGTTGTGGAACTCGTTCTATGTCTCTGCGATGTCGGTGGTCTGGGCCTCGGTCTTCGCCCTGCCGCTGGCCTATCTCACGACGCGCTTCGTCTTCCGCGGCGCCGCCATCGTCCAGACACTGGGCTTCCTGCCGCTGATCATGCCGCCCTTCGTCGGCGCGGTGGCGATGCAGCTCTTCTTCGGCCGCAACGGCTCGATCAACCTGCTGCTCGACGACTGGTTCGGCTTCAAGATCGACTTCATGGAAGGGCTGAACGGCGTCATCTTCGTCCAGTCCGTCCACTATTTCCCGTTCATCCTGATCAACCTCTCGGCGGCGCTCCGCAATGTCGACCGCGCCATGGAAGAGGCCGCGCAGAACCTCGGCTCGTCGGGCTTCCGGCTGTTCCGGCGCATCGTCTTCCCGCTGGCGATGCCGGGCTATCTCGCCGGCGCTTCGCTCGTCTTCGTCAAGGTCTTCGACGATCTCGCGACCCCGCTCCTGCTCAACGTCAAGGACATGCTGGCGCCGCAGGCCTATCTGCGGGTGACCTCGATCGGCATCGCCGACCCGATGGGCTATGTCATCTCGGTCGTGCTGATCATCGCCTCCGTGCTGGCGATGTGGCTCTCGGCGCGGGCGCTGAAGGGGCGCGACTACGCCACGACGCAGCGTGGCGGCGGCGGCCTCGCCAAGCGCGTGATGACGCCGATGGAGGCCGTGTTCGGCTACGGCATCGTCATCCTGATCCTGGCGCTGGTGCTGGCGCCGCATCTGGGCCTGCTGCTGCTCTCCTTCGCGACGATCTGGTCGTATTCGCCGCTGCCCGACGCCTTCACCACGGCGCATTACGCCCGCGTGTTCGGCGAGAGCTCGGTCTACATCAAGAACACGCTGATCTACGCGACGATCGCGGGCGGCATCGACGTCGTGCTCGGCGTCGCCATCGCCTATCTCGTGCTGCGGACCAAGCTCGTTGGCCGTGAATGGCTCGACTGGATGGCGACCGCCGCGCTCGCCATCCCCGGCGTGGTGCTCGGCATCGGCTATCTCAGGACCTTCTACGGCATCACCCTGCCGGACGGGACGCCGCTCGCGACGCTCTGGATCACCATCGTGATGGCGCTGGCGATCAGGCGCCTGCCCTATGCGTTGCGCGCCTGCTATGCGGCGCTCCAGCAGATTTCGGTTTCGCTCGAGGAAGCGGCCGAGAACCTGGGAGCCACCAAGGCGCGCACGGTCAGGCGCATCGTCGTGCCCCTGATGGCGGGCGGCATCCTTGCCGGCTTCGTCACATCGTTCTCGACGGCCGCTGTCGAGCTCTCGGCGACATTGATGCTGGTGCAGTCCAACTCGGACGCGCCACTGGCCTACGGCCTCTATGTCTTCATGCAGTCGGCGGCGGGGCGCGGCCCCGGTGCCGCGCTCGGCGTCGTCGCGGTGATCCTCGTCGCGGCCTGCACCTTCCTCTCCCACCTCATCATCGAACGCAGCCAGAAGGCCAAGGGAATGGGCCACTGATCATGAACGCGACCGTCTCCCTGACCACGCCCGCCGTCGCCGTCGATATCGAAGGCGTCAACCTGTCCTACGGCACCAACCATGTGCTCAAGGACGTCAATCTGGCGATCAAGCCCGGCGAGTTCTTCGCCTTCCTCGGCCCCTCCGGCTGCGGCAAGACCACGCTGCTGCGCCTGATCGCCGGCTTCAACCATGCGGATACCGGCGAGGTCCGGATCGGCGGCAAGCCGATCACCGACCTGCCGCCGTGGAAGCGCGATGTCGGCATGGTCTTCCAGTCCTATGCGCTTTGGCCGCATATGACGGTACGCCGCAACGTCGCCTTCGGACTGGAGGAACGCGGCGTCAAGCGCGCCGAGGTCGAGCGGCGCGTCGAGGCGGCTTTGGGCCTCGTCGGCCTCGGCCATCTCGCCGAGCGGCGGCCCTCGCAGCTCTCGGGCGGCCAGCAGCAGCGCGTCGCGGTGGCCCGCACCGTCGCGGTCGAGCCCAAGGTGCTGCTGCTCGACGAGCCGCTCTCCAATCTCGACGCCAAGATGCGCGTGCAGGTGCGCCGCGAGTTGCGCGACCTGCAGCAGCGGCTCGGGCTGACTACGATCTTCGTCACCCATGACCAGGAGGAGGCGAACACGATCTGCGACCGGATCGCCGTGATGAATGACGGCATCGTCCAGCAGGTCGGCACGCCGATGGAGCTCTACGAGCGGCCGGCGAACCTCTTCGTCGCCGGCTTCCTCGGTACCGCCAATATCCTTGGGGGCAAGCTCACCGGCAGCGGCGGGACCCGAGTCTTCGAGATCGAGGGCGGGACGCGCGTGCCGGTCCCGGCCGAGGCGCAGGTGCCGGAGGGCGCCAAGCTCGTCTTCAGACCGCAGCATGCCAGTCTCGGTGATGCGGGCCCGGCCGGCGATGGGATGCTCGCGCTACCCTGCACCGTCGCCAATCGCGAGTTCCTCGGCGCCAGCGTCCGATACGGCGTCCGCATCGGCACGACGGAAGTGGCGGTGGATGTGCCGTTCCAGTCCGGCAGCGGCTTGTTCGAGGTCGGCAGCAAGGCAACGCTCAGGCTGTCGCCACACGCGCTGCTGTGGTTGGCGGCTTAAGGGACCCCCCCTTGTCATTCCGGGGCGCGCCGCAGGCGCGAACCCGGAACCCACGACTGGGTGGGACATTTGATGCGCGGTTGTCGGCGGCTCGCCCAGTCGTGGGTTCCGGGTTCTTCGCTGCGCGAAGCCCCGGAATGACAAGCGTCTGCGCCTAGCCGAGCAACATCGCTAGCTCACCCCCGCTGCTCGGCCTTGTCTCGCGCCCGCGCCTCGGCGCTGCGCTCCGTGGCCGGGCCGTAGCCGCCGGCTCCGGGCGTGATGATCTCGACGATCTGGCCCTTTTCGAGCGCGCCGTCGCCCTTGAAGAAGGGCACAACGCCCTCGCTGAAGGCGAAGGAGCCGCCCTGCCCCTCGCCGCCCCCGGCGAGACCCCAGGGCCGTGAGGTCAGGCGCGAATTATCGACGTTGAGCCGGCACGGTGCCTCGGCCCGGTAGACGCGGCGCAGGCCCATGCCGCCGCGCTGGCGCCCGTCCCCGCCCGAACCGTCGACCAGCTCGTAGCGCAGCAGGGTCAATGGGTATTCGAGCTCCAGCGCCTCGACCGGCAGGTTGGACGTGTTGGTCATGTGGACATGGACGCCGTGGAGCCCGTCCTTGTTCGTGCGGGCGCCGGAACCGCCGCCGATCGTCTCCAGATAGACCCAGAGCTCGCCACTGCCGGGCTGCTCGCCGGCAAAGGTCGCCGAGGCGACCGCGCCCGAACAGGCGGCGATGACGCGGTCCGGCACGGCCTGCGCGAGCGCTCCATGGATCAGGTCGACCACGCGCTGGCAGGCGGCGATGCGCCCGTTGACGGCGGCCGGGTGCACGCAGTTCAGCACCGTGCCTTCGGTCGCCGTGACGGTGAGCGGCCGCGCCAGCCCCGCATTGGGCGGGATGGTCGGGTCGGCCACGGTCTTGACCGCGTAATACACGGTCGAGAGCAGCGCGGTGTAGACCATGTTGAAGCCAGCGCGCATCTGCGGCGGCGAGTCGAAGGCGAGCGTCATCTCCTCGCCCGCGACGGTGATCGCGACCGAGAAGGTCAGGGCCTCGTCGATCTCGGGATTGTCGAAGGAATCGGAGAAGCGGTAGGTCCCGTCGGGGATCGAGGCGATGCCGGCGCGCATCTTGCGCTCCGCATAGTTCTGCAGCGCCTTGCCGGCGGCGAGCACGGTATCGCGGCCGTATTTGTCGCAGAGCGCGCGCAGGCGCTCGACCCCAAGGCGGTTCGCCGCCATCTGGGCGCGCAGGTCGGAGAGGCGCTCGCGCGGGACCTGGCAGTTGAGCAGGATCAGCTCCTGCACATCCTTCATCAGCACGCCGCCGTCATAGAGGCGGATCGGCGGGATGCGCAGGCCCTCCTGGTAGATATGGGCGTGGCCGCGATCGGCGAAATCCGAGTGATGCGCGGTATTCACCGCCCAGGCGATCATCACGCCCTCATGAAACACCGGTTCGGCCAGGACGATATCGGGCAGATGGGTACCGCCGCCCTCATAGGCGTCGTTGCCGATGAAGACATCGCCCGGCTTCATATCCGCAACCGAATGACGCTTCAGGATATGCGGGATGATGCCGATGAAGGAGCCGAGATGCATCGGGATATGCTCGGCCTGACAGAGCGTCTGCCCCTCGACGTCGAAGAGCGCGGTCGAGCAGTCGCGGCGCTCCTTGATATTGGTCGAGTAGCTCGCCTTGACCAGGGCCTCTCCCATCTCCTCGGCGATGGAGGCGAAGGAGGAGCCGATGACCTCGACGGTGATCGGGTCGACGCTGACGGATGCGGTCGCGGTCATCACGGCATCTCCAGGATTAGGTTGAGATAGGGCTCGACCGTCGCGGTCATGCCCGGCAACAGCACGGTGGTCGAATCCATCTGCTCGACGATGGCCGGCCCGGTGAAGCGATTGCCGGATTTGAGCTTGTCGCGATCGTAGATCGGGCAGGCGACGAAGCCGCCGGCCTCGGGGAACCAGACCTCGCGGCTGCCGACGACGGCATGGGAGGCGTCCGGCCCGGCATCGGGCTCCGGCCGGAAGGCCGCCTTGGGCACGAGGCCGACCGCCTCGACACGGTAGGTCACGAGCTGGACCGCCTCGCCCTCCGCGACGAAGCCGTAGAGCCGCTTGTGGGCGGCGGCGAAGCCCTCGGCCAGCGCCATGATGGTCGCGGGCGTGATCGGCCCGTCCGGAACGTCGATGGCGAGCTCGTAGTTCTGGCCGTGATAGCGCAGGTCGGCGGTGCGCTTGAGCCGGCGATCGGCCGAGGCGACGCCCTCCTCGGCGAACCAGTGATCCGCCTGCTCCTGCAAGGCGACGAAGATCTCCGCCATATCCGGGACGAGCGCCTCGGACAGCGTGGCCAATCGCGTCGTGGCGAAATTGGCGCGCAGGTCGGTGAGCAAGAGACCCAGCGCGCAGCCGATGCCGGGATTGCGGGGCACGACGATGCGCTTCATGTCGAGCTCGCGGGCGAGCCGCGCGGCATGCAATGGCCCGGCCCCGCCGAAGGCGACCAGCGCGTAATCGCGCGGATCATGGCCGCGCTGGACGCTGATGACGCGGATCGCCTTGGCCATATTGGCGGTGACGACCGAGATGATGCCCTGCGCCGTCGCCATCAGGTCGAGGCCGAGCTCCTCCGCCAATCGACCGATCGCCTGTTTCGACAGGCTCTGGTCGATCGGCATGCGGCCGCCGAGCAGGTGCGTCGGGTTCAGGGTCTGGAGCACGACATTGGCATCGGTGACGGCGGGCTCGGTCGCGCCGCGTCCATAGCAGACCGGGCCTGGATCGGCGCCGGCCGAGCGGGGCCCGACCTTGAGAAGGCCGCCGGAATCGATCGCAGCGAGCGAGCCGCCGCCAGCGCCGACCGTGTGGATGTCGAGCATCGGCGCCTTGATCGGATAGCCATGGACATTGGCTTCGGAAGCCAGCTTCGCCTCGCCGTTGCTGAGCAGGGCGACGTCCGAGGAGGTGCCGCCCATGTCGAAGGTGATGAGGCTGGGGATGCCGATCATCGCGCCGATCGCCTGCGCCGCGACGACGCCGGTCGAGGGGCCGGACAACACCGTGCGCACCGGCAGGCGTGCCGCCATGTCGAAGCCGATGACGCCGCCATTGGACTGCGTCAGATGCGGCGTCGCCTTGAGGCCGAGTTCCTTCAGCCGGTCGGCGAGGCGGCGGATGTAGCCCTGCATCACCGGCCCGAGATAGGCGTTGACCACGGCGGTCGAGATGCGCTCGTACTCCCGGAACTCAGGCGCGACCTCATGCGAGGCGCAGATGAAAGCCTCAGGGAATTCCTCGGTGACGATGCGCTTGGCGGCCTCCTCGTGCTCGGGCCGGACGAAGCCGTAGAGGAAGCCGATCGCGACCGCCTTCACGCCCTCCGCCTTCAGTGCCCGCGCCGCCTTTCGGACAGCCTCCTCGTCGAGCGGCGTCTCGACCGACCCGTCATGGCGGACGCGCTCGGCGACGCCGAAGCGCAGGTCGCGGGTGACCAGCGGCGGCGCCTTGTCGGCCTGGAGATCGTAGAGATCCGGCCGCTTCTGCCGGCCGATCTCGATCAGGTCGCGAAAGCCTTCGGTGGTGATCAGCCCCGTCTTGACGCCGCGATGCTGGATCAGGGCGTTGGTGCCGACCGTGGTGCCATGGCCGAAATAGGCGATCTCGGCGGGGCTGGCGCCGACCCGCTCGACGCCTTCCTGCGTGCCGCGCGCGATGGCGCGGGAGGGATCGTCAGGCGTCGAGGGCACCTTCCAGACCGCGACCATGCCGGTCGCGTCCTCAAACAGGCAGACATCGGTGAATGTGCCACCGGAATCGATTCCGATCCGCCACGCCATCTTTGTCTTCCTCCCTTACGGTACGGCGACCTCGGTCGATGCCCACGCCACGCCATGGCCGAAGCCGCCCTGATAGCCGCAGACCTGCGCCGCCTGTTTCGCTCCCGCCGCCAGCGCAGCTGGAATGCCGGCTCCATCCAATATGGCCAGCAGGCAAGCGGCGATGAAACCGTCACCGGCGCCGAGCGTATCCACCACCGATGCAGGGCTGGCCGACTGTTCGTGGAAGTGGCCCGCGGCCAGCGCCATCGCGCCCCTCGCGCCGCGCGTCGCCACGACCACGCCTGCGCCCCGGCCGATGCAGCGCTCGAGCAGGGCGCGGCAGTCTTCGTCCGAGGCGGAAGGATGCGACAGGAAAGCGATATCGACCGCCGGCAGCGTTGCCGCGAGGTTCTCGTCGGTCCAGCGTTCTGAGAAATCGTAGGAGAAGCGCCGGGCCGCACCGCGGACCAACGGCAATGCGTCGCCGAGTTCGCTGTAGATGCTGGAATGAACGAGGTCGTAGCCCGCGATATAGGCGCGATCGGCAGCGTCAAAGGCGCCCCATTCGCCCCGCACCCCGCGCTCGGAGCGCAGGAAGCGCCGATCCTGCCCGTCATGCCCAATAAAGGCGCGGGCGTTCGGGCCGGGCCTGATGCGGCAGCGCGTGGTAGCGACACCTTCCTGTGCCAGGGCAACGCTCAGGAGCCTGCCGGCCTCATCCGAGCCGAGGCAACCGAGATAGCCTGTTTCCGCCCCCAGCCGCCTTGCCTGCACCGCGACATTGACCGCGTTGCCGCCGGGAAACTGGAGGCGACGGTCGACATAGGTGTCGACCGTGTTGTCCCCCAACCCCAGCAGCCTTTGCGCCATCACGGCAACACCTCGGATCAGTAGGCCACTTTCCACATGTAGCGGCGGGTCGTCAGCGGCTGGTTGCGCAGCACCGAGAGATGCGCGGAGAAGCGCTTGAGCGCCGCCTGCAGGACATAAGGCGCGACGACCGGGCGGATCTCCGGGTCGATGCCCTTCATCGCGAAGGCGCGGGAATCGTAGTTCATCACCCGCCCGGCATAGGTGTCGCAGAACTTGACGACACGCTCCATCAGGGGCCGGCTCGGGTCTTCGCCGGTGATCAGGATCATCGGCGTTTGCTTGTCGACGATCTCGAACGGGCCGTGGAAGAACTCGGCCGCCTCGATCGGATAGCTGTGCAGCCAGAGCATCTCCATGAGGATGCAGACGCCGAAGACATAGGCCGTGGTGAAGCCCGGCCCAGAGGCGACGTGGTAGATGCGATCGTCATCCGCATAAGCCTCGGCATCGGCGGCGGCGCGTGTTTCGTTTTGCTCAGCCGCATCGCACATCGCCACTGGCAGTGCGTCGAGCGAAGCCAGGAGCTTCTCGCCGAGCAGCCAGCCTTCCTTGGCCGACATCAGGCCGCCGATCAGCGCCTGCATCAGCATGAACATGGCAGCGAAGGATTCGCTGGTGTCGCCGACGAGGAAATGCCGCGGCACCGCCTGCGCCAGCGGCTTCTCGCCATACTGGCTGAAGGCGACGACCTGGCAGGGCCTATCCTTGAGGAAATGCGCGGCGGCGACCGTCTCCGGCGTCGTGCCGGATTTCGAGGCCAGCAGGACCAGCGTCCGCTCGTTCAAGCGCGGCGGGTCGATCGCCATGAACTCGGCCGGGAAATAGCGCCTGACCTCGATGCCGGGAGAATAGCGCTCCAGCCAGTACTGGATGCCGAGCATCGCGCGGTTCGCCGAGCCGCAAGCGACGAGATAGATGCGGTCGATCCCGGGAGCCATTTCCTGCCCCAGCGTATAGGCTTTCGGCAGCGCGGCGCGCGTCGGCTCCAGGCCGGACAGGACGGCGTCACGGTCGAAAGCGATGGACATGATGGGCTCCCGGACGGGCTTTCAAAGAGGCAGCAGAATTGGTATACACCAATTCCATATACCAACCCCTGTCAAGCCTGTTCCATGAGCTCCAAACGCCCCTCCCGACCAGTAGCGCTCCGCGACCGTTTCGCCTTAAAGACGAAGAAGGCGCCGCGCCTCGGATTCCGACAGCTGCGCACGTCGAAAGGCATGGGGACCGAGACGCAAGGCATGTCGAACCCGCTGAAGGGCGTCAAACCGATCTATGTCGAGGTGCAGGACTATCTCCTCGACCTCATCGGCGGGCCGGATTACGGCCCCGGCGACCGGATTCCGTCCGAGCGGACGCTGGCCGATGCGCTCGGCATCAACCGCATGACCGTGCGCAAGGCGATCGACCGGCTGGTCGAGCGCAATGTGCTGGAGCGCAATGGCACCAGCGGCACGCGCGTTCCGCTAGTCCAGGTCTCGCGGCCGATCGATGCGTCGGCTTCGCTCGGCATCGCCCGCATCATCCGCAATGCCGGCGGCGAGCCCGGCAGCAAGCTGCTGCATTTCGGCGAGGAAGCGGCGAGCGAGAGCATCGCGCAGCGCCTCGAACTGGCACCGGGCAGCACGCTGATCATGGCGCGGCGCCTGCGCAGCGTGAACGACGAGGCCTTCTGCATCGAGACGAGCTATCTGCCGGCCGGCAGCGTGCCCGGCCTGTCGGCCGAGGACCTGCTCTCCGGCCAATCGCTCTATGAGCTGCTGCGGCAGCGCTACGGCATCGAGATCAGCATCCGTGACCGCGAGATCAGCGTCGGCACGGCGACAGAGCGGGAGGCGCAACTGCTCGCATTGGCGCCGGGATCGCCGACATTGGTGCTGCGGATCGTGGCGCGGGACGGCGAGGGCCGGCCGGTGGAGTACATGCGCTCGGTCAACCACCCCCATCACGTCGTCTTCCGCAGTTCGACGCCCCCTGCCCGCGGCTGAGCGGCGTAAGCGACCTTCCTCTTCCTCTCCTTCCGCCGCCGGAGCCTCCCTGATGGGCATCACCATCGAAACCATCGAGCCGGACGCATCCCTGCCCGCTTCCAGCGATGTCGTCGTCATCGGCGGCGGCATCATCGGCATCACGACCGCGCTCTTCCTGGCGCGCGAGGGCATCTCGGTCACCGTCTGCGAGAAGGGTGAGGTCGGCCACGAGCAGTCCGGGCGCAACTGGGGCTGGGTCCGCGTCATGGGGCGCGATCCCGGGGAGATCCCGCTCGGGCTCGAAAGCATGCGGCTCTGGGAGGACATGGACCGGCTCGTCGGCGGCGATACCGGCTTCACCCGCTCCGGCATCATCTATGTCGCCGATACCCCGGCCAAGCTCGCCGAGCACGAAGCCTGGCTCGAACACGCCAGGACCTACCAGCTCGACTCCCGCCTGCTGAGCACGCGCGAGATCGACGCCGTCATCCCCGGCGGCAAACGTGCCTTCGCCGGAGCGATGTTCACGCCGAGCGATGCCCGCGCCGAGCCGCAAAAGGCCGTCCCGGCGATGGCACGGGCGCTGCGCCGCCATGGCGGCACCGTGCTGACGCGCTGCGCGGTGCGCGGCATCGAGACGACCGGGGGACGCGTCAGCGCCGTCGTCACCGAGCGCGGCCGCATCGCCTGCCAGCGTGTCGTGCTGGCGGGCGGCGCCTGGTCGCGACTGTTCCTCGGCAATCTCGGCATCGACCTGCCGGCGCTCAAGGTGCTGGGCTCGGTGTTCCGGACCGAGCCGCTCGACGGGCCGCCGACCCATGCCGTCGGCGCCTCCGACTTCGCCTTCCGCAAGCGACAGGATGGCGGCTACACCATCGCCCATCGCGGGGCGAGCGTGGCCGAGATCGTGCCGGACAGTTTCCGATTGCTGTTCGATTTCCTGCCGTCCTTCGGCCGGCAGCGCCATGAATTACGGCTCAGGATCGGTGAGCGCTTCATCGAGGAGGCGCGCCGGAGGACCCGTTGGTCGCTCGACGACGAGACGCCGTTCGAGCAGACGCGCATCCTCGATCCGAAGCCGTCCGCGGCCATCCTGGAAGAGGCCAAGCGCAACCTGATCGCGGCCTTCCCCGCCTTCGCCAATCTCAGGATCAAGGAAAGCTGGGGCGGGCTGATCGATGCCACGCCCGATGCCGTGCCGATCATCGGCGAGGTGCCGCGCCTACCCGGCTTCTTCCTTGCCACCGGCTTCTCCGGCCATGGCTTCGGTATCGGCCCCGGCGCCGGACGCCTGATCGCCGATCTCGTCAGCGGCCGCACGCCGATGATCGATCCCAAACCCTTCCGGCTGGAGCGTTTCTCGCGACTGGAGCGGACGACGCGGGCGGGATGAGTTTCGGTTGAGCTGCGACGCCGCCGTCATGCTCGGGCTTGCCCCGAGCATCTCATGACATGGAGGCTCTCGCGCCTCCTCCTGCAAGAGATTCTCGGGTCTCCCTTCGGTCGCCCGAGAAGGACGGAAGTATCGAGGCCGCTCAGGCGAGCGCCGCCTCGTCGAGCGAGTAGGCGGAGAAGAAGTTCGTTCCGCCCGGATAGCACTTGAAGTCGCTGAGGCCTTTGACCATCGCATAGCCCTGCGAGCGCCAGGCGAGACCGACGAGCGGCGCCTGTTCCAAAGCGGATTTCTCCAGCTCGGCATAGATCGCCTTGCGCTTGGCCGGATCGAACTCGGCGCGGCCCTTGGCGAAGAGCGCATGGATCTCGGGCGTCGGGATCTGCCAGCTGCGGGCCATGTTGGCGGGCAGATCGCCATCGAGCAGCGGGGCGAGGCCGTCGGGATCGTTATTGTCCGCCGTCGTGCCCTGTATCATGAAATCGTAGCGGCCCTTGCCGGCGAGATCGACGCGGGCGGCCCAGTCCGGCAGGTTCAACGTTGCCTGGACGCCGATCTCGGCGAGGTTGGCCTGCACGACTTCGGCGGTGGACTTGTGCATGCCGTATTGCGCGGTCGACAGCAGCGTGCAGGTGAAGCCGTTCGGCACGCCGGCCTCGGCCATCAGCTTCTTCGCCTTGGCCGGATCGTAGTTCCAGAAACCGGAGCGCCCCTTGTCGAAATAGGGGCTGCTCGACGGGATCGGGATGCCCTCGAGCTTGCTCCCTCGGCCGAAAAAGGCGGCCTGCACGATATCCTCGCGGCGGATGGCATGAGCCACCGCCTGGCGCAGACGAACGTCCTTGAACGGCCCGGCGCCGCCATTGAAGTTCAGGCCCATGAAGGGGCCATCGACCGCGACAAGCCGCAGGCGGGAATCCTTCTCGATCGTGCCCATCGACTGCCAAGGCACGTATTCGATCAGGTCGATATCGCCGGCCTGGAGCGCGGCGACGCGCAGGTTCTCGTCGGCATAGGCAACGAGCTTGATGCCGTCGAGCTTCGGCAGGCCGGGCTTGTAGTACTTGTCGAACTTGGCGACCTCGATCGAGGCGCCGCGCTCCTGCCCTTTCAGCACGAAGGGGCCGGCGCCGACGCCGAGCCCTGCCCGCCCTTCGATCGAGTCCTTGGCGATGATCGGCATATGCGGGCTTGCGAGCCAGATCGGCAGCGTCACGGTCGGCTGCTTCATGACGATGCGGACGGTACGGGCATCGGGCGTCTCGATGCGCTCGACGCCGCCGAATTCGGCCTTCATGAAAGCCGTCGAATTGGGCGCGGCGACCTGCTCAAGCGTCCATTTCACGTCTTCGGACGTGACCGGCTTGCCGTTCTGGAACGTCGCCTGGCGGAGCTTGAAGACCCAGGCGGTTTCGCCCTCGCGCTCCCAAGATTCGGCGAGCTCCGGCCTGACCTCGCCCTTCTCGTCGAAGCCGGTCAGGCCGCGGAAGATCAGGAGCTTCACTGTCAGGGCAGCCGTCCCGGTATGGAGCCAGGGTTGGAGGCTGGGCGGGAAACTCGACAGGCCGAAGCGGAGGATTTTACCCCCGGCTTGAGCATGAGCCCGCAGGCCCAGGAGAGGCAGGGCTGCACCGGCGGCGAGCACAGTACGGCGAGAGATCGGCTGCATCGAATACCCCTCTCTATTTTATGTCGGCCTCGACGGCCGAGAGGCAGAATGATTTGGTGTATACCAGATTGTCAATGCATCCCCGGATCACAATGCCGGCGTTCTGACCAAAGGGCAGCTTCCGCCACCACGCATGGGAGGATCACACGCGTCAGGTGCGCACCTGCTGATACCGCAACGCAAAAAGAGCTGCTTGCGCCCTCCTCCTCCGCTCGCCTCACGCATGGCATTGCCCCCGGAATCGGCGCTCGGCCAGCATCTTGACGGCGGGACCGCACCTTCAATGGTATATACCAAAACCGCGGTCAGCCGGTGTCGGGGCGCTACGAGCGCACCTCCTCGTGAGAGCCGTTCATCCGGGCAGATTGCGCTGACGCTTGACTTCCCGGCGAAAGCCTCACTAGCATCCCTTACTACAAGATATATTCTGCAATTATGGATTAATCTTGCAAAGAGGGGTATCGCCAATGAGCGAGACAGATGAAGGCAAAAGGCTTCTGCTGAAGGGTGGACTGGTCGGCGGCCTCGCACTGGCCGCAGCGGCGAGCACGGCGCGGGAGGCGGCGGCGCAATCCGCTCCGAACAGCCTGCTGCGCACGGTGCTGGATCGCGGCAAGCTGATCGTCGGCACGGGCTCCACCAACGCGCCCTGGCATTTCGAGGACGAGAAGGGCCAGCTCGTCGGCATGGACATCACCATGGGCCGCATCCTGGCCAAGGGGCTGTTCGACGATGCCAGCAAGGTCGAGTTCGTGCGGCAGGATGCGGCCCAGCGCATCCCCAACATCAATACCGGCAAGGTCGATATCGTCATCCAGTTCATGACCATGTCCCCGGCGCGGGCGCAGCTCATCGCCTTCTCGCGCCCCTACTATGTCGAGGGCATCGCCCTGCTGACCCGACCGGACAGCGACAAGAAGAGCTTCGATGCGCTGCTCAAGGCCGGCTCCTCCGCCCGCGTCTCGATCCTGCAGAATGTCGATGCCGAGGCCTCGGTCAAGAAGGTGCTGCCGCAGGCGACGGTGATGCAGATCGACAGCCAGGCCAACGTCATCCTGGCGCTCGACTCGAAGCGTGTCGACGCTGCCGCCGTCGACCTCTCCACCGTCGGTTGGCTCGCCAAGCGCCATCCCGACAAATATGCCGATGCCGGCAAGTCCTGGAATACGATGCTCTACGGCGCCGGCATGAAGCAGGGCGACCCCGACTGGGTGCGCTTCGTCAACACCACCTTCGACATCGCGATTTTCGGCCACCAGAACGAGCTCTACGACGCGGCGGCGAAGGATTATTTCGGCGCCGAGCCGCCGCAGCGCCAGCCCGGCCTGCCGCGCTTCTGATCGTCCCACGCTTCGCACAAGGAAGGGCGCGCACCTCGCGCCCTTCTTCCCCGACGCCCGTTAGAGTATCGGGCTTCAGCCCGATACTCTAACTCTTTGATCCTGCATCGGCTTTGCCGAAAACCGCGTTCCACTTTTCGGGCCGATGCTCAAGTCCTCGGGACCATGGCGAACTACCATTTCAACTTCGCGATCGTCTGGCGCTATGCCGGCAAGCTGTTCGAGGGGCTCCTGCTCAGCCTCGAACTCGCGGCGGCAAGCATCGCGATCGGCATGGCGATCGGGCTCGTGCTCGCGCTGATCAGCCTCGACGGCCCGAAATGGGCGCGCCCGCTGATCGCGGCCTATGTCGAGTTCGTCCGCAACGTGCCGCTGCTGCTGCTGGTCTATCTGGTCTTCTACGGCATCCCCAGCGCCATCGACCTGCAATATGACGCCGTCACCTCCTTCGTCGCGACGCTCTCGATCTATTCCGGCGCCTATCTGGTCGAGGTGATGCGCGCGGGGCTGGAGGCCGTGCCGCGCGGGTTGATCGAGGCCGGCAAGGCGATCGGGCTCACCCCGATGAAGGTGCTCTGGCATGTGCGCCTGCCGACCGCGATGCGCATCGCCTTGCCCTCGCTCTCCAACACCTATGTCTCGCTGTTCAAGGACACCTCGATCGCCTCGGCCATCGCCGTGCCCGAGCTCGCCTATGGCATGCGCTGGATCGAGACGCAGACCTTCCGCACCGTCGAGGTCTATCTCCTGGCGACTCCGATCTACCTGATCACCAGCTACGCCATCCTGCTGCTGCTGCGCCTCGCCGAGCGGCGCTATTCGATCGCTCGGTGACGGCATGGCGACGCTGATCCAGACTCTGCCCTTCCTCGTCGACGGCCTGCTGACGACCCTGCTGGTCTCGGCCTGTGTGATCGTGCTGTCGCTGATCGTCGGTTTGCCGCTCGGCTGCGTGCTCGCCTTCGGGCCGCTCTGGGCGCGCGTGCCGATCCGGCTCTATGCCGATTTCGTGCGCGGCGTGCCGATCCTCGTCCTGCTCTATTTCGTCTATTATGGCCTGCCGGCGATCAAGGTGAACCTGCCGAGCCTGCTCGCCGCGATCGTGGCGCTGACAGCGTTCAAGTCGGCGCAGATCATCGAGATCACGCGCGGTTCCTTCCAGTCGATCCCGGCCGGCCAGACCGAGGCCGCCAAGGCGATCGGGCTCACGCTGTTCGACCGCTTCGTGCATGTGCTGGCGCCGCAGGCCGTGCGCCGTTTCCTGCCGCCCTTCGTCAACAGCGTCGTCGACACCGTGAAGGGCTCCTCGCTGGTCTCGCTGCTCGGGATCGTCGACCTGATGCTGTCGCTGCAGCAGGTGATCGGGCGCACCCATGTGGCGCTGCCGCTCTATCTCATCGGCGCGCTGATGTATTTCGCCATCAACTTCCCGCTCTCGGCGCTCAGCCGCCGGCTCGAGAAGCGCTTCGTCTGAAAGGAGGCATCCATGGCCGAAACGGATGCCCGTGCTTCCGCCGGGACACCGGTGATCGCGATCGAGGGCCTGACCAAGTCCTTCGGCGCCAATCAGGTGCTGAAGGGCGTCGACCTCCGCGTCGGCAAGGGCGAGGTCGTCGCGATCATCGGCCCCTCCGGCAGCGGCAAGACCACGCTGCTGCGCTGCATCAACTTCCTCGAAGAATATGACGGCGGCTCGATCCGGATCGACGGGACCGAGGTCGGCTATCGCGACGGCTCGGGCGCCCGCAAGCGCCGCAGCGACCGGGAGCTGGCCGCGATCCGCGTCGATGCCGCCATGGTGTTCCAGCAGTTCAACCTGTTCCCGCATCTCACCGCCGCTGAGAACATCATGCTCGGCCTGATGAAGTCGCGCGGGCGGCCCAAGGCCGAGGCACGCGCCATCGCCGAGAAATGGCTCGCCCGCGTCGGGCTCGCCGCCAAGGTCGATGCCCTGCCCTCGCAGATGTCGGGCGGCCAGCAGCAGCGCGTCGGCATCGCCCGGGCCGTGGCGATGGAGCCGAAGGTACTGCTGCTCGACGAGATCACCTCCGCGCTCGATCCCGAACTGGTCGGCGAGGTGCTGGCCGTGGTGCAGGAACTCGCCGCCGAGGGGCGCACCATGATCCTCGTCACCCACGAAATGGCCTTCGCGCAGGAGGTGGCGGACCGCGTCGTCTTCACCGACCAAGGCCGGATCGTGATCGATGCCCCGCCCGCGCAGGTCTTCGGCGAGCAGCCGCATGAACGGCTGCGCTCCTTCCTGTCGCGCTTCGTCGGCTTCCGCCCCAATCCGGCGTGAGGAAACCATGAACGCAGTGCTTTCGACCTTTCCCGACACGACGCCCTACCGGCGGCTGGCTGAACTCGGCCTGACGCTGCCCGAATTGCCGAAGCCGATCGGCAATTTCGCCACCCATGTCCAGGAAGGCGGCCTGATCTATCTCTCCGGCCAGGGGCCGACGCATGAGGACGGCCGGCTTCATACCGGCAAGGTCGGCCGCGATGTCAGCGTCGCCGAGGCCTATGACCATGCCCGGCTGACCGGCCTCAACCTGCTCGCCGTGCTGCACGAGGCGCTGGGCGATCTCGGCCGGGTGCGCCGGGTCGTCAAGCTGCTCGGCATGGTCAATGCCGAGCCGGATTTCAGCGACCACCCGGCCGTCATCAACGGCTGCTCCGACCTCTTCGTCGCCGTGTTCGGCGAGGCCGGAAAACATGCCCGCTCGGCGGTCGGCTTCGGCTCGCTGCCCAGACAGATCACCGTCGAGATCGAGGCGATCGTCGCCATCTCATGACCGGGGCGAACGCCCCGCCGCCCGCCTTCCAGGAGAATGCCATGTCTGCCCCCGATATCCGCCCTTCCCTCGGCTTGCGCCCGGTCATCAACGTCTCGGGGACGATGACCGCGCTCGGCGCCTCGATCGTGGTGCCTGAAGCGGTCGCGGCGATGACGGCGATCCTGCCGCAATTCGTCGAGATCGACGATCTCCAGCGCAAGGCCAGCGCCGTGATCGCGCGGCTCTGCGGCAGCGAGGCCGGCTTCGTCACCGCCTCCTGCTCGGCCGGGATCACGCTCGCGATCGCGGGCGCCATGACGGGCGACGATCTCTATGCCGTCGAGCAATTGCCGGACGCCAGCGGCCTCAAGGATGAGGTCGTGGTGATGATGGGGCATATGGTCGGGTATGGCGCGCCTGTCGACCAGGCGATCCGGCTCGCGGGGGCAACGCCGATCGTCGTCGGGCAGGCCACCAGCGCCCGCGCCTATCAGCTCGCGGGGGCGATTTCCGAGCACACTGCGGCAGCCCTCTATGTCGTCTCGCACCATACGGTGCAGTACGGCCTGCTCCCGCTCGATGAGTTCGCAGCGATCTGCCACGAGCGCGGCGTGCCGGTTATCGTCGATGCGGCCTCCGAATACGACCTGCGCGGCTTCCTCGCTGCCGGCGCCGACATCGTGCTCTATTCCTCGCACAAGTTCCTGGGTGGACCGACCGGCGGCATCGTCGCCGGCCGCAAGGCCCTCGTCCGGGCCGCCTTCATCCAGAATGGCGGCATCGGCCGCGGCATGAAGATCGGCAAGGAAAGCGTGCTCGGCACGATGGCGGCGCTGGAGGCGTGGGAGAAGCGCGACCATGCCGGCATCAGGGCGCGCGAGCAGCGTGCGCTCGACCTCTGGCTCGCCCGCTTCAGCGACCGCCCCGGCGTGACGGCTGTGATCGAGCCCGACCCGACGAACAACCCACTCGACCGGATGAAGTTCTCGGTCGATCCCGAGCAGGCGCATATCACCGCCTGGGACCTGGCCGACGCGCTGGCGCGTGGCACGCCGCCCGTGATCGTCAGGGACCACGAGGTCGAGCACGGCCATTTCTACCTTGACCCCTGCAACCTGCACCCGGACCAGGAGGAGATCGTCGCCGAGCGCATCGTCGCCGAGCTGGAGACGGCGCGGCGCAGCAACACGATCATCGCGTCTCCGCTGATCGAACGCCGCAACCGGCGTGCCGCCTCGCTGGCGAAATGGCCGGATTGAGGACCGGTGCGCGTTGACAATCGCCGCGCGCCGATATTCTGTTATTGAGCATAATACTACATAATAAAGGAATGTGAGGGACCATGAAACGCCTGCTCGGATGCCTCCTCGCCTGCAGCCTGCTCACCGCCCCGTCCCTCGCTCCCGCTCAGGAGGCGGGCGGGATCGCGACCGTCGCGACCGTCGGCGAACCGCCGACCCTGGATCCGATGATCTCGACCGCGGACCTCGTCGGGACGATCTCCCAGCATATCTTCGAGACGCTCTACACCTTCGACAAGAGCTGGAAGGTGACCCCGCTGCTCGCCGACGCGCTGCCCACGGTCAGCGCCGACGGCAAGAAGTACACGATCGCGCTGCGACCGGGCGTGAAGTTCCATGACGGCTCGGACCTCACCGCCGAGGATGCGGTCGCCTCGCTGAAGCGCTGGATGAAGCTCGCCTCGCGCGGCAAGCAGGCGGCGGGCTTCATCGAGAGCGTCGAGGCGGCGGGTCCGGCCTCGGTCGTCATCACGCTGAAGGAGCCTTACGCGCCGCTGCTCTCGCTGCTCGCCTTCAACAACTCCGCGGCGATCATCATCCCCGCGAAGAAGCAGGACGAGCCGATGAAGGAGTTCATCGGCACCGGCCCCTACATGCTGAAGGAGCGCAAGGCCGACCAGTATATCCAGCTCGCCCGCTTCGCCGGCTACAAGCCGCGTGATGGAGCCGGCGACGGCTATGGCGGGGCACGGCGCCCGTTGCTCGACGAGGTCCGCTTCGTGCCGGTGCCGGATGCCAATACCCGCGTCGAGTCGGCCGTCTCCGGCCAGTATTCCTATGTCGATGCGATTCCCGTGGAATCCTTCGACCGGCTGAAGGGCGCGGCCTCGCAGCCCGTCGTGCTGAAGCCCTTCGGCTATCCCGTCTTCGTCATGAACACTGCCGAGGGCGCGGCCAAGAACCTCGCCGTGCGCAAGGCGATCCGCACGGCGCTCAATATGGAGGACATGCTGGCGGCGGCGTTCGGAACCAAGGAGTTCTACGCGCTCGACGGCAATATCTATCCGCCCGGCTATGTCTGGAACACGGATGCCGGCGTGGCCGGGAACTACAATGTCGGCGACGCCGACAAGGCGAAGGCCGCGGCCAAGGCCGCCGGCTACAAGGGCGAGCCGATCCGCATCCTGACCAGCCGCCAGTACGAGTTCCACTACAAGATGGCGCAGGTTGCCGCCGAATACCTGAAGCTCGCTGGCTTTACCGTCGATCTGCAGGTGGTCGACTGGGCGACGCTGACTCAGCGGCGCACCGACAAGGCGCTCTGGGAGATCTACATCACCCATAGCCCCTTCCTGCCGGAACCGGCGCTGATCGGCTCGCTCTCGACCAGCTCGCCCGGCTGGTGGGACACCCCGGCCCGCAAGGCCGCCGTCGACGCCTTCACCTCGGAGGCCGACCCGGCCAAGCGCGCCGCGCTCTGGGCCAACGTTCAGAAGACGATCTATGACGAGGTGCCCTTCATCAAGATCGGCGACTTCAACGCCCTCTCCGCGAAATCCGCCAAGCTCGACGGCGTCGTCCCGGCGCCCTGGCCGTATTTCTGGAACGTCACCCTCAAGAAGTGATCCCCCTCGCCGTCCGGCCGCGTGATCGCTGCCGGACGGCGAGCAACGAGAGGTCGCGCCATGGTCGGCTACATCCTTCAACGTATCTCCGGCATGATCGCGGTCATGCTGCTCGTCGTCACGATCGTCTTCGTGATCGTGCGCGTCACGCCGGGCGATCCCGCCGCGGTGATGCTCGGCCCCGACGCCACGGCGCAGGACGTCGCCGACCTGCGCACACGGCTCGGGCTCGATCGCTCGATCCTGTCGCAATACGTGATCTATGTCGGGCAGTTGCTGCGCGGCGATCTCGGCCAGTCGATCTTCCTGAACATGCCGGTGACCTCGGCGCTGATGGAGCGGGCGGAGCCGACCTTCTTCCTGACACTGCTCTCGCTGGCGATCGCGAGCACCATCGCCCTGCCAGTCGGCATCTACGCCGCCTATCGGCGCGGCTCCTTCCTCGACCAGGCGGCGACGACGCTCGCCATGCTCGGCGCCAGCATCCCCGGCTTCTGGCTGGGGCTGATCCTGATGCAGGTCTTCGCGGTGCGTCTCGGCATCCTGCCGGTCTCCGGCTATGGCGGCCCCGATACCAGCCTGCTCGAGCGCATCAAGCACCTGATCCTGCCGGCGGTCGCACTCGGGCTTGTCTCCTCGGCACTGATCATGCGCTTCACCCGCGCCTCGATGCTCGACGTGCTCGGCGACGACTATATCCGCACCGCCCGCGCCAAGGGGCTGGGCGAGCAGAAGGTCGTCCTCACCCATGCCCTGAAGAACGCGCTGATCCCGATCCTGACCGTGCTCGGCCTCACCGCCGCCGTGCTGATCTCGGGCGCGGTCGTCACCGAGACCGTGTTCGGCCTGCCGGGCGTCGGCAATCTCGTGGTCTCCGCCGTGCTCAGGCGCGACTATCCCGTCATCCAGGGCGCGCTGCTCGTCATTGCCGGTCTCTACGTCCTGATCAATTTCGCGATCGACATGCTCTACCTGCTGGTCGATCCGAGGGTGCGCTACTGATGACCGATCTCGCTCCCGACGCACCGGCACCCAACCGCGGCCGGACCTTCCTCCGCCATCTGCTGAAGCGCCGCATGGTGGCGTTCGGCCTCGCGATCCTGATCGTCTTCGTGCTGCTGGCGGCCCTTGCGCCGCTGCTCGCGCCCTATGCGCCGGGCCGGCTCTCGATCGTCAACCGGCTGAAGCCGCCTTCAGGCATCTACTGGTTCGGCACAGACGAGTTCGGCCGGGATATCTTCTCGCGCATGCTCTATGCGGGCCGGCTGTCGCTTTCGGTCGGCGCGGCCGTCGTCGTGCTGTCCTCGCTGATCGGCGTGACGCTCGGGCTGCTCGCCGGCTTCTTCAAGCGGCTGGACACGCCGATCGCGCGCCTGATCGACGCGATGATGGCCTTCCCCGACATCCTGCTCGCGATCGCGCTGGTCGCGGCGCTCGGCCCCTCGCTGATGACGGTGATCATCGCACTCTCGATCGTCTATGCGCCCAGGCTCGCGCGCATCGTGCGGGCCGCGACGCTGGTGATCCGCGAATTGCCCTATGTCGAGGCGGCCCGGGCCTTCGGCAATCCGACCCTGCGGATCATGTTCCGGCATGTCCTGCCCAATATCGTCTCGCCGATCACGGTGCAGGCCACCTTCATCTTCGCCAGCGCCATGCTGGCGGAAGCGGGCCTTTCCTTCCTCGGACTCGGCGTCAGCCCGGATATCCCGACCTGGGGCACGATGATCTCGTCCGGCCGGCAATATATCGGACAGGCCGACTGGATGACCTATTTCCCCGGCCTTGCCATCGTGCTCGCCGTTCTCTCCCTGCAGATGGTGGGCGACGGCCTGCGCGACCTGCTCGATCCGCGCCTGCGGAAGGATCTCTGACATGACGACCGCCACGCGGCAGCCGCTTCTGATCGCCAATGTGAAGCCGGTCGCCTTCGGACCGGCGATCCCAACAACAGCTACCGACATCCTGGTCGGCGGTGACGGCAAGATCGCGGCGATCGGTGCAGGGCTGGCGGCGCCGGCCAATGCGGAGCGGATCGACGGCAAGGGCGCCTTCGTCTCGCCGGGCTGGGTCGATCTTCACGTCCATGTCTGGCATGGCGGCACCGACATCTCGCTCCGGCCGAGCGATTGCGGGGCCGAGCGCGGCGTCACCACCATGGTCGATGCAGGCTCGGCCGGCGAAGCGAATTTCCACGGCTTCCGCGAATATGTCATCGAGCCGGCGCGCGAGCGGATCAAGGCCTTCCTCAATCTCGGCTCGATCGGGCTCGTCGCCTGCAACCGCGTGCCGGAGCTCCGCGACATCAAGGATATCGACCTCGACCGCATCATCGAATGCTATGCCGAGAACAGCGAGCATATCGTCGGCCTCAAGGTGCGCGCGAGCCATGTCATCACCGGCTCCTGGGGGGTAACGCCGGTCAAGCTCGGCAAGAAGATCGCCAAGATCCTGAAGCTGCCGATGATGGTCCATGTCGGCGAGCCGCCGGCCCTCTATGACGAGGTGCTGGAGATTCTCGGACCGGGCGACGTCGTCACCCATTGCTTCAACGGCAAGGCGGGTTCGAGCATCCTGGAGGACGAGGACCTGTTCAAGCTGGCCGAGCGCTGCGCGGCCGAGGGCGTGCGGCTCGATATCGGCCATGGCGGCGCCTCCTTCTCCTTCAAGGTGGCGGAGGCCGCGATCCAGCGTGGATTGATGCCGTTCTCGATCTCGACCGACCTGCATAATCGCTGCATGAACTTCCCGGTCTGGGACCTCGCGACGACGATGTCGAAGCTGCTCTCAGTCGGCATGCCCTTCGACGCCATCATCCAGGCGGTGACCCATGCCCCTGCCTCGGTGATCAAGCTCGACATGACGGACCGGCTGACCGTGGGCCAGCGCGCCGATTTCACGATCTTCGACATCGTCGACAGCGATCTGGAAGCGACCGATTCCAATGGCGACGTCTCGCAGCTGACGCGGCTGTTCGAGCCGCGCCATGCCGTGATCGGCACTGATGCGATCACGGCCAGCCGCTATGTGCCGCGTCCGCGCCGGCTCGTCCGGCACAGCCATGGCCTGTCCTGGCGTTGACTTGGCGAGCGAGAGGGATGAAAGCGCAGGTATGAGCAAGGCCCCGACGACGCAGGACAGCGAAAGCGCACCGGAAGCAACCGGGCAGCGGCGCTCGCGCGTCAGCGGCATCGATCGCGCCGTGCAGATCCTCGACCATCTCCAGCAGGAAGGGCGGGCGCTGACCGCCTATGAGATCGCCCGTGCCATCGGCGCGCCGCTCTCGACCGTCTATGCCATCGTCGAGGATCTGCTCGACAAGAGCCTGCTGGCCCGCGCCGGCGACGGCGGCGTCTGGCTGGGACCGAGGCTCTACCATTACGGCCTCGCCTATGCGCGCGATCTCCAGGTCATCAATGTCGCGACGCATGAGATGCATGTGCTCTCGCGCGAGGTCGGCGAGACCGTGCAGATCTGCGGCCGCGACGGCGGCATGATGGTGGTCGAGGCCATGGCCGAAGGGCCCGGCCATTTCGTCATCACCTCGCGCGTCGGAACGCGCGTGCCGTTGAACTGGACGGCCTCGGGCCGGCTGCTGGTGGCCGGGCTCGACGAGGCGGAGCGGGCTGCCCTCTTCCGCAAGAGCGCCAAGGCCTCGCCGACGGGCCGCGCCGTCACCGACCCCTCCACCCTGCTCGCCCAGTCGCGCGACGCCCTGACCGCGGGCGTATCGATCCAGGCCGGAGAGTCGGATTACGCCGTCGCCTGCATCGCGGCGCCGGTACTGGACGAGGCCGGCACCTGCCCGATCACGGTCTCGATCGTGCTGCCCGAGTTCCGGGTGAACGAGGAGCACGCGAATTTCGTCGAGGCGGTGAAGGCCGCGGCCCGGCGGATCGAGGAAAAGCTCGGCTGGCGCATGGGCTCCTTCGCCGCCGGGCGCAAGTTCGGCTGAAGCGCGCCTTTAGGCCCTAGACCTGGATCAGGCGCTGGACCTGGGCGCCGTCGAGCTCATTCATCGGGCCGGATAGCACGACCTCGCCGCGATCCATCACGAACATCGTGTCGGCGAGATCGCGGGCGAAGTCGTAATATTGCTCGACCAGCACGATCGCCATGCCGCCCTTCTGGCGCAGATAGTCGATGGCGCGGCCGATATCCTTGATGATCGAAGGCTGGATGCCCTCGGTCGGCTCGTCCAGCACCAGCAGCCTGGGTCGGGTGACCAGCGCCCGCGCAATCGCGAGTTGCTGCTGCTGGCCACCCGAGAGGTCTCCGCCGCGCCGGCCCAGCATGGTCTTCAGCACGGGGAACAGGTCGAAGAGTTCATCCGGGACGAAGCGCTCGCGGCGCTTCAGCGGCGCGAAGCCGGTCTCCAGATTCTCCTTCACCGTCAGCAGCGGGAAGATCTCCCGCCCCTGCGGCACATAGGCGATGCCGGCCCGCGCGCGATCCTCGCTGCGCAGGGCCGAGATGTCCTCTCCGTCGAGGCGGATATGGCCCCCGGAAATCGGCTGATGGCCGACGATGGCGCGCATCAGCGAGGTCTTGCCGACGCCGTTGCGGCCCATCACGCACGTGACCTTTCCGGTCTCGGCGGCGACGGAGACGCGACGCAGCGCCTGGGCGGCGCCGTAATGCAGGTTGATGGCGTTGACATCGAGCATGCGGTCACCGCCCCAGATAGACTTCGACGACGCGCTCATTGGCGCTGACATGATCGAGCGGACCTTCCGCCAGTACCGAGCCCTCGTGCAGCACCGTGACCTTCACGCCGAGCTCGCGGATGAAGCCCATGTCGTGCTCGACGACGATGACAGAATGATCCCGCGCGATCTCCTTGAGCAGCACGGCCGTCTGCGCGGTCTCGCCATCGGTCATGCCGGCGGCCGGCTCGTCGATGAGCAGGAGCTTGGGGTCCTGGGCCAGCAGCATGCCGATCTCCAGCCACTGCTTCTGGCCATGCGAGAGCGAGCCCGCCAGCCGCTCGCGACGATCGGCGAGGCGGATGATGCCGAGGATCTCGTCGATGCGCTTCTGCTGCGGAGCCTCCGTCTTCCAGAACAGCGTCTTGCCGACCGTGCGCTTCGATTTCAGCGCGAGCAGGATATTGTCCTCGATGGTGTGGAAGTCGAAGACGGTCGGCTTCTGGAACTTGCGGCCGATGCCGAGATTGGCGATGGCGGCCTCGTCGAGCTTCGTCAGATCGACGCTGCCGCCGAACATCACGGTGCCGACATCGGGCTTCGTCTTGCCAGTGATGATGTCCATCATCGTGGTCTTGCCGGCGCCGTTTGGACCGATGATCGCGCGCATCTCGCCGGGCTCGATGGTCAGCGACAGGCCGCGGATGGCCTTGAAGCCGTCGAAAGAGACGCTGACGCCGTCGAGATAGAGCAGCGAGGAGGTGAGAGCGCCGGGCACCGGAGCGTTCATGACCGCTACTCCGCCGGGGCCGGCTCGGCGGCCGGGGTTCCATCCGGCTTGCGGCGGCGCGCCCAGAGCGCCTCGGCCGTGCCGAGAATGCCCTTGGGCAGGAAGAGCGTGACGACCACGAAGAGGCCGCCGAGCGCGAAGAGCCAGTAGGGCGCCATGAAGCCGGAGGTGAACATCGTCTTGGCCCAGTTGACCACGACCGCGCCCAAGGCCGCGCCGACCAACGTGCCGCGCCCGCCGACCGCGACCCAGATCACGGTCTCGATCGAGTTGGCCGGGGCGAATTCGCTGGGGTTGATGATGCCGACCTGCGGCACGTAGAGCGCGCCCGCGACGCCCGCCATGCAGGCCGAGACGGTGAAGACGAAGAGCTTGAAGCGATCGACGCGGTAGCCAAGGAAGCGCGTGCGGGACTCGGCGTCGCGGATCGCGATCACGACCTTGCCGAGCTTCGAGACGACAATGCCGCGCGCGATCAGGAAGCCGGCCGCCAGCATGACGCAGGTCATGGAAAACAGAGCGGCGCGAGTCGCTTGCGCCTGGATGTTGAAGCCAAGGATGTCTTTGAAATCGGTCAGGCCATTGTTACCGCCGAACCCCATGTCGTTGCGGAAGAAGGCGAGCAGAAGCGCATAGGTCAGCGCCTGGGTGATGATCGAGAGATAGACGCCGGTGACGCGCGAGCGGAAGGCGAACCAGCCGAAGATGAAGGCGAGCAGGCCCGGCACCGCCAGCACCATCAGCATAGCAAAGGGGAAGGAGGAGAAGCCCCACCAGTACCAGGGCAATTCCTGCCAGTTCAGGAAGACCATGAAATCCGGCAGGATCGGGTTGCCGTAGACGCCGCGTGAGCCGATCTGGCGCATCAGGTAGAGGCCCATGGCGTAGCCGCCGAGCGCGAAGAAGGCGCCATGGCCCAGGCTGAGGATGCCGCAATAGCCCCAGACGAGATCGAGCGAGACGGCCAGCAGCGCGTAGCAGAGGTACTTGCCCCAGAGCGACATGGTCGAGGTCGGGACATGGAAGGGCGAGGATACCGGCAGCAGCAGGTTCGAGAGCGGCACCAGAACGGCCAGGCCCAGCAGGATCGCGAGGAAAATGCCGCCACGCTTATCCATGTTCTGGAGGAGGAAGCGGGTGATCATGCTTCCACCGCCCGACCCTTGAGCGCGAACAGGCCGCGCGGCCGCTTCTGGATGAAGAGGATGATGCAGACGAGCAGCGCGATCTTGCCGAGCACGGCGCCCGCATAGGGCTCGAGCAGCTTGTTGGCGACGCCGAGCGTCATCGCGCCGACCAGCGTGCCCCACAGATTGCCGACGCCGCCGAAGACCACGACCATGAACGAGTCGATGATGTAGCTCTGGCCGAGATTGGGGCTGACATTGTCGATCTGCGAGAGCGCAACGCCGGCCAAACCCGCGACGCCCGAGCCGAGCCCGAAGGTCAGCGCATCGATACGGCCGGTGCGGATGCCCATGGCGGAGGCCATGCGCCGGTTCTGGGTGACCGCGCGCATCTGCAGGCCCATCGGCGTGAGCTTGAGGATGGCGAGCAGTGCGCCGAAGACCAGAGCCGCAAAGACGATGATCCAGAGTCGGTTATAGGTGATTGCTAAACCACCGAGTTCAAAGGCGCCCGACATGAAGGACGGTGCGCCGACCTCGCGATTGGTAGGGCCGAAGGCGGTGCGGACCGCCTGCTGCAGGATCAGGCTGATGCCCCAGGTCGCGAGCAGCGTCTCCAGTGGGCGGCCATAGAGGAAGCGGATGACGCCGCGCTCGATGGCAATGCCGACCGCGCCGGCAACGATGAAGGCGGCCGGCAGCGCGATAGCGAGCGACCAGTCGAAGAGCCAGGGCGCATTCGTGCGGATCAACTCCTGCACGACGAAGGTCGTATAGGCGCCGAGCATGACCATCTCGCCATGGGCCATGTTGATGACGCCCATGACGCCGAAGGTGATGGCGAGGCCGATGGCAGCGAGCAGCAGGACCGAACCGAGCGAGAGCCCGTACCAGAGGTTCTGCGCGGCGGCCCAGAGCTTCAGCCGGCCTTCGATGGCAGTGATCGCCTTGGCCTGCGCGTCCTTGAGAGCCGGCGTCGCGTCGCCCGGCAGAGCGCGCAGCGTCGCCAGCGCGTCCTGATCGCCACGCTCGCGCAGAACCTCGATCGCCGCGAATCGGTCCAGCGGCTGTACGTCGGGCTTGGCGATGAGGATCGCGGCCTGGGCCTGGCGCAGGGCCGCGAGCGCGCGCGGGTTGGTTTCCTTGCCGATGGCCGCCTCGACGATCGGCAGCAGGCCGGCATCGCGTGACTTGAATACCGCTTCGGCCGCGGCGGCGCGCTTCGCCGGATCTGGATTGAGCAGACCGAGGCCACCGAGCGCGGCCTGCACCGCGCGGCGCACGGCATTGTTGAGACGGACGGGCTTCACGTCGGCGGGAGAGGCTGCGAGCGCGGCGCCCGTTTTCGCATCGACGAAGCTACCGGAGACCGTCTTCACGGCGACGCCACCAGGCCCGGCGAGCAGGCGCCCGTCGCTCAGGGCCTCGACGACCAGCGCCGCATTGGGGTGAGCCGTCGAAACGAGAATCTCGATCGCGCGGGCGGTGTCGGAATAGCTGTCGGCGGCCAGCCGCGTGAAGGCTTCGTCGGTGGTCTGCGCGAAGGACGCGACCGAGGCCGCGACCAGCGCGACGATGATGACGAGCGCATGCTTCAGGCGGTGGAAGATCGGCATCGATCCGGTTCGCATGTCCGCTGGTGATTGCCTGGAAAAACCGTGCCGCCGGGCGGCGAATGAAGGGCGGCCGGGATTTTTCCCGTGCCGCCCTTCCCCCTCATGATCTCAGACGCCGCCGCACTTACCGGTCTTGACGTTGAAATTGCCGCATTTCTTCTCGACCCAGTCGCCGACGAGGTCCTTCGAACCGTCGAGCTCCTTCGACCAGGCATCGCCGGGGACGAGGCCGGAGGTCTTCCAGACCACGTCGAATTGGCCGTCATCCTTGATCTCGCCGATGAAGACCGGCTTGGTGATGTGGTGGTTCGGGAGCATCTTGGAGATGCCGCCGGTGAGGTTCGGCGCCTCGATGCCGGGCAGCGCGTCGATGACCTTGTCGGGATCGACAGTCCCCGCCTTCTGAACCGCCTTCACCCACATGGCGAAGCCGACGACATGGGCTTCCATCGGGTCGTTGGTGACGCGCTTCGGGTTCTTGGTGAAGGCCTGCCACTGCTTGATGAAAGCGTCGTTCTCCGGGGTCTTGATCGACTGGAAGTAGTTCCAGGCGGCGAGGTGGCCGAGCAGCGGCTTGGTGTCGATGCCGGCCAGCTCCTCCTCGCCGACCGAGAAGGCGACGACCGGGATGTCGGTCGCCTTGATGCCCTGGTTGCCGAGTTCCTTGTAGAACGGCACGTTGGCATCGCCGTTGATGGTCGAGACCACGGCGGTCTTCTTGCCGGCCGAGCCGAACTTCTTGATGTCGGAGACGATGGTCTGCCAATCGGAATGGCCGAAGGGCGTGTAGTTGATCATGATGTCTTCGGGCTTCACGCCCTTGGACTTGAGATAGGCTTCGAGGATCTTGTTGGTCGTGCGCGGATAGACATAGTCCGTGCCGGCCAGCACCCAGCGCTCGACCTTCTCCTCCTTGGCGAGATAGTCGACGGCAGGGATCGCCTGCTGGTTCGGCGCGGCGCCGGTGTAGAAGACGTTGCGTTCGCTCTCCTCGCCCTCGTACTGGACGGGGTAGAACAGGATGTTGTTGAGTTCCTTGAAGACCGGCAGCACCGACTTGCGGGAGACGGAGGTCCAGCAGCCGAAGGTGGCCGCGACCTTGTCCTTGGTGATGAGCTCGCGCGCCTTCTCGGCGAAGAGCGGCCAATTCGAGGCGGGATCGACGACGACGGCCTCCAGCTTCTTGCCGAGGAGACCGCCCTTCTTGTTCTGCTCCTCGATGAGCATGAGCATGACGTCCTTCAGCGTCGTCTCGGAGATAGCCATCGTGCCCGAGAGCGAGTGAAGGATGCCGACCTTGATGGTCTCCTGCTGCGCCGCCGCCGGCAGGTAGGACGATCCGAGGAAAGCGGCACCCGCCAGAGCGGTGCCGAGAAATTCGCGACGGTTGCTGTTCACGGCCATCTCCCGAAGGAATGTTGTTGACGGCGCCCCCTCGACGCCGACGGGCCGTGCGGCCCATGAACAATCCAACGCAAGCGATGTGCCAACAGCCGAAAGACCGGTTTTCCCCAAGGAAACCTCCGATTCCACGCGGTTCTCTGGTCAGTCCCCGATCTTGACGGAATGATGCGCAAGCCCCTCGCAACCTATCCGATCATGGCTATTTTCTGAGCAAACCATTTCCAATCCGGAATAATGTCGCATTTTTAGGCAAAATCGGAATTTGGGCCACCTGCCGTCTGGGCTCGCCAGGATTTGAGGCCGCCGCGTCGACTTGCGCACACGCGACATGCGTCATGCTTGCCTGCAGGGAGGAGGATGCGAACAAACACAGTTTCCCCGGCGCAATGCACCAGGGAAACCGCCGGCCCGACCGGCGAAGGGCGATCCCGCCGGTCGATGCTGAAGCTGTCAGGTCTCGCGGAAGGCCCGAGCCATGCTGTCCTTCAACGGCTGCATCAGATACTCGAAGAAGGTGCGCTCGGTCGTCTTGATATAGACATCCGCCGGCATTCCCGGCGTCGGCTGGAAATCGTGAATGCCAGCGACGCTCTCAGGGTCGAGCCTGGCCCGGACGACATAGAGATCCGGCACGGAGGGGTAGGCGCGCTGCTTCTCGTCGGGCAGCGCGTCCGCCGAGATATAGATCACCTTGCCGGTGACCATGGGCGTGATGCGCTGGTTGAGCGCGGTCAGGCGCACGCTGGCGAGCTGGCTGTGCTTGATCTTGTCGATGTCCTGCGGCCGCACGCGCGCCTCGATGATGAGCTCGTCCTGCAGCGAGACGATTTCCATGATGTTCTTGCCGGCTTCGATGACGCCGCCTGAAGTGTGATAGCGCAGCTTGACCACCGTGCCCTTGACCGGGGCGGTGATGTTCGAGCGGTCGAGCACGCCCTTCACGGTGTGGATGCGCTCACGCACGTCGTTGAGATCGGCGCTGATCTCCTGGAGCTGGTCGGAGGCGATTTTCTGGGCGTTCTTGCGCACGCCGTCGATCTGCTCGACCGAACGGGCGATCCGCTCGCGGGAATCGCCGATATCGCCGGTGATGCGACCCGCCTCGCCGGTCAGGTTGGCGGCAAGGCGCTGGAGCGAGAGCACTTCCGGCTTGCGGATATAGCCGCGCTGCAGCAGGGCCTGCTTGCCCTCCAGCTCCTCCTTCAGCAATTGCGACTGCCGCTCGACGCCGGCGAGCTGCACCTTGCTGCCGGAGACCTTCTCCTCCAGGGCGTCGATACTCTTCTGATGGGCGGCGATCTCGCTGGCCATGTTGCTCCGCCGGGCGCGGAAGGCGGTTTGCTGGGCTGCGAACAACGCGGCGATATCGGGGTCGCTACGCCTGTCGAACAGATGCGACGGCCCGGTGAACTCATCCAGACCGACAACTTCGGCCCTGAGCCGGCTCTCGATCATCTCGAGGCGGTAGAGCTTGAGCTCGTGGCGCCGTAACTCGGCGCGGGCCGAGGTGTCGTCCAGCTTGACCAGCGGCTGGCCGGGCACGACGACGTCGCCCTCGCGGACGAGGATTTCACGGATCACACCGCCTTCCAGATGCTGGATCGTCTTGTTCTGGCCGGTGGTGACGAAGACGCCGGTGGCGATGACCGCGCCTGCGATCGGCGCGGTGTTGCCCCAGACGCCGAAGCCCATCACGGTCACGGCCACGATGACGGCGCCGCCGATCGTCGCAGATCGCGTGCTGCGCGGCACATCGGCATACCAGGGTTGCGACATCGGCTGAACGCTCATGTGTCCACTCCCTGAGTTCAAGCTATTGCGGTCGCGGCGCGCCGCCGTCGATGCTGCGCTGGCCGACGATCATCGGCAGGATCTCGTCGCGGGCGCCGATGGCCTGCACCGCGCCGTCCTTGATCATCATGATCTTGTCGACGCTGCGCAGCAGGGCCGGCCGCTGCGTCACGGCAATTACGGTCATGCCGCGATCCTTCGCGCGCGCGAAGGCACGGGCGAGAGCCGCTTCGCCGAGCACGTCGAGATTGGAATTCGGCTCGTCGAGCACGACCAGCCGGGGATTGCCGTAGAAGGCCCGCGCGAGGCCCAGCCGCTGCTTCTGCCCACCGGAGAGCGGCGCGCCGTCGATGCCGATCTGCGTCTCGTAGCCATGGGTGAACTGGGCGATCATCTCATGGATATCGGCGATCTCGGCCGCCTCGAAGACATCGGCATCGGAGGCGTCGTCGCGCATACGGGCGATATTGGCCTTGATCGAGGCTGGGAAGAGCTGCACGTCCTGCGGGAGATAGCCGACGTTCTCGCCGAACTGGCGCGGATCCCAGTTGCGCTGCTCCATCCGGTCAAGCCGCACGGTGCCGGCGGTCGGCGAGATCGAGCCGACGAGCATGCGGGCAAGCGTCGACTTCCCGCAGCCGGAGGCACCGACGATGGCGAGCGAGTCGCCAGGCTCGAGGCTGAAGCTGATGCCGTTCAGGATGACCTTCTTGTTGGGCGGCGGCACATAAAGGATGCGCTCGACATCGAGGCGGCCCTTCGGGCTCGGCAGCTTCAGCCGGTCGAGATTGAGCGGGGAAGCCTGCAGCAGCGCCTTGACGCGCTGGAAGGCGGCGCGCGCATGGATGAAGCTGCGCCAGCCCTCGATCGTGCCTTCCATCGGCGCCAGGGCGCGGCCGGCGACGACCGAGGAGGCGATGACCATGCCGCCGGTCAGGTGACCTTCGAGCGAAAGCATCGCACCCCAGCCGAGCATCGCGACCTGCGTGCCCAGGCGGAAGAATTTGGAGACGCCGGTCATGAGGATGTTGCGATCCTGCGCGCTGACTTGTGCCTTCAGGGATTCCGCCGTCTCGCGCCCCCACATCAGCACGCCTTCGGGGATCATGCCCATGGCATTGATCACCTGCGCGTTGCGGGACATGGCCTCCGATTGGAGGTTCGCGCGCGTGGTGAAGGCGCTCGATCGGGCGAAGGGCACGGCCGTGATCTGCTGGTTGAAATAGGCGATGACGAAGAGAATGACCGCAGCGACGGTGACGATGTAGCCGAGATGCGGGTGGATCAGGAAGACCGCCAGCAGGTAGATCGGCGCCGTCGGCGCATCGAGCATCGTCAGGATCACCGGGCCGGTGAGGAAGCTGCGGATCTGCTGGAGATCGGCCAGCGTCTGGAACTCGCGATTGGAACCGCTCTGAGCCGCCTTGGCGGCGGCGGCGAGCACCGGACCGCCAAGCCGGCTTTCGACATCCACCGCCACACGCATCAGCATGAAGCGGCGCACCATGTCGAGCAGGACATGGGCGCCGATCGCGACCATGACGATGAGCGACAGCATGATGAGCGTATCGAGGCTGCGGCTGGTCAGCACGCGATCCGACATCTGGAAAAGATAGATCGGCACGGCGAGCACCAGCGTGTTCACCACGACGGAAAAGACCGCCACGATCACCAGGTTGTGCCGGGCGCCCGAGAGCCCCTGACCCAGGACCTGCTTGAAATCCCGATCGCCCAGGCGCTGCTCGATCGGCGCACCGCGCCCCGAACCGCCGCCACCACCGCCGCCGTTACCGCCGCCGCCATTGCCCTTGCCGCCGCGATCGCCGTCCTCGGCCATCTTCGGCGCATCGTTGTCCGGCTTCGGCCGCAGCAGGACGGGTTCGACGGCCGGTTGGCCGTCGCCACGCGCGTCGGCGCGCGGGCTGTCGGCTTTCGGCGGCTCCGCAGCTTCGACTGGGGAGAGAGCGACGCGGCTATTGCTGTTGGCCGTGCTGTCCGGCCTGATGCCTGCCAATCCGATCGCCGGCGGCAGGCCGAGCACATGAACCGGAGCCGGGCCGGCCTGAAGCGGTTTGGCCGGCGGTGTTGCCTCGCTCTTGTCGCTCATGCCCCGTCCCCGTCCTCTTGCTGCGCCTCAAACCATGATGCTCGACGTCAGATGGTCCTGCTGGTGATCCACGGTCTGCGCGGGCGGACAGTCGGGCTCCGACTCCTGCGCCGCATGTTCGGCGAAGGCGATGAGCTCCGGCACCAGCGTGCTCGTGTCGTGGATCGTCACGGTGTCGCTGTCGGTGACGATGTTGACCTGGATCAGCACGGCCTCCTCATAGGCCTCGCCGCCAAGATAGTTTGAGGTCGAGAGCAGGCCGCCATCGACGATGTAGGCCTCGTTGAGCGCGCTGTTCGCGCCCGCTGCCACGCCCTGCTCGGTGCCCGCATTGGCGCTGGCCTGAATGCTCTGGTCGCCATCGACCAGGACGTTCACCTGCGTGATGACGTTGATGTCGTAGTAATCGCCGGGAACGTAGAGGATCTTGAGGGTACCGGAGGCGCTGCCATAGAGCTGCCAGTCGGCATTGGGGATGAGGATCGTCGTACCGTCGGCAAGAAGCCCGATCAGATCGTGATGGACGTCGAGCATTGGCTTGAAGGCCGGGGCGTCGTAGCCCTCGATCGTCGCCTGGTTGATCAGGCTGTTGAAGCCTGTGGTGACGGTCGTCTCGCTGTCCTCTCCGCCGGTGCCGTAGAGCGTGGCGTAGTCGGGATCGAGCACGATGTTATACTGGTAGATCCAATCCGCGCGGTGATAGTTGCCGCCGATGATGATGATATCGTAGCTGTCGACCCCGAAAATCTTGGTCAGATTGACTTGCAGGTTCTCGCCGGTGCCGAGGTCGAAATAGGTCCCGGACTCTGCCTGAACCGTCCGGTCATTGTCGTCGAGCCCGTTGAACTGGACGATCGACTTCACGTCGTAGAAATCACCCGGCATGACATCGACCACCCAATGCGGAGTCGCCGACGCGCCGCGAACGCTGATCGTCGATTCATGCGTGATGAACTCGGCGATGTTGTGGGCCTCGTTCCCGGCCGTCTTCACGATCGGCGCGAGGTCGCCGGCGACAGCGATATCGACATGGTCGTTGTCGACCAGGATGTTCACCTGAACGATGCCGCGGGAATAGAAATAGTCGCCGCCGACCATCATCGAGCCGACGGCCTCATTGGCGTCGAAGATCACCGCGGCGTTGATCTGGGTATTGAGGCCGACCTCGGCCAGTGTCGCGACGCCCCCGGTCGGGCTAGCGAGATCCAACGTCACTTCCACGGAGGTTTCGACCGGCTTGCCAGCTCCTTCCTCATCTTCGGAGGGCCGCCAGGGCGCGAAATCCGCCGATGTCGGAGCGTAAGGATCCGGCGCGCCCGCGACGCCGTCGACGATACGCCCTTCCGGCGCAGCCGTCGTCGGCCGGCCGTCGGAATAGGGGCTGCCGGTTTCGGCCCAGGCCGCATCGCGATCCGCAATCATCGCGACGGCGCTCTCGGTCCCGAACTGGAGGGCCGTCGCCATCTCGGGAATGCCTTCAGGCGCCACCTCGTTCGCCTGTTCGAGCAGTGCCGCCAGATGACCGCCGAACTCGAGCTCCACGGGAACGACGGGCGTCCCGTCGGCATTGAGGATGTCGTCCGAGGTGATGAGATCGCGGTCGTTCTGGGTATTGATCTGCCTGATCTGGATCAGGTTCTCCAGACCGCCGTCCCGGTATTCGACCGTAATGACGCGGGGGCCAGTCTGCATGGCGAAGCCATGATCAACACCCTGGAATGGAATGGGCTTCAGCGGCGAGAGGAATGACGGCAAGGGCCGCCCCAGCCCGCTCAAACTTGCGGGCGACAGGTCGTATTCAGGGCTATCCGACGCACGCGGCGCGAGGGGCTCCTGGATCGATATCGGAACCGAGACGAGCTCGTCGAAGGCAAGGCCGCGGAGCGGCTCGAACGGGAGGTCACGGTATTCCGGGGGGATCGGGGCCTGCGGATCGCCCTCGTAGAGGACGGACGCGCGCGCCACCGAATCGGCGAGATGCAGATAGCCGATGAAGTGCCAGATGGTCTCAGTGAAGCCGCCGGCATGCATGGCACAATCCTCCACTGCGTCCGGCTCGCACCGGGCGGGAAGAGTCCACGCGCATCTCGCGCATGATGGGAGAGCAATCCAGAGCGAAAACCGCGCGGGGAAAGCCCGCGCGGTCCTCTGGTCTGGTCAGGTCTTACAGGGAGTCGAGAGCGTCCCCGCTGCCCACCGTCATCTCGACAGAGTTGAACTGGATGTTCGCACCCTGGACGATCGACTGGGTGAAGGCTTCCTGGTTGACGGAGGCCGCAGCCGAAGCGGCGCCGGAGCCGCCGAAGTCGCCGTCGTCGCCGCTGAGGGAGCCGATATAGGCACTGGCCGTGCCGCCCGCCGCGCTGGCGCTCATGGTGAAGTCGCCGACCGAGTTGGCATCGCTACCGCACGGATCCCAGCAGCAGGCATCGGCCAGGCCGCCGGCGTTGTAGCTCACGTTCGGGTTCGACAGCGTGTCATTGTCGGTCAGGTTGTTGACCTGGTCGAGATTGAACGCGTTGCCGGTCGAGACCGACTGATAGACGACATCCGGCATGATGATCGAGTTGTTGATGCCGGAGATGGAATCGATATCGATCGAGTCGGGATCGATCGGGCCGGCCGGTGTCGGGGGCTCATACGACTCGGCATCGACATTGACCTTCACATTCACGTCGACGCAGGTGTTGACGTGATTGTTGATGTCGTTGGTGACCTCATTGTAGTTGACGTTGCCGTTGGCATTGAGGTTGCCGTTGCCGTTCAGATTGCCGTTGCCGTTGAGATTACCGTTGGCATTCCAGACGTCGGTCTCGACGGCCTGCCCGGCATACTGATACTGGCCCTGACCCTGGCCTTGTCCCTGACCCTGACCCTGACCTTGTCCCTGCAACTGAGCCTGAAGCTCGGCCTGGCCCTGAAGCTGGCCCTGAGCCTGGGACTGATCGTCATTCTTCGGGGGCTTGGGGTTATGATGCGGCTGACCCATGATACGCTCCTGTTGTTCAGGAGACATCGCTGCTTTTCGGTCCCGCGCCTCTCTTCTGCGCTGCGCGTCCCGTTACAAACGATGTCGATTGAATGAAAACGCCATGATTTTCGGGCTTTGGCCTCGCCAGTTCAGCGAAGCGTCCTCCCAATTCCGGGCCTGAAGCCCGCGTGCACGCGTTGCTAAATCATCGGCCTGCCTCCTGAGTGACGGTTGCGGAATATTCATTCCGATCGAGGCGCTATGCGTTATTGTTATTCTGAACATCCTCTTCGGAATAAATAGCAAACTCATAGAACTCATGGCATATACATGAGTTAACTTTCATTAATGTTTGAAAATTCCAAACACAAACCCTTCGCGACCAAGATTGATCGCGTATAAAACATCATAACAAATTCGCGATTTCAGAGCTTAACCTCGGCCGCCTTCGGTGATTTTTATTCCCTCGAAGGCAATCCGTTGCTATAAAGAGCCATGACGCACCCCAAGCGTCAACGTGCTGAATAATTACCCTGCGTTAACCGATTGTTGACTTTTGGCGACCCAAGGATTGTCCCACTCCGCACCGGAGGCTGGCCATGCCGTCTGCCGTCCGCCTGCACGACGAACGATCCGCCTTTCTCTCGCTTGAGGCGCTGGTCTGGCGGGATGGGCCGGTTTGCCCCCATTGCCAGGAAAGATCACGGATCGGCCGGCTCAGCGGGCTGAGCAGCTCGGTCGGCACCTGGAAGTGCTACGCTTGCCGCAAGCCCTTCACGGTGAGGCACGGCACGATCTTCCAGAACAGCCACGTCCCGCTGCATGTCTGGCTGCAGGGTCTCTACCTGCTCATGTCGAGCCGCCAGCGCCTGAGTTCGCAGAAGCTGGGGCAGATTCTCGGCATATCCGTCAGGACGGCCTGGCACCTGAAAGGCAAGATCACGGCGGGGATGGCGGCAAGCGAGGACTATGCGGAGCCCCTTTCCCGCGAAGCCCGCCCGCCCATCGAAATCCGGGCGCCGCTTCCGGAGGCCACATCGCCGCCCCAACCCGGACAAGCGGTCTATCGGGCACGATACGAGCGCTTCCTCGGCGCTCTCGACAATCTGGCATCACCCTGCAGCGACGGCGCATTCCTCGACGCACTGCATCGCCTGCTGTCGCGTCCCTCTGGTGCGTTGCCTCAAAGCCATGAGAGCCCCGGCGAGCAACAGCTCCAGCTGAGCCTGTTCGACGAGCCGGAACAACCACTGGAACGCTGCCGGCAGAACGATGCCCGGCTCTAGCCTATCCGTTAGGAAGCCGCGCGCTGCCGCGCCTACTGCCTCAGCCCCTCGCCAATCTCTTCCCTTTCACAGAAGAGCTCTAGAGCCTGCCGTGCGACCGCACGAGCAGGTGCCCGACATGCTCGTCCCAGATCAGGATCAATGTCGCGTCAACCGCTTCGGTAGCGTCCGGTTCGCCAACGCCCGACATCGCTTCCAGAAAAGCGGCTGCGCCGACCACGCCGGCAGCGAAGGCAGGGTCGCCACGGCTGCTCCACAGGCAGATCTCTTCCCCGATCAGTTCCGGGCCGATGCCCGTCACAGCATTGAGAACATCCGACTGCACCGCCGCGAGCGTGTGGTCGCGCATCGGGCCGCAGGCGCGCTGCGCGAGCAGCGTGACAAGCGTCGCAAGGAAGCCGATGATCTGCGGATGAAGCCAGTCGCCCGCCTGCAAGCCGTCGCTGTCGCTCGCGCCCCTGTGCAGGAACGGTTCAAGCGTGGCGTGAGCCAGTCGCCTTGCCCTGCGCATCTTGACCAGCTCGAACATGGCGGCCCCGCCCGATCCGAAATCTTGCCGTAAAATGGGGGAGCTTATGCGCAGGCCCGCAAAGGGATCCTCGGTCCTGCCACCCCGCCCGGATTTCGACGCGCTGACCATCGTCTCGGCGCGGCGCTCCTCCGAACGCAGGCTAGCCTTCATGAACCTGGTAGGCGACCTGAATCTTGCGTGGTCGAACGACGAGAGCCTGTTCATCTACCTGCTGATGCTGCTGCTCGGCACGGACGAGCGCGCTGCCGCCATCGTCTTCGCCACGCTGAACACGACACGCGCCCGCCTCGACCTCGTGCAGCGCCTCGCCAAGATCGCACCGCTCGACAAGGCGCTGCGCAACGAGATCAACGACATCGTCGAGCGGTTCTCTGCCGCGACGCGGCTGCGCAACGATCTGAGTCACGCCACCTTCGTCATCGATGCCGATGGCGACATCACCCATACGCAGCACATGAAGGTGGAGGAGAGCCGCGGGAATCTACGCTTCGGCATCCGCAAGGCCGTCGATGACGCCCGGCTGGAGGAGATCGCACACACGATCCAGGATCTTCACGCACTCAACCGCCGGATCTGGGACGTGATGCCGCTTCTGGACGCCGCCATGGCCCCGCCGGACAAGTAGCCGCCGCTTCCGGCAGCTTCGCTAGCGAAGCGCCGCCTCGACCTCGGCGGCCGTCGGGAGATCGGCTCCTCGCCGCGTCACCGTGATCGCCGCAGCGGCCGTGGCATAGGCGAGCAGCCCCGCGAGCGCCTCCCGGTCGAGGGCCGCGATCGCAGCCGGATCGAGCCGGCCGGTTTTGGCGAGGCGCGCGAGCAGCGCGGCATGGAAGGTATCGCCCGCGCCCACGGTGTCCTGCACGGCGGCCTGATGACCGGGCACAGCGACCTGACCGGCTGCGGAATAGGCCGTGGCGCCCTGCCCGCCTTGCGTAACCACGACAAGCTGCGCGCCCAGGTCGAGCCAATAGGCGGCGGCCTGGGCGATCGTGAGCTGCCCGTCCCAGGCGATCCGGATATCCTCGTCGCTGGCCTTGATCAGCGTCGCCGCGCGATAGAAGCGCTCGGCGGCGCCATGCCAGCGCGCCATATCGCCGATCACCGTGGGGCGCAGATTGGGATCGACGCTGATGACGCGCCGGCCGCGTTCTCGCTCGGCCAGCGCCGCGAAGGTGGAGCCGACCGGCTCCACCGCCATGGTGTAGGAGCCGAAGGTCAGGGCCCGGACCGCATCGGGCAGTGCCGGCGGCAGATCGGCAGGAACGAGCGCGCGATCGGCCGCGCCTTCGCCGTGGAAGGAGTAGCTGGGATGGCCGTCCTTGCCGGTCGCCACCACCGAGATCGTGGAGAGCCGATCCGTCCGGACGAGATAGCGGCTATCGACCCCTTCGTGCGCCAGCAGGTCGGCGAGCATGCTGCCGAAGCCGTCCCGCGAGACGCCCCCGAGGAAAGCCGATTCGACGCCGAGGCGTGCCAGCCCGATCGCGACATTGAAGGGCGAGCCCCCGGCCACGATCCGTGCCGACCTCTCGCTGCCCTCACCGGCACCGGCGAACAGATCGACCAGCGCCTCACCACAGACCAGAATCATGCCCATCGGCCTTCGCTCATCGTCATCACGCGCCTATTCAACAGCAGGCCGTAACGGCGGGGAAGCGCGGCTGTTCACACGGCGCCGGTCGCGGACTAGAAAGAGCTGGTGACGTCCTGTCCGCAGAACCTCGCCGATCCAAGCCTTGTTCACCGCAAGGGCGCGAGGCTGTGCCTGCCCGCATTTCCGAAAGGCTGAATCATGTCCCAGTGGAGCGATTTCAAGCGCGACGCGATCTTCGTCGGCGGGCGCTGGCTGGACAAGGCGTCGGGCGGGACGATTCCCGTGATCGACCCGGCTACCGGCAAAACGATGGGTTCGGTTCCCTCGGCCGGCGTCGAGGAAACGCGCGCCGCGATCGAGGCCGCGCATGCCGCCTTCCCGGCCTGGGCCTCCAAGACGGCGCAGGAGCGCGCGGCGCTGCTGCGCAAGCTCGCCGACGAAATCCTCAAAGCTCAGGACGCGCTCGCCGAACTTCTGACACGCGAACAGGGCAAGCCGTTGGCCGAGGCCAAGGGCGAGGTCGGCATGAGCGCAGCCTATGTGCTGTGGTTCGCCGAGGAGGCGCGGCGCGTCTATGGCGACGTCATCCCCTCGCCCTGGGCCGACCGGCGCATCATCGTGACCAAGCAGCCGCTCGGCGTGGTCGGCGCGATCACCCCCTGGAACTTCCCCTCCTCGATGCTGGCCCGCAAGATCGGCCCGGCGCTGGCCGCCGGCTGCACTGTCGTCGCCAAGCCGGCCTCGCAGACGCCCTATTCGGCGCTGGCCTGGGGCATCCTTGCCGAGAAGGCCGGCATCCCGGCCGGCGTCGTCAATGTCGTGACAGGTGACGCCCGCACGGTCGGCGGCGAACTCACCGGCAATCCGCTGGTGCGCAAGATCACCTTCACCGGCTCGACCCCGGTCGGCAAGGTGCTGCTCAAGCAGGCGGCCGAGACGGTCAAGAAGGTCTCGATGGAGCTCGGCGGCAACGCGCCCTTCATCGTCTTCGACGATGCCGATCTCGACCGCGCGGTCGAAGGCGCGATCGCCGCCAAGTTCCGCAATTCCGGACAGACCTGCGTCTGCACCAACCGCTTCTACGCGCAGGCCGGCATCTACGACGCCTTCGTCGAGAAGCTGGCGGCCGCGACCCGCAAGCTCAAGCTCGGCTCCGGCCTCGAGGCCGGCGTGACGCAGGGCCCGCTGATCGACGAGAAGGCGCTCGCCAAGGTCGAGGAGATGGTGGCCGACGCCAAGGCCAAGGGCGGCACGATTGCGACCGGCGGCAAGCGCTCGGAACTGGGCCTAAGCTTCTACGAGCCGACCGTGATCGCGGGTGCGACCGGCGCCATGCAGTTCGCGCGCGAGGAGATCTTCGGGCCTGTCGCCCCGGTCTTCCGTTTCGAAACCGAGGAAGAGGCGCTGCGCCTCGCCAACGACACCGAATACGGGCTCGCCTGCTATTTCTACACGCGCGATCTCGGCCGCACCTTCCGCGTCTCGGAAGCGCTGCAATACGGCATCGTCGGTGTGAACGAAGGTCTCGTCACCACCGAAGTCGCGCCCTTCGGCGGCGTCAAGGAATCGGGACTGGGTTCGGAAGGCTCGAAATACGGCCTGCAGGACTATCTCGATGTGAAGTACACCTGCATCGGCGGGATCGGGGCCACGGCCTAGCCGGCCCCGCTGCCATGACACGCGATATCGCAGCGCGGCGGCACAACGCCATCCTGGCGAAGCTCGACGAGACGGGCTCCGTCACGGTGGAGGAGCTGGCACAGGCGCTCGACGTCTCGCGCGAGACGGTCCGGCGCGATCTCAAGGCGTTGTCGGCCGGCAGCCTGCTCGCCATCGTTCATGGCGGCGCGATCCGCAACGAACGCTCGGAAGCCTCTTTCGCCAGCCGCCGCACCGTGAACCGCGCCGGCAAGGAGGCGATCGCCGATCTCGCGGTCTCGCTGATCGGCGACGGCATGACCATCCTGCTCGATTCCGGCACGACGACCGAGGCGCTTGCACGCGCCCTGGCCCGGTCGGACCGCAAGCGCCTGATCGTGCACACGACCTCGCTGGAGAATGCGCGGCTCGTCAGCCGGTTGGCCGGCGCCCGCGTCTTCCTGATCGGCGGCGAATTCGACCGCAACGAGGATGCGACCGCCGGCCCGGAGACGCTGCGGGCGATCGCGCGGCTCTCGGCCGATTTCGCCTTCGTCAGCGTCGGCGGCGTCGATCCGGACGGACATCTCACCGACTATACCCGTGCCGGCGCCGCGACCCGGACCGCCCTGCTAAATGCTGCCGAGCAAGGCTTCCTGATGGCCGACAGCAGCAAGTTCGGGCTCGTCCTGCCCAGCCGCATCGCTGGCGACAAGCCTTGCGCCGGGCTTCTGGTCGACCACGCTCCGCCAGCGCCGCTCGCCGCGAAACTGGCCGAGCGAGGGGTTCGGATTCACGCCTGATAATTTGACTGTTTTTGTGGTTTTTTGTTGTTTTCTGAATTCACGCCGTTAAGCTGCCTTCCATCGCGGAGGCGCTCATGTCCATTCCCACCCAATCCCGCGTCGTCATCATCGGCGGCGGCATCATCGGCTGCTCGGTCGCTTATCACCTGACCAAGCTCGGCTGGCGCGACGTGCTGCTGCTGGAACAGGGGCGCCTCTCCTCCGGCACGACCTGGCATGCGGCCGGCCTCGTCGGACAGCTCCGAAGCCAGTCCAGCATGACGCGCCTGATCCGCTATTCGACGGAGCTTTACGCCTCGCTGGAGAACGAGACCGGGCTCGCAACCGGCTGGAAGCGCTGCGGCTCGGTCTCGGTCGCCCGCACCGAGGAGCGCATGACGCAGTTACGCCGCACGATATCGGCAGCGCGCGCGCAGGGCGTCGAGATCGAGGAACTCAGCCCGCAAGAGGCCGGCGACAAGTGGCCGGTGATGCGCACCGACGATCTCGTCGGCGGCGTCTGGCTGCCCGGCGACGGCAAGGCGAACCCCTCCGACATCACGCAGGCGCTGGCGCGCGGCGCCCGCAGCGGCGGCGCGACCGTGCGCGAGGGCATCCGCGTCACTGGCATCGAGACCGAGAAAGGCCGGGTCAAGGCGGTGCAGACCGATCAGGGCCGGGTGGAATGCGAGATGCTGGTCATCTGCGCCGGGCAGTGGTCGCGCACGATCGGCCAGATGTGCGGCGTCTCGGTGCCGCTGCACTCGGCCGAGCACATGTACATCGTCACCGGCAAGATCGCGGGCGTCTCGCCGGACCTGCCGGTGATGCGCGATCCCGACGGCTATATCTATTTCAAGGAGGAGGTCGGCGGGCTCGTCATGGGCGGGTTCGAGCCGGATGCGAAGCCCTGGGGCATGGACGGCATCCCCCACCCGTTCGAGTTCCAGCTCCTGCCCGACGACTGGGATCAGTTCGGCATCCTGATGGAAAACGCGCTGGAGCGCGTGCCGGCGCTGGAGACCGCCGAAATCAAGACCTTCCTCAACGGCCCCGAAAGCTTCACGCCGGACAACAATTTCCTGCTCGGCGAGGCGCCGGAGGTGGCCGGCGTCTACGTCGGCGCCGGCTTCAACTCGATGGGCATTGCGTCCGCCGGCGGCGCCGGGCGGGCGCTGGCCGAATGGATCGTCGAGGGCGAGGCGACGAGCGATCTCTGGCCGGTCGACATCCGCCGCTTCGCCGATTTCAACAACAACCCGGCCTGGTTGAAGGACCGGGTCAAGGAGACGCTCGGCCTGCATTACGCCATGCCCTGGCCGAACCGCGAGCTCGACACCGCCCGCCCCTTCCGGCGCTCGCCACTCTATGATCGCCTCGCCGCCAAGGGCGCCGTCTTCGGCTCCAAGATGGGCTGGGAGCGCGCCAACTATTTCGCCCGCAGCGAGGACGAGCGCACGATCGGCTATTCCTTCGGGCCGCAGAACTGGTTCGAGACCGTCGCGGCCGAGCATCGCGCTTGCCGCGAGGCGGCTGGGCTCGTCGACATGTCGAGCTTCGCCAAGTTCCTGCTCCAGGGGGCGCAGGCCGAGGCCGCCCTGCAGCGCCTCGCCGCCAACGATGTCGCCGTGCCGGTCGGCACTTCCGTCTACACGGCGCTGCTCAATGCCCGAGGTACGTTCGAAAGCGATCTCACAGCCGCACGGATCGCGCCCGACGCCTATCTCCTGCTCACCGGCACCGCCCAGGCGACGCGCGACGCGCATTGGATCAGGCGCCAGCTCCCCGAGGGCGTGACGCTGACGGACGTGACCTCCTCCTATGCCGTGCTCTCGCTCGCCGGGCCGAAGGTCCCCAAGCTTCTGGCCCGCCTCTCGCCAACCTCCTTCGATCTCGCCGATTTCCCGGCCAATGCGATCCGCAAGATCACGATCGGCTATGCCACGACCTGGGCCTGCCGCCGCTCCTATCTCGGCGACGGCTTCGAGCTCTATGCGCCCGTCGAGTTCACCGCCGCGATCTATGACGCGCTGCATGAGGCCGGAGCCGATCTCGGACTGGTGGATGCCGGCTATTACGCCGTGGACTCGCTGCGCATCGAGAAGGGTTTTCGCGCCTGGGGTCGCGAGCTAACGCCGGACGTCAATCCATACGAGGCCGGACTCGGCTTCGCGGTGAAGCTCGGCAAGGGCGACTTCCTGGGCCGCGAGGCGCTCATTGCTGCCAAGGCCGCACCACGCACGAAACGGCTGATCGCTCTTGTCGGGCCGCGCCCGAACGGGCAAATGGCCTGGGGCGGCGAAGCGATCCTGGCGGATGGCAAGCCGGTCGGCGAGATCACCTCGGCCGGTTTCGGTGCGAGCCTCGATGGCATCGTGGCGCTGGGCTGGGCCTCGAGCGATCAACCGATCGACCAGGCTTGGCTCGATGCACGGAGCTGGTCTATCGACCTCGCCGGCACCAAAGTTCCGGTCAGCGCCAGCCTCGCGGCGCCGCTCGACCGCAAGCCACAGTAGAGAAACGAAAACCATGACTGAGGCCCATTCCGCGCATGCCCCCGCCCTCGGGCGGGACTTCAAGGTGCAGAAGCCCGATCGCATCCTGACGCTGTCTTGCGAGGACCGGCCGGGCATCGTCCATGCCGTCAGCGGCGTGCTCTACCGCCATGGCTGCAACATCCTGGAAAGCGCGCAGTTCAGCGATCCGCGCGACGGCCGCTTCTTCATGCGCGTCGCCTTCGCGAGCGGCGAGCGTTTCGACGAGGCCGCCTTCCGGCGCGAGTTCGACGGCGTCGCAGGCACCTTCCGCATGGATTGGGACGCGATCGACGCCGCCGCTCCGGCACGCGTCCTGCTGATGGTCTCGCGCTTCGGCCATTGCCTGAACGACCTGCTGTTCCGGCAGGCGACCGGCAATCTCAACATCGAAATCCCGGCGATCGTCTCCAACCACCGCGATTTCGAGGCGCTGGCCAAGAGCTACGGCATCCCGTTCCACTACCTGCCGGTCACGCCCGCGACCAAGGCGGAGCAGGAAGCGCGATTGCTGGAGATCGTCGCCGAGACGAATTCATCGCTGGTCGTGCTCGCGCGCTACATGCAGGTTTTGTCGAACGATCTCTGCCGGGCGCTCGACGGGCGGGCGATCAATATCCACCACTCCTTCCTGCCGAGCTTCAAGGGCGCCAAGCCCTATCACCAGGCCTATGATCGCGGCGTGAAGCTGATCGGCGCGACGGCGCATTACGTCACGCCCGATCTCGATGAAGGCCCGATCATCGATCAGGACGTCGGCCGCGCCGACCATTCGCTGGCGCCGGACGACCTCGTTAGCGCCGGGCGCGATATCGAGGCGGTGGTGCTGGCGCGGGCGCTCCGGCTGCATATCGAGCGTCGGGTGATGCTGGCCGGCCGCCGCACGGTGATCTTCCGATAGGTTCAGGCGAAGGCGACGTTCCGCGTCTGCGCGCGCAGACGCGGGTCTCGCGAGCGGATCTGAACCGGCTTGCCGTCGAGGATCTCGAAGCAGCGCGCCAGCGTGTCGTCCGAGAGCCGCCGCATCGCCTCCATCGTGAAGAAGGTGAGGTGCGGGAACAGGATGACGTCGTCGCGGCCGAACAGGGGGCTGAGCGGATGCCCCTGCCGGGCGAGCGGCTCCTGGCTGTAAACATCGAGCCCGACGCCGCCGAGCCTCCCCGCCAGCACCGCCTCGACCAGCGCCGCCTCGTCGATCAGCGCGCCACGCGAGACATTGACCAGGATGGCACTCGGCTTGAGGCAGGCGAGTTCGGCCCGGCCGATAATGTGGCGTGTCGCGTCGTTCAGGACGCTGTGTAGCGAGACCAGATCGCATTGCTGGAGCATCGCGTGGAGGTCGTCGATCTTCTCGATCCCGGCCGCCGCCATGGTAGCGGCATCGACATGCGGATCATAGCCGAGGACGCGCGCCCGGAATCCCTGCCCCGCCATCCGCGCCATGCTGCGGCCGATCTTGCCGGTGCCGACGAGGCCCAGCGTCGCGCCGGCGATGTCGCGGCCAAGCCAGCGCGCAGCGGGCCAGATCCAGCCCTCGCTCTGCATGGCGCCGCCGATCTCCGGCAGGCGCTTCGCCAGCGCGATCATCAGGGCGAAGGCGCCCTCCGCGACTGTCTCCTCGGCATATTCGGGCACGTTGACGACGGGGATACCGCGCGCGATCGCAGCCGGAATGTCGATCGCGTCGATGCCGACGCCATATTTGACGATGCCCTTCAACCGGGGCGCCGACGCGATCACTCGCGCGGTGACAGGCGTGTAGCACATCAACAGCAGGTCGGCGTCGGCGAGTTCCCGCATCAGCGCCTCCTCCGAAATCCCGTCGGGAAGCGTGACGAGGTCGACGCCGCGGGCGCGAAGCCCGGCGTCGATCTCCGGACATTCCAGTTCCCGGTCGGTGCGGACAGCCTTCATCATCGTCCCCTCAGCCCGCCAAGATCGCCTGCTCGACGATGCCGAGCGCTCGTTCGAGATCGGCCCGCGCGATCACCATCGGTGGCGACAGGGTCAGTACATTGCCCTGGCTGATCTTGAAGCTGAGTCCGGCTTCGAGGCAGCGATAATAGGCCCGCTCGGCCAAGGCATTGTCCGGCGTCCAGGCGTCGCGATCCGCGACCAGCTCGACCCCGAAGAGCAGGCCGCGCCCGCGCACGTCACCGACGGCCGGGCAGCTTGCGCCGAAATGGCGAAGACGCTCCATCGCATAGGCGCCGAGCTCGGCGGCGCGCTCGGTCAGCCCCTCCTCGCGGATGATGTTGATCGTGGTCAGCGCCGCGCGGGTCGTGACCGGGTTCTTCTCATGGGTGTAGTGGCCGATGGCATAGCCGCCTGCGACATCGAGATCGCGCCGCGCCACCACGGCGGCGATCGGCAGGATGCCGCCGCCCAGCGCCTTGCCGAGCACGACCATGTCCGGCTGAACATCATCGTGCTCGTGGGCGAAGAAGCGCCCGGTCTTGCCGAGCCCGGTCGGGATCTCGTCGAAGATCAAGAGCGTGCCGTGCCGGTCGCAGGCCTCGCGCACGCTCTTCCAGAAACCGGGCGCCGGCGGATAAGGCGTCGCCCTCATCGGCTCGGCAACGACGGCGGCGATATCCCCTTCCCGCGCCAGCACATAGGAGATCATGCGGGCGCAGGCGCGCGCCGAATCCTCCAGATTGTCATGGCCATAGGCGCAGTTGCGGGTGCCCCAGGGCGCGACATGCTCGGCGCCCGGCAGGAGCGGCCCCGCGATGCCGGAGCGGAAGGTCGCCTCGCCGCCGACGCTGGAAGCGCCGAAGCCGGCGCCATGAAACGCATCCCAGAAAGATAGGGTCTTGAAGCGGCCGGTCGCGGCGCGGGCGAGTCTGAGCGCCACCTCGATCGCGTCCGAGCCGCCGGTGGTGAAGAGCACCTTGCCGAGATCACCCGGCGCCAGCCGCCCGAGCGTCTCGGCGAGCTCGACCGCCGGCTCGCAGGTGAAGCGGCGCGGCGCGAAGCAGAGATCGTCGATTTGCGCCTTGATCGCCTCTTTCAGGCGCGGATGGCCGTAGCCGATATGGTGGACGCTGTTGCCATGGAAATCCATGTAGCGGCGCCCCATCGTGTCCTCGATCCAGATGCCTTCCGCCTTGGCGATGGCGGTGAGGCAAGGGCTCGACAGGCTCTGGTGCAGGAAGGCAGCGGAATCGCGCGCGAGCAACTCACGGGTTCCGGCATCGCCGATCCCGGCCGACCAGTCGCTGCGCGCCGCGGAGGTGTTGGATTCGCCTTCGGTATGGACGATGGCGGAGGTTTCGACGCGCATGGCAAGGCCTCACTTTGCGCCAGTCAGGCGCTGTCGAGGGTCACATTGCCTACGTGCGATCGATCTGAAAAATCGCTATTTCATATCCAAGTATAAATTTCAGCGATATCATTCCTCATCGGCTTTTCGAGACTTCGTCCGCCATGCGTCATGTCCAGCTCCGGGCCTTCCATCAGGTCGCGCTGTCCGGCGGCTTCTCGAAGGCGGCGCTGGCACTCAACCTCACCCAGCCGGCGATCTCGGATCAGGTCCGCAAGCTGGAGGAGGAATACGACGTCGCGCTGTTCAGCCGCCGCCATCGCCAGGTCGTCCTGACGCCGGCCGGCCAGAGGCTGCTCGCCGTCACGCATCGCCTGTTCGGGGCCGAGGGCGAGGCGCTGGAGCTTTTGCAGGAGGAGCGCTCGCTACGGACGGGCGCGCTCAGGATCGTCGCCGATTCCGTGCACCATGTGCTCGACGTGCTGACCGCCTTCCGCGAGCGCCATCCCGGCATCCAGGTCTCGATCGCGCAGGGTAATACCGGCAGCATCGTCGAGACGCTGGTCGGCTACGATGCCGAGATCGGCGTGCTCGGCGAACTCGCCGACGAGCGGCCTTTCGAGGTGCTGCCGCTCAATGTCTCGTCGATCATCGCCTTTGCCGCGAAGGGCCATCCGGCGGCGGCGCGTCCAGCACTTTCATTGCAAGAGCTGGCGACATGGCCGCTGGTCATGCGCGAGCGCGGCTCGCGCACGCGGCAATTGCTGGAGCAGCGGGCGACGGAACAGGGTGTTACGCTGAGCTACGCCGTCGAAGCGGAAGGCCGCGAGGCGGTGCGCGCCATCGTGGCGGCGGGCGGCGGAATCGGCTTCGTCTCGGCGGCCGAGTTCGGCGAGGACGATCCGCAGCTCGTCCGCATCCCGCTCGACGGGCCGCCGCTCCTGATGCACGAGAAGCTGATCTGCCTGCACGAGCGCCGCAACAGCAAGGCGATCCAGGCCTTCTTCGCGCTGGCGCGGTCCCTGCGCGGGTAACAGCGCTAGGGCAGCGCCGTTCCCGTCCGCAATGCATGCGCCCAGTCGACGCGCCCGTTCTGCTCGGCGCGGCGTGCCGCATGAGCCCAGTCGTAGACGGCGAGATGATGCTCGATCGCGATCTCCGCGCCGAGCGTGACCACCGCGAAACGGGCATGCGGCACGCCGCTCTCGGAGACATGCGCCGGATTCGTGTCGCGATAGGCCGGGTTCCCGACGCTGCCGGGGTTGAGCACGATCGTGCCGGAGGCAAGCCTTGCAACGCGCGGCAAATGGCTGTGCCCGCAGAGCATCAGCGGCGCCGTACGTCCGGCCAGGCGCTGCTCGATCGCCGCGATCGGCGATGGCACGAGGTGGCCGTCGTGCACCTCTTCCATCAGATAGGTTTCGTCATGGTCCGGCGTGGCGTGGAAGCAGAGAGCGCCTTCGACCGTTATCTCGACCGGCAGGCTGGCGAGCCAGGCGCGGGCCTCGGGATCGAGCGCCTGCCAGGCGTAGCTGTCGGACTCACCCAGCCCGAGGGCCGAGGCCGCGCCCAGCACCCGGTCGTGATTGCCGCGGACATGACTGATCTCGCGCGAGCGCAGCAAGGCGACCGCCTCGGCCGGCCAGAGCGGGCCGGAGGCGCAATCGCCCAGATTGATCAGGCGATCGACGGATAGGCCGTCGAGCCTGGCCAGCACCGCTTCGAGCGCGAGCAGGTTTCCATGGATATCGGCGATCACTCCAAGGCGCACGGCTGGTCTCGATCCTCAGTGGTTCGGTCCTGCAGCCTAGCGGGGCACGGCGGCAGGGCAATGCCCGCTGCCGCAACCCGTGCCTAGCGCTGGCGCCATTGCTGCAGGCGGCCGAAGACCAGTTGGTCGAGACCGACATGGAGGAGCTTCACGGCAATGGCTGTGACCATGATGACACTCGCCATGCCGGCGGCGGAGGCCATGGCGCCGGCCTCGTCCATATGGACGATCGCTATCGACGCGAGCTTCGTGTCGGCGCCGTAGAGGAAGATCACGGCGGAGACCGTGGTCAGCGCATTGACGAAGACATAGACCGCGATGTCGAGGATCGCCGGCAGGCAGATCGGCGCCGTCACGCGGCGGAAGGTTGACCAGAACGGCACCTTGAGCGAGGCGGAGACCGACTCGAACTCGCCGTCGAGCTGCTTCAGGCTGGTCAGCGCCGTGATGTGCCCGACCGTGTAGAAATGCGCGACCGTGTTGATCACCAGGATCGCCAGCGTCCCGTAGAGGAAGCCGAGCGGGTTCCAGCCGGCATTGTAGAAGAAGACATAGCCGAGGCCGAGCACGAGGCCGGGCACCGCCATCGGCAGCATCGCCAGGAATTGGGCGAAGGCGCGCAGTCGCGGGAACAGCTTCACCTTCTCGATCAGATAGGCGCCAGTGAAGATCAGCGCCGTGCCGATCACCGCCGTCAGTGAAGCCAGCAGCAGGGAGTTGCGATAAGGCCCCCAGCCATCGGGCTCGACCGTGGAGAAGTCGTAATTGCCCAGCGTCAGCGAGAGGTTATAGGGCCAGTATTTGACGAAGGAGCCCCAGAAGGCGACCGCGTAAGGGCCGACGATGGCGAGCGCGATCAGACTGACGAAGCCGAGCAGCGCGAGGTCGCGGCGCCGGTCCGGCTTGGCGACGTAAGGCACGGCGCGGGCCGAAAGCATGGCGCTCTGGCGCCGCTGCACGACACGGTCGACGAAGAAGGCGAGCACGGCCGGCACCAGCAGGATGATGCCGACGACAGCGCCCATCGGGAAATTCTGCTGGCCGACGACCTGCCGGTAGGCATCGGTCGCCAGCACGCTGAACTGCCCGCCGATGACCTTGGGAATGCCGAAATCGGTGATGACCAGGGTGAAGACGACGAAGGTCGCGCTGATCACGCCATAGCGCGCGCCCGGCAGGGTGATCGTGTGGAAGATGCGCCAGCGCGAGGTGCCCATCGCGTCCGCCGCCTCGCGCAGGCGCCCGTCCGAGAGCGCCAGCGCCGTGACGAGGATCAGCATCGCATGGGGGAAGCAATAGAGCACCTCGGCGGCGATGATGCCGACCGGGCCGTAGAGCGAGGCGCCAATCATCCAGGATTTCAGCATGCCTTGGTTGCCGAAGAGATAGATCAGCGCGAGGCCGGACAGGAGCGAGGGCGCGAAGACGGGCACCATCGCCGCGGCATAGAAGGCGCCCTTGGCCGGGATGCAGCTGCGGCGCAAAGCATAGGCATAGAGGAAGGCGAGCGGCACCACGATCGCGGTCGTCACGCCGGCGACGAGGAGGCTGTTGAGCAGCGAATAGAACAGCGAGGGCGTCGTCGCGTAGCTGACGAAATTCGCAAGCCCGACGAATTTGCCATCGGTATTCTCCAGGCTCTTGGAGAGCAGCGCCCAGAGCGGCAGCGCGATGATCAGGACCAGAACCGCGCAGAGCGCCAGGATCAGGGCTCCCGCGACATGGCGCTCGCTGATCCGCGGCGCCGAGACTTTCACAGGCGTATCGGTCATCGGCAGGGGCTGTGCGAGATCGCTCATCGTCCGTCGCCTGCAAAGACATGCAGCGCCTCGGGCGGAAAGGCGACGGCGCGGACCTGCCCCGGAACGATGCCGAGATCGCGCATCGCATTGGTCGAGAAATCGGCGGCGATCCGGGTCGCGCGCGAGCTGGTCGGCTGGAGATGCGCACGGCAATAGGAGCCGAGGAAGGCGAGGTCCCCGATCGTCGCCTCGAAACGGTTCGGCGTGTCCTCGCCGATGCCACGCGTGCGGACTTCCTCGGGGCGCATCGCCAGCCGCACAGGCGTGCCGGCGGCGAAGGGCGCAGCATTGGCGACGATAAGATCGAGCTCGTCGACGCGGACCTTGCCCGGCCCGGTCACGATCGCGTCCATGAAGGTCATGTGCCCGACGAAATCGGCGACGAACGGCGTTGCCGGGCGGCGGTAGATTTCCTCGGGCGAGCCGACCTGCTCGACGGCGCCGTCGCGCATCACCACGATGCGGTCGGCCATGGCGAGCGCCTCCTCCTGATCATGCGTCACCATGATCGTGGTCACGCCGAGACGCTGCTGCAGCGAGCGCATCTCGTCGCGCAGGCGCACACGGACCTTGGCGTCGAGCGCCGAGAGCGGCTCGTCCAGCAGCAGCAATTCCGGCGAGGTGGCGAGCGCACGCGCCAATGCTACGCGCTGCTGCTGACCGCCCGAAAGCTGGACCGGATATTTCTTGCCCTGCTCCGGCAGGCCGACGAGCGTCAGGAGCTCGGCGACGCGTTTGGCGATCTCGGAGCGGGAACGACGGCGGTTGACCAGCCCGTAGCCGACATTGTCGGCGACCGTTAGATTGGGAAAGAGCGCGTAGGACTGGAAGACGATGCCGAAATCACGCTCGGACGGGCTGGCGTACGAGACGTCGCGCCCACCCATATGGATGGTGCCGCTATCCTGCAGGTCGAGGCCGGCGACCGCGCGCAGCAGCGTGGTCTTGCCGCAGCCGGACGGGCCGAGAAAGCAGACGAATTCGCCGCGATGGATGTCCAGGTTGATGTCGCGCAGCGCCTTGAACGCGCCGAAATTCTTGGCGACCTGGCGGATCGAGAGGAATGGGGTCGTCGCGGAGATCGCAGTCTTGGACATCGTGCCGGCCTTCATTTGAACGGGCAGAGACCCGCCCCGCATCAGCGGCGAGGCTTCTCTTAACGTCTTGCACAGACCATGCCGCCGGCCGCCCACGCGGGCGGCGGCATGGCAGAGGCTCAGTTCTTCGGCGCAGCCTTGGACTCGTAGCGCTTCGACCATTCGGCGAGCACGCGGTCGCGGTTGTCGGCCATCCAGCCGAGGTCGTTCTTGATCATGCCGGCTTCGGCATTGGCGGGATAGTTCGCCGGCTTGGTACCGACGCCGGGCGCGGCGACGATGGCATAGGTCTTGGAGTAGAGCTCGTTGGCGTCCTTGGTCGTCGACCAGTCGGCGATCTTCTTGGCGAGCGCGAGGTTCTTGGAGCCCTTGACGATGGCGCTGGCTTCCATCTCCCAGCCCACGCCCTCCTTCGGGATCACGACCTCGATCGGCGCGCCCTTGCTCTTCTCGGAGGCGCCGCGCATGTCGAGCGCCAGACCGATGGTGCGCTCGCCGCGCGCCGCCTGGACGCAAGGCGCCGAGCCGGAATGGAGATAGGCGCCGATGTTCTCGTGCAGCCCGTCCATGAACTTCCAGCCCTCGGCCTCGCCCATGCTCTGCAGCCAGCCGGCGACCATCAGATAGCCGGTGCCCGAGGAAGCCGGATGCGGCATCACGATCTTGCCCTTGAAGGCCGGGTTCAGCAGGTCCTTCCAGGAGCTGGGCACGGCCACGCCCTTGGCCTCGGCGGTGTTGTAGCAGACGACGCCGAGATAGGCGTCCATGCCGGTCCAGGTATAGGGCTCCTTGTCGTCGCGGAAGACCGGCTTCAGCGCATCGGCGCCAGCGGGCTTGTAGGTTTCGAGCAGGCCGGCCTTCTCGAACATCATGAGGCTCGACGCTGCCAGGCCCATCACCATGTCGGCGCGGGGATTGTCCTTCTCGGCGAGGAAGCGGGCGGTGATGACGCCGGTCGAGTCACGCACCCAGACGACCTCGGCCTCCGGCACGGCCTTCTCGATCGAGGCCTTGAACGGTCCGAGCTGATCGTTCTCCAGGGCGGTGTAGACGGTCACCTTCGTCTTCTGCGCCTGAGCGACGCCCGGAAGCGCCAGCGCGAAGGCGCCGATGACGCAGGAAGCAAGCCAGTTCTTCATGTTCTCATCCCCTCTTTTATGATCGGTTTGAACGCTCTTTCGACGTTTCTTCCCCTGACATGCAAAAACGCAGGCGGATCACTCCGCCTGCGCTGGCTTTTCTTGTTCACGCGGTCCAGGGCATCGACCACGTCTTGACGTTGGTGAAGGATTTCATGGCCTCGACGACGCCCTCCTTGTAGCCGAGGCCGGAATCCTTGATGCCGCCGAAGGGGGACATCTCGATCCGGTAGCCCGGGACTTCCCAGAGATTGACCGTGCCGACCTCGAGATCGGCGACAAAGCGCTGGATGTAATCGTAGCGGTTGGTGCAGATGCCGGAAGAGAGACCATAGGCGGTGGAGTTCGAGATCCGGATCACCTCGGCGATGTCGTCGGGCACGCGGATGATCGGGATCACCGGGCCGAAGGTCTCCTCATGCACCAGCTCGCAGGTGTAGGGGATATTGTCGACCACGGTCGGGTGGAACAGCGCCCCTTCCGCCCGCTTGCCGTAGAGCACCTCGGCTCCCTTCGTTACGGCGTCGTCGACGCGGGCCTGGAAGAGCGAGGCCGAGCGGGCGTTGATGACGCAGCCGACATCGGTTTCCGGGTCCATCGGGTCGCCGCATTTCAGCTTCTTCGCCTTCTCGACGACGAGCTTGGAGAAGGCGTCGGCGACGCTCTCGACCACCAGGATGCGCTTCACCGCCGTGCAGCGCTGGCCCGAGTTCTTGGTCGCGCCGGTGACGGCGAGCTCCGCCGCCTTGTCGAGATCGGCATCCTCCATGACGATCAGCGGGTCGTTGCCGCCTAGTTCCAGCACGATGCGCTTGTAGCCGGCCTTGTCGGCGATGTGCTTGCCGACGCGGACCGAGCCGGTGAAGGTCACCAGATCCGCATCGGGATCGGTGATCATCGCATCGCCCATGGTCGAGGGATTGCCGGTGACGACCGAGAGCATCTCCGGCGGCAGGCCGGCCTCGTAGAGCACGTCGGCCAGCGCCAGCGCGGTCAGCGGGGTCAGCTCGGTCGGCTTGAGCACGAGCCGGTTATTGGTCGCGATTGCCGGGGCCAGCTTGTGGCTGACCATGTTGAGCGGATGGTTGAACGGGGTGATCGCCGAGATCACGCCGAGCAGCGGCTGGCGCGTCGTGAAAATCTTGCGCGCCTTGCCGTTCGGCGAGATGTCGCAGGAGAACATCTCGCCATCGTCCTTGATGGTGAGCTGCGCCGCGAAGGACCAGACATCGTAGGCGCGGCTGGCCTCATAAAGCGAGTCCTTCCAGCACAGGCCCGCTTCCGCCGTGATCAGCTTGGCGAAGAGCTCCTTGCGGTCGCGCAGCAGCTCGGCCGTCTTCTGCAGGATCTGCTGGCGCTCGTAGCGCGAGAGCTTCGGCTTGAACGCCTTCGCCTGGGCAAAGGCCTCGCGGACATGCTCGGGCCGGGCCGCCGGGATCAGGCCGACCACGCTGCCATCGTAGGGATTCTTGACCTCGACCATGTCGTCGGTCGTGACCAGCTTGCCGGCGATGCGCATCGCCTCGCGCCGCACCGGCGGCTTCACCGTCGCGTTCATCTCAATTCACCAGGTTCAGGGCGACGTCGAAGACGTCGAAATTGCGGAGCGTACGGCCCTGCGGCACCGTGATCGGCCGGTTGGCGATCATCGGCACGCGCTGCTCGGTGATGCCGCCATGCGAGCGCAGCGGCTCGGTCAGGCCCGAGAGATCGTGCCTGTCGGGCGAGGTGCCGATCACCTTCTGGCGGGTCGAGACGACCACGACATCGCCGATCCGGTCGGCCGGCAGTTCAAAGCGCTCGCATGCTTCAGCGGAGGTCACCGCCAGCGCGATGCCCTCGATCCCGGAGATGCGGGCAGCGACCTCTTCCTGGCTGGCGCCATCGGGCAGATAGACCGTAGCGAAGGAGCCGAGCGCGCCGTGATGGACGACATAGGGGTCGGTAATCGGCAGGATCACGCGCATCGTGCCCTTGCCGTACCACTCGTCCATGAGGCTCTGGAGATAGACGACATCGGGCTCGCCATTGGCGAGGTGCTTGTCGTTCATGCCGTGGTCGGCGGTGATGACCAGTGTGCAGCCGAGCGCGTCGAGCTTGCCGACGTAAGCATCGAACATGGCGTAGAAGCTATCCGCCATTTCCGAACCGGGGCCGGCCTTGTGCTGCACATAGTCGGTGGTCGAGAGATACATCAGGTCCGGCTTGAAGCTCTCCAGCAGCTTGACGCCGGCGGCGAAGACGAATTCCGAGAGATCGGCCGAGTAGACCGACGGCACCGGCATGCCGACGAAATCGAGCACGTTCTCGATGCCGTTCTCCGCCTTGTTGGCCTTGTCGGCCTTTTCCGAGGAGAAGGCGATAGCGCTGCCCGAAGCGAAGTCGAGCCCCTTGCCGAGCAGGGTGCGCAGCTTGTCCTTGGCGGTGACCATCGCGACCTTGAAGCCGGCCTTCTGGAACTCGGCCAGGATGGTCGGCGCCCGCAGGAAGCGGGCATCGTTCATCATCACCTCTTCCTTGGCCTCGCGGTCATAGAAGAAGTTGCCGGCGATGCCGTGCACGGCCGGCGGGCGGCCGGTGATGATCGAGAGGTTGTTCGGGTTGGTGAAGCTCGGGATCACCGAATAGGCATGGGTGCTGGCGCCGGCCTTCATGATCCGGTCGAGGTTCGGCATCAGGCCCTTGGCACTGGCGGCCTCGATATAGGCCGGCTCCGAGCCGTCCATGCAGATCACCACCGTCGGGCGCTGCGGGCGGGCATAATTGCGGCCGTTCGCAACGACATCCGCGCCGATCTTCGTGTGCATTGTCATCTCTGGGCTCCTCACGCGGCCGACTTCAGGCCGACGCCCATTTCATCAAGGACATCCGACACTGTGGCGACGAAGGCGCGCATGTCCTGCGAACCGAGGGCGCCGATGCAGCCAATGCGGAAGCTGTCCGCGACCGTCAGCTTGCCGGGATAGATGACGTAGCCGGCATCCTTCAGCGCGTCGTAGAAGCGCTGGAAGACGAAGTTCTTGTCCTCCGGCATGTGGAAAGTGACGATGATCGGCGCCTGCCGGGCAGCCGGCAGCAGCGTGCGGAAGCCGAGCCCTTCCATGCCCTCGATCAGGATGCGGGCGTTCTCGGCATAGCGCTCGCCGCGGCCTGCGACTCCGCCCTCGGCCCAGAATTCCTGCAAGGCCGCATGGAAGGCGACGATGACATGGATCGGCGGGGTGAAACGGTACTGGCCGGTGCGCTCGAAGCCGGCGTTCTGGTCGTGGAGGTCGAGCACCAGCGTGGTGGCGTTACCCTTGGTCTCGGCCAATGCGCTCTTGCGGGCGATGACGAAGCCGAGGCCGGGAACGCCCTGGATGCACTTGTTCGAGGAGGCGGCGACCGCGTCGAAATAGACCTCGCGGCTGTCGAGCGGCAGGGCGCCGAAAGCGCTCATCGAGTCGACCAGCAGGCGGCGGCCGTGGCGCTTGACGAGCGCGGCGATCGCCTCGACCGGATTGCGGATGCCGCTGGTCGTCTCGCAATGCACCGTGAAGATGTGAGTGATCGCGGTGTCGGCCACCAGCATGCGATCGACCTCGGCGAGATCGGGCGGCGTGTCCTCGGCGGTCTCGTGCACGGCGACGGCGCGGCCGGCGATCTCCAGGATGCGCTTGGCGCGCTGGCCATAGGCGCCGTTAATTAGGACGAGGATCTTGCCGTCGCGCGGCACGAAGGTCGTCAGCATCGCCTCGACGGCGAAGGTGCCGGAGCCCTGCATCGGCACGGTGACGAAATCCTCGCCGCCATGGATGATCTTCGGCAGCTCCTCCAGAACCGCCTTGTTGATGCCGACGAAGGTCGCGTCGCGCGAGCCCCAGTCATGCACCATCGCTTCCTTGATGGCCTTGCTGGTGGTCAGCGGGCCGGGGGTCAGGAGGAGCGGATCACCGGTTTCGGAAGAGGCAGGGCGGCGGGCCTGGGCCATGATGGTCTCGCGATAGGTTGCGGCGGATGACCCGGACGCTAGGACCGCGATTGACATAGGTCCAATACATCGTTTCCATATCATCCATAGATAGGATCTATAGGTATGGCGATCAGCTATTCCGGCCTCGCGGCTTTCCATGCGGTCGCCGAAGCGCAGAGCTTCACCGGCGCCGCAAAGACGCGCCATGTCAGCCAGCCCACCCTTTCCGCCCAGGTGCGCGGGCTGGAAGATGCCTATGGCGTCAGGCTGTTCGACCGCGCCGGGCGGCAGGTGAAGCTGACCCCGCTGGGGCAGAGTCTCTTCGTGGTCACGGCGAGATTGTTCGCGGCGGAGGACGAGGCGGAATCGCTGCTCGCCGGCAGCCGCACGCTCCAGCGCGGCCATCTGCGGATCGCCGCCGACAGCGCCACCCATGTCATGCCGGCGCTCGCCCGCATGCGCGAGCGCTATCCGGGCCTGACCTTCTCGCTGACGATCGGCAACTCCTCCGAGGTCGTCGACCAGATCATGGATTTCGCGGCAGACGTCGCGATCACGGCGCGCGCCAATTCCGATCCGCGCATCCACAGCGTCCGGCTGCGCTCCGACGATCTCGTCGCCTTCGTCTCGGACCAGCACGAGCTGGCGCGACACGACCAGATCCCGATCGAGGCCTTCGCCGGCCAGGACATCGTGCTGCGCGAGCGCGGCTCGATCACGCGCGAGGTCTTCGAGAGCCGGCTCTCGCTCGCCGGGATCAAGCCGGCGAACCTGCTGGAGGTGCAGTCGCGCGAGGCGGTGCGCGAGGCCGTCGCCTTCGGCTTCGGGATCGGCGTCGTCTTCGCGGCCGAGTTCAAGCCGGAGACCGGCCTGAAGCGCATCGTCATCACCGGCGCCGATTTCGATGTCGGCGAGTACATCGTCTGCCGGGCCGAGCGCCAGCGCCTGCCCCTCGTGCGCAGCTTCTTCGAAATGGTTCAGGACGTGATCGAGGCGCGTTGAAGCACACGCTGCCATCCCTGCCCCTTGCGCAAATTGACAAGCCGGACAAAGATATTTCAAACTTAAAATATAAGACCTGAGGGGACGGGCAGATGCGGGTTATCATCGTCGGCGGCGGCATTGGTGGATTGACCCTGGCGCTGATGCTCCATGCCCGCGGCATCGGTGCGACGGTCTACGAGCAGGCCAGCGAAATCCGCGAGGTCGGCGTCGGCATCAACACCCTGCCCCATGCCATCCGCGAGCTCGCCGATCTCGGCCTGCTGCCGGCGCTGGACGCGGTCGGCATCCGGACGCGCGAACTGCATTACATGAACCGGTTCGGGCAGACGGTCTGGCGTGAGCCGCGAGGCCTGCATGCCGGCGCGCCCGTGCCGCAATTCTCGATCCATCGCGGCCGGTTGCAGAAGATCATCCGCGACGCGGTCGCCGAGCGGCTGGGCGAGGACGCGATCCGCACCGGGCGCCGGCTGCAAGGCTTCATCCAGGACGAGGGCGGCGTTACCGCGCATTTCAGCGATGCCCGCCTCGGCGAGGCCGGCGAGACGGCGCGCGGCGACATCCTGATCGGCGCCGACGGCATCCATTCGGCCGTGCGCGCCTGCTATTTCCCGAATCAGGGTCCGCCACGCTGGCAGGGCGTGCAGATGTGGCGCGGCGCCTGCGACTGGCCGACATTCCTCGACGGCGAGAGCATGATCATCGCCGGCGGAATGGCCGGCAAGCTGGTGCTCTATCCGATCGGCAAGGGCACGAGCGCCAGGACGCGGCTGACCAACTGGGTCGTCAATATCCGCACCGGCGATCCCGAGCGGCCACCGCCGAAGGAGGCCTGGTCGAAGCCCGGCCGTCTCGAGGACGTGCTGCCCTTCGCCAGGCGCTTCAGCGTGCCGGAGGTCGATATCCTCGCGCTGATCCGCGCCACCGGGACATTCTGGGAATATCCGATGTGCGACCGCGACCCGCTGCCGCGCTGGACCCATGGCCGCGTGACGCTGCTCGGCGACGCCGCCCATCCGATGTATCCGGTCGGCTCCAACGGCGCCTCGCAGGCGATCCTTGATGCGCGCTGCCTCGCCGACTGGCTGGCCAAGGCCGAGCATCCGCGCCAGGCGCTGGCAGCCTATGAGGCGCAACGCCTGCCGGCGACGGCAGAGGTGGTCGCGATGAACCGTGTCGGCGGGCCGGAGCGGGTGATCGACGCGGTCGAGGCATTGGCCCCGCAAGGCTTCGACGATGTCGAGCGCGTGCTGGGCTATGCCAAGCGCGAGCAGATCGTGAAGTCCTATGCCGGAAAGGCCGGGTTCTCGGCCGAGCAATTGGCGGGGAAGAAGGGTTAGGCGTCATGGTCGGGCTTGACCCGACCATCTCGGAAACCAGAGCCCTCTCGTCACGAGTTTCTCGGGTCGCTGCCATGCAGCGCCCGAGAATGACGGCTTTCGCGTAAAATTAGTGCGAAGCGCCTACCGACCCTCACGCCCCTTCGGGCGGAGGCGGCAGGAAATCGACCTCGTGCTTGGCCGAGAGGGCGACGACATCGGCCGGCTTCTGCTCGGCCATCGAGTGCAGGCCCCAGAACAGGTCGTAAAGCCGGGCCGTCGGCGAGACCCAGAACAGGCACTTCACCGTCGCGTCGCTCTTGTTGAACAGGCCGTGCGGGATGTTGCGCGGCAGCTTGATCAGGTCGCCGGCGGTGGCAAAGTTCTCCTGCCCGTCGAGCAGCAGGTCGAGCCGGCCCTCCAGCATGTAGATGAACTCGTCCTGCGTCGTATGGATATGCGGCGGCACGAAGGTGCCGGGCGGCAGGGTCGCGTGCCAGGAGAAACTCTCCTCCGTCAGCGTCTTCGGCACATAGGTCTGGCCAAGAATGCTCCAGGAGATGCCGTCGAGACCTTCATTGGCGCGCGTCACGCCGGCGGTCAGCGGTTTCATGATCTTGCTCTCCTCATCTGCCGGCGCGGGCCGGATGGCGTTGGCGTGACCTGCTCAAAAGTGCAGGAAGCGATCCTTCACGGCGCTGTCGCTGCGCAGTTCCGCGCTGGAGCCGCGCCAGACGACGCGGCCTTTCTCCAGCACGACATGGCGGTCGGCGATCCGGACCAGCGCATCGACGTTCTTGTCGATGACGAGGATCGATTCGCCTTCCGCCTTCAGCGCCGTGAGACAGTTCCAGATCTCCTCGCGGATCAGGGGGGCGAGCCCCTCGGTCGCTTCGTCGAGGATGATCAGCTTGGGATTGGTCATCAGCGCCCGGCCGATCGCCAGCATCTGCTGCTCGCCGCCGGAGAGCTGGTTGCCGCGGTTCTCGCGCCTTTCCTTGAGACGCGGGAAGAAGGCGTAGATGCGCCCGAGGTCCCAGCGCTTCTTGCCGGAACGGTCGGCGGCTGTGGCGATCAGGTTCTCCTCGACCGAAAGCGTCGGGAAGATCTGGCGGCCTTCCGGCACGAGGCCGATACCGGCCTGCGCGATGCGGAAAGGCGCGGCGCCGGTTAGGTCGCGCCCGCCGAAGGCGATCTTCCCGGCCTTTGCCGGCAGAAGCCCCATGATCGAGCGCACCGTCGTGGTCTTGCCCATGCCGTTGCGGCCGAGCAGGGTCACGACCTCGCCCTCGCCCACAGTGAGATCGACCCCGAACAGGATCTGCGCCTCGCCATAGCCGGCATCGAGCCCTTCGACGCTGAGCATCGCTAGCCCTCCTCGCCGAGATAGGCCTGCCGTACGGCCGGATCGGCCCTGACCGCCGCCGGCTCGCCCGAGGCGATCACCCCGCCATAGACCAGCACGGTGACGCGGTCCGCCAGCGCGAAGACGGCGCTCATGTCGTGCTCGACCAGCAGCATGGCGAAGCGGCCCTTGAGGCTGTTCAGCAGCGCGATCAGACGCTCGCCTTCTTCATGCCCGACGCCGGCCAGTGGCTCGTCGAGCAGGATGAGCTTCGGCTGCAAGGTCAGCGCCATCGCGATCTCCAGCGCCCGCTTCTCGCCATGCGAGAGGCTGCCGGCTGGCGCATGAGCGCGTTCGGTCAAGCCGACCGCCTCCAGCGCTTCCCAGGCGGGAGCATTGAGGGCGTCGTCGCTGGCCGCGTCACGGAAGAGCGAGAGCGGGCGGGCGCTATGCGCCTGCACGCCGAGCGCGACATTCTCCAGCGCCGAGAGCGAGGCAATGGTCGAGGTGATCTGGAAGGTGCGGGCGAGCCCCGCCCGTGCCCGCGCCTGCGGCGGCAGGCGTGTGATGTCCTGGCCGCCGAACAGGATCGCACCGGCATCCGGCTTGAGCGTCCCGGAAATCTGGTGGACCAGCGTGGTCTTGCCGGCGCCGTTGGGACCGATCAGCGCGTGGAGCTCACCGGGCGCGATGGTGAGGTCGACCCCGTTGGTGACCTTGAGCGCGCCGAACGACTTGGCGAGACCTTTGAGTGCAAGCGCCGGCTCAGCCATCGCGGCGCCCCCTCAGCTTGTTGGCGAGCCCGGCGATGCCGCCACGGGTGAACAGCACGAAGAGCACGATCAGGGGTCCGAAGATGGCCTTCCAGTTCTGCGTCAGCGACGAGAGCACGTCCTCGGTGACGAGGAAGGCGAGCGCGCCGAGGATCGCGCCATAGAGCGAGCCGACGCCGCCGAGCACGACCATGAAGATCAGTTCGCCCGAGCGCGACCAGGACATATAGGCCGGGCTGACGAAATCGGTCTGGTTGGCGAGCAGAAAGCCGGAGAGGCCCGCCATCATGCCGCTGATCACATAGGCGCCGAGCCGGACATGGTTGACGTCGTAGCCGGTGACGGTGACGCGCACGGCATTCTCGCGCGCGGCCCTGAGCACGCGGCCGAAGCGCGAGGCGACGAGGCGGCGTGCGAGCCAATAGCAGAAGGCCAGCGTGCCGAGCGCGATATAGTAGAAGCGAGTGCGGTTGGCGAAGATCTCGCGCCCGAAGAGCGTGCTCTTTTCGTAGAGCGTCAGACCGTCATCGCCGCCATAGGCCGAGAGCGCCTGCGCGAAATAGAAGGCCATCTGCCCGAAGGCGAGCGTGATCATGATGAAGGCGACGCCGCGCGTACGCAGCGAGACATAACCGGTGACGGTCGCGAAGATCGCACAGGCCAGCAGGATGACCGGCAACGCCACCAGCAGCTCGGTCTGGCCCTCGCTGATCAGGATGCCGGCGCCATAAGCGCCGATGCCGATATAGGCGGCATGGCCGAAGGAGATCAGTCCGCCGACCCCGAGAACGAGATCGAGCGAGAGTGCCGCGATCGCGAAGATCATCGCCCGCGTTACCAACGTCAGCCAGTGCCCGGGCAGGCCGAGCGCGGAGGCTAGCGGCAACAGGGCGAGCAGGGCGAAGATGACCAACGGAGCGAGCCGGCGTACCGTCGGGGCAACCGGTCGCGCCACGGGCGCAGTCGATGTCGAGGGAGTGCTCGCCATGCTCACGAGCGCCCCTTGGCCGGCAGCAGGCCCTCCGGCCGAACGAACAGCACCGCCGCCATGACCAGATAGATCAGCATCGAGGAGAGCGCAGCGCCGGTCGCACGCGCCGAGGCCGGCGCCATGAACAGCCGGAGCAGGTCGTTCATCGAGGAGCGGCCGAGCGTGTCGACAAGGCCGACGATCAGCGCGCCGACGAAGGCGCCGCGGATCGAGCCGATGCCGCCGACGACGATGACGACGAAGGCGAGGATCAGGACCGTGTCGCCCATGCCGGGCTCGACCGAGAGGATCGGTGCCGCCATCGCTCCGGCAAAGCCCGCGAGCATCGTGCCGAAGGCGAAGACGACCATGAAGAGCTTGCGGATATCGACGCCAAGCGCCGAGACCATCGGCGCGTTCGAGGCCCCTGCCCTCAGCAGCATGCCCGCTCGCGTCTTCTCGACCACGAACCAGAGCAGCGCGCCGACGCCGAGCCCCGCCGCGATCAGGGCGAAGCGGTAGACGGGGTAAAGGATGCCGTCCATCAATCGGACATTGCCGGAGAGGAATTCCGGCACGGGCACCGAGAGCGGCGCGGCGCCCCAGATCATCTTCACCGCCTGATTGAGCAGCAGGATGAGCCCGAAGGTCGCCAGCACCTGATCGAGATGGTCGCGTTCATAGAGATGCCGGAAGACGAGGAATTCGAGGGCAAGCCCGAGCAGCAGCGCCGCGGCAAGCGCCAGCACGAGGCCCAGCAGAAAGGAGCCGGTCAGCCCGACAAAGGTGACGGCGAGATAGGCGCCCAGCATGTACTGCACGCCATGGGCGAGATTGATGAAGTCCATCACGCCGAAGACCAGCGTCAGCCCGGCAGCGACCAGGAACAGCAGGACGCCGAACTGGAGGCCGTTGAGGAGCTGGACGATCAGGAGGCTGAGGGTCATCGCGCGGTCCTATGTCAGGGCCGGTCACAGGACGTCATGCTCGGGCTTGACCCGAGCATCTCGTGACGAAGAAATCCCCGGGTCGAAGCTCCGCTTCGCCCGAGGATGACGCTTCGCGTCACTTCAGCGCGCAATCCTTGGCGTGCGGATCGGCGTAGTCCGAAAACACCTTCTGGGCGATCTCGGTCTGGAACTTGCCATCGGCGCGCTTGGCGACCTTGACGAGGTAGAAGTCCTGGATCGGATAGCCGTTGGTGTTGAACTTGAACTTGCCGCGCAGCGAGGTGAAATCGGCCTTCTTGATCGCCTCGCGCAGCTTGTCGGGATTGCCGGCGCCGCCCGCCGCCTTCACGGCGGAATCGATCAGCATCGCCGCATCGTAGGACTGCTGGGCATAGGAGCCGGGCACGATCTTGTAGGCCGCCTCATAGGCTTTGACGAAGTCCTTCGTCTGCGGGTTGTCCATGTTGGGCGCCCAGGTCATGCCGCCAAAGAGGCCGACCGCTGCGTCCTGCTGCGCCGGCAGGGTCGATTCATCGACCGTGAAGGCGGAGAGGAACGGGATCTTGCCCTGCAGGCCGGCCTGCGACCACTGCTTGACGAAATTGACGCCGAGGCCGCCGGGCAGGAAGGCGAAGACGACATCGGGCTTGGACGAGGCGATCTTGGCGAGGTCGGCCGAGAAATCCATCGCGTTCAGCGGCGCATAGACCTCGTCGACGATCTCGCCCTTGAAGTAGCGCTTGAAGCCGGCAAGCGAGTCCTTACCCGCCTGGTAGTTCGGCGCGATGATATAGGCCTTCTTGTAGTTCTGGTCCTGCGCGTATTTGCCGAGGACCTCGTGCACCTGGTCGTTCTGATAGGAGGTGACGAAGAAGTTCTTGTTGCAGGCCTTGCCGGCCATGGTCGAAGGCCCGGCATTCGGGCTGATCAGGAATGCGCCGGAATCGAGCACCGGCTTGGCGATCGCGCCGAGGATGTTCGAGAAGACCGGGCCGACGACGAAGGCCGGCTTCTCGCTCTCGACGAACGAGCGCACGCGCTCGACCGCGACATCGGGCTTCAGCTCGTCGTCGATCACCGTGATCTTGACCGGCACGCCGCCGAGCTTGCCGCCGTTCTTGTCGACCGCGAGCTGGAAGCCGTCGCGGACCTGCTGGCCGAGCGAGGCGGCCGGGCCGGTCAGCACGCTGACCACGCCGATCTTGATCGGCTCCTGTGCTTGCGCGGACGCGATGGACAAAGCCAGCGCCCCGCAACCGAGTACCAGACCGAACCTGAATGTCGTCATCGATGCTCTCCCGGACGAATTTGAAGCGCGGCCCCGTTCCCTCGGATTTCTTCGGCTCGCGCAGACCATAATGTTTCAAGCTTAAAATATCTGCAAGAGCGACAATCGCGAATTTTCACGTTGCCGCCTGCCAGCGGCATCCTTGGCCCATTCCGGCGGGTTCGGAAAGGGAGGATTGTCCGGGCAATGGCGCGAAGAAACCCGCTCGTCGCAGGATTGACTGCTGACCGCGCGGCCCGTCGCGCTATGGTGCAGGCCGTGACAGCGCAGGAGCGCCTCCATGCAGATCGGCCTGATCCTCTTCCCGAAACTGACGCAGCTCGATCTGACGGGCCCTGCCGAGGTCTTCTATCGCATGCCGGGAGCGAAGGTTCAGCTTCTCTGGAAAACCATCGAGCCCGTTTCCTCCGATCGCGGCATGGCGATCCTGCCGACGATGCGCTTCGCCGATTGCCACGCGCTCGACCTGATCTGCGTACCCGGCGGAGCCGGGCAGATCGACCTGATGGACGACGAGGAAACACTGGATTTCCTGCGCCGCATCGCGCCGACCTGCCAGCTGGTCACATCGGTCTGCACCGGCTCGCTCGTCCTCGCCGCGGCCGGGCTGCTGGAAGGCTACAAGGCGACCAGCCACTGGTCCTCGATCGATCAGTTGTCCATGCTAGGCGCGATCCCCGTTGCGGAACGGGTCGTCAGGGACCGCGATCGTGTCACCGGTGCCGGCGTCACATCCGGGATCGACTTTGCCTTGACGGTCGTGGCCGATCTTCTCGGCGAAGAGGCCGCACGGGAAATCCAGCTGCAAATGGAATACGACCCGGAACCGCCCTTCCAGAGCGGCTCCCCTCGCTCGGCCTCGCCGGCTCTGGTCCAGGCGATGCGGGAGAAGATCGCGCCGTTCATCGCAAGACGGACGGCCGCAACCGAACGCGCCGCATCCCGATTGCGCAAGACACTCCCCTAGCCCCTCGCTCCGCAGGCGATGGACGAGGATCGGCTTGATATCCCGCGGCCCGGGTCGCAACCTGAAGCGGGTCAGCGGCGGCCGGCGTTATCGCGGGGTGGCGTTCAAGTACGATTCGCTGGCGAGGTTTCGTCCCGTTCCCGGATGAAATCCATGTTGAGCTTCAGGCCGAGCCCCGGCAGGTCCGGCACATGCATATGGCCGTCGATCGGCAGCGGCGCGCCATCGAAGACTTGCGCCGTGATGTCCTCGAACATCAGCAGGCGCTCGAGGAACAATGCGTTGGGCACGGCCGCAACGAGATGCAGGTGGAGGTTCTCCATGGCATGGGGCGCGAACTTGACGTTCCACGCCTGGGTCAGCGCCGCGCATTTCAGCATCTCGGTATAGCCGCCGGCCCGTGCGCCATCGACCTGCACGATGTCGGCGGCATCGTGCATGAGCAGGTCCCTGACGCCGAACTTGGTGTATTCGTGTTCGCCGGTCGCCAATGGGATGTCGGCGCCGCGCTTGAAGCGAGCGAGGCCTGGAATATCGTCGGCGAAGACCGGCTCCTCGAACAGGAAGATATCGTACTCACGGATGCGGTTGGCGAGCTGCACCGCCGTCGCGGCGTCGAAGGAATTGTTCGCGTCGACCATGAGGTTGATGTCGGGGCCGACCGCCTCGCGGACCTTGCGAACGCGTTCGGCGTCGCGGCGCGGGTTGCGGCCGCCATCGAAGCCGACCTTGAACTTCACCGTCGTGAAGCCGCGCGCGACCATGCCTTTGATCTCGTCGACGAGTTGGTCGTCGGAATAGGAGGTCCAGCCGCCGCTGGCATAGACCGGCACCCTGGTCCGGTCGCCGCCGAGCAGCCTGTAGACGGGGAGATCGACGATCTTGCCCTTGAGATCCCAGAGCGCGATGTCGACGGCGCTGAGCGCGCAATACATCAGGCCCTTGCGGCCGACGCCACGCAGGTAGTGGAAGAATTCCTGCCAGATCGCCTCGGTTTCGAGAGGATCGCGGCCGATCAGCCGGGGCGTCATGTTGCGGTTGATCAGCTCGCAGGTCGCCTCCCCGCCGACCTCGTGATAGGTGACGCCGATCCCCTCAAGCCCCTGATCTGTCGTGATGCGCACGATCACGAAGCCGATCGTCTCGACCTTGCGCGTCGCGTCGGCAAAGCCGCCCAGAACGGGTGCCGAGACGAGGTGAACGTCGATCTTCCGGATCCGGTGACGCATCAGCTTCCTCTCCAACCCAGATTGACATCATTATCAATAATGATATCGATATTCATATCGATAGACCTTGTCCAGCGAGGCTCTCGCCTTGATCCCGAAGCTCAGCCGCCCTTCCGATCTGGTCTACGGGATCGTCAAGCGGCGGATCATCCTCAACGAGCTGACGCCCGAGACGGTGCTGACCGAGCTCGGCCTCGCCCATGAGATCGGCTGCAGCCAGGGGCCGATCCGCGAGGCGCTGCTGCGCCTGCAGGAGGATGGCCTCGTCGTCCGCTCGGGGCGGCGGACGATCGTGACGCGGCTGACGGCCGAGGAAGCCGACGAGATGCTGGCCTTGCGGCGCAGAATCGAGACGCGCGGGGCGCTGAAGGCGGCTCTCCATGCCGATGGCCAGGCCCTCGACGACCTGCGCGGCATCCTGGCTGCGATGACGGAAGCTGCGGCAGAGGGCGACGAGTACCGCGTCATCGAAGCCGATAAGGATTTCCACCTCGCCCTGTTCCGCCTCTCAGGCCTCGACGCTCTCGGCCAGATCCTGGCGCGCTGCATCATGCACTCGAACCGGTACAAGCTCTGGGCGCCGGAGCATCGCCGCCCGCTGATCGAGACGGCGCGACGCCACGACGTTCTCTACGAACGCCTCGCCGCTGGCGACGGAAGCGGGCTCGCGGCCGCACTCGGCTCCCATATCGACACGATCGTTCTTCAGGGCAGCGACGAGGTTGCCGCGTGAACGCCTTCATCCACCCGCAGATGGCCCGGATCCTCGCCGGCTTCGCGGCGGCGCCCGGCGTCGACTTCAAGACCCTGCCGATCGCGGAAGCGCGCGCTTCCGCGGATGCCGGCTCCATCGCCTGGAACGAAGGCGCGCCTGCCATTCCTGCGCGCGATCTCACCGTCACGGGGGCAGCAGGGACGCTACGGGGCAGGCTCTATCATCCGAAGCCCGGAACCACCCTGCCCGTCATCGTCTATGTTCATGGCGGCGGCTGGACCTTCGGCTCTGTCGATACCCATGACGGCACGATGCGCCATCTCGCGGCGGCCTCCGGCTGCGCCGTCTTCGGGTTCGATTACCGGCTGGCACCCGAGCACCCCTACCCGGCCCCTCTGGACGACACGCTCGCCGCCATCGCCTTCGCCTTGCAAGGCGAGCTCGGCCCGGATGTCGATGCACGGCGCTGGGCGCTCGCGGGAGACTCAGCCGGGGCGACGCTTGCACTCTCGGCCATGATCCATCGTCGCGATACGGGGCTGACGCTCCCCGCGACGGCTGCCTTGTTCTACGGCTGCTACGCTCCCGATTTTGAAACCGGCAGCCATGCACGGTTCGGCGAGGGATACATCCTGACCACGGCGAACATGCGCTGGTACTGGCGCAACTATCTCGCCGCAGCCTTCGACGTGCCTCCGACGCTGGCCGCACCGCTGCATGCCGATCTCGCCGGGCTGCCGCCGCTCTATCTCACGGCGGGCGGGCTCGACCCCCTCGCCGACGACACGCTCCGCCTCGCCGAGCGCCTGGCAGCGGCGGGCTGCACCTTCCGCCACGACCATGTGCCGGGGGTGATCCATGGCTGCCTGCGCATGAGCCGGGAACTCGCACCGGCGCAGGCCATGATCGACGCCGGAGCCGCCTACATCACCGAACGACTATAAAAAACATCAGGGGAGTGAAACTCATGGAACGCAGGACCTTCATGAAGCTCGCGGGAGCGGCTGCGCTCTCCTTCGAGGCCGCCCACCCGGCCATCGCCCAGGGCAAGGCGACGGTGCGCTGGTGGTACCACTACGACAATCCCCAGAACACGCCGGCCGCCCTCGTCGCGAAGTTCGAAGCCGAAAACCCGGACATCAAGATCCAGGCAGAGCCGATCCCGTGGGGTGGCGGCACCGACTATATCAACCGCATCTTCTCGGCCCTGGTCGCCGGCAACCAGCCCGACTGCGCCATGGTGCGCCTGTCCTATCTCTCGCGCTTCGGACAGATGAAGGCACTGGAGCCGCTGGATGGCTTCCTCGCCAACTGGAAGGGCCGCAGCGACATTGCCGAGGACGTCTGGAAGATCAACCGCTCGCCGGACGGCAAGCAGTACTACATGCCGCTGCACTACGTGGTGATCTATCTCTACTACCGGCAGGACATGCTTCAGCAGGCCGGGCTCCAGCCGCCCAAGAGCTTCGGAGACTTCCTCACCGCCGCCCAGGCGCTGACCAAGGACGGCGTCTTCGGCTACGGCATGCGCGGCGGCGCCGGCTGCCATGACAACTGGGGCCCCTTCGTCCTCGGCGGCGGCGCCAGCTTCGACAAGGGCGGCATGGTCACCGAGAAGGCGCTGGCGGCAAACCGCTGGTTCGTCGACCTCGCCGTGAAGCACAAGGTCGTGCCGCCCTCGGCGCCGACCGACGCCTTCCGCCAGATCGTCGACGCCTTCAAGGCCGGCCGGACCGGCATGGCGATCCACCATATCGGCTCGGTCGCCGAGGTCGTCGGCGCGCTCGGCGACAAGGTCTCGGCCGTACCGGTGCCGCGCGGGCCGGACGGCAGCGGCTGGACCTATTTCGGCGACGAATCCAACGCGATCTTCGCCGGCAGCAAGAACAAGGAAGCGGCCTTCCGCTGGATCAGCTTCCTGTCGAGCGCGGAGAACAATGCCGAGCAGGCCAAGCTCAGCGGCCAATTGCCGATCACCATCTCGGATACGAAGACCTGGACCGTGCATCCCAAGCGCTTCGTCGAGGCGAGCGACGCCTCCCTGCCAATCGCCCGGCCCTTGCCGGACCATGTGAAGACGCCGGACTTCGTCGGCCGTGTCCTGCCCACCAATCTGCAGCGGGCCCTGACCGGCGGGATGAACCCCGACGAGCTCATGAAGGCGGTCGAGCAGACCTTCAACGGCTGAGGCCGGATCGCAGCGCGCGGCGCCGGGTGAATCCCGGCGCCGGCCATCGATCCAGAGGAACGAAGCCATGAACAAGACGATGGCGAGCGGCGCGATGCTGCGCGCGGCGACCCCATATGGATTCCTGCTGCCGGCCCTGCTGGTGACGGCGCTGGTCATCCTGTTTCCGGTGCTGCAGACGGCCTGGTACAGCCTGCACGACTACGTTCTCTACGATCCCGACAATTTCCGCTTCGTCGGCCTGCGGAATTTCGCGACCGCGCTCTCGGACGAGGTGTTCTGGATCTCGCTCGCGAACTCGGCGATCTGGGTCGCGGGCGTCGTCTCGCTCCAGCTCCTTCTGGGTCTTGGCGCGGCGCTCCTGCTCAACCAGAGCTTCTGGTGGCGCGGCATGGCGCGGGCCCTGGTGATCATCCCATGGGCCCTGCCGAGCGTGATCATCGGCCTGATGTGGACCTGGATCTACGATTTCAACCTCGGCGTCTTCAACGACATCCTGCTGCGCCTCGGCCTGATCTCGGCCCCGCATCCCTGGCTCGCCCAGCCCTCGACGGCGCTCGCCTGCATCATGCTGGCACTCGTCTGGCAGGGTTTCCCGTTCTTCACCGTCACCATCCTGGCGGGCCTGCAGACGGTTCCGGGCGAGCTCTACGAAGCAGCCGAGATCGACGGCGCTAGCCCCTGGCGCCAGTTTGTCCACGTCACCCTGCCCTCGATCGCCGGCATCATCGCCACGGCCGTGCTGCTGCGCGTCATCTGGGTCGCCAACTCGCTCGACGTCATCCTGGTCATGACCGGCGGCGGGCCGGGCTATGCCACGCATACGCTGCCGCTCTACGCCTTCCTGCGCGCCTATACCGGCATGGAGTTCGGCTATGCCGCCTCGCTGTCGCTGATGCTGACCGCGATCCTCATCGGCATCGTCTGGCTCTATGTCCGCCGGCAGGCCGGGGAGATGGAGAAATGATCCGGCGCCGCTCCTTCGCCCGCAACCTGATCCAGGTCGAAATCCCCGTCCTGCTGGTGCTCGTCTTCGCGCTGGCGCCCTTCGTCTGGATGCTGCTGACCTCGATCAAGCCCAATGCGGACCTCTCGCAGTTCCCGGTGCGCTACCTGCCGAGCAGCACCACCTTCGAGCACTACCAAACGCTGATCCAGCGCACGAGCTTCCCGGTCAACCTGCTGAACAGCCTGATCATCGCCTGCGGAGCCGTCCTGCTCGGACTGGCCGCGAGCGTGCCGGCGGCGTACTCGTTCTCGCGCTTCCGCTTCGCCGGGCGGCGCACGCTGATGACGAGCTTCCTCGTCATCAACATGTTCCCGATCGTGCTGCTGATCATCCCGCTCTTCGTGCTGATGCGGATGCTGGGGCTGATCGACACCTTCATCGGCGTCATCATCGGCCATTCGACCTTCTCGATCCCGTTCTCGATCTGGATGCTGGTCAGCTACTTCAACGCGATCCCCAAGGATCTCGACGAGGCCGCGACGATCGACGGCGCCTCTCGCTTGCAGACGATCCGGCTGGTCGTGCTGCCGCTGGTGATGCCCGGCATCGTCACCACCGCGATCTACGTCTTCATCACCTCGTGGAACGAATACCTGTTCGCGATGATGCTCTCGGGCGAGACGGTGCGACCAGTGACCGTCGCCCTGCAATTGTTCATCGGCGAATTCACGGTGCAGTGGGGCATCCTGACGGCGGGCGGGACGATCATCGCGCTGCCCGTCACCATCCTTTTCCTTTTTGTGCAGAAGCGGCTCGTCGGCGGCCTGACGGCAGGAGCAGTCAAATCATGACCAATACGATCGGGGTGATCTCGATGTTCTACGCGCGTCCCTTCGGGCGCGAGCATTTCCCGACCTTCCAGCGCATGAAGCAGGCCGGGGCTGATGTCGTCGAACTGCTCGTACCGGAGCCGGGCGAGCTCGATCTCGCCGAGACGAAGGCGGCTGCCGCCGATGCCGGCCTTGCTATCGTGCTGGCCGCGCGTGTGAACCTGACCCGCGACCTCGCCAGCCCCGATCCGGCCGCGCATCAGGCCGGCGTCGCCTATCTCGAGCAATGCGTCGATATCGCCGCCGCGCTGGGCGCCGGCATCGTCGGCGGCCCGCTCTACGGCGCGCCGCTCGTCTTCGCCGGCCGGGCGCCGCACCCGGTCGAGCCGGCCGAGCGCCGCCGCCGGGTCGACGCCGTCGTGCGCGGCCTGACGCAGGCAGCCAAGCGTGCCGCCGACAAGGGCGTCGTCCTCGGCGTCGAGCCGCTGAACCGCTTCGAGACCGACATGTGCAACACCTGCCGCCATGCACTTGATTATGTCGAGGCCGTCGCTTCTCCGGCCGTCGGCGTGATGCTCGACACCTTCCACATGAACATGGAGGAATTCGACCTTGCCGCATCGATCCGGCTGGCGGGGGCGCGGCTCGTGCATTTCCAGGCGAACGAGAACAACCGCGGCTTCGTCGGATCCGGCCATATCGACTGGCCGGCGATCGCACGTGCGCTCGCCGCAAGCGGCTACGAGGGGCCGATCGTGCTGGAACCGTTCCGGCGCGATGACGAGGCCGCAGGCGTGACGCTGGCGCAATGGCGTGCGCCCGCGCGGAACGAGGATGCGGAACTCAAGGCCAGCATCGACTATCTCAAGGCGACGCTCGCCTTTGCCAACCGGCTCGCGACGACGAAGGGACTTGCGTGATGACATCCCCTCTCCGGCTCGGCTGGATCGGCTGCGGCACCCATGCCAACGAGATGCTGCTGCCGCAGGTCACGCGCCACGATGTCGTGTTGCAGGCGATCTGCGACATCTCGCAGGACAGCCTCGCCTCGACTGGACGGCGTTACGGCGTCGCGCCCGAGAACCGGATGAGCGACTGGCGCGCCTTGCTCGCCCGCACGGATATCGACGCCGTCGGCCTCGCCATGGGGCCGCATCAGCATCACGAGATCGGCCTCGCGGCCATCGCTCGTGGCCTGCCGCTCTTCATCGAGAAGCCGCCGGCCGCGACATCGCGGCAGGCTCAGGAACTGGCCGATGCCGCCAAGGCTCGTGGCGTCCCGGTCGTTCTCGGCTTCATGAAGCGCTACTCCACCGCGAACCGTATCGCGGCCAATGTCGTCCATGCCCCGGAATTCGGGGATACGGCGAGCTTCCTCGGCCAGTACATGACCGCACCGACCTATTTCGCGGGCGATGTCGACTATACCGGCTTCTACCTGCACCACTGCGTCCACTATTTCGACCTGATCCCGCATTTGATGGGCGAGGTCGCGACGGTCAGTGCGCGCCGGCATGAGCTGGAGCCCGGCAAGCTGCTGCTCCATGTCGATTTCCGCTTCCGCAACGGCGGCATCGGCACGCTCGTGATGGGCACACATCAGTCGCGCGGCACGCCGATGGAATGGTGGCAGGTGATGGGCGACCATCGCCGTGTCGAGGTCCGCAACCTGCACGAAGTCCGTTATTTCCGCAGCCCGCCCTTCAAGGTGTCGCGCGCGGATGCCACCCTCGCCGAGGCGGAGGACACGCTGGTCTGGGAGCCGAATTTCACGGTCGCCGCCAACGAGGACCACAAGGGCTATCACGCGATCCTCGGCGATTTCGTCCGTGCCGCTCGCGGCGAGACGCTGGATTATCCCGATGCGGCGGCCGGGGCGCGGGCTCTCGCCCTCCTCGAACAGGCGATCGCGCCCGCCAACGCCAACTCGCAAGGGTGATGGTCCTTGGCACGACTGAGCCTGAGCGGTGCCGCGCGCCACCGGGAGCGCGCGCAAGCGTAGAAGCCCGCTCACCAAAACTGTCGCTTTTGTCGACAGGCACCGCTAGCAAATGACATGCGCGCCGACGTTCTGGGCCTTCAGGCTTTCATCAGCATCGCCGAACGCGGCAGCTTCCGGGCTGCGGCCTCCCATCTCAACCTGTCCCAGACGGCGCTGAGCCATCGTGTCCGCAAGCTCGAGGAATCGCTCGGGACACCGCTCTTCCTGCGCACGACACGGCAGGTCTCGCTGACGGCGGCCGGCACCACGCTGCTGCCGCGCGCGCGACGGATCTTCGAGGACCTCGGTTCCGCGATCGACGAGGTGAAGGTCGAGGTCCGCGAGCGTGACACGGAGGTGTCCGTCGGTTGCCTGCCGACCGTAGCCGCCCATTGCATGCCCTCCGTGATCGCCGCCTTCGCCAAGCGTCATCCCGGGCTGGGCGTCAGGGTGCATGACAATTCCGCCTCCGAGATCGCCGACAAGGTGCAGTCCGGCGAGGCCGAGTTCGGTGTGACCATCGTCGCGGCGAACCGCTGGGACCTCGAGCTCAAGCCGGTGGTCAAGGAGCCTTTCGTGCTCGTCAGCCATCGCGACATGCCACTCGCTCAGGCGACGTCGCTGACATGGGCCCAGCTCCAGGACGAGCCGCTCGTCCGGATCAGCGCCGAGACGGGCAACCGCATCCTGATCGACGACGCGCTCGGCTCTCGCCGGGAGGCCCTGACCTGGCGTTACGAAGTGCAGCGGGTCGTCACCGCGGTCAGCCTCGTACGCTCCGGGATCGGCTATGCCATCGTCCCGCAACTCGCGCTCGACGTGGTCGATTCCGGCGGGCTGGTCGCGATCCCGCTGCGCGCCCCGGCGATCACCCGGACCTTGGGCATCATCACGCGCAAGACGGTGCCCTTGCGCCCTGCGACACGCGACCTGCTGTCATTGCTGAGCGCTTCACTGAAGCGCAGCATCGCGCGCCCGGATTGATGATTCAGATTGCTCAATCGCTGCATTCTTATCATTTGATGAAGCAATAGACCTGCCCCACCCTTGCTGCGGGAAGAAACGCACAGGGAGTGGCGACGATGGCTGGTTCAGCACCGGCAGCGATCGCGTTCATCGGCTTCGGCGAGGTCGGGCAGACGTTTTCGCGCGGCCTCATGGCCAATGGCGCCATCGGCATTCGTGCCTATGACCTGCTATTCGACAGCGCTGCCGGCCGCCGGCTGGAGGACGCCGCGCAACAGATCGGCGTCGGTCGCGGCGCCACGCCCGCGGAAGCCTGCGGCCAGGCGGATTTCATCTTCTCGGCGGTGACGGCAGACCGCGCCGAGGCCGTGGCGGCCGAGGCGGCCGCCTGGCTGAAGCCCGGCCAGATCTTCGTCGACGTCAATTCGGCGGCGCCTTCGACGAAACAGCGGGCGGCGAACGCGGTCGAAGCCAGCGGCGCCGACTATGTCGAAGCTGCCGTGATGGCACCCGTGCTCAAGCCCGGCTTGAAAGTCTCGATCCTTGCCGGCGGCCCCAAGGCGAGTGCCACCGCCGACATCCTCAACGGCCTCGGCATGAACCTGGCTCCAGTCTCGGAGACGTTCGGCCGGGCTTCCGCAATGAAGCTCTGCCGCAGCATCGTGATCAAGGGGGTGGAGGCGCTGATGGTCGATTGCGCCGCCGCCTGCGAGGCCTGGGACGTCAAGGACCCGGTCTTCGCCAGCCTGCACGCAACCTTTCCCTCGATCGATTTTCACGCACTCGCCGCCGACATGCGCGAGCGCGTGGCGACCCATGGCGTCCGGCGCGCAGCCGAGATGCGGGAGGCCGCCGAGATGCTCGCCGCCGCCGGGCTTGCGCCGGGGCTCGCCAGCGCCGTCGCCGATGCACAGCAGCGCGGCGCGCGCCGCAAGGGAGGTCTTTGATGCAGCTCGACCGCCGTTCCGTCCTTGCCGGCCTCGGCACAGCAGGATTGTCGGGCCTCGTCCCGGCCCGGGCACAGCCGGCATGGCCGAGCCAGATCATCCGCATCGTCGTGCCGTTCACACCGGGCGGCAGCACCGACGTGCTGGCGCGGCTGATCGCGACGAAGCTGGAGCAGGTCATTCCCGGCAGGGGCTTCGTCATCGAGAACCGGCCGGGGGCCGGCGGCATGACCGCGGCCGGTCAGGTCGCGAAATCCGAGCCTGACGGCCACACGCTGATGATGGGCCATATCGGCACGCTGGCCTTCACGCCCTCGCTCTATCCGAACGTGCCTTATGACCCGGTGAAGGATTTCCAGCCGGTCGCCCTGGTGGCGATGGTGCCCAACATCCTGGCGATCAACCCGAAGCTGCCGGCGAAGACGCTGGGTGAGTTCATCGCCTATGCCAAGGCCAATCCCGGCAAGCTGAACTACTCGTCCGGCGGACAGGGCAGCGCCGCCCATATCGCCACCGCCTACCTGACCTATCGCGCCGGCATCGACGCCGTGCACGTGCCCTATCGCGGCACGGCGCCCTCGGTGAACGACCTCGTCGCCGGCCAGGTCCAGTTCACGCTGACCGGCGGGCCGGCCGTGCTGCCGCTGGCCGAAGGCGGACAGCTGCGCGTGCTCGGCGTCGCCAGCCGCGAACGCGTCGGCTTCGCGCCGAGCCTGCCCACATTGGCCGAGAGCGGCCTGCGCGATTTCGAGGCGGTGCAATGGTATGGCGTGGTCGCGCCGGCCAAGACCCCGCGTCCGATCGTCGACCGGCTCAACCGCGAGATCAACGGCCTGCTCAGTCAGCCGGACTTCGCCGCGGCGCTTGCCCGCGACGGCGCCATCGCACAGCCCGAGACGCCGGATGGCTTCGGCAAGCTGATCGCCTCGGAGCTGGCGCTCTGGCGCGACGTCATCACGCGCGCCGGCATCAAGGCGTCGGAGTGAGCCGATGGGCCAGCGCGCCGTCCCCTGCATGCTCATCCGCGGCGGCACCTCGAAGGGCGCGTATTTCCTGCGCGACGACCTGCCGGCGGATGTGGCGGCGCGCGACGCCTTCCTGCTCGCCGTGATGGGCTCGCCCGACAAGCGGCAGGTCGACGGGCTCGGCGGCGCGCATCCCTTGACCAGCAAGGTCGCGATCGTCTCACGGTCGAGCGAGCCGGGCTGCGATATCGACTTCCTGTTCGCGCAGGTCGGCATCGAGACGGCGCAGGTCGATACGACGCCGAATTGCGGCAACATCCTCGCCGGCATCGGGCCGTTCGCGCTGGCGCGGGGACTGGTCAAGGCGAGCGGCGCGCGCACGACCATTCGCGTCCGCACGATCAATACCGGCACCATCGCCGACCTCACCATGGACACGCCCGATGGCGAGGCCAGTGCCGAGGGCAACGCTCGCATCGACGGCGTGCCCGGTACCTCGGCGCCGATCGATATCGGCTTCCTCGACGCGGAAGGTTCGGTCTGCGGGGCGCTTCTCCCGACCGGCAACGTCGTCGACGTGATCGATGGCGTCCCCTGCACGCTGATCGACAACGGCATGCCGGTGATCGTGATGCGGGCGGCGGATGTCGGGCGCAGCGGCTACGAGCCGCGCGATCAGCTCGACGAGGATCGCGAGCTGAAGGCGCGGATCGAGCGCATCCGGCTCGCCGCCGGTCCGCTGATGAATCTCGGCGATGTCGCGAAGAAGGTGGTGCCCAAGATCGCGCTCGTCGCGCCGCCGCAGGCGGGCGGTTCGATCTGCACGCGCAGCTTCATCCCGCATGAATGCCACGCCTCGATCGGCGTCTTCGCCGCCGTGACGGTGGCAACCGCGGCCGCCCTGCCCGGCTCGCCGGCGGCTTCCGTCGCGATGATGCCCGAAGGCCGGGGGCGCTCGCTTTCGGTCGAGCATCCGACCGGCGAATTCACGGTGACGCTGACCGTCGGTGGCACCGCCGACCGGCCGGTGATCGAGCGCGCCGGGCTTTTGCGCACGGCGCGCATCCTGATGGAAGGCCGTGCCTTCGTGCCGGCGCATGTGATGGCGGTTCATGCGGGCAACGCCCGCTACGCTGCCGAATGAGACGAGAGGACTGACCGGCGATGGCCGACAAGCAGAAGACAGGGCTGGTGATCACCGCCCATCCCGGCGATTTCGTCTGGCGCGCGGGCGGTGCCATCGCTTTGCACGCGAAGCGCGGCCTGCGCGTGAAAATCCTCTGCCTGTCCTATGGCGAGCGCGGCGAAAGCCAGTTCGCCTGGAAGAAGGCGGGCGTCCGCATGGAGGACGTCAAGGCCCAGCGTCGCGAGGAGGCAGAGGCTGCGGCCGCGCTGCTCGGCGCCGAGATCGAGTTCATGGATGCAGGCGACTATCCGTTGCGGACGACGCCCGACATGCTGGACCGCGCCATCGATATCTTCCACGAGCTCGGACCCAGCTTCGTGCTGACCCATGCGCTCGAAGACCCCTATAATGTCGACCACCCGGAGGCGACGCGCTTCGCGCAGGAGGCGCGCATCATCGCGCAGGCCGCCGGGCACAAGCCCGACCCGGACCGTGCCTATGCCGCGCCACCGGTCTTCCTGTTCGAACCGCATCAGCCCGAGCAGTGCAATTTCAAGCCGAATGTCATCCTGAATATCGACGAGGTCTGGGAGCAGAAACGCAAGGCCTTTGAGATCCTCGCCGCGCAGAAGCATCTCTGGGAGTACTACACCCGCGTCGCGCTGAACCGCGGCATGCAGGGCGGCCGTAACTCCGGCAAGGCGATGATCTATGGCGAGGCCTATCAACGCCTCTTCCCGGAAGCCCTGGAGGTGCTGGCATGACCCCCGTCGTCATCCGCACGACGAAGCGCGCGCCCGCCACGGCAATGGCCGATCTCCGGGAGCTCGGTGTCTCAACGACCCATGAGGCGATGGGTCGGAGCGGGCTGCTGAAGCCCTATATGCGGCCGATCTATCCGGGCGCGCAGATCGCGGGCGGCGCGGTGACGGTGCTCGCCCAGCCCGGCGACAACTGGATGATCCATGTCGCGATCGAGCAGGTACAGCCCGGCGACGTGCTCGTCGTCGCCTGCACCACCGACAATACCGATGGCATGTTCGGCGACCTGCTCGCGACCTCGCTCAAGGCGCGCGGCGGCGCCGGCCTCGTCATCGATGCCGGCGTACGCGACGTGCGGGTGCTGACCGAAATGGGCTTTCCCGTCTGGTCCCGTGCGATCTCGGCCAAGGGCACGGTCAAGGCGACGCTGGGTTCGGTCAATGTGCCCGTGATCTGCGCCGGAGCGCTGGTCCATCCGGGCGATGTGATCGTCGCCGATGACGATGGCGTCGTGGTGGTGCCGCGCCTGGAGGCGGAGGCAGTGGCTGCCGCCGGCCGCAAGCGCGAGGCGGCCGAGGAGGAGAAGCGCCGGCGCCTCGCCTCCGGTGAACTCGGGCTCGACATGTACGGGATGCGCGAAGGCCTCGCCAAGGCCGGCCTCGTCTACCGCGACGACGACTGAGACCAAAACAACCGGCTTCGCAGAAAGCCGCAGCAGGGGAAGGAAACGACGATGACGCATCGCAGGACGGTACTCGGTGGCATGCTCGGGCTGGCGCTGATCGCCTCGACGAGCGGGTTCGCGCTGGCGCAGGAGGCGGTGAAGATCGGCCTGATCCTGCCGATGACCGGGCCCTTCGCCTCGACCGGCAAGCAGATCGACGCCGCGGTGAAGCTCTTCCTCGCCAAGGAAGGCGCCACCCATGGCGGGCGCAAGCTCGAGGTGATCCTCAAGGACGATGCCGGCAATGCCGATGCGACGCGCCGCCTCGCGCAGGAGCTGGTCGTCAACGACAAGGTCTCGGTTCTCGCCGGCTTCGGCCTGACGCCGCTCGCCATGGCCACCGCCCAGATCGCGACGCAGGCGAAGGTGCCGGAGGTCGTGATGGCGGCGGCGACCGCGACGATCACCGAGGCCTCGCCTTATATCGTGCGGACGTCCTTCACGCTGCCGCAGGCTTCCGAGCCGATGGCGGACTGGGCTGCGGCCAACGGCATCAAGAAGGTCTTCACGGTCGTCACCGATTACGGACCGGGGATCGACGCCGAGACCTCCTTCGCCAACAAGTTCAAGGCGGCGGGCGGCACGGTCGAGAGCGTGCGCGTGCCGCTGCGCAATCCCGATTTCGCGCCGTTCCTCCAACGCGTCTCCGAGGCGAAGCCGGACGCGCTCTTCGTCTTCGTGCCCTCCGGCGTCGGCGCGCAGTTCATGAAGCAATTCGTCGAGCGCGGGCTCGACAAGGCCGGCGTCAAGCTGATCGGCCCCGGCGACGTGGTCGATGACGACATCCTCGAAGGGATCGGCGACGTCGCGCTCGGCGCCATCACCACGCATCATTATTCGGCGGCGCATGACAGCCCGGCCAACAAGGCCTTCGTCGAAGCCTTCCAGAAGGCCAATCCCGGCATGCGGCCGAACTTCATGGCGGTCGGCGGCTATGACGGCATGAAGCTGATCGCCAAGGCGCTGGAAGCGACCAAGGGCGACGCCAGCGGCGACAAGCTGATCGCGGCGATGAAGGGCGCCGCCTGGGAAAGCGTGCGCGGGCCGGTGAAGATCGATCCCGACACCCGCGACATCATCCAGAACATCTATGTTCGCAAGACGCAGAAGGTCGGTGCCGAACTCCACAATGTCGAGTTCGCGACGATCAAGGACGTCAAGGATCCGGTGAAGGCGCGCAAGTGACGGCCGCGCGCTGGAACGCGGCAGGGCGACGCGCATGCTGACCATCCTGTTCGACGGCATCGCCTATGGCATGGTGCTCTTCGTCCTCGGCTGCGGGCTTTCCGTGACGATGGGGTTGATGAATTTCGTCAACCTCGCCCATGGCGCCTTCGCGATGCTCGGCGGCTATGTCGCCGTGCAGGCGATGCAACGGCTCGGCCTGCCTTTCCTCGCCTGCCTGCCGCTCGCCTTCCTGGCGGCGGCGCTGGTCGGGATCGTGCTGGAGCGGCTGATCTACCGGCCGATGTACGCCAAGAGCCATCTCGACCAGGTGATGTTCTCGATCGGGCTGGTCTTCATGGCGGTCGCCGGCACGGACTGGCTGATGGGCTCGACCCAGCAATTCATCCGCCTGCCGGCCTGGCTGCAGGGGCGCTTCGAGATCGCCGGCATCGGCATCGGCCGCTACCGGCTCTTCGTCATCGTGGTCTGCGGTTTGCTCGCCTTCTCGCTGCAATGGGGTTTTGCCCATACCCGCTTCGGCAGCCGCCTGCGCGCTGCCGTCGACGATGCGCGCGTGGCGCGCGGGCTCGGCATCCCGGTCAACCGGCTCTTCGCCTTGACCTTCGCGCTGGGCTGCGGCTTGGCTGGCTTCGGCGGCGCGCTCGGCATCGAACTGATGGGCCTCGATCCCTCTTTCCCGCTGAAATTCATGATCTACTTCCTGATCGTCGTCACCGTCGGCGGTACGTCCAGCATCACCGGGCCGTTCTTCGCCGCGATGCTGCTCGGCGTCGCCGACGTCGTCGGCAAGTATCTCGTGCCCGAGATCGGCGCCTTCATCATCTATGCGCTGATGGTCGTGCTGCTGATCACGCGTCCGCATGGCCTGTTCGCGAGGGCACGGGCATGAGAGCGGAGAGCCTCGACACCAAGGTCCGGCAGGCCCTCTATGCCGCCCGGCGCTGGCACCCGGCCGAGATCGCCTTCTGGTTGATCGCCTTCGCAGCCTTCCTGCTGTTCCCACGCAACCTGCTGCTGCTCAACGAGATCGCAATCCTCGCGCTGTTCGCGCTCTCGCTCGACCTGATCCTCGGCTATGCCGGCATCGTCTCGCTGGGACACGCCGCGTTCCTCGGTATGGGCGCCTATGCGGCCGGGCTCTTCGCCAAGCATGTCGGCGGCGATCCGCTGGCCGGGCTTGCCGTCGGCATGGGCGCGGCGGGGCTGCTCGGGCTCGTCACCAGCCCGCTGGTGCTGCGCGGCACCGACCTGACGCGATTGATGATCACGCTCGGCGTCGCACTCATCCTCTTCGAGCTGGCGAACTCCTTCGGCGGCCTGACCGGCGGCGCCGATGGCTTGCAGGGGATCGTGATGAGGCCGGTGCTCGGACTGTTCGACTTCGACATCTTCGGCCGCACGGCCTATCTCTATTCGCTCAGCGTGCTCTTCGTTCTGTTCCTGATCGCAAGGCGGGTGGTGCATTCGCCCTTCGGCCTCTCGCTGCGCGCCATCCGAGACAACACGCTGCGGGCTTCGGCCTCGGGCGTGCCGAACGGGCGCCGCCTCGCGGCTGCCTATACGCTCGCTGCCGCCTGTGCCGGTGCGGCGGGCGCTCTGCTGGCGCAGACCACGCAGTTCGTCTCGCTCGACGTGCTCGACTTCCACCGCTCGGCCGATCTGATGCTGGTGCTCATCATCGGTGGCGCCGGCTATCTCTATGGCGGCCTCGTCGGCGCCATCGCCTTCAAGCTGTTGCAGGACGCGATCGCGAGTTTCACGCCGCAATACTGGATGTTCTGGATCGGGCTCTTCCTCGTGCTCTTCGTGCTCGGCGGGCGCGAGATCATCCATGGCGCGGTCAAGACCGTCACTGCGCGCCTCGCCACCTTCGGGAAGGGAGGCGCCCGATGAGCGTAGCCCTTCAGACCTTCGACCTCGTGAAGAGCTTCGGCGGCATCACCGCGACCGATCATGTCGACTTCACGCTGGCGAAAGGCGCGCGCCATGCGCTGATCGGCCCGAACGGGGCCGGCAAGACCACCTTCGTCAACCAGCTGACCGGCGTATTGAAGCCAAGCTCCGGCCGCATCGAATTGATGGGCGAGGACATCACGACGCTGCCGCGAGAGGCGCGGGTGAAGCGCGGGCTCGCCCGCACCTTCCAGATCAACCAACTCTTCGCGACGATGACGCCCTTGGAGATGATCGCACTGGTCACCTCCGAGCTACTCGGGCGCGGCAGCCATCCCTTCCGTGCACTCGACCGTGATCCAGAGTTGGTCAGCCAGACCGCGGAGATCCTGAACCGCTTCCGGCTCGACGACATCATGGACCGAACTATTGCCACCCTGCCCTATGGCAAGCAGCGCCAGATCGAGATCGCCGCCGCCTTCGCAGCGCGCCCGTCCGTGCTGCTGCTCGACGAGCCGGCGGCCGGCGTGCCGGAGGCGGAGCGGCGCGAGTTGATGCAAACGGTCGCCGATCTGCCCGACGATGTCTCCGTGCTTTTGATCGAGCACGACATGGATCTCGTCTTCCGCTTCGCGACGCGCATCACCGTTCTGGTCAATGGCCGCGTGCTGGCGGAGGGCACGCCCGAGGAGATGGCGCGCGACCCGGCCGTGCGTGCGGCCTATCTCGGCGAGGACACCCATGTCTGAGCTTTTGAGGATCGAGAGGCTGAGTGCCGGCTATGGCGAGGCGCAGGTGCTGTTCGATATCGACCTCGCGCTCGCCGAGGGTCATTCGCTGGCGCTGCTCGGCCGCAACGGCGTCGGCAAGACGACGCTGGTCAACAGCATCATCGGCGTCACGCGTCGGCGCGGCGGGCGGATCGTGCTGGCAGGGCGCGATCTCACCGCCGCATCGCCCGAGCAGCGGGCGCATGCCGGCATCGGCTGGGTGCCGCAGGAGCGCAACATCTTCAAGTCGCTGACGGTTCTGGAGAACCTGACCGCAGTCGCCAAGCCGGGGCCATGGGACGTCGCCCGCGTCTTCCGGATGTTTCCGCGGCTCGCCGAGCGCAAGGCCAATCTCGGCAACCAGCTTTCCGGCGGCGAGCAGCAGATGCTGGCGATCGGCCGGGCGCTGATGCTGAACCCCAAGCTGCTGCTGCTCGATGAGCCGACCGAGGGTCTCGCCCCGATCATCGTCGAGGAACTGCTCAGGGCGTTGAAGGCGTTGTTCCGCGAGGAAGGGCTTGCTGCGATCGTGATCGAGCAGCATGCGCGCAAGATCCTCGAACTGACGGATGACGCCATCGTGCTCGAACGCGGCCGCGTCGTCCTCACCGAGAGTAGCGTGACGCTTATCGCCGAGCCCGAACGGCTCGAACACCATCTCGGCCTCGCCGCCGCCTGATCATCGAGAAACGGGAGGAGACGTCATGACAAAGAGGACAAAGCCGCCGTTCCGGGGCGACATGGTGGGAAGCCTGCTGCGCAGCGCGCCGGTCAAGGAAGCCCGCGCCAAGGTTGCGGCCGGCGAGATGACACAGGCCGAGCTGACCCTGATCGAGGACGAGGAGATCCGGAAGCTCGTCAGGAAGCAGGAGGAGATCGGCCTGCACGCCGTGACTGACGGCGAGTTCCGCCGCGCCTTCTGGCATTTCGACTTCCTCGACGGCCTGACCGGCGTCACCACCTACGAGACCGATGCCGGCATCCAGTTCAAGGGCGTCGCGACCAAGGGCCACGGCATCCGTGTCACCGGCAAGCTCGACTTTCCGGCCGACCACCCGCACCTGGCCCATTTCAGGTTCCTGGCTTCGGTCACGAGCCGCGTGCCGAAGATGACCATCCCGAGTCCGTCCATGCTGCATTACCGCGGCGGGCGGAAGGCGATCGATCCGAGCGCCTACCTCCGGATGGAGGATTATTACGACGATCTCGGCAAGGCCTATGCCAAGGCGATCAGGGCCTTCTACGACGCCGGTTGCCGCTATCTGCAGCTCGACGACACCAGCCTGTCCTATTTCTGCGACCCCGAGCAGCGAAAGATGTTGGCCGAGCGCGGCGACGACCCGGACAAGCTGATCTTCATCTATCGCGACGTGCTCAACGCGGCGCTGAAGGCCAAGCCCGCCGACATGCAGATCACCACCCACACCTGCCGCGGCAATTTCAAATCGACCTTCATCGCGTCGGGCGGCTACGAGCCTGTCGCCAACATGGTCTTCAACCAGATCGATGTCGACGGCTATTTCATGGAGTGGGACGACGACCGCTCCGGCGGTTTCGAGCCGCTGCGCTTCCTGCCGAAGGGCGACAAGCAGGTCGTGCTCGGCCTCGTCACCTCCAAGTTCGGCGCGATCGAGAGCAAGGACAATCTCAAGCGCCGGATCGAGGAAGCCGCGAAATTCGCGCCGCTGGAGCAGCTCTGCCTGTCGCCGCAATGCGGCTTCGCCTCGACCGAGGAAGGCAATGTCCTGGCCGAGGACGAGCAATGGGCCAAGCTCTCGCGCATCCTCGACGTCGCGAAGGAAGTCTGGGGATGAGCATGGAACCCTGTTTCGATATCGCCCATCTCGGCCATGTCGAGCTCTTCACCAACAAGCCCGAGGCCAGCCTCGACTTCTTCGTCAACATCTTCGGGCTGACGGAGAGCGGGCGCGAGGGCGATTCCGTCTACCTGCGCGCCTGGGACGATTATGAATTCCACACGCTGAAGCTGACGGCCTCGAATACGACCGGCGTCGGCCATGTCGGCTACCGCGCGTCGAGCGAGGCGGGCCTCCTGCGCCGTGTCGCCGCGATTGAGGCGATGGGCGCGGGCATCGGCTGGAGCGAGGGCGATCTCGGCCATGGCCGGGCCTATCGCTTCCGCGACCCGGACAATCATGTCTTCGAGATCTATTTCGACACGCATAAATACGTCGCGCCTGAAAGCGAGCGGCCGGCGCTGAAGAACCAGGCGCAGCGCAACCATGGCCGCGGCTGCGCTGTGCGCCGGCTCGACCATCTCAACCTGCTGGCGCAGGATGTGGCGGTGATCCGCGATTTCCTGCCGAAGGCGCTGGGCAGCCGCGTCACCGAGCAGATCGTGCTGGATTCAGGCGAGGTCGGCGGCTGCTGGTTCACCGTCAACAACAAGAGCTACGATATCGCCTATACCCGCGACCACACCAAAGCGGAGGGACGCTTCCACCACGTCACCTACGCGGTCGACCAGCGCGAGCACATCCTGGAGGCGGCCGATCTCTTCCTGGAGAACGGCGTCTTCATAGAAACCGGGCCGCACAAGCACGCAGTGCAGCAGACCTTCTTCCTCTATGTCTACGAGCCCGCCGGCAACCGCGTCGAGATCGCCAATGCCGGCGCGCGGCTCATCCTCGATCCGGACTGGCAGACCGTGACCTGGACCGAGACCGAGCGGAAGAAAGGTCAGGCCTGGGGGCTCAAGACGATCGAGAGCTTCCATACGCATGGCACGCCGCCGGCGGCCTGATGGCGCGGCGTTGCCCAAATGCGGAAACCATCGAAGCGCTGCATCGAGGTCCGAAACCGCGTTCGTGACGCGGACCCGGCGGGCGCTGCCGCCCGCCGCCTCGCAAGGATCTGACGGCCTCAGGCGGCGCCGACCCCGCCGAAGACCATGCGGCCGCGGTGGAAGGTCGCGCTCCGCTCCGGCAGACGCGCCACCGCCTCTGCCGAGCAGCTCGCCGGAACCAGCGTGAAATCGGCGGAGTCGCCGGCCTTGGGCCAGGCCCGCTCGCCCTTGTCGGTGAGCGGCAGCACGCCGCCGGTCGCGATCGCCAGCGCGCGGGACAGGCGGAATTCGTCGCTGCCGCGATAGAGCTGTGCGTAGAGATTGGCCTTCTCGAGCATGTCGGCGCGGCCGAAGGGCGACCAGTGGTCGATGACGCTGTCGGTGCCGGTCATCACGAACACGCCCTTGGCGGTGAGCTGCGGCAGCGGCATTGTCGAGGCGCCGAGCGGCACCGTCGAGGCGATGCTCATGCCCTGGGCGGCCATGCGCGTGGCGGCCTCGTCAAGAGCGCCCGGCGACATCGTGGCCAGCGCGAAGCCGTGGCTGATGGTGACCTTGTTGCGCAGCGCGGGGTTCTTCTCGACGGTCGCGATCATGCGCAGGATCGCCGCGACGCCGGCCGGGCTCGACTCGTGCAGATGGATGTCGACGCCGGTATTGGTGTCGAGCGCGATCTGGAACATCGCGTCGAGCGACTTCTCCATGGCGCCGTCGACATTGGTCGGGTCGAGGCCGCCGACATAGGCGACGCCCATGCTCATCGCCTCGCGCATCAGCTTGTCGACCTTCGAGAGCAGCAGGCCGTGCTGCGGGAAGGCCACGATCTCGCAGTCGAAATCGGCGCGGTGCTTCTCCAGCGCGCGCTTCAGGTTTTCGAGGCTCTTCAACCCGCTGACCGGGTCGATATTGCAATGGCTGCGCGCGACCGTGGTGCCCTTGGAATGGAGCAAGGCGATGAGCTGCTCCGCGTGCTTCTGCGAGTCCGGCAGCAGTTGCGGGATCAGCTTCTCCTCGCGGACGATCATGTCGAGGATCGTCTTGCCCTGCCGCGGCAGCGGCGCCTGCCAGGCGCGGCCATAGAAGGTCTTGTCGAGATGGATGTGCATGTCGCGCATCGCAGGCAGGGCGAGCTGGCCATGGGCCTCGTAGCTCGGCACGCCCGCCGGTAGCGTGGCGCCGGCCGCATGGATCGCGGCGATCTTGCCGGCCTTGACCTCCAGGGCGTAGAGGCCCGAGCGGGTGCCGGTCACGATGTCGCCGTCGTAGACGAAGCCTTCCTCGAGCCGGACGCCGGTCAGGAGATAGTGCTGCTCGGTCGGCATGCTCTTGCTCGCCTCGGACGCAGGCTTGGCGGAGGTAGGCTTTGCATTGGCCGGCTGCGCCTGCGCGGCCCCGCTCGGCAGTCCCGCCATCACGGCGCAGGCGGTGGCGAGGCCACCCGTCCGGCCGATGAACGAACGCCTGCTCTGATGATGTGCCAGTTCCATGGGTCGCCGCCTCCTTGTGATTGTTGCCGACGCCATAAGGCTGAAGCCGGCATTTTGGCAGCGATATTTGGCAATGCTGGCGATTGCGATGCTCAATGCTAGCGTCCTCTACGGCTCTAGATGGCAATAGGCAGCCAGCCGCTCGGCCAGGATCGCGGTCGAGGCCGGCGCATCGTCACGGTAGTACAGCGCGAGCTCGAAATCGGTCATCTCGGCGAAGCCTTCAGCCGCGCCTAGAACCCTGTGGCCGGGCAAGCGGCAGCTGGCGGGCAGCAGGGTCATGCCGAGCCCGGCCGCTGAAGCGGCGGCGAGCGCGGCGAGGCTGCCGCTGCAATAGCCGATGCGCCAGCGCATCCCGAGCCGATCAAGCGCCCCACACAATTCGTCGCGATAGAGCCCGCCGAGCGGGAACATCGCCAGCGAGACCGGCGCGCGCTCGATAGCCGGATGCTCCCGGCTGTCGAGCCAGAGCAAGGGCTCGCGCCTTGCCGCACGCGGCGGCTGGCCGCGCCGCTGCTTCACCAGCACGAGGTCGAGCTCCTCGCGCTCATAGGCCGCGCGCAGATCGGCGCTCAACCCGCTGCTGACATCGAGCCTGAGATGCGGATGCGTCCGGCTGAAATCGGCGAGCAGATCGATGGTCGGCACGGCGAAATCCTCGGGCATTCCCAAGCGCAGCACGCCGTCGCGCCAGACGCCGGTCAGCGCATCGTGAGCTTCCTCATTGAGGGCGATGATGCGCCGCGCATAGCTCAGGAGGCGCTCCCCCTCCTCGGTGAGCTGGACCTGGTGCGACGATCGCTCCAGCAACGGGCAGCCCAGCAGATCCTCCAGGCGCTTGACCTGCAGGCTGACGGTGGATTGCGACAGCGAGACCCGATCGGCTCCGCGCGTGAAGCTCAGCGTCTCGCAGACCGCGACGAAGCTGATCAGCACCTGCGGATTGAACATCGGGTAGCGATTCATGCGTTCGTCGCTCCGGGTGCACGCGCCGCGAAGCTCGTGATTACCGCGACAGACGGTTCTGCTGCAACGAACGTGCGCTGATCGCTCAGATCTTCGCGCGCGGATCGTGCTTTGCGATGCGCGCCAGCAGGTAGTCGACCTCGGCCTTGGCCGCGGCACTGAGGACCGAGCCCGGCTTGCGCTGGGCGTCGTGACTCAAGATGCCGCGCTTCATCATCGTATACTTGCGCACGGCAAGGCCCACGCCCTGCTGCTGCTCGTAGCGCATCAGCGGCAGGTGGGCGTCGAAGATGTCATGCGCCTTGTCGCGCTTTCCGGCCTTCTGCAGGCGGACCACGTCGATCAGCAGCTCCGGGAAGGCATAGCCGGTATTGGCGCCGTCGGCGCCGCGCTCCATCTCGAAATCGAGGAAGAGTCCGCCATTGCCGGTCACGATCGAGATCGGCCGCAGCGAGCCTTCCTTCTGGAACTTGCGCAGCGTCGAGATCTTCTCAAGGCCCGGCCAGTCCTCGTGCTTCAGCATCACGCAGGACGGGTTGTCCATGACGATCTTGCGGATCACCGCCGGCGTCATCACGACCGAGAGCGTCAGCGGATAATCCTGGATGACGAAGGGGATGTCGCTGCCGATCGCCTCGACGGCCTGCGCGTAATAGCCGGTGATCTGGTCGTCGGTGCGCAACGAGGGCGGCGGGGCGATCATCACGCCGCCGGCACCGAGGTCCATGACCTGCCGGGCGAGCGAGCACATCGCCGCGAAGCCGGGCGCCGAGACGCCGACGATGATCGGCTTCCCGCCCATCCGGGCGACGCAGCGCTTGACCAGCTCGACCGCTTCCTCGGGCTCCAGCTTGGGCGCCTCGCCCATGATACCGAGCACGGTGACGCCGTCCGAGCCGATGTCGTGATAGAACTGGAACAGCCGGTCGGCCGAGGCCCAGTCGATGCTGCCATCCGGATTGAACGGGGTCGGCGCGATCGGGAAGACGCCGGAAGCGTCGGGGGTCAAGCGCATGATGCGGTCCTTGTCCTAAATTCAGTCGAAGCGCAGTGCCGAAGGGCCGACCCAGCCGGGCATCTGGTCGGCCCTCGCCGGCGCGAAGATCTCGTAATAGGTGCAGCCTTCCGGGCCGGTCCCGACCGCGCAATGGCGTGAGCCTGCCGGGAAGAACACCATGTCGCCGGCCCGCGCCTCGACGATGGTGGCGTCGATCGTCAGCCGGCACAGCCCCGAGACCATGACGAGAATCTGCTCGTTCTCGTGCCAGTGCGGCCTGCCGTCGAAGACCGCGTCCGGCGCGGTCGTGATCAGCACCGCGGAGATCTTCTCGCCCGATATCGCGCGGCGCTCCGAGCCCGGGCGCATTCCCTGCGCCCCGGGCAGCTTGTCCCAATCGATCAGCATGATGTCCTCAGATGCTCGGGATGAGGCCGCCATCGACGCGGATGACCGAGCCGGTGACATAGGAGGCGCGGGCGCTGGCGAGGAAGGCCACGACATCGGCATATTCCTGCGGATCGCCATAGCGCCCGAGCGGAATCGAGGCCGTGCTGGCAGCCGCGACCGCCTCGACACTGCGCCCTTCGCGCTTGGCCTTCTGCTCGTCGAGGAAAGTGATGCGCTGGGTCGCGACGCGGCCGGGCAGCACGATGTTGACGGTCACCCCGTCGCCGCCGACCTCGCCGGCCAGCGTCTTCGACCAGCCGAGCAGCGACATGCGCAAGGCATTGGAGAGGCCGAGATTCGGGATCGGCGCGACGACGCCTGACGAGGTCGAGGTGATGATCCGTCCCCATCCCCGCTCCCGCATGCCCGGCAGCACCGCATCGGTGATCGCGATCACCGAGAGCACCATGCCGTCGAAGAACTTGCGCCAGAGCGCGCCACCCTGTCCTGCGGCCGGCGACGGCGGCGGCCCGCCGGTCATGTTGACGAGGATGTCGACCGGCCCGAGAGCCGCCTCGATCGCTGCGAGACGCTCCGGGATGACCGAGAGATCGGCCAGATCCCAGGCCAGCGCGCTGGCATCCTGTCCGCGCGCCTTGATTGCATCCGCCGTCGCGGCAGCTGCCATGGCGTCGATATCCGCGACCGCCACGCGCGCGCCCTCTCCCGCCAGCGTGCGGGCGATCGCACTGCCCAACCCGCCCCCGCCACCCAGGACGAGCGCCACCTTGCCTTCGAGGCCGAGATCCATGATCCGCCCCCTCAGCCGCGAACGCGGTAGGTGTCGATGATGCCGTCCTTCGGCTCGAGGCCGAAGCCGGGCGCCTGGCTGACGGTCAGCCAGCCATCCTGCGGCTGCGGCACCTCCTCGAAGAGGGCGTTGTAGGTCATCCACTTGTGGAAATGGTATTCGACTAGGCCGCCATTCGACAGGCCGGCATGCAGCGCGATGTTGTGCGGGCCGTTGCCGTTGCCGTGGCTGAGCGGGGTGTTGAAGGCCTTGGCGAGGGCTGCGATGCGGATCGCGGCGGAAAGCCCGCCATCGTTGTTGATGTTGGGCTGGATGAAGTCGACCGCCCCCGCCTGCAGCAATTGCAGCGCAGTAAACCTCTCGTTCTCGGCCGCCGCGACCGCGATCGTCGTCTGCTTGCGCAGATGCGCGAGGACAGCCGGGTCGTTGTAGTAGATCGGCTCCTCGATGAAGGCGATGTCGAGTTCCTCGCAGAGCTTGCACAGCTTCACCGCCTCCGCGATCGACATGCGCAGGTTGCCATCCATCGACAGCTGGATGCCGGGCCCGATCGCCTCGCGCATCGCCTTCATGCGGCGATAATCGTCCTTGGGATCGGGGATGGCCTGGCGGCCGACCGTGTTCTTGACATGGTTGTTGCCGAGCTTGACGAGATGGGCGGCCTCGGCGGCGAGTTCCTCGGCGCTGTAGACCGGCGCGCCGTCATAGGCCGCGCCATGGGTGACATAGACCGGGACCCTGTCGCGCGCGCCGCCCAGCAGGACATGGACAGGCTTGCCGAGCGTCTTGCCCTTGATGTCCCAGAGGGCGATGTCGATCATCGCCAGGGCCGAGACGAAGGCGCGCCCAAGCGGCCGCTCGAAGATATGCCGGTCGAACAGCGTCGGAATCCGCTCCGTCCGGAAGGGGTCCTCGCCGAGGATGCGCGGGGTGATGTATTTGTCGATCAGGTCGGTCACGACCGGGTGGGTGTAGCCGCTCGTCGCCCAGCCGACGACGCCGTCATTGGTCTCGATCCGCAGCAGCATCGCGCCTTCCTTCTTGGGCAGGTCGCGGAACGGAGGCGGCTGGATCGGGATGTTCTTGAGCTGGTGGATCTCGATCTTGGCGATCGTCTGACGGCTCGACGCGACCTGCGTCTCGAACATGAATGTCTGGTTGAGCATCTGCAAAGCCCTGCACAGCGTGTGACTGGGCCGAGCTATAAGCAGACGCATTTCGATAGCATAATCGAATTATCGAACCGATTATTCTGATTTCCGCATCGGTTTCGGCCGGCGCGGGCCGGAGAGCTTCATCCTGGCATCACCGGCCGTCATCGCCTTGATGAGCTCGACGAGGCGCATGGCGGCCGGCGAGAGCATATGCCCGCGCACCCGCACGATGCCGAAATGCTGCGTGATCGTCGGCTCGACGATCAGCATCTTCTGGACGCGGTTCGACGTCACCGTCCGGGCCGCCGAACCGGTGAGGATCGACGCGCCGAGCCCGGCCTCGGCCAGGGCGGCAAGGGTCTGCCCCTGGATGCACTGGTAGCGCGTCTTGAGCGTCAGTCCCTTTTCCTTGGCCGCCTGGGCGACGAGCTGGGCCATGACCGTCGTCGCATGGAACTGGATGATCGGCAGCTCGGCGAGCTCGGCGAAGCTGATCTGCTCGCGATCCTCCTTGATCAGGCTGCGCGGTACGAGCGCCAGGATCGGCTCGACGATGATCGGCTCGAACTCGAAATCGCCATCTCCCACCACCGGGCCGATGGCGAAATCGACATCGCCATTGCGCAGGCTCTGGAACAGCTCGACCGATTTGAGCTCCTGCAGGACGATGCGGACACCGCGATATTCCTTCTCGAAGGCGGCGAGGATGGGCGGCAGCCGCGTGGCCGCCAGCATCGGAGCGCAGGCGACCGCGACCCGGCCGCGGCGCATATCGGCGACCTCGCGGATATTGCGCAGGCCAAGCTCGATCTCGTTCACGGCCCGGCGCGCGTTTTCCAGCAGCTGCTCCCCCTCAGCAGTCAACTTCACTCTGCGCGTCGTGCGGTGGAACAGGGCGACACCGACCTGGTCTTCCAGCTGCTTGATCTGGGTGCTGACCGCCGACTGGGAGCGCGAAACCAGGTCGGCCGCCTCACGGAAGCTGTTGTTTTCCGCAACCAGCAGGAAGGTCTGCAGCAGTTTGAGGTTGACCCGGTTCGAACCCAGCGTGCTGTCGGACATGGCGCTTCTGTTCTGAAAATCAAACTAATCATCCACATTAATGAATTTATTGAGCGGCGCAAACTTCGCTAGGTTTCAATCCAAGCCGCCCATGAGCGGCAATGGTCCTGAATCCACGAGACCAAGGGAGGGTTTCATCATGCCATCTTCGCGACGCACCGTGACAAAGGGGCTCGCTGCCGCACTGGGAGCCGGAGCGCTGATCGCCCTGCCCGCCATTGCCGTGGGACAAAGCGGCTACGCGCCCAAGAGCGATGTCCAGATGGTCATCTCCTACGCGCCCGGCGGAGGGCTCGACCTGTTCGCGCGCAAGGTGATCGACATCATCCGCGAGGAGAAGCTCGCGCCTGTGGTGATCAAGCCGGAGAACCGCTCCGGCGGTTCGGGCGCCGTCGGCTGGGGTTGGGTCAAGGCCAACCGCAACAGCTCGAACGAGACGCTGACGCCGATCAACACCGCCTCCATCCTGACGCCGCTCCAGGTGCCCGGAGCGACCGGCTGGAAGGATCTGCGCCCGCTCACCAACATCATGGCCGAGGACTATGTCGTCCTCGTCCGCGGCGACTCCAAGTTCAAGAATTTCGCCGAACTGGCGGCGGCGGCGAAAGCCTCGCCCCAGGCCGTCTCCTTCGCCGTCGGCGGAATCGGCGACACGATTGCCGCCCGCGTCGTCGCCAAGGCGATCGGCGCCGAGTTCAACCTCGTCACCTTCAGCGGCGGCGGCGAGACGACGACCGCCTTGCTCGGCGGCAATGTCGACGCCACGATCAGCAATCCCGGCGAATATCTCGGCCAGCTCGGAAGCGGCGCGATCCGGGCGCTCGCGACGACACGCCAGGCCCGCTACGAGGGTGAGCTTTCCGCCATCCCGACCCTGGCCGAGCTCGGGCATCGCAATGCTCTCGTCCAGAACTGGCGCGGCTTCGCCGGTCCGAAGGGAATGTCCGACGACGCGGCCAGATACTGGCAGGGCGTCTTCGACAAGGTCATCGCGTCCGACAAGATGAAGAAATACATCGCCGAGAACAACGCGGCCTTCGAGATCCACAGCGCGCAAGGCTATCTCGACTACATCGGCAAGCAGGAAGTGGTGTTCAAGGAGCTGATGGCGAAATGACCGCGTTCAGGAATGTCCTGCGCTCCCTGCGCTCCGGCGAAGGCGTGCTGCCGCTCGCTCTCATCGTGCTGGGCGCCTACTGGATGGCCGAGGCGCTCCGCCTCGGCCTGTGGAACGGGGCCCGCCCCGATTCCGGGCTGATGCCCTTCATCTACGGGGCGCTGATGATCGTCTTTTCCGGAGCCGTGCTCATCTTCATCGGGCATGAAGGGCCGGCCGGCGACCAAGAGCCGATCGGAAAGCCCGCGCTGCTGATCGGCCTCATGACCCTGACCGTGCTCGGCTTTCCGTTGATCGGTGGTGTAGCCTCCCTCTTCCTGATGACGGCCGTGACCTATGTCGCGATCGAACGCCTGCCCCTCGTCCGGTCGATCGCGACATCTGCGGCGGTGACCGCCGTCTACTACGTCGTCTTCGACCGCTGGCTGTCCGTGACCCTGCCGCAAGGCCCCTGGGGATTCTGACCGATGGACCAACTCGCGAACCTGGCGGGCGGCTTCGCCACCGCCTTCACGCCCTATTACCTGATGATGTGCTTTGCCGGCGTGATGATGGGCCAGATCATCGGCGCGCTGCCGGGCATCGGCCCCTCCGCGGCGATCGCCTTGCTGCTGCCCCTGACCATCGGCGCGGACCCGACGGGCACGCTGATCATGTTCTCCGGCCTCTATGCCGGCTCCCAATATGGCGGCACGCTGACCGCGGTCCTCCTCAACGTCCCCGGCGAGGCCAGCAGCGTGATGACCGCGATCGACGGCCACAAGCTCGCGCAGCAGGGCCAGGCCGGGCCGGCGCTCGGCATGGCGGCGCTCGCCTCCTTCATCGCCGGAACTTTGGGCACCGTCGGCCTGATGCTGCTCGCGCCGCCCCTGTCCAAGCTCGCGCTCGCCTTCGGGCCGCCCGAGTATTTCTCGCTCGTCCTGCTCGGGCTGACCGCGCTTGCCGCGGTCGGGGGCTCGGTGGCGAAGGGGCTGGCCGGCGGCATGCTCGGCCTCGTCATCGGCACGATCGGCATCGACAAGCAGAGCGGCGTCGGTCGCTACACCTTCGACCAGCTCTGGCTGATCGACGGCATCGATTTCGTCATCATCGCCGTCGCCATCTTTGGTGTCGGTGAGGTTCTGGCGACCTGCCGCGACACCGCCTCGCAGAAGGCGATCGAGGTCGGACCGGCCTTCCCGACCCGCGAGCACTGGCGGGCCTCGCGCTGGTCGATCCTGCGCGGAACCCTGGTCGGCTTCATCGTCGGCATCCTCCCGGCTGCGGGAGCGACGATTGCATCCTTCATGGCCTATGTCGTTGAAAAGAAGGTCTCCAAGACGCCCGAGCGTTTCGGGCACGGGGCGATCGAGGGCGTGGCCGGACCGGAGGCCGCCAATAACTCCGCCGTATCCGGCAACATGGTGCCGATGTTCGCGCTCGGCATCCCGGGCTCCGGCACGACCGCTCTGATGCTGGGCGCGCTGATCATGTTCGGCATGCGGCCCGGCCCCGACATGTTCACCACCAACGCGACGCTGATCTGGGGCGTCATCGCGAGCCTGTACATCGCCAATGTCCTGCTCCTGATCCTCAACATGCCGCTTGCCGGCGTATTCGCCCGGCTGCTCAACATCCGCTACAGCTGGCTTTATCCGCAGATTCTCGCGATTTGCCTGCTCGGCGCCTTCGCCAATTCGAACAGTCTCCAGGATTGCTGGCTGCTGATCGGCTTCGGCGTGCTGGGCTGGCTGATGAAGCGCTTTTCCTGGCCGGCGGCGCCCCTCGTCCTCGGGCTGGTGCTGGGGCCGATCTTCGAGACCGCCATGCGACAAGCCCTCTCGATGTCGCGCGGGGATTTCTCGATCTTCGTCACGCGGCCGATCTCGGCACTGCTGCTGGCCGTCGCGATCGCCAGCATCGTCATGCCGGCCACGGCCGCCCTGTTGCGGCGCCCGAAAGCCGCGGGCGCCTAGGTGGGGTCATTCCACGCGCGATGCGAGCCGCCCCGGGCCACTGCCCTGGGGCGGCAATCAGCGTTCACCGAAACGCTGGGGCGGACACGGAAACCGGCCTTCTCTCCTTCTGCGGCAAACAGCCGGACCCGTGACCACGCGCCGTCAACGTGCGCGCGACTTCGGATCGGCGGCATCGCGCAAGGCATCGCCGAGCAGGTTGAGTGCGAACACCGTCGCCAGGATCGCAAGGCTTGGGAAGACTGCCAGCCACCAGGCGTCGAGGATGTTCTCGAAGCCCTCGCGGATCATGCCGCCCCAGGTCGCGGCCGGCGGCGGCACGCCGAGCCCGATGAAGCTGAGCGAGGCTTCAGTGCGGATGGCGGAGGCGAGCCAGAGCGAACTCATCACCACGACATCGGAGAGCATGTTGGGCAGGATGTGCCGCGTCATGATCCGGAACGGGCCGCAGCCATAGGAGCGGCTCGCCTCGACGAAGTCGCGCTGGCGCAGCGTGATCGTCGGGGCGCGGGCGACGCGGGCGAAGGGCGCGATCTCGGTCACCGCGATCGCGATGATCAGGTTCTCCAGGCTGGCCCCGAGCATGGCCGCGATCATCAGGCCGAGCAGCAGCGTCGGGAAGGCCAGCATCACGTCGAGCACGCCCATGACGATCTGATCGAAGAGGCCGCCGATATAGCCGGCGACGACGCCGATCGCCGTGCCGACCAGCATCGCGATCAGGATCGCGAAGAAGCCGACGAAGAGCGAGATGCGGGCGCCGTAGATCAGGCGCGAGAGCACGTCGCGCCCATAGGAGTCGGTGCCGAGCCAGAACTCGGCCGAAGGCGGCTCGAGCCGGGCGACGATGTTCTGCTCGAGGGGATCATGCGGCGCGATCCAGGGCGCAAGCGCCGCGACGCAGATGATGAACGCAAGCAGGACCAGACCGATCCAGGCGAGCTTGTTCTGGCTGAAGGCGAGCCAGAGGCCGCCCGGCCGGATGTCGACGGTGGTGGTGGCGACGGCGCTCATGTGTATTTCACCCTCGGGTCGACGAGGCCATAGGCCAGGTCCGTCAACGTGTTCACGACGATCACGCAGATGGCGAAGATGATCATCAGCCCCTGCAGCAGCGTGTAGTCGCGGGCGTTCAATGCACCGATGATCAGCTTGCCGAGGCCCGGGCGGTTGAAGATGATCTCGGTCAGCACGGAATTGCCGATCAGCGTGCCGAAATAGAGCCCGACCACCGTGATGATCGGGATCAGGCTGTTGCGCAGCGCATGCGTCACGACGAGCTGGCCGGGGCTGACGCCCTTGGCGCGGGCGGTGCGAATATAGTCCTCGGTCAACACGCCGAGCATCGCCGCGCGGGTCACGCGCATCACATAGGCCGTCATGATGATGCCGAGATTGAGCGCCGGCAGCGCCAGCGCCCGCAGCCTCTCCGTCAGGTCGCCGGAGCCGCTGGTATTGCCGAGCACGGGGAACCAGCCGAGCTGGATCGCGAAGACGATCAGCATCAGGATGCCAGAGACGAAGGCTGGGAAGGACAGGCCGACCAGCGAGACGACGCGCGCGACATAGTCGACCCAGCCGTTGCGGGCGAGCGCGGCCGCGACGCCCAGCGGCAGGCCGAAAGCGAGGCCGATCACGATGGCCGCGACCGTCAGCTCGATGGTCGAGGGCAGGACGAGCAGCACCTCCTGGATGACATTGCGGCCGCTGCTGAGCGACTGGCCGAGATCGCCGGTCAGAACCTTGCCGATGAAAGCGAGGTACTGGACATGGACCGGCTGGTCGAGGCCGAGCTTCTCGCGCAAAGCCGCGAGCGAAGCGGCGCTCGCCTGATCGCCGAGGATGACGGAGGCGGCGTCGCCCGGCACGAGCCGGACCAGCACGAAGATCGCCGTCAGCATCACGAACAGCGTCGGTATGGCGAGCAAAAGACGTCTGACGAAGAAGCCTGTCATGCGGCGACCCTTTCCTGCATCAGGCGTTGCGGTGCGAAGGCTGCGATCTCGCGGCGGGTGCGGCCCTCGACGACGAGTTCGGCGAGGATCGATCCGACGACCGGCACGAGCTGGAAGCCGTGCCCCGAGAAGCCGAAGGCATGGACCAGCCCGGCAACACGGGGCGAGGCGCCGATCACCGGCAGGTGATCGCGCGTCTGCGCCTCGATCCCCGTCCAGCAGCGGGCGATGCGCACGCCGCGCACGGCCGGGAAGAGATCGCTGGCGGCGCGCGCGCCCTTGGCGAGCTCGCGGAAATTCACCGTGCTGCGCTCCCGGTCGAGATCAGCCGTGCCCTGCAGGCCGCCACCGATCACGAGCGTGCCCTGGCTCGCCTGCTTGAAGGAGAGTGCCCGGCCGACGACGCTGACGACAGGGGCAAGCAGCGGCGCGAGACGCTCCGTCACGATCATCATGGAGGCGCGCACACCGAGCGCGATGTCGTCGCCGAACAGCGCCGCGAGCCGCCCCGCCCAGGCGCCGGCCGCATTGACGACGACGGGCGCGCGAAAGCGGCTGGCGCCGCAGACCAGCAGCCAGTCCTCCCCCTGCCGGTCGACCGTCTCGACGCCGCAGGCCTCGGCGATGACGACACCCTCTGCCTCGCAGGCGCGGCGAAAGGCCAGGATGGTCCGGTGCGGATCGGCGGCGCCGTCGCGCCGCGCCACCAGCGCACCGACGCAATGCGGGCTCAGCGCCGGCGCCAGGCGACGCAGCTCCTGCGCGTCGATCAGCTCCTCATGCGCATAGCCGAGACCACGCATCCTCGCCTCGCGCTGGATCAGGGCCGGCATGTGCTCGTCCCGCTCCGCGACATTGAGCTGGCCCTGCGCCTGGAAGCCGCAATCGTCGCCGACGATCTCCTCGATCCGGTGCCACATCGCCATGGCCTCCAGCGAGATCGGCACCTCGGCGAGATCGCGGTTGAGCGTGCGCACCCCCGCAGCGGTCGCACCCGAGGCGTGACGGCCGGTCCAGCGCCGCTCGATTACCACGACGCGCCGGCCGGCGCGGGCCAGATGCAGGGCCGCGGAAAGGCCATGCAGGCCGCCGCCGATGACGGCGACGTCGAAGCTTTCCGCGTTCATGCGGCCGGCTCCCGCTCGTCGAGGCTGGCAAGCTCGCCGAGCGTCACCGGCTTCAGCGGTGGCCGGATGCGGTAGAAGCCGACCTGCTCGACCGGCCTGTCCTGAACCGCGGCGACGATATGGGCCATGGTGTAGCCGCATTGCCGGCCCTGGCACGGCCCCATGCCGGCGCGAGTGAAGGCCTTGAGCTGGTTCGGGCCGGGCCGGCCCTGAGCGGCACGCATGCGCAATTCACCGGCCGTGACCTCCTCGCAACGGCAGACCAGCGTTTCGTCGGCCGGTGCGAAGACCTGAGGGCGCGGCGCATAGAGCGCATCGAGGAAGGGGCGCAGCGCGAGCGCGAGCGCCAGCGTGGCCCGCTCGGTTCGTGCCGCCGTTTCAGCGGAGCCCTCACCCAGCTTTCCAAGCCTGCTCGCGACCCGCAGTGCCGCGAGCCGCCCACGCGGCTCCGCCGCCTCGGCCCCGCCGATGCCAGCGCCATCGCCGGCGACGAATATCTTCGCCTGCGTGGTCTCGCCCCAGGCGTCGAGCACCGGCACCTGACAGTGCTGGCCGGCGTTCCATGTCATCGCACAGCCGAGCGCGAGCGCGGCGTGGATGTTCGGCACGACACCTTCATGGACGAGCAGCACCTCGGCCGCGACCTGTGCCTCCCGTCCGTCCTCAGTGCGGTAGCGCAGGCTTTCGAGGCGCCCGTCGCCCTCGGCGCGCAGCTCCGCGATGTGACGGATGATCGGGAAGCCGGCCCGCTTCAGCGCGAGCGACCAGGACAAACCCTTCAGGAGATCGCCGAACCGCCCGATCGCCTGCGGCAGATGGCGCAAGGCCGGTGCGAGGCGACCGCGAGGCGTGGTGTCGAGGAAGCCGGCGATCCGCCCGCCCGCCGCGACGAGCTGCGTCATGTAGAGCAGCGGCAACGGCCCGCAGCCGGCAATCCAGACCGGCTTGTCCGGCACGGAATCGGCGGTCTTCAGCAGGATCTGCGCGGCACCGACCGTCAGCACGCCAGGCAGCGTCCATCCCGGGAACGGCACGGGGCGCTCCTGCGCGCCGGTGGCGAGGATGATCGCCTCCGCCGTGACGCTGCGGGCCTTGCCGTCGCGGCTCAGGAAGGCGCGAAAGCCGGGCTCGATCTGCCAGAGCTGAGCCTGCGGCTCGTAGAGCGCGCCGCAGGCGCGGAAGGCGGCAGCCCGGTCGACGCCCGCACGATAGGCTTCGCCGAGGCGAGCGAGGCGCGGCGTCGCGGCGACGGTCTCGATGGCGCGCCAGATCTGGCCGCCGGGCGCCGGCTGGTCGTCGACCACCCGCACGGAAAGGCCGTGCTGGCGCGCCGTCACGGCGGCGGCCATGCCGGCCGGCCCGGCGCCGACGATCAGGAGATCGGTATGGCTGAGGTCGGGATGCGCGTTGCTCATACCGAGAGGCTCCGGCGGCCCTGCTGTCGGGTGACCGACATGCCGTCCCGCACCGGCGTCAGGCATCCCTGCACGGAACCCTGACCATCGACCTCAACGAGGCATTCGAAGCAGACGCCCATCATGCAATAGGGCGCGCGGCGGCTTTCGGAGACCGGCGTCGTCCGGCTCCAGCCTTCGGGCTGGCGCATGAGCAGCGCGGCGATGCTCTCGCCGGCTTCGGCCCTGACCGGGCGCCCGTCGATATGGACCGTCACGGTTGCCGGCCCCGGATCATGCAGCTTGCGGAACATCGAAGCGTCTCTGGTGGAAGGGGGAAAAGCTCTCGGGCAGCGAGCCGGCGGCGATCGCCCCGGCCAGCATCTCGGCATGGAAGGCCGCGAGCGTCACGCCGGAATGGCAGAGTGCGACGAAGGCGCCGGGATGACTCTCGGACTGGGCATAGATCGGGTAGCTGTCGGGCGTCATGATCCGCAGGCCGGCCCACTGCCGGATGAGTCCGACACGCGCGAGCGCCGGGATCATCCTGACCGTCTTGCGGCTCAGCCCGGCCGCCGCCTCCGTCGTCGTCGAGGCGTCGAGGCCGACCCTGTCCTTGGTCGCGCCGATCATCACGGTGCCCTCGGTCGTCTGGCGCAGGCCGCTCACCGGCAGCGGCAGGAAGGGGGCGAGCCGCTCAGTGACGAGAACCTGGCCGCGTTCCGGGTGCACCGGCACGTCGAGCCCAACCTGACGGCCGAGCTGCGTCGAGCCGAGGCCGGCGGCGATGACGATACGCGGCGCGCTCACGGTCTCACCGGCCAGCACGAGCTGGAAATCCGCTCCGGCCTTCTCGATCCGCTCGACCGGCGCACGGTGGCGGATGCCGCCGCCGAGGCGCAGCAGCCCGCCATGCAGCGCGGCCAGAAGCCGGAGCGGATTGGTGTGGCCGTCATGGCGGCCGAAGCTCGCGCCCGACACGTCGGGCCCCAGCCCCGCCTTGGGCAGAAGGCGCTCCAGCGCCGGCCGGTCGAGCATCTCCCAATCCGGCTCGCCGGCGCCGCGCTGGTTATGGAGGCGCATGAGTTCGAGGCGCCGCTTCTCGAAGCCCTCCTCCCCCAGGCAAAAGGCAAGCCCCCCGTTCTGCTCGTAGCAGAGATCGGTTCCGGTCTCGGCTTCGAGCCCGTCGGAAAAGTCGCGCCACAAGCCGATGCTGTGGCGTGTCAGGGCCTGATAGGCGGGCATGCCGAGCCCCTTGCCCTGTAGCCAGACCAACCCGAAATTGGCGCGTGCGGCCCGGAAGTCGCCATCCTCGCCATCGAGCAGCAGGACCTTCTCCGCCCGCCGCGCGAGGCCGTAGGCGATAGCCGCCCCGACCGTTCCCCCTCCGATGACTATGATGTCCGGCCGCATGCGAATTTCCCTTGCCGGCCGTGACGTTAGGAAGCCATGTTGTATTTCGTCAAAGTCGTATTTCTCTCCCTTCTATTCTTCAGGGTTATGGCATGGTCAGGCGGCTCAACCTGCGACAGGTCGAGGCCTTCAAGGCGGTGATCGAGTACGGCACGGTGAGCCGCGCGGCCGAGATGATGAACATCTCCCAGCCAGCGATGAGCAAGCTGATCGCCCATCTCGAAGAGGATACGGGCTTGCGCCTGTTCGACCGGGTCAAGGGCCGGCTCGTGGCGACGCGGCGCGGCATGCGGCTCTACGAGGAGATCGACCGGATTTTCGCAGGCGTCCGGCAGGTCGAGAACGCCGTCGACGCCATCCGCCGCGACGAGCAGAGCCGGCTGCTGATCGGCGTGATGCCGGCCCTCTCTGGCGCCTTCATCCAGCAGGCGACCTGCCGCTTTCTCGCGAGCCAACCGAAGGTCTTCTGCTCGGTGCAGTCGCGCAGCTCGCAATGGATCGCGGACGGGCTCGTCACGCGCAAGCTCGATGTCGGCTTCACCGTCGCGCCGATCGACAATCCCTATATCGTCTCCGAGCCGCTGATGGCCCATCCGCTCGTCTGCATCATGCCGCTCGGGCATCCGCTGGCGGAGAAGAGCGTGATCAAGCCCGCCGATATCGACGGGGTCGACTTCGTCTCATTCGATCCGGAGAGCTTCACGAACCGACGGATCGGTCAGGTCTTCGACGCCCATGGCGTCGCACCCAATGTCGTCATGGTGGTGAGCATTTCGCCGACGCTGTGCGAGTTCGTCGCCGCCGGCGTCGGCATATCACTGGTTCACCCCTCGGCCGTCGGGGGCCTGCGCGGCAGGGTCGCGATCCGAAGCTTCGAACCCGCAGTCAAGCTCGACTTCCAGCTGTGCCGCATCCGCGACAGCCGCAACGCCCGACTGGTCGACGCCTTCCTCGAAGGCGCCCGGTCCGCAGCCGAGGAGATCTCGCGGACGATCCTTATGCCGGACTGAGCCGGACGGTCGCGAGCGCGCGCAGCAACTGCGCGCGGTCGCCCGCGCGCAGTTGCGCCGTCAGGGGGGACAGGCGGAAGGCCGCGACATGGCCAAATCCGACACGCGATCTCCGTCGTTTCGCATCTCGCGTCCGCTTCAGCGCGCCTTCAGGGTGGCGGCTTCCGTGATCGGCGGAGCCAGGTTCATCGACCCCTTCAGCTCATAGCCGAAATCGAGCCGGTCGCTGCGCGCCCAGACCTGCCGCAGCTCGAATAGCGGGATGGCGCAGACATCCTCCATGATCTTGCGCTGGGCTTCCTTCCACAGGGCCTTCTGCGCCTCTGCATCCGAGGCGGTCCGCGCCTGCTCGATCTCCTGGTCGCCAACCTTGCAATGCGAGAAATTGGTCGCAGCGGTCGGCGTGTTCACCGTGGCGCGCGAGTGGAAGAACTCGCTGAGATAGGTGTCCGCGATCGGAAAGCGCGCCGCGCCGTAGAACACCACGCCGCTCAGGTCCTTGCGCGTCTGGCTCTGATAGGTCGCGTGGTCGACGACCTGCATGTCGAGCTTGATCCCCGCCTTGGCGAGCTGCGCCTGGATGATCTCCATGATCGGCTGCTGCGCCGAGATGTTGGAGACGATGGCCTTGACCGTGATGCCCTCCTTGTGGCCGGCCTCGGCCAGCAGGGCCTTGGCCTTGGCGAGGTCGAACGCGTAGCGGACGGAGCAATCCTCGCCGAGATAGCCGGGCGGCACGACCGAGCAGCCCTTCGGCCCGACATCCTTGCCGACATAGCGCACGAGGTCGTCGACATTCACGGCGGCGGCGATGGCGCGGCGCACGCGGATATCGTCGAGCGGCGGCACGCTCTGGTTGATGTGGAGCAGCCGGTATTCGCCCGGCCGGAAAATCTCGATGTTGAATCCGGGGCGCTTGCGGGCGGAATCGACCCAGCGCTGCTCGCGCTTGGCATACATCAGATCGACCTCGCCCGAGGTGAAGGCGAGCTCGCGGGCGCTGTCCGAGGGAATGTTGCGCACCATGATCGTGTCGATCTTCGGCTTGCCGCGGAAATAGGTCGGGTTGGCGGCGAGCTTCACGTATTGCTGGGTCACCTGTTCGACGAAGGCGAAGGGACCAGTGCCAACGGGGCGGCCGCCGAACTTGTCGCCGAGCTGCTCTGCGGCCTTGCGGCTGACGATGTTGCCGCCGTGATAATTCGTCACCCGCCCAAGGAAATTGACGTCCGGATATTTCAGGGAGACCCGCACGGTCAGGTCATCGAGCTTCTCGACTTTCTCGATCGCCGCGAAATCCGAGGAAAAGGTCGAGCGCTTGGGATCGGCCGAGCGCTGGAGCGAATAGACGACGTCATCGGCCGAAAGCGTGCCCCAATCGCCCTGGAACCTGACGTCCTTGCGCAGGTGGAAGGTCCAGACCCTGCCGTCCGGCGACTGCTCCCAGCGCTCGGCCAGGTCCGGCTCGATATCCTTGGGGTCGGCGCTGCCCGGCTTGAAGCGGACGAGCGCGTTGTAGATCCAGCCGACCACGCTCTTGTCGCTGGTGGCGCTGGCGCGATGCGCATCGAGCGTCGAGACGTCGCCGTCGGCGGCAACGCGCAGCACGGCTTCCTGGGCCTGCCCCGGGGCCGGCAAGCATGCGGCGAGCATCAGACCAGCCAGACCGATGACGGAATTCTTCATCATGCTACCCCCTCGATTTCTCGTCTTTGAGCCAGTGTGGGCGGAGCGATCCCAAGCTGTCCAAGTCGAAATCGGGCGGAGTGTATTCTGATTGGTTATGGTCCTCCCGACGATCGGCGGCGTTGTCTTGCAAATCTCCAAAGGTCTCGATTGCAGCTGAACTCTGACCTTGGACGTTTCAGCGGCCGTGTTCAGCCTACCGCCAAAGGGTCGCGCGTCATTCCGTGACGCTCGACAGGCCGGACAGCGAGGACAGGGGCACGACGGGAACCATGATGCGGGACGGGCGCGCGCCGTCGCAGAACACCGTGTTGCGGGCGATCCGCCGCCGGCGCCCCTGCCCTTCCGGGTCGAAGGTATTGGGGTTCACATCGAATTTCGGGAAGTTCGAGGAGGAGATGTCGAGTCTGATCCGATGCCCGGCCTTGAACAGCGCCGCCGTCGCGAAGGGCTCGATGGTGATCCGGAACGGCACCTCCGGCTCGATCGGCTCCGGCTTCTCCCAGGACTGGCGATAGCGGCAACGGAAGATGCCGTCCGTCAGGTTGAGCGCGAAGCCGGTCGGATAATCCACTGAGGGCGGATGCATGTCGACCAGCTTGGCGGTGAAATCCGTGTCGAGCGCGTCGGAGGCGACCCAGAGCTCGACCGTGATCGGCCCGATCACCGCCATGTCCTCCTCAAGCGGCAAGCTTTCGAAGGCGAGCACGTCGCGCCGCGCTATCAAGGGCATGCCGGCATCGCGCGAGCCGAAGAAGCGCGGTCCCTCGCGCTGGTCGAAGCCGCCGCCCTCGAAGATCGGCTGGCCGCTGGTCAGCGCGCCGCCGATGGTCGGCACGGGGTCGGCCGGGTCGAAATCATAGGTCAGCGGCGCAGCGTCAGGAGCCGGCGCGTCGCGCGAGAGCCGGCCGTTGGCGTGAATGTACCAGGCTTGCTGGTCCGTGCCGGGCAGCGGCCAGTGCGAGGTCTCGATCCAGCGCCCGCCTTGGACGAGGCGCCCATCGGCATCCTTCTCGCCCGAACCGCCGCCCATCAGGAACAGGCGTAAGGTCGGGTCGGCTTCCAGCCCATTCGGCTCGTCCCTGAGCCAGCGATCGAACCAGCGCTTGCGGAAATCGAGCCAGTTCGCGCCGACATTCCCGTCGAAGGGCGCGGCCTCGCCGAAGGAGACATCGCCCGCGAAGGTCGACTGGCGGTTGCCGTGCAGCCCGGCCCCCATGATGACGTTGAGATGCCGGCGGCCCGAAGCACTGAGGCCCGCGAAATTGTCGAAGGTGGTCTTCACATAGACGTCGTACCAGCTCGACATCAGCAGGATCGGGATGTCGGGCACCGCGTCGTAGAAGCCCTCCAGCCACAGGCCCGGCCGTTTCCATTCCGGGCCGAAGGTGCCGGCTCGCCACTGGTCGAGCAGGTAGGTCTCGTATTCCGGCACCCAGCGCACCGGCGAGCGCCCCTCGCTCCACGGCATCACGCGGAACCAGGCGTGCAGGTTCTCCGCCGCGAGGCCGGCCGCCACGACGGGGTCGGCGAGCGCGTCCGGGCTTTCCTGCGCCCGGTTATAGGCCCAGGTCGCCTGCTTGAGCTCGAAGGCGCCGCCCTGGCGGATGCCGCACGAGAAGGCGTTGGAGAAGCCGCCGGAATCGAGGATCATGCAGGCAAGGCCGGGCGGCGTCAGCGAAGCCAGAGCCGCTTGGGTATGGGCGGCATAGGACAGGCCCATCGTGCCGATCCGGCCGTTGCACCAGGGCTGGCCCACGATCCAGGCACAGGTGTCGTAGCCATCCTCGGCATCGGAAACGTATTTGACGAACTCGCCCTCCGAGCCGTAGCGGCCGCGGCAATCCTGATAGACCACCGCATAGCCGGCCCGGACGAAATGGGCTGCGACATCGGCGCGGGCCATCGGCTTAGCGTCGTCGCGACCGATCTCGGAACGCGAGCGCTCGGCCTTGCCATAGGGCGTGCGCTCCATCACGACCGGGAAAGGCCCCGGAAGCGCCTGCCCATTTTGCGCCGGCAGGTAGACATCGGTGGCGAGCCGGACGCCGTCCCGCATCGTCACCATGACGTCCTTCAGCGTGACGACGTCATCGCCGCTCTCCGGAGCGACGACGGGACTGGCGGCCTTCATCGATTGCGGGCTCACTTCGCCAGCCCCGCCCGCGCCGCCGTGGTGTCCTCGGCCATGTTGGCCTCGTAGGTGATGTTGGCCTTCGAGGCCCAGGCGATCTTCTGCCAGTAGAGCGGGATCACCGGCAGGTCGGCGAAGACTGTCTTGGTCGCAGCCTGGATGCCGGCGATGCGCTTGCCCTCGTCGAACTGCGTCAGCGCCTCGGCCAACGCCTTGTCGAAGGCCGGGTTGGAATAGCGCGCCCGGTTGAAGCCGCCGGTGCCGGCCTTCGAGTCAGCGGTCATGAACAGGTTGCGCATGCCCGGCCCCGCGGTCGGCGTCGTCGTGCCCAGCGAGAAGATGAAGGCGGAGAAGCTCTGCCGGCTCGCGGCGCTGGCATAGACGTTATAGGGCTGCGTCATCACGCCGTTCACCTTGATGCCGCCGCGCGAGAACATCTGGCCGATCGCCTGCGCGATATCCTTGTCGCCAGCGAACCGGTCGTTCGAGGAATGGATGGTGATGCCGAAGCCGTCCTTCAGCCCGGCCTGCTGCAGCAGGGTCTTGGCGCCGGCAAGGTCGTTGGCGACCGGCTTGAGCGCGGGGTCGAAGCCGGCGACGCCTTCAGGCACAAGTTGGCCGGCCGGCACGCCGGCTCCATTCAGCAATCGCTCGACGATCGCCGGCACGTTGATCAGCTTGGCCAGCGCCTGACGCACCCGCAGGTCCTGCAGGGGGTTGGGCTTCAGCGGCTTGCCGTCCTTGTCGGTGACGAAGGGGCTCTCCTCGCGCGCGGTGTCGAGGGCGAGGTAGATCAGGCGGGCCGAGGGGATCGCGTGGACCTTGAGCCCCGCCGTCTTCTCCAGCACCGGCAGATCGGCCGGCGGCACGCCGTCGATCAGGTCGACCGCACCCGAGCGCAGCGCCGCCACGCGGGCCGCATCATTGGCGATGAAGCGGATCGTCACCGTCTCGAAGGCGGGCTTCGGCCCCCAATAACCCTCGTTGCGGGTCAGGATGACGCGGTCGCCCGGCACCCATTCCTTGAACTTGTAGGGGCCGGAGCCGACGAGCCCGTCGCCCTTGTTGTAGTCCTGCAGGCTCTTGCCCGCGGCGGAGGCGCGCTCGAGGATGTAGACGAAGCCGACCCGCTCCATCAGGTCCGGCGTCGGCACCTCGGTCTTCACCTCCAGCGTCGTCGCGTCGATCGCCTTGGCCGAGACCACGCCCGAGACGTTGTTGGAGAACGGCGCCGGGCTGTTGGGCACGTTGCGGGCGCGCTCCAGCGAGAAGGCGACATCGTCGGCCGTGACCGGCTTGCCGCTCTGGAAGCGGGCATCCTTGCGCAGGTTGATCCGCCAGGTCGTCGGCTCGACCGCCGACCAGCTCTCGGCGAGGCTCGGCTGCATGCGCAGATGCGCATCGGTCTCGACCAGCCGGTCGAAGATCTGCATGGCGATGTTCTGGTTGGGGCCAGTACGCGAGAACAGCGGGTCCATCGCCGAGGGTTCGCTCGCCGTGCCGATGACGAGGTCGGCGGCCTGGGCGATACCCGCGCTGCCGAGCCAGGCGGCGCTGGCGAGCAAGGGCAGGAGCGCGGTGAGGCGAGGCTTGGCGGTCGGGCGAAGCTTGGAGGTCATGCGATATCTCCTCTTCAGGCGCTGCCGCCGGCCGTGAGCGATACGGCGGCGGCCTGGTTGAGATGGCAGGCGCTGAGATGTCCCTCAGCGATCGGTTCGAGTGCTGGCCGCGCCTGGGCGCAGGGCGTGAAGATGCGCGGGCAGCGCGGATGGAAGGCGCAGCCGGAGGGCGGATGTAGCGGCGAGGGAATTTCGCCGCGGATCGGCGTGAAGGCGCGGCGGCGCTCCTTCACCGAGGGCAATTCGCGCAGCAGGGCGGCGGTATAGGGGTGGTTCGGCGCGGCGAAGAAGGCATCGGCCGGCGCGGTCTCGACCACGCGGCCGAGATACATGATCGCGACGCGGTCGCTGATATGCTTCACCACGCTGAGATCGTGGCTGATGAAGAGATAGGTCAGGCCGAGCTCCTCGCGCAGATCCATGAACAGGTTGATGACCTGCGCCTGGATCGAGACGTCGAGCGCCGAGACCGACTCGTCGCAGACGATCAATCGCGGCTTGACCGCGAGCGCCCGGGCGATGCCGATGCGCTGGCGCTGGCCGCCGGAGAACTGGTGCGGGTAGCGCTTGCGGTAGGAGGGGTCGAGCCCGACCTTCTCGAGCAGCTCCGCCACATAGTCGTCCACCTCCCCTGCCCGCACGAGGCCGTGCACCCGTGGCGCCTCGCCGACGAGGTCGACGACGCGCTTGCGCGGGTTGAGCGAGGACATCGGGTCCTGGAAGATCACCTGCACGGCCAGGCGCATCTCCAGCGCCTCGCTGCGCGAGAGCGAGGCGACGTCCTTGCCCTGCCAGAGCAAGGTGCCCTCGGTCAGCGGCAGCAACCCGGCCAGCAGGCGGCCGAGCGTGGACTTGCCGCAGCCGGATTCGCCGACGAGGCCGAGAACCTCGCCCTGCCGGATGGCGATGTCGACGCCTTCGACGGCATGGACGGTTTCTTCGGAGATGTTCGCGCCAAGGACACGGGCGAGCTTCTCCGCCGCGTCGAGCCCGCGGGAAAAGCGCCGGACGAGGCCGCGTCCTTCGATCAGGGCTGCGGTCATGCTGCTGCTCCGGACACGAGCGGGTGGTGGCAGCGGAAGCTATGGCCGCTGCCTTGCTGGCTCGGCTCCTGCTGGCAGATGTCGCTTGCGGCGAAGCAGCGGGTCCGGAAGGCGCATCCGGCGGGCCGTGCCAGCGGAGACGGCGAGAGGCCGGGGATCGGATGCAGCCGCTCGCCGCGCGCCGCGTTGGCCGGCAGCGCTTCCATCAGGCCGCGCGTATACGGGTGTGCGGGCCGGTCCAGCACATCGTCGGTGGCGCCGGTCTCGACGATGCGGCCGGCATACATCACCGCGATCCGGTCGGCGAGGCTCGCGACCACGCCGAGATCGTGGCTGATCCAGATCAGCGCCATGCCGAACTCGCTCGCCAGCCGGCGCACCTCGAACAGGATCTGGCCCTGGATGGTGACGTCGAGCGCGGTCGTCGGCTCGTCGGCGATGATCAGATCGGGCCGATGCAGCAGCGCGATCGCGATGGCGACGCGCTGGCGCATGCCGCCCGAGAACTGATGCGGATAGGCCTTCAATCGCTCCTCGGGCGAGGGAATGCCGACGAGACCGAGCGCATCGCGAGAACGCACCCGCGCCTCTTCCCGCGAGACCGCATCATGGGCGAGCACGGCCTCGACCATCTGCGTCTCGATCGAGAGCACCGGGTTGAGCGTCATCATCGGGTCCTGGAAGATCATCGCGATCTTCTTGCCGCGCAGGCGCCGCAACCGCTCGGTCGGGAGCCCGACGAGGTCCTCGCCCTGGAACAGGATGCGCCCGCCCGCGACCCGTCCGGGCGGCTCGATCAGGCCCAGGATCGAGAAGCCGGTGATCGACTTGCCTGAGCCGGACTCGCCGACGAGCCCGAGGATCTCGCCACGATCGACGCTGAAGGAGACGCCGTCCACGGCGCGGACCACGCCCGCCGAACTGGCGAACTGGGTTTCGAGATTCTCGACGACAAGCACCGGGGGCATGGCTCAGCGCTCCGCGAGACGGGGATTCAGCACCTCGCGCAGCCGGTCGCCGACGATGTTGATGCTGAAGACGAGGGTGAGCAACAAGAGCCCGGGATAGACGCTGATCCAGTACTGGCCGGCGAGCAGGACCTGATAGCCGTTGGCGATCAGGAGGCCGAGCGAGGGCTGGGTGATCGGCAGGCCGATGCCGAGGAAGGACAGCGTTGCCTCAGCCGAGATCGCATTCGCGACCTGGAGCGTGCCGATGACGATGAGCGGCGAGAGGCAGTTCGGCAGGAGATGGCCGAAGAGCATGCGCGGCCGCGACAGGCCGAGCATCCTGGCCGCCTCGATATAGTCCTTGCCCTTCTCGACCAGGGCCGCGGCGCGAACGGCACGGGCGAACATCGCCCATTGCACCAGCACAAGCGCGAAGATCACCTTGCCGACGCCCTGCCCGAGGATGGCGAGCAACATCAGCGCGACGAGCAGGGTCGGGAAGCCCAGCATCAGGTCGACCAGCCGCATGATCGCGGTATCGATGCGCCCGCCGAAATAGGCGGCCGAGAGACCGAGCACGGTGCCGACGACCAGCGCGACGAGACCGGCGAGGACGCCGACGAAGAGCGAGGTCCTGAGGCCGTAGATCATGGCCGAGAGCATGTCGCGGCCCTGCACGTCGGTGCCGAACCAGTAGACCGTGCCGCTCATGCTCTCCGAGCCGGGGGGCAATTTCGAATCCATGATGTCGAGCGTCGAGAGGTCGTAGGGGTCCTGCGGGGCCAGCGCCGGGCCAAACACCGCGGTCAGGATCAGCAGGATGCAGATGACGGCGGCGATCGTCGCCTTCGGGCTCTTCAGGACGCCGGCGAGCGAGCGCGCCAGCAGGCTGTCGGCATCGGGGCGCAGCGCCGCGAACAGGGCGGGTTTCGCAAGGGCCATCAGTTGCGCCCCAGCCGGATGCGCGGATCGAGGATCGAGTAGAGCACGTCGACCGCAAAATTGAGCACGATGAAGAGGCTGACGACGACGAGCAGATAGGCGACCACCACCGGCCGGTCGAGCCGCATGATCGAATCGATCAGCAGCTTGCCGATGCCCGGCCAGGCGAAGATCGTCTCGGTGACGACGCCGAAGGCGATCAGCGAGCCGATCTCCATGCCGATCACGGTGACGAGCGGGATCATGATCGTCTTCAGCACATGCACGAGCACGACCCGGCGCTCGGTGAGCCCCTTGGCGCGGGCGAACCTGACGAAATCGAGCGGCATGGTTTCGCGCACGCCGGTCCGCGTCAGTCGGATCACCAGCGAGAGCTTGAACAAGGCGAGGTTGGTCGCCGGCAGGATCAGGTGGCGGATGCCCTCCCAGGAGGCGAAGCTGGTCTCGATGCCGAAGATCTGCCCGGTCGGCCCGCGCCCGCTCGAGGGCAGCCAGCCGAGCCAGACCGAGAAGATCATCACCAGCATCATGCCCTGCCAGAAATTCGGTAGGCTGAAGCCGAGGATCGAGCCGGTCATGATCGTCTCGTCAACGACGGAGCGCGGCTTCAGGCCGGCGATCAGACCGAGCGGGATGCCGATGACAAGCGAAATCAGGATCGCGACCAGCGCCAGCTCCAGCGTCGCCGGCAAACGCTCGAAGATCAGCGAGATCGAGGGCTGGTTGAAGACGAAGGAACGGCCGAGATCACCCTTGAGCGCGTTGCCGAGGAAGGCGAGGAACTGCACCGGCAGCGGCTTATCGAGACCGAGCGAGGCTTCGACCTGGGCCCGCTCGGCCGGGGTGGCATCGGGCGCGATCAGCATCTCGGCGGGATCGCCGATGGCATAGACGCCGACGAAGACGATGACGGCGGTCGCCGCCAGCACCAGCAGGCTCTGCATCAATCGTCGAATGACGAAGACGGTCATCGATGGCTCCCGGCGTATGACAGAGCGGCGTGATCGCCGTTCACCTGTCGCGCCGACCATGAGCGGCGCCGGAAACCCGCGCAACCTTATGCGCAAAGCGCATCGGGCTATGTCCGACCTTGCGCCTCCAGCCGACTCTTCAGGATGTCGGTGAAGGCTTCCGCCGAGCGCGACATCGGTGCGCCCTTCAGCGTGACGATGCCGTAGGCGCCGTGGATGCAGGGGCTGAACGGGCGCTGCTCGATCGGCAGGTGCCGATAGAGGCCCGCGATCAGCTCGGGCACCACGGCGACGCCCAGTCCACGGGCGACAAGCCCGCAGGTGGCCTCGACGGAATGGACCTCGATGCGCACGATCGGGAAGACGCCCGCCCGCCGCAATTGCCGCTCGAAGGCGAGGCGCGCCGGCCGCTGGCGGCCGAGCATGATCAGGTGATGCCCCGAGAGGTCGCGCGGCACGAGGTTCGGCCTCTCCGCCAGCGGATGGCCGGCCGGCATGATGCAGACCGACTCGGAGTGCACGATCTCACGGGCATCGAAGCCCTTGTCGCGTGGCGGCAGGCTGACGAAGCCGATATCGGCCGCCCGGGCCAGCACCATCTGCTCGATCGCATCGTAATGCCCTCCGATCAGCTCGACCGAGGCGTCATGGCGCTGGGCGAGATAGGTCTCGATCACCTCCGGCATCACCGTCGCGATGAAGGAATGCGGCACGGCCACCTTGAGGAAGCGTTGGCCTACGGTCCCGGCCCGCAGATCCTCGGTATAGCGCTTCAGCCGCGCGACCAGCGAGGCCAGCTCGCCGACCTCGTCCATCAGGGCGAAAGCCTCCGGCCGTGGCAGCAGGCGGCCCTTGCTGCGCTCGAAGAGCTCGAAGCCGAGCTCCTCCTCCAACTGCGTGAGCTGCCGGCTCACCGCCGATTGTGAGAGACCCAGCGCGGTGGCGGCGGCGATGGTCGATCCACCCGCCATCACGGAGCGGAAAATCTCGATCTGCCGGATCTTCATTGGCCGAGTTTCACGCGGTGCAGTTGCAGCAAGAGATCATGCGAGATTGTCGTCATCGGAATCCGGTGTCGGTTCCCCAGGAACCAGACAACCATGGATCATGTCCACGGCACAGGGGAACCGTCCTGAGATTGTCGCAGGCCCCGACCCCTGAGAGGCCGGGACCATGATGGACAAGTTTTCGCCAGAGGTCCGGGCCCGTGCGGAGTGCGGATGACGCTGGATCACGCGGCCGAGCCTGCGTCCTGCCAGGCGGCGATCACGTCGATTTGGGGCAAGATCGGCGTCGGCCGCTCCCGGGCGCGAAGGAAAGATCGACGCGCACAGGCCGCAGCCGAAAGCGGCTCATCGTTCCGCAACAGCCGGTCAGGTTACTCCGGACCGAGGCGTTCCAAGATTTTTGAGAGAAAGAAAAGATCAGTATCTTCAGGGAGATACATGGCGCGGGCGACGGGGCTCGAACCCGCGACCTCCGGCGTGACAGGCCGGCACTCTAACCAACTGAGCTACGCCCGCGCAGGGCGGCTGGGGCATTCGCCGTCAGCGACGTGGTGAGTATTGCCCCCGGCCGGATGTGTCAAGCGAGTGTCGCCGGCAAAATCACATCTGGGGAAAAATATCCTCGACCTCTCCTATTGCTCGCCTGCGCCTGCCCCGTTCTCCGGGGATGCGAGGCAGGGATCGAGCAGGACATGACGCTTGTCCTGGCGGTTGTATCCGCCGCGCAGAACCGCCTTGTCGCCCGGTTTCAGGTCGCCGGCGCCGTAGGTCACACAGAGGACCCGGACGCCCGGCTCGGCGCAAACCGCGACATACCAGAGCGCGCCATCGGTCCGGACGAGACTCACCGTTCCCGCAATCGCCATGTCGACGCGCGAATCGGCAGGAATCGAATCGGGAAGCTGCGCCGCGATGGATTCGCAGCTCGCCGGCTTGGCGGGCTGCTCGGGATGCGAGAAGGCGGGGCGATCGGCGAAGAAGGAATCGGGCACGAGCGTCTGTGCCGCACCCTGCCCCGCGGCCAAGGCGAGCCCGACACAAGCAGCGACGCCTGCATGGCTCAGAACAGGACGAGGGCGGATCAGGCAGCGTGTCTTCATGGTCGCTGCAGGGTGACGATGAAGATGGCGGAATTCGGCCTCTGGCCGATGTTTGCGGGCGGCCTGCCCGACAACGCTTGCGATGCGGCTGCCGAGGCCTTAAACGCGACCGCGTGGGGCGGTTAGCTCAGTTGGTAGAGCGTCTCCTTTACACGGAGAGGGTCGGCGGTTCGAGCCCGTCACCGCCCACCATCATCCCGCACATCGATGGCATCTGGCTATGCCGCGCGATCCGCACGCCGCCTGGCTGCGGCATCCAGCTGGTCGATGCGGCGCAACGCTTCTTCAGCATCCCCCACGCCAACCAGCTTAAGTGGGTCAAGCGGATAAGCGGCCTGCGCCAGCGCCTGCCGCGCCAGCTGCGGCAGGCTGTCGAACGCCGCCCAGCGATCCGGCTGTGGCCTGGGCTTCGGACAATGTCGCAGCTTCATAGCTCTCCCGCCTGTTGAAACAGGCTCAAGATGGGCTTGGGCAAGCCGCGTCGCAATCGCGTCGCGCCAAACGAAAACCGCCGGCGCTTGCGCACCGGCGGTTCGTTCTTCCGAGACCTAAGGTCAGTGGGCGACGAGGCCCGCTGCCTCGTCATCCGCTCCCTTGGGCGGCGCGGCCTTGAGATCCTCCTCCCAGACGATCGGAACCGGCTGGCGGGTCAGCGCGTGCTGGAGCACCTGCTCCATGCGCGCGACCGGGATGATCTCCATGCCGTCCTTCACCGACTTGGGCAGGTCGATCAGGTCCTTGGCGTTCTCCTCGGGGATCAGCACCTTCTTGATGCCGCCGCGCAGCGCCGCCAGGAGCTTCTCCTTCAGACCGCCGATCGGCAGCACCCTGCCCCGCAGCGTGACCTCGCCGGTCATGGCGACGTCGCGATTGGTCGGGATGCCGGTCAGGATCGAGACGATGGTGGTCGCCATCGCGATGCCGGCCGACGGGCCGTCCTTCGGGGTCGCCCCTTCGGGAACGTGGACGTGAATGTCACGCCGGTCGAAGAGCGGCGGCTCGATGCCGAAATCGACAGCCCGCGAGCGGACATAGGATGCCGCCGCCGAGATCGATTCCTTCATCACGTCGCGCAGGTTGCCGGTGACGGTCATGCGGCCCTTGCCGGGCACCATGACGCCCTCGATCGTCAGCAATTCGCCGCCGACCTCGGTCCAGGCCAGACCGGTGACGACACCGACCTGATTTTCCGTCTCCGCCATGCCGTAACGATAGCGCGGCGGGCCGAGATACTCTTCCAGCAGCGGCTCATCGACGACCACCTTGGCCTTCTTGCCGAGCACGATGTCCTTCACGCCCTTGCGGACCGTGTTAGAGATCTCGCGCTCGAGGTTACGGACACCGGCCTCGCGGGTGTAACGCCGCACCAGGGTCTGCAGGGCGTCGTCGGTGATCGACCACTCCTTGCCGTCGAGCCCATGCTTCTTGATCGCATTCGCGATCAGGTGCTTGCGCGCGATCTCGGTCTTCTCTTCCTCGGTGTAGCCGGCGATGCGGATCACCTCCATGCGGTCCAGCAGGGCCGGCGGGATGTTCAGCGTGTTCGCCGTCGTCACGAACATCACGTTCGACAGGTCGTAATCGACCTCGAGGTAATGGTCGTTGAAGGTCGAGTTCTGCTCGGGGTCGAGCACCTCCAGCAGGGCCGCCGAGGGATCGCCGCGGAAGTCCTGGCCCATCTTGTCGATCTCGTCGAGCAGGATGAGCGGGTTCGAGGTCTTGGCCTTCTTCATCGACTGGATGATCTTGCCGGGCATCGAGCCGATATAGGTGCGGCGGTGACCGCGGATCTCGGCCTCGTCACGCACGCCGCCGAGCGACATGCGCACGAACTCGCGGCCGGTCGCCTTGGCGATCGACTTGCCGAGCGAGGTCTTGCCGACGCCCGGAGGGCCGACGAGGCACAGGATCGGACCGGCGAGCTTGTTGGCGCGCTGCTGCACGGCAAGATATTCGACGATGCGGTCCTTGACCTTGTCCAGGCCGAAATGATCGTCGTCGAGCACGAGCTGGGCTGCGTTGAGATCCTTCTTGATCTTCGACTTCTTGCCCCACGGAATGCCGAGCATCCAGTCGAGATAGTTGCGCACCACAGTCGCTTCCGCGGACATCGGCGACATCTGGCGCAGCTTCTTCAGCTCGGCCGTCGCCTTGTCGCGGGCTTCCTTGGTCAGCTTGGTCTGGGCGATGCGCTCTTCCAGCTCGGCCAGCTCGTCACGGCCTTCCTCGCCGTCGCCCAGCTCCTTCTGGATCGCCTTCATCTGCTCGTTGAGATAGTACTCGCGCTGGGTCTTCTCCATCTGGCGCTTGACGCGCGAGCGGATGCGCTTCTCGACCTGGAGCACGGACATCTCGCTCTCCATGAGCGACAGGACCTTCTCCAGGCGGTGGGCGACGTTGGTGATCTCCAGCACACCCTGGCGATCGGCGATCTTGACCGCCAGATGCGAGGCGACGGTGTCGGCGAGCTTGGCCGGCTCGTCGATCTGCGTGACCGCAGCGACGATCTCGCCCGAGATTTTCTTGTTGAGCTTCACATAGCTCTCGAACTCGCTGACGACCGAACGGGCGAGCGCCTCGACCTCAACCTTCTTGCCCTCCTCCTCGGCAAGGCCGGTGGCCTCGGCCTCGTAGAAGGAATCGGACGCGGAATAGGACAGCGCCTTGGCGCGGCCGACGCCCTCGACCAGCACCTTCACGGTGGAATCGGGCAGCTTCAGGAGCTGCAGCACGCGGGCGAGCGTGCCGATCTCGTAGATCTCGTTGGGCTGCGGGTCATCGTCACCGGCGTTCTTCTGGGTCGCCAGCAGGATGAGCCCGTCCGTCTTCACCACTTCCTCAAGCGCGCGGATGGACTTCTCGCGGCCGACGAAGAGCGGGACGATCATGTGGGGGAAAACGACGATGTCGCGCAAAGGCAGAACCGGATAGGTGCCGGTCTCGCCTGTGACGAAAGGAGCGCGGGGCGTCGAGCCAGTCATGGCAGTTCCTTTGCAGTTGCGCCCGGCGGACCCCCAAGATGGGCGGAGCGATCGGACGTGTGCGGCCTAGGCGACCATTCGCCTCTCCGCCCTCGCGCATCGCACCCTCATCAGGCATGCGACTCTCGCAAGTGCACCTAAAGTGGAGACTTCCTCGCCGGCTTTCAAGCGAGGTATCCGGCTCATGCACCGCTGTCCTGCAGCAGACGAAGGACGGATACCGCGCCTTGCAGCGGTTCAATCTCGCGCAGGGCTGTTGCGATGCGAAACCGCGGCCAGCCCATGCCATCTGAAACGCAAAACGCGCGCCAAGGGCGCGCGTCCTGTTGTCGCAATCGGTGAGAGATCAGGAAGCCGAAGCGGTCTTCGTCTCGTCCTCGCGCTCCGCATAGATGAAGAGCGGGCGGGCCTTGTTCTCGACAGCCTCGGGGCCGATCACCACCTGCTCGACGCCTTCCAGGCCGGGCAGTTCGTACATGGTCTCCAGCAGGATGCCTTCCATGATCGAACGCAGGCCGCGCGCGCCGGTCTTCCGCTCGATCGCCTTGCGGGCGATCAGGCTGACGGCCTCGTCGGTGAAGGTGAGCTGGGTGTCCTCCATCTCGAACAGGCGCTGATACTGCTTGACCAGCGCATTCTTCGGCTCGGTCAGGATGGTCTTCAGCGCCGGCTCGTCGAGATCCTCCAACGTCGCGAGGACCGGCAGACGGCCGACGAATTCGGGAATCAGGCCGAACTTCAGGAGATCCTCGGGCTCGACCTGACGGAAGATCTGGCCGATGCGGCGATCATCCGGGGCCTCGACCTTGGCGCCGAAGCCGATCGAGGTGCCCTTGCCGCGGCTCGAAATGATCTTGTCGAGACCGGCGAAGGCGCCGCCGCAGATGAAGAGGATGTTCGTCGTGTCGACCTGCAGGAACTCCTGCTGCGGATGCTTGCGCCCGCCCTGCGGCGGCACGGAGGCGACGGTGCCTTCCATGATCTTCAGCAGCGCCTGCTGGACGCCCTCGCCCGAAACGTCGCGGGTGATCGAGGGATTGTCCGACTTGCGGCTGATCTTGTCGATCTCGTCGATATAGACGATGCCGCGCTGCGCCCGCTCGACATTGTAGTCGGAGGCCTGGAGCAGCTTGAGGATGATGTTCTCGACATCCTCGCCGACATAGCCGGCCTCGGTCAGCGTCGTCGCGTCGGCCATGGTGAAGGGCACGTCGAGGATGCGGGCGAGCGTCTGCGCGAGCAGCGTCTTGCCCGAGCCAGTCGGCCCGATCAGCAGAATGTTCGACTTCGCGAGCTCGACGTCGTTCTGCTTCGTCGCGTGCGAGAGGCGCTTGTAGTGATTGTGCACCGCCACGGAGAGCACCTTCTTGGCGTGCTCCTGGCCGATGACATAGTCGTCGAGGACCTTGCGGATTTCCTTGGGGGTCGGCACGCCGTCCTTCGACTTCACCAGCGCGGATTTGGATTCCTCGCGGATGATGTCCATGCAGAGCTCGACGCATTCATCGCAGATGAACACGGTCGGGCCCGCAATGAGCTTGCGCACCTCGTGTTGGCTCTTGCCGCAGAAAGAGCAGTAAAGCGTGCTCTTCGAGTCGCCGCCGGGCTTGTTAGCCATCCGTCCATCTCCAGTTCGGGAGCCGTGAGCCGCATCGCGCGAGGCGGATGCAGCCGTCGTCTCTCCGTCATATCTAAGCGCTCAGATCACGATGATTAGGTTAACGGCCCGTTCCGGTACATTCGGATACGCAGGGCCGGCCCAAGCCGGATCAGAATGGAGCGCTCGTCCGCTCACCCCCGACCCCATGCAAACACGGGGCCGTCTCTCATTCAATATGGGGGCTCCGATCAGCCGGGCCAACCCACAGGATCGCGAGCGCCGGGTCAGGCCTCGGTCTCCGGCCGGCGCTCCATGACCTTGTCGATCAGGCCGAATTCCTTGGCCTGCTCGGCGGTCATGAAATTGTCGCGCTCCAGCGCGGCGTGGATGTCCTCGTAGGAGCGCCCGGTGTGCTTCACGTAGATCTCGTTCAGCCGCTTCTTCAGGCTCTCGACTTCCTTGGCGTGGATCAGGATGTCGGTGACCTGGCCCTGGAAACCGCCGGAGGGTTGGTGAACCATGATGCGGGCGTTCGGCAGGGCAAAACGCATGTCCTTGGCGCCGGCCGTCAGCAGGAGCGAGCCCATCGAGGCGGCCTGGCCGATGCAGACCGTCGTCACCGGGCAGCGGATCAGCTGCATGGTGTCGTAGATCGAGAGGCCGGAGGTGACCACGCCACCCGGCGAATTGATGTAGAAGGAGATTTCCTTCTTGGGGTTCTCGGCTTCGAGGAACAGGAGCTGCGCCACGATCAGCGAGGCCGAGTAATCCTCGACCGGGCCGGTGAGGAAGATGATGCGCTCGCGCAGAAGGCGCGAATAGATGTCGAAGGCGCGCTCGCCGCGGCTCGACTGCTCGACCACCATCGGGACGAGATTGTTGTAGGTCTCGAGCGGATCGCGAAGCATGGATCTGTCCTTGAGGTGGAGCGCTGGGAAACCCAGCGAGATGTCGAATCGGCAGCGTTTAGGAAGCCACCCACATAAGCACGGCAATCGCGGCTGAAAAGGGAAGCGCCGCCGGTCGCGAAGGCCGGCGGCGCAAATGCTGTCGTTAAGGTTGCCGTGAAGGCCAAATCGCCGGGCGTCCGATCGGACGCAAGGTGGCGAGCCGGCTCTCTGGCCAGCATCAGATTGTTCCGAAAAGTGGTGCCCACTTTTCGATCCGATGCTCAGGCGGAGGCGTCGTCGGCCTTGGCTTCGGCCTTCTTCGTCTTCTTGGCGGCGGCCTTCTTCGGCTTGGCCTCGGAGGTCTCCTCGGCGTCCTCGTCAGCGTAGAGCGCCTCGCGCGAAACCGTCTGGTCCTCGACCTTCACCTGGCCGAGGAGGTGGTCGACGACCTTCTCCTCGAAGATCGGGGCGCGGATTTCGGCCAGAGCCTGCGGGTTCTTGCGATAGAAGTCCCAGACCTGCTTCTCCTGGCCCGGGAACTGGCGAGCGCGCTCGATCAGGGCCTGCGTGACCTCGTCATCCGAGATCTGGACCTTGGCCTGCTCGCCGATCTCGGCCAGCACGAGACCCAGGCGCACGCGGCGCTCGGCGATCTTGCGGTAGTCGGCGCGGGCGGCGTCCTCGGTGGTGTCCTCGTCGGCGAAGGTCTTGTTGGCCTGCTTCATGTCGGCCTCGACCTGGCTCCAGACGCTGGCGAACTCCTGCTCGACCAGGGTCGGCGGCAGCTCGAAGGTGTACTTGCCGTCGAGCGCGTCGAGCAGGCCCTTCTTGAGCTTGCGGCGCGACTGGGCGGTGAAGTCACGGCCGATCTGCTCGCTCACGGCTTCCTTGAGCTTGTCGAGCGACTCCATGCCGAAGGCCTTGGCCAGCTCGTCATTGATCTCGATGGCTTCCGGGCCCTGCACGTCGGTCACGGTGACCTCGAACTCGGCCGGCTTGCCGGCAAGGTTCTCGGCCGCGTAGTTCTCGGGGAAGGTCACCTTGACGGTGCGGGTCTCGCCGGTCTTGGCGCCCTCGAGCTGCTCCTCGAAGCCCGGGATGAACTGGCCAGCGCCGAGGTCGAGCGGAATGCCCTCGCCCGTGCCGCCGTCGAACTTCTCGCCGTCGAGCGTGCCGACGAAGGAGATGATCAGGCGATCCCCCTTCTCGGCCTTGGCCTTCTCGCCCTTGGAGGTGTAGCTGCGGTTGCCGGAGGCCATGCGCAGCAGCGCGGCGTCGACATCGGCGTCCGGAACCTCGGCGACCGGCTTCACGAGCGAGACGTCCGAGAGGTCGGCGAGCTCGATCTTCGGGAGAACCTCAAGCGCGACGGTGAAGGCGAGATCGCCCTTGGCCTCCATCGCGGCCTCGATCTCGTCCTTGTTCTCGGGGAAGCGAATCTGCGGCTCGAAGGCGAGCTTCAGGTTGTTGTCGGCGACGATCTTCTGGTTCGCCTCGTTGACGGCGTTCTGCAGCACGTCGGACATGACCGAGCGGCCATACAGGCGGCGCAGATGCGCGACCGGCACCTTGCCCGGGCGGAAGCCATTGATCTTGGCCTTGCCCTGGAGGTCCTGGAGGCTGCCGTCGAGCCTGGTCTTCAGGTCGGCGGCATTCAGCACCACCTGGAATTCGCGCTTGAGGCCCTGGGACAGGGTTTCGGTCACGTTCATTTTTGTACCGCCAACAGCTCGTTTACGTCTCAATGTCCAAAGCGCGACGCCGGTTCCGACCGCCGCCGCGCTCGCGAAAAACTATGCCAGTGGTGCGGGCGGAGGGACTCGAACCCCCACGACTTTCGCCGCTGGTACCTAAAACCAGTGCGTCTACCAATTCCGCCACGCCCGCCGGCCGATAGCGCTGCGCGCGAGCAAACGCAGCGCGGCCATCGTCAAGCCGCAGGCCTATACGCATTTCGGCCGGGCCATGCAGCAAAAAAATGACGGTTCTGCAAAACAGGCCACCCGCAGCGCTTTTCGAAGCCGGGGCTGGACCGGCTCTCGCCAGAACCGGCCGGCCGGATTATGCGATAGGCCATGACGAAGCCGCCCGCCGCCGCCCGCCCCTCGCTCACGCGCCGCCATGTGCTGGCGGGGCTCGGCGGCGCTTGTTTGGTCGCGCCCTCGGCAGGTCTCGCGCAAGTTCCCGCCCCGACCGCCAAGCCGGCAAGCGAGCCGCAGCGGCAATCGCTCGTCGCCGCCCCGACAAAGGCCCGGCTGCGCCCGTCGCCGCCGGTCGATACGGAAATCTGGACCTTCGATGGCGCGACGCCGGCCCCGCCCTTGCGAATCAAGCAGGGCGAGACGCTGGCCGTGAAGCTTGAGAACAAGACCACGGCGCCGCTCGACCTGCACTGGTACGGCCTGCGCGGCGAGGCCGAGCGAGACGGCGCCACCAGCTTCACGCGCCCGCCGATCGCGCCCGGGGAAATCGGCGAGTTCCGGATCACGCCGCAGGATTCGGGCACCCTGCTCTATCGCCCGCTTCGAACCGGCGGCTCATCCGAACCTGCGGGCCGGGGCCTGAGTGGGCTCGTCATCGTCGAGGAGAAGGAGCCGCCTGCCGTCGATCTCGACCTGCCCCTCCTCATCACCGACTGGCTCATCGGCGACGACCAGGCGATCCAGCCCTTCGTGCTGCAGGGCAACGCCGCGGCCTCGGCCGGGCGCCTCGGCAGCTGGCTCACCGTGAACGGCCGCTCGCCGCCGCTGCCTATCACCGCGAGGCCCGGCGCGCGCATCCGCCTCAGGCTCGCCAATGCCTGCAATGCCCGGATCATGCGTTTGCGCTTCGACGGCGGCAAGGCGACCGTGATCGCGGTCGACAGCCAGCCGACCGAGAGTTTCGAGCCGGTGCGCGCGCAATTGCCCTTCGCGCCGGGCACGCGCTACGACGTCATCCTCGACCTGCCGATCGAGGTCGGCGCCGCCGTCAATGTCAGCGCCCTGATCGGCGGCGGGCTGCCATTGGTGCGGATCGTGACCGCGGGGCAGCCACAGGTGCCGCCGGCAGCCGCGCCCGCCCTCAAGCTCAACCCTGCCCTGCCCCTCGGCGTGCGCATGCAGGATGCGCTTCGCCCCGAACTCGTGATCGAGGGCGGCGCCAAGCTGACCGAGGACCAGAAGCTCGATTTCACCGGGCTCGACCTCGCCAGCCCGTGGCGGGTCAATGGCGGCACCGGCTCCTTCGAGGGCAAGCCGCTGTTCAGCGTCAAGCGCGGCACGCCGATCGTCATGGCGATCGACAACCGCACCGCCTTCATCCAGCCGTTCCATGTCCACGGCCACAGCTTCCGGCTGCTGCACCCGCTCGACGACGGCTGGGAGAACTATTTCCTCGACACCGTGCAGATCCCCGAGCGCAAGAAGCTGCATATCGCCTTCATCGCCGACAATCCCGGCCGCTGGCTGATCTCGTCGACGGTGCTGGAACGCTTCGATCTGGGGCTGTGGAGCTGGTTCGAGGTCACCTAGTCCGGGTCGTCAAAGACCCAGCCGCTCGACCACGTCCTGCACGATCGCGTCCTTGCTGTCCTCGACCGAGACGACCAGCGGCTTCTCGTCGTCGCCCGGCTCTTCCAGCGCGGCGAACTGGCTGTCGAGCAGGGCCGGCGGCATGAAATGATGCTGGCGGGCCGCCATGCGCCGGCCGATCAGTTCACGCGAGCCCTCGAGATAGACTAAGCGCACATCCGGCCGGTCACCGACGATCACTTGCCGATAGGCGCGCTTCAGCGCCGAGCAGGTGACGATGCCGTGCTCGCCCTTGTCCCGGAGATCGTCGATCCAGGCGGCGATGGCGGCGAGCCAGGGCTTGCGATCGTCGTCGTTGAGCGGCGTGCCGCCGGCCATCTTGGCGACGTTCTCCGGGGGATGGAAGGAATCGGCGTCGCGGAACGGCCAGCCGAGACGCTCCGCCAGCCGTTCGCCGAGCGAGGTCTTGCCCGAGCTGGCGACGCCCATGACGACGATGACGGCCGGGCGACCGCCGCTTGCTGCCTGCGTCACGGAATCAGCCCTGCTTCTTGGCTTCGACATGGCCGCCGAAGCCGGCGCGCATCGCCGAGAGAATCTTCTCGCCGAAGGTATGGTCGACGCGCGAGCGGAAGCGGGCAAACAGGGCCGATGTCAGCACCTCGGCCGGGGTCGCGGTCTCGACGGCGGCATCGACCGTCCAGCGGCCCTCGCCGGAATCCGAGACATTGCCGGTATAGGAGGAGAGCTCCTCGTCGGCGGCCAGCGCCTCGGCCGTGAGATCAAGCAGCCAGGAGGTAACGACCGAACCACGGCGCCAGACCTCGGCGATCTCGGCGGCGTCGAAATCGAAGCCGTATTCGGCCGGCAGGCCTTCCTTGGCCGAGGCGTTGCGCAGGAGGTCGAAGCCCTCCGCGAAGGCCTGCATCATGCCGTATTCGATGCCGTTATGGATCATCTTGACGAAATGGCCGGAGCCGGTCGGGCCGCAATGCAGATAGCCCTGCTCGCTCGTCGGGTTGCGGCCCTCGCGATGCTTCGTCGGTTCGATCTCGCCCTTGCCGGGCGCCAATGTCGCGAAGATCGGCTCCAGCCGGTCGAAGGCTGCCTTGTCGCCGCCGATCATCAGGCAATAGCCGCGATCGAGCCCGTGGACGCCGCCGGAGGTGCCGATATCCATGTAGTGGATGCCCTTGGCGCCGAGTTCCTTGCCGCGGCGGACATCGTCCTTCCAGAAGGCATTGCCGCCGTCGATCAGCGTATCGCCCGCGCCGACGAGACCGGCGAGCTCGGCCAGCGTCGCCTCGGTGATCTTGCCGGCCGGCAGCATCACCCAGATGGCGCGGGGCGCCTTGAGCTTGGCGACCATGTCCTTGAGATCGGCGGCAACGATCGCGCCATCGGCGGCGAGCGCCTGGCCCGGCTTCGGATCGCGATCATAGACCACGCATTCATGGCCGGCGCGCATCAGGCGGCGCACGATGTTGCCCCCCATCCGGCCGAGGCCGATCACTCCAAGCTGCATGTCAGACACTCCGCAAAGCCGGCTCTCGCTGCTTCAAGCATGGAGGCGGCGGGCGGGGCAAGCCGGCGCGACGCAGGTCTCAGGCCCGGATTTGCCTTTGCAGAGCCCGCCAGCGTCCCGGCGTGACGCCATAAGCGCGGCGGAACTGGCGGGTGAGATGGCTCTGGTCGGCGAAGCCGCAGGCGAAGGCCGCATCGGCCAGGGACGTGCCTTGTGCCAGCATCCGGCGGGCGCGATCGAGGCGGCGCATCACGAGGTAGTTATAGGGGCTGGTGCCGAAGGCGGCGCGGAACTGGCGGGCGAGTGCGAAGCGGTCGAGCCCGGTCATGGCTTCCAGCTGGCTTGAATCGACGGCCTCCGCCGCATGGGCATCGAGATAATCGCGCGCCCGCTCCAGCGCCGTGGCGTCGCGCCTGGACGGGCGAGCACTCCCCGCGGAGGGATCGAGCGCGAGCAGAGCCTGCGCGAGCCGCTCGACCAGATCGTCCACCGCCAGCGGATCGAGCGGCTGGTCGAGATCGCGCAGCGCGCGGGCGATCGCGCCGACGAGGCGCGGCTCCTGCGAAACGGCTGTGGATATGAAGGGCAAGGCGCGGCCGCCCTCGCCCATCGCCTGCCGGATCAGGCGCGGCTCGACATATAGCATGCGGTAGCGGAAGCCGCTCTCGATGCCGGAGCGGCCGTTATGGACCTCGTCGGGATGCAGGGCGATGGCATGGCCACCGAGGCTGTCGCGCCTCGCGCCACGATAGTCGAAGGACTGCACGCCGGACAGCGTCAGCCCGAAGGCATAGGTGTCATGGCGGTGCGGATCGTAGGCATAGCCGCGGAAGAACGCCTCCATGCGCTCGATGCCATCCGCGCCGGTGCCGAGCCGGACCCAGTCCCGCTCGGGCCCGCACGATCGTTCAAGACGGGCCTTGCCGGCCTCGGTTAGCGATGCATCCATGCGTTACGATACCAAGATCGCCATCGTGGTTCGCGATGATCTCGCAACCTGGCAAAAACTCAATGTCGCCAGCTTCCTTGCCGGCGGGCTCGTCGGAGCCTCTCCGGAACTCGCCGGTGAACCTTATCAGGATGCCTCCGGCCGCTTCTACGGGTCCTTGATCCGCCAGCCCGTCCTGATCTTCGCGGCCAGCGCCGCAGAGCTTACCAACGGGCTCCAGCGGGCGCAGCAACGCGGCGTCCGGCCGCATCTCTATACGAAAGAGCTGTTCGCGACCGGCAATGACGTGGACAACCGCGCTGCCGTCGCTGCGGTGGCAACGGATGCGCTCGATCTCGTCGGCATCGGGCTCCATGCCGAGCGCAAGGAGATCGACAAGATCATCAAGGGGCTGAAGCTGCACGGCTAACGCGTTGCGGATGGTGCCCTTCTCGCAGACTTCGCTGCCTCATTCCTGTGCAACGCAAGAGCCGGCTCATATTTTTACGGCCCGGAACGCGACTTTCGTCAGGCTCGTCCAGCGCATTTTTTGGCATTTACGACTACCGCAGAATCGCCTTAGCCTCCTTCTTGTCGGTAACAACTGAAAGGAGGTGATCCAGTGTCTCATTGTCATCAACCGCTGGTGCAAGGCGGGCGGACCTGGACCTCTTCTTGCTGGGGTTTCTTTTCCGCGTGAGTTTTCGCACCTTCAGATCCGGTTCGCCGGGTCGCGGTTCGGCAATGGAAGGGCTGCCCGCAAGGGCAGCCCTTCTTGCTTTTGGGCCGCCAATGCTGGCGCCCGGCCGCAAGCCGTGGCAGACAGGCGGCGTGTCACGCTTTTCCCTGCCCAATGCCCCGAGTACCGGCCGTGTCCGTTCCTGATCCGAGCCGCGAGGCCATTCTCGACTTCATCGAGGAAGAGCGCGCTGCCGGCCGCGAGGTCGGCCGCCGCGAGATCGCCAAGGCCTTCGGGCTCGATGGCGGCGGCAAGATCTGGCTGAAGCGCCTGCTCAAGGAGATGGCGGAGGACGGCGAGATCGGCGGCGACGGCAAGGAGCGCCCCGTCCATCCGCGCGGTGCGCTGCCGCCCGTGCTGCTCTCGGAGATCAAGCGCCGCGACCGCGAGGGCGACCTCGTCGCCCAGCCGCTGGAATGGGACGAGGCCGAGAACGGCGCCCCGCCGCAGATCCTGATCGAGCGCAGCCGCGAGGGGCGGCGCAAGGACAAGTCGGCCGCACCGGCGCCCGGCGTCGGCGACCATGTCATCCTCAAGCTGACGCGGCTGCGCGGCGTCGATGGCTTCGGCTATTCCGGCCGCGTGCTCAAGGTGATGGGCAAGGCCAAGGCCGCCATCCTCGGCATCTTCCGCGCCCTGCCCGACGGCTCCGGCCGGCTGGTGCCGATCGACAAGAAGGCGCAAGGGCGCGAAGCCATCATTCCGAAGGGCCGCACGGCGGAGGCGCAGGACGGAGACCTCGTCTCGGTCAACTTGCGCCGCGAGAGCCGCTTCGGCCCGCCGGAGGCGCAGGTGCGCGAGCGGCTCGGCTCGATCAAATCCGAACGCGCCGTCAGCCTGATCGCGATCCATGCCCACGGCATCCCGCATGAATTCCCGCCGGCCGCCCTTCAGGAAGCGGCGAACGCGCCGCTTGCGAGCCTGAGGGGCCGCGAGGATTGGCGCGCGCTGCCGCTCGTCACCATCGATCCGGCCGACGCCAAGGACCATGACGATGCGGTCCATGCCGTGCCGGACGACAACCCGGACAATCCCGGCGGCTTCGTCGTCACCGTCGCCATCGCCGATGTCGCGAGCTATGTCACGCCGCACTCTGCGCTCGACCGCGAGGCGCTGGAGCGCGGCAACTCGGTCTATTTCCCCGACCGCGTCGTGCCGATGCTGCCGGAGCGGATCTCGAACGATCTCTGTTCGCTGCGCGAGCAGGAGGACCGGCCGGCGCTCGCCGTCCGGCTCGTGCTCAAGGCCGACGGCTCGAAGAAGAGCCATTCCTTCCACCGCGTGCTGATGCGCTCGGCGGCGAAGCTCTCTTATCAGCAGGCCCAGGCCGCCATCGACGGACAGACCGACGAGAAGACCGCGCCGATCCGCGAGAGCGTGCTGATGCCGCTCTGGGCGGCCTATGGCATTGCGGCGCGCGCCCGCGACCAGCGCCAGCCGCTCGAGCTCGACCTGCCCGAGCGCAAGCTGATCCTGAAACCGGACGGTTCGGTCGATCGCGTCATCGTGCCGGACAGGCTCGCTGCGCACCGATTGATCGAGGAATTCATGATCCTCGCCAATGTCGCGGCGGCCGAGACGCTGGAGAAGGCCGGCAGCCTCTTGATCTATCGCTGCCATGACGAGCCCTCGCTGGAGAAGATGCGGGCCCTCAGTGAGGTCCTGGCCTCGATCGGCATCAAGCTGCCCCAGGACGGGGCGCTGAGGCCCGTGCTGTTCAACCGCATCCTAGCGATGATCAAGGGCTCCGAGAACGAGACGCTGATCAACGAGGTCGTGCTGCGCACGCAGGCCCAGGCCGAGTACGTCGCCGAGAATTACGGGCATTTCGGCCTCAACCTGCGCCGCTATGCCCATTTCACCTCGCCGATCCGTCGCTATGCCGACCTGATCGTGCATCGCGCCCTGATCACGGCGCTGAAGCTTGGCGATGACGGCCTGCCGAAGAGCGTCACGCTCGCGGAGCTGCGCGAGGTCGCGACCCGCATCTCGGCGGCAGAGCGGCGCGCCATGGCGGCCGAGCGCGAGACCACCGACCGCCTGATCGCGCATTTCCTCGCCGACCAGATCGGCGCGAGCTTCGACGGGCGCATCGGCGGCGTGCACAAGGCCGGTCTGTTCGTGAAGCTCGACGGCACCGGCGCCGACGGCTTTATCCCAGCCTCGACGCTGGGCGGCGACTACTATCGCTATGACGAAGCGGCCCACGCGCTGATCGGCGAGCGCACCGGCGAGAGCTGGCGCCTCGGGGACCGCGTCCATGTGAAGCTCGTCGAGGCCGCACCGGTCGCGGGCGCGCTGCGCTTCGAGATCCTCTCGCCCGGGCGGAAAGTGGCCACAGGCGGCGCCGGCAGGCGACGCGGCGGTGCCGTGCCTTTCGGGACGAGCCGGCCGGCGGCCAGCTTCGGCAAGAAGGGCAAGCCGGGCGGGGGCAGCTTCGGCAAAAGCAAGTCGGGCAAGGGCAAGCCCGGCAAGAGGCGGTGATGGGCGTCCAGGTCCATAGCGCGGGCACGCATCTCGAAGAGCGCGACTGGCGCCAGGCGGTAGCGCGCGGCCTGCGCGGCCGCTGCCCGCATTGCGGCAAGGGCCGTTTGTTCCGCGCCTTCCTAAAGCCCGTCGATCGATGCGAGGCCTGCGGCGAAGACCTGCATCACCAGCGTGCCGACGACCTGCCGCCCTATATCGTGATCACCATCGTCGGCCACATCATCGTCGGCGGCCTGTTGCTCGCGGAGAAGTTCGCGGACTGGCCGATGTGGCTGCACATGACCGTCTGGCCCTTGCTCACCATCATCCTGTCCTTCGCGCTGATGCAGCCCGTCAAGGGTGGCGTCGTCGGCCTGCAATGGGCCGTGCGCATGCATGGCTTCGGCGGCGAGTCCGACCGGCCCGAACGCCAGCCCCTGCCCCCTTCGGATTCCCGTTCATGACCGACCATACCGTCACCTTGACCCAGGCCGAGCGGGCGCGCACCACCGCCAACCAGCGTCCCAAGGACGCCGCGACCATGATGATCCTGGATCGCAGCGGCACCCGCCCCAAGGTTCTGATGGGCAAGCGCCATGCGAGCCACAAGTTCATGCCGGGCAAATACGTCTTCCCCGGCGGGCGCGTCGATGCCGGTGATCGGCAGATGGTCGCGACCGGCGCCGTGCCGCAGATTTGCGAGGACCGGCTCGGCAAGCGCTGCCTGCGCCCCAGCGCCGGCAAGGCCCGTGCATTGGCGATGGCCGCGATCCGCGAGACCTTCGAGGAAACCGGGCTGCTCTTCGGCTCCGACGAGTTCGGCGCGCCGGATGCCCCGCCGCAGGGAAGCTGGAGCGATTTCGCCGCGCAGGGCATCTATCCCGATCTCTCGGCGGTGACCTTCGTCGCGCGCGCGATCACGCCGCCGCGCCGACCCAAGCGATTCGACACCCGCTTCTTCGCGATCGACGCTTCCGCGGTCGCCAAGCGGATCGACGGCATCATCGGCCCCGATTCGGAACTGGTCGACCTGGTCTGGGTCGATTTCGACGAAGCCAAGGAGCTCGACCTGCCGACGATCACCAAGGTGATCATCCAGGAGGTCGAGGCCCGGATCGAGGGGGGTTTCGCGCCCTATCTGCCGGTCCCGTTCTATTGGGAGAAGCGCGGCAGCTTCGTGCGCGAGGAGCTCTGAGAGGCCTTTCGCGCCGCCGAGCTATTCTTCCTTGACTTCGCCGGCCCTTTGCGGCATTCCCCGCGCTGACGGTTTGCCGGGTTCGCCCGGCCATTTTCTTTTCCGAGGGCCATCGGCCCGCATGGTTCGAGGATAGACCCATGGCCAAGGCCGTGACGATCAAAATCAAGCTGCTTTCGACCGCCGACACCGGCTTCTTCTACGTGACGAAGAAGAACTCGCGTACGATGACCGAGAAGATGTCGAAGAAGAAGTATGACCCCGTCGCGCGCAAGCACGTCGAGTTCAAGGAAACCAAGATCAAGTGAGGCTTGGCCTTGCGATCTGATTTCGCTTTTAAAAACCGCCCTTTCGGGCGGTTTTTCGTTCAGGACCTTAGCATCGCGACAGCGCAACCGGCGGCGGCCGAAGGCTCGGAGACGCCGCCGCTCCGCCCCTAGCCGCAATAAGCGCGGATGATCCTGCCGGTCTTCGGATCGGTCTCGATGGTCACCCGCTCCTTGCGGTAATCCATGGTCACGCCCTGCCCCGGCCGAATCTGACGCACGATCGTCGCGCCGGTGGCCTGCTGGGCTTCGGCATCGCTGACGCGGGCCTTGCCGGCCAGAGCCTCGGCCGCATCCTCGCTGCACGCGCCGGGCAAGCCTGGCGCGGTTCCCATCGGAACCTGCTGCGCATCGCTCTGGCAAGCCGCCAGCGTCAAGGCTGCCAGCGACAGCACCCCAGCCGCCAGAAATTTCTGCGCCATCATCACAACCCCTTTCAGGCAACTCGAACAATCGCCGGAGGCTCTACGATCGCGTTGAGGCGCAGCCATGGCAAGGGGATGGCCGCGCTCAGGCTGCGAGCCCCGCCGCCGGGCTCACCGGGAGCTGGGCATGCCATGCGGCCAAGGCGCTGCGGCCGGCCTCCGTCAGCGCATAGACCCCGCGCCCGGAGCGCTCGAACCAGCCATAGACGTTGCGGTGCAGGATCTTCTGGGCATCGGGACAGGATGGCTTGAGGTCGCGCGGCCGTTTCGGCTCGAGAGCCATTGCCGCCGCGCAGGAGAGTGCCTGCTGGCGATAGGCCGTCATGATCGGCTTGCGCGTGCCGCCACCCATGGCCGGGTCGCCCTGGCGGCGCTTGTGCTCATCCACCAGCCGCGAGCGCCGGCGCGGGTCCTTGCGCGGCGTGGGTGCCGCCGGTGAGACAAGGATGGAGACATCGCCGGCCTTCGAGATGCCGAGCAATCCGAAGCCGAGGCGCCGGCAGAGATTGCGATAGCGCGGATCGCTCTCGCGCCCCTTCCCGCGGGCGGAGAGCTGAGCCGCGAGCCAGATCTCATCGCCGAGGCTGAGCCGATCGACGCCCTGCAGGACGAGTTCGAGATTGAAGCTCATCTTCAGTTCGCCGATCACCACGACGGAGGGATCGCCGTCACGCAGCCCAACGAGGTCGCAAGGCCCGATCTCGCCCTTGACGGTGTAGCCTAGCGCTTCAAGGAAGCGCTTGACGGGCAGATAGAGCGACGTTTCCACATCCACCTCCGGAGAACAGGCAGCCATCTTGACCGGCAGTCGTTTCGGAGAGGCAAATGCCGGCAGGCGTCATGACGACTCAAACGAAAGATCCACCCGCCATGGGCCGAGATCGTCGGCCGATGGGGGTGGATTTGATGTCAACGATCTGCGATCAGCCGCGAATGCGGCTCGGTCAGATGGCGTTACCGCCCCTCACTCCCACTCGATCGTGCCGGGGGGCTTCGAGGTCACGTCGTAGACGACGCGGTTGATGCCCTTGACCTCGTTGATGATCCGGGTCGCGGCGCGGCCGAGAAAGTTCATGTCGAAGGGGTAGAAATCCGCCGTCATGCCATCGACCGAGGTCACGGCGCGCAGCGCGCAGACATGGTCATAGGTGCGGTAGTCGCCCATAACGCCAACAGTGCGCACCGGCAGCAGCACGGCGAAAGCCTGCCAGATCACGTCGTAGAGGCCGGCCTTGCGGATCTCGTCGAGATAGATCGCATCCGCCTTGCGCAGAATGTCGAGCTTCTCCCTGGTGATCTCGCCGGGGCAGCGAATGGCGAGGCCCGGTCCCGGGAAGGGGTGGCGGCCGACGAAGGCCTCGGGCAGGCCGAGTTCGCGGCCGAGCACGCGTACCTCGTCCTTGAACAATTCGCGCAGCGGCTCGACGAGCTTCATCTTCATGCGCTCGGGCAGGCCGCCGACATTGTGGTGGCTCTTAATGGTCACCGAGGGACCGCCGGAGAACGACACGCTCTCGATAACATCGGGATAGAGCGTGCCTTGCGCCAGGAAATCGGCGCCGCCGAGCTTGGCGGCCTCGGCATCGAAGACGTCGATGAAGAGCCGGCCGATGGTCTTGCGCTTGGCTTCCGGATCGGCGCCGCACTTGGCAAGCTCGGTGAGGAAAAGCTCTTCGGCCTCAACATGGACCAGCGGGATGTTGTAGTGATCCCTGAACAGGCGGACGACCTCTTCGGCCTCGTTCATCCGCATCAGGCCGTGGTCGACGAAGACGCAGGTGAGCTGGTCGCCGATCGCCTCGTGGATCAGCACCGCCGCCACCGCCGAGTCGACGCCGCCGGAGAGGCCGCAGATGACGCGGCCAGTGCCGACCTGATCGCGGATCTTCTTCTGCATCTCGGAGCGGTAGGCCGACATGCTCCAGTCCGGCTTGCAGCCACAGATCTCGACGACGAAATTGCGCAGCAGCTTGCCGCCATCGGGCGTGTGGACCACCTCGGGGTGGAACATCGTGGTGTAGAAACGCCGGGCCTCGTCGCTCGCCACCGCGAAGGGGGCGTTCTCCGAGGTCGCCTTGACCGAGAAGCCCGCAGGCAGTTCGGTGACGCGGTCGCCATGGCTCATCCAGACCGGATAGCGCGCGCCCTTTTCCCAGACGCCTTCGAACAATTTCGACGGCGCGACGATCTCGACATCGGCGCGGCCGAATTCGGCAGCGTGGCCGCCCTCGACCTTGCCGCCGAGCTGGTGTGCCATGGTCTGCTGGCCGTAGCAGATGCCCATCAGCGGGATATTGGCGCTGAAGACGGCGTCGGGAGCGCGCGGGCTGCCCTCGTCCGGCACCGAGGCCGGGCCGCCCGAGAAGATCACGCCCTTCGGCTTCATGCGCGCGAAGGCGTCGGCCGCCGACTGGAACGGGGCGATCTCGCAATAGACGCCGATCTCGCGGATGCGCCGCGCGATCAGCTGCGTAACCTGCGAACCGAAATCGATGATGAGGATGGAGTCGTGATGGGGCTGAGCGCTCGTCATCGCGTTCCGTTAATGGATCGCGCGGGCGCGTGCAACGCCCGCGACAGCCTCAATCCCCGCGCTGGAGGCAAGCCAGATAGAACCCGTCCGTGCCGGTGCGCCGTGGCGAGAGCTGCAGGCCGAATTCCGTGCCGAAGCGGGCGAGCAGGGAGAAGTCGCTCTCGGCGCCCTTGAGCACGTCGATCGGCGCGATGGCGGAGAAGCCAGCATGCTTGCCGAGGAAGGCGCGGATCGCCTCGTCGTTCTCCTCCGGCAGCACCGAGCAAGTGATGTAGGCGATGCGGCCGCCCGGCTTCACCAGCCTCGCGGCCCGCGCGAGCACCTCGGCCTGGTCCTTGACGCGCTCGGCCAACGCGCCAGGGCGCACGCGCCATTTCGCATCCGGATTGCGCCGCCAGGTGCCGGAGCCGGTGCAGGGCGCATCGACGAGCACGAGATCGACCTGGCCGGCGATATCGGCGAAGGGCTCGTGGCCACGCGAACGGGGAATGCGGACCTCGACGATGCCGGCGCCCGAGCGAGCCACCCGGTCATGCAGCGGCGCGAGGCGGCGGCTGTCGAGATCGGTGGCATAGAGGCTGCCGCGATTGGCCATCAGCGCGGCCAGCGCCAGCGTCTTGCCCCCTGCCCCGGCGCAGAGATCGATCACGGTCTGGCCGGGCTGGGCGCCGGCGAGCAGCGTCACCAATTGCGAACCCTCGTCCTGGATCTCGAAGGCGCCGGCAAAGAAGCCGGGCTCGGTCTGCAGCGAGGGGCCGCGGCCATCATGGCCGGGCTGAAAGCGCAAGGCGTCCGGCGACCAGGGGCCCTGCTCCGGCTGGAGATGGGCGAGATCGTTCAGTACGGCATCACGGCCGGCCTTGAGGCGGTTGACGCGCAGATCGATCGGCGCGCGCGCGGCCAGCGCTTCCCCCTCAGTGATGGCCGCTTCGCCCAAGCCCGCATGGAACGACGGCCAGAGCCATTCCGGGACGTCTGCCTGCACCCAATCAGGCGCGCCCTCGACCGAAAAGGCGGTGAGCAGCGCGGTCTCGTCGTCGCTCAGGGGCTGCGGCGCGTGATTCTCGCCGGAGCACAGCGCCGCGATCTCGGCGACGCCGAGGCCGCGCAGGCCGGCGAGCATGCCGAGGACGAGCGCGCGCGGCGTCTCGGACGCCATCGCATAGCCGGACGAAGCCTTGCGGCGGAGCGCGTCATAGACCAGCGAGGCGACGGCCGCGCGGTCCTTCGAGCCGGCGAAGCGGCGCGACAGGCCCCAGTCCTTGAGCGAATCGGCAGCCGGGCGGCGGCGTTCGACGATATCCTGAAGCACCTCGATGGCGGCGCTGATCCGGGCGGCTGGGGTCATGACGCTTCAATCCTGGCACGGCCGGACGCGCTCCGGAATGCCGCAAAACGAGGTCGAACGAGCTTCGACCGATTCAAACATGACGCTGGGACATGAAGGCCCCGGCGCCACACTCTTGACGCGGTCGTTTCACAAGGGGAAAGACGATGCAACCGCATGTCGCGGCCAACGGGATCTCCACACATGAAAAGCGCCAGCCGCATCCTCATCCTGAGCCTCGTCGCGCTCGGCCTCGCCGCCTGCGCCACCCAGCAGCCGGACTACACCCCGCCGGCCTCCAAGCGCCTCGACGCCAAGACGACCCTCGAGAACCGCCGCTGAGATTGCGCGGGAGGGGACGGCAGCGCTTAAGCAGCGTTCCGATCGCATCAGCGCTCGAACGAAACCCGCACCGGCTTTCCGGAGCGGGTTTTTTCTTGGGCTGAATCACAGTCCGTTTCCGGGCAAGGCTGCTGCGATGATCCGCGGCAAGGTCATTTCCGGCGGACATCCAGCCCCAGCGCTTTTGCGACGATGATCGTCTGATCGATCGTGATGATCGCGCCCCTGATCTGCGTGTTCGCCGGCTCCAGTGCGCTGAGATCGCTGCCTCTCAGGTCGCAATTCGAGAAATCGGCGCTGTGCAGCCACACGCCCGACAGGTCGACGTCCCGGATCGAGCCATCCTGGCAGCGCGCGCCGGTCAAGTCCGCCTCGCGTAATCGCGTACCCCGGAAACTCGCTTTCCGCAGGTCCGCTCCGGGAAGCCCGACAAAGGACCAGTCGCCGTCGACGACTTTCATGCTGTCGAACTGGCAACCGTCGAACATGCTGCCCACGAACTTGCATTCGGTGAAGGTCGTGTCGAAGAAATTGCAGCCAGCAAAGGTGCAGTTCACGAAAGCGGCGCTGTGATGCGTGGAGCCGTTGAAGCGCGCCCGGCGAAATGTACATTCGGTGAAGACGCAGCCGGTATTCCGGGCCTCGCTCAGATCGAGATCGGCGAACAGCGTGCTCTGGTAGCGCTGCCGGTTGAGTTCGTCGCCATACCAATCCGCGCCGGCAATCGTTTCGATCGTCTTGGGCGCGGGTTCGCCGTATCGTCGTTCAGCCATGATGTGTGTGCTCGTCCGAAACGCGGCCCGCACACTATCCGATTCCCGACCACTCCCAAGTCAGGTGAAAGCCGCTACACTCCCCTCAAATCCAAGCGCTCGCCTTCATGGCCGTGTCATATCCGCCGCCTTAAGGTCCCACGCATTTTCGCGAGGCTGAGCCAGACCATGACAAAGCAATTCCTTCTCTCGACGACGCTTCTCGCCGCTCTGGCCTTCCAGGCTCCGGCCGCGTTCGCGCAGGCCGCTCCGACGCTTTCCGGCCAGAAGCCGATCGTCGTCGCCCATCGCGGCGCCAGCGGCTACCTGCCGGAGCATACGATCGAGGGCTACAAGCTTGCGATCCAGCAGGGCGCCGACTTCATCGAGCCCGACCTCGTCTCGACCAAGGACGGTGTGCTGATCGTCCGCCACGAGCCGATGCTATCAGGCACGACCGATGTCGCCACCCGCCCGGAATTCGCCAATCGCAAGACCACCCGCAAGGTCGACGGCGTCGACACCACCGACTGGTTCGCCAACGACTTCACCGCCGCTGAGATCAAGACGCTGAAGGCCAAGCAGGCCTTTGCCGATCGCGACCAATCGCATAACGGCAAGTACCAGATTCCGACCCTCCAGGAGGTAATCGACCTCGCCAAGGCCGAGAGCGCCCGCACCGGCCGGACCATCGGCATCTATCCGGAAACCAAGCACCCGACCTATCACGCCGCGCTCGGGCTTGCCTTCGAGGACAAGCTCCTCGACATGCTCAAGGCCGCCGGCTGGACCGACAAGACGGCGCCGGTCTTCATCCAGAGCTTCGAGACCGCGAACCTGAAATACCTGCGTCCGAAGACCCAGCTGCGTCTCGTCCAGCTCGTGGATGGCGACGGCGTCGACAAGGACGGCAAGGTCACGCTGGTGGCGCCCTTCGACCGGCCCTACGACTTCGCCGTGCTCGGCGACAAGCGGACCTTCCAGGACATGCTCTCGGCGGAAGGCCTCAAGGAGATCGCGACCTATGCCGACGGCGTCGGCCCCTGGAAGCCCTACCTGATCGGCGCCAAGCAGACGATCGGCACTGATGGCAAGCCGCAGGACCTCAATGGCGACGGCGCGATCGACGAGCGCGACCGCACGCTGATCGCCCCGACCAATGTCGTGAAGGACGCCCATGCGGCGGGCCTGCTGGTCCATAGCTGGACCTTCCGCAGCGAGCCGAAGCGCCTGGCCTCCGATTTCAAGGGCGACGCCGGCGCCGAGTACAAGGCCTTCTTCGCGCTCGGGCTCGACGGCCTGTTCTCGGACTTCCCCGACCAGGCCGTGAAGGCACGCGACGGCAAGTAAGTCCGATTTCCAGCAGAAGGCCCGCGACGCTCGGCGTCGCGGGCCTTTTTCATGGCCGGATGTCGCGCCTGCCGGCGCAGCAAAACTCAATCGCAAACGCGAGTCGTGCGTCGCACGGTGCCGCGCGGGGTTTCGCGCTCGGTCGTCACGGTGCGGCAGTCGTCGCCGCGATAATTGGCCCGGCGCCATTCGCGCTCGCGATGGCGCTCGTAACGGTCGCGCCGCTCCTCGCGGATTTCCCGGTCGATGGCTCGGTCACGCGGTGAGCGCGTATCGACGCTGACGCCGCCGGGGCCGACATTGATCGACTGGGCATAGGCCCCGCCGCTCATCAGAATGGCGGCGACAAGGGCAGGAACAAGTCGTTTCATGGCTTTTCCTCCGTTTGCACAACAACGGATCAGCCAGGCATTCGTTCCACGATGCATCCGGAACGCAAAAGGGCGCGCGGAACTCCGGCGCGCCCTTGTCGATGAAAAAGTCTTCCAGGCTCAGTGCAGGATCTGGCTGAGGAAGAGCTTGGTGCGCTCGTGCTGCGGGTTCTTGAAGAACTCGTTGGGGGTGTTCATCTCGACGATCTGGCCGGCATCCATGAAGATGACGCGGTCGGCGACCTGACGGGCGAAACCCATCTCGTGGGTGACGCAGAGCATGGTCATGCCCTCCTCGGCCAGCGAGACCATGGTGTCGAGCACTTCCTTGACCATTTCCGGATCGAGCGCCGAGGTCGGCTCGTCGAACAGCATGATCTTCGGGCTCATGCAGAGCGAGCGGGCGATCGCGACGCGCTGCTGCTGGCCGCCCGAGAGCTGGCCCGGATATTTATGAGCCTGCTCGGGGATTTTGACGCGCTTGAGATAGTGCATGCCGATCTCCTCGGCATCCTTCTTGGGCATCTTGCGCACCCAGATCGGCGCCAGCGTCAGGTTCTCCAGGATCGTCAGATGCGGGAACAGGTTGAAGTGCTGGAAGACCATGCCGACGTCGCGGCGGATCTCGTCGATCTTCTTGAGATCGTTGGTGAGCTCCGTGCCGTCGACGATGATCTGGCCCTTCTGGTGCTCTTCCAGACGGTTGATGCAGCGGATCATCGTGGACTTGCCCGAGCCGGAAGGTCCGCAGATCACGAGCTTCTCGCCCCGGCCGACCTTCAGGTTGATGTCGCGCAGCACGTGGAACTCGCCGTACCACTTGTTCACACCGATCATCTCGACGGCGGTCGCGGTGTTCAGCGAGGTCTGCTTCAGCGCCGCGGGGCGGGAGCCGGTCGTCTTGGTTTCTGCCATTGCCATTGTTGTCGTCCCTCTCAACGTTTTTGGCCGGCGGCGAGGCGCTTCTCGACCGCAATCGAATAGCGCGACATTCCCCAGCAGCACAGGAAATAGAAGATGGCGGCGAAAGCGTAACCTGTCGACCGTGTCGTGGGCGTCGCCCAGGTCGGATCGATCAGCGTCGCCTCGATGGTGCGCAGGAAGTCGAAGATGCCGACGATGGTGACCAGCGTCGTATCCTTGAACAGCCCGATGAAGGTGTTGACGATGCCCGGGATCACGATGCGCAGGGCCTGTGGCAGAATGATCAGGCGCATCATTTGCCAGTAGCCGAGGCCGAGCGACATCGCGCCCTCGTACTGGCCCTTCGGCATCGCCTGCAGGCCGCCACGCACCACCTCCGCCATATAGGCGGCGGCGAAGAGCGCGACGCCGATCAGCGGCCGCAGCAGACGGTCAGGCGACCATTCCTGCGGCACGAAGAGCGGCAGCATGGTGTTGGCCATGAACAACACGGTGATCAGCGGCACGCCACGCACGAACTCGATGAAGATCACCGAGAGCAGCTGGATCGCCGGCAGCCGCGAGCGGCGGCCGAGCGCGAGCAGCACGCCGAGCGGCAGCGAGAAGACGATGCCGACCGCCGAGATCAGGAAGGTCACGGTCATGCCGCCCCAGAGGCCGGTATCGACGCGCGGCAGGCCGACCTTGTCGGCGAGGATCGCCAGCAGGCCGAAGACGACGAGCGAGATCAGGATCAGGCGCTTGGGCCGGTAGAAGCGCTGCCAGGCCGGCATCGCCTCCTCGACCGCGAGCTGCCCCTCGCCGATCCAGAACTTCATCAGCCCCGGCACGAAGGAGAGCACCAGATACAGCACCGCCAGAGCGAAGGTGACGATGATCAGGAAGCGCAGGAAGCTCTCGGCGCGCGGGCCGCCGAGCAGCAGGATGAAGGCGCTCGCCGGCAGGATGACGAAGAAGAAGAAGAAACCGACCTTCTTCAGCGGCATCCTGTTCCAGAGCAGCCAGACCACGCCGAGCGCGAACATCGCGAAGACGATGTTGACGCGCCAGCGCTCCGCCACGGGATAGGAGCCATAAATGAAGTACTGGGTGCGATCCGCGATATAGGCCCAGCACGCCCCGACGGGCCGGCCGACCTTGTCGGCGAGGCAGGCGTCGCGGTTCGTGCCGGTCCAGACCGCATCGAGGATGTAGAAGCGGACCATCCCCGGAACCGTGTCGATCACGAGCCAGACGCAGAGCAGCGTCAGGATCGCGTTGAGCGGGCTGGAGAACAGGTTCCCCCTGATCCAGGCCAGCGGGCCGGCGACGGAGAGCGGCGCCGGTTCTTGCTGGAGCGTCTCCTTGCGGACGAAGGCGAAGGGCGCGTTTTCGGTTGTTGCGTCGGTCATCGCGCAGCCCTCACCGTTCCACCAGCGCCATGCGCTTGTTGTAGATGTTCATGAACAGCGACGTCACCAGCGAGATCGTCAGATAGACCGCCATCGTGATCGCCACGACCTCGACCGCCTGGCCGGTCTGGTTCAGCACCGTGCCGGTGAAGACCTGGACGAGATCGGGATAGCCGATCGCAACCGCCAGCGACGAGTTCTTGGTCAGGTTGAGGTAGTTGGAGGTCAGCGGCGGAATGATCACCCGCATCGCCTGCGGGATCACGACGAGCTTCAATGTCGGCCCGCTGCGCAGGCCGAGCGCATGGGCCGCCTCGCTCTGCCCCTTCGAGACCGCGAGGATGCCGGCGCGCACGACCTCGGCGATGAAGCCGGCCGTATAGGTCGTCAGGCCGATCAGCAGCGCCACGAATTCCGGGAAAATCTGGATGCCGCCGCGCAGGTTGAAGCCGGCGAGTTCGGGATAGATGAAGGAAACCGGCCGGCCCGTCACGAAATAGACGAGCAGAGGCAGAACCACGATCAGCGCAACCGCGACCCAGCCGACCGGATACTGCCGGCCGGTCGCCGCCTGCTGCTTGCGAGCCCAGTAACGGAAAACGAAGGTGGCGACGAGGCCGATCAGGAACGCCCAGACGATCAGGTTACCGCCAGGCCCGAGCTGCGGATCGGGAAGGTAGAGGCCGCGGTTGTTGAGCAGGGCGCCGGTCGGCAGCTTGATCGAATCGCGCGGGTTCGGCAGCGGCTTCAGCACCGCGTTGTACCAGAAGAAGAGCTGGAGCAGCAGCGGGATGTTGCGGATGACCTCGACATAGATCATCGCGAGCTTCGAGATGACCCAGTTGTTCGACAACCGGGCGACGCCGACGAAGAAGCCGAGGAAGGTCGCCAGGATGATGCCGAGCCCGGCAACCAGCAGCGTGTTCAAGAGGCCGACGATAAAGGCGTCGCCATAGGTCGAGCCGCCCGAGGCGGAGAACGGGATCAGCTTCTGGTTGATGTCGAAGCCGGCGGCGTTGTGCCAGAAGCCGAAGCCTGAGGCGATCTTCTGCGCGCGCAGGTTCTCGATCGCGTTCGAGGCCGCCGACCAGATCAGGAAGACGACGACCGCTACCAGAGCAATCTGATAGACATAGCCCCGGATCTTCGGGTCGTAGAATAACGACGCCTTGCCGGGTGATACCTGTTCGCTGGGAATGCTCGACACCTGTCACGCCCTTTTTTGCTTCGCTTGTCGTGGCCGGCGATCCTGCGGCGGTGCGGTTGCGCCGTGGTCGTGTTGTTGTCCGTGCCACTGTTCTGGTCTTGCGAGCTGCGCCCGGCCGAAAAGCCGCGCGCCCCTCTTTCAGCCCCCGGTTCCGGTCCGCGCCATGCGCTGTGACAGGTATCCGACGCCGGCAGCCGCCGACGCAAAGATGATCTTCATGCGGTTCCCCTGTTCGGAGCGGGTTTGTCCCGCCCTCGGCTTGCCAGCAAGTCCCGGGCCAAGCAGCCCGAACCTTGCCTCGTTTGCTTCGTCTCGCGCAGGGCCTCGCAGCCCTGTTTCATTTTTCGCGCCGGTTTCGCCCGGCTTCATTCAACGGATCGGGGGAGCGTATTGCAGGCCGCCCCGAGTCCACAGCGCATTCTGGCCACGTTCGATCCTCAGAGGCGAGTCCCGACCGAGGTTTCTCTCGAAAGATTCACCATAATTGCCGACATGATGCACAATGCGATAGGCCCAATCGCGATCGAGGCCCAACGCCTCGCCGAAATCACCCTCGATTCCGAGCAGACGCCGGACGTCCGGCCGCTCCGAGGATCGCATCGCCTCGACATTGCCCTGGCCGACACCAAGCTCCTCGGCATTCACCATGGCGAACAGCGTCCATTTGACCAGATCGAACCATTGGTCGTCGCCATGGCGCACGGCAGGGCCTAGCGGCTCCTTCGAGATCGTCTCCGGCAGGATGACGTGCTCGCGCGGCGCCGCCAGCTTCATCCGCTGGATCGCGAGCCCCGCCCGGTCATAGGCATAGGCGTCGCAGCGGCCGCTGGCATAGGCGTCCACGGTCTCGTCGCTGCCCTTGAAGGTGACGATCTCGTATTTCAGACCGTGGCTACGGAAGAAATCGGCGACGTTGAGCTCGGTCGTGGTGCCCTGCTCGGCGCAGACGGAGGCGCCCGCGAGCTGCAAGGCCGAGTTCAGGCCGAGCCTGGCGCGGACCATGAAGCCCTCGCCGCCGTAGAAATTGATGCCGGTGAAGTTGAGGCCGAGCGCGGTGTCGCGCGCCATCGACCAGGTCGAGGTCCGCGAGAGAAGATCGACATCGCCGGTCTGAAGCGCCGTGAAACGGTCCTTCGACAGTAGCGGAACGAACTGCACCTTCTCGGGATCGTCGAAGATCGCGGCCGCGACCGCCCGGCAGAGATCGACATCGAAGCCGGTCCAGCGCCCCTGCCTGTCGGGAATCGAGAAGCCGGCCAGCGAGGGGGCCACGCCGCAAACGACAGCCCCGCGATGCCTCACCTGCTCCAGCAAGCCGCCATCCGGGGCAGCCCAGCCGCTATCCGGCGCGAGGCTCGCCAGGGCGGCGAAGGCCATCGCGAAGAGGGGCGGCATCCTTGCTTTTCCCATGGCGGAACAGGCCCTGGACGACAGCAGCGACGGCACCGTGCGGCAATCGAACACTCAGACTCCGCGCTCCGTCGGCTAGAGCCAGCGAAAGGCGCGTACGCGAAATGGAAACGGGGCGCCGGTCAGGCCGGCGCCCCGCAAACCTCTTAGCGAACCGGCGGGGCGTATTGCAGGCCGCCCTTGGTCCAGAGGCCGTTCTGGCCGCGGGCGATCTTGAGCAGCGAGCCCTGGCCGACGTTACGCTCGAAGGATTCGCCGTAGTTGCCGACATGCTTGACGATGCGGACGACCCAGTCCGCGGTCAGGCCGACCTGCTCGCCGAACTTGCCTTCGGTACCGAGCAGACGCTTGATCTCCGGGTTGTCGGACTTCAGCTGCTGCTCGACATTCGCCTGGGTGACGCCGAGTTCCTCGGCGTTCAGCATGGCGAAATGGGTCCACTTGATCAGGTTGAACCACTGCGGGTCGTTGTTGCGGACGGAGGGGCCGAGCGGCTCCTTCGAGATGATCTCTGGCAGAACGAGATGCTCGTCGGGGTTCGCCAGCTTCAGGCGCTCGGCATAGAGGCCCGAGGCGTCGGTGGTGAAGGCGTCGCAGCGGCCGGCGTCATAGGCCTTGACCGTCTCGTCCGAGGTCGCGAAAGCGACGACTTCGTACTTGAGGTTGTTGGCGCGGAAGTAGTCGGCGAGGTTGAGCTCGGTCGTGGTGCCCTGCTGGGTGCAGACCGATGCGCCATTGAGCTGCAGCGCCGAATTCACGCCGAGCTTCTTGCGGACCAGGAAGCCCTGGCCGTCATAGTAGTTCACGCCGGTGAAGAGCAGGCCGAGCGAGGCGTCGCGCGTCATCGTCCAGGTCGAGTTGCGGACGAGAACGTCCACTTCGCCCGACTGCAGCGCCGTGAAACGGTCCTTGGCCGAGAGCGGGATGAACTTCACCTTGTTGGGGTCGTTGAAGATCGTCGCCGAGATAGCGCGGCAAAGATCGACGTCGAGGCCCTTCCAGTTGCCCTGCGCATCCGGCACGCCGAAGCCGGCGAGGCCGGTGTTCGAGCCGCAATTCAGGATACCGCGCTGCTTCACCTGCGCGAGCGTGGCCTGGGCCGAGGCCCCGGTCGCGGAAACCGCCATGCCGATCCCTGCTGCGAGGGCGGCTGCAACAAACTTTTTCATCGGTACTCTCCCGTTGGAACCCCTTGTCCGGCTGATGCCGGAAGACATTTCTGGTCCCGCCGCCGGCGGCATTTTCACCGCTCGGTTCGTCGTGCTTTCGCGCGGCGTCCCCATATCCTCGAGTCGATTGCCAGAGCGACTCATGAGCGTCAAGCAACCGCCATACGCATGAGCCGCCCCTTGTTCCCTGCATATATCACATGCGAGTTTGTGGGGAGTGGTCAAGCCTGACCATGATCTTCCCAATTTCTGGCCGTGCCGTTCCATGAAAAAGCTGACTTCGCCTGAATTTGCGCGCCTCGGCGAGCGCACGCGCCTGGCTCTCGCGGGTCGCGACCCCACCGACAGCTACGGCTTTGTCAATCCGCCTATCGTACGAGGCTCGACGGTCGTTTATCCGAACACCGAAGACTTCCTCGTGCGCAAAGCACGCTACACCTACGGCACGGACGGCAACCCGACGATCGACGCCCTGATCGCCGCCGCCAACACGATCGAGGGTGGCGCCGGTGTGGTCGTGACGCCTTCGGGGCTGATGGCCTGCACCCTCGCCTTCCTGACCCTGCTATCGTCTGGTGATCACGTTCTGGTGACGGACAGCGTCTACAGGCCGACGCGGATCTTCTGCGACACCTTCCTGAAGCGGATGGGCGTCGAGGTGACCTATTACGATCCGCTCGTCGGCAGCGACATCGCGAAGCTGTTCAAGCAGAACACCAGGGCCGTCTGGACCGAGGCGCCGGGCTCGCAGACCTTCGAGATGCAGGACATCCCGGCGATCGTCGCCGCGGCCCGCGAGCGCGACATTCTCGTCGCGCTGGACAATACCTGGGCGACGCCGCTGTTCTTCGACGCCCATGCCTTCGGCGTCGATCTCTCGGTGCAGGCCGGCACCAAGTATTACGCTGCCCATTCGGACGTGCTGATCGGCACCGTCTCTGCCCGCACGCCGGAGCTCTACAAGAAGCTGCGCGCGGCCTGGGGCCAGCTCGGCCTCATCGTCGCGCCTGAAGATGCGTTCCTGACCCTGCGCGGCATGCGCACGATGGCGATCCGCCTGAAGGAGCAGATGCCGGCCGGCATCGCCATGGCCGAATGGCTGCAGGGACGGCCTGAGGTCGCGCGCGTGCTGCACCCCGCCCTGCCGGGCGCGCCGGGGCACGAGATCTGGAAGCGCGACTTCACCGGCGCCTCCTCGCTCTTCACCTTCGAACTGAAGCCGGTCTCGATGAAGGCCGTCGGCGCGATGCTGGACGGGCTCGCCCTGTTCGGGATCGGCGCTTCGTGGGGCGGCTATGAGAGCCTCGTCCTGCCCTTCGACTGCAAGGACTACCGCACGGCGACGAAGCCGGACTTCAAGGGACCGACGATCCGCATCCATATCGGGCTTGAGGACCTCGAGGACCTCAAGGCCGACCTCGACGCCGGTTTTGCCCGGCTGCGCGCAGTGGGGTGAGCGGCGCGCCCTTTTGTCATTCCGGGGCTTCGCGAAGCGAAGAACCCGGAACCCACGATCAAGCACTCCACTGACAACCGCACACCGAATGTCTCACCCAGTCGTGGGTTCCGGGTTCGCGCCTGCAGCGCGCCCCGGAATGACAAGGGTTGGGTGATCGAATGCCGACAGACCTCAGAGCTTGCCGATCTCGAAATCGCGGCCGAGCAGCTTCGCCAGCTGCTTGAGCCGCCCTTCGACACGCTCGCTCGCCAATGCCGCGAGGTCGTCGGGGAAGCGCAGGAGCAGGCGATTGTCGACGCAGGACGCCGCGATGCGCGGCAGGATGCCGGACATGCCGGCCGAGAGCAGATAGGCGACGCGGAAGATCGCCGCGATCAACATGGCCCGCGCGAGAATCGCCGGCGGCAACAGCGTCTTCAGCCCGGCCGCGGCCGGCGAACTCGCCTTCATGCCGGCATAACGGTGGAAGATCGCCAAGGCCAGGAAAGCCCGGCCGACATGGTCGAGACCGGTGAAATAGGCGTGGGCGATGACGTTCATGCTCTGCTCGCCGCGATAATCGGGATGGGCACGCCAGCCGATATCGGAGAGCAGGCAGACGGTCTCGATCATCCGGCCGGACGGCTCATCCTGCGGCAGGCCGGCCGTCTCCAGGATGCCGCGCGTCCAACTGATCAGCTCGGCTGCATGGCGCGGGTCGCGGGCGCGCAGCAGGTTGTAGTCGCGCGCGGCCTGCATCAGCGGGTCGGCGCTCTGCTCCTCCGGCGAGAGTTGTTCATGCAGCAGGCCTTCGCGCACGCCCTGCGCCGAGATGATGATCTCGCGCGGCCGGCCGCGCTTGATCAACTCGTCGAGCACCAGCGCGCCATAGGCCAGGAGCGGACGGCGAGCGGAGGACACGGAATCGATCGCGTCGAGCACCGAGACATCGGCTCGCTCGACCAGCTTGACGAAATCGGCGACGTCGCGCGTCGGCACGGAGTAACCGTGCATCACGTTGAGCGGATAGGCCGCGCGATGCTGGTGGAGCGTGGCGAGCGCGCGCCAGGTGCCGCCGACGGCGTAGAAGTCGCGGCCCTTCATGGCGGCAAGCTGCGGCAGCTTGTCGAGCTCGTCCTTGACGATCTTCTCGGCCGCCCTGAGCGAGCCCTTCGAGCGATCGAGCAGGGCGAGGCCACCGAGCGGGACACTGGCGCCCTGCCCCACAGCGCCGTCCTTGACGGAAATCAGCTCCAGGCTGCCGCCGCCGAGGTCGCCGACGACGCCGTCTGGATTGTCGAAGCCCGAGATCACACCGAGGCCCGACAGCACGGCCTCGCGCCCGCCCGAGATCAGCTCGATCGGCTGCCCGATCGCCGCCTCGGCGCGGGCGATGAATTCCGGGCCGTTGCTGGCATAGCGCGCCGCGGCCGTGGCAATGACGCGGATCTCGCCGACATGCATGGCCTCGCAGAGGATGCGGAAGCGCACCAGTGCATTGATCGCCTTCGCGATGGCATCGTCGGCGAGACGGCCGGTCGACGCGACCTGCCGGCCGAGGCCCGCCATCTCCTTCTCGTTGAAGACCTGCGAGGGCGCGCGCGCCAGCATCTCGTAAACGACGAGACGGACCGAGTTCGAGCCAATATCGACGATGGCGATGGTATGGGACAGCGCAAGCCGCCCCGGCGCATGCCGGAGCTCAGGCTTTACGTCCACCTCGACGCGAGAGGGAACGGGGACTTGAATTGGAGAGCGATTTTCCACGTCCGGACAGACTCGGGTTCGTCATGAAGTACTTATGCGCGTTGAACGGCTCGTCGTTCGGCGCGGGGACAATGCGGCGTGAGCCGCCATCGGGCAATATCGTCCAGCTCTGCTCGTTGTCGAGCAGGTTGGCCAACATGATCTGATCCAGCAACTGCTGATGCACAGTCGGGTTCAGGATCGGAGTCAGTGCCTCGACACGGCGGTCGAGATTGCGCGGCATCAGATCAGCCGAGGAAATGTAGATCTTGGCCTTGGGCGACGGCATGCCGTGGCCAGCGCCGAAGGCATAGACGCGGGTGTGCTCGAGGAAGCGGCCGATGATCGACTTGACCCGGATATTCTCCGAGAGCCCGGGCACGCCGGGCCGCAGGCAGCAGATGCCGCGCACGACGAAGTCAATCTCGACGCCGGCCTGGCTGGCATCATAGAGCGCGTCGATGATCTCGGGATCGACGAGCGAATTGCACTTGCCCCAGATCGCGCCCTTGCGGCCGGCTTTCACATGCGCGACCTCCTCGGCGATATCGTCGAGCAGGCGCTGCTTGAGGCTCGTCGGCGAGACGGCCATGCGCTCCAGCCCGGCGGGCTCGGCATAGCCGGTGATGAAGTTGAAGACGCGGGCGACGTCCTGCGACAGCACGGGATCGGCGGTGAAGAAGGAGACGTCGGTATAGATGCGCGCCGTGATCGGGTGGTAATTGCCGGTCGCGATATGGCAGTAGCTGACGAGCTGACCGGCCTCGCGTCGCACCACCAATGACAGCTTGGCGTGGGTCTTGAGCTCGATGAAGCCGTAGACGACCTGGACGCCGGCGCGCTCCATCTCCTTGGCCCAGCGGATATTCGCCTCTTCGTCGAAGCGAGCCTTGAGTTCGACCAGCGCGGTGACCGATTTGCCGGCTTCTGCCGCTTCGGTCAGCGCCTTGACGATCGGGGAGTTCGCCGAGGTGCGATAGAGCGTCTGCTTGATCGCGACGACATTGGGGTCGCGCGCCGCCTGCTGCAGGAACTGCACGACGACGTCGAAGCTCTCATAGGGGTGATGGACGAGCAGGTCCTTCTGGCGGATCGCAGCGAAGCAATCGCCGCCATGCTCGCGGATGCGCTCGGGGAAGCGGGCGTTATAGGGCTTGAACTTGAGGTCAGGCCGATCGACGCCGACGAGCTGCGAAAGCTCGTTCAGGCCGATCATGCCGTTGACCTCGACGACCTCGTCGCTGTCGACCTTGAGTTCGCGCACGATCATCCGGCGCAGGTGGTCGGGCATGCCGGTCGAGAGTTCGAGCCGGATGACGACGCCGAGACGGCGTTGCTTCAGCATGGTCTCGAAGACGCGGACGAGATCCTCGGCCTCCTCCTCGATGTCGAGGTCGGAGTCGCGGATAATGCGGAAGGAGCCGGCGCCCTTCACCTCGTAGCCCGGGAAGAGCTTGCTGATGAAGAGCGAGACCGCATCGTCGAGCGCGATGAAGCGGTGCAAGCCCTCGCGCGCCAGGTCCGGCAATTCGATGAAGCGGTCGATCTTGGTGGGCACGCGGATCAGCGCGTCGAGCTGGCGCCCGTCATGCTTGCGCTCCAGCGCCAAGGCGATGGTGAAGCCGAGATTGGGAATGAAGGGGAAAGGATGGGCCGGGTCGATCGCCAGCGGCGTCAGCACCGGGAAGATGTAGTTGAGGAAGTAATCCTCCAGCCAGATCCGGTCCTGCGCGCCGATATCGCCCGGCTGCAGAAGGTGGATGCGGTGGCCGTGCAGTTCGTTGCGCAGCTCGACCCAGCGCGCCTGCTGGTCGGCGGTCAGCGCCGCGACCGCCTCGCCGATGGCGACGAGCTGGCCGGCCGGCGTCAGTCCGTCCTGACTGCGCGTAACGACGCCGGCCTTGAGCTGCTCGCGCAGGCCGGAGACGCGGACCATGAAGAATTCGTCGAGGTTGTTCGCGGAGATCGAGAGGAAGCGCAGCTGCTCCAGCAGCGGGTGGCTGCGATTCGAGGCCTCCTCCATGACGCGGCGGTTGAACTGGAGCCAGGACAGCTCGCGGTTCATGAAGCGCTCCGGCTGATGGCGCAGGGGCGCCGCATCAGCCTCGCTGGAAAGCTTCTCCGGCTCGTCGATCACGGTGTCGAGGGTCATGCGCTTCACTCGTGTCCTGGTCGTCTTTCCGCTCATGCTGCCGTTGAAGCCATTCTAGTGCGACGGTTCGATGACAAGCGACATGATTTGAAGCATGGGGCTTGCGCAGAGATGGCCAGGTTCAACCCGGCTCCTCCGGAAACAGTTCCGCCAGCGCCTCCTGCACCAGCGGGCGCGTCACACGCCGGCCGCGTTCGAGCGCGAGCCGGTCGAGCCGATCGACCACCTGCCGTGCGGCGGCGAAGGAGCGCTCCATCCGCATGGCCAAAGTGTCGATCACGGCGATGTCGACGACGAGCTGGCGGTCGATGAAGAGCTTGACCAGCAGCGCCCGCAACAGGTCGTCATCCGGTGGCTCGATCGTCGCAGCCGGGGCCAGCCGAAGGCGCGAGAGCAGGTCCGGCACGCTCAGGCCCCAGAGATCGGGCGCACTTCGCGCCGTCAGCAGCAGAAAGCCGCCACGCGCCTTCATCGCGTTCATCAGGTGGAACAGGGCGTGCTCGTCGAAGGCGCCCACATCGCAATCCTCGATCACCAGCGCGCCGCCCGAGACGAGATGCGGCACCTGCGCCTCGCTCAATTCCTTGGCGGGAATCGTCCAGGCGTGGGAGGTCCGCGCCCAGATCGCGGCGAGATGGGTCTTGCCGGCCCCCTCCGGCCCAGTCAGGCGCAGCCAGGCCTCGGGCCAGGCCGGCCAGCGCTCGATCAGCCCATAGGCCGCCTCGTTGGAGGCACCGACGAGGAAATCCTCGACGCCATGGCGACTGTCGACCGGCAGGTCGAAGGCGAGCTGGCGCGGACGCTGGGGAATGTCGGACATGGACAACTCAGGCGTCGGTGCCGATGCGCGCCTTCGCCGCCGCCGCGCGGGTGGCGTCGCCGCCGTGATAGAGGTTGCTGGCGAGATATTGCCTCAGCGCGAAGCGGCAGAGCACGCCGATGACCGCGGCCAAAGGCACCGCCAGCAACAGGCCGACGAAGCCGAACAGCGAGCCGAAGGCGAGCAGCGCGAACATCAGCCAGACCGGGTGAACGCCGATGGAGTCGCCGACGAACTTGGGCTGGAAGATGTTCCCTTCGAGGAACTGCCCAGCAAAGAAGACGCCGAGCGTCGCCAGCGGCCAGGTCCAGTCCGGCCAGAACTGCACCGTCGCGACGCCGACCGAGAGCACGAGCCCGGTCAGCGAGCCGACATAGGGGATGAAGGACAGGAAGCCCGAGATGATGCCGATCAGCGCGCCGAAATTGACGCCGATGACGCTGAGCCCGATCGCGTAGAAGCCGCCGAGCAGCACGCAGACCAGCGCCTGCCCGCGCAGGAAACCGGCGATCGCCATGTCCATCTCGTGCAGCAGCCCACGAATGGTGTCGCGATGGTCGAGTGGCAGCCAGCTATCGACGGTCGCGACCATACGGTCCCAGTCGACCAGCAGGTAGAAGGCGATGACCGGGGTCAGCACCAGCAACGAGAACACGCCGACAATGGCCGTGCCGCCACTCCAGAGCGATTGCAGCAGGCCGCCGACCCATTTCACGCCGTCGCCGACAAGGTTGCCGAGCGAGCTCTGCGCGTCCTTGGTCAGTTCGGAGGCGCCAAAGCGTTCGAGCCAGGGCGTACCCTTCTCCAGCACCAGCGCCTGAAGCTTGGCGGCATCGCCCGGCAGGCGCGCGACGAGGCCAGCAAGCTGCTGGCCGAGCAGCGGCGCCAGCAGCACCAGCGCCAGCACGAAGATGAGGAGGAAGACGACGAGGATGACGATCGTCGCCACCATCCGGCTCATGCCCATGCGCTCCAGCCTGTCGGCGAGCGGATCGAGCAGATAGGCGAGCGCTAGCGCCGCGATGAAGGGCAGCAGCACGTCGCGCAGCACCACCAGAAACAGGACGAAGACGAGAAGGGAGCCGACCCAGAAACCGATCTGGCGTTGCAACGTCATCGATCAGCCTCTCTCGCATCTTGCGGCTGGAGCAATTCCGCAATTCTTCGAACCGCGCCATTGCTCCAGGTCTTTGCTTTAACGCATTTTCTTCACGCGAACCGGTGTCCACTTCGCTCGAAAATGCTCTAGCGTGACCTGTCAGATGTGCATCGTGGCCCGCAGTTCCAAGCCATTCGGCCGGATCAAGCCCCGTCAACCTGCCATATGGCGCAGCCAGAAGCCGAGATAGGCCGTCATCGAGGCGACCGTCAACAGAGCGACGAGGAGTTCACAGGCCAGCGCGAACGAGCCGAGTTCGATGCCGAAGGCGCGGGAGCCGAGCGCCAAAGCGGCAAAGGCGATCTGGGCGGCAGTATTGAGCTTGCTGACGACGATGGGCGCGATCGTCAGCGGCTTGTCGAGCAGCCAGGACAGGATCACTGCTGCCACGATCATCAGGTCGCGCGCCACGACGAGCACCACGAGCCAGACTGGGATCGCTCCGACGACGGCGAGCGTGATGTAGATCGAGACGATCAGCGCCTTGTCGGCTACGGGATCGAGCCATGCTCCCAGCTCGCTCGCCATGCCGCAGCGCTTGGCGAGGAAGCCGTCGACCGCGTCGGAGATGCCGGCCACGACGAAGAGGATGAAGGCCGCATCCCAGTTCGCACTGATGATCATGACGATGACCAGCGGCACCAGGAACAGGCGGCCGATGGTGATCAGGTTGGGGATCGTCATGGCGGGTAGCCTTGCTCGTCGCGGATCGGCTTACGGGCAGCTATGCCACCTTCAACGCACGCAGGGCGGCTTCTGGCTCCTTGGCCACGATGGTGAGCAGCGCCCGCGCCGCCGGATCGGGAAGCGTTCGCCCCTGCTCCCAATTGCGCAGTGTCGGCAACGGAATGCGGAGCGCTGCTGCGAACTGCTCCTGCGTCATCCCGAGTTGCCTGCGCACGACCTGAACCGGCAAGACAGGGGCATAATCGGCAGCTTCGTCGTCCGGCCTCAGACCGTCCTCTTCCGCGTGCAGCAGTATCTCGTTTTCGGTGGTCGCAGCCATTCGCGCGCGGTCGATCGCCGGCCGGGCAGCCTTGATGTCCGCTAGCGACTTGCGAATGCTTGCCATAGCGCGCGTTCCTTCCGGTTGGCGAGACGGGCCGAGATGACCCGGCGGACAGGCGGCCGATCCGTGTAGACCACCACCAGAACGAAACCCTCGACCTCGCCGATGGCCTGGATGCGACGCTCTCCATATTCCGTGCGGAGATCCGGCGCCTCCAGCGTCGGGCCTTCGAAGATCAGGGCGGCGAAGTCGAAGCCGAACCCACGCCCCACACGGTTGGCCTCGGATTTCGCGTCGTCCCACTCGAATTCCATTGACGGCAGGCTACGCTTCAAGCGCAGTCCGGTCAATGAGCCGCAACCGCATTCGAGGCGGGCGGCCATCGGTCTCAGTCGCCCATGCGACCGAATACCCTGCAAAACCAGCCAAACGCCTTGCCAGCGCGGGCGCGCTTGCCTATCGCTCGCGCGAGCAGAAGGAAGGCAAAACGCGATGAGCAAGCCCGGCGCAAACGGACTGACCTATGCGCAGGCAGGTGTCGATATCGACGCCGGCAATGCCATGGTCGACGAGATCAAGCCGCTGGTGCGCGCGACGCGCCGGCCGGGCGCGGACGCCGAGATCGGTGGCTTTGGCGGATTGTTCGACCTCAAGGCCGCCGGCTTCAGCGATCCGATCCTGGTCGCGGCCAATGACGGCGTCGGCACCAAGGTGAAGATCGCGATCGAGAGCGGGCTGCATTCGACGATCGGCATCGACCTCGTCGCGATGTGCGTCAACGACCTGATCGTGCAGGGCGCCGAGCCCCTGCTCTTCCTCGACTATTACGCGACCGGCAAGCTCGACCCGAAGGTCGGCGTCGAGATCGTGCGCGGCATCGCCGATGGCTGCCGCCAGGCCGGCTGCGCGCTGATCGGCGGCGAGACCGCCGAGATGCCCGGCATGTACGCTGAAAAGGACTACGACCTTGCCGGCTTCGCGGTCGGCGCCGCCGAACGCGGCACGCTGCTGCCGCGCGAGGACCTGAAACCCGGCGACGTGGTGTTCGGCCTGCCCTCCTCTGGGGTGCATTCGAACGGCTATTCGCTCGTCCGCCGCATCGTCGCGCTCAGCGGCCTCGGCTGGGCGGCGCCCGCTCCCTTCGCCCCCGAGAAGAGCCTTGCCGAAGCACTGCTGGAGCCGACCCGCATCTATGTGAAGCCGTTGCTGCAGGCGCTGAAGGCGACCGACGGCATCAGGGCGCTGGCGCATATCACTGGCGGCGGCTTCCCCGACAACATTCCGCGCGTGCTGCCCGAGGGGCTCGGCGTCGCGCTCGATCTGCCCGCGATACCGGTTCCGGCCGTGTTCGGCTGGCTTGCCAAGGTCGGCGGCGTCGCCGAGCGCGAGATGCTGCGCACCTTCAACTGCGGCATCGGCATGATCGTCGCGGCCGAGGCCAGCAAGGCGGATGAGGTTCTCGCCGCTTTGAAGGCCGCAGGCGAAGCGCCGGTGAAGCTCGGCGAGATCGTGCCGGTCGCGGCCGGCGAGGAGCAGGTCAGCTATCGCGGCAAGCTCTCGCTGTGAGCACCGGCCTTCCCCGCAAGCGCGTCGGGGTGCTGATCTCCGGGCGCGGCTCCAACATGGTCTCGCTGGCGGAAGCGGCGCAGGCGCCGGGCTATCCAGCCGAAATCGCGCTGGTCATCTCGAATATCCCCGATGTCGCCGGGCTCGACCGCGCGCGCGATTTCGGCATCGCCACTGCGACGGTCGATCACCGTTCCTTCGGCAAGGACCGCGAAGCCTTCGAGCGCGCGGTCGATGACGTGCTGCGGGTCAACCAGATCGACCTGCTCGTGCTCGCCGGTTTCATGCGCATTCTGACGCCCTGGTTCGTGGCGCGCTGGGAGGGGCGGATGATCAATATCCACCCGTCGCTGCTGCCATTGTTCAAGGGCACGCACACCCATCGGCAGGCGCTGGAAGCCGGCGTCACCGAGCATGGCTGCTCGGCGCATTTCGTCGTGCCGGAGCTCGATGCCGGGCCGGTGATCCTGCAAGCCAAGGTGCCGGTCCTACCCGGCGACGACGAGGAGACGCTGGCGAAGCGCGTGCTCGTCGAGGAGCACAAGCTCTATCCGGCGGCGCTGGCAGAGGTCGCCTCCGGCCGCGTGAAGCTCGAAGGCGACGCAGTCATCCGCAGTTAAGCCGCGACGCCTTCGGCGCTTGCCGGCATTCCGCCGCCCTCGCGCTTGCAGCGTTCCCACTCCTCCTTCGCGCGCTCCTCTTCCTTCTGCCAGCGGCGGAAGAGATCGGCGCGGCGAGCCGGGTAGCGCTCCTCCAAGGCGACGAGACCGGTCAGGCGGTCGGTGCGGAAATGGCGGAAGGCCTGCCGCAGCTCGCACCAGGCGATGACGATGCGCACGCGCTCGTAGAAGGTCATGCCGATCGGCCAGATCATGCGCTGCGTCGCATGGCCGCTCTCGTCGCTATACTGGATCGAGAGCTTGCGGCCGTTGCGGATGGCGGCGCGCACGGCCGCGACATCGACCTGATCGGCCGGCATGTCGCCCGGATGGGACGCCGCGAACAAGGCGCCGTCGAGCAGGATGGGCCGCAGATGCGGCGGCAGCACCGCTGCGACCTTGCTGACCACGTCCTCGGCAGCGCGCGCCAGCACCGGATCGGCCCGCTCGCTGAGCCAGCGCATGCCGACCAGCACGGCCTCGATCTCATCGGGCGAGAGCATCAGCGGCGGCAGATCGAAACCGGCATCGAGGACATAGCCGATGCCGGCCTCGCCGCGCACGGGCACGCCCTGGCGCACCAGCGCACCGATATCGCGATAGACCGTGCGCACGGAGACATCGAGCTCGGAGGCCAGCGTCTCGGCGGTCACGGGGCGCCTGCGACGACGCAGGCTCTGAATCATGTCGAGCAATCGTTCAGCGCGCTGCACGGCGGCGTCTCCCCACTCGTATCCCCGGTCCAACAGCCACGCCGTTCGATCGCGGGGATCGAACGGATCACGATGTGGACCTGCGGCAGAATGGCTCAGCCGCGCTGACAGCTTCTGTCAGCAGTCTGTCAGCAGCAAGGCGCACTTGTCGAGAAGCACGCGCAGTCTCCTCGACTCGCCTGTCAGCTCAGAACGGGCGCTTCAGCTTGCACTGATCGATGAACTGCAGGCCCTTCTGGCGAGCCGTGTCATTGAAATAGCCGGTGTCGCGGAAAGCCTGGATCTCGTCCTTGGTCATCGCGGCGACCGTGCCCTTGGCATAGCAGCTGCACGGGGTGTGGACAGCCTCGCGCGTCGTGCCCATGAGCTGCGACTGCGTGACCAGGCAGGCGTCGAAGGCGCGCAGCTGGATCATGTAGGGGGTGAGATTCTTCGCGGTCGGGTCCGGCGGCGGCAGGGTCGTCGAGCTGCTTGCGGCATAGGCCGAAACGCTCGCCAGAATCGACAATCCACCGGCCAGAACGACCGCACCCATCCGCCGCATCTTCATGATTCCGCCTGCCCTTCGAGAACGGAGCGCAGCGAAGACCACGATGCCGAGCTCGTGCTTCGGCATGGCCATAGAGCGGGCCGCAGGTCAAGAGGCCGGCAGCGTCCAGCCAGCCGATTTCATGGGCACTGCTTCAGCGGGGGCACGCTAGGCGGACAAGTCGCCCGGTGCCAGCCGGCGCGCAAGGCACTCCCCTCCCAAGCAAGCCGTATAGCAGCACCCATTTGGGGGTTGCCGCCGCGGCAGGCGAACCCGTCAATGCCGCAAGCCTGGGGACGGGGCGGCGTGGCCGTGGCGACCAGCCTCACTCCAACGATCCACCGCAGCGTCCAGCGTCGCTGCGGCTGCCAGACGGTCACGGTGCGAAACGATGGACGATCTCGAACGGCAGCCACCGGTTTCCGAACCGCCGCGCGCCAAGGAGAAAGACGGCAACAAGGCTCTCGGCCTGCTGCTCATGGGCGGCATCACCGTGACGATGGCGGCCTGGATCGTTTTCCTGGGTTGGGCGGCCTGGTCGATCCTGGGCGGGGACTAGAGGCGGCCGACATGCGCAGGATCCCTTAAAATAACGAAATGGGAACCTTAACCGCGCATTAAATCTCGTTCGCCAGATTGCAGGCATCGCCTATCGGAGACGCCATAGCGTCGGAGTTCTGGATTATGCGTTGCGTTGCGTATCTGGCCGGTCTTTCGACCTGCCTTGCCCTGTCGCTGCCTGGCCATGCCCAGGCACAGTCGCGGGACTACTCGACCCTGACCTCGCCCCAGTCGGCGCAGAACTGGTACATCACGCTGGGTGCCGGCGTGCGCTATCAGCCTGACTATACCGGCTCGGACGATTACGTTTTCCGCGCCCGTCCGATCATCTCGCTCGGCCGCGGCCTGAAGAGCACCTGGTGGAGCGCCGAGGACGACGCGATGCTCAGCATCGGCGTCTTCTCCGGCCAGGGCTGGCGCATCGGCTTCTCGGGCGACCTGCTCTGGAAGCGCTCGGCCAAGGTCAATCCGGCCCTCGTCGCGGTGCCTGCCACCAAGTTCGGCGCCGAGCTCGGCGGCTTCGCCGAGTTCTATCCGACCTCCTGGCTGCGCGGCCGCGTCGACCTGCGCCGCGGCATCGCTGCGCATGACGGCGTCGTCGCCGACTTCAAGCTCGATGCCTTCTCGACCATCGGCCAGTGGACGCTCGGCATCGGCCCGCGCATGCGGATCACCTCCGCCGACTATGTCCGCACCTATTTCGGCACGAGCGGCGCCATGCCCGGAACGGGCGGCCTGCTGCAGCGCTTCAATACCGGCATCCACACCTATGGTGCTCTGGCGCAGGTTACCTATCACTGGTCGGACCAGCTCAAGACCACGGCCTATGTCGAGTACAAGCGCCTCGTCGGCGACGCCACGCGCTCCCCGATCGTCAGGCCGTTCGGCTCGCGCGATTCGTTCACCTTCGGCCTGTCGGCGAGCTACTCGTTCGATACGGGGTCGAGCTACTCCTTCGGGCTCTGACGACCAGCCCCGTCAAGGCGAGGCCCGGCTTCGCCTCGATATGCGCGCCGCAAAAGAAAAGGCGGGCCGGATACCGGCCCGCCTTTTTGCTTTTCAGCAAGTGGCTGGGATCAGCCGACGATCTCGTTGCCCGAGAAGAACTGGGCGATCTCGATCGCGGCCGTCTCCGGAGCGTCCGAGCCGTGCACGGTGTTCTCGCCGACCGAGAGGGCGAAGAGCTTGCGGACGGTGCCCTCGGCAGCGTTGGCCGGGTTGGTGGCGCCCATCACTTCACGGTACTTGGCGATGGCGTCCTCGCCTTCCAGAACCTGCACGACGACCGGGCCGGAGGTCATGAACTCGACGAGCTCGCCGAAGAACGGACGAGCCGAGTGGACGGCGTAGAAGGTCTCGGCCTGGGCCTTGGTCATCTGGATGCGCTTCTGCGCGACGATGCGCAGGCCAGCCTTCTCGATGACCGCGTTGACCGCGCCGGTGAGATTGCGCTTCGTCGCATCGGGCTTGAGAATGGAGAAGGTACGCTGGACAGCCATCGATCGATCCTTGGAAGGGGTACGGAAAAAGGAAATGCGGCGCGCTTATAGCTGCCGCCTTCGTACCCCACAAGGCTCCCTAGCCGCGCCGCCATGCCAGGAATCCATGAGCCGGCAGATCAATTCCATGCTAGGATGAGGCGTTGACGACAAGGAGCCGCTTCATGGTGCTCATTGCTCTCGCCTTCGCCAGCTGCCTGACGCTGCTGTGTCAGATCCTGTTCGTAACGTCGGAATCCATCACCAGGGACCGCAGGGGCAACCAGCCCCCGCCCTCTGGCGGCATCGCGGCGTTCTGAACGGCGCAGCAGGCGCCATTCTCGAGACTGCCGAACGTGGCGCTCAGTGCCGCGTCAGGAAAGCGCGGGCCTCGCGCAGCGCCGAAGCGATCTCGTCGCGGTTCATTTCGAGCGCCAGTTCCTGGCGATGCGCCGCGGCGCGGGCACAGCCACGGGCGAAGGCGACGTTGAACCACATCTGCGCCTTGACCAGATCGACGGCTCCGGCGCGCCCCGAGGCGTGCATCAGGCCGAGCTCATAATAGGCTTCCGCCGACACCTCCGCCGGGATCACCAGCGAAGCGGGAACAGCGCTCATCTCCATGCGTGCCATGACAAACCACCCTCTTGTCGTTGTGCCGGCCACCCGTCCAAAGGCCCCGGCTGATGAATGCGAGAGTGGGCTCGATCCATAAAATGCGTCCTAAATTTCGCGATGAATCGAGTCTCAACGAGACGTCATCAAGGGGTTAAATCAACGAAGGATTCATCTCCGAATCCTGAAAAGATTAGCGATTTCAATACCCTGATCTAACGTCACATCCATGCCCATTGAGAATGGATTCACCTTGCGCAGCGGAAGCAGCGGAAACCTCTTCCGTAGCGGCAGCTTGGAGGCCGGCGAATTCCGCGATATGGTTCACATCTGAACCATGCAGTCATAGCTGGTCGAACACGGGAGGATCGGATGCATCACGGAATCGGATCGAAGCTTGCGGCCTTCGCTGCGCTCGGGCTGCTGGCGAGCGTCTCGACTGCTGCGGCGCAGGAAGTCGTCGGCACCTGGGAGCGTGATACGGGCGCCTCGCGTGTGCGCTTCACCAAATGCGGTGACGCACTCTGCGGCTCGCTGTCCTGGCTCAAGGACGAGAAAGGCCCGGCCAAGGTCGGCCAGCGCATCTTCTACGACATGAAGCCGAACGGCGCGAACAAGTGGAGCGGCAGCGCCTTCAACCCGGAGGACGGCAAGACCTATTCGGGCACGATGTCGCTCTCGGGCAATACGCTGACCACGGCCGGCTGCGTCATGGGCGGGATGATCTGCCGCTCGGTGAAGTGGAACCGGTCGAACTGACGTTCTCACGCCGTACGCGGGTAAACGTCATCCTCGGGCGAAGCGAAGCGCAGACCCGAGGATCTCTCGTCCAGAGATGCCCGGGTCATGCCCGGGCATGACGACCTGTCTCACCGCGCCTTCTGGCCGAAGAGGATCGCTTTTTCCTCGGGCGTGCTGATGCCGGCCGGGTTGCGCAGCTCCTCACCGACCTTGATGCCGCGCTGCACGGCGGGCCGTGCCAGCATCGTTTCCAGCCAGCGCGCGACATTCGGGAATTGCTTGAGATCCTGGCCCTGCTTTTCCCAGCCGCGGGCCCAGCCGATGCAGGCCATGTCGGCGATCGAGTACTCGCCGCAGATATAGTCGCGGCCTTCGAGACGCTTGTTCAGCACACCGTAGAGCCGGTTGGCCTCGTTGGTATAGCGGTCGATCGCGTAGGGCACGGGCTCGGGCGCATAGAGGCGGAAATGATGGGTCTGGCCGAGCATCGGGCCGAAGCCACCCATCTGCCAGAACAGCCATTCGTCGACTTCGACGCGGCCGCGCTCGTCTTTGGGATAGAACTGGCCGGTCTTGCGGCCGAGATATTGCAGGATCGCGCCTGACTCGAAGACCGAGATCGGCTTGCCGCCCGGCCCGTCGGGATCGACGATCGCCGGCATGCGGTTGTTCGGGGAGATCGCCAGGAAATCCGGCTTGAACTGATCGCCCTTGCCGATATTCACCGGGACGATCGCATAGGGCAGCCCGAGCTCTTCGAGCATGATGGTGATCTTGAAGCCGTTCGGCGTCGGCCAGTAGTAGAGGTCGATCGGCTTGGCGGGGGCTTCGGACATCGGTCACTTCCTTTCAGGCGGGAGGCCTCGCCATCGAACCTAGGAAGCTTGCGAAGGCCTCGGAAGAGGTTGCGGTGCGCTTTGGGCGCGACCGCGCCATGCCCTGACGGCGGGCGCGCTCAGGGCTCGAGCGCCATCTTGAAGCCCTCATGGCTCTGCACGAAGCCGAGGCCGGAGTAGAAGCGATGTGCTTCGGGCCTGGCCTTGTGCGAGGTCAATTCGACGAGGCCGACGCCCTTCTCCGCCGCGAAGGCGATCGCGTGGCGCATCATGATCGCACCGATGCCCCGCCCCCGGCTTTCCGGCGCGACATGGACGCTCTCGATCTTGGCGCGGATGCGCCCACGCTCGGCCATGCCCGGCAGGACGGTGATCTGGTAGGTGCCGACCACCCTGCCCTCCAGCTCGGCGACGAAGAGCGAGTTGTAGGGATTGGCCGAGACGGCCTCGAAGGCCTTGAGATAGACCGGGTCCTGCGCCTCGTCCGCGATCTGCTCGGGAGTGCGCTTCTGTACTGACGCGCCATGCATGATGAGTTCCGCGACGCGCGGTACATCGGCCCTGACCGCCTCGCGCATGCTGATCTCGGAAGCTTCGGTTTTCGTCATAGGCCCGTCTCGTCCGCTGATTGCCTGCTGCTTCATACGACGAACAGCCGCTTCGCCATCAGGAGCGTGTTAGGCGTGTCGTCGCGCCCGTCGAAGCGCGCCTGCCGTTGCAGGAAGAAGCCCATGCGCTCGTAGAAGGTGATGGCCGGCTCGTTCTGGCTCTCGACCTCGAGCCGCGCCACCGGCGCGTCCGGAAAGCAAGCCAGCGCCACTTGCAGCAAGGTGCGCCCGATGCCGACGCCCTGCCGGGTCGGCAGGACATAGAGCCGTGTCAGCAGAGCCGCGCCGTCGCGCTCCTGCCGGGCGGAGGCCGTGGCGACGATCTCCTCGCCGACCATCGCGACGAGGAACACGCCCTCGTCGCGGCCGAGCTGCGCCTTCAGGTTCTCCAGGGAGTGCCAGGCATTGGTGATCTCGGCGACGCGCTGCCAGCCATAGATCCCGTCATAGGTGGCGTGCCAGGTCTCGACCAAAAGCGCCCTGACCGCCGGGAGATCGGCGGCTTCGGCGTCGCGGATGACGAGGTCGGCTGGCGTCACATGATCACTCGATGCCGAGCTTTGCTTTAAGGATCTCGTTCAGCGCCTGGGGGTTGGCCTTGCCGCCCGAGGCCTTCATCGCCTGGCCGACGAACCAGCCCAGCATGGTCGGCTTGGCCTTGACCTGCTCGACCTTGTCGGGATTGGCGGCAATCAGTTCGTCCACGGCCTTTTCGATGGCGCCGGTGTCGGTGACCTGCTTCATGCCGCGGGCCTCGACGATCTCGCGGGGATCACCGCCCTCGGTCCAGAGGATCTCGAACAAGTCCTTGGCGATGCGGCCGGAGATCACGCCTTCACCGATCAGGTCGACGAGGCCGCCGAGCTGCTTGGCCGAGACCGGCGAAGCGGTGACGTCCTTGCCCTCCTTGTTAAGGCGGCCGAAGAGCTCGTTGATCACCCAGTTGGCGGCGGCCTTGCCGTCACGCCCCTTGGCCACTTCCTCGAAATAGTCGGCCTGATCGCGCTCGGCGACCAGCACCGAGGCGTCATAGGGCGAGAGCCCGTAGGTCGCGATAAAGCGGGCCTTCTTGGCGTCCGGCAATTCCGGCAGCGCGCCCTTCAGGTTCTCGACGAAGGCATCGTCGAATTCGAGCGGCAGCAGGTCCGGGTCCGGGAAGTAGCGGTAGTCATGCGCTTCTTCCTTCGAACGCATCGAGCGCGTCTCGCCCTTGCCGGGATCGTAGAGGCGGGTCTCCTGGTCGATCGTGCCGCCATCCTCGATGATGCCGATCTGGCGGCGCGCCTCGGTCTCGACCGCCTGGCCGATGAAGCGGATCGAGTTGACGTTCTTGATTTCGCAGCGCGTGCCCAGCGCATCGCCCGGCTTGCGGACGGAGACGTTCACGTCGGCGCGGAGATTGCCCTTCTCCATGTCGCCGTCGCAGGTGCCGAGATAGCGCAGGATGGTGCGCAGCTTCGAGACATAGGCCTTCGCCTCGTCGGCCGAGCGCAGGTCCGGCTTGGAGACGATCTCCATCAGCGCGACGCCCGAACGATTGAGATCGACGAAGCTCATGGTCGGATGCTGGTCGTGGATCGACTTGCCGGCATCCTGCTCCAGATGCAGCCGCTCGATGCCAACCGTGATCTGCTCGGTCGGCGAGAGATCGACGACGATCTCGCCCTCGCCCACGATCGGGCTCTTGTACTGGCTGATCTGGTAGCCCTGCGGCAGGTCCGGATAGAAGTAGTTCTTGCGATCGAAGACCGAGCGGTTGTTGATCTGCGCGTTGAGGCCGAGGCCGGTACGCACCGCCTGCCTGACGCATTCGGCATTGATCACCGGCAGCATGCCCGGCATGGCGGCGTCGACGAGGCTGACATGCTCGTTCGGCTCGGCACCGAAGCCGGTCGAGGCGCCGGAGAACAGCTTGGCATTGGAGGTGACCTGCGCATGGATCTCCATGCCGATCACGATCTCCCAATCGCCGGTCGCGCCCTTGATCAGCTTCTTCGGGTCGGCGGGGCGGGCATGCGCGTTCATCTGGACTCTTCCGGCTGCTAGAGCCGGATCCGATCAGGTGGAAACCTGATCGGTGAATCCGTCTCTAAGTTATAGTAGAGGACGCGTGACCCGATCGGATTGCAACGCAATCTGATCGGCGCGTGCTCTAGTCGCCTACGCGTTACGATGTCGGCGGGCGGGCGGCAAGCTTCCGTTGCGCCGAAGCGACCTTCGCAAGCCCCCGAGACATCCCGTCGCGTTGCGCTCCTGCAACCAGATGGCGGGAATGTGGCCAATGTGGCGCAATATCGCGCGATTTGACGGGTGATGGTTCTTGACATTCGTCACTCGCCAACCCTTCTTGCGCAAAATGCCGGAAACCCCCATTGGTTGTGCCGGCTCGTTACCCGGAGTTCCGTCATGTCACGCAGCCGTTTCATCGGTCTGGTGCTCACCGCCGCCTTCTCGTCGACTGCCCTGACGGCTTTCGACGCTGCCGCGCAGGGAGCCCCGCCGGCTCCTCCGGTGCAGGTCGCCACCCCGCTCGCCAAGCGCATCACCAACTGGGACGAGTTCACCGGCCGCTTCGAGGCCAGCGAACAGGTCGATGTGCGCGCCCGCGTCTCCGGCTTCATCGAGAGTGTGCATTTCCGCGACGGCTCGCTCGTCCAGAAGGGCGACCTGCTCTTTACCATCGATCAGCGGCCTTACAAACTGGCCGTCGACGTGACCCGCGCCGAGGTCGCCCGCGCCAAGGCCCAGGTCGAGCTCGCCCAGAACGAGGTCGAGCGTGCCGAGGGCCTGACGCAGAACCGCACCATCACGGCGCGCGACGTCGACCAGCGCCGCGCCAACCTGAACAGCGCGGTCGGTTCGCTGCAGGGCGCCGAGGCGAACCTGAAGAATGCCGAGCTCAACCTCGAATGGACCGAGGTGCGCGCGCCGCTTGCCGGCCGCATCTCGAACCGCCGCGTCGACCCGGGCAACCTGATCGCCGGTGGCCAGTCGGGCGCCTCGCTGCTGACGACCATCGTCGCGGTCTCGCCGATCTACTTCACCTTCGACGTCTCGGAGGCCGACTACCTGCGCTATGCCCGCATGAGCAATCCGCGCGAGGGCACCGGCAGCAAGGATGCGGGCACGGTCGTCGAGGTGCGCCTCTCCGACGAGCCCAAATGGGGCCGCCGCGGACAGGTGAACTTCATCGACAACGCCTTGAACGCCCGTTCCGCGACGATCCGCGGCCGCGCCGTGTTCGAGAACAAGGACCAGTTCCTGACGCCCGGCGTGTTCGGCCGCCTGCGCTTCTTCGCCGGTGAAGCCGATGCGCTGCTCGTGCCGGACACGGTCATCGCCTCGGATCAGGCCAACAAGATCGTGCTCACGGTCGGCCCGGAGAACAAGGTCGTGCCGAAGCCGGTCGTGCTCGGGCCGCTCAGCGACGGCCTGCGGGTGATCCGCTCCGGTCTCACGGCGCAGGACAAGGTGATCATCGGCGGCAATGCCAATCCGATGGTCCGTCCGGGCGTGCCGGTGACGCCGCAGCCGGGCGAGATCAAGGTCGCGACGACGAACTGAGCGCCTGCCACACCGGCTTTCCGCGAAAGCCGGTGCCCGCCTCTCGGGCCATGCCTGGCCCGGCACTGAAACACGGGCGCCAACGGGCGCCCGCCCGCCTTATTCCGGCCAGGACATACCCATGTTCCGCTTCGCCCATTTCTTCATCGACCGGCCGATCTTCGCCACCGTTCTCTCGGTGCTGCTGACGATCGCCGGCGCCATCGCGCAGCGCTCGCTGCCGATCTCGGAATATCCCGAAATCGCCCCGCCGACGGTTTCGATCACCGCCACCTATCCCGGCGCCTCGGCCGAGGTCGTCGCCGCCACCGTGGCGACGCCGATCGAGCAGGAGGTGAACGGCGTCGACGACATGCTCTACATCACCTCGCAGTCGACCGGTGACGGGCGGGTGACGATCAACGTCGTCTTCAAGGCCGGCGTCGATGTCGACCAGGCGCAGGTGCTGGTGCAGAACCGCGTCTCGCAGGCCGAAGCGCGCCTGCCGCAGGACGTGCGTGCGCTCGGCATCCAGGTCCGCAAGGCCTCGCCGGACTTCCTGATGGTCATCAACATGATCTCGCCGGACGGGTCGCGCGACGCGCAGTACATCTCGAATTACGCCTCGCTCTACGTGAAGGACGTGCTGACCCGCGTCGACGGCGTCGGCGACGTGCAGGTCTTCGGTGCGCGCGACTTCTCGATGCGGATCTGGCTCGACCCGGCCAAGGTCTCGGCGCGTAACCTGACGGCGGGCGACGTCGTCCTCGCGCTCAGGGCTGCCAACGTGCAGGTCGCGGCCGGTGCGCTGAACCAGCCGCCGGCAAAGTCCGACGAGGCCTTCCAGTTCTCGGTCAACACGCTCGGCCGCCTGACCGACGTCTCCGAGTTCGAGAACATCGTCGTGCGCGCCGATGCCGATGGCGGCACGATCCGCGTGCGCGACATCGCCCGCGTCGAGCTCGGCTCGCAGGACTATACCACCAACGCCTATCTCGATAACCGGAACACCGTCGCCATCGGCGTCTTCCAGCGCCCGGGCTCGAACGCGCTCGCGACCTCCGACAAGCTGGTCGCGACGATGGGCGAGATGGCCAGGCAGTTCCCGGTCGGGCTCGAGCACCGCATCATCTACAACCCGACCGAGTTCATCGGCGAGTCCGTCGACGCGGTCGTGCGGACGCTGCTCGAAGCGGTCCTGCTCGTCGTGATCGTGGTGATCCTGTTCCTGCAGACCTGGCGAGCCGCGATCATCCCGATCGTCGCGATCCCGGTCTCGCTGGTCGGCACCTTCCTGGTGATGAGCGCGGTCGGCATCTCCTTCAACACGATCTCGCTCCTGGCGCTGGTTCTCGCCATCGGCATCGTCGTCGACGACGCGATCGTCGTGGTGGAGAACGTCGAGCGCTATCTTGCCGAGGGCCTCTCGCCCAAGGAAGCCGCGCACAAGACCATGGACGAGGTCGGCGGCGCGCTGCTGGCGATCGCGCTCGTGCTTTGCGCGGTGTTCATCCCGACCGCCTTCATCAGCGGCCTGCAGGGCACCTTCTACCAGCAGTTCGCGGTGACGATCGCAGCCTCGACGGCGATCTCCTGCTTCGTCTCGCTGACGCTCTCGCCGGCGATGTCGGCCGTGCTGCTCAGGCCGCACAAGAAGCATGACGAGCACGAGAAGCACGGCTTCCTCTACAAGCTGGGCGCGCCGCTGCGCTGGTTCTTCCACTATTTCAACGCCGGCTTCGACTGGCTGTCGCGCACCTATGGGCGCGTCACCTCGCGGCTCATCCGCATCGCGGTGATCCTGCTGATCGTCTATTCCGGCCTGATCGCGGCCACCGTCTGGGACATCCGCAGGACGCCGACCGGCCTCGTGCCGCAGCTCGACCGCGGCTACTTCATCGTCGCGATGCAGCTGCCGCCCGGTGCCTCGCTGCAGCGCACCGATGCCGTGCTGCGCAAGGCCAACGAGTTGCTGCAGTCGCGGCCGGGCGTCGCCCATACCGTCGCCTTCGCCGGCCTCGACGGCGCGACCTTCACGATCGCGCCGAATGCCGGCGTCGCCTTCGTGACGCTCTCGCCGTTCAAGGACCGCGAGAAGGAAGGCCTGACCACGGCCGGCATCCTCAACGACCTGCGCCAGCAGATGTTCACGATCCCCGAGGCCTTCACGCTCGTCATCGAGCCGCCGGCGATTCCCGGCATCGGCACCGGCGGCGGCCTGAAGGGCTATGTGCAGGATCGCGGCGGACGCGGGCTTGCGGCGCTGGAAGGCGCGGCCTGGATCGTCGCCGGCTCAGCCGGGCAGGTCCAGGGTATCCAGCAGCCCTTCACGCTGTTCTCGACCAAGACGCCGCAGATCTATGCCGATATCGACCGCACCAAGGCGGAGATGCTCGGCGTGCCGATCACGCGCATCTTCGAGACGCTGTCGGTCTATATGGGCTCGGCCTATATCAACGACTTCAACCTGCTGGGCCGGACCTATCGCGTCACCGCGCAGGCGGATAACCCGTTCCGCCTGACCACCCGCGACGTCGCCAATCTCAAGACCCGCAACGCGGATGGCGAGATGGTGCCGATCGGCTCGATCGCGTCGTTCCACGACACGACCGGCGCCTATCGCGTGCCGCGCTACAACCTCTATCCGGCAGCCGAAGTGCAGCTCTCGATGGCGCATGGCTACTCGACCGGACAGGGCATCGCGGCGGTCGAGAAGATCGCGGCCGAGCGGCTGCCGGCCGGCTTCGGCTTCGAATGGACCGAGATCGCGCTGCAGGAGAAGCTCGCGGGCAATACCGCGGTCATCGCCTTCGGCCTCGCGGTGGTGTTCGTCTTCCTGCTGCTGGCCGCACTCTACGAGAGCTGGCTCCTGCCGCTCTCGGTCATCCTGATCGTGCCGATGTGTATCCTGGCGGCGATGTTCGGGGTGAACTATGCCGGGCTCGACCGCAATATCCTGGTCGATATCGGCCTGGTGGTGCTTGTTGGCCTCGCTGCGAAGAACGCGATCCTGATCGTCGAGTTCGCCAAGCAGGCCGAGGACGAAGGCATGAACCGCCGCGACGCGGCGATCGCCGCCGCCCGCACCCGCCTGCGGCCGATCCTGATGACCTCGATGGCCTTCATCCTGGGCGTGCTGCCGCTGACGGTCTCGGTCGGTGCCGGCGCCGAGATGCGCCAGGCGATGGGCATCGCGGTGTTCTCAGGCATGCTGGGCGTGACGATCTTCGGCCTGATCTTCACCCCGGTGTTCTACGTGATGGTGCGCTGGCTGGCGGACCTGCGCGGGAACAAGCGCAAGGCGACTGCGCAAGCGACCGCGGCGCACTGACACTGCTGTCGACCGGGGAGTGCCAGCGCAGTCCCCGGAGCGCGCGAGATAGCCAACATCAAAAAAGGGGCCGCACCGCTGCGGCCCCTTTTTCGTTCGCCATCCATCAAGTTCGCCGTTTGAGCGTGTCTCAGATCAGGCGCAGGGCCACCCACCGGCAAAGCAACGCGAGACCGGCCACGATGATGGTGCCGATCACCCTGGCGCCGAGATCGATAACGACCTCACCGCGCGCCATCTGCACGATGGTCAGCAGGATCATCAGCGCGGCCACGAGCGCCAGAATGCCGGCCAGCACCATCAGGCAGGCATAGGCCATGGCGCGGCTGAAGATCATCGCCCTCTCCTCGAAAGAAGCGGCCAGCCTAACGACGAGGCGTCGCGGATGCCATCCCGGGCCTGCTCAGCTTCGCCGATAGCCCCGGGATCGAGAACATGCTTCCGCAAATCAGCCCAAAGCGACCGAAGCCGCCTCAGCCCCACCAGCGCTCGGAGACGGGGAAGCGGCCGGCAGCCTGCTCGATGACCTCACCGAGCGAGAACAGCGTCTCCTCGTCGAAGGGGCGGCCGATGAGCTGGAGGCCCAGCGGCAGGCCCTGCGCATCGAGGCCGGCGGGAACGGCGATCCCCGGCAGGCCGGCCATGTTCACGGTCACCGTGAAGACGTCGTTGAGATACATCTCGACCGGATCCGCCGAGCCCTTCTCGCCGATGCCGAAGGCGGCGGACGGCGTCGCGGGGGTCAGGACCGCATCGATGCCCTGGGCATAGACCGTCTCGAAATCGCGCTTGATCAGCGTGCGGATCTTCTGGGCGCGGACGTAATAGGCGTCGTAATAGCCGGCCGAGAGCACGTAGGTGCCGATCATGATGCGACGCTTGACCTCGGCGCCGAAGCCGGCAGCGCGGGTCTTCTCGTACATCTCAACGATGTCCCTGCCCTGCTCGCGCAGGCCGTAGCGGACGCCGTCATAGCGGGCGAGGTTCGAGGAGGCCTCGGCCGGTGCGACGATGTAATAAGCCGGCAGGGCATATTTGGTGTGCGGCAGCGAGATCTCGACGATCTCGGCGCCGGCCGCCTTGAGCCAGGCGATGCCCTGCTGCCAGAGCGCGTCGATCTCGGCGTTGAGCCCGTCGAGACGGTATTCGCGGGGAATGCCGATCTTCATGCCCTTCACCGAGCGGCCGACGGCCGCCTCGTAATCCGGCACCGCCATGTCGACGGACGTGGTGTCCTTCGGGTCGTGGCCGGACATCGAGCGCAGCATCACGGCCGCGTCGCGCACGGTCTTGGCGATCGGGCCGGCCTGGTCGAGCGAGGAGGCGAAGGCGACCGTGCCCCAGCGCGAGCAGCGGCCATAGGTCGGCTTGATGCCGACCGTGCCGGTGAAGGCGGCCGGCTGGCGGATCGAGCCGCCGGTATCGGTCGCGGTCGCCGCGAGGCAGAGATCGGCGGCGACGGCCGAGGCGGAACCACCCGACGAGCCACCGGGAACGAGATGATTGCCTTCGACGGAACCGCCCTGCCCCGCGCCCACGTTGGAGCCCTTGCGGCGCCAGGGGTTCACGACATTGCCGAAAGCCGAGGTCTCGTTCGAGGAGCCCATGGCGAATTCGTCGTTGTTGAGCTTGCCCAGCATCACGGCGCCATCACGCCAGAGCTGGCTGGTCACGGTCGATTCATAGGCCGGCACGAAATTGCCGAGGATGTTCGAGCAGGCGGTGGTGCGCACGCCGTTGGTCGCGAACAGGTCCTTGATGCCGAGCGGCAGGCCTTCGAGCGGGCCGGCCTCGCCCTTGGCGAGCTTCGCGTCAGAGGCTGCGGCCTGCTTCAGCGCGTGCTCGGGGGTTTCCAGCACATAGGCGTTGAGGGCGCGGGCCTTTTCGACGGCGGCGATATGCGCCTTCGTCAGCTCGGTCGCGGAGAAGGTCTTGGCTTTCAGGCCGTCGCGGGCCTCGGTCAGCGTCAGGCGGGTGAGATCGGTCACGGGAGAGTTCCGGAATTTATCTGGTCGCAAAGGCCGGATCGCAAGGCACATCCGGGATGATCGAAGGAGCGCGCCGCGCGCTTACTCGATCACCTTCGGCACCATGAAATAATTGTCCTCGGAGATGGGCGCGTTGGCGACGATCGCGCTGGCGATCTCGCCATCGTTCACGATGTCCTCGCGCTGCTTGATCGCCATCGGCGTCACCGAGGTCATCGGCTCGACGCCGTCGACATCGACCTCGTTGAGCTGCTCGACGAAGCCGAGAATGGCGTTGAGCTCGCCTTGCAGCTTGGCCAGATCAGCCTCCGGCACGGCGATGCGCGCGAGATGCGCGACGCGTTTGACGGTGGCGAGATCGACCGACATGGCGGGCTCCTGGACAGGGCGCGGATCGCGCGCCGGAAAACGGTTCGCCGCGCTATAGCGCGGCGAACGGGCAAAGGTAAATCAGCATTGATCGATCAAGCCGGTTTCCCGGCTCAGACCGCGAAAGCCTCGCCCTTCTTCGGCAGGACGACCTCGATGCCGCTGCCCTGCATGCCGGCGACGAAGGCGTCGGCGTTCTGGTCGATGATCGGGAAGGTGCCGTAATGCGCGGGAATCGCCACCTTCGGCTTGACGAAGCTCGTCATCGCGAGCGCGGCGACCTTGCCGCCCATGGTGAAACGGTCGCCGATCGGACAGATGCAGGCCTCGACGCCATGGATCTCGCTGAGCAGCGCCATGTCCGAGAAGATGTCGGTATCGCCCATGTGCCAGAGCGTCTTCTCGCCCTTGGCCTTGATGATCGCGCCATTGGCGTTGCCGACGGGGACGTTGACGCCGCCCTCGCCCATACCGGCCGAATGATCGGCGCGGACCAGCGTCACGCTGAACGGGCCGAGATCGACCGTACCGCCGGTGTTCATCGGGCTGAAGTTCTTCAGGCCCTGCGAGGCCAGATGCATGGCGAGGTCATAGTTCGTGATGACGATCGCGCCGGTCTTGTTGGCGATGTCGAGCGTGTCGCCGACATGATCGCCATGGCCGTGGGTGACGACGATATGGCTGACGCCCTTGGAGATCGCCGCGACATCGCCTTCGAAGGCCGGGTTCCCGGTGAAGAACGGGTCGATCAGGATGGCGGCGCCGTCGAGATCGACGCGGAAAGCGGAATGGCCGTACCAAGTGAGTTTCATGCGAAGGCTCCGGGCTTTCGAAATGCCGGCCCCTATCTAGGCCGATCCGGCCTGCCGACCAAGTCGACATTACAGGCAGAGAGAGGCAGGCTGGCGCCATGTCGACACAACGGAATCGCCCCATGACCGACGCCGCCACTCTCGCCCGCCGGATCGCCCAGGGGCATGGCGACGAGCCGGCCGACCTCGTCATCAAGGGCGCCAAGCTCCTCGACCTCGTCACCGGCGCGCTGGTCGAGAGCGATATCGCGATCTGCGGCGATACCATCGTCGGGACCTATGGGACCTATGAAGGCAAGCGCGTCATCGATGCGAAGGGCCTGATCGCCGTGCCCGGCTTCATCGACACGCATCTGCACATCGAATCCTCGCTGGTGACGCCGCTCGAATTCGAGCGCTGCGTGCTGCCGCATGGCGTGACGACCGCGATCTGCGATCCGCACGAGATCTCGAACGTGCTCGGCGTCGAGGGCATTCGCTATTTCCTCGCCTGCGCCGAGGCGATGCGGATGGACCTGCGCGTCAATCTCTCAAGCTGCGTACCGGCGACGCATCTGGAGACGGCGGGCGCCGCGCTGGAGGCCAGCGACCTGACGCCAATGATGGATCATCCTAAAGTGATCGGGCTCGCCGAATTCATGAACTTCCCCGGCGTGATTCATCGCGATCCCGGCTGCCTCGCCAAGCTCGAAGCCTTTTCGCATCGCCATATCGACGGGCACGCGCCGCTGGTGCGCGGCCTGGACCTCAACGCCTATCTCGCCGCCGGCATCCGCACCGATCACGAGACGACCACAGCCGACGAAGCTCGCGAAAAGCTCGCCAAGGGCATGGCGATCCTGATCCGCGAGGGCTCGGTCTCGAAGGACCTGCATCAACTGATCCCGCTGATCTCGCGCGACACCTCGCCCTTCCTCGCCTTCTGCACCGACGATCGCAATCCGCTCGATATCGGCGAGGAAGGCCATCTCGACTACATGATCCGCACCGCCATCGCCGAGGGTGCGGATGTGCTCGCGACCTATCGCATCGCCTCGCTTTCGGCGGCGCGGAATTTCGGTTTGTTCGACCGCGGCTTCATCGGGCCGGGCAAGCGCGCCGATATCGTGCTGGTCGAGGACCTTGCCGCCTGCTCGGTGAAGCAGGTTCTGACCGGGGGCCGGCTGGTCGAGGAGGCGCTGTTCGCGGATCGGGCAACGGTCGCGCCGGTCGGGCTCGGCAGCGTGAAGAGCCGCAAGCTCGCTCCCGCCGATTTCTCGGTGAAGGCCCGCGACGGCGAGACGCCGGTGATCGGCGTGGTGCCGGGGCGGATCATCACCGAGCGGCTGGCGATGACTCTTCCCTCACGCGATGGCGAGGCCCTGCCCGATCTCGCGCAGGATGCGATCAAGGTCACCGTGATCGAGCGCCACGGCAGGAACGGCGGTATCGCTGGCGGCTTCGTCCATGGCTTCGGCATGAAGCACGGCGCCATCGCCTCCTCGGTCGGGCATGACAGCCATAATCTCTGTGTCGTCGGGGTGGACGAGGCCTCGATGGCGGCTGCCGCCAATCGATTGATCGCGATCGGCGGCGGCTTCGCCGTGGCCGACGGCGGCACGGTCACGGCGGAACTGGCGTTGCCGGTCGCCGGGCTGATGAGCGAACAGCCTTTCGAGGCGGTGCGGCACGATCTTGAAGGCTTGCGCGCTGCGGCGAAGGCGCTCGGCGTCGTACTGGCCGAGCCCTTCCTGCAGGTCGCCTTCCTGACCCTGCCGGTGATCCCGCATCTCAAGATCACCGACAAGGGGCTGGTCGATGTCGATCGCTTCGATTTCGTATGAGTCGAGGGGCACCCTATCAACGCCGCTCGCGGATACTCCCCTGTCGAGACGGCTCTTAGCTCAAAACCCTTCGGTGCCCTCAAGAGCGATCTTCACGTAAGCGTCGTCCTCTGGAAGTTTCTCTCGATCGTCCCACTTTTCAAGTTCCACCGATATGGAGCTATGCACGAAGACAAAAAATGGATGGTGACGGTCGTTGATAAGGAAGTTGGCTTGGAAGCGTCGGTATCTCAGTTTTTCGAGGTCGATGGGCGAAGCAAGTTCGACACCTAAGTAAAACTGGAGATCGTAACCTGTTCTGTCACGGAACCTCGTGTCAGAGGGTTCAATGCAAATTTGACCAGCCGAGGCGTCTTGCAATGCCAATCCAATTACATCTACCTCGCAGCGTTTAATCACCCATATGCCCCCAATCCAGCGCTCTAATTTAAGTCGAAGCCGGTTGCTCCGACCTAGCAAGCTGCACCCTAAATCCGATCCTGCAGCGCCGCCATGACCTTCTCGGCGACAAGCCCAGACACCCGCCCGTTCGACTCCACCGTATTGCCGGCGATATGCGGCGTCAGGATCAGGTTGGGCGCGCCGGCAAAAACCTTGGCGGCGTCCTTGCCGAGCGGCTCCTGCTCGTAGACGTCGATCGCGGCGCCGCCGAGCTTGCCGGCCTTCAGCGCCTTGACCAGCGCCGCCTCGTCCATGATGCCGCCGCGCGCGGTGTTGATCAGGATCGCGTCCGGCTTCATCCGGGCGAAGGCTTTCGCATCGATCATGCCGCGGGTTTCCGAGGTCAGCGGGACATGCAGGCTGATGACGTCAGCCTTGGCCAGCAACTCGTCGAGTTCCAGCCGCCGCACGCCGCTCCAGGCGGGGTCGTCTACGGCCAAGCGCGGATGGTAGGCCGCCACTTCCATGCCGATGGCTCGGGCATGGCGGGCGACGTCGCGGGCGATCGAGCCGAAGCCGACGAGGCCCATCAGCTTGCCGGCGATCTCGCGGCCGATCAGCTTCGTCTTGGGGAATTCGCCGGCGACCATCGCGGCATTGGCGAAATAGGCGCCGCGCAGCAGGGTCATCGTCGTGCCGATGACATACTCGACAACGGAGAGGCTGTTGGCGCCTGTCGCGGGAAAGACGCGGATGCCGCGGGCGGCGCAGACTTCCATGTCGAGATTGTCGAGGCCGACGCCGAGGCGGCCGATGACCTTGAGGCGCTTCGCCGCTTCCAGAACCTTACCACGCACCTGCGTCTGGTTGCGCACGATCACGGCCGGGACATCGGCGAAGAGCCGCGCCATCTCGTCGGGATTGGCATAGAGCTCGGGATCGTAATGGACCGCGAAGCGCGCCTTGAGATTGGCGATCGCCGTGTCGTCCATGAATTCGGTAATGACGATATCGGTCATGATCTCCCCCGCAGCCTTCTGTCGGGCTTTCAGCCGAGCAGCACAAGGCCGCCGGTGACGATAACGAGGATCGTCAGGGTCGTGCCGGTGACGAGCGCGAGATGGCGCCAGCCGAGCCGCGCCATCGCCGCCATGGAGGTGCCGAGCCCCAGCGCCGCGATGGCGATGAGCAGGCCCCAGCGCGAGGCTTCGAGCAGGGCGTCGCGGATCGGCTGATAGGTCGGCGTCAGGGCCGGCACGAGCGCGAGCAGGCTGTTGAGCACGCAGAGCGCCAGGAAGACGATGGCGAAGACCGGCACCGGAACCTTGGCCTTGGAGAGCTCGCTGTTGTCGCGCACCAGCCACCAGCCGACGATCAGCACCGCGGGCAGCAGCAGGAAGACGCGGAACAGCTTCACGATCACCGCGGCATTGGCGACCTCGTCCGAGACTGACTGGCCGGCACCCACCACCTGCGCCACATCATGGATCGTGCCGCCAAGCATGATGCCGGTCTGCTGCGGCGAGAAGCCGAGCCAGGTGCAGATCAACGGATAGGCCAGCATCGCGATGGTGGCGAAGACGTTCATCGCGATGACGGTGAAGGCGACGTCGGCAGCCTTGTTGCGATAGTCCGGCACCACGGTGGCCGTGGCCAGCGCGGCCGAGGCGCCGCAGACGGCGGTGGCCACACCGGCGAGCGCGCCCATGCCCGCCTCGCGGCCGAGCATCCGCGCCAGCGCGAAGCCGACGACGACGGTGATCACCATCGATCCGACCACCAGCAGCGCGGTCGAGACGCCGAGCGCGGCGATATCGCCGAGCGCGATGCGCAGGCCGAGCAGCGCGATCGCCCAGCGCAGCAGCTTCTTGACGCAGAAGGTCATGCCAGGCGCGAAGCGCTTCGTGTTTGCCACCGGATGCAGCAGCATGCCGATGACCAGCGCGATGACGATGGCGGGGATGCCGATGCGCCCGCCGGCCGCCGCCTTGAGGACCGGTTCCAGCAGGGCGGAAGCGATGGCGACCACGGCGGAGAGCAGAATGCCCGGCAGGAGCGGGCCGAGGGAGCCCGCCTTGCGGGACGCAGCGATGTCGGTCATGGGGCAGTGCTGACGATGAAACGAAGGCGTTGATCGGGGCTGTAGAGCGGCGCGACGAAGGTTTCGATCAATCGCCCGCCATTCTTCTCGATGATGCGGCGCGAGGCATGGTTGGTCGCGTCGCAGGTGATGGTGATCTCGGCCAGGCCGGCCTCGTGCGCCACGCCCAGCATCGCTGCGAGCGCGGCAGTGGCGTAGCCGTGACCTTCGAAGGCCGGCAGGATGGTGTAGCCGACATGGCCGAGCACATGTTCCGGGAGGGCCAGGATCGGGCGGCCATCCTTCTCCTGCCAGCGCAGGTTGATCGAGCCGATGAAGGGCCGCTCCGGGCGGTCCTCGGCGAAGATCCAGCGCGTCGGCCCGGGAATGCGATCGACCTCGCGGCCATCGGGCAGCTTCACCCGGCCAGGGCCACCGCGTGTCTCGGCAAGGAAGGCATCCGGATCGGCGGCGATGGCGGCGAGCTGCTCGGGCGCGACATTGCGCGTCGTGTTCGGCGACCAGCCGCCGCGCAAGGCGGCCTCATAGGCGCCGAGCAGGGCCTTGTCGGGAACTTGCAGCGAGATCCGCGCCGGCACGGGAAATATCCTTCTACGCGGCGGCGCCGCTCCAAGCCGGCGCATATAGCCTGATAGCCGGCGATGCGCGATGACTTCCGCGCTACAGCTGCCGGGAACCCGCCATTCGCCGGGCGCATCGGAGAATGTATTGCTCGCGACGCTGGCCGGCGCGTGATACCGCCATGCCATGACCAGCGCCGTCGTTCCGCTCGAAGCCTTTATCGACCTGCCGGCGCATGCGCGGCTGCTTGGGCTCGACCTTGGCAGCAAGACGATCGGGCTCGCGCTTTCGGATCTCGAACGGCAGATCGCGTCGCCGCTGGAAACGATCCAGCGCGTCAAGTTCGGGCTCGATGCGGCAGCGCTGCTGAAGATCGCCGGGAAGCATCAGGTCGCCGGGCTGGTGATCGGCCTGCCACTCAACATGGATGGCACCGAGGGCCCGCGCGTGCAGTCGACACGCGCCTTCGTGCGCAATCTCATCCCCCTCACCGATCTGCCGATCGTGTTCTGGGACGAGCGGATGTCGACGCTCGCGGTGACGCGCACCCTGCTCGACGCCGACGCCTCGCGCGCCAAGCGCGCCGCCGTCGTCGACAAGATGGCGGCGGCCTACATCCTGCAGGGCGCGCTCGACCGGCTGGGCCGGCTCGGGCCGCAGGACGACGAGGACCAATACGACTGAGGGCCGCCCGCCGGATGGCGAGCGGCCCTCATGAAAGCCTTCGCTGCCAGCCTCAGGCCGGTCAGTTGAAGATCTGGCCGCGCTTGATCGCCCGCTTCTGCGCCTCGCGCTCGTTCTTCACGGCGCGCTTCTGCTCTTCGATGCTCATCCCGGCCATCGGATTCCGGGAGCGCTGGCCGTATCCGGGGCCGCGGCCATCATCACGACCAAAACTATCGCGGGAGCCGTAACGGGAACCGCGGTCATCGCCACGCCAGGAATCGCGGCGTCCGTCATCCCGGCGGTCGTAGCCACGGCGCTCGACCCCATTGCCTGAGCGGCGTTCGTCACCATAGCCCTGCCCGCCGTAATACTGCGCAACCGCCGGCTGGGCAAAGGCCCAGGCCAGCGCGATCAGGCCAAGGCCTGCCATTCCTGCTCGTCGAAGCGACTTCATGGTGGCGATCCCCCGTCAACAAACTCAAGACGCTTCATAGAACGTCGAAACCTAAAAGATGAGCTTACAAGCAAGGCCCGCGTGGATTGCGCGGGCCTTGCAAGCCAAAGCGTCAGCTGCCCTCAGCGATATTCGCGATAGTGGCGGAAGTCGTAGGGGGCGTAGCCGTAAGGCGCGTAGTAACGGCGCGGGGCCACGTAGACCGGCGCCGGCTCATAATAATCATCCTCGTAATAGCTCGGCGCCGCATAGGCGCGGTTCTGAGCCGCGATAGCCGCCGCACCCAGGATACCGAGGCCGATGGCGCCAGCGACCGCCGCGCCGCGGGACGGGCCGCGCCAGTTGCCACGATAGCCGTGACGGTAGCGATACTGCGAGTATTCGACCTGGGCCTTGTCGAGTCGCGTCGCGTCGAAGCCACGCGTCTGCGCCATGGCGGGAACCGCGAAGCTTCCGGCGGCGATACTGGCCACGGCCAGCGCAACAGCGGCTTTTTTCTTCAGAGACATCATGGCGGCATCTCCTTTCGCGAGATAACCCAAAGTTGAAGCCAGCATCGGGCAATCCGGTTGAATGGGACCTGAACCAATCGCGGCAGCATTGCGGCAGGGACAGGGCTGACCTTCTCCCGCGCCCTTGCCGACCACGAAACGGCATGACAGGGACAGGGCAGTTCATCAGTAAAACGGCCGCCCGGCTTCATTGTTCCGCTCGGGCTTCCCGCCTGCCCTCCCTCCCGGCCCCTCCATGCTCGACAGCCTGATCGCCGTCTTCCTCGTCATCGCGACAGGCTGGTTCCTGAAGGAGCGCGGCATCGTCTCGCCGGCACATTGGGTCGGCGTCGAGCGCCTGACCTATCAGGTGCTGTTCCCGGCTGTGGTGATCCATACGCTTGCCATGGCCGACCTGCGCAGCATGCCGGTGCTGGGCATGGGGTCCAGCCTCGTGCTCGCCATCCTCAGCGTCGCCGCCCTGCTCCTGCTCGCACGCCCGCTGCTGGTACGCGCCGGCATCGACGGGCCGGCCTTCACCTCGATCTTCCAGGGATCGGTGCGCTGGAACACCTTCGTGGGCCTCGCGCTTGCCGCCGGCCTGCAGGGCCGCACCGGTACGACGCTGATGGCGATCGCCGTCGCCTCGATGATCCCCCTGCTCAACATCATGTGCGTTTTCGTGCTCGCCCGTTTCGCGAGCGGCAAGCCGATGAGCCTCGGCGCGACGATCCGCTCGATCCTCTACAATCCCTTCATCTGGTCCTCGGCCGTCGGTCTGGCGCTGAACCAGCTCCAGTGGATGCTGCCCAGCGCCTTCACCAGCTATCTCGACGTGCTCGGCCGCGCCTCGCTCGGCATCGGCCTGCTCGTGGTCGGCTCGGCGCTCGATCTCAAGCGGCTGGCGCGGCCCCGGCTCGCCCATGCCGTGGCGGTCTGCCTGAAGCTCGCGGTGATGCCTGTGCTCGCCTGGCTCTATGCCGGCTGGTTCGGCGTCACCGGCCCGGCCCTGGCGATGACGGTGGTCGCGGCAGCCGTCCCGACAGCGACCGCCGCCTATTTCCTGGCGCGCGACCTGGGGGGCGACGCGCCCCTGATGGCCGAAATCACGACGTTGCAGACCCTGCTGGCCCTGGCGACGATCCCGGCCGCTGTCATCCTTCTGGCCTAATGTACTTGTGCTTGAAATTCATTCATAATTGCAATCTACAATTGCATATCCGTTAGGGAATCGCAGCCCAGCGGACGAGTTGGTCCCCGATTATGCGAGGGAATCCATTCGCCATGAAGCACAAAGTATCCAAGCTGGTCTCGCTTGAATCCATCGCGAGCGAGGGCGACGACGACGAAATCCCCATGCGCCCGATGTCGCCGCTGGAAGCCGCTTCCTTCATCGAAGGAATGGCAGCCGAATTGCGCGCCATGGCCCGCAACACCAAGCTCAGCGCGCTCAGCTATTTTCTGGAAATGGCCCGGATCGAAGCCTCCGCCGAAGTCGAGCGGCTGGCATCCCCGAGCAACGAACGTCACTGAGCGCCGGTGAATTTCTCACGGTGCGGGGCGCGACAGCGTTCCGCCGGGATGGCGCCGTATTGCGCCCGTGAGTTCCAGCTCGACCAGGACATGGCCGACCTCGCCGGCGGCAAGCCCGCTGGCACGGACAAGATCATCCAGTGCGATCGGCGTCGGCCCGAGAAGATCGAGCACGCGACGGCCGGGATCGTGAGAGACCGTTCCAGACGATGAAGAAGGCTCCAGTTCGAAGCCATCTTCATGCCGGGCATAGGCGGGGGCTCGCTCGATTTCAGGCAGGTCGAGTTCGTCCCACATCGCCTCGGCTGCCGGCTGGCCGGCGCCTTCGCGCATCAGACGCGGCGGCAGCGACAGGTCGAGTTCGCGCTGCCGCAGGGGCTGCAGCGCCTCGATGACATGCGCCGCCTCGGCGCAGAGCGTTGCGCCTTCGCGAATGAGGTGATTGCCGCCTTCGGCGCGCGGTTCGAGCGGCGAGCCGGGCACGGCGAAGACCAGCCTCCCCTGCTCGTTGGCGAAGCGCGCGGTGATCAGCGAGCCCGAGCGGCGCGCCGCCTCGACCACGACCGTACCGAGCGACAGCCCCGAGACGAGACGGTTGCGGCGGGGGAAATCGCGCGCCCGAGCGACCCAGCCGAGCGGCATCTCGCTGACCACCGCGCCGCGCTCCGTGATACGGCGAGCGAGCGGGATGTTCTGCGGCGGGTAGATCTCGTCCAGCCCGCCGGCGAGGACGGCGACGGTGCCGGTTTCCAGGCTCGCTTCATGGGCGGCGGTGTCGATGCCGCGCGCAAGCCCCGAGACCACCGTGAAATCAGCCTCGCCTAGTTCCCGGGCAAGCCGCGCGGTGAATTTCATGCCCGCCGCGGAGGCATTGCGTGAACCCACGAGCGCCACGCCCGGTCGTTGCAGCACCTCGGCATGTCCGAGCACGGCGAGCAGGGGCGGAGCCGAATCGATCGCCTGCAGCGGCACGGGATACTCAGCCTCGCCGAGCGCGACGAAGCGGCCGCCGAGGCGCGACAGGCCGTCGAACTCGCGCTCAGCCTCAGCCGCCGGGCAGATGCGGATGTCACGCCCCGCTTGCCGGGTGAGGTCCGGCAATGCGTCGAGCGCCGCAGCAGCGCCGCCGAAACGGTTCATCAGGGAGCGGAAGCTGCGCGGGCCGATGCTCTCGCTGCGGATCAACCGCAACCAATCGAGACGCTGGCGATCGGAGAGGACGATCCCAGCCATGTCCCTGTCAGCCCTTCTGGCCGATCTTGCCTTCGCGCCCGGCGAGCAGCCGGGCGATGTTCTCCCGGTGCATGATCCAGAGCAGGACGGTGAGCCCTGCCATGACGAGCGCGGCCTTCGGCATGCCGGCCCAGAACCAGAGCAGGAGCGGCGTCAGCACGCTGGCGACCAGCGCCGCGAGCGAGGAATACCGGAACAGATAGGCCAGGCTCAGCCAGATCGCGGCGAAGACCAGCGCGATCGAGGCCTTCACGCCGATCAGCACGCCGATATAGGTCGCGACGCCCTTGCCGCCCTTGAAGCCGAGCCAGACCGGGAAGAGATGGCCGAGAAACGCGCCGACGCCCGACGCCAGCGCAGCCTCAGGGCCACCGAGGAAGCGCGCGCCGACGAGGACCGCGACCGTGCCCTTCAGCATGTCGCCGACGAGGGTCGCCGCCGCGAGCTTCTTGTTGCCGGTACGCAGGACGTTGGTCGCGCCGATATTGCCCGAGCCGATGCTGCGCAGGTCAGGCCCGCCGGCAAGCTTGGTCAGGATGATGCCGAAGGGGATCGATCCAAAGAGATAGCCGACGACGAGGGCGATCAGCGTGGCGGGGCCGGAGAGGCCCCAATTCAACGTCTCAGCCATTCAACCCCTCGCCCGGTTCAGCGCAGCCACGATAGAACCCGCCGTCGCGAATAGAAAGTGCGCCGTCATCCCGGACAAGCGGCAAAGCCGCGCCGATCCGGGATCCGTTCCGGAGCGTCCCCGGGAAAGGTTCAGGCATGGATCCCGGGTCTCCGCTTCGCTCCGCCCGGGATGACCCTCGGGGGCATATTGGAGAACTCAGCCCGGCTCGGCTTCGTAGACTACCCGGCCGCCGACGAAGGTTGCGGCGACGATGCCTTCGAGCCGCGCCTCGTCGAAGGGCGAGTTCTTGGCGCGGGACTTGAGCTTGCGCTTGTCGACGACGAAGGGCGCCTCGGGATCGAAGAGCACGAGATCGGCGGGCGCGCCGACCGCGAGCCTGCCGGCGGACAAGCCGATCAGCGCGGCCGGCCGCGCCGAGAGCGCGGCGAGCAATCGCGGCAGATCGATCTGCCCGGCCTGAACCATGCGCTGGGCGGCCGAGAGCATCGTCTCGATGCCGAGCGCGCCATCGGCGCATTCGGAGAAGGGCTGGCGCTTGGTCTCGACGTCCTGCGGATCGTGGTCGGAAACGACGACGTCGATCACGCCTTCGGCGAGCGCCGCGACCATGGCGAGGCGGTCATCCTCATGGCGCAAAGGCGGCGTGACCTTGCAGAAGGTGCGGTACTCGCCGACGTCGTTCTCGTTGAGGGTCAGGTTGTTGATCGAGACGCCGCAGGTGACGCGCACGCCGTCCTGCTTGGCGCGGCGCACGATCTCGACCGATTCGGCGCAGGAGATCATCGCGGCATGATACCGGGCGCCGGTTGCGCGGGCGAGGCGGATGTCCCGCTCCAGCATCACGGTCTCAGCTTCGATCGGAATGCCCGGCAGGCCCTTGCGGCTGGCGAATTCGCCATCGTTCATCACACCGGAGCCGCGCAGGTCGGGGTCCTCGACATGGTTCATGATGAGGGCGTCGAAATTGCGCGCATAGATCATGGCGCGGCGCATGACCTGCGGATTGCGCAGGCCCTTGGCGCCATCGCAGAAGGAGACCGCCCCGGCTTCGAGCAGCAGGCCGAACTCGGTGATCTCCTTGCCTTCCAGCCCCTTGGTCAGGGCGGCGCAGGAGAGCACGTTGACGACAGCCTTGTCGCGGGCGCGGCGCTTGACGAAATCGATGATCGCGGGATCGTCGATCACCGGATTGGTGTCCGGGCGGCAGACCACCGTGGTGACGCCGCCGGCGGCGGCAGCCTGCGAGCCGGTGCCGAGCGTCTCGCGGAATTCGGCGCCGGGCTCACCGAGGAAGGCGCGCAGGTCGACAAGGCCGGGCGTCAGGACCTGGCCCTTGGCATCGATGCGGCGCACGCCCTCGCCCGTGGCGGGCGCGCCCTGCCATTCGACCGCGGCGATGGCGCCGTCGCGAATGAGGATGGAGCCCGCGCCCTCGCGACCCGTCGCGGGATCGATCAGGCGTGCGTTGACGATTGCGATGTCCTGCGTGTCAGCCATGTTCGGTCTCTTTACGCTCAGACATTCGGCAGGTGCTGGGCCAGCGCGTCGAGCACCGCCATGCGGACAGCGACGCCCATCTCGACCTGCTCGCGGATCAGCGACTGGGCACCGTCGGCGACGGCCGAGGAAATCTCGACGCCCCGGTTCATCGGCCCCGGATGCATCACCAGCGCGTCAGCTTGAGCGCGCGCCAGCTTCTCCTGGTCGAGCCCGTAATAGCGGAAATACTCCTTCGCTGACGGCACGAAGGCGCCGTTCATGCGCTCGAGCTGAAGGCGCAGCATCATGACGATGTCGGCGCCTTCCAGCCCCTTGTTCATGTCGGTGAAGATATCGACGCCCATGCGCTCGATGCCGGGCGGCAGCAGCGTCGTCGGCGCGATCAATCGGACCTTCGCGCCGAGCGCGTTCAGCAGGATGATGTTGGAGCGGGCGACGCGCGAATGCAGGATGTCGCCGCAGATCGCGACCGTGAGCCCCTGGATGCGGCCCTTGTTGCGGCGAATCGTCAGCGCGTCGAGCAGGGCTTGCGTCGGATGCTCATGGGCGCCGTCGCCGGCATTGATCACCGAGCAGCCGACCTTGCGGGCGAGCAGATTGACCGCGCCGGCCGCATGATGTCGCACGACGATAATGTCGGGGCGCATCGCGCTCAACGTCGCGGCGGTGTCGATCAGCGTCTCGCCCTTCTTCACCGAGGAGAAGGCGACGGACATGTTCATCACGTCGGCGCCAAGTCGCTTTCCGGCGAGCTCGAAGGACGCTTGCGTCCGGGTCGAGGGCTCGAAGAAAAGGTTGATCTGGGTACGACCGCGCAGGGCCGTCGTCTTCTTCTCGACCTGCCGGGAGAGGGAAACGTAGTCCTCCGCCCTGTCCAAGAGCGCTTCGATGTCCAGATGGGACAACCCCTCGATCCCGAGGAGATGGCGGTGCGGATAGAGCGGTGCTGGCGATGTCATTTGAAGCAGGCTGTTTAGGCGCGAGTCGCTGATGGCGCAAGCGGCCCCGAACCGGGAGGGCGCATGTCCTGTGGGTCGTGGAGCTTTTGGGAAAACGACGCTACCAATCGGGTTTTCCGCTGTGCGTGAGGATGCCGCCTTGTCCAGCCCTACCGATGCCTTCGTTCCCGCCGCCGATGGCGCCCTCTGGCAGACGATCGCGCCGGCCAAGGCCGGCTTCGACGCGGAGAGGCTGAAGGCAGCGGTCGATTTCGCCCGCGAGCAGGAGAGCCCCTGGCCGCGCAGCCTGTACTATCCGGACGGCAGCTATGTCGGGAATGTCGAGTGGAACGAGCGCGGCCCCTGGACCGAGATCGTCGGCCCGGTGCGCGAGCGCGGCGGCCCGGCCGGTCTCATCCTGAAGGGCGGATGCATCGTCGCCGAATGGGGCGACACCGCCCGCACCGACATGACCTTCTCGATCGCCAAGAGCTATCTCGCGGTGCTCGCCGGTATCGCCTTCGACGACGGGCTGATCAAGGATGTGGACGATGCCGTCGGCAAGACGGTCACCGGCCCGGTCTTCGCCGGCGCGCATAACGGCCAGATCACCTGGCGCCACCTGCTGCAGCAGTCGAGCGAATGGCAGGGCGAGATCTTCGGCAAGTCCGATCAGGTCGACCATAACCGCCAGATCGGCCCCGGCGCCGACAACAGCCGCAAGGGCCAGCGCCGCGAACTCAAGACGCCCGGCACCTTCTACGAATATAACGACGTGCGGGTGAACGTGCTCTCCTACGCGCTGCTCGAACGCTTCCGCCGGCCGCTGCCGGAGGTTCTGCGCGAGCGGGTGATGGACCCGATCGGCGCCTCGGCGGACTGGGAATGGCAGGGCTACTCTTCTTCCTTCACGGAGATCGACGGGCGCTCGATCCAGTCGGTGCCCGGCGGCGGCCATTGGGGTGGCGGGCTGTTCATCGGCGCGCGCGACCATGCCCGCTTCGGCCTGCTGATCGGCCGGCAGGGCGACTGGGGCGGCCGGCAGATCCTGTCGCGCGACTGGGTCAAGCGCATGCTGACGCCCTCGCCCACCCTGACGAATTACGGCTATCTCTGGTGGCTGGCAGCACGCCCGGGCGTGCCGGCCTCGTCCTTCTCGGCGCTCGGCGCCGGCAGCAACGTGATCTGGGTCAACCCGGAGCAGGACGTCGTCGCGGTGCTGCGCTGGATCAACGGCGCCCAGACCGACGCCTTCATCGACCGACTGGTGGCGGCGCGGGCCTGAGGCCCCGCTTGCAAAGCCGGCGATCGCCCCCATGTCTCACCGCTGCATCAGCGGGCCGGCGATCGTCGTCATCATCCATTCGGGGTTTGACAGAGCCGGCGCGCTGAACCACTTTCGCGCGCAAATCCGAACCGCAGCGGTCTTGCGGGTCGCGGAACCGTCCGTCAGGGCTGGTTCCGCGCTCTGATCAAGGCTGTCATCGAGACACGAAAATCATGAAGCTCCTCGTCGTCGAGTCGCCGGCCAAGGCCAAGACGATCAACAAATACCTGGGCTCCGATTACGAGGTCATCGCCTCGTTCGGGCATATTCGCGACCTGCCGGCCAAGGACGGCTCGGTCGAGCCCGACAACGACTTCTCGATGAAATGGGAGATCGAGGGCCGCGGCGCCAAGCAGGTCGCCGAGATCGCGCGCGCCGTCAAAGGCGCCGAGAAGCTCATCCTCGCAACCGACCCGGATCGCGAGGGAGAGGCGATCTCCTGGCATGTGCTGGAGGCGCTGAACCAGAAGAAGGTGCTGAAGGGCATTCCCGTCGAGCGCGTCACCTTCAACGCGGTGACCAAGGACGCCGTGCAGAAGGCGCTGGCCAATCCGCGCGCGATCGACCAGGCGCTGGTCGATGCCTATCTGGCGCGCCGCGCACTCGACTATCTCGTCGGCTTCACGCTCTCGCCAGTGCTGTGGCGCAAGCTCCCGGGCGCCCGCTCGGCCGGCCGCGTGCAGTCGGTGGCGCTGCGCCTCGTTTGCGACCGCGAGCGCGAGATCGAGGCCTTCCGCGCCCGCGAATACTGGTCGCTGGTCGCGACGCTCGCGACCACGTCCGGCCAGACCTTCGAGGCCCGCCTCGTCGGCGCCGACGGCAAGAAGATCGCCCGGCTCGATATCGGCAACGAAGAGGAAGCCAAGGCCTTCAAGGCGGCGTTGGAAACCGCGCTCTTCACCGTCAGCGAGGTCGAGGCCAAGCCGGTCAAGCGTCATCCGCAGCCGCCTTTCCAGACCTCGACGCTGCAGCAGGAAGCCTCGCGCAAGCTCGGCCTCGCCCCGGCCCGGACGATGCAGCTCGCGCAGCGTCTGTATGAAGGCGTCGATATCGGCGGCGAGACCGTCGGCCTCATCACCTATATGCGTACCGACGGCGTCGACATGGACGGCTCGGCCATCGCAGCGGCGCGCAACGTCATCGGCAAGGAATTCGGCTCGAAATACGTGCCGAACGCGCCGCGTAAATACATGGTCAAGGCCAAGAACGCGCAGGAGGCCCACGAAGCCATCCGCCCGACCGATCTCGCAAGGCTGCCGGCCATGGTCGCGCGCCAGCTCGAGCCGGAGCAGGCCAAGCTCTACGAACTGATCTGGAAGCGCACCATCGCGAGCCAGATGGAATCGGCCGAAATGGAGCGCACCACGGTCGATATCGCGGCCAAGGTGGGCGCCCGCCATCTCGACCTGCGCGCCTCCGGCCAGGTCGTGCTCTTCGACGGCTTCCTGACGCTCTATCAGGAGAGCCGCGACGACGAGGAAGACGAGGACTCCAAGAAACTGCCGGCGATGAAGGCAGGCGACAAGCTGGAGAAGCGCGACATCGCCGCCGACCAGCACTTCACCGAGCCGCCGCCACGCTTCTCGGAAGCGAGCCTCGTCAAGCGCATGGAAGAGCTCGGCATCGGCCGGCCCTCGACCTATGCCGCGACGCTCTCGACGCTGCGCGACCGCGAATATGTCCGCATCGAGAAGAAGCGCCTCATGCCCGAGGACAAGGGCATGCTGGTCACGGCGTTCCTGGAGAGCTTCTTCAAGCGCTATGTCGAGTTCGACTTCACCGCGAATCTCGAAGAGAATCTCGACCGCGTCTCCAATGCCGAGATCGACTGGAAGGCGCTGCTGCGCGCGTTCTGGGACGAATTCCAGGCCTCGATCGGCGAGACCAAGGACTTGCGCGTCGGCGACGTGCTGGAGGCGCTCAACGGCATCCTCGGCGACTATATCTTCCCGAAGAAGGCCGATGGCTCCGATCCGCGGGTGTGCCCGACCTGCGGCAACGGCCAGCTCTCGCTGAAGCTCGGCAAGTTCGGCGCCTTCGTCGGTTGCTCGAACTATCCGGAATGCCGCTATACGCGCCCCCTCTCCGTCCCCGCCGCCGATGGCGAGGCTTCGGCCGAGGGCGGCCAGGGCGCGCCGGGCGTGCGCATCCTCGGCACCGATCCGGTGACGAATCTCGAAGTCACGCTGCGCGACGGCCGCTTCGGCCCCTATATCCAGCTCGGCGAAGGCGAGAAGCCCAAGCGCTCCAGCCTGCCGAAGGGCATGAGCCCGGCAAGCGTGACGCTGGAGAAGGCGCTGGCGCTGCTCTCGCTGCCGCGCGAAGTGGCGCGGCATCCGGAAAGCGGCGAGCCGATCCTCGTCGGCATCGGGCGCTTCGGGCCTTACGTCCAGCACGGCAAGGTCTACGCCAATATCGACAAGGACGACGACGTGCTCGAACTCGGCGCCAACCGCGCCATCGACCTGATCGTCGCCAAGGAGAGCGGCGGCGGACGCGGCGGCAGGGCTGCAACTCCCGGGCGCGCACTCGGCGACCACCCCGCCGGCGGCGCTCTGGAGGTCAAGGCCGGCAAGTACGGCCCCTATGTCGCCTGGGGCAAGATCTTCGCGACCCTGCCCAAGACGATGACAGCCGAGAGCATCACGCTGGAGCAGGCGATCGAGCTGGCGAACGCCAAGGCCGAGGCAAAGGGCGGCAAGGGCAAGCCGAAGGCCGCTGCCGGCGCAGCCAAGGCCAAGGCGCCGGCGAAGAAGCCTGCAGCGAAGAAGGCCCCCGCCAAGAAGGCGGCCGAGGCCGAACCGGCCGCGAAGAAGGCGCCGAAGGCCGCGCGCGGCTGACGGTGCTGCTCCTTCACGGAGAGGCCTGAATGCGGCTCGCGAGCTGGCTCCTGATCGGAGGCGGGGCAGTCCTCTGCCTCGTCGCCTTCGCGGGCTGGGTCGGGCTCAATCTCTTCGCCTGCGGCCTAGCCTCGGGCGGCTGCAGCTTCTCCCGGTTCCGCTTTCGCTGGGAGGATACCGAAGCCCTCATGGTCTTCGTCCCGCCCTTCGCGTTGGGCTGCGTCCTGACCGCAGTCGGGATCGTGCTGCGGATGGCCAGCCATCAGAAGCCGCGATGAGGCCTACGACTGGATCGCCTTGATCACGCTCCTTGTCATTCCGGGGCGCGCCAAAGGCGCGAACCCGGAACCCACGACTTGGTGGAACATCAGGTGTTCGGTTGCGAGCGGCCCGCCCGGTCGTGGGTTCCGGGTTCTTCGCTACGCGAAGCCCCGGAATGACAAAGGGGTTCGCTCGACGTCACGCGACAGAGTGCCAAAAGCGCCTCGCCCAACGACTTGAGCTCAGAGGCTCGCGACCACCCTGATCCGCTTGACCTCGCCGCGCAGGAAGGCCTGCAGGAAGCGATCGTAATCCTTGAACGAGATGCAGCCATTCGAGTCGCCGCGCGGCCCGAGCAGGTAGGTATGCGCCAGCAGGCCGGCGCGGCCATGGATCGCGCTGCTGCCGCCGACGGGGTTGAGCCGGATCGCGCGAACGCCGTGGAACAGCGCCTCGCGCTCGGTCAGGGTGTACATATGCGGCGGGGTGACGCCCTTCATCCGGACATGGGCGTAACGGACATCGTCCATCATCTCGCCGAAGCCGGAATGAGCCTCCAGCCGCTCGCCATTAGGCATATAGACCATCTTGGCCGCGATATCGTAGATCGCGGTGCCGGCCTCAGCGGTGCGCGGCGGCGTGCCGGCCGAGGGGCTCAAGCGCGTGATGCGGCCGCGGTCGATGATGTCGTCCTGCGGCGCGGCATAGGCGAGGACGGTCCCAGCCGGTTCGGCCTGTTTCTGCACGCCGAAGAGCTTCTCGAAGAAGTTGCGGTTGTCCTCGGGCGTCGGGGCTGCGGACGCGGTGCGGTTGCGGCGCGGCGTCGTCGGCTGCGCGACGCGCGGCTGAAGCTGCTGCGGCTGCTGGGGATCGGCCTTCGGCAGCAGGTCGAGCGGACGCGGCACCGGCAGGGGCGCGACCTTCTCCGCGAGCGTGACCGGCGGCTGCGGCGGCAGCGGCAAGGCAGGCTCGGCGGCCGCGAGGGAGGATGGCGACGGAGCCGCCGGCTGGAAGGCGGAACGGACGGGCGCGCCCTGCACGAAGCTCGAGCCCTTGCCATCCGACAGACCGGGATTCAGCAGGCCGCTGTAGCCCGGCGCCTGCTGGGCGACGCGGCTGGCCGATGCCTTGCGGGCATTCGCGGAAGAGGCGTTGTTGGCGTCCGTACCCGGAGCGCCCTGCCCCAGCATCCAGAAGCCGGACATCGCGCCGCCGCTCAGTGCAAGCGCGAGCAGGAAACCCTTCAGGAAAGGCCGGCGGCGACGACGGGGCCGCACATAAGGCGCGCCACCTTCCCGGACATAGGTCGCATAGGTCATCCGCCGCACTCTCGATACGCTTACGCCACGCCCGGCAGCCGCAGACACAGCTTCGCAGCACGCGCTCCAACCGAAGGAAGCGCGATGCACGTCGCGAGATGGCCGAGCATGCCGGGAGAACCCAAATTCGTTCCGCTTCGATAAGGCGCTGTCTTGGTTAATCGCCGGTGAACCGCATCGATAAATTTTCGCGATTCGCTCGCAGCGGAACGTGGCTTCGGCGCGGGTCTGCCTGACCATCAAAAGGGGGCGCGATCGAGTCCGGAGAGTGGAGGAAGAAAGACGAAGTTTTTTCGCTCCCTGCCCCGATTGGCCCATCTTTTCCGGCGAGGCTGCAATTCCAGCCCATTTTTCCCAAACCGGCCGTCGAATCGGATATGTCGCAAGCATCGCAACCGCAGGAGTTGCAGCCGCCGGAATCGCAGGATTCCGGCGCGCCTGCGCCGGAGGCCGGGACCGCCGTGAGCCAGCCAGCCGAGCCGAGGACCAGCTCCGTCGCAGCACTCGGCGCGATCGTCAGCGGCGCGCTGATCCTGCAGATCGCCTCGACCATCGTGAACACGGTCGTGCCGCTTAAGATGGCGCTGGAGCAGAAGGCGCCATTGCTGATCGGCCTCGTCGGCTCGGCCTATTCCGTCGGCTTCCTCGCCGGCTGCTTCGTGATCCCCGCCTTCATCCGCCGCGTCGGGCATATCCGCGCCTTCGGGGTGTTCGCCGCCCTGCAGGCGGTGTTCACCATCAGCTTCGCGCTCACATCGCTCGATTTCTGGGGCATCTCGCGGCTCGGCATGGGCTTTGCCGGCGCCGGCCACGCGATCTGCATCGAGAGCTGGATCAGCGGCCAGGCCAAGGCCGGCCAGCGCGGGCGCCTGTTCGGCTTCTACCAGATCCTCAACCGCCTCGCGCTGATCGGCTCGCAGATCGGCGTTGGCTATGTCTCGCTGCAGTCGCACGACATCTTCCTGCTGGCGAGCGCGACCTTCTCGATCGCGCTGATCCCGGTCGGCATGACCCGCGCCAAGGGCCCTGAATCGGGCGAGGTCGTCTCGGTGCGCCTCAACACGATGTGGCAATACGCACCGGCCTCCGTCATCGGCTGCCTCTATGTCGGCCTGATGGGCGGCGCCCTGACCAACGTCGCCCCGGCTTATGGCATCCTGATCGGGCTCGACCAGGCCTGGGCGATCCTGCTCACCGCCGGCATCCAGATCGGCGCGCTGGTGCTGCAATGGCCGCTCGGCCTGCTGGCGGACCGGGTCGAAAGCCGCAAGATCATGCTGAGCGCCACGGTCTCGGTCGTGCTCTGCACGCTGGCACTCGCGGCCGTGTTCTGGTTCGCCCTGCCGCATGCCCGCTTCTGGATGTTCGGGCTTTTTGCGCTGATCGGCGCGGGCTCGATGCCGATCTACACGGTCGCCGTCGCGCATGCCTATTTCCGGCTCGGCCGCGAGCGCGCTCTCGGCCTCTCCGCGCAACTGCTCTTCCTCTGGGCGGTGGGCTCGGCGATCGGCCCGCTGGTCTCCGCCGCCTTCATGCAGGCGGTCGGGCCGAACGGGCTGCTCGCCTATCTGGGCCTGCTCTCGGCGGCAGCGGCGGGCTATCTCGCCTTCCGCCTGCGGCGCAACCCGCCCTCGGCCAATCCGTTCGGCGAGCGCAAGCCGGCGCCGCCAACCATCCCCGACGTCTCGCCCTCGGGGCGCCGGAGCCACGCCGAAGGGAAATAGGCCGCCGCCTATTTTCCCACCGCGTGGCGGCTCGGCTTGGCCTTGAGCTTGAGCTCTTCCAGGTCCTGCCGCTCGCGCGGCGTGTTGCGCATGAGCTGGTCCTTGCCGGGTCCGTACTGCACCGGCTGGTCGGTATCGACGCCGTACCAAGCCGCGGCACGCAGCACGAAGGACGGATCGGCCAGATGCGGCCGCCCAAGCGCCACCAGATCGGCGCGGCCGGCGGCGATGATCGTATTGACCTGATCGGCCGTGGTGATGTTGCCGACGCACATGGTCGCGACCTCGGCCTCGTTGCGGATGCGGTCCGAGAACGGCGTCTGGAACATGCGGCCGTACATGGGACGCGATTCCCGCGCGGTCTGGCCGGTCGAGACGTCGACGAGGTCGCAGCCCTCAGTGGCGAAGGCCTCGGCGATGGCGACGGAATCGGCTGCCGAGAGGCCACCCTCGGCCCAATCGGTGGCGGAGATGCGCACCGACATCGGCTTCTCGCGCGGCCAGGCTTCACGCAGCGCCCGGAAGACCTCCAGCGGATAGCGCAGGCGGTTCTCGACCGAGCCGCCATAGTCGTCCGTGCGCTTGTTGGTCAGCGGCGAGAGGAAGCTCGCCAGCAGATAGCCATGGGCGCAGTGCAGCTCCAGCATGTCGAAACCGGCGCGCTCGCCGCGTTCGGCTGACGCGACGAACTCGCCCTTGACCCGGTCCATGTCGGCGCGGGTCATCTCGCGCGGCACCTGGCTTTCCGGATAGTAGGGCAGCGGCGAAGCCGAGACGATCGGCCATGCCCCCTCCGACAGCGGCCGGTCCATGCCCTCCCACATCAGCCTGGTCGCGCCCTTGCGGCCGGCATGACCGAGCTGGAGGCAGATCTTGGCGGCGGAATTTGCATGGACGAAGCCGACGATCCGCTTCCAGGCGGCTTCCTGCTCGTCGTTCCACAGGCCGGTGCAGCCGGGAGTGATACGGGCATCGGCCGCGACGCAGGTCATCTCGGTGAAGATCAGGCCGGGGCCGCCGATGGCGCGCGAGCCGTAATGCATCAGGTGCCAATCATCAGGCAGGCCGTCCTCGGCCGAATACTGGCACATCGGCGAGAGCGTCATGCGGTTCTCGACCCGCATCTGGCGCAATTTGAACGGCTGGAAGGCCGGTGGGACCGGCGAGCCATCCTTGCGCCGCTTCGCCAGATCGCCGAGTCCGCCGGCGACGAGCTTGTCGACGGCTTCGACCATCTCCGGCGCCCGCAGCGCCAGATTGTCGTAGGTGATCGCCTTGGAGCGGGTCATCAGGCCGAAGGCGAAGCGCAGGGGCTCGAAATCCCAGAAGCGCTTCAGTTCCTCGAACCAGACCAGCGAGACATCGGCCGCATGCTGGGTCTTTTCGACCTCCTCGCGGCGCTGCGTCTCGAACAGCTTCAGGCCGGCCGCAACATCGAGCTTCGCCTGCCCCATCGCCTTGTGCAGGGCGATGGCGTCCTCCATCGCGAGCTTGGTGCCGGAGCCGATCGAGAAATGCGCTGTCGCCTTGGCGTCACCGATCAGCACGACGTTGTCGACCACCCAGTTGCGGCAACGGATCATCGGGAAATTGCGCCAGAGCGAGCGGTTGGTGATGAGCCTGTGGCCCTGTAGTTCCTCGGCGAAGACGCCTTCGAGGAAGGTCGCCGACTGGGCTTCGTCCATCGCGCCGAGGCCCGCCTTCGCGAAGGTCTCGGGGTCGGTTTCCAGCACCCAGGTCGAGCGGCCGGCCTCGTACTGGTAGCAATGGGCGATGAAGACGCCGTGCTCCGTCTCCTTGAAGAAGAAGGTGAAGGCGTCGAAGGGGCGGGTCGAGCCCATCCAGGTGAAATGGTTCGGGCGCAGGTCGGTCTGCGGCTGGAAGCGCTCGCGCCAGTTCTCGCGGATGCGGCTGTTGATGCCGTCGGCGCCGACGACGAGGTCGTAATCGCGCTTCAGCGTCTCGGCATCGGCGACCTCGCTGCCGAAATGCAGGTTGACGCCAAGCTCGCGAGCCCTCGCCTGCACCAGCATCAGGAGCGAACGGCGCGAACAGCCGCAGAAGCCGTTGCCGGGCACGCGGTAGCTGTCGCCCTTGAAATGGATCTCGATATCGTCCCAGTAGGCGAAATTGTCGCGGATCGCGGCATAGCTCTCAGCATCCGCCGCCCTGAAGGTGTCGAGCGTCTGGTCGGAGAAGACGACGCCGAAGCCGAAGGTATCGTCCGGCTGGTTGCGCTCGAAGACATCGACCGTCAGCTCCGGCCAGTCCCGCTTCATCAGCAGCGCGAAATAGAGCCCCGCCGGCCCTCCGCCCACGACCGCGATACGCATCGACGCCTCCATCAGGGAGCCGGCCGACCCGGCTTGAGAAATTATTTTAAACCTAAAATGTTTTCGAGCTCAAGAGGCTTCTGCAGTGTTTCGGACCGGAGAGTACGCGCGGGAGATCACAAACCACCGCGTAGATAGTCATTTTGCGTTGCGGGATGCCCTCGCCTCGCCACTGCCATCAGGCCGCTTGCAAATTCCTTCAGACTTAAAATATATTCGCACTCGGAGGTCGAGCGGCCATGACACTGCAGGGACAGCGTGCACTGGTAACGGGTGGCGGACGCGGCCTCGGCCGGGCCATCGCCGCCGCGCTGACGGCGGCCGGAGCCCGCGTCAGCATCCTCGGACGCGACGAGGCCACTTTGAAAGAGGCGGTCTCCACAGGCGTTGCGGCCGACTACGCGGCTTGTGACGTGCGCGACGAAGCTTCGGTTCTCGCAGCGCTGGGGCAGCTCTCGCGTGAACCTGCCTTCGACATCGCGATCGCCAATGCCGGCGCGGTCGAGACCGGGCCGTTCATGCGCAGCGACAACGAGCGCTTCCGCCGCATGCTCGACATCAACCTGATCGGCACGGTGAACCTGTTCCACGCTGCGCTGCCGGCCATGCTGGAGCGCCGCCGCGGCCGCCTGATCGCCATCGCCTCGACCGCCGGGCACCGCGGCTACCCCTATGTCAGCGCCTATGTGGCGGCGAAGCATGCCGTGGTCGGGCTGGTGAAGTCGCTGGCGCTGGAGACGGCGCGCTCCGGCGTCACGGTCAACGCCGTCTGCCCGGGCTATGCCGATACCGACATGGCGACCGCAGGCATCGACAATGTCGCCAACAAGACCGGCAAAAGCCGCGAGGACGCGCTGGCGGCCATGATCAAGGACAATCCGCAGGGACGGCTGATCGCGCCGGAAGAGGTCGCGGCCGCCGTGCTTTATCTCTGCGGGCCGGGCAGCGATGCCGTCACCGGCCAGTCGCTGCTCGTCAATGGCGGGGAGTTCTGAGATGGAGACGCCCTCCTCTTCCCTGATCCTCGACCGCGAAACCAAGGCCAGCGAGCGCCCCGGCGACCACAAGGACGAACTGCGCCTCTGGCTGCGGATGCTGACCTGCTCGACCCTGATCGAGACCGAGATCCGCAATCGGCTGCGCGAGGAATTCAAGACGACGCTGCCGCGCTTCGACCTGATGGCGCAGCTCGACAAGAGCGTGGTCGGCATGACCGTCGGCGAGGTCTCGCAGCGCCTGATGGTCTCGAACGGCAATGTCACCGCGGTCGTGGCGGGGCTCGTGACCGACGGGTTCGTCGACAAGCGCTCGGCCCCGCAGGACCGGCGCGTGCAGATCCTCACGCTGACGGCACAGGGCCGCAAGGCGTTCAAGATCATGGCCGAGCGCCATGAGGACTGGATCGCCGAACTGTTCGCCGGGCTCGACCAGCCCGCCATCGCGCAGCTTTTCCGGCTGCTCGGAGAGACCAAGACCTCGCTGCATCGCGCCATCGCGGGGCGGGCCGACGAGGCCGCCAAGGGAGACGCCTGATGGCAGAGATCGCCAACGCCACGACCCTGCCGCTCGCGGGCTTCAAGCCGGAGCATTTCAGCCTGTCGGTCTCGGGCAAGGTCGCGACCGTGACGCTGAATAGGCCTGAGAAAAAGAATCCGCTGACCTTCGCAAGCTACCGCGAACTCACGGATTTCTTCCTCGCCGCGCAGAAGGATGAAGACGTCAAGGCGATCGTCGTCACCGGTGCCGGCGGCAATTTCTCCTCGGGCGGCGACGTCTTCGAGATCATCGGGCCGCTGGTCGCGATGGAGACCAAGGACCTGCTCAAGTTCACCCGGATGACGGGCGAGCTGGTCAAGGCTATGCGGGCCTGCCCGCAGCCGATCGTCGCCGCAATCGACGGCGTCTGCGCCGGCGCCGGTGCGATCGTCGCCATGTCCTCCGACCTGCGGCTCGGCACGGCCGGAGCTAAGATCGCCTTCCTGTTCAACCGCGTCGGGCTCGCCGGCTGCGACATGGGCGCCTGCGCCATGCTGCCGCGCATCATCGGCCAGGGTCGCGCTGCCGAGCTGCTCTATACCGGCCGCGTGCTCAAGGGCGAGGAAGCCGAGCGCTGGGGCTTCCTCAACCGCATCTGCGCGCCGGAGGCCGTGCTGTCGGAGGCGCAGACGCTCGCCACCGAACTCGCCGATGGCCCAACCTTCGCCAACGCCATGACCAAGCGCATGCTCGAAATGGAATGGGCGATGTCGGTCGAGAGCGCGATCGAGGCCGAGGCCGTGGCTCAGGCTCTGTGCATGCAGACCGAGGACTTTTCCCGCGCCTATCATGCCTTCGCCAACAAGCAGAAGCCGGTCTTCGAGGGCAACTGAGATGGGCAGCGCTTCTCCCCTCGGCCTCGACATCCTCAGTGACACGCTGGACTGGCCGTTCTTCGGGGAGAGCCATCGTGCCTTCGCCACGGAGCTCTCCGGCTGGGCCGATTCCTATCTTGCCGACCTGCCGCATGATGATGTCGACGAGGCCTGCCGGGCGCGCGTCGCGGCTTTGGGTGCTGCGGGCTTCCTGAAGGCGACCGTTCCGGCCGCCTATGGCGGGCTCAACGACAAGCTCGATGTGCGCACGCTCTGCCTCGCCCGCGAAATCCTGGCGGCGCATGACGGGCTCGCCGATTTCGCCTTCGCCATGCAGGGGCTCGGCACGGGCTCGATCTCGATCGCCGGCTCGGAGACGATGAAGCGGCGCATCCTGCCGGATGTCGCCGCCGGCAAGCGCATCGCCGCCTTCGCCCTCTCCGAAAAGGAGGCCGGCTCCGACGTCGCCGCCATGGCGACGACCGCTACGCCCGATGGCAACAGCCATGTCCGCATCGACGGCGAGAAGAGCTGGATCTCGAACGGCGGCATCGCCGATCATTACGTCGTCTTCGCCCGCACCGGTGAGGCACCCGGCGCGCGCGGACTTTCCGCCTTCCTGGTCGAGGCCGATACGCCCGGCCTGACCATCGCCGAGCGCATCGAGGTGATCGCGCCGCACCCGCTGGCCACCTTGCGTTTCGAGGGGTGCCGCGTGCCGCTGGAAAACCGCATCGGCGGCCCGGGCGACGGCTTCAAGGTCGCGATGGCGACGCTCGACATCTTCCGCTCCACGGTCGGCGCCGCGGCGCTCGGCTTTGCAAGGCGGGCCCTGCACGAGACACTGGCCCATGCCAACGGCCGCAAGCTCTTCGGCGGCACGCTCGGTGATCTCCAGCTCTCGCAGGCGGCGATCGCCGAGAGCGCGGCGGAGGTCGATGCCGCTGCCCTGCTCGTCTACCGCGCCGCCTGGACCAAGGACCGCGGCGCGGCCCGCGTCACTCGCGAGGCGGCACTGGCGAAACTCGTCGCGACCGAGAACGCCCAGCGCGTGATCGACCGGGCCGTCCAGATCCATGGCGGGCTGGGCGTCACCAAGGGCGTCAAGGTGGAGGAATTGTATCGGGAAATCCGGGCGCTGCGCATCTACGAGGGCGCCTCGGAAGTCCAGAAGGTCGTGATCGCGCGCGACCTGCTCAAGTCACATGCCGGAAGAGCAGATCGTTAGAGGCGGATTCACCGGTCAGGCCGAGGGGACCTGATCGGATCCGGCTCTTGCAGGGGAACGCAATGACAGCAACCGGATTTGCGAGATCGGGGCATCAAGACAGCTTCGCGCGGGACAACCTGCCGCCGCGCGCAAGCTGGCCCGATCTGAGATTGGAAGAAGCAGGGCTGGCCTATCCCGAGCGGCTGAACTGTGTCGCCGAATTGCTCGACCGGCACATCGTCGAGGGGCGCGGCGGGCGCACGGCGGTGGTCGCCACCGATCTGCACTGGAGCTATGCCGATCTCACCGAGACGGTGAATCGCATCGCCAATGTGCTGACCCGCGATCTCGGCATGGTCAGCGGCAATCGCGTGCTGCTGCGCGCCGGCAATACGCCGATGATGGTCGCGGCTTATCTTGCCGTCATCAAGGCCGGCGGTGTCGCGGTCGCGACCATGCCGATGCTGCGGGCGGGCGAGCTTGCCTATCCCCTGCGCAAGGCCAGGATCGCGCTGGCGCTCTGTGACCACCGCCTCACCGCCGAGCTGGAGACGGCCAAGGTGCAGGTGCCGGAGCTTGGCCGCATCGTCGCCTTCGGCAGCGCCGGCAGCGAGCTGGAAGCGCTGATGGCGCAATCGGGTTACGAGGCGTTCGAAGCCTGTGACACGGCGCGCGACGATGTCTGCCTGATTGCCTTCACCTCCGGCACCACCGGCGAGCCCAAGGGCACGATGCATTTCCACCAGGACATGCTGGCGATCTGCGACTGCTACGGGGCGCGCGTGCTGAAGGCCTCAGCCGACGATCGCTTCACCGGCTCGCCGCCGCTCGCCTTCACCTTCGGGCTTGGCGGGCTCGTGCTGTTCCCGATGCGGATCGGCGCCGCGATGGTGCTGCCCGAGAGGGCCGGCCCGGCTGATCTCCTCGACGCGGTCGAACGCTACAAGGTCAGCGTCGTCTTCACGGCGCCGACCGCCTACCGCGCCATCCTCGACAAGCTCGACGGGCGCGACATCGCCTCGCTCCGCATCTGCGTCTCGGCCGGCGAGGCGTTGCCCAAGGCGACCTTCGACGCCTGGCAGGCCCGGACCGGCATGCCGCTGCTCGACGGCATCGGCGCCACCGAGATGCTGCATATCTTCATCGGCGCGCCGCGCGAGGCGATCCGGCCGGGCTCGACCGGCATTCCAGTGCCGGGCTACGAGGCGAAGATCGTCGATTCCGAAGGGCGCGATGTGCCGGACGGCACGCCCGGACGCCTTGCCGTGCGCGGCCCGACGGGCTGTCGCTATCTCGCCGATCCACGACAGGCCGTCTATGTCCTGAACGGCTGGAACATCACCGGAGACACCTATCTGCGCGATGCCGACGGCTATTTCTGGTATCAGGCCCGCTCCGACGACATGATCATCTCGGCCGGCTACAATATCGCAGGTCCGGAGGTGGAGGCCTGCCTGCTCACCCATGAGGTCGTAGCCGAATGCGGCGTGGTCGGCGCGCCCTGCCCCGAACGCGGGCAGATCGTGAAGGCCTATATCGTGCTGCGCGAGGGGGTCACGGGTGATGCCGCGCTGGTGAAAGCCTTGCAGGAGCATGTGAAGGCCGGTATCGCGCCCTACAAATATCCGCGTGCCATCGAATTCGTCGAAGCGCTGCCGAAGACCGCGACCGGCAAGCTGCAACGCTTCGCGCTGCGCCAGCTGGCGCAAGGCGAAAGCTGAACTCTTCCAACCCGAGCCGAACGGCTGAACCGAGGCGATACGCCATGTCCGAACTCCCGCAATCCCGTGCCATCCTGCCCGAGGGCTGGCCCCAGCCGCGCGGCTATGCCAACGGCATGGTGGCGGAAGGCCGCGTGCTGGTGACCGGCGGCCTCGTCGGCTGGGATGCCCAGGGCGTTTTCGCTGAGGGGTTCATCGGCCAGCTCCGCCAGACCTTCCTCAATATCAGGGCGGTGGTCGAGGCCGGCGGCGGGCGCGTCGAGGATATCGTGCGCCTGACCTGGTACGTCACCGATATCGCGACCTATCGCGCCAGCCTCAAGGAGATGGGGCCGGCCTATCGCGAGGTCTTCGGCCGGCATTTTCCGGCGATGGCCGTGGTCGCGGTCACCGCACTGGTCGAGCCGGAGGCGCTGCTGGAGATCGAGGCGACGGCGGTCGTCGCGGGCTGAGCGCAGCCTGCGTCAAACCACCGCAGATCGACTCGTGGGAAAAAAGCTCACGCGGCGGCGTTTATTAGGCATTCACCAAGATTCCGGGCCGAGACTTCCGGGGCGCCGCAGCATCGCGGCGTTCCGGAGTAACCCATGTCGAGTATCAACAGTATCGGAGGCGGCTTCCGGCCGCACCACAAGCCGCCCAGCTTCGACCAGATCGACGGCAACAGCGACGGCGCTCTCAGCCTCGAAGAGTTCAAGAGCGCAGGTCCCAAGGGCGCCGACAGCAGCAAGAGCGAAGAGCTCTTCAAGAAGATCGACTCCGACGGCGACGGCTCGATCAGCAAGGCCGAGTCCGATGCGTTCAAGGACAAGGCCAGGAAGGCCGACGATCTCCTGCAATCCTTCCTGTTCTCGCTCCAGACGAACGCAGCGCAGACAACGAAGGCCACAGCAGACAGCGACGCGGACGAGCAGTCGGCCTTCGACGCGATCGACAGCGACGCCAATGGCGGGATCAGCCAGGACGAGTTCAGTGCCGCCTTCAAGGATAGCCGCCTGAACAGCGACCGGCTGAATGAGCTCTTCAGCGCGCTGGACGGCGATGGCGACGGCTCGGTCACGCAAGACGAAGTGAAGGCCTTCCAGTCGGCCATGGAGCAGGCCGGATCGCGGCAGCGCCGGCCGCCGCCACCGCCGGAGGCTTTCCAGAGTGCCTCGCAGGCCTATGGCAGCGCGTTGCAACTCTCGGCCTCGAACAGCACGGCCGCGACCTACACCCAGGCGGCCTGAGTTCCGCTATCCGGTCGCCGCGCCGACCCGTGGCAGCCGCAACATCCCCGACGCCGACGGCAGAAGCCGCTGGCGCCGCTCTTCAGATCCCCGCTCCATCCTGCAGGACCCCGGCCGGCGCCTTTCGCCAAAGCCACATATGCAGCGCCCGCAAGCCCGGCCGCAGCAGGATATCGCCGAAGGCGAGCGCCAAAGATGCAGCCGCATTGGCCGTCAGCGCAAAGGCCGCAGCGAACAGCCCCGCCGTGCTCAGCACCCGCCAACTCACGCCGGCCAACCAGGCCCTGCGATCCGGCGTACCCGGCCGGCCGACGATGCGGACGACGCCACGCTTGGCCCGCGCGAGCGCCCCGCCCTCGCCCACGGCCTGCGGAAGAGTCCCCTCGCCCGGCTCAACGAAACCGAAGGCGACCGTCTCGTTGCTGATCCGGTCGATCAGGATGAGCCCGCCGAGCTCGTGGCTGCGGGCATAGGGCAGCGAGACCAGCGGCCGATCCAGCCGCAGCGTCACCAGACCGATGCCGTTCATACCCAGGCTCTGCGCCGGCAGCGGCTGGAAGCCCTCGATATCGATGCTGTGATGCAGCGCCTCGATCGTGGCATTGGCGCTCTGTGTCGCGAGCTTCACCAGAAACTGGCCGCCTTCGAGCATGGCGCGCTCGCCGGTCCAGAGCAGGCGCGCCTTCAGGCCCCGGCTCACCGGAAGTGCCGAGCCCGCCGCGGCGATGACGTCGCCGCGCGAGATGTCGATATCGTCTTCCAGCGTCACCGTCGCAGCCTGACCGGCGGCGATCTGGCTGGCCTCGCCGGCAGCGCCGATCAAACGCGCGATGCGGCTGGTGCGGCCGGAGGGCAGCGCCACGACCGGGTCGCCGACGCGCGCGCGCCCGGCGACGGCTGCGCCAGCATAGCCGCGAAAGTCGAGATCGGGCCGGTTGACCCATTGCACCGGCAGGACGAAGCCTTCGTCGGCTGGCACAGCGCGGCTGATGGCGACGCTTTCGAGATAAGGCAGCAGCGCCGGGCCATCATACCAGGGCATCAGCGCGGACGGGCGCATGACGTTCTCGCCGTCCCGCGCCGAGACAGGGACGAAGCGGATCGAGGCGAAGCCGAGGCTCTGCACCGCCGCGCGATAATCATTCGCGATCCGCTCGAAGACTGCGGCGTCATAGCCGACGAGGTCCATCTTGTTGATCGCGACCACGACATGGCGGACGCCGACCAGCGAGACGATGAAGGAATGGCGCCGCGTCTGCGGCAGCAGCCCTTTGCGCGCATCGACCAGGATGATGGCGAGATCGGCGGTCGAGGCGCCGGTCGCCATGTTGCGGGTGTATTGCTCGTGTCCGGGCGTGTCGGCGACGATGAAGCTGCGCGTCTGCGTCGCGAAATAGCGATAGGCGACATCGATGGTGATACCCTGCTCGCGCTCGGCCGAGAGGCCGTCGACCAGCAGCGCGAAATCGGGCGCCTCGCCTTGCGTGCCGAACTTGCGGGAATCGCTGTCGAGCGCGCTGAGCTGGTCGTCGAAGACCGCGCCGGCCTCGTAGAGCATGCGGCCGATCAGCGTCGACTTGCCGTCATCGACCGAGCCGCAGGTGATAAAGCGCAGCAGCGAATGCTGGCCGGTTTCGGATGACGCCGGTGTGTCGTTGGCCGGAAGCGGGGTGTGGGCCGGCTTCGGTATCTTCTTTTTGGCGAGCGCGAAGCCCATCAGAAATAGCCTTCCTGCTTCTTCTGTTCCATCGAGCCCGAGCCGTCATGATCGATGACGCGGCCCTGCCGCTCGGAGGATCGCGACGAACGCATCTCGGCGATGATGTCGGTGAGATTGGCCGCCTCGCTCTCGACCGCGCCGGTCAGCGGATAGCAGCCCAGCGTGCGGAAGCGGACCATGCGGGTTTCGACGGTCTCGCCGGGGTGCAATTCCATGCGCTCGTCGTCGCGCATGATCCAGGCGCCGTCGCGGCGGACGACCGGGCGTGGCGCGGCGAAATAGAGCGGCACGACCGGGATATTCTCCAGCGCGATGTAGTCCCAGACGTCGCGCTCGGTCCAATTCGAGAGCGGGAACACGCGAAAGCTCTCGCCGCGATGCTTGCGGGTGTTGAAGAGCTGCCAGGGCTCCGGACGCTGGTTCTTCGGGTCCCAGCGATGTTCAGGCGAGCGCAGCGAGAAGACGCGCTCCTTGGCCCGGCTCTTCTCCTCGTCGCGGCGCGCGCCGCCGAAGGCGGCATCGAACTTATGGAGGTCGAGCGCCTGCTTCAGCCCTTGCGTCTTCATCACATCGGTATGGACGCGCGAGCCGGAGCTGAAAGGATTGATCCCGGCCTCGACGCCCTCCCGATTGATATGGACGATGAGATCGAGCCCGAGCCGCTTCGCGGTCTCGTCGCGGAAGGCGATCATCTCGCGGAACTTCCAGGTCGTATCGACATGGAGCAGCGGGAAAGGCGGCTTGGCCGGATAGAACGCCTTCATCACGAGATGCAGCAGGACGGCCGAGTCCTTGCCGATCGAATAGAGCAGCACCGGCTTGTCGCAGGTCGCCACGACCTCGCGGATGATGAAGATCGCCTCCGCCTCGAGCTTCTGGAGATGGCTGAGCTGGATCATTGGCGCGCCTCCACAGCCGAGAGCTTGGCGCGCGCCAATTTCCCGTCCTGCCCGACATGCAGGCCGCATTCCTTGGCCGCATCGTCCTCCCACCACCAGCGCCCGGCCCGCTCGGGCTCGCCGGGACGGATGGCGCGGGTGCAGGGTTGGCAGCCGATCGAGACGAAACCCTGCGCATGCAGCGGGTTGAGCGGCACGGCGTTCTCCTGCGCGAAGGCGAGCGCCTGTTCACGCGACCAGTCGATCAGCGGGCTCGCCTTGACGAGGCCACGGGCCGCATCGGCCTCCGCCAACTTCACCCCGCCGCGGGCGGCCGACTGGTCGGCGCGCAGGCCGGTCAGCCAGATCGAGGCGCCGGCGAGCGCCCGGCCGAGCGGCTCGACCTTGCGGATATCGCAGCAGGATTTGCGGGCGTCGCGCGAGGCATAGAAGCCGTTGATGCCGTTCTGGCGCACATGAAGCTCAAGCGTGTCATGGCGCGGGTAGTACGGGCGGATCAGGATGCCGTAGCGCTCCTCGGTCTCCTGCCAGAGCGCATAGACCTCGGGAAAGAGCCGGCCGGTATCGAGCGTGGCGAAGGTGACCGGCAGCTTCGCCGTCGCGATGAAATGGGTGAGGACCTGGTCTTCGAGGCCAAAGGAGGTGGTGAAGACCACACGCCCATTCGCTTCCGCGACGATGCCGGAAACGCGCGCGGGCACGTCCGCCTTGCCGAACGCCGTGTCGAGCGCGGCCGCGCGATGCGCCAGCAGCGCCTCTGCCGGCGTTGTCGTCGAGGGTTCGTCCGAGCCGAAGCCGTTCGCCATGGTCGTGGCCGCCTGTTCGGTAAATCGAACGAACCACTTATACCCATGACGATCAAGGTTCAATTTACAGTAGGTAGCGTGTTTTTTCTTATTTTACTTCCATAGGAGAAGTTTGTTTTGGTGGGCAATGTCGGCCGCCACCGGAGCGGGCTCTCGCCTTGCCCCCTCTCGCCGTCATCCCGGACAAGCCGCGAAGCGGCGCCAATCCGGGATCCATGCCGGAGCGTTTCCGATGAAGGTTCCGGAATGGATCCCGGGTCTCCCTGCGGTCGCCCGGGATGACCCGCGTGGAGATGGCTAAGACTGAGCGAAACGCCTGCCGTTCAATGGAAATCCCGGGATTTCGGGAGAATGCGCACATTGCGCGGGTGGCGGTGGCGCGGCAGCGGCGGGTTCTTGAGTTCGTCGATGGGCATCGGCACCTCGGCGCGATGCGTGTCCGAAAGCGAGAGCAGGTCGATCGAACGGTCGGCGATGCGCTGGGCCATGAGATGGGTGACGCCCTCGACGCTTTTCTGCACCCTGCCCTCCACCAGCATCAATCGTGCACCCATGACCTCGCGGCGGAAACGCTCGAAGAGGCGCGCCCAGATCACGACATTGGTGATGCCGGTCTCGTCCTCCAGCGTGACGAAGATGGCGTTGCCCTTGCCCGGCCGCTGGCGCACCAGAACGATGCCCGCCGTGCGGACGAAGGCAGCATCGGGCTTCGCCTCGGTCTCGGCGCAGCTCAGCACGCCCTCACGGCGAAAGCGCGGGCGCAAGAGCTGCATCGGGTGGCCCTTCAGAGAGAGCCGCACAGTTTGGTAATCGGCAACGATGTGTTCGGCGAGCGGCATGACCGGCAGCGCCATGCTCCGCTCCGAGCCCAGCTCGCGCGCCTGCGCGGCCTGGAAGAGCGGAAGCGCGGGATCGTCCGGCAGGCGGCGCACGGCCCAGAGCGCCTCACGACGGTCCAGCCCCAGCGAGCGGAAGGCGTCGGCATCGGCGAGCAGACGCATGGCGCGGGCCGGGAGACTGGCCCGGCGCATCAGCTCCTCGACGTCGCGATAGGGGCCGCCTGTTTCGCGCTCCCCGGCGATGGCGTTGCCCCAACCCTCCTTGAAGCTGTCGATCTGGCGGAAGCCGAGGCGCAAGGCGAAGGGATGTTTCTTCACCAGCCTAGCCGCCACATTTTGAGCGCGGGAACCGGGGAATCCCCTCTCCTGTAAGGAGAGGGGAAGGGGTGAGGTGTCGGCCGTTCGACCAGTTGGGCGCTTCATCCCGGCGATGCTGTGGTGAGGTTCCGGCAAACCTTCCAACGGCCTCCCCCTCACCCTGCCCTCTCCCTCCGGGAGAGTGTTCCCCGCGCCTTTATCCGTATCGTCAGCAGGAGAGATGCTTTCGGCAGCCTCCAGCCCATTATCCCAGACACTCAGATTCACATCGACCGGCCGCGGCTCGACGCCGCCGTTCTCCTCCGCCTCCCGCACGATCTGGGCCGGAGCGTAAAAACCCATCGGCTGGGAATTCAGCAACGCGGCAGCGAAAGCAGCCGGGTAATGCTTCTTCAGATAGGATGAGATGTAGACCAGCTTGGCGAAGGAGGCAGCGTGGCTTTCCGGGAAGCCGTAGCTGCCGAAGCCCCTGATCTGATCGAAGCAACGCTGGGCGAAATCGCGTTCATAGCCGCGCTCGACCATGCGCTCGACCATCTTGTCCTGGAAGTGATGGATCGTCCCGGCATTGCGGAAGGTCGCCATCGCCTTGCGCAGGCCGTTGGCTTCGATATCGGAGAATTTGGCGGCGACCATGGCGAGCTTCATGGCCTGTTCCTGAAAGAGCGGGACGCCCTTGGTCTTGTTCAGGACTTCGAATAGTTCGTCCTTATCGCCATGCTCTGGCGAAGGGGCCGGATAGGTCACGTCCTCGATCCCCGCACGCCGCTTCAGGTAGGGATGCACCATGTTACCCTGGATCGGGCCGGGGCGGACAATCGCGACCTGAATGACGAGGTCGTAGAACTCCCTCGGCTTGAGCCGAGGCAGCATGTTCATCTGGGCGCGGCTTTCGACCTGGAAGACGCCGAGCGACTTACCTTCGCAGAGCATATCGTAGGTCGCTTCATCCTTGTTCGGCACATCGGCGAGCCCCCAATCGATGCCCTCGTGCTCGCGCAGCAGATCGAACGCCTTACGGATGCAGGTCAGCATGCCCAGCGCCAGCACATCGACCTTCATCAATCTGAGCTCGTCGATGTCGTCGCGGTCCCATTCGATGAAGGTGCGGTCCTCCATCGCCGCGTTGCCGATCGGCACGGTCTCGTCGAGGCGCCCGCGCGACAGGACGAAGCCGCCGACATGCTGCGAGAGATGGCGCGGATAGCCGAGCAGGCGAGTGGCGAAATCGACGGCGCGGCGGATCGTCGGATTTGTGGGATCGAGCCCGGCCTGGCGGACGCGAGCATCGCCGATCTCGCTGCCCCAGCTTCCCCAGTTCGTATCGGCGATGCGGGCGGTGACGTCCTCGGTGAGGCCCAGAACCTTACCGGCCTCGCGGATGGCGCTGCGCGGCCGATAATGGATCACGGTCGCGGCGATGCCGGCGCGGTGGCGGCCGTATTTCCAGTAGATCCACTGGATCACCTCCTCGCGCCGCTCATGCTCGAAATCGACGTCGATATCGGGCGGCTCCTTGCGCTCGGTCGAGATGAAGCGCTCGAACAGCACATCGTTCTCGGCGGGATCGACCGCGGTGATGCCGAGCACGTAGCAGACTGCGGAATTGGCGGCCGAGCCGCGGCCCTGGCAGAGGATGCCCTTGCTCTCGGCGAATTCGACGATCTGGCGGATTGTCAGGAAATAGCGGGCATATTCGAGCTTCCCGATCAGATCGAGCTCCTTCGCCAGCAGTTTCTCGACCTTCTCCGGCACGCCCTCGGGATAGCGGATCAGGCAGCAGCGCCGAACCAGCTCCACCAGCCAGTCCTGATCGTTCCAGCCGGGCGGGATCGGCTCGTCGGGGTATTCGTATTTGAGCTGGCCGAGATCGAACTCGATGCGGGAGAACAGGGCCTGCGTCTCGGCGATGGCCTCGGGGGCATCGCGGAACAGGCGCGCCATCTCCTGCGGCAGCTTGAGATGGCGCTCGGCATTGGATTCGAGCAGGCGCCCGGCCCGCTCGATGGTGGTGCCCTCGCGGATGCAGGTCAGCACGTCCTGCAGATCGCGCTGACCGATGGAATCGTAGAGCGTGTCATTGGTCGCGATCAGCGGCGTGCGGGTCGCTGCGGCGATGGCCTTGAGCCGCGCGAGGCGGCGGCGGTCGTCGCCGCGCCGGTGCATGCTGGCGGCAAGCCAGATCGCGCCGGGCGCGGCTTCGTCGAGCCGGGCGAGCAATTCGGACAGGCCATCGAGGCCGCGCGCGGGCATCAGGATCAGCAGCAGGTCGCGGGCATCGTTCAGGAGGTCGTCGAGGACGAGCCGGCATTCGCCCTTCTTCACGCCGTCCTTCAGATTGCCATGGCTGAGCAGGCGGCAAAGCCGGCCCCAGCCGTCGCGATTGGCCGGGTAGACGACGATGTCGGGCGTGCCGTCGGCGAAGACGAGCCGGGTGCCGGTCGCGAGCTTGAAGCGCTCCGCCTTCGCCTTCATCTCAGCCGGGGTGAAAGGCAGGGCGGCGAATTCGGGGTTCTCGGCCCAATAGTATTCGCCGGGGCTGCCGCCTTCCCGGATCTTGTCGGGCGCCGGCAAACCGTCCTCGCGCAACTGCTTCAGCGCCGCCCAGGCGCGCACGACGCCGGCCACCGTGTTGCGGTCGGCGATGCCGATGCCGGAATAGCCGAGCAGCAGCGCCGTCAGCACCATATGCGGCCCCGGCGAGGCGCCGCGCAGGAAGGAAAAATGCGTGGCGGCAACGGGTTCGGCGAAGGGGCTTACCATCTGATTCATGCGAAGAGCCCGTGCAGGAACCAGCGTGGCGGATCGTTTCCGGCCTCGTAGAAGCCGATTCGATAGAGCCAGAAGCGGCGGCCTTGCGCATCCTCGACGCGATAATAGTCGCGCATCGGCTCGTCAGAGCCGTCGCGCCACCATTCGGGGGCGATGCGCTCGGGGCCTTCGGCGCGGGCGACGTCATGGGTCAGACGGCGCCAGCGGAAGCGGATCGGCGGACCATCCGGCACCTCCGCGATCGCCTCGACCGGCTGGGGCGGTTCGAAAAGCTGGAGCGGGCGGGCCGGCGGTTCCCGTGGCTCGGGCGCTGACCAAGGCGTTTCCGGCAATGGCGCGGCGGCCGAAAGCGCTTTCGCGGCACGCACGGGATGATGCGTGTCCTGTGCCGCGAAGCGCAGAACCCGGTCGCGGCCGAAACGGGTGACGAGCCGATCGACCAGATCGGCAACCGCCTCCTCCTCGACCGCGCGACCATCGAGACTGTGCTGGGGCGTGTCGAGCGGTTCGCAGAGCGGCACGGCGAGCTTGATCGCGTCGAAGCCGAATCCGGGATCGAGCGGATCGGCCAGGGTCTCGACGCGCTCGCGATAGAGCCTGAGCAGCGCTTTCGCATCGCGCGAGGGCCGGCCGGTCTCGATGGCAAGGCGGCGCACCGCGCCGTCGCTGCGGAAGAAGCCGAGTTCGAAGACGCGCCCGCCCTCGCCCCGCGCTTCCAGCACCCGCGCCGCCTCCCCGATCAACCTGACGACCACGGCTTCGAAGCTCGCAGTGTCGGCGAAGGGTTCGGCGAAATGGCGCTCGACCACGCAATCGGGCGGTGAGCGCAAGGGCGTGATGCGGCGGTCCTCATGGCCGAGAATGCGCCGGAGCTTGACCGCCAGCGCCTCGCCGAAGCGGGCGGAGAGCGTTTCCGAGGGGCGCTCAGCGAGATGATCGAGCGTCTTGAGGCCGGCGCGGGAGAGGGCGATCACGGTCTCGGCGTCGGTATCGAGCGCCGCGGTCGGCAGCGCGCGCAACAGCGCCTCTTCCTGTCCGGGCGGGACGATGCCGCCACGGCCGTGTCGGGCGCAGGCGCGGGCGGCGTCGGGCGTGCCGGCAATGGCGGCTTTCAGCTTGAGGCCGCCGCGCTGCATGGAGCGCCCGGCAAGGTTGCCGAGCCCTGCCTCGCCGCCGAAGAGATGGGCGCAGCCGGTAATGTCGAGCATCAGGCCATGCGGCTCGTCGAGCGCGACCAACGGGGTGAAACGGTCGCAGAAACCGGCAAGCGCTTCGAGGAATTCTCCGTCCGCCTGCGGCTGCGCCTCCAGCGCGACGAGATCGGGAATGCGGGCACGGGCATCGGCCAGGGTCATCCCCCGCGTCAGGCCGAGGTCGACGGCGCGCAGGTCGCAATCGACAAGGCGCAGGGCGCTGCCCTGCATCTCGGTCAGGACATGCGGCTTCTCAGCCGGCGCGCCGGAGGCCGGAATCGCGCCCGTCCGCCGCAACCTGTCCGTCGCCAGATAGGGGAACCAGAGGGCGAGATAGCGGCGCGGCATGGTCTGTCCGGGAAGCCGACTTGTCGGGTCGGTCGAAAAGGCTGCGTTCCGCAAAGCAATGTCGGTCACGGTCCCACTCCACACGCCACTCACGCTCGGCCGCGCCGCCGCGCTGGCGCAGCAATCTCAGGGCGAAGGCCGGTGCGCCCGGCGCATTCGCCTCCAATGCCCGCGAGGCGAGCGCCCTCACCTGCCAGCGCGTGCGCGCCGCGCTCGGCGCCTCGGCCGCCGCGACGCGCAGCAGCAGCACCGGCACGCCCGAGGCTTCCGCCGCCAAAGCGAGGCGGCGGCTCGCCGTCAGGTCGAAAGGGCGCGGCTCGCCCCAAGGCTCGATCAGCACGGCACTGAGGGCGGTACAGCGCGCCGCCTCGGCCCCGGCCCGCAGCACGCCCTCGCCGTCGCGTGCCCGCACCAGCAGCAGGCGCGCCGGATCGAGGCCGAGCTCGTTCAGCCCCGGCGCATGCAGCCGCCCGGCCTCGGCATCCACGAAATCCTGCCGCGCCCAGAGAATGGTGCGGCCTGCCTCTCCCTCAGCTTCCCCCGCCCGCAGTGCGAGGCCGAGCGCGAAGCCGGTCGCGGCAGCGAGGTCGGCGACCTCGGCAGCGTAGATCTCGTGCAACGCCGCCCTTGCGAGCCCGCCGTTCAGTACCTCGTCCAGACCGGGCACGCCCAGGCCGATCCGGCCGGCCGCGACCGGGCCGCTCCGCAGGGCGGCTTCAGCGAGGCTGCGGCGCAGGTCGGACAGGGTCGGTGCGGTCTCTGGCATGGGAGCACGATAATTGTTCTCTCTTTGTTCTTTTATAGAACGGCCCCCGCCGGAAGGCGAGTCGAGTCTTCCGGCCGTCCCCATGCCCCTGCCAAAGGGTGACGCGGAGGGGAGGCTGTTTGGACATTCCCAGAGCCCTCATCCTGAGGGGCGTCGCAGGCGCCTCTCGAAGGATGCTCCAGGAGGCTCCGGAACCATCTGGACCATCCTTCGAGACGCCGCTTTGGGGCTCCTCAGGATGAGGGCTGAGTTTTCAAACGAGCTCTCAGCCCTCGCCGCTGACGGCCTGGGCCTTCACTTGCGAAGGCGGCCGGCCGAAGCGCTTGCGGAAACAGCGGTTGAAATAGGAGAGATCGCCAAAGCCGACCTCATAGGCGACGGTGCTGATGGTAAGCGCCGCGCCTTCCGCCGTGACCAGCCGGTGCCAGGCCCGGTCGAGCCGGCGCTCCAGCACATAGTCGGAGAAGGTCCGCCCCTCCGCCTCGAACAGCTTCTGCACGACGCGGGCGCTGATGCCATGCAAGGTCGCGATCATCTCGACGCCGAGATCGCGCCGCTCCAGCCGCGCCTCGATATCGGCCTTGATCGCGGCGAGACGGCCGGCTCGACGATCCGCCATCGCGGCCGGCGCCGCAGGCTCGCGGTCCGCGAGGGCGGCGCCGATGAGATCGTGGACATGGCCCTTGGCCAGAGCCTGAAGCTCGGCGGAGTTCAACGGCAGCAAGCCGCGCAGCAAGAGCGCGCCGTAATGCGCCAGCGCCTGCAAGCCCGGGTTCGAGCGCGGGATGATCTGCATCAGCCCGGCATTGTCGATGAGCGAAGGCAGCAGGGCCGAGTCCAGCTCGATCACGTCGATGCGACCGGGCTGGGCCAGCACGAATTCGGTCGCCTGGTCTAGAGCGAGCGCCGCTGCCTCGCGAGCACGCAAGGCGATGCGCCGGTCGCCTTGGCGGATCACCACCCGCGCCTCGGCCGGCCGAATGAGAATGTAGCGCACGCCCTCCCCGATTCCATCCGGCTGCCAGATCCAGTGCGAAGCCGGGGCGAAGCAGGAGCGCAGGCCGATATCGGGGCGCGTGGTCAGGACGCAGCGCGCGTCGAAAGGCAGAGGCAGGTCGGGCGCAGCGGCTTCGCGGGCAACGTTACGGCCAAGGATGCGCCGCGAGAGCGTGCTCGCCTCGTCGCGGCCGACCTCAGCGGAGACCAGCCAGAACGGCACGAAATTCCGCGTTTCCGGCGCCCCTTCCCGGCCGGGGCGTGTCGCGACAGCCACATCTCCCGTTTTCGACACCGGATTCGTCTCAGTCCTATAGCGCGTTCGCGGAAGTCCAAGCTTAGACCGCAGAAACATCATTACAGCAACAACTGAAATCGATCACGACGCCTACGGAAGATCACATCCGTAATGAAATCAAGCTACTTTACTATAATTCTAAACAACGAATTCTGAAATACCCCAAGTAATCCGCCATCAGAACGGCATCGGCTCCCTGCCCAAGACATGAGCAGAGCCGCAGCCGGCGCCGCCAGGTAGAACCATGACCAGACCGATCAGCCTCGCCACCAGCCTCGTGGCCCTCCTCGCCTCCTCGATGGCGGTCGCGCAGGTTTCGCCACAGTCCGGAAGCCCTGCAGCAGCGCCGGGCCGCGCCGCGTCCGCGCCGGCCACGATCGATCTCGACACGATCACGGTGACCGCCGCCCGTGCCGAGCGCAGCACGGCCGAGACGCCGCAATCCGTTCAGGTCATCGACCGGACGGAGATCGAGCAGCAGATGAAATTCAGCCCCAATGCTGCTGCCGCGCTCGGCAAGCTGGTACCGGGCTATTCGATGTCGACGCAGACGGTTTCCAGCGCCTCGGAGAATTACCGCGGCCGCGACCTCCTGGTGATGATCGACGGCGTGCCGATGAACACGCCGCTGCGCGACGTCTCGCGCATCCTCTCGCTGATCGATCTCAACACGGTGGAGCGGATCGAGGTGGTTGCCGGCGCCTCCAGCCTCTATGGCGCGGGCGCCACCGGCGGCACGGTCAACTTCATCACGAAGAAGGCGGCCGAGGGCAAGCCGCGCGTCACGGTCAACACCGCGATCCGCGGCTTCACCCAGAATATCGGCCGCTCGCTGGCGCCGGAAGCCTCGGTCACCGTCTCCGGCAAGGTGCCTGACGGTATCGACTACCTGTTCTCGGGCCAGATCCGCGGCGCGGGTCGCACCTATGACGGCGCCGGGCGCGAACTGCCATCCGACGGCCTGCTCGGCCAGGGCGGCGGCGACCGCTACAAGGCCGGCAACCTGCTCGCCAAGCTCGGCTACGACTTTTCTGGCGGCAAGCGCATCGAGTTCAACGCCTCCTGGATCGGCTTCGACCAGGACCCGAAATACCTGACCAATTACGCGGCGCCCTTCGCCCGGCCGGACCGGACGAGGCTCTATACCGGCGAAAGCGTGCTGGAAGACACCAAGTCCGTATCGCTGCGCTATAGCGATGCCGATTTCGCCCTCGGCAAGCTCAGCCTGCTCGGCTACTACAACGACATCAAGAAACGCTTCAATTACTCGACCTTCTCCTACCCCTATAATTCGCAAGTCTACTACTCGTTCAACCCGCTCTCGCCGACGAGCCGGGACAACCAGACGACGCTCTATTCGCAGCGCGGCGGCCTGAACGTCACGATCGATACCCCGCTCGATCGCATCCTGCCCGGCGCCAAGCTGACCTGGGGCGGCGACCTGATCCAGGAGAAGACCTGGCAGACCCTGACCAGCGGACAGGACGTCTTCACGCCATTGAAGCAGACGACGGCGGCCGGCTTCGGCCAGCTCCAGATCCCGATCGGTGAGCGCGTCGTGCTGCGCGGCGGCCTGCGCTACGAGCATTTCTCGCTCTCAGTGAACGATTATATCCGCCCTGCCGCCTATGCCGCGGTCGCTGCCAACAATGCGCAGGGCTACCAGGCCTTCGTGCTGCCGGCGCTGCGGGTGCTCGGCGGTGATTTCGACTATTCGGCGGTAACCGCCAATCTCGGCGCAACGATCAAGCTGTCCGAGACCAGCGAGATCTTCGGCGGCTTCTCGCAGGGCTTCGCCCTGCCGGATGTCGGCGCCTTCACCCGCCGTGCCGGCATCTCGACGCAATATGCCTGCCCCGTGCAGTTGCCGAACTGCCTGCCCGCCAACCGCCAGACGATCAGCTATTCGGCGATCGCGCCGAAGGCGCAGATCGTGAACAATTACGAGCTCGGCATCCGTGGCAGCTATGATCGCTTCAAGGGCTCGCTGACCGGCTTCGTCAGCACCTCCGATGACGGCGTCACCTTCGATTCCGTCACCAACACGATGTCGCAGCAGAAGGAGCGGATCTGGGGCGTCGAGGCGACCGGCGATGTCACCATCACCGACGCCTTCACGATGGGCACGGTGCTGTCCTACCGCGAGGGCCGCTACGACACCAATGGCGACGGCAGGCTCGACAGCAACCTGCCGAACAACCGCATCGGCTCGCCCTGGCGCGGTATGCTCTATGGCAGCTACCGCTTCGTGAACGGCATGCAACTGCGCGTCGAAGGCGAGGCCTTCTCGGATCGCGACGTCGCGATCGACCTGCGCGGCACCCGCTACAAGCTGAAGGGCGCCGCGACGATGAACCTCGCGCTCACCGCCCCGGTCTGGGAGGGCGAGGCCTATGTCGCGGTCAACAACCTGTTCGACCGCGCCTATCAGAACCCGACCGCGACCTCGGTGCGCAACCTGCCGAATTATGGCTGGGGCCGCACGGTCACGGTCGGCTTCCGCAAGACCTTCTGAGGCGCATTCAAGGTCATGGTCAGCCTCGAGATCGACGCGGATGCGGTGGTGACGCTGCGCTTCATGCCGCCCTATCAGCCTGAGGACGAGCGCGCCTATCTCGACGCGCTCCACGAGATCGGTCGGCGCGAGGAGCCCTATACGTTGCTGACGATCTTCGGTGGCGGGCGGGCGCTCTCGCAGGCGGGCGAGCGCGAGCAGGCGCTCTGGTTCAAGGCGACGCGGGACCGGGTCTCGCGCGCCTGCCTCGCCTGCGCGATCGTACGGCCCGATGCCAGCGAGAAGACCGCCGAGACCTTCCGCCGGCTATGGCCCTTCCCGATCGTCGCCGAACGGGAGGAAGCTGTCGGGCGCGCCTTCCTGCTGAGCCAGTACAGCGGCGCGAACCGATGAGCAGCGCGACGGAACCCGCCCGCCTACCGGCCACGCTCGCGCCGAACCAGCGCTACCGGCTCTTCGCCGTGCTGGGCGGGCTTTATCTGGCGCAGGCGATCCCGTCCTATCTCTTCGTCGCGGCGCTGCCGCCGATCATGCGCGAACTCGGCGTCTCCCGCACGGCGATCGGCATGATGAGCATCCTGCTGCTGCCGCTTGTCCTGAAATTCCTCTGGGCGCCCTGGGTCGACCGCATCCGCCCCTTCGCTCGGGCCCATCGCGCCGGCTGGGTCTTCATCACACAGAGCCTGACGATCCTCGCCATCCTCGCCCTGATCATGGTCGGGCCGACCGAGGTCAACGCGATCATCGCGATCGGCTTCGTCGCCTCGCTGCTGATCTCGACGCAGGACATCGCGACCGACGGCTATGCCGCGAAATATCTGCCGGAAGAAGACCGTGCCATCGGCAACGCCATCCAGGGCGGCTCGGTCGCCTTCGGCGTGGTGATCGGCGGCACGCTCGGCCTCGTGCTCTACCACCATATCGGCTGGACCGGGATGTTGGTGACCATCGCCGCAATCTCGCTGCTACCTTTGATCGCCGCCGCGATGATGCGCGAGGACGATCCCGTGCCCGGCATTACTCCCGCGCCGCGTCCGTCGATCCGCGCTTTCCTGAAGCGCCCGGAAGCCCGCCAGATCCTGTGGATCGCCCTGACCTACCGGGCGAGCGAAGGGCTCGTGAAGGCGATGGAAGGCTCGTACCTCGTCGATGCCGGCATCCCGCTCGACCAGATCGGCTATCTCTCAGGGCTGTCGGCAACGACGGCGGGGCTTGCAGGCTCGGCGATTGCCGCCTGGATGGTGAAGCGGCAGGGGTTGTCCTTCGTGCTCGCCCTGCTCGGCGGGATGCGGACGATCTGCTTCGCGCTCTTCGCGGCGCATGCGCTTGGCGCCGTCGTCGGGGTCTGGCCGCTCTTCGGCGCCGCCGGCTTCCAGACGCTGATCCGCTACATGGAGATCGTCGCGCTCTATTCGCTGTTCATGGCGGTGACGACCTCGGACCAGCCGGGCACGGATTTCACCATCCTCGCCTGCGCGCAATTGCTGGTCTATCTCGCCGGCTCGATGCTGGCCGGCAAGCTCGCCGACGCCATGGGCTACGGATTCCTGTTCTCGCTGGCGACCGCGATCTCCGCCATCGCCGTGATCGCGACGGTCAGGATGCTCGCGCAGGCGAAGATCATGCAGCCGCCGGGCGCCGGAGCGATGAAAACCGGCTGAGCATGGCGGAGCGCCCGTCCCCACGCTAGCCTCGGCCACATGTGGGAGATTCTCTCGGCCTATTGGCCGCATATCCTCGCGGTCATCACCGTCGTGACGTCGACCGTCGCCGGCGCGCATGCGGTGATGACGAAGGACGAGGTGCGCGCCGCCATCGGCTGGGTCGGCGTCATCATCCTCTCGCCGATCGTCGGGCCGCTGCTCTACGCCATCGCCGGGGTGAACCGCATCCGGCGCGCCTCGATCCTGGCGCAGCGGCCGGGCCACGGCATGGCTGCCGCCGACTTCCATGTCGAGGACGAGGTGGTCGAGACGCAATTCGGCCGGCGCTTCCTCTCGCTCAAGACGCTCGGCGACCGTGTCGCGCGCCATCCGCTGACCACCGGCAACCGCATCGAGACGCTGGAGACCGGCGACGCGGCCTATGCAGCGATGCTCACCGCCATTGCGGCGGCCCAGCGCAGCATCATCCTGGAAAGCTACATCTTCGACCGCGATCCGCTCGGTCTGCGCATCGCCGACGCGCTGATAGAGGCTCATAAGCGCGGCGTCGCGGTGCGGGTGCTGATCGACGCGGTCGGCGCGCGCTATTCGGTGCCGAGCATCGCCGGGCATCTGCGCGAGGGCGGGGTCGCGGTCGATGTCTTCAACGGCAACATCATCGTGGGCCTGCGGTTGCCCTATGCCAATCTCCGGACGCACCGGAAGATCATCGTCGTCGACGGAACGATCGGCTTCATGGGCGGCATGAACATCCGCGAAGGCTTCACGCGTGAATTCGTGGGCGATGCCTTCGCCCATGACACGCATTTCCGCGTCGAAGGCCCGGTGGTCGCCGATCTCTTTGCGGTGGCGGCCGAGGACTGGTGCTTCGCCACCGGCGAATCGCTTACCGGCCCCGCCTGGGAGATTCCCGTCATGGCGCGCGGCGGCATGCCGGTGCTGGCGCGCGCGGTGCCCACGGGCCCGGATTCCTATCTGGAAACCAATCACAAGCTCTTGATCGGAGCCCTGTCGGTGGCGCGCGATTCCGTCCGGATCATGTCGCCCTATTTCCTGCCGGACCAGGAACTGATCAGCGCGATCGTCACAGCCGCGCGACGCGGCGTCGCCATCGACATCGTCGTGCCCTCGGTCAACAATCTCGTGCTGGTCGACCGCGCCATGACCGCGCAATTCGACCAGATGCTGAAGAATTACTGCCGGATCTGGCGCTCCACCGGCGTCTTCGACCATTCCAAGCTCCTCGCCATCGACGGCAGCTGGGCCTATGTCGGCTCCTCCAATCTCGATCCCCGCTCGCTGCGCCTGAATTTCGAGATCGACCTCGAGGTTCTCGACCATGGTTTCGCCCGCGCGATCGAGCGCCGGATCGAAACGGTGATGGCCTCTGCGACCCCGGTCACGCTTGCCGGCCTGCGCGCCCGGCCCTATGTCATGCGTCTGATCGACAGGCTGATCTGGCTCGGCTCGCCCTATCTGTGAACCGATGCGGTCATATCCCTGACGCCATGGATGCCTAAGCCGTCACCCGTTCGAGATGAGCGGGTCCGGAGCACGAGCCGGCGGAGCGATGCAGAAGAAGAGCCAAAGCCTGCCCGCCAGCATCATCGCCTCGCTGCGCCAGCGCAAGAACCGCCCCGGCACCGTGCCGGCTGGCGAAAACGGTCGCCCCGGCGGCACGCTGGTCGCCTCCTATAATGTCCATAAATGCGTCGGCATCGACGGCCGCTTCGATCCCGGCCGGATCGCGCAGGTCATCCGCGAGATCGCGCCCGATGTCATCGCCCTGCAGGAGGCCGACAAGCGCTTCGGCGCCCGCCACGGACTGCTCGACCTCGCCCGGCTGAAGGACGAGACCGGCCTCGTCCCGGTTCCCGTCGAGAGCGCCAATGCCGCCGCCCATGGTTGGCACGGCAATGTCGTGCTGTTCCGGCAGGGCCTCGTGCGCGACGTCCATCAGGTCTCGCTGCCCGGGCTGGAGCCGCGCGGCGCATTGGTCGTCGATATCGACCTTGAGAGCGGCGCGGCGCTCCGGATCGTCGCGGCGCATCTCGGCCTGCTCAGGCGCTCGCGCTCGCAGCAGGCCCGCATGATCATCGAACTGATGCGCAGCCGCGACGAGCGCCCCACCCTCCTGCTTGGCGATCTCAACGAATGGCGCCTCGGCGGCCGCTCGGCGCTCAGCGCGCTCGATGCCGCCTTCGGCACGATGCCCGTGCCGGTACCGAGTTTTCCGGCCGGGCTGCCCCTGCTGGCGCTCGACCGGATCATCGCCAACCGGCCGGAAATCCTGTCGGAGGTCGCGGTCCACGACACCCCGCTGGCGCGCGTCGCTTCAGATCATCTCCCGATCAAGGCCTTCGTCGATCCGGCCATGGCGGCGCTGCCGGTGCGCGTGCCCGAACTCATGCTCGTGCCGGCGGAGCCCGTATCCTCTGCAACAGCGGTACCGCGGGACAAGGAAGCGCCTCTGCCGCTCCCCGCGATATCGTCCGGCAATGGCCGCCGCGGCAGCAATCGCGAGCTCGTGCGCAAGGCCGGCGACCAGTTGAAGCGCGCCGTCCGGCGCACCTTGCGGCGGCCGGACGCTCCGACGCGCTGAATACTCGTATCCGGCGCTGGCCAATCCCGGCAAAGCCTGCTTTCTGAATTCGTCAGCCGTCTCAGGGCGCAGAATCAGATGCCGGATGCCTTGGCCGAGCGCCCGAGCGCGCTGCAACTCTTCCTGATCTTCGCGCGGATCGGGCTGACCAGCTTCGGCGGCGGCCTGAGCGGCTGGATGCTCCGGGAATTCGTGCAGCGACGGCGCCTGATGAGCGAGGAGGATTTCCTCAACGGGCTCTCGGTCGCGCAGGCCCTGCCCGGCGTCAACGTCACCAACATGGCGATCTGGATCGGCTACAAGCTCGGCGGCCGCAACGGTGCCATCGCCTCCTGGCTCGGCATCGTCGTGCCGGCCGCCTTCGTCATCGTGCTGATCGGCAGTGTCTTCGCCTCGCTCGCCGGCTATGAACTCAGCCATATCGCGCTCAGCGGCGCAGCCTCGGCGGCGATCGGCCTGTCGCTGGCGATGGGCCTGACCGCCGCAAGGCGCGTGCCGCGCCGGGTGTTCCCGCTCGCGATCATGGCCGCAACCTTCGTCGCCGTCGCGATCCTGAAATGGCCATTGCTCTGGACGGTGCTCGGCTTCGGCTCGCTCAGCGTCGCCGTGACCTACCGGGACGGCTGAACGCCTTTTTGTTTTGGTCGCATGTTCGCTGCGCGGACCTGCGGTTCTTCACGCGAACCGGTACCCACTTCGCTCGAAAATACTTTAGGCCATGCAATCCCTGCCCTTCAGCATCCTGCTCGTCTTCCTGCCGCTCTCGCTGGTGACCATTGGCGGCGGGCAGAGCGCCATCGCTGACATGCATCGCCAGATCGTCGACGTGCATCACTGGATGAGCGCCGCGCAGTTCGTCGATGCCTTCGCCATCGCGCGGCTGGCGCCGGGGCCGGGCTCGCTTCTGGCCACGCTGATCGGCTGGCAGATCGCCGGGTTCTGGGGCGCGGTCGCGGCCACTGCCGGCATCTTCGGGCCGACCGCCTTCCTGATCTACGGGGTCGCCCATATCTGGTCGCGCTACGAGGGTGCCCGGCTGCTGCGCGCGCTCGAAAAGGGCCTGCGACCGGTCGCTGCGGGCATGATCCTCGCCGCCAGCTATGTACTGATCCAGTCGCTCGACACCGGCTGGCTCGGCCGGGGGATCGCACTCGTCTCGACCGCCCTGCTGTTGCTGACCTCGGTCAATCCGCTGCTGCTGATCGCTGGCGGCGCCGGCTGTTTCGTCGGGCTTCACCTGCTGGCACTGATTTAAGCGCCTTTCGCCGCATCAAAACCTGATCGCAGCGCAAGCGGCGCATATATATCGAACATCAAAACTCAGATATCGTCCATAAATGTCTTTACAAACCCGCATTCTATAATAATTATATTATATATAGCGTTCAGTTTTGAATTATATTAATTATTATATTATCGATTCATAAAGAATCAACTTGCGAATCTTTTCACAAGACTATTAGACGCCCCAGATATGGGACTGGGGTTACGTGATGAATAATAATTCTAAGCTGGCTTTCCTGGCGGCATTGCTGTCGACGACCGCCCTTTCGGTGGCTCAGGCGCAGACGCCGCAAGCTAATGGGAACAGCGGCGAACAGACGATCTCGCTCGATCAGATCACGGTCACCGCGACGCGCGGCGAGAAGCAGGTGCTCGATGTTCCCGGCACCGTCAGCGTGATCACGCGGCAGGATATGGAGCAGCGGATCACCCGCGACACGCAGGATCTCGTGCGCTACGAGCCCGGCGTCATCGTCAACCGCCAGACCTCCGGAACCGACCCGTTCGGCAACTACGGCGGCTTCACCATCCGCGGCGTCGGCGGCAACCGCGTGCAGATGCAGGTCGATGGTTCGCGCGTGATCGAGCGCATCACCGACGGCAACCGCGACTTCGTCGATCTGCCCTTCCTCAAGAATGTCGAGATCGTGCGCGGCCCGGGCTCGGTGCTCTGGGGCGCCGATGCGCTGGGCGGCATCGTCGCATACCGCACGCTCGATCCGCAGGAACTGCTGAAGGGTCGCAAGGACAAGCCCTGGGCGGTCAAGATCGATACGAGCTATGACAGCTTCGACCGCTCTCTCGTGAAGACCGGCATCGCCGCCTACAGCTTCTCGCCCGCCTTCGAGGCGATCGTCGGTGTGAGCCATCGCACGGCGCAGGAAGGCAAGCTGAGCAAGGCGCGCGCCGATGGCGGGCGCTGGGGCTGCCCGGTGCCGACCCTGCGCTTCCTGGGCTGCAACCAGCTCAACCCGATCGACACGGAGGTCTGGAACGCGTTCGGCAAGCTCGTCTTCAAGCCGACGGCCGACCATACAATCAAGCTGACCGGCGAGTATTTCGACAACGACACGCGGGCGAACCAGCTCTGGGACTACAATGTCGTCAGCCTCGGCACCCGTAACGGCGCCTATATCCGCGACCAGACCAAGAGCCGCCAGCGCATCGCGATCGAGCATGAGTGGCAGGCGGGCTTAAGCTTCCTCGACTCCGTCCGCTGGCAGGCCTCGTTCTCGCCGCAGGAGCGCGAGGTCATCAACAACCGCCTGCAGACGCTCTCGAACGGCCAGCAGCGCTTCACGCGCGGCCTGCTCGACTACAAGGAGCGCTTCTCGCAGCTCGACATCCAGGCGAAGTCTAGCTTCGCGCTGGGGCCGACCTTCCACCGGCTGACCTATGGCTTCCAGGGCGACGTCACGCGCACCGACTACAAGCGCCGCGACGACGTCCGGAACCTGACGACCGGCGTGACCACCACGACGATCGCCGGCGGCTTCAACTTCGCCAATGCCACGACGACGCGCTACGACTTCTACCTGCAGGACGAGATCGAGCTCCTGGACGGTCGCTGGACGATCACGCCCGGCCTTCGCTACGCCAATTACAACATCGATCCGCGCCTCGGGCAGGGCTACGTCATCGTGCCCGGCAAGGCCCCGCGCGAACTGGATTCGCACCGCGTGATCCCGCAGGTCGGCACGCTCTTCAAGCTCGACGAGACCTATTCGCTCTATGCCCGCTATGCCGAGGGCTTCAAGATGCCGACGGCGCAGCAGCTTTACACTTCACTGCCCTTCGGCACCCAGAACCTGATCCCCAATCCGGATCTCCGCCCGGAGAAGGTGAAGTCCTACGAGGCCGGCGTACGCGGCCGCTTCGCCGATGGCTGGTTTTCGGTCGGCGCCTTCCATGCCGACTACAAGGACTTCATCCAGGAGCTCTACGAGGTGCCCGGCACGACCGACATCACCTCGCGCAACCTGTCGCGCGTGAAGATCTCCGGCATCGAGGCCTCGGCCGAATGGCGTTTCCAGGAACGCTGGGTCGGCCATCTCGCCGTCAGCTACCAGTACGGCAAGCAGCGCAAGGAGCAGGGCTCGCCCATCGTTCCCTATAATATCAGCCCGCTCAAGGCTGTCGCCGGCCTCAAGTACCTGATGCCGGAATACGGGCTGGAGGCCGAGGTGATCGGCACCTTCGCAGCCGGCGCCACGCGCGCGGACGCTCCGACCACGTTCAAGCCCGGCGGCTATTCGGTGTTCGACGCCTATCTGAACTGGAAGCCGACCAGTTCCATCACCGTGCGCGGCGGCGTGCAGAACATCTTCGACCGGCGCTATTTCGCCGATGTCCTGAACTACGCCAAGACAGCGACCGCAGCGACTGCCGCGACCAATCCGCTGGAACTGCAGACGGCCCCGGGGCGCACTTTCAAGCTCGCCGCTTCCGTCGAGTTCTGACCCTGTTCGAGACGCCGCGCCACGAGGCCCGGCGGATCAGCGGCGCCCCGGTCGAGACCCCGGGGCGTCGCAACCCTTTTGGAGACCATGATGAGCAACGAGACCAATCCGCGCGAAAAGCTCGCGCAAGCGCCGGCCGAAATCCTGCAAAGCCTGCCCGCCATGGGCCGCGTGATGCTGAGCACGCGCTCCGGCGGCGCGACCCATGAACGGATGGGCGCTGTCGAGACGGTGACCATCTCCGGCAACGAGGCCCGTTTGTCCGGCGCCTTCCATGACAGCCGCATCGACCTGACCACGGTCGTCGGCATCGTCGCCGACCGGACCAGCAAGATGCGCGAGCGCGTGCTGCCGCGCCTGGAATGCCAGGACGCGTCCGGCGAGACCCTGTTCAGCCTGATCGGGCTCGATGGGTTGGAGCCCTTCGACAAGGCGCTCGAGCCGTACGGCGCCGGCGAGAAGCTGGAGCCGGTCCAGCGCGAGGCGCCCGGCAGCGGCGGCTCGGCGGACGTGCCGGAAGACGATCTCGGCGCCCGCAGCTTCGCGGCGATCCTGGCCAGCGGCCAGGCAATCGCGATCGATGTCGAACGTTCCGGCCTGTTCCAGCATTGGCAGGGCGCCCTGCCCGAACCGAAGCCAGCCATGGGCTTCGTCAACATCATGCAGGGCGATTTCCACCTGCATCTCAAGGCCGGGGCGGTCTCCGGCTGGGCGCGGACGGACAACGCGGGGACCGTGGCGCTCGAAGCCCGCGACAGCGAGGGCAAGGGTTTCGGCCTCGTCCTGCGCGGCCCGGCGGCCGCCTTCGCGGAGGTTCCGGATGTCGATGTCGTCGGCGGCTGAACCGGCACCGACGGGCGCGACCTACGCCCATCCGCGCGCGACATGGCTCTGCCCGGATACGGGCCGGCTGCTGGCGCAGGGCGAGCTGATGCAGGCGATGGCGCGGAAGCGCGTCGTCCTGCTCGGCGAGACACATGACGTCGCCGAGATCCATCGCTGGCAACTGCACGTCACCACCTGCCTGCATCAGCTGCGGCCACAGATGGCGGTGGGCTTCGAGATGTTCCCGTTGCACATCCAGCCGGTGCTCGACGCCTGGGTCGCGGGCGAGATGGGCACCGCGACCTTCCTCGAGCGTAGCGAGTGGGCTGATGTCTGGGGTTTCGACCCCGAACTCTACCTGCCGCTGTTCCATTTCTGCCGGCAGCAGCGGGTGAAGATGCTGGCGCTGAACTGCCACCGCCCACTGGTCACGCGGGTCGGTCAGGTCGGCTGGGAAGCCATCCCGGTCGCGGAGCGCGACGGGGTCACGCCGTCTGCGCCGGCAACCGATGGCTATCGCGACTATCTGGCCGCGATCACCGGTCGCTTCAGCGGGTCGGCCAAGCCGGAGGCGATGGCGCCTGAGCGCTTCGATCGCTTCGTGCGGGCACAGCAATGCTGGGACCGCTCCTTCGCCTGCCGCATCGCCGATCACCTCGCTGAGGCGACCGACGATCCGCTGGTCGTCGGCATCATCGGGCGCGGCCATCTCGAATATGGTCATGGCACGCCATTCCAGCTCCGCGATCTCGGCATCGAGGATATCGCGGTCCTGCTGCCGGCAACCGATGCCGCGCCCGAAGCGGAACCACTCGCGGGCATCGCCGACGCGCTGTTCCGGCTCGATACGCCCGAGCCGCCGCAATCGCGGCGGACGCCGCGGGCGGCATCATGAGAGCCGTGCTCTCCCAGATCATCGGGTTGACCCGGCTCTGCATCGCCGGGCCGGGCGGCAAGATCGGCGCGCTCTATTTCCTGATGATCTTCGGGCTCGGCCTCGCCGGGGTGCAGGTCGGCGTGCGCCTGATCGCCTGGACCGCCGATTTCTATAACGCGCTGCAAAAGCTCGATGTCGACGGCGCACTCAGGCAGATCGCGATCTTCTTCGGGCTGATCGCGATAAGCGTCGGCATCCATCTGGCCAGCGCCTATCTGCGCAAGATGCTGCAGATCCGCTGGCGGCGCGCATTGACCGAGGCCGCGCTCGACCGCTGGCTGGCCGGCAAGGCCTATTGGCACCTGCGCGAGCGCACAGACCACGGGCTCGACAATCCCGACCAGCGCATCGCCGAGGATTGCCGCATCTTCGTCGAGAAGCTCACGATCGAGGGGCTCGAACTCGCCACCAACATCATCGCGCTGGTGACCTATGTCTCGATCCTGTGGTCACTCTCGACCTTCGCGCTATCGTTCCACCTGTTCGGCCATGCCATCGAGATCCCGCGCTACATGGTCTGGGCGGCGCCGCTGTATGTGGCCGTCGCCACCCTCATCACGCACGGACTCGGCCGCCCGCTGAAGGCGCTGACGGTCGAGCAGCAGAAGCGCGAGGCCGATTTCCGCTTCTCGCTGGTGCGCCTGCGCGAACATGTCGAGGGCGTGGCGCTGGCCGATGGCGAGCCGGCGGAGCGGCGTCTCTTCCGCGAGCGCTTCGGCGCGATTGCCGGGAATTGGCAGAAGCTCGCCAATCGCGAACTGATCCTCGGCTTCTTCACGCGCCCCTATTTCCAGACCGTGCTGCGTATTCCGCTCTTCCTGGCGTTGCCGGCCTTTCTCGCCGGGCACGTCACCTTCGGCGGGCTGATGCAGATCGGCTCGGCTTTCCAGAACGTGGTGACGACGCTGTCCTGGTTCGTCTTCTCCTATCGCGACCTGACCGAGCTCGCCGCGGCGGCCAGCCGCCTGTCGCATTTCATGCGGGCAGCCGAGGGCGCGGCCATGCCGGCAAGCGGCCCTGCCCTGCATAAAACCGGCAATGCGGAGCTGCGGCTGCGCGACCTCGTCCTCGCAACGCCTGCGGGGCGCCGCCTCCCGCCCGTCCCGGACCTGAAGCTGAAGGCTGGCGGCAACTATTGGCTCGCGGCCCCCTCCGGCCATGGCAAGAGCACGCTGGCGAAGGCGATCGTCGGGCTTTGGATGCATGGTGAGGGCCGGATCGACCGACCGGAAGGGCGCATGCTCGTCCTGCCACAGCAGCCCTATCTGCCGCTCGGGAGCTTGCGTTCCGCACTGGCCTATCCGCAATCGCCGGAGGCCGTCGAGGACGCGACCTTGCGCCGGGCGCTCGCCACTGTCGGGCTGGAGGAACTCTGGTCGCTCGACGAGGACGGCTGGACGGACAAGCGGCGCGGGCTCTCCGGCGGCGAGCAGCAGCGCTTCGCATTGGCGCGCGCGCTGTTGCAGGCGCCCGACTGGCTGGTGCTCGACGAAGCGACGAGCGCGCTCGATGTGGAGTCGGAGGCGCAGTTGCTTTCGGAATTGCGCCGGTCGTTGCCGGCGAGCACGCTGGTCCTGATCGCGCATCGCGCCCCTCAGGGCCTCGGCTCGCTCCAGATGATCGAGTTGAGGCAGCAGCCACCACGGCCAGAGGCAGCCCCCGCCACTGCCCTCGCGCAAGCCGAGCCGGTAAGCTGAGCGAAGATGAGTCGCCTCCCCTTTTCGCCGACCTCCTGATGGCCATTCCCTCGCTTTCCGAAGCTGCCGCCGCCCTGCGGCGGCGTCTCTCCCAATGGCGCGACGTGCCGCGGCTGCTGCGCTCGCTGTGGCAGACCAGCCCACGGCTCTTCGCGGCGATCGCGGCACTGCGCCTGCTGCGCGCGCTCCAGCCGCCGGCGATGCTCTTCGTCGGCAAGCTGATCATCGACGAGATCGTGCTCCAGACGCGGACGCCGGCTCCCGGTCCCAACCTCTCCGATTGGCTGGAGAGCGGCCGGGCCTCGGCGCTCGCCGGCTGGATTCTGATCGAGTTCCTGCTGGTCGCCGGCGGCAACGCGCTCAACCGGCTGGGAACGCTGGTCGAAGGCCTGTTGTCCGAGCGCCACGGCTTCGCGATGGGCGCGCAGCTCGTCGAACGCGCGGCCGAACTCGACCTCCGGGATATCGAGGGCAGCGCCGCACAGGACAAGCTGCAACGCGCCAATGCCGCGACGATGCTCGGCTACCAGCTCGTGACCAATCTCCTCACGCAGCTCCAGAATGCGGTGACGCTGTTCGCGCTTCCGGCCGGCCTGGTGTTCTTCGTGCCCTGGCTAATCGTGCTGCTGCTCGCGGCCCTGCTCCCGACCTTGCTGGTCGAGGCGCATTTCAATGCCCGGCAGTACAAAGCGGCGATGGCGTTGATCCCGGAACGGCGGCGCCTCAACTATCTCCAGCATGTCGGCTCCTCCACGCATGCGGCCAAGGAGGTGAAGCTGTTCGGCCTGGGCAGCTACATCGCCGGCCTGCTGCGGGAGGTCGCGGAGCGCATCATCGCCACGAACCGCCGGCTGGCCGTGCGGCGCGCCACCTGGAGCAGCCTGTCGGGCGCCATCGGCTCGCTCGCCTATTACGCGGCCTATGCCGTGGTCGCCTGGCGCGCCCTGACAGGCGAGCTCAGCATCGGCGATCTCACCTTCCTGGCCGGCTCGCTGATGCGGCTCAACGGGTTGTTCGAAGGGCTAATCGTTGGCCTCTCGCAGATCACGTCGCAGGCCCAGTATCTCGGCGATCTCTATGCCTTCCTCGACATGCGCTCGACCGTGGTGTCTCCGGCGCACCCGCGCGCCTTTCCCGCACCCCTCCGACAGGGCGTGACGTTCGAGGATGTCGGTTTCCGCTATCCCGGCAAGCCGGACTGGGCCTTGCGTCATTTCAGCTTCGCCCTGCCGGCCGGCGAGACGCTCGCGCTCGTCGGCGAGAACGGCGCCGGCAAGACCACCATCGTCAAGCTGCTGACCCGGCTCTACGAGCCGGACGAAGGCCGCATCCTGATCGACGGCATCGATATCCGCGACATCCCGCTGCCGGCGCTACGCGAGCATGTCGGCGCGATCTTCCAGGATTTCATGCGCTACAACCTGACAGCCTCGGAGAATATCGGTGTCGGCCGGGTGATGCGGATCGGCGAGCGGCCGGCGATCGTCGAGGCTGCGCGCAAGAGCCTGGCCGATCCCGTTATCACCGGCCTGCCAGAGGCTTACGACCAGATGCTCGGACTTGGATTCCAGAGCGGGCTCGATCTCTCGGGAGGGCAGTGGCAGAAGGTCGCCATCGCGCGGGCCTATTTCCGCGACGCGGCAATCCTGATCCTCGACGAGCCGACCGCGGCGCTCGACGCCCGCGCCGAGGCCGAGATCTTCGAGCGTTTTCGCCATCTCAGCGCCGGCAAGACAGTGCTGCTGATCTCGCACCGCTTCTCGACGGTGCGCATGGCCGACCGCATCCTCGTGCTGGAAGGCGGCGCCATTCTCGAACAGGGAAGCCATGCCGAACTCATGGCGCAGGACGGGCGTTATGCCGAGCTGTTCAAGCTGCAGGCTGCCGGGTTCCAGTAGCGCAGCGGCGTTCTCGGGCGGGCGGAGTGCCGCGCGTTTCCTTCTCCCCTTGCGGGAGAAGGTGCCGGCAGGCGGATGAGGGGTCGCACAACGCTTTCCGTCATTGCGAGCGCAGCAAAGCAATCCAGAGAGCTGGGTGAGAGGTTCAACCCAGTCCCCCTGGATTGCTTCGTCGCTTCGCTCCTCGCAATGATGGATGAGGCAGTGCGACCCCTCATCCGGCCCTTCGGGCCACCTTCTCCCGCAAGGGGAGAAGGAAACCCGTGCTAGCGCCCGCGGATCAAATCGGCCGCCTGATAGCTCCAATAGGTCAATTGGACCGCCGCCGTGCCGAAGGGGCCGCCGTTCCAGACCAGACCGAAGGGCGCGAACAGCTTGTAGCGGTCGCTGGCGCCGCGGATTGCCTCGGCGATGACGGTGCCGCCGATCGCGGTGGTGTTCATGCCGTGGCCGCCGAAGGCGGTGCAGTACCAGACGCCCGGCCGGTACTGGCCGATCTGCGGCATGAGATGGCGCGCATAGGACATCAGGCCCGACCAGGCGGCTTCGACCTTCAGCTCCGCGAGTTGCGGATAGGTCGTCACCATCTCGTGGCGCAGGATCGCGGCGACGTCGCTGGGCTCGGTCGTGCGCGTGGTGATGCGCCCGCCCCAGAGGATGCGCGAGCCGCCCTCGACCGTGCGGTAATAGTCGCCCGCGCGCCGGTCGTCGCCGACGCCGGTACCGATGCGGATCGCAGAGCGGATAAGGTCCGGGGCGGCCTCGGTCAGCAGCACATAGGTCGCGATCGGGATATAGGCGCGGCGCAAGGCCGGCAGCACATCACCGGTATAGCCGCCGGTGGTGAACAGCACTTGGTCGGCTTCGATCGTCGCCCTGGCCGTCTTCAACTGCTTCACCGCGCCGTCGAGCTCGCAGGAGATGACCGGCGAGCCCTCGTGGATCCTGCCGCCGAGCCGGACGATCTCGCGGGCGAGAGCGCGAGCATAGTTCAGCGGGTGGAAATGGAAGGAATCGTCGGCGGTCAGCGAGGCGTGGTATTTCGGCGAATTGAGCAGCGCGCGCGTCTCGTCGCGGCCGAGATAGCGCAGTTTGCGGCCGAAGCGCTTCTCCTGCGTGTCGCGCACCGCCTGAAGCCCGGCGCCGCCATCATAGCGCACGACCTTCATGATGCCCGGCGACGGCGCGGCCTCGGTGATCCCCAGGCTATCGATATTGCCTCGGACGATCTCGACGCCCTCCATCGTCAGGCGATAGAGTTCGTCGGCCTGGTCGCGGCCGGTCTGACGCTCGATCGCGGCGAGCGAGGTCGCATAGCCCGGGCTGACGAAACCGCCATTGCGGCCAGACGCACCCCAGGCGACGCGTTCGGCCTCCAACAGCAGGACTGAGCGGCCGGCACGGGCAAGGTTGAGCGCGGCGGTGAGGCCAGCGAGGCCGCCGCCGACGATGCAGATATCCGTCTTCAGCGTGCCTTCGGCCGGCGCGTAGCTCTCCTCGGTCGCGAGGGTGCGGCGGTAATAGGTGTCGATATAGGAGGACATGCGGTCTCGCGAAAGCGGGCGGCGGGTTGTTTTCGTTGTCGGCTTGCGCGGGCCGCCACCGGTTTTCCCGGCAGCGGATCGCGGATTTCAGTGCTTACTCGGCGGCTTCGGCCGTGCGCGAGCCCGGCGGGTCGAAAGCCTGGATCGGCGGCAGGTTGCCGTCGAAGCGCGCGACATGAACCGTGGTGAGCTGGCCGGTGCAGCCCTGCGCCAGCGCCGAGGTGCCGATATCGCGGGTCAGCACGTTCGGATTGCCGTGGACGCAGAGCGGCTTGTCGTCGTTCGGGTCGGCGGGATCGTACCAGGCGCCAGTCGGCAGCTGGATCACGCCCTTGCGGATGCCGTCGGTGACATGGACCGCGGCAAGGCAGGCGCCGCGCTCGTTCGAGAGCCGGATGATGTCGCCGTCGGCGATGCCGCGCAGCGCCGCATCGTCCGGATGCATATGCGCAACCTCGCGGCCGCGATGCTTGGCGTCGCTGCTGTGGCCGCCGAAATCGAACTGGCTGTGCAGCCGGGTCCGGGGCTGGTTCGCGACGAGCACATAGGGGTTGGCGTCATCGGGGACATTGGTCGCGCCGAGCCAGGTGGGGTGGCCGGGGCAATCCGCCTCGCCGAAGCCGGCGATGGTCTCCGAGAAGATTTCGAGCTTGCCTGATGGCGTCGGCAGCGGTGCAGCCACCGGATCGGCGCGGAAGGCGCGCAGCTTGCCGCCATCGTCCGGCTGCTGCGGCAGGTCGAAGCCCTCGCCCGCCCAGAACTCGGCGAAGCTCGGTGCCGGCAGGCCCTTCTCGGCAAGAGCCGTGCGGGTCGGTTCGTAGAGATGCTCCAGCCATTGCCGGGCGGTGCGGCCCTCGGTGAAGGCCTCGCCCGTGCCGAGCCGCTCGGCGAGATCGGCGAAGATCGAATAGTCGTCGCGCGCCTCGCCATAGGGCGCGACCACCGGATGCATCGGCACCAGCAGCGGGTCGTTGGGGTTGCCGCCGATATCCTCGCGCTCCAGCGTCATCGTGCAGGGCAGCACGATATCGGCGTGGCGGGCGGTCGCGGTCCAGGCGAGCTCGTGCACGACCAGTGTGTCGATGCTGGCGAAGGCCTCGCGCAGGCGGTTCAGGTCCTGATGGTGGTGGAACGGGTTGCCGCCGGCCCAGTAGACCAGCTTGATCTCGGGATAGGTCCGGGTCTGGCCGTTATAGCGATAGGTCGTGCCCGGGTTGAGCAGCATGTCGGAGATGCGCGCGACCGGGATGTAGTCGCTGATCGGGTTCCTGCCTTGCGAGAAGGTCGGCATCGGGACGGCATTGTAGCGCCGGCCGTAATAGGCGATGGCGCCAAGGCCGTAGCCATAGCCGCCGCCGGGAAGGCCGATCTGGCCGAGCGCCGCCGCGAGCACCATGCCCATCCAGACCGGCTGCTCGCCATGGGCCGCGCGCTGCAGGGCGTGCGCGACGACGATGAGCGCGCGCTTGCCGTGGAGGCGCTTGGCCAGCGCGACGATCTCCTCGGCCGGCAGGCTGGCGATGGGAGCAGCCCAGTTCGCATCCTTGGGCTGGCCATCGGTCGCGCCCAGCAGATAGCGCTCGAAGACCGGCCAGCCGACTGTGTAGCGATCGAGGAAGGCGCGGTCATGCAGGCCATTGACCACGAGCGTATGGACCAGCGCCAGCATCAGAGCGGTATCGCTACCCGGCCTGTTGGCGACCCAGTCGGCGTGGGCTCCGGCCGGCAGGTCGCTGCGCAGCGGGCTCACCAGCACGAATTCGCAGCCGCGCTCCTGCGCCCGCTCCATCGCGCCGCGCTCGACATGGCGGCTGGTGCCGCCGCCGGCGACCATGCTGTTCTTCAGCGCCATGCCGCCGAAGGCGAGCACGATCTCGCTATGGTCGGCGATTTGCTCCCAGGAGACGTTGCGCTTCACCAGGTCCTCGTAGTCGCCGATAATATGCGGCACGAGGACGGAAGACGCGCCCGAGGAATAGCTGTTGACCGATTTCACGTAGCCGCCGGTCGAGGTGTTCAGGAAGCGGTGGATCTGGCTCTGGGCGTGGTGGAAGCGCCCGGCACTGGCCCAGCCATAGGAGCCGCCGAAGATTGCGCCGGGCCCGAAATCGTCGCGCACGCGGCGCAGTTCGCCTGCGAGCTTGTCGAGCACCGCCGACCACGACATCGGCACATATTCGTCGCGGCCGCGGCGGTCGTCGGGACCCGGCCCGTTTTCCAGCCAGCCGCGGCGGACCATGGGCTGGGCGATGCGGGCGCGGTGGCGTAGCGCGGCCGGGAAATTCTGGATGATCTCGTTGGGATCGGGATCGCCCTCATGCGGACGGACCTCGAGCTGCCCTTCCTTCATGCGGGCCGAGAACACGCCCCAATGCGAGGTATGCGGACGAAAAGCTTCGCTTTCGGTCACAGCTTCGCTTGCCGGAACGATCGGAGCCGCCATCGTCTTCACCCTCACCTTTTCGGACTGAAACAGCCCTTCCCTCATTCCGCTGGTCCGCGGCCAACCGCAAGGGGTTTTCGCGGATTGCGGACAAGCGCCGCACGCTTGGCCGGATGCAGAAAGGGCCCGGCTGATGGAGCAGCCGGGCCCTTCTTCATGTCAGCGGACGAATGGTCCGATGCTTAGCGGATCGGCGCCGCGTATTGCAGGCCGCCATTGCTCCACAGCGCGTTCTGGCCGCGCGCGATCTTGAGCAGCGACTTCTCGCCGAGATTGCGCTCGAACATCTCGCCGTAATTGCCGGCCGCCTTGATGGCGTTATAGGCCCAGTCATTCTTGAGGCCGAGCGCCTCGCCGAAGGTGCCTTCCTTGCCGAGCAGGCGCTTGATCTCGGGATTGTCCGACTTCGCGCGCAGCTCGTCGACATTCGCCTGGGTCACGCCGAGCTCCTCGGCCGTGATCTGGGCAAAATGGACCCAGGTGACGATATCGAACCACTGGTCGTCACCATGGCGCGTGACGTAGCCCAGCGGCTCCTTCGAGATCGTCTCCGGCAGGACGATGTGATCGGCCGGCGCCTTGAAGCGCATGCGCTCGGAATAGAGGCCCGACGCGTCGGTGGTGAAAGCGTCGCAGCGGCCGCTCTCATAGGCCTCGGTCGCCTCGTTATTGGTGGCGAAGGTCACCGGCTCGAACTTCATGTTGTTCTTGCGGAAATAGTCCGCAGTGTTGAGCTCGGTCGTGGTGCCCTGCTGGATGCAGATCGAGGCGCCGCTCAACTCCTTCGCCGACTTGATGTTCAGCGACTTCTTCACCATGAAGCCCTGGCCGTCATAGTAGTAGGTCGCGCGGAAATTCTGGCCGAGCGTCGTGTCGCGGCTCATGGTCCAGGTCGTGGTGGCGGCGATGAGATCGGTCTCGCCCGACTGGAGCGCGGTGATCCGGTCCTTCGACGGCAGCTGGATGAACTTCACCTTGGCTGGATCGCCGAAGACGGCCGCAGCCAGGGCCCGGCAGTAATCGGCATTGATGCCGGTCAGGACACCATTCGCGTCGGGAACGGCGAAGCCGGCGAGATTCGCCCCGGTCCCGCAGTTCAGGACGCCGCGCGACTGAATGGTTTTCAGGGTCTGTGCTTCCGCCGACACCGAAACGGTGCAGACGACAGCAGCGGCAAGCGCCAGGGTCAACTTCATAATTCCATCCCCAGATGACAGTAGTGCCGACGATGTTCCACGCGGCCCGGCTCCCGTCAATCGCCAGCACGCGTGGGCACGGCTTCTTCCGAGGCGGAACGATCGCCGGTCAGTTGAGGGACCCGATCGGACGCGCCTCCCCGCAGGCAACCTCCCTGATGTCATGAATTCCATCCCGTTGCCCGCACAGCTGATCGAATCTACGGCGCGGCAAGGCGATAATTATGTGCGGCCTGTCGCTTCTCACCGGAATCTACCCGGCTTGCGGTGCACACATTGCGATTGCACAGCTGTGCGAAAATCTATCGAAACCCGTTGACATTCGCAGGCTGGCCGTGGACCAATGGGAAGCCGGCTCATCAGAGCACGGCACGAAACCGCCGAGAAACGGCGGAAGCGGGCGGCAAGGGCCACTTCCCTTGACCCGCCCCGAAAAGACGAAGCCTGCCGGTCCAACCGGTGGGCACGGAGGAAACGGAATGGTCGAAGGGCTTATTGTCCGGCGCGACGCACACGCGTGCATTGCCTTTACCCTGTCACGCCCCGCCAGCAGAGCGGCGTGAAGCGATGAGCAGTTCCCCGATCGCCCGCAGCGCCGGCCCGGTTCCCGCATCGATCCCGAGCAGCGGCAGCCGGCTGAATGCCCTGCGCTATCGCGCGAAGGTCGCACTCACCGGGCCGACCACCTTCATCGGCCTGCTGCTTGCCGGCCTCTTCACCTACCTGATCGTCATGCCGGTGCTGTCGATCCTGTTCGACGCCGTGCGGGTGCAGTTCGGCGACGAGCGCCGCCTGCGGGCGAGCGCCGGCGACTTCACCACCTATTATCTCGAGCGCGCCTTCACCTCGCGGGTCGCGCGCGACCTGTTCTGGGGGCCATTGGCCAACACGCTGACGGTGGCGGCCAGCGCGATTGCGCTCGCGATGATCATCGGCGGGGTGCTCGCCTGGCTGCTCAGCCGCACCGACATGTTCGGCCGGCGCTGGTTCGCGACCGCGCTGATCGTGCCCTACATGCTGCCGGCCTGGACCTTCGCGCTGGCCTGGACGACCCTGTTCAAGAACCGCACCGTCGGCGGCCAGCCGGGCTGGCTGGAGGCGATGGGCCTGACGCCGCCGGACTGGCTCGCCTATGGCCGGCTGCCGATCACCATCATCCTCGCCCTGCATTATTCGCCCTTCGTGATCCTGCTGTTCGGCAATGCGCTGCGCCGCTTCGACAGCCAATTGGAGGATTCCGCCCGCATCCTCGGCGCGAACCGGCTCACCGTCGCGCGCCAGATCATCCTGCCGCTGATGCAGCCTGCGCTGCTCTCGGCGATGGTGCTGATCTTCGCGAAATGCCTCGGCGAGTTCGGCGTCGCCTATGTGCTTGGCCTGCCGGTCGATTTCGACGTGCTCGCGACGTCGCTCTATCGCAGCATCTCGTCGCGCCAGTCCGCCGTCGCCGCCGTGCTCGCCGGCTCGATCATGCTGATCGGCGTCATCACGCTGATGATCGATGCAAGGCTGCTCAAGGAAGCCCGCCGCTTCGTCACCATCGGCTCCAAGGGCTCGATGAGCCGGCTGAGCCCGCTCGGCATCCTGCGCTGGCCAGCCACGGTCTTCGCCGCCCTGATGTTCGCCTTCAGCGTCGGGCTGCCGCTGCTGACGCTCGCGCTCTCGACCGTGATGCGCCAGCCCGGCAACTTCGCGCCGGCCAATTTCACCCTCGACTACTGGATCGGCCGCGACCTCAACACCGTCGCGATGAAGAGCGGCGTGCTGTTCACGCCCGATCTCTGGCAGGCGGCCTGGAACAGCCTGTCGATCGTCGGTGTCGCCTCGGTGACCTCGGGCGTGCTCGGCCTGCTCGTCGGCTATGTCGTGGCGCGCACGCCGGTCCGGCCGCTCGCCGCCTTCCTGCGCCAGGTCACCTTCATGCCCTATCTGGTGCCGGGCATCGCCTTCGCCGCCGCCTATCTCTCACTCTTCGCGGTGCCGCGCGGACCGATCCCGGCGCTCTACGGCACGGCGGCGATCCTGATGCTCGCGCTCATCGCCGACCAGATGCCCTATGCCTCGCGGGCCGGCGTCGCGGCGATGATGCAGCTCGGCAAGGACCCGGAGGAAGCGGCGCAGATCGCCGGCGCCGGCTGGTTCCGCCGCCTCATCGCCATCGTGATCCCGATCCAGAAGGGCGCGCTGACCACCGGGATACTGCTGCCCTTCATCTCCGGCATCAAGGGCCTCAGCCTCTTCGTCGTGCTCGCCGTGCCCGGCACCGACGTGCTCACCACATATTCGCTGCGCCTGATCGACTACCACTACACCCAGGCGGCCAATGCCGTGGTGCTGATCATCGCCGCGATCTCCTATTTCGGCACACTCGCGGGCCAGAAGCTGACCAAATCCAATCTCGCGCAAGGACTAGGGAACTGAACCATGCCCAGGATCAACCTGCGCGGCGTCGCGAAGAACTACGGGGTTGCGGGGGCGAATGCCGTCTCCGGCCTCGATCTCGAAATCGGCGACGGCGAATTCATGTGCCTGCTGGGGCCGTCCGGCTGCGGCAAGACCACGACGCTTCGCATGATTGCGGGGCTTGAGAACCTCAGCGCCGGCGAGATCCAGGTCGGCGCCCGCATGGTCGACAGCGTCGGCGCCGGCATCTTCGTGCCGCCGGAGAAGCGCGAGATGGGGCTGGTCTTCCAGAGCTACGCGCTCTGGCCGCATCTGACGATCGAGCGCAATACCGATTTCGGCCTGCGGCTGCGCAAGGTGCCCAAGGCCGAGCGCGAGGAGCGCGTGCAGCGCGTGATGAGTACGCTCGGCATCGAGAAGTACCGCGACCGCTACCCGTCGCAGCTCTCGGGCGGGCAGCAGCAGCGCGTCGCGCTCGCCCGCATGCTGGCGGTCAATCCCGAGGTGCTGCTGCTCGACGAGCCGCTCTCCAATCTCGACGCGGCGCTGCGCCTCGAAATGCGCGCCGAGCTCAAGCGCCTGCATCGCGAGTTCAAGACCACGATCGTCTTCGTCACCCATGACCAGTGGGAGGCGATGACGCTGGCGACCACCATCGCCGTGATGAGCGAGGGGCATCTGCAGCAGGTCGGCACGCCCAACGACATCTATGACTGGCCGGCCAACCGCTTCGTCGCCCAGTTCGTCGGCAATCCGCCGATCAACATACTGGAGCTCGGCGAGGCGCCGACGCCGGTCGCGGCCAGCGCCGGCCAGTGGCTTACAGCCTTCTCGGGCGGACTTGCGGAAGCCGGCTCGGTCGGCATCCGGCCGGAGGCGCTGAAGGTCACGACGGGGGCAGCGCCCGAAGGCGCCTTTTCCGGGAAGGCGGAGGTCACCGGCATCCTGCCGACCGGCGGAAGCTGGATCGTCGAGCTCACCGTGCCGGGCGGCAAGCTGTTCCAGACCACGCATGAGATGCCCGCGATCGAACAGGGCGAGGCCGTGAATTTCTGGGTCGAGCCGCGCGCGCTGCATGTCTTCGACAAGGCCGGCAACCGCACCGCCGCCGCCGATCAGGCGCTGCGCCCTGCCCGCCGCCACTGACGCGAACCGAAGGAGATGCCCATGACATCAAGCATTCCCGCCCGGCTCCGCCTCGCGGCTTCGGCCGCCGCCGTAGCGCTGGTGGCCGGCCTGTCGCCGGCCGTCGCGCAGCAGGCGGAACGCTTCGACCTGAACGCGCTGATCGCGGCGGCCAAGGCGGAGAAGCCGATCACCGTCTATGCGGTCACCGGCAAGATCGTCGAGACCGCCAAGGCTTTCTCCGAGAAATACGGCCTGAAAGCCACGGGCAAGAAGGTCAACGAAGCGACACAGGCCGACCTGCTCGTGCGCGAGGCCCGCGCCAATAACGTGATCGGCGATGTCAGCGTCGCCATCGACGTCTCGACCGCGATGACCGAGCTTCTGCCGCAGGGCATCGTCGAGAGCTGGGTGCCGCCCGATATCGCGCCGGATGTGCCCGAGGCGATGCGCAAGCCGCTCGTCATCGTCACCGACCCGCATGTCTGGACCTACAATACGGCCGCCTACAAGACCTGCCCTGTCACCAATATCTGGCAATTGACCGAGCCCGAGTGGAAGGGCCGGGTCGCGATGCTCGATATCTACGACAAGCCGCTCTACGCCGACTGGTTCAACCAGATGGCGACGCATCACGACGCCGCCATGGCCAAGGCCTACAAGGACCTCTACGGCAAGGAGCTGAAGACGACGGAGGCCAGCGCCACCGCCGCCTGGGTCAAGGCCTATGCCCGGAACGCGCCGATGATGGGCGACAGTGGCACGGTTGCGGAGGCTGCGGGCGCCGCCAACCAGGCCAAGCCGTTCTTCGCGCTGGTCTCGACCGCGAAATACCGCGACAACCTCACAGCCAACATGAAGCTCGGCATCTGCAAGGATCTCAAGCCCTTCGCCGGCTTCACCTATCCCGGCCTCGGCCTGATCGCGAAAAACACGAAGAGCCCGGCGACAGCCAAGCTCTTCATCCATTACCTGATGACGACAGAGGGCATCGCGCCGCAGATCGTCGACGGCAAGATTCCGACCAACGCCAAGATCGCCATGCCGGCCGACGAGCCCTCGGGCGTCGGCGCGGTGCTCGGCCAGCTCATGACGTTCAACGCCACTACCGCCGGCGACGATGCCGACAAGCGCCAGGACTGGCAGGATTTCTGGCGGCTCAACTACAAGAAATAAGACGGGAAACGGCCCGACGAGGCCGGGAAACAACCAGGGAGAGCGACATGACACCACATCGTCCATCATCGCGTCCGCGAGCCTTGGCCGGGTTGATCGCCGGCCTGCTGACCGCGACCCTCGCCGGCCCCGCCGCAGCGCAGGGCGTGGCGCCGTTCGACGAGGCCGCCGCGCTTGCAGCGGCGCGCAACGAGCCGCCGATCACGATCTATGACAGCACCGGCAAGATCGTCGACATGGCCAAGTCGTTCGCGGCCAAATACGGGCTGAAGGCGACCGGCGTGAAGGTCTCCGCTACCAGCCAGCTCGAGATGATCATCCGCGAGGCGCAGGCCAACAACGTCAAGGGCGACGTGGTGCTGCTGACCGACACGCCGGCGGCGCTGGCCCAGCTGCTGCCGGAGAAATTCGTCTACAGCTTCCTGCCGGAGGACAAGGCGGCCAAGATTCCGGAACTCTACCGCAATCCCCTCGCGATCAGCATCAACGCCACGGTCTGGGCCTATAATACGGAGGTCTACAAGACCTGCCCGGTCACCAATATGTGGCAATTGACCGAACCGCAGTGGAAGCGCCGGGTCGCCTATTTCGACCCGCTCTCACGCAGCAATTTCAACGACTTCATCAACCAGATGGCGACGCATCACGACGCCGCCGTGGCCAAGGCCTACAAGGACCTCTACGGCAAGGAGTTGAAGACCAGCGAGGAGAGCGCCACCGCCGCCTGGGTCAAGGCCTTCGCCGCCAACGCGCCGCTCGTTTCCGACACGGACGAACGCATCTCGGAAGCGGTCGGCGCGCCCGGCCAGAAGGAGCCGTTCTTCGGCTTCATGTCCTCGGCCAAGTTCCGCGACAACAAGGACAAGGGCTACAAGCTCGGGCTGTGCGAGAGCTTTTCACCCTGGCCGGCCTGGTCCTACACCAAGCTCGCGATGATCGCGACGAAGACCAAGAGCCCCAACGCCGCCAAGCTCTTCATCAACTACATCCTGACGCCTGAAGGCATCATGCCGCAGGTCGTCGACGGCAAGGTGCCGACCAATCCGGAGATCAAGCTGCCGGATGACGAGCCGTCGGGCCTCTCCGCCGTGCTCGACCGCCTGCTGCCCTTCAATGCCAAGACCGGCCTCGACGACTGGGACCGGCGGCAGGATTGGCAGGACCTCTGGCGCTCCGCCTACAAGAAATGAGCCCTCTGGAGAGGGCGCCCAGGAGCGCCCTCTCCTTTCCCCACTGCCCGGACACATGAAGACCGCCATGACCGCATCTGCCTCCTTGCGGCGCCCGCGCGCGCTCCTGCTCGATTTCGGCGGCGTCATCGTCGAGACGGCCAAGGTACCGGGCTGGGAGACCGCTCTCGCGGCGCGTGTCGCTGAAGTCCTCGCAGAGGCCGGGGCCCCGGCGCTGCGGCCGGCGCGGATCGTGGCCGACATCGCCGCCGGCAGCCTTGCCGACAAGCATTGGAAGAACGCGATGTCGCGGCTCTTCTCCCCGCGCGAGCTGGATCAGGAGGAGTTCTGGAGCGATTTCGTCGCGGCCGACTGGCCGATCGCGGCGCGCGTCGCCGTCACGCGCCGGGCGCGCGAACTCTGCGAGGCGATGGGCCATCTGCGCAGCAAGCGCACGCTGCGCCGGGGCCTGATCCAGCTGCTCGACGCCTGCGACCGCGAGACGATACCGGTCGGCATCGTCAGCAATGCGCTGGCGGGCCAGGTCCATCTCGATTTCCTCACAGAGAACGGCTTGCGCCAGCGCTTCGCCGTCGAGATCCACAGCGATGCCGTCAGGATCCGCAAGCCCAATCCCGAGATGATCTGGCTTGCTACCCGCGCGCTCGGGATCGATCCTGCCGAGGCCTGGTATGTCGGCGACAATTTCGACCGCGATGTGCTCTGCGGCCGCCGCGCGGGCGTCGGTGGCGTCATCCTCATGGAAGCCGGCGGCACCTACGACAAGCCCTACGCGCTCGAAGGTCTCACGCCGGATGCGGTCGTCGCCGATCCCGCCGGCCTCCTCACCCTGTTCGAGAGCGCCTGCGCCGGAGTAGCCGATGATGCCGCCTGATCAATCCGCGACGCTGCGCGATGTCGCCGAGCGCGCCACGCGGCTGGTGCAGCCTGCCCTGCTCGCCGCCTTCCGCTCGACCATGGCGGTCGATTTCAAGGTTGATCGCCATGATGTGGTGACACGCCATGACCGCGAGAGCGAGGCGGCGATCCGCGCCTTCCTGCTGGCCGAGGTGCCGGATTCCGAGGTCGTCGGCGAGGAAGCCGGCGCCAGCGGCTCCGGCCGGGTCAAATGGTATGTCGATCCGATCGACGGCACCGCCAATTTCGCGCGCGGCCTCGCCTTCTGGTGCGTCTCGGTCGGCGCCGTCGTGGATGGCGAGATCGTCGCGGGCGCGATCCTCGACCCCGTCGCGGACACGCTGTTCTCCGCCGATATCTCGGGCGCCTGGTGCAATGGCGAGCCCATGCGCTCGAACGCCGTGCCCGACGAGCAGCATGCCACGCTGATCACCGGTTACCCGGTCGCGCGCGATTTCCGGCTCGACGGGCGCGAGGTCGCCCTCGACCGCTTCGCGCGTTTGACCGAGACGTTCTCGACCCTGCGCCGGCCGGGCAGTGCGGCGCTCAGCATCGCTCATGTCGCGGCCGGCTGGGTCGATGCCGCCGCGGGCTTCGGCGTCAACGCCTGGGATGTGGCGGCAGCGATCCTGATCCTGCGCCAGTCCGGTGGGCACTATCGCGGCTTCACGCTCGGCAAGGCAGGCGCTGATGCTTCGGAATTGTTCTGCCCCGGCTATGTCGCGACCGGCGCGGGCGCGGACTATCCGACCCTTCAGGGCGTCGCCGAGGCGATCTCGACCACGCGCATCGCCAAGGCTTCGGTTCAGCAGCGCGCCGCAGTCGGTTGAAGATCACTGCGAGCGACGAATGTTGACGTTTTCTGCACAGCTGTGCAAATCACCTCGGCCCGATCGGGCCCTTCGCCTTCGGGAAACCCGGCCATGACGTCCAGCTCCGCCCTGCTCGCCCCTGCCGCCGCGTTCGATCTCGACGCGCGCGCCGCCTTTTGCGTGGCGCTGGCCCGATCGGCCGGCGAGATCGCCCGCAAGGGCTTTGCCGCCCGCGCCGCCGCCGGGCCGGATGCCGGGATCGGCATGAAAGGGCCGCAGGATTTCCTGACCGAGACCGATACGGCGGTCGAGCGCCATATCAAGGCGCGCCTGGCCGAGAGCTTCCCCGAGGACGGCTTTCTCGGCGAGGAAACCGGCGGCACCGTCGAGGGCCATGTCTGGGTCGTCGACCCCATCGACGGCACGGCCAATTTCGCCCGCGCGATCCCGCATTTCTGCATCTCGATCGCCTTCGTCACTGACGGCGAGATCGAGATCGGCGCGATCTACAATCCCGCGCTCGACGAGTTGCATTTCGCCCGCAGTGGCCATGGCGCGACCCTGAACGACCGCCCGATCCGGGTTTCCCGCACCAACGCTTATACGGCGGCCTGCGTCGAGCTTGGCTGGTCGAACCGCCTGCCCAACGCGACCTATCTCGCCGTACTCTCGGATCTGCTGGAGCGCGGCACGAATGTCCGGCGCGCGGCCTCGGGCGCGCTCGGCCTCGCTTATGTCGCCGACGGTCGCTCGGACGGCTATGCCGAATTGCACATGAACCCGTGGGACTGCCTCGCCGGGCTCTTGCTCGTTCGCGAGGCCGGCGGCCGGGTCGGTCCCTTCCTCACGCTCAACGGGCTGGCCAAGGGTGGCGGCGTTCTCGCCGCCGCGCCCGGCATCGCCAGCGGCATGAGCGCGGCGACCGGCATCCCGCTCGAACCGTGACGACAGGCTACCCCCCGATGCATGACGACAGCCCGCGCTACGAGCGCCCACCGCTGAGCCTGATCGAGCCGAATGTCACGCCCTATGGCGTCGAGCTCTATATCGGCGGCATGGAGGCGGCCGGCGATGTCGACCTGCTGAAGCGGCACGGCATCACGACCGTCGTCAACTGCGCGGTCAATCTCGACATCAACTATGCTGTGAAGCCGTTCCCGGATACGCCGCCCGGCAGCCTCTATGGCGGCGGGGCGCTACGCTACTACAAGATCGGCCTCGTCGACGGCGACGGCAATCCCGAGACCATGATGCTCGGCGGCTTCTATGTGCTGCGCGGCGCCTTCGCGCAGGTTCTGCCGAACCGGCCGACCTATCCGCTGCGCGAGCGCGGCAACGTGCTCGTCAATTGCCGCGCCGGCCGCAGCCGCTCGGTCGCGCTGGTCGGCCTGTTCCTGCATGTCGAGATGCCGGAGGTCTATCCGACGCTCGAAGCAGCCTATGCCCATGTCCGGGAGAAGCGCGAACTCCGGCCCGACGAATGGCACGAGACGCCGAAGCCGATGCTAGCCGCCGCAGCGGCCCGCGCCGCCGACTGGATTCGCCGGATCGACGCAGCTCAGGAACATGCGCCGGCATGACCCGCATCGCCGTCATCGCCGATCCGCATTTCCACGACGTGACCTATCGGGCAGGCCAGCCGCATGCGCCGCTCGCGGCCGTGCGCAGCCTTGCCGACACCGTCGCCTCCACGCGGGTGTTCAACGAGAGCTACCCGGCGCTCCCTGCCCTGCTCGACGATATCGTGGCGCGCGGCATCGAGCTGGTCATCCTCGTCGGCGATCTCACCGATGACGGCCAGCACTCGACGATGGCGGCTGCGACCGCCGTGCTGCAGGACTACAGCGCCCGCCACGGCCTGCGCTTCCTCGCCACGCCCGGCAATCACGATCTCTACGCCATCCATGGCCGGCACCAGTCGAAGCGCTTCCTCAATGCCGACGGCAGCCATGTGCTGGTGACGAGCGATCCCGAGGCCGACGCGGGGGATTCAACCGCGCGCATCGTCAGCCCGGACATGCATTGCGGCGGCTATGACAGCGCCATCCCCGCCATGGCCGAGCTCGGCTTTTTCCGGCGTCCCTGGCACCTGCATTGGGAAAGCCCGTTCGGGCCGGACGATGTGCTCTCGGCCCGCAGCTTCGATATCCGCTCGGCCGATGGCGGCACCATCAGGCGCATGATCGACAGCTCCTATCTGGTCGAGCCGGTCGAGGGCCTCTGGGTGCTCTCGATCGATGCCAATGTCTTCGAGCCGCGTGACGGCGACCGCGATCCGGCGCTGGAGAAGAGCTATATCGACAGCACCGATGCCGGCTGGAACGCGATGCCGCGCAACAAGCCCTTCGTGCTGGCCTGGATGCGCGATGTGGCGGCGCGCGCGAAGGCACTCGGCAAGACGCTGCTGGCCTTCTCGCATTATCCGGTGCTCGACCCGCTGAACGGCACCACCGCAGACGAGGCACGCCTGCTCGGCGACACCTCCTTCGTCCGCCGCGCGCCCACCGCCGCCACGGCCGAGGCCGCCGCCGCGACCGGGGTGCGCATCCATTTCAGCGGCCACCTGCATATCAACGACACGGCGCGGGTTTCGAGCGGCGACGACTGGCTGATCAATATCGCGGTTCCCTCGATGGTCGGCTTCCCGCCGGCCTACAAGATCGCGACCGTGGCGGAGGGGCGTCTCGACGTGGAGACCGTGGTGCTGGCCGAGGTGCCGGGCTTCGATCTCGCCTTCGATCTCTACAAGGCCGAGGCGAGGCTGACCGGCGAGGACGATGGCGGCATCGCCTCCACCACGAGCCACGGCGCCTTCCTCAGCACCCATCTCGCGGAGATGGTCCGCCGCCGCTACCTGCCGAAGGAGTGGCCGGCCGATCTCGCCGCGCTGGTGCCGCGCCTGACGCTGGCCGATCTCGACCGGCTGGCGGGGATCGCCGCGCCGCTCGCGCCCGCCGACGTGGTGCCGCAGGCCGCCGACCCGGAGGCGCTGCCCTTCTTCGAGCTGGTGGTGGACTGGTACAGGCTGCGCAAGGGCCGGCATGTCGCGCTCGATTTCATCGTGCCGGCGCGGCTCGATGCCTATCGCGCGCTGGCGACGCGCTACCGGGCCGGCCACTGGCCGGCGACGAGCGTACAGGCGCGCATCGCGAGCTTCCTCGCCATTCTCGAAAGCTATCTCGCGAGCCTGCCCTCGCGGAATTTCTCGATCGACCTCGCGACCGGCGCGGTCGCGGATCGCTTCACTTCGGCCTGACCGTGCGGCGCCAGACCGGCGTGACCGGAAACGTCGTGACCGTCGGGGAGCTGACGCCCGGCTCCCCGGCCGCGAGCTTCGCGATGATGTGGTCGGCCATCAGGTCGATCGGCTGGCGGAAGGTCGTGAGCCCGTAGGAGGCCCAGCCGGCCTGCTCGATATCGTCGAAGCCGACGACGCAGAGTTCGTCCGGCACCGCCATGCCGAACTCGGTGCGCGCGCCGTCGAGGAAGCCGCAAGCCAGTAGATCGGTGACGCAGAAGGCCGCATCCGGCCGGTCGGAGCGCGCCAGCAGCTGGCGGGCCGCCTCGTAGCCGGAGGCATAAGCCGTCGGCCCGGTCCGCGCGACCGTGACCTCGAAGCCCTCCGCAGCGGCAGCCTGTCGAAAGGCCTCCTCGCGCCCGACGATGCTGGGCGTGCCGGCGAGCGAGGACACCACGGCGATGCGCGAGCAACCGGCCCGGCGCAGCATGTGGAAGGCCTCGTTCGCCGCGGCGACATTGTCTACGACGATGTTCTCGGGACCGGTCACGGGATCATCGCGGTTGATCAGGATGACATGCTGGCCGCTGGCGACGCAGGTCTCGATCAGGGAAGCGGGCGGCGCGCCCGAGAGCACGATCGTCGCTTGGGCGCGGTAGTTCAGCGTCTGGCGCAAGGCCTTGGCGACGCTCTCGCCATCGCCCGAGGTATTGATCAGCATGGCGACCTGATTGATCGCCTGCAGACGGCGCGAAATCGCGTCGAGCATCCGCGACTGGTAGGGCGTGCCGACATCGCCCGCGATCAGACAGACGATGCCGCTGGATTCGTTGATCAGGCCGCGCGCCAGATGATTGACGTGGTAGCCGAGCGTCTGCGCAGCCTCCAGCACCCGCTCGCGCGTCGCCTCGGAGACGCTGGCGCCATCCGTGAAGGTACGCGAGACCGCCGAGCGCGAAACGCCCGCAAGTTCCGCGACCTGCTGCGCGCTGACGAAAGACCGGCCCCGCTTCGCTCCCGTCATCGTCCCTCCACGGCCATGCACGGAATGTGCATCAGAGCACAAACGTGCAAATGCCCCTTCGGAAAGGTCTTAGGAGAGTAGCGGCTGCCTTGCAATTGCGGATGTCCCGCGCGTGCAAGGGCGCGCCTTTCGCCTATGCCGGCCGGACTGAACCCGCCCGCCTTATTGCAGGTCGGCGAAGGCGAGCTTCAGACGATCGACCGCTTCCACGACCACCGCGCGCGGCGTCGCCAGATTGAAGCGCAGGAAGCTCTCGCCGCCCTTGCCGAAGGTCGGGCCGTGATTGATCGCGATCCTAGCCTGTTTCTCGACGCGTGCGGTGAATTCGGCCGGCTCCATCCCCGTCCCCGAAAAATCCGCCCAGGCGAGATAGGTCGATTCCAGCGACATCGAGCGCACGCCGGGAATCGCGTCGATGCCGGCATCGAAGAGGCGGCGATTGCCGTCGAGATAGAGGTTCAGCGCATCGACCCAGGCGGCGCCTTCCGGGCTGTAGGCAGCGGTCGCCATGGCCATGCCGAAGGAGTTCGGGGAGATGCCGAGCGCATCCATGCGCCCGCGGAACAGGTCGCGCAGCCGGACGTCCGGAATGATGACGTTGCCGATATGGGCGCCGGCAATGTTGAAGGTCTTGGTGGTGGCGGTCATCATGACCAGCCGGTCCATGATCTCGGGCGCCGCGACCGGCATCACCGTATGCTTCTGGCCGGGCATGACGAGGTCGTGGTGGATCTCGTCGGAAACCAGAATGAGGTCGTGGCGCTTGCAGAAATCGGCGATCGCGCGCAACTCGTCGCGAGTCCAGACCCGCCCACCCGGATTATGCGGCGAGCACAGGATCAGCATGCGCTCCTTGCCAGTCATCGCAGCATCCCAGGCGGGGATATCGAGGACATAGCGGCCCTCTTCCAGCGCGAGCGGGCATTCGACGACCCGGCGGCCGGAAGACGCGACGATGCGCGCGAAGGCGTGATAGACCGGCGTCATCAGCACGACGCCATCGCCTGGCTTCGTATAGGCCTCGACGCAGAGCGCGGTGCCGTTCACCAGGCCATGCGTGGTGAAGATGGAGTCGGGCGAGACCTCCCAGCCATGCCGGTTCAACATCCACCAGCGGATCGCGGCGAGATAGGCGCGGTCATCGCCGAAATAGCCGTAGATGCCATGGGCGTTCATGCCCTCCAAGGCGCCCTGCACGCAGGCCGGCGGGCGGAAGTCCATGTCCGCCACCCACATCGCAATGCCACCATCGGCTGGCACGCCATAGACGGTCTCCATCTTGTCCCATTTGGCCGAGTGGGTGCCGCGGCGATCGATCCGCTCGTCGAAATTGGGGGGAAGCTGCATGTGGCCCTGCCGGCTAAGACGGAGAATATCCTTCCCCTAGCAGGTCTCACCGGAGAACACAGCATCTGCCGGGCGCAATGCTGGCGCACGACGAGCGCATCCGTCGCAGCCATCGACGGCGCCAGATCGGATGCCGAGATCTGCGCGCGGGCGGAAGCGTGGGGCGAAGCGCGGGGCCACGGACTGGCTGCATCGCGTATTGCCGCCCGCAGGCATGAGCCGCGCTGCGGCATCCCTCATTGCGGCGCCATCGTTCAATGCGAGGGATGCCGGGCGTGCTAGCCCGTCGCTTCCGGGCCACGCGAATGATGCGCGCCAGAAACGGGCATTTCTCCACGCGGTGCGTGCGGGGTCCGGCAGCAGTTTGGGACCTAATAGCCGCGCGAAAGTGATGTGACAGACCAAGCCATTCGGCATTGTCTGGCTTCGCTGGCGATCCGCCACTCTGGTCGCAAGCGGAGGCGGTGGCCTATCGCCTTGGCTTCTGAGCCGTCCCTGCCTGCTGAAGCTGCGGTGGTCTGGTCCAAATTCTGAGGCTTCCGATGAATGATGTCTCTCATCGCATCGTGAGCATTCTGACCGCGAACCCGTTCTTTGCGGGCTTCGAGCGGGATGCGCTTGAGAAGATTGCGGCCGTCTGCCGGCAACGGCATCTGGCCGCACGGGAGGTTCTGTTCCTCAAGGGCGATCCGGGCGACGGTCTCTATGCGATCCGGCGCGGCCTGATCCGCATCGGAACCGTGGATGATCTCGGGCAGCAGATGACGATCAACGTCCTGGGCGGCGGCGACGTCTTCGGTGAGATCACCTTGCTCGACGGCCAGTCCCGCACCGCCGATGCGGTGGCGATGGAGGACACTCACACCTTCTTCCTGCCGCGGCAGGACTTCCTGGGCCTGCTCAAGCGCGAGCCGCCGATCGCGCTGCACTTGATCGAGCTTCTCTGCGCGCGGCTGCGCGATGTCATCGGCCGCCTGGAAGAGACCACGTTTCTCCCGTCGGCCATTCGGCTCGCGCGGCGCATCCTCGTGCTCGCCGCCGACTACGGCACGGATGTCCGCGCGTCCCAGGAGGAATTGGCGTCCCTCACCGGTGTGACGCGCGAAACGGTCAACCGCCACCTCCAATCCTGGAAGCGCACCGGTGTCATTTCGCTGGGACGAGGGCGGCTGTTGATCCAGGATATCGACGACCTCAGGCGTTTGGCGAAGATCGACGCTGCCTAGAGCATCTCGGGCGAAGCTGCTGCCGGTTCCCGTGAAGCAACGACGGCGGAGCAAAATGATCTAGCGGCGCCGATCGATGCCGTCGCTGCTGATCTCTGGCGCTGCGCCGGCCACTGCCTCGCCTGCCGCGAAAACGCGGACGGGCTGGTCGAAACCCTTCAGGACACGTGCATCCAGTTCGACGAGAGGCACGCGCCCCTCGACCGCATCCGCGGCAACCGTGTCGATCAGCACCTCGGTATTGCGCGCGCTGGCACACAGGCGCGCTGCGAGATTCACGACGCTTCCGATCGCCGTGTATTCGAGCCGGCCCTCGGAACCGATCCGCCCGACCGTCGCGGGACCCATCGCGAGCCCGATCCCGAAACCAAGCGGGAGCTCCGGCATTTGCCGATCGCGCAGGAGGGACTGGACGCTCTTCTGCATCTCCTGCGCCATCCTGATGGCGCATAAGGCCGGGTCCGGGCGGGGCACGGGCGCGTTGATCAGCACCATCATTCCGTCGCCGGAAAAATGCGTCAGCGTGGCGCCATGATCGATCACGACCCTGTCCAGGGCATCGTAATAGTCGCTCAGGAGACGCATCACGACCTCGGGCTCCGTGCGCGCCGAAAAGGCGGTGAAGCCCCGCAGATCGCCAAAGACGACCACCACCTCGATGCGCCGGCCGTCGAGCACGCTGTCGTCGCCCGACTGGTCGATCAGCTCGGCCACCTGCGGCGCGAGAAATCGCTTGAGCCGGCCGATTCGCTCGGAACGTTCCTGCGACACCGCCAGATCGCCGGCCATCGCGTTGAAGCGCGTCGCCAGCCGCTCGAATTCATCGCCGGTGGGGATATCGATCCGGTGGTCGAACTGGCCGGCTCCGATCCGCGCCACGCCGTCTTCCAGGATGCGGATCGGCTCGATCATGCGCTGGGTGAGCCAGTAGGCCAGCGCCGCGGCGAGCCCGGAACCGACGACGAGGACGGCACCCGCCCGCCACAGGGCCGCGTAGATCGGCGCGAAGGCCTCGGCGACCGGTTGCTTGACGACGACGCTCCAGTCGACCCCGGGTATCGGCGCCATTGCGGCGAGAACCGTATGGCCGTCGAGATCGCGCCCCGCGGTCGCCTGGCCGCGTTGCGCCGCAATGCGCGCTCTGAGGATCTGGAGCGGCCGTATCGCGGCCTGGTCGGCCCTGAGAACCAGGCTGATGTCGGGATGGGCGATCAGGCGCCCCGGCTGGTCCAGAACGAACGCTTCCCCGGTCCGCCCGACCCGGATCGCCGATATGACATCCCAGATGAGCTTGAGATTGACCTCTGCGACCGCCATGCCGACCGCGGAGCGGTTGCCGGCTACGGCAATGGTCAGAAAGGGCTCCGAGCCGGCATGGAAGGTCACCGGTCCATACCAGGCGCCGCCGGGACTGATCGCCTTGAGCGCCGGGTTGACCGAGTGGCCGGCGCCGCTCTCGACCATGTTGAGACCCATGCGGGAGACGAAGACGCGCTCGCGGCCGGTGGCATCGACAAGGGTCAGGTTCACCACGGCGGGCACTTGACGCAAAAGCCGGAACGCGTCGAGCCGGCGCCTTTCGTCGGCGCTGTCGGACCATGGCAGCTGAACCGTCCATGCCAGCTGATCGCGGATGCCGTCCAGGAAATCCTGGATTTTCGCAGCCGCTGATCGGGCCTCCGCTTCGAGAAGGTCGTTCAGCCTGGCCTTCTGGTCGCGATGGCCGAACCAGGCTTCGCTGCCGCCGGCGACAAGCAGGGGCACGACGACGGCCGCGAACAACGCGAGGAAATACTTCGCGAAAAGAGAACTACGGGGGGCGGGTGGCGATTGTGTCACCGTGACAGCTCATGCGCCGGCATTCCGGCGGGTTACTCGATCACCACGTCCGCGCTGCTCAGGATCGAAGGCGGCATGGTCAGGCCGAGCTGCCCGGCCGCCTTCAGATTGACGAACAGCTCGACCTTCGTCACGCGCTGGACCGGCAGGTCGGAGGGCTTCTCCCCCTTGATGATCCGGCCGGCATAGATCCCGGTATGGCGGTGCGATTGCCGGAAGTCGCCGCCATAGCTCATCAGGCCGCCTGCGTTCGGGAAATCCCGGGCCTGGGTGATGGCCGGCAGCGCGTGACGCATGGCGAGTTCGGCAAGGCGGCGGCTTCGGTAGGCGAAATAGGGATCGGAGGTGAAGACCAGCCCGGGCAGCTTCATCTCGGAGGCGGCTGCGAACAGCCTCTCCAGTTCCGGCTCGCTGCTGGCATTGAGCAGGCGCAGCTCCAGCCCGAGGCTGCTTGCGGCAGCCTGCAGGTTGCGCGACTGCGAGCCCGAGGTCGGGCTTGCCGGGTTGACGGCGACGGCGAAGGTCCTGGCGGCCGGGAACAGCTCGCTCATGAATTCCAGCCGTTTCAGCGAGACTTCCACGCTCAGGCTGCTCACGCCGGTGAGGTTTCCGCCGGGCCGGGACAGGCTGGCGACCATGCCCAGGGCGACCGGATCGCCACCCATCTCGAAGACGATCGGGATCGTCTTGCTCGCCGAGCGCGCGGCGAGCGCGACCTCCGCGCCTCCTGGCGCGACCATGACGGTGACCTGGCGCTCTGCCAGATCCATCGCGAGCGCCGGCAGCCGGCTGTACTGGCCCTCGGCCCAGCGAAAATCGATCGTGACATTGCGGCCGTCGACATAGCCTGCCTCGGCCAGGCCCTCGGCAAAGGCGGCGAGGCGGCTGCCATAGGGCTCGGGGGATTCCGAGCCGAGGTAACCGATGACCGGCATGGTTTTCGGCTGCGCCCGTGCGGCGACGGTCGATGCCGCCATGGCACCGAGCAAAGCTATCGTCTCGCGCCGCGTCGTCGGGACGGATCGGCGCAAGGAGCAGGGCATGAGACGCACGGCCGTTCCCCTTCCGACCGAGAGTGGCGCAGCCCGGAAAGTGCCGAACCCGCACCGATGCCCTTATATCATGCCGGTCGAGCTGTGTCGCGAAACGGATCCGTGGTTGGTCTGGTCGAGGTGACGGCGCGCCAACGCGTGAAAACGGGCGCGCTGCAGCGGGCCGGGGCCTGTTGCAGCGCAGGGCAACGTGGTCACAGGTTGCCGTTCGAGCGGGCCCGTCCGGTGCGCGGCGGGTGGGGTCCCCGAGCGCCGGGGTGAGCCGGCGTGATCGAACTCAGTTCAGCACGCGCGTCACGACGATCTCGAGATAGCTGCTCGGCACGGCGACGGTCGCATCGCCCGATCGGTTGAACTGATCGACCAGCGCCATCAGGTCCTTGGTCAATGCCGCTCCGGCCGGCTGGTCCAGCGCGGCGAAGACCTTGAGCACCGGTCCGTAATAGCTGCGGAAGACCTGGAGCCAGTGATCCGACGAGCGATAGCGAAAGACGAAATCGCGTCGCCGCGTCTGGATCGAGGTGCCTGCCGAGCCGAACAGCTCGGTCAGGCGCTCCTGCGTGCCCCAAAGCGCGGGCGATCGCAGCCCGGCAGCCGGCGGGACGTATGTCCCGATCGTCTTGAAGAGTTGGCCGATGAAGCCGTCCGGCGTCCAGTTGGCCATGCCGATCTTGCCGCCATGCCTGCAGACCCGCAGCAGCTCGGCCGCCGCACGCTCCTGATCGGGCGTGAACATCACCCCGAAGGTCGACAGGACCGCGTCGAATTGCCCGTCCGCGAAAGGCAGGGCCTCGGCATCGGCTTCGCGGAAGGAGATATCGAGCCGCTCGGCCGCCGCACGTTCGCGGCCACGCTCCAGCAAGGCGGCGACATAGTCCGTGCTGGTGACGTCGCACCAGCGGCGCGCCGCGGCGAGACTGGCATTGCCGTTGCCGGCGGCGACATCGAGCACGGCCTGGCCGCTGCGCAGATCGAGCGCCTCGCACAGGCGTTCGCCGACGATCTGCAGGGTCGTTCCGACGACGGCGTAGTCGCCGGACGACCAGGCGCCGTGCTGCCGGAGCTTGATCGCTTCATGGTCGACCTTCTGCGTGGCATTGCCTTGAAACATGGTGGACATGGGACATTCTTCCTTTGAGGTTCGCCTGGCAGGTTCTGGTGAAGGGGTTGGGGCACGGCGCGTCGGGGGGCCACGCGCCGTGCAGCGGCCGGTCACGGCCGTGGATGAGGGCGCCGAACGGCGAACTCGATCTCCGAACGGGTGATGCCGATATCCTTCAGCATCCTGTCGTCGAGTTCCGACAGCGCCTTGGCAGCCTGGCGCAGCTCCGCCTTGTCGCGCATCCTGCGCAGCCGCTCCGAAAGCGCCTCGATCAGCCTCGTCGTCAGAGGGCGCCGCGCGGGCTTCTGGTGAGGCGGGAGGAAGGGGCCGTGAACCTCGTAGAGGAACTGATCGCCGAAGATCTGCCCGACTGCCATGCGCCCGATCAGCCGATCGAGCACCGACTTGGCGCGAGGCCGCAGCATGTCGGTCAGGTCGTCGATATCGTGAAAGAAGTCGCTTCTCAGCGCATGCATCGTGCCGCTCCATTGCTGTGTCCGCCGCCTCTTCGGGCGGTGTGGCAGCGTTATGGCGGCTCTGGGGGCACGTCGTCTGTGAGGTGCCGCACACAGGCAAATCAGGGTTGCGGCAAGGCCGATTGTGGACCTGTGGTCGATCGGAAAGCCTGCAGAGGGCGATAGGTCAGGCCTTGAATGATCCGGCGGTTTCGCGGACGTGCCGTAACTGGTTTGTCTTTCAGCTTCGGCGGATCCTCAAGCGCCCTCAGCTTCCCGGATTGCGCCGATCGCCGCCCGGCCGAGGCCGCGATATTCTGTGCGCGGGCCAGCTGCCTGGATCGAACCCATCGAAGCTGCTCGATCGAAATCGTGCAGCGCGGCGGGGATCAGCGAGCGGGATATCGCACCGCTCCATTCTCATTCCGGCAATGGATCGTTCCATAGTTTGAAATAGACGGCAATGCTCCGCTGCCGCAGAGTCAAGTGGAGATCGCCGAGGGACCAGGAGCGAAACGTGGCCCAGCGGGTGAAGTTCTTCCTGGCTGCCGACAACGGCCAACTCGCGCAATCCGGTCTCGACCTGCATCTCACTAAAGAGGATTCGCTCGCCTGCGCGCTCACGATCCTGGCGCAGCGCGCATCCGATGCCGCCTCTGGCGAGATGAAATCGGTCGATCCGGCTTCGCAGCCACTCGCCGCCTGAGTCATGCACAACCGCTCGCCCGACACGATCGCCATCGATGCGAATGGGCCGATCAGGAGGCCGGCGGACCTCGTTGGCCACAAGCTGTTTTCCCATCCGGAGGACGCCTCGTAGAAGCTCTTTCCCGAGCACTGCGCCGCGACCGGTTTGAACATGGCGGCGGTCAGCGACCGGATTTGACCGCACGGGGGAAGCAAGCGCGGCAAAGCGTTGTGGTTCCACTTGGAAGCAAACAACTCCGGATCAGCCGGAGCGGATAAACGGGGGGACTAATCGTGTTGTTGAAGAAATTTGCCTGTGCCACTGCGCTGACGCTGGCGGCCTTTACGGTATCGGCACAAGCGCAAGAGCCGCGCCGGGGCGGAACGATCCGCTTCACGGCGCCTTATGGCGCGTCCTTCGTCAGCAATGACAGCCATGTCTCGCTGGGGGTTCAGGACGAGATATTCAGCTATGCGCTGCACAGCATGCTCTACAAATGGGATGCCAAGAACAGCAAGCCAGAACTCGACCTCGCCAAGAGCGTTGCCGTCTCGAACGACGGCAAGACCTATACCTACAAGCTGCGTGACGACGCCTTCTTCCATAACGGCCGCAAGATGACGGCCGACGACGTGATCTGGTCCTATACGCGGATCATGGATGGCGCGAAGAACTATCCCGGCGCGCGCTACATCGCCCGCATCGCCGGCGCGACCGACGTGCAGAAGGGCCAGGCCAAGGAGATTTCCGGCCTCAAGAAGATCGATGACTTCACCATCGAGATGACGCTGACGGACAGGGCCGACCCCGGCTACTTCCTGTTCCAGGGGCAGACGGCCATCATGCCGGCCAAAGAAGCGCAAGCCGCCGACTTCTTCAACAAGCCTATCGGCCTCGGCCCGTTCAAGTTCGTCGAGCACGTTCCTGGCTCGCGCATGGCCTTCGAGCGCTGGGAGAAATACCATCAGCCCGGCAAGCCCTATGCCGACAGGCTGGTGATCTCGCCGATGGGCGAGGCAGCCGCGCGCGACGTCGCCTTTCGCAACAAGGAGATCGACGCCTCGATCCTCGGCTCGGCCCAGTATGTCGCCTACAAGGCCGACCCGAACCTCTCGAAGGGCCTCCTGGAGGTTGCGGAGGTCTTCACCCGCAACATGGCCATGAACCCATCCTTCAAGCCCTTCTCGGACAAGCGGGTGCGCCAGGCGATCAACCACGCCATCGACAGCGATCTGATCATCAAGCGCCTCGTTCGTGACAAGGCCTATCGCGCGGTGGGCTGGTTGCCGCTCTCCTCGCCAGCTTTCGACAAGGACGCCAAGCCCTACGCCTATGACCCGGAGAAGGCCAAGAAGCTGCTCGCCGAGGCCGGCTATCCCGACGGCTTCGAGTTCGAATGGACCGCGACGCCGAACGAGAGCTGGGGCATCCCGATCGCCGAAGCGACGATTCCCATGCTCGCCAAGGTCGGCATCAAGGTGAAGGTCAAGCCGGTCGAGACCTCCGCGGTCGGCGGCGTCGTCACCAGCGGCGGTTTCCAGGCCGCGATGTGGTCGAACCCGTCCGGCCCGGATTCCCTGACGGCGTTGAAGTGCTTCCACTCCTCGACGTTGCGCACGTCGTGCAACTACAACACCTTCAAGAACGCAGCTTATGACAAGCTGATCGACGACGCCTCGGCGGAGACCGATGCGGCCAAGCAGCTCGAGCTGTTGAAGAAGGCGAACAACTTTCTCCAGGAAGAAGCTCCGGTCTGGTTCTTCAACTACAACAAGGCGGTCATGGCCTATCAGCCTTGGCTGCACGGCCTCCAGCCCAACGCGACCGAGCTTGGGCTGCAGCGCTACGAGAATCTCTGGGTCGATGCTTCCTCGCCCGCGGCGAAGTAAGCCGTCCTGAGTTCACGCCGCCGCGCGACAGTGCGGCGGCGTGGGCTTGTCCGCGTTCGAGCGTCGGCGCCGACGCCCTGCGCAGCGGCTTGTCAACGTCCACTTTCGGGCAAGGCGCCAAGGTCAGCTTGTGGCGCTTGCCGGTCGTTGACCTCGGTACAAGTCGGTCACATGCATGGCATTGCTGCTATAGATCAGATCCTCAAGTGTCAGCACGCTGCAGGAGTGGATTGTGACTGAGCGATTTGAACGGCATCGCCAACCCTGGACCTCTGAGGAGCTTCAGAAGCTGAAATTGCTTGCTGGAAAGGGCATGGCCCTGAAGGCGATTGCGAAAGCAATGACCCGTAGCGAAGAGTCCATAAAGGATCGCGCAAAGCTCGACGGCATCGGCATCGCCAAACTCCGCTAGACTAGGGGGCTCCGGAGTCGACATCAATGTGAGCGCGCCCAGTCGGGCGAGAACGTTTCTGAATGCCCAGGCTTGCTCGCTGCCGACGCTCCTGCGTGCTTCGCCGCACTATTACAACACCGAGGAGGACCTCTCCGCCTTGGTCTCAACATGTCGCCGGATCATGGGCTGACAAGCCGGTCCGGATGCCTCGCTCAGCGTGAACCAAGCATGATGTTCAACGCCGCTAGCCCCGTGACCACCATGACAGCCACGGCCAGCACCGCCAGCTGAATCCAGCGACGGTACTCGGCCGCTCCGGCGGGGGACAGTTGCACGGCCATCTCGATCTTGCCGGGCGAGGCCATGAGCAGGAACGCCGCCGCGACGTTGTGGATCGCCATGAACCACAACACGTCCACGCCGAGCGAACGGGCGATCTCGGCTTGAGTGGTTGCGAACATCGCGTTCGCTCCGCTGTTGGAGCCCGTCACGAAGCCACCCACCGCGCCAACGAAGGGAGCCGCCGCCAGATAGGCGGTGCCGGTCCCGGCCAATGTCCGCGCCAGATGCGCGGCCATGCCGGACACGGCCATCAGGATGCCGAGCAGGATGAACAGGCCCGTGACCGGCGCCACCTGGAGCCATGAGGCCCATGCCTTGCGGATGGATCGAGGCTGCGGCCAGCCGCGCGCGAACCAGGCAGCAGCCACGAACAGCCAAAGCGCGGGCGAGGCGATATAGCGCCAGCTTTCCGACAACCCAGCCGCGCGCACGATCCAGCCGGCAACCAGCACCCCGCCGAGCAGGACCGCATAGCTCCACAGCGCCCGGCGCCCGTCGGTTTCCAGCGGGGTCGTGTTCCGGCCTCGATGCCCAAGCAGCAGATGCAGTGCGATCACGACCAATGCGCCGAGCGCGCCTGCCGGCGCCGTTCCGAATGCGGCATTGGTCGCGGTGACGGTGGCCGTTAGAACGATGCCGGATAATGCGCCTTGCAGGATTGCGCCGCTTCGACTTCCAGGCACAGCGGCGAGCCAAGCCGCTACGATCCCGGTTACGGTGAACGGAATGATGCTGACAATGGCTGATATGACGCCCAGGCCCTGAAACGGCAGCCCGGACATGGTGGCGGCGATCAAGGTTCCCGGCCCCATCGATCCCCATGGCACTGCGCACAGGCCCAGGAGGCCGATCACCGCCACCTTGTGCGCCGGCAGTCCGAAATGCGCGAGCAGCGGAATACCGATGGTAACGCCGATGCCGAAGCCGGTCAGGGATTCCGCGAACGGCGTAATGCCGTGCACGACGAGAAGGACCGCGCCGACGCCGCGGCCGGCCCGCCCACGAATCCAGCTCGCCAGCGCCGATTGGCCACCCGCCTCGCGCAACACTTCGGAGAGGAGCAGTCCGCCGGCGACGATCAGCAGGACTTCCAGCAGGATCGGGCTCCATCGCAGCACGGCAGGCGCTATGCTGTCCGCCGGGAGCGGGAAGGCCAACAGGATGGCAAGCATGGCCGAGCCCGTTCCCAGGAGCGCGGCGTGGAGCGAACGTGCTCCCAAGGCGAGGGCCAGGATGGTGGACAGGACGGGCAGCGCGCTGAGGAAGGCGGGCATGGATTATTCTCTGTTTGCAGATCAGAAATTATTTTTGCTAATATGCAAATTGTCAAGGACAGAGGTGTAGCTTGGACACAGAGCCTGAAGATCAGGATGCCCGGTTCGGTAAAGCAGTTCGTACGCGCCGGACGCAGTTGGGCGTAACCCTCGACCAGCTCGCTGAGACGAGTGGGGTGTCCGCGGCCGCGTTATCGCGTGTCGAACGGGGCTTGCTCAGCCCGACGCTGCGCAACGCCATCGCCATCGCCCGCGGCCTGGGGATGGAGCTCGCCGAGCTCGTTGAGCGTGACAATGCCGAGATCACTCGCACGGGCGAGAATCTGCGCTTCTTCGACGAGGCGACGGGCATCGAGCGGCTGGCGCTGGCGCGACCTAGCCCGAATGTGGAACTATTATCGTACGGTGTCCCGCCCGGGGCGTCGTCCAGCCGCTTCGCCGCCCACAAGCCGGGAACCCGCGAGATTTTTCACATCCTCGCCGGCCGCCTCGAGGTCCACACCGGACAGGAAACGCTCATCCTGGACGCTGGCGATACCGCAACGGTGCTCGTGGACACGGAGCATTGGTTCAGGAATGTCGGCGAGCAACCCGCCCGCATCATCCTCACGGTTCTCGGCCCTTGACACTCCGACCCGATGGCCTTCGAAAATGTTAGCTTTCGGGCCTCACGCCAATGTCGGAAATTGACGCATCCTGCCCGCCTCGACAAATCGGAGTACTATATATCCCCTTGAAAAGCCGGGTTCTCACGTCCCATGGCCTGAAAGCGCCCTGCCCCTGAAAGCCGACGCTAGGGCCAGACCTACACGCTTCTATGGCTCAACAACTCCGCCAGAGACTTCACGCACTCCTCGAAAAGGATCATCAGCCGCGACCACGAGTTGCATACGCCGATTATCTGATGCCATGCCGCGTTATCCTGGGATGAGCGAAGGTCCGCCTAGGGTCGGGAGCGGACGATGCCAAGTTGCGATAATATCGCTTGAAATTTCGCGGCAGGTTGAAGCTGATGCGCCAAATTCTCGAGAATCCTATCTGGGCTGGCCTGTTCGTCATCACCGTCATAGGCATCCTCTTCTTTGCGAGCTACCTTTGCGATGCCGCTTGGCGCATATGGAATCGGATGCTTGGCATAGCGGACGATTAAGCTTCACAAGTCGGCTTAGGGCCGCTTACAGCCGTTCGAAGTGTTCTCTAAGCTCGACGAAATAGCGCCATCTCCAGGGGGACATTCTGCCTCGGACTCTCATCAAATGGACGATTGCTGGGCTCGCGCTCGTTGCCATGGCGTCAACCGCCGACACGATGATCAATCGTAGCTTGCAAAGAGGCGCCGTGCCTCAAAAGCTTCAAACCGGTTGGTTCTATACCGAAGGAAGCTGCTCACGCTTTCTCAGCCATCAAGGTGCGTTCGCGTTCGGCCTGAGTGATCAGACTGTCGCGGCGATCAAATCCCAAGGCATCGGCTTCTTCGCCGACATAGGCAGTCCGGCCAACCAAGCGGCCAGTCCTTATTTCCATGGCGAGTGGAAGGAGACGCCTGTCCCTGCATCGTTCTTTTCAGACGGGCTGCCGCCGAATCTCCATTGTGGTCAGGAGCACTCGTGGGCTTGGCCGCGCGGCATATCCGAGGCTCTGAAGAGGCCGGGGAGCTTCTATCAAACGTCCGGCACGATACGGCGCCTTTTCGTCCTGCCGGAGCTTGGATTGGTCGTCGGAAGCTCATCCGATCGATAGGCCGGATAACCAAATGCGCCCGGTCGATAGGTAGCCGCTGCGAAGTTCCGCAATGGGTCGAAAGCAGCCCTTACGACGCAAGAACGTGACTATCGAACGTCGATAGCTCGCAGAAAGTTCGCCAAATTATCGCTTATTTTCAATTGCTTAGGCCACTCAAGAAAAAGTGGCGCGGTCTACGGGAAACGCCGTGCGATCCTGCAAGATATTGAAAACGCTAGAGCTTTATGAGGCGCTTTGGGCACCCTCCGTACCAGCGCGACGTAGTGGTGTCGATAGCCCTTCGAAAGGCGCTATTCGTGGTTTCAGACCCGATGCGCCCGCCGACTCGCTCGATCGTTGTCGATAACCGTCTGTGGCTCGCTTCTCTTCGGCTACTGCTCCCATTACACGTTACCTTGGGGGGAGCGTTTTGATGAGCAACGTTACGCGCCGAGCACTCCGAGTTTATTCCGCCCTTGCTGAGCTTAGAGGGCAAGGCGACGTCCTAGACGCTCTCATACCATTTTTCGAACCGATCTTGGCGCTAACGCACGGGAAGATATTCGACCCTCGCGTTTTTGCGGTAGGTGTGCGGAAACTGTACGGATGGCGCTTTACTGAGGATATCGCTCATCAGTTCATCCCGCGCCTTCGGCGCCACGGGCATCTGCAAGAAGAGGGAACGCCCGACAAGCGGATTTACATTGTAAATTTTCCTACGGACGGCAATCCTGATGCAGATCAATCAATCGTATCTGCCGTAGAAGGCATCATAGACGAATTTGAGAAATTCCCGCCAAGAGTTACAGATCTGCTATCGTACAAGAAGAGCCGCGAAGAGCTGAAAGACTTGCTCATCCGATTTCTTGTCTCCATGGACGATTACGGGGTGGGCGCCTACTCTCCTGAATTGGGCGGAATGGAGCCCGGCGGTGAAGCTCGCTCCCTTCTCGCAAACCTTGAGGAAGGCGGTCAGCCGCTAGACCCCAATGACCGATATATGTGCGCCCGCTTCGTACAGTATCTCGTAAAATCACGTAAGGAATACGTCCCTCACCTTACTCGCCTAGCATCTATTGCACTGCTCACCGAAGTCGTCGCCGACTTTCTCAAGCCCACAACGGCGGATGAAAGGGCCGATTTGACGGTGGCACTGGACGCGCCGCTCGCGCTCGATCTCCTTGGTTGCTCTGGCCGGGCACCCCGCGACGACATCAAAACTATCGTAGACGCCCTGTCTAAGGTTGGCGTCAATTTTATCGTTTTCCCCATTAGCTGCGTCGAAATGCAACGCAATTTGAGCAGCATGCTTTCTCTTCCTGCGAATATGCGCAACGGCTACACACATAACGCACTCGTAAAGGGAGAAATTTCTCTCGACTATGTTACAGCAGTTGCCAATAATGCAGAGAGAGCCCTCACCAATATAGGAGTTACAGTTAGACCTCTAGACTTAAATAGTTTTCCTGCATTTCACCGGCTCTTCACCGGCGTCCAGTATGAGGATTTTTTCCAGTCCATTACCTGGGTCGGCCCGATCGGACCCCGAGAGCACGATGCGACATGCACTGCGTTGGTAATGCGACTGAGAGAGGGCCGCCAAAGCAGCGATGTCTTCAAGAGCCGGTACGTTCTGGCTACGCGAAACAGCCGTTTTGTGCGGGACTCGCGGAGATATTGCTTAGAAAGTCGAATGATAACGGCGATACAAAGCGGCCCCGTGATACATCATCGGGAACTTGCCACACTTGCTTGGCTCCGAACAGGGCTGGGCGCCGACGACGCAGTGCCTCGAAGTCATCTGATTGCGACGTGCGACCGAGTGTTGAGGATTCGCCCGGAGGTTCGGCTAGCGCTCGCCACGCAACTCGCAAAATTGACACCCGACAGGCTTGAGCAGTTCAATACACTAATGCTTGATAGCCGCAGCATTCAGAAGCTGGCTGATCAAACCTTGAACGACGAGAAGGTGGTCACAGCTGATAACGCGCAGGAACTACTCCGCGTAATCCGGGAGGCTACAGCGGAAGACGAGCGAGAAAAATATGAGGCAGCGCTCGAATCGCAGCGAACCGAATCCAACAAAATCACAAGCGAACTTGGGGCTAGTTTGAATGCTCTTAAAACACAACTCGAAACTGCTACCACTCACGCAAATGCGAATGCAGATAGATTTGAAGCGCTGATTACACGAGCGGCTTCGAGAACTAACGCCATGGTTGATAATTTGGATTCGATTTTGACCTTCTGCCTCATCGGCCTTGGATTATTGGCGGCGCTAGATTATTTTTTTCATCTTCTCGTCGACTCTAAGATTTGGGCTATAATAGGCTTAGCGGCGGCAGCTTTCGGCCTATACCGACTCATATGGGCGATCAGAGAAGTACCCACAAAGGGCCTTCGCACCGTTTTGGGAAAGCTCGCGATCTGGGACTTCCGCCGGAGGCTTCATTCCTTAGGAATTAGCTCCCCGTCCGACGCAGTGAGCTACGAACTTCGGGACGGAAGGATAAAAGTCATCCGCTGATCCCGGCCCTCTCCCGCCGGCGCCTCCTTGCGAACCGCACTCATTGCCCGCCAACCTCCGCATGAAGGCCTCAAGGTCCCCCGGACGTTCGCCATAGCGCCCCAGCACAACGGCGGGCTCAAAGTCCTTGAGGCCGGGTCCCCGGTCCGCGAAAAGGCGATGGCTCCGGGGTGATGCAGGGAGAGACCACGAGCGCGGCTCTGGGCCTGCCAAGCGTTGAGCGCCTCCACGCCTTCGCCGGGCAGGAGGTCACCGACTTCTGTGCGGACGATAGGCAGGGCCACACAGTAGGTAATGGAGGCCATGGCGGGTGAGAGGCCCCTTGATGAAATTGAACAAAATGGGAACGATGAGGCTGGCCTGGAGTCAAGCTCAGGGATTAGCCAGACCACCCAACTTCGCGGATGTGCTCCGCTTCCCTATGCAAGGCAGTAGGAGGTGGCGCTGGGTCACACTCAAGCACGAAGCTTCGCCCGCCGCGCGAAGCCCAGGCTCGGAGCATACGGAGCGACCAGTCGCTGCCGCTTCCGGCACAGCTAGGCGGATCGAACTCGATAGCCCACCGGGCCGCCGCATGAGCAGAGGGAAAGCGGCCGAGCAATTCGCCATTTCGATGAAGTAAAACAGTTCCCATCCCGATACCTCCTTGGACGGCTCCAAGGCGGCGGACGGCGAAAGTTCACGGTAATACTCGGCGTCAGCCAAAATGCGAAACTGCACCTTGGAACCGGGCATTACCCATGAGAGACCTTTGGCGAGCAGTATGAGGCTCGGTCTCGCAGTGTAGCTAACAGGTTGATTGCGGCGACTTTGCGTAGGTCGGCAGCAAGTTTAATGGAGGTCTATGTGCCGGTCAGCACTGTGCACATCGTCGAAGCTCTTTCGCAGCTTGGCGGCGAAGCCCACCTTGATGCAATCGTGTCGCGAGTGCGCTTGCTTGCGCCCAAGCCCCTACCTCAAAGCGTTCGGCCGATTGTTCGCGCGAGAATCCAAGAGCGATGCAAAGAGACTGAAAGCTATCGGCCGGGATACCCGGACCTTTTTGAGAGCGTTTACGGCGTTGCCCAACGGCGCGGGGTTTGGCGTCTTAGGCATGATAGCTTTGGCTCTGCAAACTCGGACCTCCTTCTTGACCCGGCGGAAGATGAGGCAGGCGAAGCGGAGGGCAGAGCCATCCTGCGGATACATCTACGGCGCGAGCGCTCCAAGAAACTGATCGCTGATTTTAAGGCGAGCTTGTCTTCCTTCGAGTGCCGTGCCTGTGGCTTCGACTTCGAGCGTGCATACGGAGCGATAGGAGCGCAATTCATCGAGGCGCACCACACCGTACCCGTTGCGGCGTTAGAGGAAGGCGCCAGAACCCGCATTGCCGACCTTACGCCGCTCTGCGCGAACTGCCATCGAATGGTCCACCGCGCAGGGCTCATTTCGGTGGAGAAACTGAAAGAGGCGCTCCGCTCGGCCGGATGAGCTAGCTCCCTCCACAGGAGTCACCCAGCGAGAGACCACCCATGTAGCGACGGATGCGAGTTCCCCCCTTGTGGGGTCTGGGAATTCCTAGAGCGCTCGCGATTCGCAGGCAATTGTGGACGAAGCACGGTAACAAAGGCTTGGGACTTCAGGGCCTTATAGCTACCATTCTGCGACCGCTCATCGCATGCCCTGTGGTTGCCGGCTCGCCAAGGCCTTGACAGCCCACCTAGGCGAGCGTCTGCTTAGATTGCTGCCGAGCGGCGTCCTCAAAGCTTTTTCTTGCTGAGAGGACCGCCCAGATGCCCAGCCCACGCAAACCCGAAAGTCCGCATCGGCTGAGCCTCAAGCTCGGTCCGTGGTTTGAAGCGCACGGCACAGGTGGCGGCGTGTTGGCCATAGTTTTCGTGGTGGTCGGCTTTGGGCTCGGCCGGGCGTGGGGCATCTGGTGATGCCTTTTCAGACAGCTTGCCGTTAACACACGCCATTCCGAAACGCCGTCCACGACTCCTCCCATCGTAAGCAGTGCCGGCACGGGGATAGCCGCAACCGGCGGGCACCTGGTCACTCAGCGGAGCGACTACAAGTTCGTCAGCTCTCTGGAAGCTGCATCGCGCCCAGTGCCATGCCAAGGCTGGTAACCTCTTCGGTTATATCTCGTTGACTTGCCCTGCCCTACCCGTAGGATTTCACGGAAATTGTAGCGTCAGGAGCGAGTTATGCGTTTGCGAGCAGCCGTATTAGGGCTGTCGTTGTTGCTGCATCCTGTCGCCGCGCATGCGCAGTATCCCGACCCCTATTTTCAGCCCGCCCAAGAAGCGTTTCTCAGCCTGAAGCCGGACACCCGCTTATGGTTTCAGATCGCCCTGACGAGCGCAGGACATTGGCCGGCTGTCCCCAACATGGGCTACTCGCGGCGGCTTTTTGAAGCGACCAAACAGTATCAGCTATCGCGCGGCGAACAGCCCACCGGCTTCCTGACTGAGTCCCAGGTCAGCAGCATGCTTGGCTCGGCCTCCTCCGTGCTTCAGGGATGGCGGCTCCGTTGGGTACCGCATCCGGTACGTGGGCGGCAGCTTTGGGTGCCGATGGGGCTGGACCTTGAGGTTAGGCGAACGAACCTTGGCGTAGAGATGAAAGAGCCGGCCAATCGGTTCCGCATGAATTTCAACTACATCGCGGCAGCTAATGTCCGTGTGGCATATGAGACTACCCTGCGGGAGATGGTCAGCAGCGGCGATCACATAAATTATAAGGTCCTAAGGCCGGACTTCTTCGTCATCACCGGCAATCAGGGCCGTTACAACCGATACGTTCGCTACCACACTGATGGCGACGGCATTCTCGGCTTTGACATGGGGTGGTCTAGCGATGACGCTCCCGTATACGGAAACCGGCTGGTAACGGTCATTTCGGGCTCGCTTGGGGCCAGCATGACGGGGTTGCCATTTCCGACAACTTCACGGGCGAGCTACCCGTGGGAACGTAGTGATCCTGAGGTCGCGACTGCTCCCGCTCCGGCTACGCCATCACAGACCACTCCTGCATCAGCGCCCGCAGAGCCGCCCAAGAGGACCTCTTCCACGGGCTCTGGCTTCTTCGTGTCGAAAGCTGGCCACATCGTCACCAACGCGCATGTGGTCAAGGACTGCACTACCATCACCGCTCGGCCCGATGGGACTACGGCGGTTCCCGCTGAGGTGCTCGCTCGGGACGCGGCAAATGATCTCGCGTTGCTGAGGGTCGCGGGGCCGATAGACAGAACTCTATCGCTGCGGTCGAGCATCCGGCTTGGCGAGGGAATTGCGGCGTTCGGCTTTCCTCATAGTGATCTTCTAGCGACGGCGGGCAATTTCACGCTGGGCAATGTTACTGCGCTGGCGGGTCTGAGGAACGACAGTCGGTATCTTCAGGTTTCTGCCCCCGTGCAATCAGGCAACTCAGGCGGGCCGCTTCTGGACAATTCGGGAAATGTGGTCGGTGTGGTGTCTGCTAAGCTCGATGCCATCAAGATGGCGGCCGACCAAGGCGACCTTCCGCAGAACGTAAACTTCGCCGTGAAGGCATCGCTAGCGACTAGCTTCCTCGAAGCAAACCAGATTGCCTACGAAGTCGGGGCGCTGGGCGACAAGCTAGACCCCGCAGACTTGGCCGAGAAGGCAAAGAAGGCGAGTGTGTTCATCACCTGCCGGTAGGCTGCTAGGGATCGAGGGGAAGCAGATGGATCGCGGCGGTTCTGTCGTTCCCCTTATTCCGCTTCGGGACATCGGCGAAATCATCCGCCGTATCGAGGACTTGAAGGCATACACTGACCGGGCAGCCTATGGCTCAATCGCATACTTCCTCGACATCGCACTGAACGAAGCTCGCCATCAGCAGGCTCAAGAAGAGCACAGCCGTAAGGCGAAAGACGCAAAGCCTTCCGACTTGTGGTTGCCGGAAGGCTGACTTAGCGTCATCGCACACGGGGAGGTTACGGGGCTGGAGATGGGTCGCAAGAGTTCAGGCGGCTGGCTTATCCTTGGGTTGATCGGGCTGGGTCTCTTCAAGTGCGGAGACACCACCAAGACCCCTAATCCACAGTTGACGGCTTACTCGCCAGTTCCCGCAGTCAACCACGTCGTTGCTCCCGCACAGACCGCCTATAGCCCACCGGCAGCGCAACCTCCCGCAACCGCCCGCAACCTGTTCGCCGAGCCGACCACGAATGGCTACAGGGGCGAGCCGGCCGCCGAAGCGAAGCCGATCAGAGGCAGCCTTTATGTTCGCGGCAAAGAGGTGCCCATGCGGTCGGCACCAGATGCGAAGGCGAAAATTCTCAACCGCCTGCCGAACGGAATGGAAGTCGGAGAGCTATCACGACGCGAAGGATGGGTGCAGATACGGCATCCGATCTCGGCAGTCGAAGGGTGGGTAAGTGCAAGGCGGCTGAGTCAGGCACCACCCCAGTCCGACCAGGGGACGAAAGAGGAGCAGCAGCAACCGAAGCCGAAGAAGACTGAACGGCCGGGGCTAGAGGTTCTTTCCGACGTGGCAATCATCGCCAAACTCATCGCGCTCGACGCTGCGTCCTATTCGGGGAATTGCAGGTGCCCGGAAAACACGGATAGAGCGGGCCGGCGGTGTGGTGCGCGGAGTGCGTACTCTAAGCCCGGTGGCCGTGATCCCCTATGCTATGCCCACGATGTCAAACCGGCGATGATTGCGAACTTCCGGGCAAGCTTAGGTCGATAGTGGCTGGTGAGTAGGGACCCGATCTCCACCGATCCCAACGCCTAACACCATATGCTCCCCACCTAGAGCCCATTAGCAGAGATGCAAATCGTCAAGTGATTGAAACAATTATGATATCTGCGTTGTCAACTTCGCGCGAGACGAGCGGGCGTACGCGAGGTGTGCCGCCTGCATCGCCTCTCGGGCTGCCAGCTCCTGCGATGCCGCTACGAGGATGCTATCGTGAAGCGGTAGAGCGGTGACCCCGGCTGCGTATAGGCGAAAGAGCGCATCAAGTAGGATGGAGCTCTCGATGTGCATAAGCCGGAACCCGATGCCTGTCCCGAAGAGATGGGCGATTGGCTCGTGATGGCTGGCGATCTCAGCGAGCACAGCTTGCAGCTTCGTGCCGGGCGGGAACTCTGAGGCAGTATCGGTCGGCCATCGGGTCATCGACTGTGTCGCGAATAGCAGCGCGTTGAGCAGCTTCTTGAAGCCGTCCCTGTGCCTGCCATCGCCGCGCACGTCGTAGAGGTCGGCGTCAGGCCTTGGCAGGTCCTGCATTGCGTACGCGAGTGATGGAAATAGCTGGCCGAAATCGACGTTGATTACCCGCTCCCCTTCCGGGGTCTCCGCCGTGGCGATGCGAAGCCTATCGAAACGCTCGGACTTGGGCATGGTCTCCCAGAAGCCGTCGAAAAGGCGGCCGCCTTCCGTCCAGACCCCGTTGTTGAAGATACGCCGGACCGTCCTTCTGGTGGGGTCAATCGGCATCGCATCGAAACGGGAGGACGGCAGGACGATCAAAGGCGCGACTTCGAGATAACGGTTGAGCCGGTGCACCTCCTTGCGCATCCTCCGCGTCGTTGCCGTCTCGGGATAATCCAGCGTTGGCGCGATGCCGGTCTTGGGGTCCTTCCGACCACGCAGCACGAGAACTTCCGGTGCAGTGTCCCGCCTCAGGTCAGCCCATGACGGCTCCAAACCGATCATCGCGAGAAAGGCAGGCGTCGGAACAATGGTGGTCAGTTGCCGGCGCTCGCTATCGACGCGAAAGCCCTTCGTCACGCTCTCAGCCAAGCCAACCTCGGGGTCGATCATCAAGTCCAACGCGGCGAGAAAATGGCTGCCGTAGACAGGCGTGCTGTAGCGCTGTGCCGGCCACATCACGTTTCCATCGCGCGGGACAGCGAGAAGGGCGTCAGGCGAGGAGAGCTGCACGGCCACCAAGTTGCACACGATGGCCTCGACGGCGAGCTTGAACTTGCGGCGGTCCTCCGCCGAGCGGCGTCGCCTTCTGGCTCCTAGTTGGGCCTCTCGACTCTCCAGCAAGGACACAGCACGGCGGATGGCTTCACTCAGCGCCGGGCTTGCTGACCTCTTCTCGGGGTCGAAAGAGAACGCAGCCGGCAGAGATGATCCGACTTCACCTTGCCGTACTGCCTTCAACATGTGCTGACGCTCCTAGGAAACACGGTCTCTCGTGAATGGGATTGCCGCGTGCAGCACGAACGTCACGTTTCCTATGATCAATCGCGGGGTAGTCACGAGCGCTGGAACGCGCGGGGCTCGCGACATTCGGGCTTCACGCCATGTCGCCGTAATAATCGAAGACAGCCTCTTCCTGCTCCTTCACGAACTGGTCGTGATCGTCCCATTCGTAGCCCAGCCCGGTCGCCAGTTCGAAGAATCCAACGCCAGGGCGTGTGCGTCCGCTGGTCTTCTTGTGCACGAGGACGGAAAGCAGGATTTCAGTTTCGGTCTCGGCCGATGACTTTCGCGACACGGCGCCGAGGATATTGCCTATCGTAAGGCGGTCAGCCGGGACCTGCCACCGTAGGCCGATTTGAGACATCACCGGGTCGTACGTGGTCGTCTTCCGCTTTCGGGCGAGGTCTTCCAGATATTCGTAGACGATCTGTACGCGACGCTCGAATTCGCGCGTCAGGTCAATGTAGCTTGAAGCCCGCACATAGCGAGTCTTGCCGATCCTAATTTCCTTCAGTTGACCGACATCGATCATGCGAATGATCGCACCACGGGTGACACCACGCATGTCGGCGATCATCTGGACCGGTACGACAGCGCAGGCCTCGGGGTCGCGCTGCAGGGCGACGAAATAGTCTTCGGGGGTGTTGAAATGCATGGGACGCTCCACGGCTTCGGCAGGAGTTGAGCGCAGAAAATTGTATAATTACGAATCTGTCAATATACAAAATTGTCGATCAAAAAATCTGCTAGATGCCCCACATCTGCGTTTCAACGCTGACTAGCGCTGCATGAATTTGCGCTGCCATTCCGGAATCCAGTCGGGGCGCTGCGAGGGGTGCGGGCCATAAGTCGCACGCTTGAAGTCCCGGATTTCGTCCACCGCCCGCTCAGCGACCGTTCGGCAGCACTCCTCGATTTGCCGCCCCATGATCCGCAGGACGATACCTGACGACTTGGGGTAAGTGTGCATCGCCAGCGGCGCCGTGGTTCCATTCGTGAGAGGAACTTGCCACTGCTGATGAGACCCCGAGGCGAGCCGGTGGACAGCCTTCGCGGTCTGCACAACCCGGAACTCTTCCACCCGGTGGCTACCTCGGTCATCCTCTATAAGAGCACAGACCGCGAGGTAGATGCCGAGAATGCGATCGGGTTTGATGTCGGCCTCGCGCAGCCGCGCAAACGCGAACTTGGCACGCCGCCCCGCAAGCTGCCCTTTGATGCGATGAGCCAGTTCGGTCCGTCCCGCGTTTTCAAGAAAGCCCTTGAGCCACAGGGCCGCCATCACAACATCGGCATGGCTGCGATTGGCCGCTACCCATCGCGTTGCGGACCGGATGTAGGGCTTGAGGTCGGCCGCACGGTAGGTCGCGTGCCAATGCGAACCGTGACGGGCTTTGAACTGGATATGGTATCGGCAGTGAAGCACTGACATTCCCGAGTTGCCGACAATAACACTAGGACGTCCACAATTCGGGATGGGGCAGCGCCCCGGCAAACCAAACGCCGGGGTCGCCTCACCGAAAAGCCGACTTGAGCCTTTCGAGTTTGTCATCGTTTCGCTAGCCTTCCGCATCCGCGATCGACGGTTTTTCTGGATAAGGTGGGAAAAGCTGGCGCTTCCTCTTAGCCTTGGGAGGAATAGCGTTCTTGAGCGCTTCCTCAGACCCCATCGCCCTAAGCTTCTCCAATGCCGCCTGACGAACCTCTTCGATCAGACTCGTCATCTCGACATCATTGGTGTCTGCGAGTTCGACGCTGAGGGTTATGTTCTTCGACGCAATGAGTTCGATCAAAGGACGCCAAAACTCACGCCCCTCGTATGACGTAAGATCTTTTTTGATAAACCGGCCGTATGGCGATGAGAAAGCTGCGACAAGCGTCTTGTCGTTGATCAGCACACGCACGATCGAGCCGCAGGGAACGGTCTCCACCACGCCTTTAATGGCCATGATGCGAGCTTCCCAGTGCGTCCTATTGGACGTCCGGCTGGCTACAATGTGGTGTTTAAGATCGGTGACTTCGACCTCGTTCTGCACTGTCCATCCGGATGCTGAAGGTCCGGAATATCCTGGCAATACTGGTCGGGCGGCACCATGCGCCCATGAAATGAAAGTGAGCCGAGGGCTCACATCAGGCATAGATCATCCTAGAAACTGCTCCTTCGTTGTGCGCTCTTGCGCGGTACATACATTTGAGCGAGATGAGGCGATTTCAAGACAATCCCGCAATTATTTCAGCCATCGGCAACCGACCCAAGTTGACGCTATCAACGACGTGCACGCAGACGCGGCGTGTCGGGATGTAGCAACGCGAGGCAACGGTACGAGCTTTTGACCGCTGGTCTGCCCGCTGCGCGAAGCCTGGTCGCCCTGATCCTGCTGACTGCGACAAGCTCCTGCAGAAGATCCAATGAGTTGCGCTGTCAGGAGTCGAGCTGGATTCCTGCAGCTTGCAAAGCGCGGTAGATACTGCCCCGTCCTATCGCAAGCTCCTTTGCAACCTGTGAGACCGTGCGGCCTGACTTAAAGAGCCGGACGGCCTCATCGGCTTTGGCTCTGGCGGTTGGCTTCCTACCCTTGTAGCGACCTTCTGCCTTTGCCTTGGCTATCCCCTCACGCTGACGCTCCAGCATCATTTCCCGTTCAAACTGCGCGAACCCCGCGAAGATCGTCAGAATGAGCTTGCCGGTAGCGCTTTTGGTATCGACCGTCTCGCCGCCGAGGTTGAGCACGCGCAGGCCCGCACCGCCATCATCGACCCCTTCGAGACGCTGGACGATCTCCCAAAGCCCCACCGTCGAGCGTGCCAGCCGGTCCACCTTGCAGACCACCAACGTATCACCGCCGCGCAGATACTCGATGGCGCGTTCAAGCTCTGCTCGATCCGAAACCGATGAGGCGTGCTCGCGGAAAATCTTGGAGCAGCCCGCCGCTCGGAGGTCGCGAAGTTGGGCCTCAAGGCCGGCTTCCTGCTCGGTGGTGGAGGTGCGGGCATAGCCCACGAGTTGGCCCGTAGGCTTGTGCAACGGCGACATGATGAAGCTCCGAGTGTCCAATAGCCTCCGGAGTTGTGAGTCGCGTTTGTCCAAATGTCAACCAGTAGCCTATTGGACACATTGGAAGCTGGGGTCGGACATGTCCGGTAGGGCGGGCTCTATTGGACGTAAATAGGAGTAATGGGGGTGGCACGGGGGGAAACGCTAATCCGCCGTCACGAATAGGACCTCTCGCATAAGAGACCCTTGCATGCTCGGCAGCTCTCATTGTCGCCGCTTCCGCCACCCTTCCCAGCCCCGCTCAAGATACCAAAGCGCTACGATCACTGCCCACGCTAACAGGGACCACAAGGAGTTCACCTTGGGCACCGTCTCAAGCAACGTGGAGAGGCGCACATCTCGCCGCATAGAGCCCTCCGCTCGAATCTCGATGTCGAGCATGAGGCTCGCGCGAGGGCGTCAACCCCGCACCGCACAGCTTTTTTCTTGCCCGCCTGAGACAGCCTAAAAGCGAACGGGAGCGGTCAAATGTGTCACCATCAGCAGTGACCCAAGGCAGCGGTAGCTGTCGCCCTCCTTAGATGGCGCAAGAGCAGAGCAGCCCGGAGATTTTCCATCGAGTCAGCCCGCCTTCGGTTTACGGCGCGTCCTCAGCTTGATGGTTTGCTGAGGCTGCGGTGTAGGTGGAGCTTTCGGCTTCCACTTCCCCGCCTGCCACTTCAAGCTCCGCACTATGGCTGGCGCGGGGATGCTAGAGAGCGCTTCGAGCATCGCCGGAAGGCCGAATCCTTGGCCGTAGCTGCCGCTCACGGAGGCGCTAGAATGCCCCGTGATGGCGTCGTGCATCTCCTCGGAAACCTTGGCGTCGCGGGCGTTGCGCTTGAAGCTATGGCGGAAAGAATGGAAGACCTTGCGGCTATCCTTGATGCCGGCCTTGGAGCGGAGGTAGCGGTTGAACCACTTCGACCAAAGCCCTGCCCTACGCCCCGCGCTGTCAGTGGTGATGTCAGGCCAGAGCGGTTTCAATCCATCCCCGCCTAATCGCTTCGAGATGGCCTCGCGGTATTGCAGAATGCCGACCTCGATGAGCGCCGGGTGGAGTGGGACCTTGCGGCGGGAGCTTGCGGTCTTGATTGAGCGCCCGCCTTCGGTGCCGATGTCGAGGTGCCAGACCCCGGTCTCCGCATCCTTCGCCAAGTCCTTCAAGCGCAGCTCGGCAATCTCGTTCTGGCGAGCGCCCGTCAGCAGTGCGATGGGCGGCAACCAAAAGGAGGCCTCCCCGCCCCCGCCCGTGGGTCTGGTATTCTTGGCGAACACAGGGCTGGCGAATATCCGATCCAGGTCTGCCGCCGTGAAGCGCTCGCGGCTGTCTTCCGCGCGGTCATCCACTTGGAGCTTCACCCGCTTGCCGAACGGGTTCTGGAAGCCGGCGATGTGGTCCAGCGCCCCTTCCCGCTCCGCCGCGCTGACGATGGCCCCGAGCATGCCTAGGAGCTTGTTCACGGTGGTGCCGTTGGGCGTCTTAAAGCTCCCAGCATCCGGGTGTGCTAGCAGCTCTGGCAGCGTCTTCCCTTGCAACTCGCCGGTCAGCCGGGTCGGCATCTTCGCATAGGCATCGCGAAACTGCCGGGCCTTCTCGAAGCTGATGGCTCCAAGCGGCAAATCTCCGTGCAGCTCCGTGAAGAGCCGAACAGCGTGGTCATTGATCTGCACGGAGCGCTGGGACGGCTTGCGGGCGCCCCTCGCCTCGTTCCCATCGCGCCATTGCTTGTAGGCATCGGAGAGTTTCGGGCCTTGACCTGAGGGCGCTGGCGTGCGGCTGGCTGGGGCGACGGTAGGGGTAGGAACGTCATCGCCCTTGTGCCTTGCCTCAAGCAGGCCGTAGGCCTTCACATGGGCACGCAGAGCCGCCAGCGCGGCCATAGGCCTCCAGGGTAAATCTGGGTCGATGGTCAGGCCGTTCTTCCGCAACCACGAGTTCAGCTCCGGCTCCACAATGCGAGCGTCCTGCATCGCGAGCGCCTTCCGATAGTCCCGGTGCAACTCTTCGATATGAGTTCCAAGGACCAGATAGTGGTCGATCTCCATGCCCACAGAGCCGCTCGGGCGAACTTGCAGGAGATCAGGCCATTGCTGCCGCTCTTCGGGAGTCTGAAGATGGCGCCGAGAATCGCCCTGCTGCCGCTCCTCCTCATCAGATTTCAGAATCGCCGCGACCATTTCTTCGTGGAGGCGCTCAAGGTCGGGCAGCTCACGGCTTCTGTCGGGAGGCGGGCCAGCTGCAAGGAGCGACAGCGCAGTTTCAATGAGCACAGCCACGCGGGCCTGCTCTTTGGCGTATTCTCGCTTGGCCGCCGCTATCTCTGAGGTCTTGAGGGAAACCGTCAGCTCAAGCTTGAAGCGGCCCGTTTTCGGGTTGGTCAGCTCCGCCAGAGCCGGAAGCGCGTAGGCCGGCACCGACTGCCCCGCGATTGATCGGGGAAGCATGCGGCGAAACTCGTAGATGCCCGAAGGTCGACGCTTCATGTAGGTGATCGCCATTGCCCGACCCGCTCCGTACAATCAAAACGTACAAGCGCGTCAGCTCTAAGCCCATGAAAGGGCAAGAGTTCTAGCATTGCAAGTGCTTGGAGGAGCGATGGCGCGGTCTACGGGAATCGAACCCGTCTTCCCAGCGTGAAAGGCTGGTGTCCTAACCGATAGACGAAGACCGCTGTGCCGCGAACCGCTGGGGTTCGTGTCGAAGCGGGGCGAGGTATAGTGGCAGGCTTCCCGCTCCGCAAGCACCCGTTCACAAGAAAATAGCCGGCGACGTCTCAGACCGGACGGGCGAGGTCGAGGATGCGCAATTCCGCCGTTTCCCGGCCGCCCCAGCGGTTCAGCGAAAGGGTCGCCGCGAGATGCACCATCTCGCCGCGAGCAGCGAAGAGGGCCTGGCCCAGCGGCTCCTGCGCCGCGCGGAAGGCGATTCCACCGATGCTGGCGCCGTCGCCTGAGCGCAGCTTGATGCGGACATGGCCGCCGGAACCGATCTCGACGGCATCGGTCAGGCGATGAGCCGGGAAGACGAAGACCGGCTCGGGGCTACCGGAACCGAAGGGGCCGGCCTTGTCGATCTCGGCGAGAAGACGGGGACTGGCGCCTCCGGCACTGAGCGCGGCATCGATCAGCAGCGCCTCGGCGTCACCGACGGCGGCGACCTCGCGCAAGAGGTAATCGTTGAGGAAGGCGTGGAAGCCGCTGGCCTGGCCGGGCGCCAGCGTCACGCCCGCCGCCATGGCGTGCCCCCCGCCCTTGACCGCGTGGCCGGCCTCGACAGCGGCGCGCACGGCACGGCCGAGATCGACGCCGGCGATCGAGCGGCCGGAGCCTGTCGCCCCGCCCTCCCCGTTCAGCGCCAGCGCGAAAGCGGGACGGCGGAAGCGCTCCTTCAAGCGGGCCGCGACGAGGCCGACGATGCCGGGATGCCAGTCGGCGCTACCAGCGAGCAGGACAGGCAGCTCAGCCATGCCGGCGAGTTCGTGCTCGGCCTGCGAGACAGCCTCCAGCACCGCGAGGCGCTCGATCTCCTGCCGCTCCTGATTGAGGCGGTTGAGCTCTGTCGCAATGGTGCGCGCTTCGACCTCATCGTCCGTCAGGAGCAGGCGCGCGCCGAGTGCGGCATCGCCGATGCGCCCGCCGGCATTGATGCGCGGGCCAAGCAGGAAGCCGAGATGCCAAGGCTGGATCGGCCCGTCGAGGCCAGAGACATCCATGAGGGCAGCGAGACCCGGCCTGGCGCGGCTGCGCATCATCGCCAGCCCCTGCCGCACAAAGGCGCGGTTGAGCCCCTGCAACGGCACGACGTCGGCAACCGTCGCCAGCGCGACGAGATCGAGCATCGCCAGCAGGTCGGGCTCGCTGCCGCGTGCGGCCCAGTGACCTTCCCGGCGCAAGGCCCGGCTGGTCGCGACCAGTGACAGGAAGACGACGCCGGCGGCGCAGAGATGGCCAAGGCCCGAGAGATCGTCCTGCCGGTTCGGATTGACCAGCGCCTCGACGGCGGGCAGCCGCTCCGGCGCCTGATGGTGATCGAGCACGACGACATCGAGGCCGAGCCGGCGCGCTTCGGCGAGCGGCTCCTCGCTGGTGGTACCGCAATCGACCGTGACGAGCAGGGTCGCGCCCTCGCCCGCCAGCATGCGGATCGCCTCGCTGTTGGGGCCATAGCCCTCGATCAAGCGGTCGGGGATGTGGATACGCGGGTTGGCGCCCGCCTGGGTCAGGAAGCCAGCGAGCAGCGCCGAGGAGCAGGCGCCGTCGACATCGTAATCGCCGAAGATCGCGACGCGCTCGCCCTTGATGCCGGCCTGCGCCAGGCGGGCGGCAGCGGGCTCCATATCGGTCAGGATGGCCGGGTCCGGCAGCAGGTCGCGCAGCTTCGGCTCGAGGAAGAGCGTGGCCTCGGCCGGCTCGACGCCGCGCGAGGCGAGCAGACGCGAGAGGATGTCGGAGAGCCCCTCGCGCTGGGAGAGCGCCTCGGCCCGGCCGAGGCCTGCCGTATCGAGCCGATCGCGCCAGGGACGGCCAAGGGCCGAACGGGTGACGCCGAGGAAAACACGGGACTGCTGCACCAGACTCATCGTGCCACCGGCGTCGCCCATAGCGGGCGCAAGGTCAACCAGCGTCGAACTTGGCCGGACCCAGCAGCCTCGTCATAGTGCGAGCAAGCCATCGGCAAAGGCGGCGTCGCGGGGAGATCATGCAGCACGAAACCGATGTGGCGATCGTCGGCGCGGGGCTCTCCGGCCTCGTCGCCGCCTGCGAGATCGCGGAAGCCGGGCGCAAGGTCGTGCTGCTCGATCAGGAGCCGGAGCAGTCGCTCGGCGGTCAGGCCTTTTGGTCACTGGGCGGATTGTTCTTCGTCGACAGCCCCGAGCAGCGGCGCCTGCGCATCCGCGATTCGCGTGAGCTGGCCAACGATGACTGGTTCGGCTCAGCCGGGTTCGACCGGCCTGAAGATGAGTGGCCGCGGCGCTGGGCCGAAGCCTATCTCGACTTCGCCGCGGGCGAGAAGCGCAGCTGGCTGCATGCGATGGGCATGCGCTGGTTCCCGGTCGTCGGATGGGCTGAGCGCGGCGGCTATCTCGCGACGGGTCATGGCAACTCGGTGCCGCGCTTCCATGTGACCTGGGGCACGGGGCCGGGCGTGCTGGAGCCCTTCCTGCGCCGGGCAAAGGAAGCACAGGCGAAAGGCTTGCTCTCCTTCCGCTTCCGCCATCGTGTCACCGGCATCAGCAAAAGTGGTGGGGTGATCGATGGCGTGGAGGGCGAGGTGCTGGAGCCGAGCAGCGTGGGGCGTGGAGAGAAAAGCGGGCTTGGTGTCGTCAGCTCGTTCAGCCTGAAGGCGCAGGCCGTGATCGTTACCTCCGGCGGCATCGGCGGCAATCACGAGCTGGTGCGGGCCAACTGGCCGGCGCGTCTCGGCGAGGCCCCTGCCCGGCTACTCTCTGGCGTGCCGGATCATGTCGACGGTGCGATGCTCGGCGTGGCTGAGGCGGCCGGCGGGCGCCTGATCAATGGCGACCGGATGTGGCACTATGTCGAGGGCATCGCCAACTGGGCGCCGATCTGGCCGAGGCACGCCATCCGCATCCTGCCCGGCCCCTCCCCGCTCTGGTTCGACGCGTGCGGCAACCGCCTGCCGGTGCCGCTCTTCCCCGGCTTCGACACGCTGGGCACGCTCGAGCACATCATGAAGACCGGCTACGATTACTCATGGTTCGTGCTGAACCGCAGCATCATCGCCAAGGAATTCGCGCTGTCGGGCTCGGAGCAGAACCCCGACCTAACGGGGAAAAGCTGGCGGCAGGTGCTGGGCCGCGCCGGCGGCGGCGTGCCGGGGCCGGTGCAGGCTTTCATGGACAAGGGCGCGGATTTCATCGTCGAGCACGATTTCAGCCGCCTCGTCGCCCGCATGAACGATCTCGCCGGGGAACACCTGATCGACGAGGCGCATCTGCGCGGACAGATCGAGGCGCGCGACCGGGCTCTGGCCAATCCGTTCGGCAAGGACCTGCAGGTCACGGCCTTGCGCGGGGCGCGCAACTATCTCGGCGACAAACTGATCCGCACGGCCAAGCCGCACCGCATCCTCGATCCCGCGCATGGGCCGTTGATCGCAGTCAGGCTCAACATCCTGACGCGGAAATCGCTGGGCGGGCTGGAGACGGATCTATCGTCGCGGGTGCTGGACGATGGCGGCGTGCCGGTGCCGGGACTCTATGCGGCCGGAGAGGCCGCCGGCTTCGGTGGCGGCGGCGTGCATGGCTACCGGGCGCTGGAAGGAACCTTCCTCGGCGGCTGCATCTTCTCGGGCCGCGCCGCCGGACGGGCGGCGGCGGGCGCGGTGATTTGATTTCCTCTCACGTCATCCCGGACAAGCCGCGTCAGCGGCGCCGATCCGGGATCCATGCCTGAACCGTTCCGGAATGGATCCCGAGTCTGCGCTTCGCTACGCCCGGGATGACCGCGCGAGGAAAGTGCTCAATCGAGCTGGAACTTCGAGAGCTCGCGGTGCTCGCCATAGATGCGGCGGACAGTGCCGGTGATCGAGCGATAGACCAGCGTCTCGGTCTCGATGAAATCCTTGCCGAAGCGTACGCCGGAAAGCATGCCACCATCGGTGACGCCGGTCGCGCAGACGATGACGTCTCCCGAGGCCATTTCCGACATGTCGTATTTCTTGTTGGGATCGAGCACGCCCATGCCGTGGGCGCGCACGCGCTTTTCCTCGGTGTCGAGGATGAGACGGCCCTGCATCTGGCCGCCGACGCAGCGGAGTGCCGCCGCAGCGAGGACACCTTCCGGCGCGCCGCCAATGCCGAGATAGAGGTCGATGCCGGTCTTCTCGGGCTGGGTGCAGAAGATCACGCCGGCGACGTCGCCATCGGTGATGAGGCGGATCGAGCAGCCGGTCTTGCGGACCTCCTCGATCAGCTTGGCATGGCGCGGGCGGTCCATGATCAGCGTGGAGATTTCGTTCGGCTTGACGCCCTTGGCCTTGGCCAGCGCGTTGATGTTGTCAGCCGGAGAGGCGTCGAGGTCGATCACGCCCTTGGCGTAGCCCGGGCCGCAAGCGATCTTGTCCATGTACACGTCGGGAGCGTAGAGCAGGCTGCCGGCGCCAGCCATCGCCATCACGGCGATCGAGCCCGGCATGTCCTTGGCGCAGAGCGTGGTGCCTTCGAGCGGGTCGACCGCGATATGCACCTTCGGGCCCTGCTTGTTGCCGACCTTCTCGCCGATGAAGAGCATCGGCGCCTCGTCGCGCTCGCCCTCGCCGATGACGATCTCGCCATCGATCGGCAGGCGGTTCAATTCACGGCGCATCGCGTCGACCGCGGCCTGGTCGGCCGCCTTCTCGTTGCCGTGGCCACGCAGGCGGGCCGCTGCAACGGCGGCGCGCTCGGTGACGCGCACGAGTTCCATCGAGAGATAGCGCTCGATGATCTGGTCGGGGGAGATGCGGAGATCGACGGACATGAAAAGAGTCCCCTTGCAATGAGTTTGGCAGGTATGGCCGGTCAGGCCTGTTCCCGCTCTATGCGGATGACTTGCGGCGGTTCCGCGACATGACCGTCGGCGGTGACCTTTTCCAGCGCGGAGCGGATCGTGGTCTCGCTGGTTGCATAGGTGATGAGCACGACCGGCACCGGCGCGCCCGAGCGGCCGCCCGGATCGCGCGTCGCGGCCTCCGGCGAGCGGCGCTGAACGATGCTCTCCAGAGAGATGTCGGCCTCGGCCATGCGGGTGGCGATGGCCGCCGCGGCGCCGGGACGATCGGCAACGGCAAGGCGAACATAATAGCCGCCTTCATGGCGCTGCATCGGGGCGCGCTTCGCCTCCTCCAGGCGGGCGACCGGCAGGCCGAAGGGCAGGCCGGCAGTGCCGCGCGCGACATCGGCGATATCGGCGACGACGGCCGAGGCCGTCGGATCGCCACCGGCGCCGGGCCCGACCAGCGTGATCTCACGGACCGCATCGGCATCGACGCTGACGGCGTTGAGCACGCCCATCACCTGTGCGATCGGGGATGATTTCGGCACCATGGTCGGATGCACGCGCTGCTCGATGCCGGTCTTGGTGCGCTCGGCGACGCCGAGCAGCTTGATGCGGTAGCCGAGATCGTCGGCCATCTTCAGATCGAGCGGCGTGATCGCCGAAATGCCTTCGACATGAATCGCTTCGGCGTCGATCTTCGTACCGAAGGCGAGGCTGGTCAGGATCGCGAGCTTATGGGCGGTGTCGAAGCCCTCGACGTCGAAGGTCGGGTCCGCTTCGGCATAGCCGAGGCGCTGCGCGTCCTTCAGGCAGGCCTCGAAGGTCAGGCCCTCCTGCTCCATGCGGGAGAGGATGTAGTTGCAGGTTCCGTTGAGGATGCCGGAGATGCGGCTGACATTGTTGCCGGCCAGCGCCTCGCGCAGGGTCTTCACCACCGGAATGCCGCCGGCCGAAGAGGCCTCGAAGGCGAGCGCCACGCCCTTGCTCTCGGCGAGATCGGCGAGCGCGACGCCATGCGCGGCGAGCAGCGCCTTGTTGGCGGTGACGACATGCTTGCCGGCCGACAGGGCCGCTTCGACGGCGGCCTTGGCCGGGCCGTCCGAGCCGCCGATCAGTTCGACCAGGCAGTCGATATCATCCGAATTCGCCAGCGCGACCGGATCGTCGAACCAGGCGAGCCCGCCGAGATCGATGCCGCGATCGCGGTTGCGGTCGCGCGCCGAGACTGCGGTGACGCGGATCGTACGGCCGCAGCGCGCCGCCAAAGCGTTCTCCTGCCGGCGCAGGATGCGCAAGGTGGCAGCGCCGACCGTGCCGAGGCCGGCAAGTCCGATGCGCAGGGGCTGGGAGGCAGGCGAAAGAGGCACGCTGGTCATGCGCGCGGCGTCGCATGAGGTGCGGCGCGAGTCAACGTGGAAGCCGCTTCAGCCGAAATGGCAGACAACCTCGGCGGCGACCCGTTTCACCTTGCCGTCCTCGAAACCGAGATAGATGCGCAACAGGTTGGTGCCGAAGGCGGTCGCCTTGATCGTGTGCAGCGCCTCGATCGTCGCCCCTTGCGAAACGGTGCTGTTCTCGACGGCGGGGGTCCAGAACCAGGGCTTCGGCGGATCGATCGTGACCTCCGAGAGGACACGCTCTGCATCGGCCCGTCCGGCTCCGACCGGGATGTAGCGCATGACGATCTCGGTGGCGTCACGCGCGCATTCGCGGCCATTGGTGACAGCCAGCACATCCGAGACCAGGGCCGAGCGCGTCTGCGGAATGCGGCCCCGGGAATAGTCGTAGGTCGCGACGAGGCAGATCAGCGCGAAGACGGCGAAAGCGACGCCGAGCAGACGGCCTTTGCGTGACATGGAAGCGAGCCCCGGGCGCGATGCGGATCGATCCGTCCGCATCGCATCGGTTCCCATGTTTTGCGGGCGCGGTCCAGAGGCATGCAATGCCGCAGCCACCCCGCCCTACCCCGCCTTCGGCATCTGGATGACGTTGTGCAGCGTCGTGTCGGCGCCCTTGAGGAAGCGGCCGATATTGCGCGCCGCCTGACGAATGCGCTGCTCATTTTCGACAATGGCGATGCGGACATAGTCGTCGCCATGCTCACCGAAGCCGATGCCCGGCGCGACCGCGACCTCCGCCTTCTCGATCAGGAGCTTCGAGAATTCCAGCGAGCCGAGATGGCGGAACTTCTCGGGGATCGCGACCCAGGCGAACATCGAGGCCTCCGGCGCCGGGAAATCCCAGCCGGCCTTGCCGAAGCTCTCGACCAGCGCGTCGCGGCGCTTGCGATAGATATCGCGCATCTCGCGGATGCAATCGTCCGGGCCGTTGAGCGCGGCCGCCGCCGCGACCTGGATCGGCGTATAGGCGCCGTAGTCGAGATAGGACTTCACGCGCGCCAGCGCCGCGAGCAGGCGCTCGTTGCCGACGGCAAAGCCCATGCGCCAGCCGGCCATGGAGAAGGTCTTCGACATCGAGGTGAACTCGACCGCGACATCGATCGCGCCCGGCACCTGCAGCATCGACGGCGGCGGGTTCTTCTCGTCGAAATAAACCTCGGCATAGGCAAGGTCGGAGAGCAGGATCAGGTCGTGCTTCTTCGCGAAGGCGACGAGGTCCCGGTAGAAATCGAGCGAGGCGACATAGGCGGTCGGATTGGCCGGGTAGCAAGTGACGAGCGCGATCGGCTTCGGCACCGAATGCATCATCGCCCGCTCCAGCGCCGGGAACATCGCCGGCGTCGGCTCGGCCGGGACGGAGCGAATCACGCCGCCCGCCATCAGGAAGCCGAAGGCGTGGATCGGGTAGCTCGGATTCGGCACCAGCACGACATCGCCCGGCCCGGTGATGGCCTGCGCCATGTTAGCGAAGCCTTCCTTGGAACCCAGAGTCGCGACGACCTGCGTGTCGGGGTTCAGCTTCACGCCAAAGCGGCGCTCGTAATAGTTTGCCTGGGCACGGCGTAAGCCCCCGATGCCCTTCGAGGCGGAATAGCGGTCGGTGCGCGGCTTGCCGGCAGTTTCGACCAGCTTCTCGATGACATGCTTCGGAGCCGGCAGGTCGGGATTACCCATGCCGAGATCGATGATGTCGACGCCTTTGGCGCGCTCGGCGGCCTTGATCTTGTTGACCTGTTCGAAAACGTAAGGCGGCAGGCGCTTGATACGATGGAAATCGGTCATCTCGAACAGGTCCTCGGCCGCCGACGGGCGGTGTCATGATTGCGCTGGGATTACATCCTTGCGTCGAGGGTGCTTAGCACCGCATCTTTCGTCATGACAGAGCAAAATACGCAAGTTCTTGCGATTCGCAGTGTGCGCGAAGGCGCCCGCCCGAGCGATCCAGCGCTTCGGCCGGACCTGTTCTCAGTTCCGGGGGATTTTTGCCGGCTCCGGCGGCGGCGTCGTGCCGAGCGCCTTGGCGGTGTTCCCGGCGGCCTCGTTGGACTTCTGCTTGGCCTCGAGCGCGGCCTCGATCTTCTTGTAGTCATCGACCGGCTTGCGCGGCGCAGCGCGCGTCACACTCGACCCCACAGGGACATATTCGAGATCGGCCGGGCGGGTTTCACGCACGAAGGCCTTGGATTCCTGCGGCGTGGTCGCCAGGCCCGCAGCCTCGGCCACACCCTTGAAGCCCTCGTCGCTGCCGCAGCCGGCGAGCGCCACGCCCACCGCAACCAGGGTTGCCGGAATCAGGAGCGGCTTCTTCGCGGAGATTTCAGTCGGCATCGGGACATCCAGAGGTTGTCGATTTTGCTTGGTAAAGCACAGCGGCTGCGTCCTTAATAGGACCAAAATGGAGCGCGATGCGCTATCCTATAACGACCGGGGGAAAGGGCAGGCCATGAGCGGGAAAAGCGACAGGGCGAAGGACACCACCGGCCCGGCTGAGGCCGCTGCCCCGGACTTCGACCAGTTCGCGCAGAATATGGGCCGGCTCGTCGAGGAATACGGCAAGGTCACCGCCGCCTATCTGAAACCGATCGAGCGCGGCGAGGCCAAGACCGGCCAGGCCGACGAGGCCAGCGACATGGTCAAGACGCTGGGCCGGGTCGCCGAGCGCTGGGTCAACGACCCCTCCAAGATCATCGAGGCGCAGGCTTCGCTGACCGGCGACTTCATGAATCTCTGGAGCACCGCCCTGAAGCGCGCCAGCGGCGAGGAGGTCGCGCCCGTGGCCGAGCCGGACAAGCGCGACGGCCGCTTCAAGGATCCCGACTGGACCAACCACCCGACCTTCGACTTCATCAAGCAGGCCTATCTGATCGGCTCGCGCTGGGCCGAGACGATGGTCGACAAGGCCGACGATCTCGACCCGCATACGCGCGAGAAGGCCCGCTTCTACATCAAGCAGATCGCAGGCGCCCTCTCGCCCACCAATTTCGTCGCGACCAACCCCGAACTGCTGCGCGAGACGCTGCAGCAGAATGGCGAGAACCTCGTGCGCGGCATGAAGATGTATGCCGAGGATGTCGAAGCCGGCGGCGGCGAGCTCAAGATCCGCCAGTCGGATGCCACCTCCTTCGAGGTCGGCGTCAATATCGCGACGACGCCGGGCAAGGTCGTCTTCCGCAACGAGATCATCGAGCTGATCCAGTACGCGCCCTCGACGCCGCAGGTGCTGAAGCGGCCGCTGCTGATCGTGCCGCCCTGGATCAACAAGTTCTACATCCTCGACCTCAACCCGGAAAAGAGCTTCATCCGCTGGTGCGTCGAGCAGGGGCTGACGGTCTTCTGCATCTCCTGGGTCAATCCGGACGCGCGCCACGCCGCCAAGGATTTCGAGAGCTACATGCGCGAAGGCATCTTCGCCGCGCTCGACACGATCGAGGAAGCGACGGGCGAGAAGAAGGTCTCGTCGATCGGTTACTGCGTCGGCGGCACGCTGCTCGGCGTGACGCTGGCCTATATGGCCGCCGTGCGCGACAAGCGCATCGAGAGCGCGACCTTCTTCACGACCCAGGTCGATTTCTCGCAGGCCGGCGAGCTCTCGGTCTTCGTTGACGAGGAGCAGATCCGCGCGATCGAGGAGCAGATGGCCCGGACCGGCTATCTCGACGGCTCGCGCATGTCCGGCGCCTTCAACATGCTCAGGCCGAACGACCTGATCTGGTCCTACGCCGTCAACAACTACCTCAAGGGCAAGGCGCCGACGCCGTTCGACCTGCTCTACTGGAACTCGGATTCGACGCGGATGCCGGCGGCGAACCACTCGTTCTATCTGCGCAACTGCTATCTCGACAACAAACTCTCCAAGGGCGAGATGCGCATCGGCGGCAAGGCGCTCGACCTCAAGCAGGTGACGATCCCGATCTATAATCTCGCGGCGCGCGAGGACCATATCGCCCCCGCGCAGTCGGTCTTCAACGGCTCGCAATGCTTCGGCGGGCCGGTCGAGCATGTCGTTGCCGGCTCGGGCCATATCGCCGGCGTCGTCAACCCGCCGGCCAAGGTGAAGTACCAGTACTGGACCAGCGGACCGCCGAAGGGGCGCTATGCCGACTGGCTGGCCAAGGCCGACGAGCATCCCGGCTCCTGGTGGCCGCACTGGTTCGAGTGGCTGGAGGCCCAGGCGCCGAAGAAGGTCGCGGCCCGCGAGCCGGGCGGAGGCAAGCTCGAGGCGCTCGCCGATGCTCCCGGGACCTATGTGAAGGCGAAGGCCTGAGGCTTCCCCTTCCACCTCCCCGGTCAGGCACCACTCGCGCCGACGGCCTTGCGGAAATAAACCACGCGCTCGGTCTCGACGAAACCGAGCGCGCGATGCAGCGCAAGGCTCCCGGCATTGTCGATCGCAGCGTCGGAGGCGAATTCCGAGCAGCCGCGCGCGCGGCCCCAATCCTCGACCGCGCGGCAGAGCCTTCGGGCGATCCCGGAACGGCGGTGCGGCTCAGCGACGAAGATGCCTTCGAGGAAGACCACCGGGGACGTCTCGCAGCCATTGACGTAATCGGTCCGCAAGGCAGCCTCGGCGAAGCCGACGCACACGCCCTCCGCTGTCAGGGCGACACAGGCGAAATCGCGACCGGTGCCGGCGGACAGCGTGTCGGCCAGTTCGTCTCGATGCTGTTCGGCTCCCTCATCAGGCCAGAGTTCAGCCCTCAGGGCCGCCCATGCGGAGAGATGCTGCCTGCCGGCACGTTCGATCGTGATCGACATTCCCTGCTCCAAGCCGCCGTGGCGCAAATTGCGACCGCACGGCGCAGGTGCCAGCATCCCGGAAAAGCCGGCAGCAAAACGGCAACAAAAAAGCCGGCCCAGAGGCCGGCTTTCTCGTGATGCGGTCGGTGCCGCTCAGTACTTGCGGACCACCGGCTGAACCGGGATCGTCTCGGCGGGGTTGTCCCAGCGATAGGTCAAGCCAGCCGAAAGAATGTGGATATAGGGCTTGGCCTCGGCGCTGTAGAAGACCGGCCCCTGCTGCGGGTGGGCACCCGTGTAGTTCACGGCGGCCTTGTTCACGTGGATGTAGGTGTAGCCGAGGTCGAGCTTCAGCTTGTCGGTCACCTGATAGCTCGCGCCGGCCGACAGCCAGAGGCGGTCGTTGTCCGAGATGAACACCGTCCGGTTGGTATCGTTGACCGCCGAAAGCTCATAGGCCACGCCGGCTCGCAGGGTCAGATCCCGGTTGTACTTGTACTCGACGGCGCCGCTGAAGAACCAGCTGTCGTCATAGACGAAGTTCAGACCCGAAACCGGACGGCCGGAAATCTGGCTGACGATCGGGATCCGGCGGAAGCGGCTCCAGTTCGTCCACTCCACGCCGAGATGGGCCTGCCACTGCTCGTTGATGACCTGCGAGATACCGAAGACGACCGAGTCCGGCAGGTTCAGGTTGGCCTTGATCGGCACGACGCCGGCCAGGGTGCCGAGGTCGCCTTCCAGCGTCTGCCGGATCGACGAGCGATAAGCGATACCGATCGTGGTGCCCTGGAACGGCGTCAGGGTCGCGCCGAAGCGGAAACCGTAATCGACCGTGTCACCGTCCAGAATCTGGTTCGGAGCCGTCGGTCCGATAGCCTGACCGATATTCGCGCCGGTCGCAGTCTTCAGGTTGGCCTTCAGGTACTGGATCTGAAAAGCCGCACCGATCGAGAGCCAGTCATTGACCTGGTAGCCGATGGTCGGAGAGACGTTGATCGAGCGCACCTTGGCAGAGCGGCCATAGACCTGGCCCGCATGCACCTGATTGTCGGCCTTGGAACGCAGCCCGTAAGGCGCACCGGTCGTCAGACCGATCCAGAACCGGTCCGTCAGCTGCCAGGCGGAGTAAGACGCGGGGATGAAGGCGCCGTCACCACCGATATTGCCCGTGCCGCCCTGGATCGGGCTGGCGGGGCCGACCGGCGAGCCGAGGCGCGTCACCGAGTTCGGCTGATAATCGCCATTGGCATAGAGATAGGTGAAGTTCCACTGGCTGTTGCGGCCGGGGAACATGGTGATGGTCGCCGGGTTCCAGGCCATCGAACCCAGGCCGATGCCGCCCGAGGCCGCGCCGGCATAGGCCATGCCGAGGCCTTCGGCGCTCTGGCCGCTGCGGATGGCGAAGGAGCTGGCCGAGGCCGCTCCAGCCGCAAGGAGAGCAGCGAGCGAAACCGTGGCGGCTGCGGCGGTACGAACAAGGCCCTTCATCGAATCCATCCCGGTTTAGGTTCTTCGAGGCCAGACACCTCGCTTGATTCGAAGCATGACCCGAGCCGTTTCCCGCCGCAATCCCGCTTCAAGCGCCCAGAAATTGCCACATGATCCCCTCATTTGCCCTCAGCATCATCGAAAACGGCCCAAAAACGACGATTTTCGAGCACACGCCGGCAAGATTGTTCAGAAAGATATCGTTTATATAAGAACTATTGCTGGTTTTCGGGTCTTTCGGCTCTGGCCCGTTGACGGCCGCTCCCGTAGCGGCATCTGTCGCTTTGAGAAGCCCCGTTGCATTCGCGCCACAATCCAGCCGCCTGCTGATCGCGGATGCCCCATGCGCGATGACGGGCTTGTGTTTCCGGTCGGCATCCGATCAGAATCCCTCCCACCCATTTAGATCGTTTGAAACGGGGGAAACACCTTGAAACTGCTCCGCTACGGCGCACCGGGCCAGGAAAAGCCGGCCCTCCTCGATGCCAAGGGCGGGTTGCGCGACCTGTCCGGTGTCATTCCCGACCTCGGCGGCAAGGCGCTGACCTCTGCCTCGCTCGCCAAGATCAAGGCGCTGGCGCCGGAATCCCTTCCGCTCGTCTCGGGCTCGCCGCGCATCGGCGCCTGCGTCGCGGACGTCCGCAACTTCATCGCCGTCGGCCTCAACTTCGCCGATCACGCCGCCGAGACCGGCGCCGAGATCCCGAAGGAGCCGATCCTGTTCAACAAGGCCCCGAACTGCATCGTCGGCCCGAATGACGACGTGATCATCCCGAAGGGCTCGCAGAAGACCGACTGGGAGGTCGAGCTCGCGATCGTGATCGGTGACGGCGGCTCCTATATCGAGGAAAAGGACGCGATGGCCGCGATCGCCGGCTTCTGCGTCTGCAACGACGTCTCCGAGCGCGCCTTCCAGCAGGAGCGCGGCGGCCAGTGGGCCAAGGGCAAGGGCTGCCCGACCTTCGGCCCCCTCGGCCCGTGGCTCGTCACCACCGACGAGATCAAGGACATCCAGAATCTCGGCATGTGGCTCGAGGTCGATGGCGAGCGCGTGCAGAACGGCTCGACCAAGACGATGATCTTCGGCGCGGCCTATCTCGTCCACTACATCAGCCAGTTCATGCGGCTCGATCCGGGCGATGTCATCACCACCGGCACGCCTCCGGGCGTCGGCCTCGGCTTCAAGCCGCCGCGCTTCCTCAAGGGCGGCGAGGTCGTCACCCTCGGCATCGAGGGCCTCGGCGAGCAGAAGCAGAACTTCATCCCCTACAAGGGGTGACCATGGCAGGGGCGCTTCGGCGCCCCTTTCATTGTGGCGGCGCGATGCCCGCGATCGGTCGATGCTTCATCTGATCGGGCGAGGCAGAACGAATAATTGGGCGAGGCAGAACGAAAAAGCGCTGCCGAAGCCGCTTGACCCAGCTTCGGCAGCGCAAGCTGATACTCGCCTGTGGCCTTGCGGCCTCTCTTGAGAATCCCACCTTGGCGCGGGCACACCCGTTTGCCATCCCCCAAATGGGGGCTTCCCCGATCAGCCGATCAGCGCGGTCCGGTTGCGCTTTTCAACAAGCCGACCAGATCGGCCTGTCGGCGCGTGCCGGTCTTGGCGAGGATGCGCTTCAGCGTCGTGCGGGCGGTTGCTTCGGTCACGCCGAGGCGCAGAGCCGCATCCCGCGGCGGGTGCCCGCCCGCGATGACGGCTGCCAGCCGGGCTTCAGCCGGTGTCAGGTCGAACAAGCCGGCGATCAGGCCGGCATCCGGCGCTGCGCCTGCCGCGACCGGCGTCGCGACGACGATAGCCCCGGCAAAGGAAAAGACATCGCGCGCCCGGCCGCGCACCGGCGCGACATGCACCACCATCGGGCTCTCGCCGCGACTGGACGGGATCGGCAACGACCGCACGAGCTGAGGCAGATCCGATCGCGAGAAGCCGGCGATCACCGCCGCCAGCATCTCGTCGGCCGGAGCATGGGCCAAGGTCAGCCTGGCCGTGCGATCGAGGAACACGCCCGGCATCAGGTCCTGGAACAGGGTATTGGCGTCGAGCAGATGGCCGCGCAGACTGAGAACCGCAGCCGGCAGTCCCATCAGCTCGAGGGCCTGTGAGGCGGCACGGGCACGCTCCATCGCCAACCGGCGCCCGAGCAGCCCGGCCCGGGCGAAATGCGGCCGCAGCCGGTCGAGCGCGGCAATGGCCTGACCATCGACGCTGCCCTCGGCGAAGGTCCGCTCGCAATGGACGATCGTCGTGTCGCCGGTGGGGGCGCTGATCACCGTCGCCACTCCCGAGCCGTATCCAGCCGGGATCAGATGTTCCTGATAGACGGGCTCCCGGGCGATCTCGTCATGGGTAAAGACGTCCTCGTCGGTGATGAAACCGTGGCGGCCATGCACGAGCAAGCGCTGCGCCCGCTCGTTGACCGGAAACGGAATGCGGCGCAGCACCTCTTCGTAATTCTCGCAGAACTCCGGCGACGAAGCGAGAAGGCGCACCTCGTCATGCAGCACGGTCCCGAGCAGGGCCTCGCGGCAATGGGCGATCCGCGCGGTATCGCGCAGCACCGCCGGCCAGCTTTCAGGCACGATCGCGGCTTCATAGATGCCGTCGATCAACGCATTCTCGAACTCGTCGCCTGCCACGTCCATCCCTCGCCCAGGGGGGACTACTTTAGCGCGAGCGATGCGAAATTGTCTCCTCTAAATGGAGGAGACAACATGTCTTCGGCACGCGTCGGACGGAGCGTCAGCCCTCAGGCAGGCCGAGCATCAGGCGGATGTTCTGCACCGCCGCCCCCGAAGCGCCCTTGCCGAGATTATCGAGCCGCGCGACCAGCACCGCCTGGCCGAGATCGTCCTGCCCGAACACCGTGAGCTCCAGCTTGTTGGTGTCGTTCAGCGCCTCCGGTTCGATCTTGCCGCTCTTGCCGTCCTGCGGGAGGACGCTGACATAGGTCGAGCCGGCATAGCGCTCCGCCAGCGCATGGTGGAGATCGGCGACGCCCGGCCGCCCCGGCAACGTGTCGAGATGCAACGGCACGGAGACCAGCATGCCCTGCCGGAAATTGCCGACGGAGGGCACGAAGATCGGCCGCCGGGTCAGGCGGGCATAGGCCTGCAACTCGGGCAGGTGCTTATGGCGGAGCCCAAGACCGTAGAGCTCGAAGGCCGGCGCGACGCCGGTCTCGAAATCCTCGATCATCGACTTGCCGCCGCCGGAATAGCCGGAGACGGCGTTGACGGTGACCGGATGGTCCTGCACCATCAGGCCGGCATCGACGAGCGGGCGCAGCAGGGCGATGGCGCCGGTCGGGTAGCAGCCGGGATTGGCGACCCGGTCCGCCCTGGCGATCTTCTCGGCATGGCCGGGCTCCAGCTCGGCGAAGCCATAGACCCAGCCGGGCGCGACACGATGGGCCGTCGCGGCATCGACGATCTTGGGCGCGTCGGAGCCGAGCTGATCGGCCAGAGCGACCGATTCCTTCGCGGCATCGTCCGGCAGGCAGAGCACGACGAGATCGACGCTCGCCATCATATCCTTGCGGGCGGCGGGGTCCTTGCGCTTGTCGGGATCAATGCTCCTGACCGCGACCTCCGGCACCACGGCCAGACGCTCGCGGATGCCGAGACCGGTCGTGCCGGCTTCGCCGTCGATGAAGATGGTTTTCAGGTTCTGGCTCATCGGGCACCCCGGTGGCTGGCAGGCAAGTTGGCTAAAGGCATAAAAAAACCGCGCTCTGTGGCGCGGTCGCGGGCGTTCGGACGTCAGCCGAGCGTCATCGCGGGCGCGCCGGAGCGGCCTGGACAGGGCGACGTCGGATGAAGCTCGTCATCATGGCACCGTATATGTTCGCAAGGCGCGCGACTGTCAATCTCGCGCAGTCGCGCCCTTCGCCTGAAACCTGCCCGCCGGCTCGTAGCGCCCCTCCAGCCGGTTAGCGTGCCGGTGCAGCAGGCGCCAGCCGCCCTCCTCGAACCGGAAAACGTGGGTGACGCGATTGGTCCAGCGCGTGGGTGCGGCGCCCGGCGTCAGCGCGACCTCGAAGATCTCGATATCGGTGACGAGGGCGACCGGATCTCCGACCACTGTGGTGACGTTCTCATGCGAAACGGTGCCGCCCTTGAACTGCTCCGCAGCCCAGTCCCAGCGTCGGGAGACAGCCTCCCAGCCCTTCTCATAGCCGCCCCAGCCATAGAAGCTCGTGGCCTCCTCGCTATGCGAATAGAGTGCCTTGATCGCCCGCACATCGCCATTGGCGACATCGGCCAAGGCCCGGCGCAGAGCGGCCAATGCCGCGGGAAAGCTTTCGGCTGATGCTGCGCTTGTTCCTGTCATCGCAAGCCCTCTCTTATCCAGGGACAAAGCCCAAAAACGGAATCGGACAAAAGGCTTGAAGACAAGCCTTCGCAGATTGATTCCGCCGTCTCACGAATCGATTCAACCGCTCCGTTTCAGCGCCAATGCCTGAATGTAATGCTGGACGATGGTCGAGGCCGCGATCGCGGTGATGTCGGCATGATCGTAGGGCGGCGAGACCTCGACCACGTCCATGCCGCGGATATCGAGATCGCGGAGCGCCCAGAGGATGCGCAACGCCTGATCCGCGGTAAAGCCGCCCGAGACCGGCGTGCCGGTCCCGGGCGCGAAGGCTGGGTCGAGGGCATCGATATCGAAGGTCAGGTAGGCCGCGCCCTTCCCGACCCGCTCGCGGATGCGCCGGGCCGTTCCGGCCACGCCAAGCTCCTGCGCCTCATAGGCATCGAGGATGGCGATGCCGCAATCGCGCGGCGCCACGGTGCGGATGCCGATCTGGATCGAGCGCTCGACATCGATCAGCCCCTCGCGGACCGCCTCCAGCACGAAGCTGCCATGGCCGATGCCGCCGGGGCCGTCGTCCCAGGTATCCTGATGGGCGTCGAACTGGATCAGCGCCAATTTGCCGTGACGGGCGACATTGGCCCGCAAGAGCGGCAAGGTGATGAAATGATCGCCGCCGAGCGTGACGAGATGGGCGCCCGAGGCAAGGATGCCGGCAGCTTCCGCTTGAATCGCGCGGGAGTATCCCTGGAGATCGCCGCGCGGCAGCGCGCAGTCGCCGTAATCGACGGCGGAGAGCCGGGCGAAGGGATCGATGCCCGAAGGGTATTGCGGATCGCCGTCGAAAATCGCGCTGGCACGGCGGATCGCCTGCGGGCCGAAGCGCGTGCCGGGCCGGTTGGTCACCGAGAGATCGAAGGGCACGCCCCAGATGACGAGATCGGCGCCCGTGACGTCCTTGCCGTATGGGCGGCGCATGAAGGAGAGCGCGCCGGCATAGGTTGGGTCGGCGGCACCGCCGCGCCTGTCGCCGGTGAAGGCGTGGTCGATCGGCGGCTTGTCGGTGGCTTCGGTCATGATCGCCTCAGGGCGTCAGCGACGCGCGTTGAACCAGACATAGAGGCACCAGGGCAGGATCAGCGCCAGCGCGGTCAGGACGAGCCTTAGCATCGTCCAGGCGTTCGGATTGTTGAGCGCACGGCCATCGAGGTCCGGCACGCCATGGATCAGGCCGAGCGCCACCGCCGGAGCCAAAAAGACGACCAGCGCCCGAGCAATGCGCGACCCGCGCGGGAGCTCCTCCCGCGCCAGCATCAACAGGGCCGGCACGGCGATCATGCCGAAGGCGATCAGGACGAGGAGGACGCGCATAGGGTTCCGGGCAGAGTGTCGGTTGCGAGCACTATATGTCGTTTCCCACCCGCGCCGTCATCCCGGGCGACCGGAGGGAGATCCGGGATCCATGCCGGAACCTTTACCGGAAGCGTTCCAGCATGGATCCCGGATCGGCGCCGCTCCGCGGCTTGTCCGGGATGACAGCGCGGTTGGGGGCAAGAGGATTGGAAGCTACCGCCCGCCGCCCACCTTCAGGACGATGCCGGTGGTGTAGCTCGACGCGCCGGATAGCAGGAACAGCACCGCCTCGGCGATCTCGTCAGCGGTCGCGGCGCGCTTCAGCGGGATCATCGGCGCGATCCGCGCGACGCGGCCGGCCTCGCCGGTCGAAAGCGCGTGGATCTCGGTCTCGGTGATGCCTGGCGCCACGGCGTTCACGCGGATGCCGTGCGCTGCCAGCTCCTTGGCGAGGCCGATGGTGAGGGAATCGACCGCCCCTTTCGAGGCCGCATACCAGACATACTCGCCGGGCGAACCCAGCTCCGCCGCGACGGAGGAGATGTTGACGATCGCCCTGCCTTGCACCCGATCGTTGGCGATGAGCGCACGAGCCGCCTCACGCGCGACGAGGATCGCGCCGGTGACGTTGACGTCGATGCATTCGCGGATGACCGCGATATCCGCCTCGGCAAGCGGACCCGATTTGCCGGTGATGCCGGCATTGTTGACGACATGGGTGAGTGGCCCCAGCGCCGCCTTCGTCTCGGCGAAGACGCGAATGATGTCGGTCGCGTTCGCCATGTCGCCCTGGAGCGCCACCGCCTTCGCGCCCGCCGCCTCGCAGGCCGCGACGACCTTGGCGGCAGCCTTGGCGTTGCTCTGGTAGTTCACCACGACGTCATAGCCGCGCCCGGCCGCCATGATGCAGGTCGCCGCGCCGATGCCACGGCTGCCGCCAGTGACGAGAAGAACGGGGCGGGTCATGGCGGGCTCCTGCTGATCGGGCGTGACAGGACCAGCCAATACGAAAAGGGCGGCTCTTGCGAGCCGCCCTTCCGCATACCGGTAATCCCGGAAACGATCAGCGCTTCGAGAACTGGAAGCTGCGGCGGGCCTTGGCCTTACCGAACTTCTTACGCTCGACGACACGCGAGTCGCGGGTCAGGAAGCCTTCCTTCTTGAGCGGGCCGCGAAGCTCCGGCTCGTAGAAGGTCAGCGCCTTGGAGATGCCATGGCGCACCGCGCCGGCCTGGCCGGAGAGGCCGCCGCCCTTGACCGAGACGACGACGTCGTACTGGGTCACGCGGTCGACGAGCTGCAGCGGCTGCTTGAGCACGAGGCGCAGCACCGGGCGAGCGAAGTAGACCTCCTGGTCGCGGCCGTTCACGGTGACCTTGCCGGAGCCCGGCTTGATCCAGACGCGAGCGATCGCGTTCTTGCGCTTGCCGGTGGCATAGGCGCGGCCCTGCGCATCGACCTTCTTGACGTGGACGGGAGCAGCGGGCTGCTCAGGCTTGGCGACGTCGCCGAGCTGGGCGAGAGACTGAAGAACTTCGGCCACGGTCAGACCCTCTTGTTCTTGCTGTTGAGCGCGGCGACGTCGAGCGCCTCCGGCGACTGGGCAGCGTGCGGATGCTCCGCGCCCTTGTAGACGCGCAGGTTGCCGAGGATCTGGCGGAAGAGCGGGCCGCGCGGCAGCATGCGCTCGACGGCCTTCTCGACGACGCGCTCAGGGAAGCGGCCTTCCAGGATGAACTTGGCCGAACGCTCCTTGATGCCGCCCGGGAAGCCAGTGTGGTGATAATACACCTTCTGGTCACGCTTGCGGCCGGTCAGGGAGACCTTATCGGCGTTGATGACGATGACATTGTCGCCGCAGTCGACGTGGGGGGTGTAGGCGGCCTTGTGCTTGCCGCGCAGACGCATCGCCACAACGGAGGCGAGACGGCCGACGACGAGCCCGGAGGCGTCGATCACAACCCACTTCTTTTCGACATCGGCGGGCTTGAGCGAGACGGTGGTCTTCATCGCGGTACCCCTTCGGTTGCGTAAAAAAGGACAAGCCGCCGGAGAGCCCGGCGGCGGTGTGGCGTCGGGATAGGGGCAAGGAAGCCGGCTGTCAAGCATTCCTGAAAACGCAAAACCCGAAAAAATGCAATTTTCTCATAGCGATGAGCAGAGAGGTATCTGGATACCGCTTATCTCTCTTGCGCCGCGCGATCCCCTGCCCCAGCATCCCGGCGCAGGAGGATACGCCATGACACAAAAACGCATCGCCTTCATCGCCGCCTGCCTGCTTCTGGGTGCCCCGCCCGCCTTCGCCGAGGTCAACGTGATCAGCTCGGGCGGCTTCACCGCCGCCTACAAGGAGCTCGTCCCGGCCTGCGAGGTAAAGATCGGCCAGAAGGTCACGAGCGCCTACGGCGCCTCGATGGGCGCCGCACCGGATGCGATTCCCAACCGCCTCGCGCGCGGCGAGCCGGCCGATGTCGTGATCCTGGCCGGCGATGCCTTCGACAAGCTGGTCAAGGACGGCAAGGGCATGGCCGGCACCCGCACCGACCTCGCGCGCTCGGCGATCGGGCTTTCGGTCAAGGCCGGCGCACCGAAGCCCGACATCTCCACGGTCGAGGCGCTGAAGAAGACGCTGATGGAAGCCAAGTCGATCGCCTATTCGGCGAGCGCCAGCGGCACCTATCTCTCCGAGGAGCTCTTTCCCAAGCTCGATCCGAGCGGCCAGGTCATGGCGAAGTCGAAGAAAATCTTGAGCGAGCGCGTCGGCACCATCGTGGCGCGTGGCGAGGCCGAGCTCGGCTTCCAGCAGGTCAGCGAGCTCATCCCGATCGAAGGGCTTGATTTCGTCGGCACGCTGCCCGAGGAGGTCCAGCGCGTGACGGTGTTCTCGGCCGGGCTTGCGGCCGGCGCCAAGGAGACCGAAGCCGCGAAGGCGCTGATCGCTTGCCTCGGCGGTACGGATGCGGCGGAAACCATCCGCAAGACCGGGCTCGATCCTATTCCGGCGAAGAAGTAGCGGCTCCGGCCGTCTCAGCCGCGGTCAGCGCACGGGGATCGAATAGGTCCCCGTCGCATGGCAGACCATCTCCGGCTCGCCTTGAGAATAGAGGCAGACCTCGCCAACAGCGAGCCGCTTGCCGAGCTTGAGCAGCTTCGCCTCGCCGATCAGCGCCGTCTGGCCGGGCTTGCGCAGGAAATTGAAGTTGAGGCTCGTCGTGACCGCCAGGCCGACCGGCCCGATCTGGGCGAGGATCGCCGCATAGAGCGCGAGATCGGCCAGCGCCATCATCGTCGGCCCGGAGATGGTGCCGCCCGGGCGCAGGTGCTTCTCGTGGTAGTCGCAGCGCATCCGGGCCGTCATCGGCCCGACCTCCTCGATGAAATAGGTGCGCCCGCCATGGTGGAGCTGGGGAAAGACCTCGTCGAGATAGGCATCGATCTCGGAGGCGCTCATGCGGGTCGTCATGCGGAAAACCACAGGCTGGAACGGGGCTTATGCCCTTGCAGCATGCTCGGCCGGCTCCGACAATAGGCGGAATTGCGGAAGGGAAGCGCCAAGGGGAGCACGATGAACGCCCATCACAAGCCGGAGGCTGCGCCCGTGCTGCTGCGCGAGGATGCGCAGGGCATCGCGACGCTGACGCTGAACCGTCCCCAAGTGCGCAACCCGCTGAGCGAGGCGATGCTGGCGGCATTGAGCGAGACCTTGGCCGCGATCGCGGCCGATCGCACGGTCAAGGTCGTCATCCTCACGGCGGCCGGGCCGGTGTTCAGCGCCGGGCACGACCTCAAGGAGATGACCGCCCATCGCGCCGATGCCGACCGGGGCCGGGCCTATTTCACGGACATTCTCGGGCGCTGCTCGGCCATGATGCAGCAGATCACCGCGCTGCCCCAGCCGGTGATCGCGGCCGTCGAGGGCACGGCGACGGCCGCCGGCTGCCAGCTCGTCGCGAGCTGCGATCTTGCGGTCGCGGGCGAAGGCGCCCGCTTCTGCACGCCGGGCGTCCATATCGGGCTGTTCTGCTCGACGCCGATGGTCGCGCTCTCGCGCAACCTCTCCGCCAAGCACGCGCTGGAAATGCTGCTGCTCGGCGAGATGGTGCCGGCGGCGGAAGCGGCCCGAATGGGCCTCGTCAATCGCGTCGTGCCGGCGGGCGATGCGCTGGCGGAGGCGCGGCGGCTCGCCGCGATCATTGCCTCGAAATCGCCGGCGACGGTCAAGATCGGCAAGCGCGCCTTCTACGAGCAGCGCGAAATGGGGCTGAAGGCGGCCTATGACCATGCCTCTGCGGTGATGGTCGAGAACATGCTCGCGCGCGACGCCGAGGAAGGCATCGGCGCCTTCGTGGAAAAGCGCGCGCCGGTGTGGGAGGGATGATGGTCGTCATGCCCGGGCTTGACCCGGGCATCTCGTAAACCAGAAATCTCCATCGAAGAGATTCTCGGGTCTGCGCTTCGCTTCGCCCGAGAATGACGCAGAGTGTCCCCATGACCCACGACGCCTATCCCGACAGCCTGATCCGCGAGATCCTGAAATCCGTGAAGCGGATCGCGCTGGTCGGCGCCTCCGCCAATGAGGCGCGGCCGAGCTGGATCGTGACCAAGTACCTGATCGACCGCGGCTATGACGTCATCCCCGTCAATCCCGGCCTCGCCGGCCAGACGATCCTCGGCAAAACGGTCTATGCCGCGCTCAGGGACATTCCCGGCCCGATCGACATGGTCGAGATCTTCCGCAATTCGGAAGCGGCTGGCCCGATCACCGACGAGGCGCTGGCGCTCGATCCCCTGCCCAAGGTGATCTGGATGCAGTTGTCGGTGCGCAATGACGAGGCCGCGGCGCGGGCCGAGGCGAAGGGCGTCACCGTCATCATGAACCGCTGCCCGAAGATCGAATACGGCCGCCTCTCCGGCGAGATCGGCTGGCAGGGCATCAATTCGCGCATCCTCTCGGCCAAGAAGCCGGTGCTCGCCGGCAAGGGCTTCCAGAAGCTGACGATCCACCGGCCGGGGACCTGACGCGGCCGGCCGCCTGCGAATTGACGCCTTGCGAACCGTTCGTTAAATCGAACGATCCGTTTTCGACGTCAGATTGTCAGGGAGCAGCCATGACCGACCGCGCACCGGGTTTCAGCACACTCGCCATCCATGCCGGAGCGGCACCCGACGCGGCGACGGGCGCACGCGCCACGCCGATCTACCAGACGACCTCTTTCGTCTTCGACGATGTCGACCACGCCGCCTCGCTGTTCGGGCTGCAGGCCTTCGGCAATATCTATACCCGCATCGGCAACCCGACGAACGCGGTGCTGGAGGAGCGCGTCGCGGCGCTGGAGGGCGGCACGGCCGCGCTCGCCGTCGCCTCCGGCCATGCGGCCGAGTTCCTGTGCTTCCATGCGCTGCTGCAGCCGGGCGACGAGTTCGTCGCGGCGCGCAAGCTCTATGGCGGCTCGATCAACCAGTTCAACCATTCCTACAAGAGCTTCGGCTGGAACGTGATCTGGGCCGATCCGGACGATGTCGAGGGCTTCGCCGCCGCCGTGACGCCGAAGACCAAGGCGATCTTCATCGAGTCCATCGCCAATCCCGGCGGCGTCATCGTCGACATCGCCGCGATCAGCGCCATCGCCAGGAAGCACAACATCCCGCTCATCGTCGACAACACGATGGCCTCGCCCTATCTGCTGCGCCCGTTCGAGCACGGCGCCGACATCGTCGTGCATTCGGCGACGAAGTTCCTCGGCGGCCATGGCAATTCGATCGGCGGCCTGATCGTCGACGGCGGCTCGTTCAACTGGGTCGGCGACGACCGCTACCCGATGCTCTCCAAGCCGCGGCCGGAATATAACGGCATGGTGCTGGGCGAGACCTTCGGCAATTTCGCCTTCGCCATCGCGACCCGCGTGCTGGGCCTGCGCGATCTCGGCCCGGCTCTGTCGCCCTTCAACGCCTTCATGTTGCTGACCGGTATCGAAACCCTGCCGCTGCGCATGCAGCGCCATTGCGAGAGCACGCAGAAGGTCGCCGAGCATCTCCAGAAGCATCCCGCCGTCGAGTGGGTGAGCTATCCCGGCCTGCCCGGCGACAAGTATCAGGAGCTGGCCAAGCGTTATGCGCCGAAGGGCGCCGGCGCGGTCTTCACCTTCGGGCTCAAGGGCGGATATGATGCCGGCGTCAAGCTGGTCTCCAACCTCAAGCTGTTCTCGCATCTCGCCAATATCGGCGATACGCGCTCGCTGGTGATCCACCCGGCCTCGACCACGCATCGCCAGCTGACCGACGAGCAGAAGATCGCGTCGGGCGCCGGGCCGCAGGTGGTGCGCCTGTCGATCGGCCTCGAGGATGTCGAGGACCTGGTCGCTGATCTCGATCAGGCGCTGGCATAGGCTAGTGCGTCATTCTCGGGCTTGACCCGAGAATCTCGTGACGATGGAGGCGCCGGGAACGGCGCCTTTTTCTTGGGGAGATGCTCGGGTCAAGCCCGAGCATGACGCTCCCTAGTGGCGCGCCGCCTGCTCGCTGCGGGTGACATGCACCACGCCCATCGCCAGCACGGCGAAGCCGAGCGCCTGATGAGCGAGCCCGGCCCAGAGCGGCACCACCAGCAATAGCGTCACGATACCGAGCGCCGATTGCGCCAGGACCAGCCCGGCGATGGCGGTCGAGCGCTTGGCGCTGCCCGAGCCCGGCGCCGTGCGGCGCAGCCTCAGCACGTTCCACAGGGCAACTGCGAGGAGGATGTAGGCACCGAGGCGGTGGTTGAACTGCACCAAGGCGACATTGTCGACGAAGTTCTCCCAGAACGGCGTCTGGGCGAAGAGCTGCGAGCCCGGCGGCACGAGCGCGCCGTCCATCAAGGGCCAGGTGTTGAAGGTGAAGCCGGCCTTCGAGCCGGCGACGAGCCCGCCGAGCGCGACCTGCACGAAGAGCAGCAGCAGGAGCAGCCACGCAGTCGCCCTGCCCCGCGCCGGCTCGACCCGGCGCAGTGGCGTCAGCGCCGTCGCGAAGGCCACGACAGAGGCGAAGAATAGGCCGGCGAAGGTCAGATGCAGCGTCAGCTTCACCGGCGCGACGGCAACCATGCCGGGCTGCAAGCCCGACGCGACCATGATCCAGCCGATCGCGCCTTGCAGGCCGAGCAGCAGGCCCATGCCGAACAGCGTTGCGACCTGCCGGACCGCCAGCAGGCGGCGCAAAGCGACGACGAGGAAACCGGCGAGATAGATCAGCCCGATGAAGCGGCCGAGTTGGCGATGGCCCCATTCCCACCAGTAGATGAACTGGAACTCGCCAAGGCTCATGCCCTCGTTGAGGAGCTGGTATTGCGGGCTCGCGCGGTACTTGCCGAATTCCTCGGCCCAGGCATCCGCCGAGAGCGGCGGCAAGGCGCCGGTGATCGGCTTCCATTCGGTGATCGAGAGACCGGAGCCGGTGAGCCTTGTCGCGCCGCCGACCACGACCATCAGAAAGACCAGCCCGGCCACGATCCAGAGCCAGCGGCGGATGCCGGCATGATCGGCCTTGGCGTCGGCGCGTGTCTGGTCGAGGGCGAGGGTCACGGGCGGGCTTTCGGTCGCAGGCGGGAATATTCAGAAGCGCATCGCTTCACAAGCGCGCTCGCCGGTGACATAGACCCCTCGCTCCGGCGCGACAACGCCCGCATTGCCGCAGTGACCATGAGAGCCCGATGAAACAACGCAACCGCAAGCTGATCGGGACCGTGCTGATCCTCGTCTTCGTCTGCGTCTACGCGCTCGTCGCGATGGCTCTGGCGCAAGGGCGGATCACCGAGGCCTCGAAGCCGGTTCAGACCATCGCCTATATCGCGCTCGGCCTCGCCTGGGTGCTGCCTCTGCTGCCGCTGATCAAGTGGATGGAGCGCAAGGACGAGGCCTGACGCTCGTCAGGCGACGTCGATTTTGCGCCCCCTGCTCCGCAGCCAAAACGGCAACCCCGACAGCAGCGCCCGCAGAGCCGCCTCGTTCTGGTGGAGGCCGTTCAGCGAGACGCGCGGCAGGGCGTGGAGATGGGCCGCGTGCTCGGGAAAGAGATGGCACGGTCGCGTCGTGACCGCGCTTTCGAAACCCGCCTCCGCGACAAGCGCGAAATCGCGTGGCCCGGCCGAGCCGGGATCGCCGACCGGGTAGGCGAAATGGCGGATCGGGATCCCCAATTCCGCCTCGAGGCGCTGCTTGCTGCCCGCGATCTCGCGGCGCGCGACATCCGCGTCGTGCTTCGCCAACATCGGATGCGTCAGGGTATGGGCGCCGATGGTCACGCCCGGCGCACCTGAGAGCGCCCGCAGCGTCTCCCAGGGCAGGCATTCACGCTCGACGAGGGCGACGGGGTCGATGCCAGCCTCGGCCGCGAGAGTGTAAATCGCCGAGAGCAGAATCGCTTCCGGACCGCGGCGTAGGCGCCAGTAGAGCCTGGCGAAGGCGCGGCTCTTCTCGACATCGCTTTCGGTGCGGGCGGTGAAGCGACCATCCGGCAAGGCGAGATCGAGGCGCGGCAGGGCGCGGATCGCCTCCTCCAGCTCCAGCCACCAGAGCCGCGCCGTCCGGTCGGCGAAGCCGGGCGTCACGTACAGCGTCCAGGGCGCCTCATGCTTCGCCAGCACGGGCCAGGCCTCTTCGACATTGTCGCGATAGCCGTCGTCGAAGGTCAGCGCGACGAAGAAGCGGCCGGGCTTGGGATTGCGCAGCCGCGCCAACGCCTCCTGCAGCGAGACGATGTCGTAGCCCTCGGCCCGGACCAGGCGCAGCGCGCGATCGAGGAAATCCGGGGTGATGTCGAGCAACGCATTCGGCGCGAAGCCACGCGGCTCCGTCGCTCGGACATGGTGCAGGGTCAGGATCACGCCCTGCCCTTGCGCGAAGCTGCGGCTCCAGCGGTCGGCGCCGGTCGCCGCCATCATCCGGAATGCGGCCGCGATGGCCCTGTGACGCCCGTTCATCGCCGCCAAATGCAACCGTCCTCTTGCAAACCGCCCGGTAACGCTGTCGCGCGATCGCGCGGCCGGGCCGGCACAATGTGGCCGATCCGTTCACAATGACGGGTTAAGGAAGCGCCATCAGTCCCTGCTCGCACGGGCGAAAGAAACATGCCCACCGCCACCGCCTCTCCGCTGGCCACGCTCGACGAGATCCCGACCGGCCGCGCTCCGTCGCGCCCCTGGGCCTCGATCGCGATCGAGACCGATATCGCTGGCCTCGCCGAGACATGGCGCGCCTTCGAAGCGACGGCGCTGGCGACGCCCTATCAGAGCTATGACTGGATCAGGCCGTTCGTCGAAACGATCGGCACGGCCCACGACATGGCGTTGCGCTATGCATTGGTGCGCGATGCCGACGGCAAACTCTGCGCGCTCCTGCCACTCACCATCACCGGGCGCAGCGGCTTCCGTTTCGCCGAATTCATCGGCGGCAAGCACGCCAACTATCATATGGGGCTCTACGCGCCGGCCTTCGCGGCGCAGCTCGATGCCCGCCTGACGACGCAGCTGCTGACCGAGATCGGCACAGCCATCGGCGGGCTCGATGCGCTGGCCTTCGTCAACCAGCCTGTCACATGGCAAGGTGTCAGCAATCCCGCGGCGCTGCTGGCCGCCGGGCCGAGCCCGAGCCGCGCCTACAAGCTCGCCCTGATCGCCGGTGACGGCGACGCGACGCTGAAGCGCTCGATGAGCAGCCACGCACGCAAGAAGCTCAAGAACAAGCATAGCCGCTTCCGGGATTTCGGGCCCTCGACTCTGACGCGTGCCACGACACCGGGCGAGGTCACGCGCATCATCGACGCGTTCCTGTCGCAGAAGGCGGAGCGCTTCCGCGCCATGGGCGTGCCCGATCCTTTCGCCGAGCCGGCGATGCGCGCATTCCTGGAACAGGGGGCCATGAGCGATGGGTCGATGCATCCGGCGATCGAGCTCTATGCGCTCGATCTCGGTGGCCAGGCGATCGCGACCTATGTCGGCGCGATCCAGGGCGAGCGCTTCTCAGGCATGGCGACCTCGTTCGACATGGCGAGCGAGACCGTCAAGACGAGCCCCGGCGAGTTGCTGCTGGCCGAATTGATCCGCCTGAAGGCGAGAGAGGGCGTCGCGGTCTTCGATCTCGGCGTCGGCGAGGCCCGTTACAAAACCACCTTCTGCGACGACCATGACGATCTCGTCGACAGCTTCCTGCCGCTGACCTTCAAGGGAGGCTTCTTCGCGCGGATCGCCCGCGCCAAGCGCGAGCTGAAGCGGCAGATCAAGCGCTCGCCGGTCGCGTTGAAAATCGCTCATCGCGCATCGGGCCTGCTTCGGGGCAAGCGCTCCGAAGAGGAGTAAAGCGCCGGATCAGGCCTCGACCGGCACCTCCGAGCGCGAGACCGGAGGCATCGGCGCACCGCCCTCGCCGTCGAGGATCAGCGTCACCGGCGCCTCGGTCAGCTCGCTCAGGCGATAGGCGGTCTCCAGCGCATGGCCGTTGCCCACCTGCCCGCTCATGACGAGCCCAGCCTGCGCGCGGCGGGCAATCGGCTTCAGCACCGCGCCGTCATCGTTCGAGGCGGCAGCGACCAGCACCCAGTCATAGGTCTCGCAGAGCGCATCGAGCGCGACATCGACGAGATCGGGTGCGGCGAGAACCGCCTCACGGCCGGCACGGCCGGAGCCGATGCGATGCAGCCGCGAGCCCGGCGCCCGCATGATGATGTCGGAGAACAGGGCCTCGCCCGCGAGCAGCTCAGAGAAACCGGCCTCGCCGCCGTCAGGATCGGACGACAGGTCGATGAGCACGCAGCGGCAGCGCTGAGCCAGCAATTCGGCGAGGTCGCGGGGCCGCGCGGCGTCGTCTCCGGCGCCGTCGAGGACGAGCGCGAGGGGCGCCATGCCGCGCGCAGGCTCACGTGTCCGCTCGGCGATCTCGGCCAGCGTCAATTCGGGCCGATCGAGGTCGAGCCGGGTCTGACCGAGCTTTCCGGCATGGGTCAGCAGGCCGGCGACGCGTTCATGGCGCGGCGCGGCGGGAACCGGACCGGCCGATCCGGCCTCGTCCTCGGGCGAGCCGGCGGAAACCCAGCGCGGGCCCCGCGCGGCGCCCGGCAGGGGCCGGCCCTGGCCGTTGAGCAATTCACGCGTCACGATCGTCGCCAGCGCGATCAGGAAGGTCGCGAGCGTCGCGACCAGCACGACCGGTACCTTCTTCGGGAAGGAGGGCTCGGTTGGCTCGACGGCCCGCGAGATGATGCGCGCATCGGCCGGCGTGGCATTCATGGTGTCGCGCGCGACCGCCTCGCGGTAGCGCTGCATGTACTGCTCCAGCTGCTCGCGCATCGTGCGGGCCTCGCGCTCAAGGGCGCGCAGCTGCACTTCGCTGTCGTTGGCGCTGGAGACATTCTTCTTCTGCCCGTCGAGCGCGGCCTGGAAGCTTTCGACGCGCTGGCCGGCGATCTTGGCCTCATTCTCCAGCGTGCGCACGGTGCGCTCGGCGGCGGCACGGAGCTGACCCTCAAGGTCGAGCAGCTGGGCGTTCAGCTCCTTGATCCGGGGATGCTCCGGCAGGAGGCTGCGCGATTCCGCTGCGATCTGGGCACGCAGGTTGACGCGCTGCTCGATCAGCCGGCGGACGAGGTCGTTATTGGCGACATCAGGGATTTCGAAGGTGCGGCCCTGTTTGATGGCGTCGCGGATCAATCCCGCCTTGGCCTGCGACTCGGCCTGCTGACTGCGGGCACTGGAGAGCTGTGCCGACAGGTCGGTGAGCTGCTGGGAGGTGATCGTGGTGTTGTTCGGGCCGGCGAAGAGCCCGTTCTTCGAGCGATAATCTTCGACCTTGGCCTCGGCCTCGGCAACGCGCTTGCGCAGGGGCTCGATCGTGGTCGAGAGCCAGTTCGAGGCGCTGCGGGCGTTATCCTGCTTCGCCTGCTCCTGGAATTCCAGATAGGTCTCGGCGATGGTGTTCGCGGCCCGGGCGGCGAGCGCGGGATCGCGCGAGGTGAACTCGATGGAGACGATGCGCGAGCGACCAACCGGATAGACCAGCAGCCGGTCGTAATACTTCTCGAGAACGCGCTCTTCCGGTGACCGATCGGCTGGATGACCACCGAGCCCGATCATGACCGCGAGCTTGCGCACGGCGCCAAGCGCGCCGACGCCCGAGTCGAACTCGGCATTGCCGACCAGGCCGATCCGCTTCACTGCCTCGCGCGCCAGGTCGCGGGACATGATGATCTGGACCTGGCTCTGCACGGCCTCAGCGTCAATCTGACTGCTGTCGCCGGCCGTCTGGCCCGGCAGCGCGAAGAAGCCGCCGCGGCTCTCCAGCAGCAGCCGCGCCTCGCCTGTATAGCGCGGCGTGACAACATTCACCGCAACGAAGGAGAGACCCAACGCCACGAGCGTCGGCCCGATGATCCAGAGCTTGCGGCGCTTGATCGCCGCCCAGAGGGCGGAGAGATCGAGCATGTCGCCTCGGCCTTCGCCGGCGCCGCGCGCATCAATCCCAGCTTGAGCGGTCATGGGCCCACCTATCGACGCAAAACTGTCGCCCCTAGGGAGGGACGCGGGCGACATTGAACACTCGGTAAGGTTAGTGCCGAGTAAATGCCGACCCGAGGGCAGCAGGAATTGCGGCTGCCCGCCCTTTACGTCACGCGCGAAGATCAGCCGACGAGACCGATCGGACGAATCGCGACCGCCTGACGTCCGACATGACGATGCCAGCCCAACGTCTCGCACCGCGCGGCGCAACCGAAGCGCCGCGGGGCGATTTTCCGGACGAACCGATCGCATTCGTAAACGATTTTCCGCCCCTCCCCGCCTTTGCCGCCAATGCCTTGAGCGCGTGAGCGCTGTGGCACGGCAAGGATGGTTAACGAGTCGTTGCACCCTCACGAAGCCGCAGCTTCATCCGCCCTTCAGCGAGACGAACGAGATTCGATTCGTCCGGTCAAACGTGTCGCCATGACCGGGCCGCTGCCGACTGCTGCTACCCCCACAGCCTAGCAGTCGGCAGCGTACCTCCTTCCGGCTGGCCGGAGTCGGCCACCGAGTAAAAGCGACTGCGGCGGCCAATCCGCAGCACAGGCCGAGGCCGCCTGCCCTATCGGCAAGATACCCGCGACGGGCCCGCAGGAAGCCTTTGTTAACCATATCCGACCTAAGGATCAGGCGAGTTCTGCACGGGTAAGCCAGTGATGAGTCGACGCCTCGCCTCTCTCGCCTTGGCCGCCGCCATGACGGCGGGCGCCTGCGCGCCCCGCTATCCGGCGTCGGACTATGCGCTCGCCGAGCCGGCCGGCCCCTACAGGCTCGCCAGCGGCGACCGGCTGCGCGTCATCGTCTTCGGGCAGGACAATCTCTCGAACATCTATGCTGTCGACGGGGCCGGGCGCATCGCCATGCCATTGATCGGCTCGGTCGAGGCGCAGGGGCGCACGACGCAGCAGCTCGCCCAGGCGATCGAGGCCAAGCTGCGCGGCGGCTATCTGCGCGAGCCCAAGGTCTCGGTCGAGGTCGATACCTACCGGCCCTTCTTCGTGCTCGGCGAAGTCAGCAATTCCGGCCAGTTCCCCTTTGTGAACGGCATGACCGTGCAGACAGCCGTCGCCATCGCCGGCGGCTTCACGCCGCGCGGCCTGCGCTCCTCGGCCGAGGTGACGCGCCAGATCGAAGGGCAGACCGTGACCGCGACCGTGCCGATCACCTACCCGGTGCAGCCCGGCGATACGATCGTCATCAAGGAACGCTGGTTCTGAGATCGCGCTGAGCTCATGACGGATCGTCTCGCCTCGCGCCCCCTGAAAATCCTGCATGTCTTCCGCGCGCCGCTCGGCGGGCTGTTCCGACACGTTCTCGACGTGGCCCGGGGCCAGGTCGAACGCGGACATGATGTTGGAATCTTCTGCGATTCAAGCACCGGAGGCGCGCGGGCCGACGACGTCTTTCGCGAGCTCGGCAGTCAGCTGACGCTGGGCATCACGCGCGTGCCGATGTCGCGCTATCCGAGCGTGACCGACCTCAAGGCGCAATTCTCCGAAATTGCACTGCGGCGACGCCTCGCGCCGGATGTCGTGCATTGCCACGGCTCAAAAGGCGGGGTCTATGGCCGCATCCCGGCCCTGTTCTCGCCCGGCCGACGCTATGTCACCGGCTACACACCCCATGGCGGCAGCTTCAACTACAAGCCCGGCAGCACGGAGCACAAGGTCTATATGACCGTCGAGCGCCTGCTCGAAGGCGCCACCGACATGTTCCTGTTCGAGAGCCGCTTCATCGCCGGCCGCTTCGAGGCCCATATCGGCCACAAGCCGCGCACGGATCATCGCATCGTGCTCAACGGCGTCTCCGATGCGGAATTCGAGCCGATAGACCATGGCGCGGCGGAATTCGACCTGCTCTATCTGGGGGAGTTGCGCTCGGCCAAGGGCGTCGACACGCTGATCGACGCGCTGGCGCTGCTGCGCCGCCGGGACAAGCTGACCCCGCGCATCCTGATCGTCGGCTCCGGGCCGGACGAAGACGAGTTGAAGCGGATGACGCGCGAGCGCGGCATTGCCGACCAATGCGTATTCGAGCCGCCCGCCCCGATCCGCAAGGCCCTGGCCCGCGCCCGGGCCATGGTGATCCCGTCGCGGGCGGAATCCCTGCCCTATGTCATCCTGGAAGCGGCCGCGGCCGCGCAGCCGCTGATCTCGACCGATGTCGGCGGGATCGGCGAGATCTACGGCCCCGGGCATCGCCAGCGCCTGATCCCGGCCAACGACCCGACGATCCTGGCCGGGGCGATCAAGGCGATGATCGAGACCCCGGAGGCCGAGCGCCTCGCCCAGGCGGCCGACCTCGCCAGCCATGTCCGACAGAATTTCCGCCTGGACGACATGGTCGACGGCGTCATTGCCGGCTATCGCGACGCGCTGAAGGCACGTGGTACCGCCTGAGCCGACCTCCTTGTCATTCCGGGGCGCGCCGCAGGCGCGAACCCGGAACCCACGACCAGGTGAGCGTTTGGGATCATCCGGTTGAAAGGTTTCACCCAGTCGTGGGTTCCGGGTTCTTCGCTGCGCGAAGCCCCGGAATGACAATTGGGTGGCGCCGACCAACCTCAGACCATCTTGAGCGCGACGACGCCGCAGACCACCAGCAGAATGCCGAGCCAGCCCACCGGCCTGATGCGCTGGCCGAAGACCAGCGCGCCGATGATGGCCGTGATCACCAGGCCCGCCCCGCCCCAGACGGCATAGGCGACCGAAAGGTCCATGCCCTCGATGGCCTTCGCGAGCGCCGCAAAGGCGCCCATGACGAGGACGATGCCGCCTGCCCCCATCGCGCGACGGGTCATGCCGTCCGAGAGCTTGAGCAGGTAGGTGCCGCCGATTTCGAGCGCGACGGCGAGCAGGAGCCAGAGGAACGGCGCAGCCTGCATAAGGGAGGTGCTCACACGAGCCTCCCGTGATCCTCGCTACGTTCGTGCCCCACTCCGTTCTCGATCAGCAGGATGCCTGCGAGGATTGCGGCAAGGCCGGCCGCACGCGCGGCGGTCAGGTGTTCACCGAAGAGCACATGGCCGATCAGCGCGATGCCGACGATGCCGAGACCTTCCCAGACGGCATAGGCGACCGCCATCGGGATGACGCGCAGCGCGACGCTGAGCAGGACGAAAGACAGACCGATCAGGAGCAGCGGCAAGGTGCCGACGAGCCATGAGGTGGAGACAGCCGACTTCAGCGCGGCCGTCGCGACGATCTCGACGGCGATGGCCGCGAGCAGAACCAACCAATGAAAAGACATGTTGCACACGGGCGAAGCCGGCGCTGAACGTCACGGGTGCGACGCAGGGACAGCCAAGCAATCGTTAGAGTTTAAAATCGACAGATCTGAAAAGAAGACTGGGCCGGAGATTTTCTCCAGCAGCCGGCACCATAGGCAAAACACCTGTTCGGGCGCGGCGCTCTTTAACGAGCAATATGTGCTTCTCAGACACTCATCGAAAACCAATATGCCTACGCGACACGGAACTGTCAACTCGCGATCACTTGCAATAACAATCACTTGCGGGAAATGACAACTTTTTCGCCGGCTTCGAACCTGCGCCAAATCACTGGCCGGCCAAGACAAAATCCACTTTTTCGCCATCGCGTTTCGACATCATGCCAAAGGCGCCCCGGAGAGGCCGCCGGACCGCCCCCGAGGTTTACGAATCCCCGAAAACAGCGAGCGGTCGGGTTAAATGTTCCGTGAGCAATTTCGGGTAGAGCCGAACCGGGATCGCTGCACCCCGGCGCGGCGCTCCGAGTTGAGGGTGTAGGGTCATGGGGACTTTCGACGTCCGCGATATGATGAAGGCGGATGCGGCCGCCTCGGCCTCGCCGGCGATGTTCGGCGGAGCCGACAAGAGCCAGACGCGGCGCTTCCATCCACTGGCCGAGCGCATCGCGGCGATCCCGGTCAAGCCCACGCTCTCCCCGGTGATGATCGAAGGCGCCGCCCGGCTGCTCGACCTCATCGCCGTGCTCGCGACGGGCGGATTGATCTACTGGCTCTATGCCGCCGGCAAGGTCGAATACACGCTGCCCTATCAGGTGACCGTCGGCGCGCTGGCGTTCGGCTCGCTCGCCCTGTTCCAGGCGCTGCAGCTCTACCCGATCGGTGCGCTGCGCCATGTCATCGGCAGCGCCGTCAGGCTGGTTACCGGCTGGACCATGCTGTTCCTGTTCGCGCTCGCGGCCTTCTTCTTCCTCAAGATCGGCGACCAGGTCTCGCGCGTCTGGCTGGTCGGCTTCTATTTCGCCGGTGCCGGCGCCCTGATCACCGGGCGCGTAGTGATGATGGCGGGCGTGCGCCATCTCACCCGCACCGGCCGGCTGGAGCGGCGCACGGCCATCGTCGGCGGCGGCGAGGCAGGCGAGGCCCTGATCCGCGCGCTGGAGAGCCAGAAGGATACCGGCTTGCGCATCTGCGGCGTCTTCGACGACCGCAATGACGAGCGCTCACCCGATCTCGTCGCGGGCTATCCCAAGCTCGGCACGATCGACGACCTCGTCGAGTTCGCGCGTCGCACCAAGCTCGACCTCGTCATCTTCACCCTGCCGATCTCGGCAGAGGCACGGCTTCTGACGATGCTGCGCAAGCTCTGGGTGCTGCCGATCGACATCCGCCTCTCCGCTCATATGTCGAAGCTGCGCCTGCGGCCGCGCTCCTATTCCTATTTCGGCGCCGTCCCGGTGCTCGACGTCTTCGACCGGCCGATCGCCGACTGGGACATCGTCGTAAAATGGGCCTTCGACAAGGTCGTCGGCACGCTCGCGCTGATCGCGCTTTCACCCGTGATGCTGGCGACCGCGATCGCCATCAAGCTCGACACCAAGGGCCCGGTCTTCTTCCGTCAGAAGCGCTACGGCTTCAACAACGAGACCGTCGACGTCTTCAAGTTCCGCTCGCTGCGCAACGACATGGCCGACCCTACCGCGGCCAAGCAGGTCACCAAGGACGATCCACGCGTGACGCGCGTCGGTCGCTTCATCCGCAAGACCTCGATCGACGAACTGCCGCAGCTGATCAACGTCGTGTTCAAGGGCGATCTCTCGCTGGTCGGCCCGCGGCCGCATGCGATCCACGCCACGGCCTCCAACCGCGCCTATGAGCAGGTGGTGGACGGCTATTTCGCGCGCCACAAGGTCAAGCCCGGCATCACCGGCTGGGCCCAGATCAACGGTTGGCGCGGCGAGACCGACACGGACGAGAAGATCCAGCGCCGCGTCGAGCACGATCTCTACTATATCGAGAACTGGTCGGTGCTGCTCGACCTCTACATCCTCGCCAAGACGCCGTTCTCGCTGCTGACCAAGAACGAGAACGCCTATTGAGCACGCTGGCGCAACATCCGCCGCGCGGCGAGCGGCCGGCGCGCCTCACCGTCTCCTATGCGGCGATCAAGCGTGGGACGCTGTGGCTGCTCGGCGCCTCCAGCGGGCTCGCATTGATCGAGCCCTCGCCCTATGAGGTCGTCTTCCTGCTGGCGCTGTTCGTCTTCGCGCTGACGGGCATCCGGTTCTCGCAGAAGCTCCTGCCGCTGGCCGTGCTGCTGCTCGGCTACAATATCGGTGGCATCTTCTCGCTCATCCCCTGGATGGGCGATGGCGACGCGGTGCGCTTCACCGCCGTCTCGGTCTATCTGATGATCACGGCGGTCTTCATCGCCGGTATCATGTCGCAGGACGCGGCCGGGCGGCTGGAAACCTTGCGCCGCGGCTACCTCTTTGCCGCGTGGGTCGCGGGCTTTGCGGCGCTGCTCGGCTATTTCGATGTCGCCGGGCTCGGCTCGACCTTCACGCTCTACGGGCGCGCGTCGGGCACGTTCAAGGACCCCAACGTGCTCGGCCCCTATCTCGCGCTGCCGATCGTCTATGTGCTGCAACGCATCCTGACCGGGCAGGTCGGCATGCTGCGCGGCCTCATCACACTCAGCGTCCCGCTCGCCGCGCTGTTCTTCACCTTCTCCCGCGGCGCCTGGGGCGTGCTCGTCGTGTCGGCCGCCTTGATGGTCGTTCTCACCTTCCTGACCGCGCCCGATGCCGCCCGCCGGGCCCGCATCGTCACGATGTCGCTGGCCGCGCTCGTTGCCATGGTCGCGGCGTTGCTCGTCGCGCTGTCCTTCGAGGACATCCGCAGCGTCTTCGACGCGCGCGCCAGCCTCAACCAGGATTACGACCAGGGCGTCACCGGCCGCTTCGGCAACCAGCTGCGCGCCATTCCGATGCTGCTCGATGCGCCCAATGGCTTCGGGCCGCTGCAATTCCGCTGGATCTTCAACCAGGCCGACCCGCATAACGTCTATATCAACGCCTTCGCCTCCTATGGCTGGCTCGGCGGGCTGTCATGGGCCAGCCTGATGGTGGCGACCTGCTATGTCGGCTGGCGGGTGGTGTTCCGGCCGGGGCCGACACAGCTGCATGCCATCGCGATCTGGTCCGTGCTCTTCGTCACTATCCTGCAGGGCTTCCAGATCGACAGCGACCACTGGCGGCATCTCTACATGCTGCTTGGCCTGATCTGGGGCCTTGCCGCGCTGAGGCCGGGCGACGGCGGCAGCGAGGAACGCGCATGACGGCGGCCGCCCCCTCTACCGGCGCAGCTGCGCCGGCCGGACAGATCGAGAACATCCAGGCCCTGCGCGCTATCGCCGCGCTGCTGGTCGTCTTCGGCCATGCCGCTCATGAGACGGAGGCCATCGGCCCGCGCGTCGGCCTGCCCGCCATCGACCCGAACTTCATGCACTGGGGCATCGGCGTCGACATCTTCTTCGTGATTTCCGGCTTCATCATGGTCCATACCTCGGCCGACCTGTTCGGCCGGCCGGGCGCCTGGCGGGTCTTCCTCACCCGGCGCATCGCCAGGATCGTGCCGCTCTACTGGCTCCTGACCAGCGTCCTGCTGATCGGCGGCCTGATCGCGCCCCGGCTGCTGAACGTGCCGCTCGGCGACTGGCAGCATATTCTCGCCTCCTACCTCTTCATCCCCAGCCTGCGCGGCGGCGACGAGATCAGGCCGGTGATGGCGCTGGGCTGGACGCTGAACCTGGAGATGTTCTTCTACGTGCTGTTCGCCGCTGCGATGCTCCTGCCCCTGCGGCGCGGCATGATCGCGCTCGCGCTTGTCATCTCCGGCCTCGCGCTGGCCGGCGCGCTCCTGCAACCGGCCCAGGTGCAGCTCGCGTTCTGGACGCAGCAGATCATCCTCGAATTCCTGTTCGGCTGCCTGCTGGCGCTGCTTCATCGGCAGGGCGTCAGGCTGGCCGGCCCGGGCGCGGTGCTCCTCGTGGCGCTCGGCTTCGCCGGCATGTTCAAGTTCCACGGCCTGGATGCCGAAGGAGCGATCCCCCCGGCGCTGCGCTGGGGCCTGCCCGCCGCCCTGATCGTCGGCGGCGCGGCGCTCTATCGTGGAGCCCCACCGCGGCTGGCCCTGCTGCTCGGCGGGCTCGGCAATGCATCCTACAGCCTTTACCTCTTCCACCCCTTCGCCTTGCGGCCGCTCCGGGAAGTCTGGGTCAAGCTGGTGGGCGGGGCGCTGCCGCTGGAACTCTATATCGTCGTCGCGATGACGGTTGCGGCGCTGGCATCCGCCCTGCTCTATCGCTGGGTCGAACGCCCGATGGGGCGCTGGTTCCGGCTTCCCTCGTCCTTGAGCAACTCGCGCCGAACGCGCGCGGCAAACGACGGATCAAGCTGGAGCGAAGGCCGGGAAGCCCGCCGCATCGCCAGCTAGACAATCCGGGTCGCGCGCATGGCCGAGCAGGCCTGCGCCGCGGCGACTTCAGCTCAGCCCCTGCCCTTGCGGACCACGACATAGGCGTGGGTGGTCACGAAGTTCCATCCGACCCGCGCCGCGAGAGCATTGAAGACGTGGTCGACCTGCTTGAGCCCCGGCATCCGGTCGAAATAGCCGTGTCCCCAGAAGCGCTGAATATGGATGTCGGCAAAGCCGGCCTCCTTCAGCATCGGCTCGAGCAAGGCCGGATCGCCGCGACACCAATCGTAGAGCGCGGGGAACTTCGGATCACCGCCACCATCGCGGCGCGCCGGGAACAGGGCATGCACGATGGCTCGCGAGGCCTTCTCCGGCAGAACGTGGTTCAGCGCGAAGACGGGAGCCCACAAGGTCGGGAAAAACGCCAAGGCCACGCCACCGGGCGCGAGCAACTCGTGGATGTTGCGCCAGGCGCGCTCGACCCCGTCGACATGCTCGAAGACCATGCGCGACACCATCATGTCGTAGCCGCCGCGCCGGACATCGGGCTCGGAGAGGTCGCCGGCGATGTCGAAGCGCGCGGTCTTCAGTCCGCGTCCCGTCAGGGCGAGCTCACCGGCATCGATATCGTTGACGATGAGGTCGATGCCGTTGCGGGCGGCCTGCTCCTGCGTGAACAGCGGATCGCGGCCGCCCCCGATCTCGCAGACGCTGCGCAGGCCGAACTGATGGGCGAGCCCGAGAATGGTCGCCTCGTAGCGGTCCCAGGCCCATTGCGAGTGCCAGTCGGGCTCGATCTCACCGAAGAATGCCGCAAGCGAGCCAGCCGGCTGCGCGACCGCGCGACGCTGCGGCCCAGTGCTCGTGATCGCCAGACTTGCCATGGACATGATCGCTTCCGCCTCTGCACGCCTCCCCCGTCCACGGCGACATTGAGCGCACGGCCGAGCAGCCGCAACGACAAGCTTAAGCAAGGGTTAATGACGGGAGCTACCTTGTCGGCACCGAAAGCGCTCGCCTGAAGCAACCGCCGAGCGGATCGAAACCTGTGCTAAGACAGCAGCAACCGATGGTGCCGAAGGCAAATTCAGCGGGAACACGAGATACACTCCAGGGGCCGCGAGCGGACGGCCTCTGGATATCGTAGCCGAGTTGCATAAAACGACGGCCGCTCAACCCGTTATTGAAATCACCACCGCCGGGCACACGGGACGCCGCCACAGCCAAATATCGACGGATGAGGGTCAAGCCGCGGCCCACCACCGTAGCGCGGACCATAACCTTGGCCGTAGCCGCCGCGACCATAGCCATAGCCTCCGTCGCCACGACCGTAGCCATAGCCGCCGCGGCCATAGTGCCGCTGACGGGCCATGTTTTCCTGAATGATCATCAGGCGCTCGCGCTTCGCTTCGGACATCGAGAATTCAATTGGCGCGTTGTCGAGGCGCTTGGAAACGTCCTGCGGCAAGGCTTCGCCGGCCTGAGCCGAAGCCATGATTGCGGCCAAACCAGCCCCGAGCAGCACTGAGGTCACATACCGACGCATGACGATCTCCTTTTGCTCCAGCGATTGAAGCAGATACCTGGATAACGCCGCCTGAACGAAATTGTTCTCTGACGTTCATCTTCCGGATGGAATCGCGGTCGCCAATTCCCCTTTTCAGCGCAGGGTCTTCCTCGCGACGCGGAACAGATCTCAAGCAGATGAGTCGCAGATCGTGCCGCAATGGTCGCAGAAATTCGCGGCCCGCCCTCATTCGGCGAACCGGCATTTCTCAACGATTTCCGGCAGTTAAATGGTCGGAGCGAGAGGATTCGAACCTCCGACCCCTTGTCCCCCAGACAAGTGCGCTAACCGGGCTGCGCTACGCTCCGACGGCTCGGCTTATAGTGGCGAGGCCGCGCAGATGCAATGCGCTTCGACACGATCTTGCACAACCCGTCGAAACGACGCGGGCGCCTCGCATCCGCAGGTCAAGTTGCCGCCCGAAGCAGGCGCCTCCCCCAAATGGGGGGTGCGCGAGCGGCCGGGTTCAGGAGATGATCGTCATGCGGCGTCAGGTAGTTCGATCATGAAACATAAGCAGCAGATGTCGCTTATCGCGCGACGAGCCCAGATTCGACGCGCGGCCGCCAGCCGCAAGGACCAGCTCGCGCTCGAGCCGGCCAGCAGGCCCGTTCTGCGTCTGGTCATCACGACCGGCCACGACACCGAACGGGATCAGCTGCGTGAGCGTCGCGAGCAAGTCTCCGCCGTCGATTGAGCGCCCGCTTTCGATCCTGAACCACACGTTCAGCCGACAGTCATCTCCGATGGCCCTTGATGTCGTCGCGGCATGCAAGTTGCCGTGGCGTCAACGATGAGCACGGACGGTATCGCGTTGAGACAAGACGGGTTCCATTGTGAGGATTGCGGCTCGCCGGGCGTTTCGATTCCGCACGCACTGAGCGATGCGAGCGTCGTCTCCTGCGCCAATTGCGGGTTGAGCCTCGGCTCCTGGGCCGACTATCGCCGCCGGATCGACCAGGTCCTGTTGGCCGAGCAAGCCTGCAAGGCTCGCCGCGTCATCGTCGCGGACCCGGTCGGCTGCGTGCTGGCCGACGCGTAGCAGCGCCTTTCGGCACCGTTCGCGCGGTTGCCCATCGCATCGATCTCGACAGGTACAGTTGTCCACCTTTTAGCGTCCCCCGCAGACTTGCCAGACGCATCGTCTCGTTGCACGATCCCCTGACGTAGCGTCGATTGGGAGGTCGAGGATGCGTGCGGTGTCGCGTTCGGTGGATATTCCTGTTTCGAGCCAGCGCGCCGTTCTGCTGCGCATGCTCGTGCTTCTGGCCATCACGATGGCCATTTTGATGCCCCTGATCGACTAGGAACGGCCGCGCCGCCAGAAGCGGCATCGCGGAACTATGCCCACGATGCGTTGCGTGCCAGCCAATCGCTGAGCAAGCCGATATCCGCCTGCCCGAGGCCGTGGCCGGCCGGCAGCACGCGGTGCTCGACGGCCGCGCCGTTTTCCGAGAGCCGCCAGGCGAGCGTCTCGGCATTGCTCTTCGGCACGATCGGATCGAGCGCGCCCGACAGGATCAGCACGGGTTTGCCCGCGAGATCGGCGGGGGACGCCTCCGCGAAGGGTACCATCGCACGCAGCAGCGCCGCGCCGGCGAGGATCTCCGGCCGCTGCTGCAGGAGAGCCGCCGCGATATTGGCGCCGTTGGAGAAGCCGAGCGCGATCGGCGCCGGCAGGCCGTAGCGCTCCTGCGCCCACAGCACGAACTCCGCCAGCTCGTCGGTGCGCCGCTTGAGATCGGCCTCGTCGAAGACGCCCTCGGCGAGGCGGCGGAAAAAGCGCGGCGCCGAACCTTCCAGGACCTTGCCGCGCGGCGAGAGCAGGCTCGCTCCCAGCGCGACGGTGCGGCCGAGCGAGAGGAGGTCACGCTCGTCGCCGCCGGTTCCGTGCAGGAGCAGCAGCGGCCGGCGCGCCGGATCACGGCCGGGCTCGAAGACATGGATGAAATCGGTATCGACGGTCGTGGCGGTCATGGTCGTCTCCCTTCATCAAGCGGAATCGCCCTGCCCCTTGCGATAAGCAGGCAGGGCGTCGTGGTGTCGCTCCGCCGCCCGCCTGGGTGGCGGGCGGCGGGTTTCGTCAGCCGAGAGCGGGCAGGACCGCCTCGATCTCCTTGCGATGCGCCTCGTACTGGGGCGGCAGCTTCAGAGAACGGCCGAGCTCGGCCGCCGGCTCGTCGACCGCGAAGCCGGGGATATCGGTCGCGATCTCGAACAGGACATGGCCGGGCTCCCGGAAATAGACCGAGCGGAAATAGTTCCGGTCGCGCTGTTCCGTGGGGCTGATGCCATGGTTCTGAACGAGGCGGCGCACCATCTCCTCCTGCGCGGCGTCATCGGCCGCCCGGAAGGCGATATGGTGGACCGAGCCGGCGCCCTGCCGGGCCGGCAGGAAGCCACCGGCGACGCGCAGGTCGATCACCCCGCCGATCGCCGTGCCCTTAACGGCGTAGCGGATCAGCGTGTCCTCGCGGCCGATCTCCGTGAAGCCGAAGACGTCGCTGAGGATGGCACCGGTCGGCGCAGCGTCGGCCAGCAGCAGGCTGACGCTGTGGAAGCCGCGCAGCGCATGCTCGGCGGGGATGCCGCCCTCGGCCCAGGCCGGCTCCTTCTCGACACCCGGCAGGCCGACGAGGGCGAGCCTCATGCCGTCCGGATCGCGGAAGCTCAGCACGGTCTCGCCGAAGCGCTTGACCGGCACCTCATGCGGCACGCCCTGCTCGACGAAGCGATGCGCCCAGAAGCCGATCGAGCCTTCGGGAACCCGGAAGACCGTCTCCTGGGTCTCACCGATGCCGAGGCGACCGGGAGCCGCATGCTCCCACGGGAAGAAGGTCAGGATCGAACCGGGCGCGGCATCCACATCGCCGAAATAGAGGTGATAGGTGCCGGGATCGTCGAAATTGACCGTCTTCTTGACGAGGCGCAGGCCGAGCACGCGGCTGTAGAAGTCGAGATTGCGGCGCGCCGGGCCGGAGATGGCGGTGACGTGGTGAAGGCCGTTGATCTGCATGGTTGGGGTCCTCCGTTGTCCTGATCACGATGAGCGGACATCCGCTCCGTTGGCCGGAAGATCGGCATGAAGGCGGCCGAAAGCCAGAGGCATTTCATTGCATCCATGCAATTTCACTATCGCCAATCTACAATTTGATTTGCGGACAAGGCTGCCCGATCTTTTGGTCCGAGACCAACCGGTCCCGTTTCAGGAGACTTCCCATGATCGACAATCGCCTCGCCCCTTATGGCGCCCTCGGCCTGCGCGTCGCGCTCGGCCTGATGTTCATCGCCCATGCCTATCTCAAGCTCGTCATCTTCACGCCCGCCGGCTTCACCGGCTTCCTTGGACAGGTCGGCCTGCCCGGCTTCCTCGCCTGGCCGATCATGCTGGCCGAGCTCATCGGCGGCATCGCCATCCTCATCGGCTTCCATGGCCGCCTCGTCTCGGCGGCGCTGCTGCCGGTCCTGCTGGGCGCTCTTGCCATCCACGCCCCGAACGGCTGGGTCTTCAATGCGCCGAACGGCGGCTGGGAGTATCCCGCCTTCCTGGCCTTGACCGCGCTGGCGCATGTGCTGATCGGCGACGGCGCGCTCGCCGTCACCGGCTCGCGCTCTTCGACCTCTGCCAAGCCGGCCCTGGCGTGACGCGAACCCGCCTTGAAGGGGCTCGCGCCTTGGCCGAGAGTGAGCGGATGAATCAAGCCGCAAAGCCCCTGGCCTGGGACGATTTCCGCCTGATCAAGGCGATCGCCGACAAACGGGCGCTGCCGGCAGCCGCGGCAGCGCTCGGCGTCAACCACTCGACGGTGTTCCGCCGCCTCGGCCAGATCGAGGAGGCGCTCGGCACCCGCCTGTTCGAGCGCCATCGCAGCGGCTATGTCGCGACGCCGGCTGGCGAGGAGATGATCCAGCTCGCCGCCCGCGTCGACGACGACATCACCGCCTTCGCCCGCAAGCTCGCCGGACAGGAAATCAAGCCGGCCGGCGAATTGCGCGTCGCCACCAACGACTCCCTGCTGGTCGACCTGCTGACCCCGCTCTTCGCCCGCTTCCTCGGGCAGTGCCCGGATATCCGGCTCGATATCCTGATCGGCAACCAGGCCGCCAATCTCTCCAAGCGCGACGCCGATGTGGCGATCCGCGCCACCGATAATCCGCCGGAGACGCTGATCGGCCGCAAGCCGGCCCGGATCGCCTGGGCGCTCTATGGCCGCGCCGCCGACTTTCCCGATGCGGAACCGCCCAGCCGCGAAAGCCTGTGGGAGCGCAGCTGGGTCTCGCTCGGCGACCAGTTCACCATGCTCAGCGCCGTTCGCTATCTCGCCCGCCATGTCGCGCCGGAACGCGTCGTCTACCGGCTCAACACCGTTCTCGGCCTGGCAGAGGCCGTCGAGGCCGGGATCGGCGTCGGCTTCCTGCCCTGCTTCATCGGCGACACGCGCCCCGCCCTGCGTCGTCTGGGGGAGCCCGAGCCCGATCTTGCCGCCGATCTCTGGCTGCTGACCCATCCGGACATGCGGCACACGCCCCGCGTCAGGCTCTTCCTCGATTTCCTCGCGGTCGAGCTCGGGCGGCTGAAGCCGCTGGTCGAAGGCGGGCTGCCGATCGGTCGGAGCGCGACACCGGACAGCGCCGCGGCGGACGCAGCCGCATCCTGAGCGCCTCTTCGCCCTACCCTCCGTCATGTGGATGACGAGCATACGGCTCCGGCAGTGCTAGCTCTGCATGGAGGCGGCAGCCTGGAGCAGGCGCCGCCGTAATCGCGGCGCTACGGTCGCCCCCGCGACCGTCAGGGCTGGCCGCGACGGAGGCTGAACATGTCCGGGCCCGCCAGGAAATCCGTCTCGAAGGGGTCGCGCTGCAACAATACGGCGGCGATCCAGAACGCCATCAACTTCATGAATGGCGGCAAGAACAATCTGAAGGTCGACGGCATCTTCGGCGACAACACCGAAAGCGCGGTCAAGACTTTCCAGCGCGCCTGCGGCCTGTTCGACGACGGCAGCGTCGGCAATCTGACGGGCAGCCGCCTGTTCGAGGTCGTCAAGGTCACGCAGGTCCTGACGCTGGACCTGCCGGCGAATGCCTTCGCCTTCACCGGCAAGGCCTTGCCGCTGCCGCCGCTGCTCGACACCGCCGGCAAGTTGCTGACGCGGCGCAACGACATCCAGAGCTGGACCTCCCTGCCCCGCCTCGAGAAGACCGGGCTCGACATCCCAAAGTTGGAGCTGCGCCATATCGGCTTGAAGACAGCGACGATGATGGCTCATGGCGTGGTCCCCAAGGCGCTGAAGACGCCATTGGCCTTGCTGGACCAGCTGAAGCTCGACGGGACGATGCCGCAATCGATCCAGGTCATCGGCACCACCAAGGACCTGCGCAAGCTCACGCTCACCTACAGCATCAACAAGATCGTCCAGCCGCGCGCGCCCAAGTTCTTCAGCCCCTATTTCAAGATGGAAGGCGATATCGACTTCGACCAGCAGAACCTGAAGCTGACCGGGACCTGGAAGACCAAGGTGGAGATCGCCACGCCGACGCTCGTCATCGCGGACTGGCTGGAAGCAGGGATCAACGCCAATCTCTGGGCCAGCGCCAATGGCGCGGTCGGCATGGGCGGCGCGGCCGGCGAAGTCTCCGCGGGAGCGAATGTGGAGGGCAAGGCCGTCATCCACGTCCTCAAGACCGAGACGCCGATCGGCCCGTTCAAGCGCGCCCAGATCGACCTCTTCGGCGGCTTCAATCTCGGGCTCTCCGCCCATGCGTCGATCAGCCAGGACGGGGCGACGTTCAACATCATCCCGCCCAAGCTTGGGCCGACGCTCGGCGTCAATCTGGTCCTGGCGACATTCTAAGGCCCGGCCCGCCAGCGGGTTTCGCACCGCGCGGGTCGCGCTTCGAAAGGTCGAGGCGGCGATTGCAGCCCGGCCGCCGCGCAGGCTACGATCGCCGCATGGAGATCGTCATACCCCTGATCGTCGGCCTCAGCCTGATCTGGCTCGTCGGTCGCGGCGTGCCCTGGAACGCGAAGCTCATGACCCTCGTGGTCACGCTCGCGATCATCGTCCTGATCGTGCTGGTGGAGCGCGGCGGCTACTGGCCGGAGTCCTGGCGGCGCAGCTGAGCTTTGGCCCTCAGGCCGAGACCAGCTTGAGCCCGACGATGCCGGCAACGATCAGGCCGATGCAGGCCAGCCGCAACGCGCCCGCCGGCTCGCCCAGCAGGGCGATGCCGAGGATCGCCGTGCCGATCGTGCCGATGCCGGTCCAGACCGCATAGGCCGTGCCGACCGGCAGCGACTTCAGGGCAAGCCCGAGCAGGCCCAGGCTGACGATCATGCTGGCGCCAGTGAACAGCGTCGGGACGAGTCGGGTGAAGCCGTTGGTGTATTTCAGGCCGATGGCCCAGCCGACCTCGAACAGGCCCGCGACGAACAGATAGAGCCAGGCCATGCCGGCACTCCTTGAGAGACAGGGCACGGCCATCCGCGCCGGAGACAGGACGTGTCGTCCTGGGCTCTGAAGCTAGGGTCGGGAGCGGATCGATCAACCGGCGTCGCGCCTGCATCGGCGCAAACGCCACAGGCGCGGCCGCAAGTCCGGATCAGGCCGCGTCAGGCGCCGGCTGCAAGGCCTGCTCGAGGATGCGCCGGCACTCGCCGAGCTCCTTCATGACCGCCGTCAGGATGGAGACGTCGTCGAGCCCTTCCGGAACGGGCTGCCGGTAAGGCGCCGTCCGCTCCGGCGAGGCCTCGGCCATGTCACCCGGCACGGCGGCCGGGCCGCCTGGCGCGGCAGCCGGCGCGCCGCCGCCCATGGCGCCGATCGGCGCGCCGCGTCCGATCGCCTGGACATGGCGTGGCCCCTGTTCCTTCAGGATGCGCTGGAGGCCCTTGATCGTATAGCCTTCGCCATAGAGCAGGCGCCGGATGCCCTTGAGCAGGGCAACGTCGTCAGGCCGGTAGTAGCGGCGTCCGCCGCCACGTTTCAGCGGCTTGATCTGGTTGAAGCGGGTTTCCCAGAAACGCAGCACGTGCTGGGGTATGTCGAGGTCTTCTGCGACCTCGCTGATTGTCCGGAAGGCATCTGGGCTCTTGGTGTCCAATTCGGCCTCGGTATCGCCGGCGTGGAACTCCAGGCTCACTCAGTCTCACCCTCACCCGTCTGCCCGTTGATGCGGGCCTTCATCACGTTAGAGGGTTTGAACACCATCACGCGACGCGGCTCGATCGGCACCTCAACGCCAGTTTTCGGATTACGCCCGATTCGCTCGCCTTTGTCTCGCACGACGAAAGAACCGAACGAAGAAAGCTTCACATTCTCGCCACGCGCGACCGCGTCGCAGATCTCGTCGAGCACCGCTTCGACGAGCTTCGACGACTCCGTCCGCGACAAGCCGATCTTCTGGTAGACAGCCTCGCACAGGTCCGCGCGAGTGACCGTTTGCCCCGCCATTCATATCCTCCAAGGCGTATTGCGGGCAGCGGCTCAAAACAGCCGGCCCTTCGCCATTACGGACGGCGGACGCTAGGCGCCCCCGTCGCGCGGGTCAATCCTCAAGCGGGGTCAATATGCCCGCGAAGGCCGGATTCGACCCGAAATAGCGACGATTTATGACAATTTTCGCGAAATCCCTACCGCAACGTCACCAGCGGATCAGAGCCGACCCCCAGGTGAAGCCGCCGCCCATCGCCTCGATCAGCACAAGCTGGCCGCGCTTGATGCGGCCATCGGCATGAGCCTCGGCCAGAGCGAGCGGTATCGAGGCAGCCGAAGTGTTGCCGTGACGGTCGACCGTGACGACGACATTGTCGTGGCTGATGCCCAGCTTGTCGGCCGTCGCGTCGATGATGCGGCGATTGGCCTGGTGGGGCACGAACCAGTCGATATCGGCGCCCGTGAGCCCGGTCTGCTCGAAGGTGTGGCGCACCGTCTCGGCGAGATTGGTGACGGCGTGGCGGAAGACCTCCTTGCCCTCCATGCGCAGGAAGCCGACCGTCTTGGTCGAGCCGGCGCCGCCGTCGACATAGAGCTTGTCCTTGTAGCGGCCATCCGAGCGGATATGGGTGGTGAGGATGCCGCGATCGGCCAGCGTCCCCTCGCCCGGCGCCGCCTTCAGCACGACGGCGCCTGCGCCATCGCCGAACAGCACGCAGGTGGCGCGGTCCTCCCAGTCGAGGATACGCGAGAAGGTCTCGGCACCGATCACCAGGGCAGCGCGAGCGCCGCCCGTGGTCAGGAACTTGTCGGCCGTCGCCAGAGCGAAGACGAAGCCGGAGCAGACCGCCTGTACGTCGAAGGCCGCGCCGCCGGTGATACCGAGCGCCGCCTGGATCTGCGTCGCGGTCGCGGGAAAGGTGTGGTCCGGCGTCGCGGTCGCGACGATGATCAGGTCGATCTCGCCGGGGTCGATGCCGGCGTCAGCGATCGCCGCCTGCGCTGCTTTCAAACCGACCACAGAGGTCGGCTCGTCATCGGCCGCGACGTGACGCTGGCGGATGCCGGTGCGCTGGACGATCCACTCGTCGCTGGTGTCGACACGCGCAGCCAACTCGGCATTGGTGACAATGCGCGCGGGCAGATAGGAGCCGCAGCCGACGACTTGAGAGCGCAGGATGGACAAAAGAGGTTGTTCCTTACTCGGTCTCGGCGGGCTGCGCGGCCGTCAATTCCGGGCGCGTGCTCGCGGCGACCATTTCGCGGACCTTCGCCATCAGGTCCTCGCGTGCCATTTCATAGCCCAATTCGGCGGCGCTGGCGAAGCCGATCACATCCGTGCCGCCATGGCTTTTGACGACGATGCCCTCCAGGCCGAGAAAGACGCCCCCGTTCGACTTGCGCGGATCGAGCTTGTCCTTCAGCGCCGTGAAGGCGCCGCGGGCGAAAAGATAGCCGATTTTCGACATCAGCGAACGGCCCATCGCGGCGCGCAGATATTCGGCGATCTGCTTGGCGGTGCCTTCGGCGGTCTTGAGCGCGATATTGCCGGTGAAGCCCTCGGTGACGACGACGTCGACCGTGCCCTTGCCGAGATCGTCCCCCTCGACGAAGCCATGATAGGCAAGATGCGGTAGGTTGCTCTCGCGCAGGATGCGCCCGGCTTCCTTGACCGCCTCGACGCCCTTGATCTCCTCGACGCCGACATTGAGCAGGCCGACGGTCGGACGGTCGAGATCGAGCACGACGCGGGCCATGGCCGCGCCCATCACCGCGAGATCGACGAGATGGCGGGCATCCGCGCCGATGGTGGCGCCGAGATCGAGCACGATGCTCTCGCCGCGCGCCGTCGGCCACAGGCCGGCGAGCGCCGGCCGGTCGACCTGCGGCATCGACTTCAGGCAGAATTTCGACATCGCCATCAGCGCGCCGGTATTGCCGGCGGAGACGGTGACGTCCGCCTCCCCGGTCTTGGTCGCATCGATCGCGCGCCACATCGAGGACTTGTAGCGGCCATAGCGCAGAGCCTGGCTCGGCTTGTCGTCCATCTTCACCGAGACCTCGGTGTGATGGAATGTCGTCACCGCCTTGAGCTTCGGGTGCTGGTCGATCAGCGGCAGCACCTGCTTCTCGTCGCCGAAGATCACGAAGCGGCAGTCCGGGCGGCGCTCAAGCATCAGGGCGGCGCCGGGGATGACGACGGAAGGGCCGTGATCCCCGCCCATCGCATCGAGCGCGATTGTAACCGGTCTTGTCATGGAATTCTGGCGTGTCCCGGAAATGGCCGACCTTCGATCCGGGACGGCTCAGTGCCGGCCGGACAATAGCGACTTGGGCCAATGCCGCAAGCAGCGCAAGGGCCGGAGAGCGCTTCAGTCACCGCGTTTCAACTTTGCAAGCGCCGCGAAAGGCGATTCCGTGCCAGTGTCACCCGCAGATGACTCGAAACTGGCGCCGGGCTTGCGCGGATAGGGATCGAGCGCCAGCGCCAGGAATTCCAGCGTGATGGAGCCCAGATCGATCACACCCTCGACGATCGGCTCGGGCGGGTCCGCTTCGTTCAGCAGCACCTCGATATCGATCTCGGCATCGTCCCGCTCGTTGCGCCGGGCGAAGGCCGCGACCTCTTCCTCAGGGGCGAAATCGAGCTGCACGGGCACGTCGAGCTGTACCGGGAACGGATCGAGCGTCACGATGCAGGCCTGGTGCAGCCGGGCGGCGATGCGGCCGTCGAGTTTCACCCGCTCGCCATTGCGCGAGAGCGTATAGCGCGCCTCCAGCGACTCGATGGAGACCAAGCCGAGTTGCGCGGCGATCGCGGGCAGTTGCTCAGCCTCGGCCCGGACCACGACCTCGCTGCCGCGCGGGCGGATTACCTCGACGCGGATGGGATGCCTGAGCGGCAAAGCCGGCGGGTGATCAGGCGTCATGAGCGACCTCCGGGGTCAAGAAGGCCGGGAAAAGATCGTCCCGGTTCAAGATGCCGTCGAGATCGGCCGTGGCCAGCCTCTCCTGGGCGGCACGCATATAGGCAGCGAGCGCAGGCGCCGCTTCCGGCGCACAGGCATTGCGTCCCAGTGCCTCGACCAACGCCTCCGGGCTGGGGTCCGCAAGCGCCGCCTCATAGGCCTGCACGCGACCATAAAACATCTGGCCGATCTTCTTCATCTTCTTGGGCACGGCGATGTCGCTGATGCCGCCATTGCGGAAGCCGAGCTCGAGATAGGCAAAGCAGGCATCGACGAAGTCCTGCGCGAGATCGGCAGCCGGGGGCGGCAACTCACGCAGGCGGCGCAGCACCAGGAAAACATGCAGGGTCAGCGATTCGAAGCGGCCTTCGAAGCTGTCGGGAATCCCGCCATCGATATAGAGGGCGGGCAGACGCGAAGCCTCTGCGACCCGCGCGAACAACGCGTCCACAGGAGAGCGCCGATTGGCGCGCTTGCCGAACAACCCGAAAATCACTTGTTTACTCCCGCCCGCTCTTGCCCGGGGCGTCCTCGCCTTGCCAAAGCCATCCTCGGGCGTTACGCCAACCCTTACCCTTTTGACAAGCGGCTTGGGATCGTCCCGCGCCGTGCTCGCCTTTCGGATCGTGCCCGCATGACCCAGATCACCCGCCGCACGGCTCTGCTCGGAGCCCTCGCGACCACCTCCCTTGCGCTCGCCGGCTGCGGCCCCGATGCCGGCGGCTTCATGCTGCCGACCTCGTCAGGCATCAACGAGGTGTTCAAGCGCGGCTTCGTGATGGACGACGCGCTGATCGCGCAGGTCAAGGTCGGCATGGACGTGCAGGCGGTGCTGACGACGCTCGGCACGCCCTCGACGACCTCCACGGTCGGCAACCGCACCTTCTACTATATCAGCCAGACGATGCGCCGCCGGTTCCAGTTCCAGGATCCGCAGACCATCGACCAGCAGGTGCTGGTGATCTATTTCAACAAGGGCTTCAAGGTCGAGCGCATCGCCCACTACGGCCTGCAGGACGGCGTGATCTTCGACTTCATCAGCCGCACCACCCCGACGGGCGGCGAGGAGCAGAGCTTCCTGCGCAACCTGTTCAAGGGCGTCACCAAGTTCAACCCGCTCGGCGCATAAGCGGGGGCGCCATCGCCCAATCAGAAAAGCCCGCGGCACCGGCCGCGGGCTTTTTGCTTTCAGGCCAGCTCGCCGCGATCAGCCTGCCGCAGCGCGGCTGCGCAGCGGCAGCGTCATCGCCAGAACGCCGCCGATGACGAGGACGAGCCCGGCCCAGGCGGTCGGCGCCAGCGCCTCCCCCAGGAAGACCATGCCGATCAGCACGCCCGCAGGCACGCGCAGATAGGCGACCGACGTCGTCGCGACCGAGCCAAGCCGCGCGATCAACCGGAAATAGATCACGAAGGCCAGCGCGGTGGAGACGAGCGAGAGCGCGATCAGCGCCTGGATGGATTGCACTGAGGGCGACAGTGTCCACGGCCGATCCAGCAAGAGGCTGAGCGGCAGCAGGACGAGCGCGCCGCACAGCAGCGAACCCGCCGCCGGCATGATCGGGTCGAGCCCCTTGAAGCTGCGCCCGAACAAGGCCGCGCCGCCATAGCAGATGCTGGCCGCGACCAGCGCCAGCTGCGCCCAGAGCTGTTCGCCGAAGCCCGTCATCGCCTGTGCACCGACAATGAGGACGGTGCCGGCAAGGCCAGCCGCGATGCCTGCGAGGCGGAGAGCAGGCAGGCGCTCGGCCGAGGCCGACAGGCAGGACAGCAGGACGACGAAGATCGGGCTCGTCGAGCTCAGGATCGTCGCCAGTCCGGCAGCGACGCTGCGCTCGGCCCAGGCGATCAAGGTGAAGGGCACGACGCTGTTGAGGCCGGCCTGGACGAGGAACAACCGCCAGGTCGCGAGATCGCGCGGCAGCCGCAGACCGCGCCAGCGGATGACGACGAGCAGAACGAGGCCGGCGATCAGCGTCCGGGCGGTGATCAGGGTCAGCGGCGGAATCGTCTCCACGCCGAGCTTGATGAAGGTGTAGGAGCCGCCCCAAAGCCCCGCCAGCACCAGCAGCAGGGCGAGTTCCACGGCGCGGTTCGGCGCGGCGGCGGGTTGGTCGAGCATCTGCGTGGACATGGTTCCTCCTGGCGTTGGCGGGACCATGCCAGCCGGGAGGCAGCGAAGCATGCGGGAACGCTACGGAGCCGGCCGTAGCTTCGGAGCTTGATTCAAGGGCTTGTGAAGATGATTCAGGTGGCAGCCATAAATTATTGATTTCAAGGATTTCTTGACGGCCAGCCGGCGCTTTCTGATTTCGGACGGAACCGCATCGTCATCCCGGACAAGCTGCGCAGCAGCGCCGATCCGGGATCCATCGTAGAGTTCCGGAGCCCTTCGATGGATCCCGGGGCAAGCCCGGGATGACGATGTGGTTCCGAGGATGGATCGGTACGCTCCAGAGCCCCCGGCTGGAGCCACGTTGCGCCCAACGAAAGACCCGCGGCTTTCGCCGCAGGTCCGGAATGCATCGTCGATGCCTGCGATCAGGAATGCGCCAGGATCGCCAGGAGCAACAGGGCGATGATGTTGGTGATCTTGATCGCCGGGTTCACGGCGGGGCCCGCCGTGTCCTTGTAGGGGTCGCCGACGGTGTCGCCGGTCACCGAGGCCTTGTGGGCTTCGGAGCCCTTGAGATGGCGCACGCCGTCCTTGTCGACGAAGCCGTCCTCGAAGCTCTTCTTGGCGTTGTCCCAGGCGCCGCCGCCCGAGGTCATCGAGATCGCGACGAAGATGCCGGTGACGATCACGCCCATCAGCATGGCGCCGACGGCCGCGAAGGCGTTGTTCTTGCCGGCTATCCAGTAGATCACGAAATAGGTCACGATCGGCGCCAGCACCGGCAGGAGCGAAGGCACCACCATTTCCTTGATCGCGGCCTTCGTCAGCAGGTCGACGGCGCGGGCGTAATCGGGCCGCTCCGTGCCTTGCATGATGCCGGGCTTCTCGCGGAACTGCCGGCGGACCTCCTCGACGACGGAGCCCGCCGCGCGCCCGACCGCCGTCATGCCCATGCCGGCGAAGAGGAAGGGGATCAGGCCGCCGAGCAGCAGGCCGACGACGACATAGGGGTTCGACAGGGTGAAATCGACCGTGACGCCCTTGAAGTACTGGAAGGTGGTCGACCCCGCCTTGTTGGCTTCCCCGATGAAGAAGTTCAGGTCCGAGGTATAGGCCGCGAACAGCACCAGCGCACCGAGACCGGCCGAGCCGATCGCATAGCCCTTGGTGATCGCCTTGGTGGTGTTGCCGACCGCGTCGAGCGCGTCGGTGGAGTGGCGGACTTCCTTGGGCAGGCCCGCCATCTCGGCGATGCCGCCGGCATTGTCGGTGACCGGGCCGAAGGCATCGAGCGCCACGACCACGCCGGCCAGCGCCAGCATGGCGGTGGTGGCGATGGCGATGCCGAACAGGCCCGCGAAGGTATAGGACACGATGATGCCGGCGATGATGACGATGGTCGGCAGCGCCGTCGATTCCAAGGATACCGCGAGGCCCTGGATGACGTTGGTGCCGTGGCCGGTCACCGAGGCCTGGGCGATCGAGACCACCGGACGCTTGCCGGTGCCGGTGTAATATTCGGTGATGACGACGATGAGCAGCGTCACCGCGAGACCGACCAACGCGCAGGCGAAGAGGCTACCCGAGGTGAAGCTGACACCCTGCGCCGTCTTGAAGGCGGCCGAGAAGCCGCCGAACATGGCGTAGTTCACGGCCGCGATCGCGCCGACCGAGAGCACGCCGGCGGCGATGAAGCCCTTGTAGAGCGCGCCCATGATCGACTGGTTGGCACCGAGCTTCACGAAGAAGGTACCGATGATCGAGGTCACGATGCAGGCCGCGCCGATCGCCATCGGGTAGAGCATCATCGTGCCGAGAACCGGCTGGCCGGCGAAGAAGATCGCGGCGAGCACCATGGTCGCGACCAGCGTCACCGCATAGGTCTCGAACAGGTCGGCGGCCATGCCGGCGCAGTCGCCGACATTGTCACCAACGTTATCAGCGATGGTCGCCGGGTTGCGCGGATCGTCCTCCGGGATGCCGGCCTCGACCTTGCCGACGAGGTCAGCGCCGACATCGGCGCCCTTGGTGAAGATGCCGCCGCCGAGACGGGCGAAGATCGAGATCAGCGAGGCGCCGAAGCCGAGCGCTACCAGCGAATCGATCACCGTGCGGCTGGAAGCCTCGAAGCCGAGGAAGGAGGTCAGGATGCCGTAATAGACGGCGACGCCGAGCAGCGCGAGGCCAGCGACGAGCATGCCGGTGACGGCGCCCGCCTTGAAGGCGACGTCGAGGCCCTCGCCCAGCGACTGCATCGCGGCCTGGGCCGTGCGGACGTTCGCGCGGACCGAGACGTTCATGCCGATAAAGCCGGCGACGCCGGAGAGCACCGCGCCGATCAGGAAGCCGATCGCCACCCATTTGCCGAGCAGCCAGGCGAGCGCGATGAAAAGCACGACGCCGACCATGGAAATGGTGATGTACTGGCGCTTGAGATAGGCCTGCGCGCCTTCGGCGACCGCACCGGAAATCTCCTGCATGCGCTGGTTGCCGGCATCGCGCTTCATCACATCGCCATAGGCCCAGACGCCGTAGGCTATGGAAAGCGCACTCAATATGATGATGAGAAGCAGAGCTGACATTCGATTTCCTGACCCTAGAGCTTGCAGTCGGCGGGAGCGCTGTCGCTCCTCATTTTTGCAGCGTTGGACGTCAGGCAGCGAAAAAACGGGCCCTAAAGACTCAAGGCCCGCCTCGCGTCGCCAGTGTCAGGCGAATTTGTGGCAAGTTTCGGCGAGGAGCGCAAACGCCCCGGCTTACAAATTTCGTCGGGTGTCAGGCCGCCTGGGGAAAGCTCAGAGCGCGAGGTCGCGATTGACGTTCTTGTAGAGCAGGTAGCAGGCGTCGCCGTAGCCGGTCGGGTAGAACTGCTGCGGGCAAAAACCGCCCATCCAGATGAAATCCCGCGCCCAGATCTCGTGCCAGTCGGCCCCGAGCAGGTAGAGCCCCTGCCCTTCCAGCATGTAGAGCCCGTGCTCCATGACATGGGTCTCGACCGCCGGGAAGCAGACGCCCGGCTTGAACCACATCAGGTTCATCTCGAAATCGAAGCGCATATCGCCATAGGGCAGCAGGAACTGGAAGCCGCGCCCCTCCATGCCGGTGTGATTCGCCATCGGCACGGCATCCTGATGCGAGACGATCGGCTCCGGCACGGCAAGCCCCGGCGCAGCCTCGTAGCGCTTGCGCAGGGCAAGGACGCGGATCGTTTCCGCTGATTCGTTGTGGAGGGTGAAGGCAGTCGCCGGCGGCAGATAGGCGAAGCCGCCAGCCGTGAGCGTTTGAGCAGCGCCGCCAGCGACCGCGATCCGCGCCTCGCCGGAGAGGACGTAGAAGAAATGCTGGATGCCGTCCTCGCTGAAGGCGGCCGGCGTGCCGCCGCCGGGCGCAATCTCGAGGACATACTGGGCGAAGGCCGCACCCATCACCGGCCCGGTCAGGACGCGCACGATCGTGTCCCGGTATTGCGGCAGGCGGCTGACCAGCACGCCCTCCGGCGGCATGAAGGCGTAGTTGGGTTTGATGACGCCGCGATTATGCCCGATGGCGCCGGGCGGAACCTGACCGGTCGCATGCGGGAAGGCGCGGTTGTTCATGGGTCTGCTCCGATCGGGAATCGCCGGCCGTTCAGGCCGTGGCCGGGCGCTGGAAGCGCTGCCAGGCCACGAGCATGAGGGCAATCGCGACCGGCGGGAAGACCATCCAGTTCACGACATTCCAGCCGCCGTGGCTGAGCAGGCCACCCGACGAGAAGGAGGCGATGGCGACCGAGCCGAAGACGAGGAAGTCGTTGGCGGCCTGCACCTTCACCCGCTCTTCCGGGCGATAGCAGTCGGTCACCAGCGCGGTCGCGCCGATGAATCCGAAATTCCAGCCGATACCGAGCAGGATCAGGGCCAGCCAGAAATGGCCGACGCTGAGACCCGAAAGGCCGACGATAGCGGCGAGCGCCGTCAGGGCGAGGCCGACCGCGGTGACCGTGCCCTTGCCGAAGCGGGCGATCAGGCGGCCGGTGAAGAAGCTTGGCCCGAACATCGCGAGCACATGCCACTGGATGCCGAGCGTGGCGTCACCGACCGAATGGCCGCAGGCGACCATCGCCATCGGCGCAGCCGTCATCACGAAGCTCATCAGGCCATAGGCGACGAGCGAGGCCGTGACCGAGGCGATGAACTTGGGCTGGCGCATGATCTCGCCGAGCGGGCGCCCCCCGCCCGAACGGACAGCCGCGACCGGCGGCGCACGCAGGCGCGAGACGATCAGGATCGCGATCAACGCAAGCGCACCCTGGGCGATGAAGCTCGCGGCGAAAGGTGCGGCCGGTGTCAGGTCGCGTGTCCAGTAGACGGATTGCGGGCCGATGACGCCGGCGGCAAGCCCGCCGATCATCACCCAGGAGATCGCGCGCGGCCGGAAGGCATCGGTCGCGGTATCGGCGGCGGCGAAGCGATAGCTCTGGACGAAGGAGCCGTAGAGCCCGCAGACGAAGGTTCCCAGGCAGAACAGCCAGAACAGGCGCAGCGAAACACCGCCGGCCGCGATGCTCGCGCCAGCCGCGCCGACGAGCGCCCCGATCAGGTAGCCGTTGCGTCGCCCCAGCCGGCGCATGACCATCGCGGCCGGGATGACGCCCGAGGCGATGCCGAGTTGGAGCAGGCTGACCGGCACGGTCGCGAAAGCCTGGTCCGCGACGAGCTGGGCGCCGACGATGCCGCCGAGCGAGACGATGATTGCGGGGTTGGCGCCGCCGAGCGCCTGAGCACCGGCAAGGACCAGCGCGTTGCGCTTCGCGAGCCTGTCGCCGTCGATAGCCGAGAAGTGCTGGTTCATCACAACGCGCCTCGCGGCCGCCATGATGCGCCGCTGTCAGAAATGAGAGAAGGAGCCCTGTGCGAAGCTACGCACCTCACCCTTCTCGCGATACGTCACCACGCCGGCCTCACCCGAGACCCGCCCGATCGGCGTCAGAAGAAGCATCGCCCCTTCCGCGGCCGCGACAAGAGCAGGATATTCCCTTTCCGAGGCCGCGCAGAGAATTTCGTAGTCGTCTCCGCCGGTCCAGGCCAGTTCCGCCAGCGCGGGAACAGCCATGATCGCCGCGCGGGCCGGACCCGAGAGCGGGATCGTGTCGAGATCGATCTCGGCGCCGACGCCGGAGGCTTTCAGGAGCTTCGAGAGATCACCGACGAGCCCATCGGAGACGTCCATCGCGGCCGAGGCGTGACGCTGCAATGCATCGGCCAGAGCATGGCGCGGCTGCGGATGGAGATAGCGGTCGGCGAGGAAGGTGCGATCCTCCGGGCTCAGCGCCGCGACCCAGCCCGGCTTGTCCGGGCCATGGGCCTTGAGGCCGAGCGCACCGTCGCCGATGCTGCCGGAAACGAGGATAATATCGCCCGGCTTGGCGCCGGAGCGCCTGACCATCCGCCCGGCGGGGACCGTGCCAAAGGCTGTGATCGAGAGGGTGAGCGGCCCTGAGGTCGAGACGGTGTCGCCGCCGATCAGTGGGCAACCGGCGGCTTCCGCCATGCGGGCAAGGCCGGCGGCGAAACCGGCGAGCCAGCCCTCGGTCCAGCCGCGCGGCAGGGCGAGCGTCAGGACGAAGCCTTCGGGCTTGGCGCCCTTGGCGGCGAGATCGGAGAGGTTGACGGCCAGCGCCTTCCAGCCGATCGCATCCGGCGGATCGTCGGGGAAGAAATGGACACCGGCGACGAGGGCATCGGCCGTGACCACGACCTCATAGCCGCGGCCCGGCCGCAGCAGGCCGGCATCGTCGAGGAGACCAAGCCCGCCCGGCCCGGCGATCGGCGCGAAATAGCGGGCGATCAGCTCGAATTCGCCGGGGCGGGTCGGTTCGGTCATCAGGCGCTGGCGGGGTCGAACTCGTCGGCGCGGAAGTCGCGGGCCATGCGGTCGAGCACGGCGTTGACCATGCCGATCTCGTCGCCCTCGTAGAAGGCACGCGCGACCGCGACATATTCGGAAATGACCGCGCGGGCCGGCACGTCCTTGCGGAAGGCGAGCTCATAGGCGCCGGCACGCAGGATTGCGCGGACCACGGCCTCGACCCGCTTCAGCGGCCAGTCCTTGGCCAGCAATTCGTCGACGGTGCGGTCGACGAGGCGCTGCTCGCGGACGACGCCGCCGAGGATATCGCGGAAGAAGGCGATCTCCGCCTCCGGCAGTTCGATCTCCTCGACTTCCTTGCCGATCCAGAAATGCTCGAACTCGGCCATCGCCTCGACGACGCCACGGCCGCCGATTTCCATCTCGTAGAGCGCCTGCACGACCGAGAGCCGCGCCCCGCGCCGCTTCTCGGCGCGGCTCATTGGGACGGCTCCGCCAGGGAGCGCTTGTAGCGCAGCACGGCGAGCGCGGCTTCGGCGGCGCCACCGCCCTTGTTCATGTCGGCGCGGTTGGCACGGGCCCAGGCCTGCGCCTCGTTCTCGACGGTCAGGATGCCGTTGCCGAGCGGAAGCGCGAAGGCGACCGAGAGATCCATCAGCGCGCGCGAGCTTTCGCCGGCGACGATGTCGTAATGGCCGGTCTCGCCGCGGATGACGGTACCGAGCGCGACGACCGCCTCGTAGGGGTCGACGGCCTCGTCGGCGGCGCGCAGGCCGATGACGATGGCGGACGGGATTTCCAGCGCACCGGGAACGGTGACGACATCGACGCGGCAGCCGGCTTCTTCCAGCACTGCGGTGGCGCCGGCCAGCAATTCGTCGGCGTAGTTGTCGTAGAAGCGCGCCTCGACGACGAGGACGCGGGCGCCGTCGATCTCGACGGCAGGAGTTGCGGCCTTGTCGGCCGAGGTCTGCCGGGGTCCGGCCATTTCTTCTATCCTTCTTGGACTGTGATCGGGCTGGTTACCCTTGCGGGCGCGCCTCCGCAAGCCGCGCGGCATACCGTGCCATCAGATCGACCTCGACATGAACGGGATCGCCCTCCCCGCGCTGCCCCCAGGTGGTGACCGCGAAGGAGTGCGGAATCAGCAGGACGGTGAAGACATCGTCCTCCACCGAGTTGACGGTGAGCGAGGTGCCGTCGAGGCAGATCGAGCCCTTGGTCGCGATGAAGCGCGGCAGCCCTTGCGGCGCGCGGATATGGAAGCGGGCCGTCGCGCCCCAGGGCTCGTCCGGATCGGGCTCGATCGGCTCGATCTTGAGGATGCGGCCGACGCCGTCGACATGGCCAGTGACGAGATGGCCGCCAAGCTCCTCGCCGACCTTGAGCGAGCGCTCCAGATTGATCCGCGTGCCCGGCTCCCAATTGCCGACGATGGTCTTCGCCAAGGTCTCGGCGGCTGCCTCGACCTGGAAGATGCAGCCGGGCTCGCCATCGGTGCGCGGACGCAGCGCGGTGACGGTGAGGCAGACGCCGGCACAGGCGATCGAGGCACCGATCGCGATGCCTTCCGCCTCATAGGGGCAGGCGATGGCGAGGCGCTTGAGGCTCGGCCCCTTGCGCTCGGCCTCTACGACCTCGCCGATGGCGGTGACGATGCCGGTGAACATCAGCCTCTCCTCGTGAAATGCTCGAAACGGTCCTGGCCGATCTGACCGGCCTCGACAAGGGCGTATAGATCGGGGTCGGCCAACTGTGCGGCAAGGCCCGGACGCACCGCAACGACGCCGGGCTGCCCCAGCGTTTTCGGCGAGGTCGAGACGATGACCTCATCCGCCAGCCCTGCGAGTGCGAGTTTCTCGCCGATGCGCGGGCCGCCTTCCGAGAAGACACGGTTGATGCCGCGCGTGCCGAGCAGCGTCAGCGCCTCGCCAAGGTCGAGATGACCGTCCGGTCCCAGCGAGACCCGCATGACCTCGACACCGGCCGCGACCAGCGCCTGTTCCGGCGCGATCGGCGCGGTCTCGGCCGCGATCACCCAGACGGGAACCTCATGGGCCGTGCGGACGAGCTTCGAGGTCAGCGGCAGGCGCAGATGCGTATCCAGGATGACCCGGATCGGCGAACGATCCGCTAGGCCGGGCAGGCGCACGGTCAATTGCGGATCGTCGGCGAGGACCGAGCCGATGCCGAGCATGATGACATCGTGATGCGCGCGCTGGAGATGGACCCAGCCGCTGGCGACCGGGCTCGATACGGCGAGCGGCACGCTCCCTGCCCCGCCGGCATAGCCATCCGCGGTGCGGGCGATCTTGAAGGTCACCATCGGGCGGCCCTGCGTGATGCGCGTGAGATAGCCGCGATGCGCCTGCCGCGCCTCGTCCTCCAGCACGCCGACCGTGACCTCGATGCCGGCCGTGCGCAGCAGCGCGTGGCCGAGCCCGGCGATGAAGGGGTTCGGATCGGACATCGCCGAGACCACACGCTTCACGCCCGAGAGGATGGTGTGCTCGACGCAAGGGATGCCGCCGCGCACCGAGCGGTGCGAACAGGGTTCGAGCGTGACATAGAGCGTGCCGCCCATCGAGGCGGCGCCCGCCCGCGAGAAGGCATGCGCCTCGCCATGCGGACGGCCGCCGGGCTGGGTATGGCCGCGCGCGACCACCACGGGACCATCGGGCGTGTCGCGGGTGATGATGGCGCCGACGGAAGGATTGGTCGCGGTCGTGCCGAGGCCGCGCGCGCCATAGGCCAGCGCCTGGCGCATGAAGATGCGGTCGGTCTCCCGTTTTCGTTCGGACGCGCTTTCGTCGCCCGAAAGCGCCTTGAGATCAGTCATCGACGCGGCGGGGCGGGGCGGAAACGCCCTCCTCCTCGATCGTGCCGAGCTGGCCGAGCAGCTCCTCGAAATCCTTGGCCTCGCGGAAGTTCTTGTAGACCGAGGCGAAGCGGACATAGGCGACGTCGTCGAGGCCCTTCAGCCCCTCCATCACCAGTTCGCCGATGGCCGAGCTCTGGATTTCCGCCTCGCCCGAGCTTTCGAGCTGGCGGACGATGCCGTTGACCATGCGCTCGATCCGCTCCGGCGCGACCGGGCGCTTGCGCAGGGCATGGGCGATCGAGGTCTCCAGCTTGTCGCGGTCGAAGGGCGTGCGCCGGCCCGAGCGCTTCACGACCGTAAGCTCGCGCAATTGCACGCGCTCAAAGGTGGTGAAGCGGCCGCCGCAATCGGGACAGACCCGGCGGCGGCGGATCGAGGCGTGATCGTCGGTGGGACGGGAGTCCTTCACCTGCGTGTCGAGGGAGCTGCAATAGGGACAGCGCATTCCGGTTCGCCAGCCTTTCTCAGGGCCCCTTCAACGATGCCTTCAGTAGATCGGGAAGCGCGCGGTGAGCGCCTTCACCTTGACGGTGACCGCCTGCTCGATGGCAGCATTGCCCTCCTCGCCATGAGCGGCGAGACCGTCCAGCACCTCGGCGATCAATTCGCCGACCTGCTTGAACTCGGCGATGCCGAAGCCGCGCGAGGTCGCAGCCGGCGTGCCGAGGCGGATGCCGGAGGTCGTCATCGGCTTCTCGGGGTCGAAGGGGATGCCGTTCTTGTTGCAAGTGATATGGGCGCGGCCGAGCGCGGCTTCCGCCGCCTTGCCGGTCAGCTTCTTCGAACGCAGGTCGACCAGCATCAGGTGGTTGTCGGTGCCGCCGGTGACGAGGTCGAAGCCCTTCGACTTCAACGTCTCGGCCAGCGCCTTGGCGTTGGCGACGACGGCGTGAGCGTAGGTCTTGAACTCCGGCTGCAGCGCCTCGTGGAACGAGACCGCCTTGGCCGCGATGACATGCATTAGCGGGCCGCCCTGGATGCCCGGGAAGATCGCCGAATTGACCTTCTTCGCGATCGCCTCGTCATTGGTCAGGATCATGCCGCCGCGCGGGCCGCGCAGCGTCTTGTGCGTCGTGGTGGTGACGACATGGGCATGCGGGAACGGCGAGGGATGCGCGCCGCCCGCGACGAGCCCGGCGAAATGCGCGATGTCGACCATGAAGTAAGCGCCGACCTTGTCGGCGATCTCGCGGAAGCGGGCGAAGTCCCAGTGACGGGCATAGGCGGAGCCACCGGCGACGATGACCTTCGGCTTGTGCTCGACGGCGAGGCGCTCCATCGCGTCATAGTCGATCATCTGGTCGACGACGCAGACGCCGTAGGAAACGACGTTGAACCACTTGCCGGACTGGTTGACCGGTGCGCCATGGGTCAGGTGCCCGCCAGCGGCGAGATCGAGGCCCATGAAGGTGTCACCGGGCTGCATCAGCGCCATGAAGACGCCCTGATTGGCCTGCGAGCCGGAATTCGGCTGGACGTTGGCATAGGTGCAGCCGAAGAGCCGGGTGGCGCGCTCGATCGCGAGCTTCTCGGCGATGTCGACGAACTGGCAACCGCCATAATAGCGCCGGCCCGGGTAACCCTCGGCATATTTGTTGGTCATCACCGAGCCCTGCGCTTCGAGCACGGCGCGGGAGACGATGTTCTCGGAGGCGATCAATTCGATCTCGTCGCGCTGGCGACCGAGCTCCAGGTCGATCGCGCGGGCGATCTCGGGATCGGCATCATGCAGCGAAGCGCCGAAGAAGGAGTTCGAGAGGTGCTTGTTCAGCGCGGCGTCGGTCATGTCCGGCTCCTGAAGTTCAACGGCCGGTGGGCGCCCGGCTTCGTCGCGGCTCCCCTATCATGGGGCGGGGGGCTGTCCAAGCGATAGATCGCGCGCGGGGAAAGCTGCATCGCCGCAGCCGTCAATCGGCCAGCCTGCGCCGCTTCGACAGCATTTTCTTCTCCTTTTCCGGGCGGGGCGGCGTGTAGGCAAGCGGCCGGCGTGAAGCCGTGCGCAGCAGTGCCCGGAAAGTCGGGCATTCCAGGTGAGTCGGCGCCCGGCAATCCGCGACATGGCGGAGCGCATCGCGCAGCGTCCTGAGCCCGATCATCTGCCGCTGCAAGTCGTCCGCGCGCGCCCGCAATTGCTCACGCGGAATGTTCGGCTGCCCGTCCGCACCGAACATCGCGGCGATCTCGTCCAGCGAGAAGCCGGCGGTCTTGCCGAGCCCGATCAGCGACAGCCTGAGCAAGACATCGGGATCGTATTGCCGCCGCAACCCCCGCCGCGCCTCCGCACGGATGAGGCCGATCTCCTCGTAATAGCGCAGGGCCGAGGCCGGCACGCCCGAGCGTTCCGCGACCTCCCCGATATCCAGAAGAAGCATGCTTGACCTCAAGTTGACTTGAATTCGTAAGCTCTGCCGAACGGATGATTTCGACAAGAGGGAAAATCATGGAACGCCTTGGATCAACACAGGAAATGCCGATCTGGCAGGAGCCGCGCGCCATCGCGCTCCTGCTGGCGGCATCGCTCACCACGATGGCGAACGCGACGATCAGCCCGGCGCTGCCGGGCATCGAGCGCCTGTTCGCGGGCGATCCGAACGCCGCGCTGCTCACGCGGCTGCTGGTGCCGGCGCCATCGCTCAGCGTCGCGCTGTTCGCGCCGCTCGCAGGTCTCGCCGCGGATCGGATTGGCCGCCGCATGATGCTGCTCGCCGGGGTCGTGCTGTTCGTGATCGCTGGCTGCGCAGGGCTTGTCCTGCCAGACCTGCCCTCGATCTTCGCGAGCCGTCTCGCACTCGGGATCGCAGTGGCGTTGATCATGACGGCGCAAACCGCGCTGATCGGCGACTATTTCACCGGCGAAGATCGCAATGCGCTGACCGGCCTGCAAATCTCGGCGCGGAATTTCGGCGGCCTCGTCTTCATTTCGCTGGCCGGCTGGGCGGCAACCCTGTCGCCGCGCCTGCCCTTCGCGATCTACGGGCTCGCCGCCCTCTTCCTGCCGCTGATGTGGGTCGCCATCGTCGAGCCGCCGCGGGCCGGTTCGATGACGGGCACCGTGTCCCCGACCGACCGTGACGGCCATCCGTCCTGGCGCGGCCTGCTCGCCCTGCTGGTCCTGCTTCAGGGCGCCACGAACATGATCTTCTTCCTGATGCCGACGCAGATCTCGTTCTTCCTAGAGACACGCGGCTACGAGAGTGCGGTCATGACCGGAAGCGTCCTCGGGCTGCTGATGATCTCCGGCGGCTGCTCCGCCCTGCTCTACCGGCGCGTCCAGCGCAGGATCGGCTACGCAGGCGTCTTCGCCGCGGGCTATGGCGCGATGGCGCTGGGTTTCCTGCTCCTATCCGGCCCGGTATCGCTTCCCCTCCTGTTCGCGGCTGCGCTTGCGATCGGGGCCGGCTATGCGCTGGTTTCGCCGAGCTTCGTCGCCGTGGCGCTCGATCTGGCACCTGGAGGTTCCAGGGGATTGGCCGGAGGCATCCTGACTGCCTCGATCTTCATCGGCCAGTTCTGCTCGCCCTTGGCCAGCACGCCGCTGATCTCGAGCCAAGGCTATGCCGGGCTTTTTCGCGGCACGGCGGGGCTGCTCGCGCTGATGACGGCTGCGGCGGCGCTGGCATGGTTGCGGCCGCTCCCCGGCCGGAAGAGCTGATCCCCGGACTTTTGGCGCATAATCGGCCGGCGTGCATCCGCCAAAATCCGTGCAAACGCATTGGTTAACAAATTGTGGCTTGCGGCTTGCTGCGAGAGGCATCAGCGTAACACTGGATGCCTCTCAATGACACAGAACGCCCCAAAACAGCACGCGCCCGGCGCCTCCTCCCCGGCCTCTTCGATCTCGGCGCAGATCAAGAAGGTCTTTCTCGGCGGTGCGAGCGCGATCGCCCTGTCGATGCCGATGATGAGTCAGGAGGCGTCCGCCGAAACCTGGACGGTGACCAGGCAATATTATCCGGGTGGGTCCACAAGCGTCTATCGCTTGCTCCCGGGTGGCGACAACAGCATCGCGCGTCTCAACAATCCAGCCCCCGGGAACAACTGCCCCGTGCCGGCCTTCGAGGTGATGAATCCGGGGCGCGGAGAGGCGCGCTGCGTCGGCTACGTCGCCCCGTCCTGGCTGACGCGCTGAAACCTGTAGCGAGCATCCAGATATGAAAAAGCCCGCCGGAAACCGGCGGGCTTTCTCGGTCTTCGGATGAAGCAAACGCCTCAGATGTCCTGATCGCCCTGCAGCGCCGCGACAGGCGCAGGCCCGAGGCCGTCCTTGTTGTAGATGTCGTCGCGGAACTGCACGCCGCCATCGGGCGTGGCCCATGCGGTGACATAGACCCAGTAGCAGGCCACGGGATCGGCGATGCGGGCGTTGACGCGCTGGCCGGACTGGATGGTCTCGTCGATCTTGGCGCGATCCCAGCCGGGCGTGTTCTTCAGGAGCCAGGCGACATAGTCGCGCACGTTCTGGACGCGCATGCAGCCCGAGGAGACGAAGCGGTAATCGTCGCCGAAGATGCCCTTCGACGGCGTGTCGTGCATGTAGACGCCGTGTGGGCTCGGAATGTTGATGCGTACGAAGCCGAGCGAGTTGAACTCGCCGCCCGGATCCTGCCGGAAGGTGTAGCGCGTCGCCTCGTCGGAGTTCCAGTTGACGCTCGCCGGCGCGATCTCGCCGCCGCTCTGCGAGATGATGCGGATCTTGTTCTCCGTCAGGTAGTTCGGCTGCTTGCGCATGGTCGGGATCAGATCCTTGCGGATGATCGAGGCCGGAACCGTCCAGGTCGGGTTGAAATTGACTTCGGGAATCTTGGTCTGAAGCAGCGGCGACTGACGGTCGATCTTGCCGACGCCGGCCGCGTGGCGCGTGGCGACATGGCCGTTCTCGACGGTCTCGACCGTCGCGGCCGGGATGTTGGCGACGACATAGCGGCCGCCGAGATTGCCGGACCAGCTGCGCAGCCGGACAACATTGGTCTCGAGCTGGCGGATGCGGCGATCGATCGGCACGTTGAGGGCTGCGATGGTCGCGCGGTTGATCGAACCGGTGGTCGACAGGCCCATGCGCGACTGGAAGCGGCGCACGCCCGCCTCGACATAGGAATCATAGACGTTGCTGTCGCCAGCCGCGGCATCGAGATCGCCGGTGACGATCAGACGGCGGCGCAGGGCCACGACGCCCTGCCCCTTGGAACCCACGCTCATGCGCTCGGGCAACTGAACCTGCGGCCAGCCGCCGCGCGCGGCGAGGTCGCGATAGGCCGCGATCGCCTGCTCCGTCGCCTGCAGCGCCTCGGCCGACAGCATCGGCGTCGAGGAGCGCACCACGGCATTGCGCGCGCCGGCATCGTAGCTCTGGCGCCATTCGGCCTGCTGGGCGAACGCCGGTGCGGCGGCTGCCGTGGCGGCGCCCGACAACAGGGCCAGCACGGTTTCGCGGCGGGTCAGGCTCAAATGCGACATCTCTTCCCTCTTCAAGACTTCACGCGAGCACGCAGACCACACAAAAACGTCGCCGGAACGGGCGACGCTGGCGATGCACTGGCGCGACGGACAAGCTCACTGCCGCCGACGGTGTCCTAGCACAGTTAACGAGGCGTGATGACAGAGGCGAATTTAGGGCATGGCCCGCTTTTGCTGCATGCATGGCAGCAAAACCACAGTCCCCGCCGGCAACAGCCGGAAACGAGCCAGCGCGACCGGGAGGGTGTCCCGGCCGCGTCATGGCAGGCGGATAGGCAGGCTGTCGCCGAAAAGCGACTGATATCTCAGAGCTTGTAGCGGATCTGGTCGGTCCAGAAGCGCTCCAGGCGCAGCAGGGCGTTGTTCATCCGCTCGAAGTCGTCGGCCGCGATGCCGCCGATCTGCTCGACCGTGCGGACATGCTTGTCGTAGACGCCCTTCACGATATCGTGCACCGCAGCCCCCTTATCCGTCAGGCTGATGCGCACCGAACGACGGTCTATGCGCGACCGGGCATGGTGGAGATAGCCGAGCTCGACCAGCTTCTTGACGTTGTAGGAGACGTTCGAGCCGAGGTAGTAGCCGCGGGTCCGCAGCTCGCTGGCCGACAGCTCGGCATCGCCGATATTGTAGAGCAGCAGGGCCTGCACGCTGTTGACGTCGTCCCGGCCGCGGCGCTCGAACTCATCCTTGATGACGTCGAGCAGACGGCGATGCAGACGCTCCACCAGCGTGAGGGACTCAAGATAAAGAGGCTTCACGTTGAGGTCGGCATCGCTCGTCTTGGCAACATCCGAAGTCTTGACGCTCGCTTTCATGGTATATCCCGCCTGTTGTGTGTCGGCCAGGATTTGTCTCCCGGTCCGCTTCTGAAAAACACCATATGCTGGAGCGGATGAAAACGAGTTTAAATATCAGGATGAATCAGGGATTTACCCCTTTGGGTGAATCGTAAGTGAAGCCAGAAACGCTTAAGCTAAAGCGATTCTTACCATGACTCGGCGCAATCGAGCGGTCAGGCGGCTACTCCGCGCTGTCATCCCGTGCGCGGTGCAGCGCGAAGCGGTGCGCCGCAGACCCGGGACCGCGTGACGAGAAAGGCGCCTTTTCCTGAGGACGGTCCCGTGTCTGCGCAGCAGCGTTTCACGCTGCGGCGCGCACGGGATGACAGGCACCTTTTCCGGATGACGGTCCCGCATCTGCGCAGCGGCATTGCATGCCGCAGCGCGTGCGGGAAGACACCTTCTGCCGACACGCCGCCAGCTACTCCGCCTCGTTCTCGGCCGCCCAGGTCGCCAGGAAGTAGACGGCGATCAACCCGATATAGAGGCCGACGAGCCAGGCCGTCATCGGCACGAAGCGCGGGAAGAAGAAGCCGAGCAGCATCTGGCTGATCGCGGCGAGCAGCCAGAGCACGCCGCCCCAGGTCGAGGTCAGCCAGAGCCCGACGGCGGCGACGAGATCGATCACGGCGAAATAGACGATGATCGCCTGGTAGCTCAGCAGGCGGTTCTCGAAGGGCGGCTGCGGATTGCCGGGCAGGCCGAAGATCACCATCCAGGCCGTCAACCCCTTGGCGAGCCAGAAGGCGGAGAGCAGGCGCAGGAACCAGACGAGGACGAGCCGCCAGCGGTTCGCCCGCTTGGCTTCGGCCTCGCCCGCCCCGGCACCGCGCAGGGCCTCGCCGTCTCCGCCCAGGCCCAAGCTCAGCCCTCCAGCTTCAGTTCGTCGGCACCGAGCGGCGCGAAATAGGCGTCGATATCGGCTTGCTGCACCTCGTCCAGCGTCGCCGGCTGCCAGCGCGGCGCCTGATCCTTGTCGATTACCACGGCACGCACGCCCTCATAGAAGTCATGGCCGCGGGCGATGCGCGAGACGATGCGGTATTCGGTGCGCATCGCCTCGGCGAAATCGAGCCCGGCTCCACGTCGCATCTGCTCGAAGGCGATGGCGACGCTGGTCGGCGACTTCACCGCGATGGTCTGCAAGAGCTTTCCGGCCAGCGCGCTGCCCTTCTCGGCGGCCCGGCGCAGGCGCGCGATCACCTCCGGCAAGGTCGCGGCCGTGAAGGCCTCGGCCATCATCGCCCTCTCGCCATGCAAGGGGCCAGGGCCGCGCTGCAGCGTGAAGCCGGCAAGGATGTCGTCGACGGAGCCCGGCCGGGTCAGCGCATCGGCGAGTTCCGCCATGTGCTCGCTCGGCACGCCATGGGTCGCGAGCCCGCCTGCCAGCGCATCGGCCGCGCCGACGCGCTCGCCGGTGAGCGCGAGGAAGCTGCCGAAGCCGCCTTCCAGGCGCGGCAACGCATAGGTCGCGCCGACATCCGGGAAGAAGCCGATGCCGACCTCCGGCATGGCGAAGAGATAGCGGTCGCCGGCGATGCGATGGCTGCCATGCAAGGATATGCCGACACCGCCGCCCATGACGATGCCGTCGATCAGGGCGACATAGGGCTTCGGATAGGTCTTGATGCGGTGGTTGAGGATGTATTCCTCACCCCAGAAGGCGAGCATCTCGTCATGGCGACCGGCCTTGCCGCAATCATGCAGCCAGCGGATGTCGCCACCCGCGGAGAAGGCCTTCTCGCTCGTGCTGATGACGACGACGCGCGTGACCTGCGGATCGTTCTCCCAGGCGTCGAGGGCGCGCGCGAGCTCGCGGACCATGCCGAGGCTCAGCGCGTTCAGCGCCTTCGGCCGGTTGAGCACGACGACGCCGGCAGCGCCGCGAATCTCGCAGATGATCTCGCGATCTTCAGTCATGGTCCGATCCCGCTTCCGTGGGCAGCGGTTCTGGAAGGCGGGGGATGGCTTGTCAACGCGAGGGATCGGCGCTCCATCTGGGCATCAGCGCAGGATGATGCCGCGCCCATAGCCGCCATGCGCGGAGGGTAGCACAGTGCAGACCATAGCCCGGCCATGCTGCTTCTCGACCGTTTGCAGCGCCACGACCTGCTCCTCATAGCTTTCGGTGCGGCGCAGACCCTCGACCGTCCCCTTGATCGATTTCAGGTTCTGCTCGATGCGCTGCCGGCCGATCCGCAGCGACGGGCAATGGCGCTCGGCATAGTCGGCGGATGCCAGTGCGCTCGCCGTCTGCGCCTCGATCGCGTCGCGGCGCGTGACTTCGGCCGGGGCCGGGCCTGCGGCAAGGCAAAGCATGGGGACGATTATCCAGATCGGTTTCGGCACGCGAGGGGTCCTTGCGGTCAGCAGGGCAGAGTTCGTCGCGAAAGGACGCGCAAGGCAAGAGCGGGATCGCCGCCATCCACGGCCACCGCGATGCCGGCAAAGTTGCGACCATGCGCCCTGTTTTGGAATCGTTCCGATGTGATAAAGAAGTGATCGGCCGGTTTCGCCCGCATGACGAAAGCCTTGGCCTGTACCGTTCATCGCTTGAGGCAATCGCCATGGAATCCCCGGTCGTGCGGCCTTTCCCGACCCCGAAATCCCGTCATGACGACGCGCCGTCGCTCGGCCTGACACGCCGCATGCGCCGCAACCGCAAGGCGGAATGGTCGCGCCGGCTGGTGCGGGAATCGGCGCTGACGACCGACGACCTGATCTGGCCGATCTTCCTGATGGATTCCAGCGAAGCCCGCTCGCCGGTGGAATGGATGCCCGGCGTCGACCGGCTCAATATCGACGAGGCCGTGCGCCAGGCCGCCGAGGCCGCCGCGCTCGGCATTCCGGCGATCGCGCCCTTCCCCTATGTGGACAAGGCCCTGCGCGACCCGACCGGTTCGGAAGCGCTCAATACCGGCAACCTGATGTGCCGCGCCGTGCGCGCGATCAAGCGCGAGGTGCCCGAGATCGGCATCATCTGCGACGCCGCGCTCGACCCCTATACCTCGCATGGCCATGACGGCGTGATGGAGGGCGAACGCGTCCTCAACGACGCCAGCGTGCAGATCCTCGTCGGGCAGGCGCTGGCGCTGGCCGATGCCGGGGCCGATGTGATCGCGCCCTCGGACATGATGGACGGGCGCGTCGGCGCGATCCGGGCGGCGCTCGACGGCGACGGCCATGAGGACGTGCAGATCATGGCCTATGCGGCGAAATACGCCTCGGCCTTCTACGGCCCGTTCCGCGATGCGATCGGCACCAATGCCACGCTCGTCGGCGACAAGCGCACCTACCAGATGGACCCGGCCAATTCCGACGAGGCGATCGCGGAGGTGATGCTCGACCTCGAAGAGGGTGCCGACATGGTGATGATCAAGCCCGGCCTGCCCTATCTCGACGTGGTGGCGCGGGTGAAGGATCATTTCCGCGTGCCTACCTTCGCCTATCAGGTCTCCGGCGAGTACGCGATGATCATGGCTGCGGCGAATAATGGCTGGCTCGACGGGGACAAGGCGATGCTGGAGAGCCTGCTCGCCTTCAAGCGCGCCGGCGCCGACGGCGTGCTGACCTATTTCGCACCGCGCGTGGCGAAGAAGCTGAAGGCCGGCGCGTAACCACGCCAAGGGTGTCATCCCGCACGCGCTGCGGCACGTTAGTGCTGCTGCGCAGATGCGGGATCGCTTGCCGGAAAAGGCGCCTTCTCGTCGCGCGGTTCCGTGCCTGCGGCGCATCGCTTACGCGCTGCACCGCGCACGGGATGACAGCGCGCTTCCAGGAACACCATGGTTTCGACATGACAACGGATGAAAGCCAGAGCTTCCTGGCCACCCTCAAGGCCGCCCTGCGGGCGGCGATGCGGGAACGGAAAGCCGCCGAGGTGACGACGCTGCGCGGTTTGATTTCCGCGATCGACAATGCGCAGGCCGTCCCTGTCGGGGACAAGCACGACACATATGTCTTCCATGCTTTCGGCGACAGCGCCGTCGAGGTTCCGCGCCGGGCGCTGAGCCAGGATGATATTCGCCAGTTGGTCGAGGCTGAAATTCGGGCTCGGAACGATGCGGCGGAGGACTATCGTCGCCTCGGCCGCGACGACAAGGCGCAGGAGCTGACGGACGAGGTTGGGATCTTGAGCCACTACCTCGGCTCGCACGGCGCGAGCTAGCGTATCACCCCGCACGCGCTGCTGGCACGTCAGTGCTGCTGCGCAGATGCGGGACCGCCATCCGGTAAAGGCGCCTCCTTCTGCCGACGATCCCGTGTCTGCGGCGCACCGCTTTGCGCTGCACCGCGCACGGGATGACAGCGCAGGTTAGGCCGAGCTACCTGCCCACGTCCCAGCCGAAGGGTCATCCCGCACGCGCTGCGGCATGCAATGCCGCTGCGCAGATGCGGGACCGTCCTCAGGAAAAGGCGCCTTCTCGTCACACGGTCCCGTGTCTGGGGCGCATCGCTGCGCGCTGCACCGCGCACGGGATGACACCGCGGCCCCGCAAGCGCTACCGTCGCGCCAGCATGCGCCCGCTCCTTCTGTCGATTCTGGCCGTCGTCACGCTCGCCCTCGCGGGCTGCGGCGCCGATTTCGACACCGACCAGATGCGCCTTTGCCGGCAGGCGATCCCGCCGCTCAATCCGCCGAACGCCAAGATCGAGATCGAGCGGACCACCAAGGGGCCCGTGCCGCGCGCGCTTCGGCTGCTCTACCGGGTCCAGCTCGGCGACGGCCTGTCGCGCCATCGCAGCATCGATTGCCTGTTTGCGAGCGAAGGAACCGGGCCGAGCCGCGGCGCCATGATCGGCATCGCCTCGGACGGGCGGCCGATGGCCGATGCGAGCTTCTACCTGCTGCGACGCTTCTATCTGGAGGACCGGGCCTCGCCACCGCCGGACCCGGCAGAACCGGCAGCCGAGAGCTTGCCGGCCATCCCCGCCGGCCTCGCCTATGGCCTGCAGCAGGGCCTGAGCGCCCTGCCCTCGGCGGCAATCTACGGCATGCTCGCGGCGGCCTATGCTCTTGTCTACGGACTGACCGGGCGGATCATCCTGAGCTTCGGCGAGTTCGCGGCGCTGGGCGCGCTCGCTTCCGTCGTCGGCGTCGCGCTGCTGCTCTCGCTCGCCATCTCAACGCCGATCTCGGGGCTCGTTGTCGCCTTCGCCGTCGCGATCGCCGTCTGCGCTCTGCACGGCTTCGCCATGGGGCGCTTCGTGCTGCGCCATCTCGAACGCGGCACCGGCCAGCAGATGCTGATCGCCACGATCGGGCTCGCCATCGCGATGTCCGAATATCTCAGGCTGGCGCAGGGGCCGGAGCTGCGCTGGCTACCGCCGGTGTTCAACACGCCGATCCCGCTGGCCCATGCCGGCAATTTCATCCTCACCCTGAACCCGCTCGCGCTGGTGCTGGCGGCAATCGGGCTCGGCACGACGCTCGGTGTCGTCCTGCTGATCCGGCGCACCGCCTATGGCCGAGCCTGGCGAGCCGTGTCGGATGACGCCAAGACCGCGGCACTGTTCGGCGTCGATGCCCGCGCGGTCCATGACGTCGCCGTCATCATCGCCTGCGCCGCTTGCGGGATCGCCGGCGTCATCGTCACCGCGATCTATGGCGGCATGGGCTTCGCCGGCGGCTTCTCGCTCGGCCTGAAGGCGCTCGTCGCGGCGATCCTCGGCGGCATCGGCTCGGTCAGCGGAGCGGCGCTCGGCGGCCTCTGCATCGCCGCCTTCGAGGCGATCTGGTCGGCGACGCTGCCGATCGAGCAGCGCGACCTCGCCGTCTATTCATTGCTCGCCATCGTGCTGATCTGGCGCCCCGGCGGCTTTTTCGGCGACTGCGAATTGACGCCGCGCCGCGTGTGAGGCCCTCTCCTTCGCCTGCCGACGGAATCGAGACCCGAGCATGAGCGAAAGCTTCGCGATCACCCCCGAGGATATCGACGCCGCCGCCGGGCGGATCGCCGGGCATGTGCTGCGCACGCCACTCGTGCCGGCGCCGCGCCTGTCCGAACTGACGGGCGCGACCGTGCTGGTGAAGCACGAGAACATGCAGGCGACGGCGTCCTTCAAGGAGCGTGGTGCGGTCAACAAGCTGCTCTCGCTGAGCGAGGCCGAGCGGGCGCGCGGCGTCGTCGCGATGTCGGCCGGCAACCATGCCCAGGCTGTCGCCTATCACGCCAAGCGCTTCGGCATCCCGGCGACGATCGTGATGCCCGAGCCGACGCCGCTGGTGAAGGTCGAGAATACCCGCGCTCACGGCGCCCGCGTCGTGCTGCATGGCGAGACGCTGTCCGAAGCCAGCCACAAGGCGCATGAACTCGCCGGAGCCGAAAAGCTCACCTTCGTCCATCCCTATGACGACGCCGCCGTGATGGCCGGGCAAGGCACGCTGGCGCGGGAGATGCTGGCGGATGCTCCCGATCTCGACATGCTGATCATCCCCCTCGGCGGCGGTGGCTTGATGGCCGGCAACGCAGTCGCGGCCAAGGCGATCAAGCCGGGCATCGAACTGATCGGCGTCGAGGCGGGCCTGTACCCCTCCTTCTTCAATGCTGTGCACAAGCAGGACAAGCCGATCGGCGGGCCGACGCTGGCCGAGGGCATCGCGGTCAAGACCGTCGGCCAGCTCACCTTGCCGGTGATCTCCGCCCTCGTCGGCGATATCGTGCTCGTCGGCGAAGACCTGATCGAGCGCGCAGTCAACGCTTATGCCAGTCTTCAGCACAGTTTGGCGGAGGGGGCCGGCGCCACCGGCCTCGCCGCGATGCTGAAGGAGCCGGAACGCTATGCCGGCCGCAAGGTCGGGCTCGTGCTCACCGGCGGCAATATCGACACGCGCCTGCTCGCCGCGATCATGGTGCGCGAGCTGGAACGCGACGACCGCATCGTCGCCTTCCGCCTGACCACCAGCGACCGGCCGGGCCTGCTCGGCCGGATCGCGAGCCTGCTCGGCGAGGAAGGCGCCAATATCCTCGAGGTCAGCCATGGCCGTCTCTTCCTCGACGTGCCCGCCAAGGGCGTCTCGCTCGACGTCACGGTGGAGACGCGCGGAGCGGCGCATTCGCGCGCGATTGAGGACGCGCTCGCCAAGAACGGTTTCGCGCCGCGACGGATTCTGCCGCGCGGTCTTGCGGAACCGGCTCGCTAAACAAACATTATCTCCCGGGCACGCATTTCGCGCGCCGATGGAGGATCGAAGTCCCGATGAGCGATACCCGTTATGGCCAGCCGCCGATCACGGCGCTGGAGCCGCGTCCCTACCAGAACGTCAGCGGCGTTCTCGGCTCGCGACTGTTCGCCTGGTTCGTCGACATCGTCGTGCTGTTCTTCCTGGGCGGGCTGGTCGTGTTCCTGCTGGGCCTGCTCGGCATCGTCACCTTCGGCGCGACCTGGCTGCTGATGCCCGTCGCCACCGTAGCGACCGCGCTCGGCTATGCCGCGCTGACGATCGGTGGGCGCAAGCAGTCGACCTGGGGCATGCGCGTCGCGGGCCTCAGGGTAGAGACCGCCAGTGGCGGGCGCCCTGACGGCCTTGCCGCAGCCGTGCATGCGTTGCTGTTCTATGTCGCGGCCGGCACCTTCCTGCTCTGGCTCGTCGATGTCGCCTGCGGCTTCGCCCGCGAGGACCGGCGCATGGGCCATGACCTGCTGACCGGGCTCGTCGTCGTCCGCTCCTGATTGATTGAGCCAGGTCAAAAGACCGCTAATCCACCTCTGATCGGCCGCGCCGTGCTTGTTGCCGGTGCGGCTGATGTTACATTCAGAGTCGGAAGCTTCCGGGGAGCCAGCCGACGTGACGCGCCCATTGCGGGATGCCCCGCAATTCTACCTGACCTCACCGACCACGTGCCCTTATCTGCCCGGGCGCGAGGAGCGGAAGGTGTTCACGCATCTCGTCGGTTCGCGGGCGCGCGAGCTCAACGACGTGCTCTCGCAGGGTGGCTTCCGGCGCTCGCAGAGCATCGCCTACCGGCCCGCTTGCGAGATTTGCCGGGCCTGCGTTTCGGTCAAGGTCTGCGTCGATGATTTCCGGATGTCGCGCGGCTTCCGGCGCGTGCTCGCCCGCAACAGCGACCTGATCGGCGAGGCGCTGCCGCCGCGTCCGCGCTCCGAGCATTACTCCCTGTTCCGCTCCTATCTCGACGAGCGCCATCCGGACGGCGGCATGGCGACGATGTCGGCGCTCGATTTCGCGATGATGGTCGAGGACACCCATGTCGAGACCAGCCTGATCGAATATCGCCGCCGCGGCCCCGATTCCGGCTTCACCGGGCGGGGCGAAGGCGATCTCTTTGCGATGGCCCTGACCGATACGCTCAGCGACGGGCTCTCGATGGTCTATTCGGTCTATGACCCCGGCCTGGAATTGCGCTCGCTCGGCACCTTCATGGTGCTCGACCATATCGCCCGGGCGCGCCGCCTCGGCCTGCCTTATGTCTATCTCGGCTACTGGGTCGAGGGTTCGCCGAAAATGGCCTACAAGGCGCGCTTCCTGCCGCAGGAGCGCCTGATGCCGCAGGGCTGGGAGCGCGTGGATCGGAACGATTCAACCGATTGAAACGCATCCGCGACGCGCAGAAAACGCGCTTGCCGCCCGCCGCTCCTCCCGACACTCTAGCGGTAACGGCCATGGCACAGAGCCACGCGACAGAGGCCGATCCGGAGGAACGATGAGCCAGGAACTGACCGACAGGCTGGAGCGCTGCTATACCGGCATCATCCACGACACGATGCGGGCGATGGGCCTGACGGATTTCGTCCTGCCGCCGGAACTGCGCCCGCTCCTGCCCGGCCAGAAGCTGGCGGGGCCGGCCTTCACGGTCGAAGGCAAGACCGGCGAGTTCGACGCGCATGAGACGCTGCTGGGCTGGACCGGCCTGCTCTCCGCCGCCAAGCCCGGCCATGTCTGGGTCTGCCAGCCGAACACCGACGAGATCGCGCTGATGGGCGAGCTCTCGGCCGAAACACTGAAGAACAAGGGCGTGCGCGGCTGCGTCATCGACGGACTGTCGCGCGACACCGAATTCATGGTCGAGATGGGCTTCCAGTCCTATTTCAAGGCCTATACGCCGCGCGACATCGTCGGCGCCTGGCTGCCCAAGGCGGTCGACGAACCCATCAAGATCGGCGAGGTCTGGATCCGGCCGGGCGACTATATCCTCGCTGACCGCGACGGTGTCGTCCGCATCCCCGCCGAGATCATCGAAGAGGTGCTGGACAAGTCGGAAACCGCGATCTCGGCCGAGAACAAGGTCCGCACCGCGATCCTCGCCGGCACCGATCCGCAGCAGGCCTATCTCCAGTACGGCAAGTTCTGACGCGTTCCCTCCTTCGAAGGGCGGTTCACCATGACTCACGATCCGCGCCTCATCCTGCTCGATCCGCGCGACAACGTCCTCGTTGCGCGGGCTCGGCTGAAAGCCGGCGATACCATCGAGACCGGCTCTGGCCCGGCCGCGCTCGATCGCGACATCGCGCTCGCCCACAAGGTCGCCCGCCGTGCCATCGCGGCCGGCGAGAAGATCCTGAAATACGGCGCGCCGATCGGCGTCGCGACCGAGGCGATCGCGCCCGCCGCGCATGTCCATGTCCACAACATGCGCAGCGACTACACGCCGACCTATCATCTCGAAGACGAACGCAAGGCGGGAGCCTCGGCATGAGCACGATGCGCGGCTATCTCCGGTCCGACGGGCGCAAGGGCATCCGCAACACCGTCGCGGTCGCCTATCTCGTCGAATGCGCCCATCATGTCGCGCGCGAGATCGCCCTGCCCTGGCGCGAGGAAGGCGTCCACGCCATCGGCTTCCCCGGCTGCTACCCCAACCCCTATGCCGAGCGGATGATGGAGCAGCTCTGCACCCATCCGAATGTCGGGGCGGTGCTGCTGGTCTCGCTCGGCTGCGAGAGCTTCAACAAATACGCGCTGGAACGGGTGGTGCGCGCCAGCGGCCGGCCGGTGAAGACGATCATCATCCAGGGCACCGGCGGCACCCGCGCCTCGATCCGCGAGGGTCGTGCCTGGGTCGAGGAGCAGCGCGCCCTGCTCGACACGCAGGAGACGGTGCCGATGGCGGTCTCCGAACTCGTGGTCGGCACGGTCTGCGGCGGCTCGGACGGCACCTCCGGCATCACCGGCAATCCGGCAGCAGGCAGGGCTTTCGACCAGCTCATCGCGGAAGGCGCCGCCTGTATCTTCGAGGAAACCGGCGAACTGATCGGCTGCGAACACATCATGGCGGCGCGCGCGATCACGCCCGAGCTCGGCGCCGAGCTGGAGAAATCCGTGGCCAAGGCGGCGCGCTACTACGCCACGCTAGGCTACGGCTCCTTCGCCGCCGGCAATGCCGAGGGCGGGCTTTCGACCATCGAGGAGAAATCGATGGGCGCCTATGCCAAGTCCGGAGCCTCGCCGATCTCCGGGCTGATCAAGCCCGGCGACGTGCCGCCGCATGGCGGACTCTATCTGCTCGACGTGGTGCCGGATGGCGAGGTGCGGTTCGGCTTCCCGAACATCAACGACAATGCCGAGATCGCGGAATTGATCGCCTGCGGGGCGCATTGCGTGCTGTTCGTGACGGGGCGCGGCTCGGTCGTCGGGTCGGCGATCTCGCCGGTCGTGAAGATCTGCGCGAACCCTGAGACCTATCGCCGGATGTCCGAGGATATGGATGTCGATGCCGGACGTATTCTCGAAGGCCGCGCCGGGCTCGACGAGGTCGGCACGGAAATCCGCGATCTGGTGGTCTCGCTCGGCCAGGGAGGCCGGACCAAGTCGGAAGAGCTGGGGCATCAGGAATTCATCCTGACCTACAAGAGCTTCGAACCGCTCGGACCGGCCTGCCTGCCCGCGGCTTGAGCCGGATTAAATCAGCGCGCATCGCCCGATAACGGATTTGCAACTTTTAGTTGTATAACCTGCAGGACTTGCCGCTTGCGGGCAGCGAGTTCACCACGGACCGAACAGCGGGGCGCAGCGCCCCGCTGTTCGGAAAAGAACGTCGTCGCCTTAAGAGTAAATCAAGCCGCACCTGCGCAGAGTGCCGCCACTGCTTTGTCGCGGGGGCCCTCATGCTGCGTAACCTGACCCGAATGCCGGCGGACATGTCGTCGGATTCGCGCCGGCAGCTTCTCAATGCCGTGACGGACCTCTTCCTGCTCGACCACGACCCGAACGAGGCCGCAAAGGAGCATTACGGCGAGATCGCAACCAGCTCGCTCGGCCATCTCGGAGACGAGGACCGCAAGGGCTATGCCGATCGCGTCGCCGCGATGCCGACCCTGCCGCACAATGTCGCGGTCACGCTCGGCGGCGACAGCAATGCCGAGGTCGCGCGCCTCGTGCTGTCGCTCTCCCCGGTCCTAACCGATACCGACCTTGCCGCCATCGCGGTTACCCAGTCGCAGCAGCATCTCGTCGCCATCGCCGAGCGCGCGCGCCTGTCCGAGGGCGTCACCGACATTCTCGTCGAGCGCGGCGACCAGAGGGTGCTGCACACCGTCAGCGCCAATGAAGGCGCCGCCTTTTCCGATCGCGGCTTCGACCGGCTGCTGGAACGCGGTGAGGGCGATGCCACTATTACCGGCGCGCTCGCCCGTCGCTCCGACCTTGCACCGAACCGTGCCCAGCGCGTGCTCCGGATCGTCGAGCAGTTCTCCGACGGCGGCAGCGCCGCGCCCGCCACCGACGCCAATGTCTCGCTCGCCCGGCAGGCGCGCCAGCAGCGCCTGGAGGTCAAGCTGCTGCTCTCCGACCTCGCCGCCAAGGTGCGCGAGCTTGACGACGTGCTGACCATGCTGGCCGACGAAGACCGCGCCTATCACCTCTCGCAAGTGCTCTCCGAAGTCGCCGGCATCTCGATCGAGCAGGCGCTGCGCGTGCTGATGCAGCGGGATTCCAGCGGCATCGCCGTCGCCTGCCGCTCGCTCGGCATCGGCGCCACGGCCTTCCGGGCCATCCTGCAATTGCGGGCGCGGCGGCTCTATTTCTCCTCGCGCGACGTCGACGACGATGTCGATGCCTATGCCAAGCTCGACCTGGCGACGGCGGAGCGCACCCTGCGCTTCCTCAAGCTCAGGACCAAGATCGCCTGAGCCGCGGCAACCGGCGCGCCACAAAACCGCGACATTCGCCTCGCTCCATGCTAGCTTCCGACGGGGCACGCTGTCGCGAGGACGCTTTCGACGTGAGATTTCCGCTTCTTTCCGCCACGGCGCTCGCCGCTCTCCTCGGAGCCGGCGCATCGTCGCAGGCGCAAGCGCTGCTGCCTCTGTCCGGCTTCGCACCGCTGCCGTCCTTCGCCTGGGATCAGCCGAGCCTCTCGCCGAAATGGGAGGGGTCCTATGCCCGCATCTCCTCGGGCTTCCAGGTCACCAGCGGCAAGCATATGCGCACCAGCGCCGGCCCGACGATCGGGCTGGAAGCCGGGACGATGCGGCGCGAGGGCAATTTCGTCTACGGTATCGCCGGCGCGATCGACTACATGCCGGCCGTCGGCGGCTATGGCTATCCGAGCTTCGGCAATGCCGCCTATACCCGCGACTTCGCCGGCGCCTTCAAGGTCAAGGCCGGCGTGCTGGTGACGCCGGATGTGCTGCTCTACACGACGGTTGGCATGAGCGCGGCCAACGAGACCTGGCGCTTCGGCGCAAGCGACTTCTCTTCGCCCTTCAGCCGCAGCAGCATCGCGGTCCGCCCCGAGGCGCGGGCTGGCGTGCTCTGGGCCGTCACCGACAAGATCACGATGGGTCTGGAAGTCGGCGTCGTCGGGCGGGAGATCCGCTGAGGATCTGATTCAGGCGGTTGCGGGATTGATTCCGGTTCTGCCGGCAAGCCTTTGATCTGGCGTCATTCTCGGGCTTGACCCGAGAATCTCATGCCGGGAAGGCGCTGATCACCAGATGCTCGGGTCAAGCCCGAGCATGACGCGCGTCTCTCCCCTTACCCGCCGAAGGTATTGCTCTTGGGAAAGCCCTTGGGCGGCAGGCGGCCGGCTTCGGCGCGGTGGCCGAGCCATTCCAGCAGGTCGGCCTGCGTCACTGTCCAGGTCCGGCCGGAGGTATCGAGCCAGGTCAGGCCGTCAGCGAGGTTGAAGGTCCTGGCGTCGGAGAGGCCGCCATCCTTGTAACGCTGCAGGCGCACGCCCTTGCCGCGGCCCATCTCCGCCACTTCCGAAATCGGGAAGCAGAGCAATTTGCGGTTCTCGCCGATGATCGCGACATGATCGCCATCGGCCGGGACCGCCAGAACGGCGACGTTCGCCCCATCGACATTGAGCACCTGCCGCCCTTTGCGGGTATTGGCGACGACATCGTCGGCCGGCGCGACGAAGCCCCTGCCCTCGCTCGACACCATCAGCAGCTTCGAGCCCGGCTTGTAAGGGAAGGCAGAGACGATCTCGGCCGTCTCCTCCAGCTCGATCATCAGGCGGATCGGATCGCCGAAGCCGCGCCCGCCGGGGAGCTTCGACGCATCCAGCGTGAAGACCTTGCCGTTCGAGGCGAGCACCAGCACCTTCGCCGTCGTCTCGGTGAAGAAAGCGGTCTGGAGCGCGTCGTCGCCCTTGAAGGAGAAGCTCGACTTGTCCTGGACGTGGCCCTTCAGCGCCCTGATCCAGCCCTTCTTCGAGATCACGACCGTGATCGGCTCGCGCTCGACCATGGCCTGGGTCAGGTCGATATTGGCAGTCTCCGGCATATCGGCGAAATCGGTGCGGCGCTTGCCGATCGCCGTTTCCGGGCCGAAAGTCTTCTTCACCTGCCGGATATCCCAAGCGATCGTCTTCCACTGCGTTGCCTCGGAGGCGAGCAGCGTCTCGATCTGCTCCTTCTCCTTGGTCAACTCGTCGAGCTCGGTCTTGAGCTGCATCTCCTCGAGCTTGCGCAAGGCGCGCAGGCGCGTGTCGAGGATCGCGTTGGCCTGGATCTCGGTGAGCTCGAAGACCTTCATCAGCTCGATCTTCGGCTCGTCCTCCTCGCGGATGATTTTGATCACCCGGTCGAGGTCGAGATAGACGATCAGCAGGCCGCGCAGGATTTCGAGGCGCTTGTCGATCTGGCCGAGGCGGAAGCGCGAGCGCCGCTGCAGGACCTCGCGGCGATGGTCGAGCCAGGCACGCAGCGCCTCGGCGAGGCCGAGCACGCGCGGCACCAGCCCGCCGGTGAGCACGTTCATGTTCATGGAGATGCGCGCTTCTAGCTCGGAGAGCCGGAACAGCGATTCCATCATCAGGTTGGGATCGACATTGCGGGCACGCGGCTCGATGACGATGCGGATATCCTCGGCCGACTCGTCGCGCAGGTCCGCGACCAGAGGCAGCTTCTTGTCGTTGAGGAGTTCGGCGATCTTCTCGATCAGGCGGCCCTTCGAGACCATGTAGGGAATCTCGGTAACGACAACCTGCCAGGCGCCGCGTTCGAGATCCTCCTTCACCCAGCGCGCGCGGGTGCGGAAGGCGCCGCGCCCGGTGCGATAGGTCTCCGCCATCGAGGCGCGGGTCTCGACGATGATGCCGCCGGTCGGAAAATCCGGGCCGGGCACGAAGGTCATGAGCTGCTCGGAGGAGGTCTCCGGGTGCTGGATCAGGTAGAGCGCGGCGTCGCAGAGCTCGGCCGCGTTGTGCGGCGGGATCGAGGTCGCCATGCCGACCGCGATGCCCTGCGAGCCGTTGGCGAGCAGGTTCGGGAAGGCGGCCGGGAGCACGACCGGCTCCTCGTCCTCGCCGTTATAGGTCTCGCGGAAATCGACCGCGTCCTCGTCGATGCCGTCGAGGAGCAGACGCGCGACCTCGGTCATGCGCGCTTCGGTATAGCGGTAGGCGGCGGCGTTATCGCCGTCGATATTGCCGAAATTGCCTTGCCCGTCGACGAGCGGGTAGCGCTGGGCGAAATCCTGCGCGAGGCGAACCAGCGCGTCATAGACCGACTGGTCGCCATGCGGGTGGAATTTACCGATGACGTCGCCGACGATGCGGGCGCATTTCTTGTGGACCTGGCCCGGATCGAGCCGGAGCAGCCGCATGGCGTGCAGGATGCGGCGGTGGACCGGCTTCAGGCCGTCGCGCGCATCCGGCAGGGCGCGGTGCATGATGGTGGAGAGCGCATAGGCGAGATAGCGCTCTTCGAGCGCCGATTTCAGATCGATGCGCTCGGACTCGTCTTCCGGCGGCGGATCGACCGGTTTGCCCATGCTGCGTCAGCCCTCAACTTGTCCAAAATTCGCGTGGTCTCTATGGCACAGCGCGAATCAGCCCGCCAGAACAATGCAGGTACGAAGACCCCGGCGCAAACGCAGGGGGCGCCTTTTCGCGCTTAGGCGGTGGATGATTCGCCGGGCGGCGCATTCGCCGCGGCCCGCGTTGCCATTTCGACCAATCGTGCCCGCTCGGGAGGCTCGCGCAGGCCGCGCGGATCGAGGATATGGCGGCGCAGGAAGAAGCCGGTCAGGGCGAAGCCCGAGAGGATGTCGGCAGGCGATGGGCGTCGCCCGCCCTGCCCTTCGACGAGGAACGAAGGCAGCTTTAGCAGGCGGTCGAGATAGGGCTGCGCCGCCCGCCGGCTGACGGCCTTGCCGGATTTCGGCGAGACATGGCTGAGATCGTCTGGCGAGCCGGTGACGGCGCAGCGCGCGAGGTCGAGCCCGAAGCCCAGTTCCGTGAGCATGGCCAGTTCGAAGCGGATTATCAGGGCCGGCGCCATCTCCGCTTCGTCGAGATGGGCGACGAGGACCGAGAGACCCTCGTAGAGGCCGGGATGCGGATCGCGCTCCGGCAGCAGGCGCAGCAGGCCGGCGATGGTGCCGAGCCCGTAGAGCGCGACCGGCGCGGCGATCAAGCGGGCTGCGTGTGAGGTGAGCAGCTCGACCTTGTACTCGCCGAGTTGCTCGTCGAGCCTCGCACGCCAGGTCAGAGAGACACTGTTTCCGGGCTGGAGCGAGGCTTGCGCCTTGGAAGAGCGCCCGCCCCTGACGAGGCCGAGATGGCGGCCGTGCCCGCGCGTCATCGCCTCCAGGATCACGGCGCTTTCGCCATGAGCCTTGAGGCCGATGATCGTGCCCTCGTCCGTCCATTCCATGAGGAGGGTTTAGGGCGTGACGCGCGGCGCCGCAATTTCACGCGCGCCGTCATCCCGGCCGCAGCGAAGCGGAGCGCCGGGATCCATCATAGGGCTACGGCGCTCTACGATGGATCCCGGATCTTCGCTGCTTCGCAGCTTGTCCGGGATGACGACGCGGTTGGTGAAGACGGGGCGTGCCTCACGCCACGTATTGCGCGATGCCGCCGCCGAAGGACCAGTCCTCGCGCTTGACCTCGACGAGGTTGATGAAGATGTCGTCCGGCTTCAGGCCAGGCTCCTTCGTGAGATTCTCGACGATCGCGGCGTAGAGCTTCTTCTTCTGCGTCACGCCGCGGGTATTGGCGACGGTGAGCTGGATAATCACCAGCCTGTCGCTGCGGTTGAAGCCGAAATAGTTGGCGTCGAAGACGAATTCGTCGGCGTCATGCTGGTGGACGACGGCGAAGAGATCTTTCTCCGGCACTTCGAAGGTCTCGCGCAGCGCCTTGTAGACGCCGTCGATGATCGCGGCCGGCTCGGAAGCCGGACGGCCACGGCGCATGGAAATCCTGATCAGGGGCATGGTCTGTCTCCGTGTCGAGGCGCAACCGCGCCTGTCGAAGAGCACCATAGGCTGCTTCTCATGATCTGAAAATCGCATCTATGACGATATCAATGATATGGTATTATGATTTATGAGTACTCTTGATATCGATGCCGTCGCCTCCTTCCTGCGAGCGGCCGAGCTGAAGAGCTTCACCCGCGCTGCCGAGGCGCTCGGCACGACGCAATCGCTGGTAAGCACGCGCGTGAAGCGGCTGGAGGACGGTCTCGGCCGCCTGCTGCTGCAGCGCCATCCGCGGCTCGTCAGGCTAACGGCCGAGGGCGAGCGCTTCCTGCCCGCCGCGCGCGACCTGCTGGCGGCCCATGGCAAGGCGCTCGCGGCCTTCGCGGTCGCGCCCGAGCATATCGCGGTCGGCATCAGCGAACAGGCTGTCGGCGCCGAGGTGCCGGCCGTTCTGGCGCGGCTTACGGCGCATGATCCCGGCATCGTCATCAATCTCAGGATCGAGCCGTCGCGGACGCTGGAAGAAGCGTTCGAACGGGGCGAGCTCGATGTCGTGATCGTCCGCCGGCTCGCGGCAAGCCGGACCGGGGAAGTCCTGCGCGACGACGCCGTCGGTTGGTTCGCGGCGCCCGATCTCGTGCGGCAGGCGGATGCGCCCGTGCCCTTGGTGAGCCTCGTCGCCGAATGCCGCCTGCGCCGGCACAGCATGGACACGCTCGACCACGCCGGCATTCCATGGCGCGAAGCCTTCGTCGGCGGCGGGATGGCGGCGGTCGCGGCCGCCGTTCAGGTCGGGCTCGGCGTCTCGCCGCTGGCCGCGCGGATCGCGCCGGCTAACACGGTCGATGTCGGGCCGGCATGGGGCCTGCCCTCGCTCGGCGGATCGCAGGTCGTGCTCAGGAGCAATGTCGCGACGCCACGCGCGGGCGCTTTCGTGCGCGAGCTGGCGGCAGCGTTTAGGGGGTAAGGTTTAGTAGCGTCTGCAAGAACCTCGTCCCCTTTGTCATTCCGGGGCGCGCCGCAGGCACGAACCCGGAACCCACGACTGGGTGGGACATTCTGTGCCCGGTTGTTGCTCGCTCGCCCAGTCGTGGGTTCCGGGTTCTTCGCTACGCGAAGCCCCGGAATGACAAAGGTGGTTCCGGGCTCAGGCCTGCGACCTGACCCGGAATGACGGCAGCGCCCTACCCGACCACGCGTTCCACGCGGCTGATCACCCGCTTCTCCCGCAATTCACTGATGATCGCCGAGAGGTGCTTCAGGTCCCAGACCGTGAGGTCGATGGTGACGTCGGTGAAGTCCTGGTTCGGCCGGTTCATCGAGACGGAATCGATATTGCCGTCATGCTCGGCGATCGTGGTGGTGATCTGCGCGAGCGAGCCGGGCTCGTTGATCGACTTCAACGCGATGCGCGCCGGAAAACGCTGCGGCGCCTTGTCGTCGAGGTCCCAGCGGACATCGAGCCAGCGGTCCGGCTCGTTGTCGAAGGCGGCGAGCGCCGGCGACTGGATCGGATAGATCGTCACCCCCTCGCCCGGCGTCAGGATGCCGACGATGCGATCGCCCGGCACGGCTCCGCCATGCGGCGCGAAGCGCACAGGCAGGTCGCCGCCGAGCCCGCGGATCGGAATGGCATTGTCCGGCGCCTCGCCCGGCAGCTTGAACTTGAGGTTCTCGCCCTGGCGCAGTTCGAACCAGCCCTTACCGTTAGGGGCGGCGGCCGGCTTTCCATCGGACGAGCCACGCTTCTCGGGCTCGAGGTCCGGATACACCGCCTTGACCACGTCGCCGGAATACATCTCGCCGCGTCCGACGGCCGCGAGCACATCGTCCACGGTGTTGCGCGCGAGGCGCTTCAGTGCGGCCTTGAGCTTGTCGTCGGAGAAAGCGCGCTCGGCGCGGGAGAAGGCCCGTTCGAGAATCTGACGGCCAAGGCCGGCATATTGGCGGCGGACGGCGGCGCGGGTGGCGCGGCGGATGGCGGCGCGAGCCTTGCCGGTGACGACGAGCGATTCCCAGGCGGCCGGCGGGGCCTGCCCGTCGGCGCGGGTGATCTCGACCTCGTCGCCGTTCTGCAACTCGGTCAGGAGCGGGGCAATGCGACCATTGATCTTGGCGCCGACCGCGCTGTTGCCGACATCAGTGTGGACGGCATAGGCGAAGTCGATCGGCGTCGCGCCGCGCGGCAGGGCGATGAGGCGCCCCTTCGGCGTGAAGCAGAAGACCTGGTCGTGGAAAAGTTCGAGCTTGGTGTGCTCGAGGAATTCTTCCGGGCTATCGCCCTCGGCCAAGAGGTCGACAGTGCGGCGCAGCCATTGATAGGCGCGGCTCTCGTCGGCGAGGCCCATCGGCTGGCCGGCGCGGCCGTCCTTGTAATGGGCGTGGGCGGCGATGCCGTATTCGGCGATGCGATCCATGTTGTCGGTGCGGATCTGCAGTTCGACACGGCTATGACCGGGGCCGACGACGGTTGTGTGGATCGACCGGTAGTCGTTCTGTTTCGGCGTCGAGATGTAGTCCTTGTAGCGGCCCGGCACCATCGGCCAGGTCATGTGGACGATACCGAGCACGCGGTAGCAATCCTCCGGCCTGTCGACGATGACGCGGAAGCCGAAGATGTCGGAGAGCTGCTCGAAGGAGACGGATTTCCGCTCCATCTTCTTCCAGATCGAATAGGGGCGCTTGCGCCGCCCGAAGACCTCGGCCTGGATGCCGCTGGCGGCAAGCTTGCCCTTCAGGTCGTCCTCGATCTCGCCGATGACCTTGCCCTCGCGCTCGGTCACCTCTTCCAGCCGCTTGGTCACGGTGGCGTGGGCCTCGGGCTTGATATGGCGGAAGGAGAGCTCCTCCAGCTCCTCGCGCAATTCCTGCATGCCCATGCGGCCGGCGAGCGGCGCATAGATCTCGATCGTCTCCTCGGCGATGCGCAGGCGCTTCTCCGGCGGGACGAAATGCAGGGTGCGCATGTTGTGCAAGCGATCGGCGAGCTTGACCAGTAGCACGCGGATATCGTCGGCGATGGCGAGCAGCAGCTTGCGGAAGTTCTCGCCCTGCGCCGCTTTCTTCGAGACGAGGTCGAGCTTCTTGATCTTGGTGAGGCCATCGACGAGCCGGCGGATATCCGGCCCGAACATGCTCTCGATCTCTTCCAGCGTCGCGGCCGTGTCCTCGACCGTGTCGTGCAGGACGGCTGCGACGATGGTGGCGTCGTCGAGCTTGAGGTCGGTCAGGATCGCCGCGACTTCGAGCGGATGCGCGAAGAAGGGATCGCCGGAAGCGCGCTTCTGCGTGCCGTGTGCACGCATGGCATAGACATAGGCCCGGTTAAGCAGGTCCTCGTCGGTATTCGGATTATAGCTCCTGACCCGGTCAACGAGCTCATATTGCCGCATCATGCCCATGCGGGCCCCAACCTCGTCCTGCGATCATTGCAACACATTATTATTTGCACAGGCATTGGCGGCAGCAAGGCGTTTTCCGGATGACGGGCATGAAAAAGCCCGGCACTGCCGGGCTTTAACTGGAAACAGTGAACAATCGATTCACGCGAGGAGAATCAGTCCTCGTCGTCGGCGCTCTCGGTCGGCGGCACGAGGCCGTCGAGGCCGCGCAGCAGGTCCTCTTCGCTCATGCGATCGAACTGAACTTCGCTGTCCGGGGTCGCGGCGCTCGTGGGGCTGGCGAGCAGCGGAACAGTCTCCTGCTCCGGCTCGTCGACCTCGACATGCTTCTGCAGCGAGTGGATCAGGTCTTCCTTGAGATCCTCGGGCTTGAGCTTCTCGTCGGCGATCTCGCGCAGCGCGACGACGGGGTTCTTGTCGTTATCGCGGGGGACGAGGATCGACGAGCCCGACTGGATCATCCGCGCGCGATGGCTAGCGAGCAGCACCAGCTCGAAGCGGTTCTCGACCTTGTCGATGCAGTCTTCAACGGTAACGCGAGCCATGGCCGGCTTCTTCCGATCTCAGCGATGCAGGGAAATGGATTGAGCACGGCCTTACAGGCAAAGCCACCGCGATGCAAGATTTTCGCAACCCGCGGAGCATCAGGCGCGCATGCGCCTGACCATGTCGTCCAGCGTCGGCTCAAGTCGACCCGCGCCCTCGCCGCCGCGCGCGCCCATCGCCGGCAATTCATGCGGCTTGAGCTCGGCGAAGCGCATCCGCATCGTCGTGGCGACGCCCTCGCCGAAGGCGATGGCCTCGCGGTTGCCGATCGAGGACAGGAAATTGATCGTGCTGGCGGAGGCATCCGAGATCGCGGAGCGGATGATCTGCTGGTCGCGCTCGTTCGCTAGCCGCATCGCGAAGATGGTCGAACATTGCGACAGGATCGTGGGGTCCAGGTCGCCCGGGCGCTGCGTCACGATGCCGAGATAGGAACCATATTTGCGGCCTTCCTTGGCGATCCGGGCAAGCGCCTGCCGTGTCGGCGCGAAGCCGAGCGAAGTGTCCGCGGGAACGTAGCGATGGGCTTCCTCGCAGAGAACTAGGATCTCGCAGGCGCCCTGGCTCGCAGCAGCGAGATCGAAGGCCAGGCGCGACAGCACCGAGGCTACCGCGTTGACGACATCGCCCGGCAGGCCGCCGAGCTGGAACGCGGTGATCGGCCGCCCATGCATCGGGATGCGGAAAACCTGGGCCAGAATCGGGGCGACGGTCTCGTACATGTTGGCGCGGCCGAACATGAAGCGATAGCGCGGATCGGCGTGCAACGATTCCAGCCGCACCTTGAGCGAGCGCAGGGCGGCGCGGGGCCAGCGCTGCTCGTGCAGGCCGATCATCTCATCGATGACGGCGAAGGCATCCTTGAGGCGATAGGGCGTGACCGCATCGACGGCCCCGCCTTGCCCCTGCGGCGCCTCGGCCGGCTGACGCGAGGTGCCGAGATCGAGCGGGCGCTTCAGCAGGCTGGAGCCGAGATCGCGCGCCAGTTCCTGCCCGTTGCTGGGCATGCGGTAGCGCGTACGCGCGGCCGAGACGACCTCGCGTAGAATGTCCGGCTCGTCGTCGAGAACTGCCCGCCCCCTGAACACGACCTCCGCGAACTCCTCCTGCCTGAACATCCAGAACGGCAGGTCGAGGCTTTCGCCGTCGATGGTCAGGGCGAGATCAGGAAAGGCGCTGGAATATTCGTTGTGCGGATCGAGGATGAGCACGCGCAGGCGCGGGCGCACGGCAACGGCGCGACGCAGCAGAAGCGAAACTGCGCTCGACTTGCCGACGCCGGTGGTGCCGACCAGCGCGAAATGGCGCGACAGCATGTCCTGGATGCTGACGGTCGCAGGGATGCTGGCGTCCTGCGTCACATGGCCGATCTCGACACCGGAGCGGTCCCCGAGATCATGGACGAGCGCGAGGTCGCCGGCGCGGATGCGGTGAGCGATCGCGCCGATCGGTGGAAAGGTGCTGATGCCGCTCTGAAAGCGCGTGCGGCCGTCAGGGCCTTCCAGAACCTCGCCGAGGAACTCGACCTCGACCTGGATCGGATTCTCGTCCGCCTCGTTCCAGACGGGTTCGACGGCATGCAGCCTGTAGACCAGCGCGACGATGCGGCTCGACCCCAGATTGATCGACACCATGCGGCCGATAGCCCAGGCATCGCCCGCCAGCCAGTTCCCTGTCGAGACAGCGCTGAGAATCGTGGCGCGCGAGCCGTCGCAAGCGATAACGCGGCCTAGCGCGCGCTCGGGCGGCTGGTTGCCCTCACGCCTGTCCGGCAGGACATCTGTGTGGAAAGCCGCGTTCTTCAGTGGCAGTTGCATGAGCTCGATTGAATTCTGCAATGACGTATCTCGACATTACAGAGCTTCGGTTACGATTACCTTCACAACGAGCCGCCATTCCGCTTTATCGTTTCGTAAAGATTTCCGGCACGGCCACACCGATCACATTTCGTGAGCCGGGCATCACAATCCCTGCATTGAGCCGGTGCGCCGCTTTCGTCTAAGCAGGACTCAAAGAAACAAGGGGGATGCATGATGGCCGACCGGCTGCGCCTGGGCATCAATATCGACCATGTCGCCACGGTGCGAAACGCGCGCGGCGGCGCCCTGCCCGATCCGGTCCGTGCGGCCCATCTCGCCATCGCAGCCGGTGCCGACGGCATCACGGCGCATCTGCGCGAGGATCGGCGCCATATCCGCGACGCCGACATGGACCGCCTCGCAGCCGAGCTGACCAAGCCGCTCAATTTCGAAATGGGCGCGACCGAAGAGATGATCGCTCTGGCGGAGCGGCTGAAGCCGCACGCGGCCTGCCTGGTACCGGAGAAGCGCGAGGAACGCACCACCGAGGGCGGCCTCGACGTCGTCGGGCAGGAGGCCCATCTCTCGCCGGCCATCGCGCGGCTCAAGGCAGCCGGCTGCCGCGTCTCGCTGTTCATCGAGCCCGACGAGGCGCCGATCGCGATGTCGGCCAAGCTCGGCGCGCCGGTCATCGAACTGCATACCGGCAGCTGGTGCCACGCCGTCATCGATGGCGAGACCGCGAAGGCCGAGGCGGAATTCCAGCGGCTGGCCAAAGGCGCGGCACTGGGAGCAAAGCTCGGGCTGGAGGTCCATGCCGGGCACGGGCTCGACTACGATACGGCGCGCACGCTCGCCCGCGTGCCGGAATTCGTCGAGTTCAATATCGGCCATTTTCTGGTCGGCGAGGCGATCTTCATCGGCCTCGAAGAGGCGATCCGCCGGATGCGGCAGGCGATGGACGAAGGACGGAACGCGCGCTGAGCCGTAGCGCTTCGCCCCTCCGTAGCCGGAAGCGGTTCCTGTCGGGCGAAAACCGCGCTACATCGCGGGCATGATCCTCGGCATCGGCTCCGACCTCTGCGACATCCGCCGGATCGAGCGCTCGCTCGAACGCTTCGGCGAACGCTTCACGCATCGCGTCTTCACGGAAGGCGAGCGGACGAAATCAGACCGGCGCGCGACCCGCGCCGCTTCTTACGCCCGCCGCTTCGCCGCCAAGGAGGCCTGCTCGAAAGCGCTGGGCACCGGCATGCGCGCCGGTGTGTTCTGGCGAGACATGGAAGTGGTCAACCTGCCGGGCGGGCGCCCCACCATGCGCCTGACCGGCGGCGCGGCGGAGCGATTGAAGGCCATGACCCCAGCGGGCTTCGAGGCCTTCGTCCATGTCTCGCTGACGGACGATCCGCCTTTGGCGCAGGCCTTCGTGGTGATCGAAGCGCGGCCGGTCGCCTGACCCACCTTCTGTTCAAGCAGAAGCCGCCGCCATTCCGGGGCACCGCTTGGCGATGAACCGGAACGACGGCGGCTTTTGAGACGCTATCTACGTGGTCGAGCCGTTCAGCGGCCGGTGACTTGGCCTTCCGGCTCGTCGCTCAGCCAGCGATAGATCACGCCGCCAAGCACGCCGCCGATCAGCGGAGCCAGCCAGAACAGCCAGAGCTGTTGGAGGGCCCAGCCACCGACGAAGAGCGCCGGGCCGGTGCTGCGGGCCGGGTTCACCGAGGTGTTCGTCACCGGGATGCTGACGAGGTGGATCAGGGCGAGGCCGAGGCCGATCGCAAGCGGGGCGAAGCCGGCCGGCGCCTTGCCATGGGTCGAGCCCATGATGATGAACAGGAACATCATGGTCATCACGACTTCCATCAGGAAGGCCGAGACGAGATTATACTTGCCGGGCGAATGCTCGGCATAGCCGTTCGAGGCGAAGCCGCCGGCAAGGTCGAAGCCCGGCGCGCCACGCGCGATGAGGTAGAGAACGCCCGCTCCGACGACCGCGCCGATCACCTGTGCGACGATATAGGGAACGACCTGCCCGGCCGGGAAGCGCCCGCCGGCCGCGAGACCGACCGTCACCGCCGGGTTGAGATGGCAGCCAGAAATATGGCCGATGGCATAGGCCATCGTCACGACGGTCAGGCCGAACGCCAGCGAAACGCCAAGCAACCCGATACCGACATTCGGAAATCCCGCGGCGATGACCGCGCTGCCGCAACCTGCAAAGGTCAACCAGAACGTGCCGATGGCTTCGGCGGCTAGTTTCTTCGTGCTCATGAGTGATTCCCCCAGTGTCGCGCGACTGTGATGCTGTTGACGAAAATCGGGGCCGTCAATCTGCCGCACGCGTGTAAACTACCCCAATCTTGCCATTTTCCCGCTTTGGATTTGCATTTGACATCCTTTCGCCATCCACTGGCGCCCTCCCCCTGACCGCTCTTGCGCGTTGTCGCAGGCGCGATAGTCGGCTAGACCGCGCGCTGGACTGCAGCCTCAGGAGCGCCCGCGTGGCCAACGACGTCGACAGCAAAAGCAAGGTGGCCAAGGAAGAAGGCGGCGTTCTCGAGACGATCAAGGTCGTCGTCCAGGCGCTGCTGATCGCGCTGGTCATCCGCACCCTGCTGTTCCAGCCCTTCAACATTCCCTCGGGCTCGCTGATCCCGACGCTGCTGATCGGCGATTACCTGTTCGTGTCGAAATATACCTACGGCTACTCCAAGCATTCGATTCCGTTCAGCCCGCCGCTGTTTTCGGGCCGCATCTGGGCGGCCGAGCCCAAGCGCGGCGACATCGCCGTGTTCAAGCTGCCGAGCGACAATTCGACCGACTATATCAAGCGCGTCATCGGCCTGCCGGGCGACCGCATCCAGATGATCGACGGCATCCTGCACATCAACAACCAACCGGTGAAGCGCGAGCGCATCGCCGACTATGTGACCGCCGACAACTGGGGCCGCAGCGTGCCCACGATCCAGTATCGCGAGACGCTCCCCAATGGGGTCAGCCACCAGATCATCGAGCGCGAGGGCGATACCGGCACCTTCGACAACACACAGGTCTTCATCGTGCCGCCTGGCCATTTCTTCATGATGGGCGACAACCGCGACAACTCGCTCGACTCACGCGACCGCAGCGTCGGCCCCGTTCCGTTCGAGAACTTCGTGGGCCGCGCCGAGATCATCTTCTTCTCGATCGAGGACGGCGCCTCGGCCTGGAAGATCTGGGAATGGCCCTACACGGTTCGCTGGAACCGTCTGTTCAGCACGATCAAGTGAGCAAAGCGGGCGACGGCGGGCGCAAGGCCCCGGACACCGCGCGGCTCGAAGCCGCGCTCGGGCATCGCTTCGCGGACCAGAGCCTGCTGGCCACGGCGCTGACCCATATGAGCGCCGAGGATTCGCGCCTCGCCAGCTACCAGCGCCTCGAATTCCTCGGGGACCGCGTGCTCGGCCTGTCGGTCGCCGAGTTGCTGTTCCGGCAGTTCCCGCAGTCGGAGGAAGGCAATCTCTCGCGCCGGCTTGCCGATCTCGTCCGCAAGGAGACCTGCGCCGAGGTGGCGCTGGGCTGGAATCTCGGCCAGTTCATGCGGCTCGGCGAAGGCGAGATCCTGGGCGGCGCCCGCAAGAACAAGGCGATCCTGGCCGATGCCTGCGAGGCGATCATCGGCGCCGTCTTCATCGATGGCGGCTACGAGGCCGCGCGCGCGCTGGTCGAGCGAGCTTTCGGCGAACGCATGCTGAAGCCGGTCCGGCCCTTGCGCGACGCCAAGACCGCGCTGCAGGAATGGGCGCAAGGCAAGGGCTACCAGACGCCGACCTATAGCGAGCGCGGCCGCTCCGGCCCCGATCATGCGCCGGTCTTCGTCGTCGCCGCCAAGATCATCGGGCTCGCCGACGCCGAGGCGCGCGGCCCCTCCAAGCGGCTGGCCGAGCAGGCCGCGGCCGAAACCTTCCTGAGGCGCGAAGGCCTGTGGAACGACAACCCGGAAGGCGATAATGTCTGAAACCGATCAAGCCACGCGCTGCGGCTTCGTCGCGCTGATCGGCGCGCCGAATGCCGGCAAGTCGACGCTGCTGAACCAGCTCGTCGGCGCCAAGATCTCGATCGTCTCGCGCAAGGTGCAGACGACGCGCACGCAGGTGCGCGGCATCGCGCTCTCCGGCACGGCGCAGATCATCTTCGTCGACACGCCCGGCATCTTCGCGCCCAAGCGCCGGCTCGACCGCGCGATGGTGACGAGCGCCTGGGGCGGTGCCACCGATGCCGACCTGATCGGCGTGCTGATCGACGTCGCGCGGTTCGACCATGAGGAGAACACGGCGCTGTTCGAGCGGCTTGCCGAGCTGAAACAGCCGAAATTCCTGATTCTCAACAAGATCGACACCGTACCGAAGGAGAAGCTGCTCGAAATCACCGCCAAGGTGAACGAGCGCGGCAGCTTCGAGACGACCTTCATGGTCGCGGCGCTGACCGGCTATGGCGTCAAGGACATCCTGGCCTGGCTGGAGAAGCGCCTGCCGCTCGGCCCCTGGCTCTATCCGGAGGACCAGATCTCGGACGCGCCGCTGCGTTTCCTCGCCGCCGAGATCACCCGCGAGAAGATGTTCGAGCGGCTGCATGACGAACTGCCCTATCGCTCGACCGTCGAGACCGAGTCCTGGCAGCAGAAGCCGGACGGCTCCGTCCGCATCGAGCAGACGATCTATGTCGAGCGCGAGGGCCAGCGGAAGATCGTGCTCGGCGAAGGCGGCCAGACGATCAAGGCGATCGGCCAGAAGGCGCGCGTCGAGATCGCCGAGGCGGCCGAGGCCAAGGTTCATCTCTTCCTGTTCGTGAAGGTTCGCGAGAACTGGAGCGACGACCCGGAGCGCTATCGCGAGATGGGGTTGGAATTCCCGAAGGGCAAAGGCTGAGCGCATCAAACCGGCCGCTTTTCAACCTTCTGCTCCATGGAGCCCTCATCCTGAGGAGCCGCAAAGCGGCGTCTCGAAGGATGCTCCAGATATCTCCGGAGTTTGCTGAAGCATCCTTCGAGACGCGCTCTACGAGCGCTCCTCAGTATGAGGGCTGTGGATTGGAGTTCAGGACATCGATGCGCAGCGAGAAGGACAAGATGCTGGCCGGCGAACTCTACCGCGCCGACAGCCCCGAGCTCATCGCCGATAACCGCCGCATCAGCGCCTGGATGGAGCGTTTCAACGCGACCGGAGCGACGCCGGAAGCGCGGCTGCCGCTGATGCAGGAGGCCTTCGGGCATGTCGGGCGCGACGTCGTCATTCGCCCGCCCTTCCATTGCGACTACGGCTATAACATCAGCCTCGGCGACGGCGTCTTCCTGAACTTCAACTGCATCATCCTCGACGTCGTCGCGGTCACGATCGGCGACGGCACGCAGATCGGCCCCGGCGTGCAAATCCTGACCGCCGACCATCCGCGCGCCCCAGCCCAGCGCCGGCAGATGCTGGAATTCGGGCGCCCGGTCGCGATCGGCCGCAATGTCTGGATCGGCGGCGGCGCGGTCATCCTGCCGGGCGTCACCATCGGCGACGATGTCATTATCGGCGCGGGCAGCGTGGTCACCCGCGACGTGCCTGCCGGCGCCACGGCAGTCGGCAACCCGGCCCGCCTGCGCCCCTGACGTAACGGAAAATTGAGCTGCGTCAGTGTGCCACGGCCGACCCTTGTAACTTGTCAAATTTCAGTCGTGAAACGACATTGTTAGAACGCGTTTTGCGTCCATTTCGATGCCTTAAGATATTTCAGCAGGAGTGATTGCCATGAGCGCCGTACCGCGCATCGCGCTGTTCATCGATGGCGCCAATCTCTACGCCACTTCGAAGCAGCTCGGCTTCGACATGGACTACCGGCGCCTGCTGCGCGAGTTCCAGGGGCGCGGCAACCTGATCCGCGCCTTCTATTTCACCACTTTGGTGGAAAGCGAGGAATACTCCTCGATCCGGCCGCTGGTCGATTGGCTCGACTACAACGGCTACCGGGTCATCACCAAGGCGGCGAAGGAGTTCACCGACGCCACCGGCCGGCGCCGGATCAAGGGCAACATGGATATCGAGCTGGCGATCGAGATGCTGGAGCTCGCGCCGCATCTCGACCAGATTTATCTGTTCTCCGGGGACGGCGATTTCCGGCCGCTGGTCGAGGCCGTGCAGCGCAAGGGCGTCAAGGTTTCGGTGGTTTCGACGATCTCGACCAACCCGCCGATGGTCTCGGACGAGCTGCGACGCCAGTGCGACGAGTTCGTCGATCTCGCCCAGCTCATGCAGAAGATCGGCCGCGACCCGGCCGAGCGCGCCAGCCGTGGCGGCACTGCTGGAGCACCGGGCACGCCCGGCAACCCGTCGCTGGAGCGGCGCTACGGCATCCGCCAGGGCGATGAGCCGGCGGAGGGGTAAGGCGGCAGCCCTACCCGCCCGTCTTCAGCAGTCGCTGCTTGTCGCGGTTCCAGTCGCGCTCTTTCTCGGTCTCGCGCTTGTCGTGGAGCTTCTTGCCCTTGCCGAGGCCGAGCTCAACCTTCGCCCTGCCCCTGTCGTTGAAGTAGACCTTGAGCGGGATCAGGGCCATGCCCTCGCGCTGGACCGCGCCCATCAGCTTGTTGATCTCCCGCCTGTGAAGCAGAAGCTTCCGCGGCCGGCGGACCTCATGATTGAAGCGGTTTGCCTCGAGATATTCCGGAATATGGGCGTTGAACAGAAAGAGCTCCGTCCCCATCGGGCCGGCATAGCTCTCTCCGATCGTCGCCTTGCCGCCGCGCAGCGACTTGATCTCGGTCCCCTGCAAGGCGATGCCCGCCTCGACGGTTTCCTTGATCTCGTAATTGAAGCGCGCCTTGCGGTTATCCGCTGCCAGACGATAGCGCTCCGGATCAGGTTTCTTCATGCCGTTCAGCTGAACCCATCTTGTATGGCCAGCGCTGCCAAAGCTTGAGAACCCGATTCGGAATCGGCGCCCAAGCCTCTGAAAAGGCTGACCTTGTCATTCTGCCGTCCGCTGCGATTGGCGAACGAATGACCGCGCCTGGCGGCGCGGTCACCTATCTTACTTAGGCATTCAACAGCCCGGCGAAAACCATGGCCTCGCGGATCACCTTGCCGGTCGCCGGGGTCACCGGCATCAGCGGCAGGCGGACCTCCTCCTCGATGCGGCCGAGCAGGGTGAGGCCGTGCTTGGCGCCGGCGAGGCCGGGCTCCTTGAAGATCGCGTCATGGAGCGGCACCAGCCGATCCTGTACCTTCAGCGCGCCGGCATAGTCGCCCTTCTGGACGGCATCCATCAGGTCGGCGCAGAGGCGCGGCGCGACATTGGCGACGACCGAGATGCAGCCATGGCCGCCGGCCGCCATATAGGCGAGCGCGGTCATGTCCTCGCCCGAGAGCTGGATGAAATCCGGCCCCATGGCGTGGCGCTGCTGCGAGACGCGGGCGAGGTTGGCGGTGGCGTCCTTCACGCCGGCGATGTTCTTGAGCTCATAGAGCCGCGTCATCGTCTCGACCGACATGTCCACCACCGAGCGCGGCGGGATGTTGTAGATGATGATCGGAATGCCAATCGCATCGTTCACCGCCTTGAAGTGCTGGTACATGCCCTCCTGGGTCGGCTTGTTGTAATAGGGCGTGACCACGAGCACGGCATCGGCGCCGGCCTTCTCGGCATGGACGGCGAGGTCGATCGCCTCGATCGTGTTGTTCGAGCCGGCGCCGGCGATGACCGGGACCCGCCCCTTGTTCTGGTCGATGACGATCTCGACGACGCGCTTGTGCTCGTCATGGGAGAGCGTCGGGCTCTCGCCGGTGGTGCCGACGGGCACGAGCCCGGTCGAGCCGTTCTCGATCTGCCATTCGACCAGCGCGCGCAGCGCCTGCTCGTCGACCTTGCCGGATTTGAACGGCGTGACCAGAGCGGGCATCGAGCCGGTAAAGGCAATGTGCTTGGTCATGGGACGATCCTGGGACGAAAACGCGGGTTACGGGGCCGCCACACATAAACCGTCGTCTCGCCAAGGCAAAGCCGGCAAGTCATGAAAATGCGTGGCCTCATAGTTAAGCCTTCATAAACTGCCTTCCCCGACCATCCCCTGATGACCGCACGAGCCTGGAGTCGCGCCATGGCCTCGCCTGCCGCCGCGAGGAGACTGATCTGCCTGCTGCTGCCCGCCCTGCTCTCGGCGTCGTCGACGCGGGCGGGTGATGACGGCATGCTCGCGACCCAGCGCAAGCTCGCCATGCTCGGCGATGTCGAGGCCACGGGCGCGCTGCCCTATCCGGCCAATGCGCTGCGGGGCGACGATGCGGTCAATGTCGAGGCCGTGAAAGCGACTGTCGCCGCCTATCGGCGCGGTGCGCTCACCGAGGGCGACGATCTCGCGGCGCGGATCGACGACCGCTCCACGCGTTCGCTGCTCGAATGGGTCGCGATCCATGCCAATGCCGGCGCCGTGCCCTTCCTGCGCATCGACGCCTTCCTGCGCGAGCATCCGAATTATCCGGCCACGACCCGTTTTCGACGCCGCGCCGAGGAGGCGCTGATCGCCGAAAAGAAGAACCCTGGGATCGTGCGCGCCTTCTTCCATGGCCAGCAGCCGGTCTCGCCGGCCGGGCGGATCGCGCTGGCGACCGCGCTCAAGGAGGAAGGCAAGGCCGAGGAAGCCAATGCCCTCATCCGGCAGAGCTGGCGCAAGGACCCGTTCGGTCAGGCGCTTGAAAAGATCGCGCTCGTCGCCTTCGAGACGGTGCTGAGCAAGGACGATCATCGTCTGCGCACCGAGCGCTTCCTGTTCCGCGAGAATGGCGAGGCCGCGCTGCGCAATGCCGCCCGCGTCTCGGCCGACTACGTCGTGCTGGCCAAGGCGCGGCTGGCGAGCGCCAAGGCACGACGGCCGATCTCCGAGAAGCTGATCACGGCGGTGCCGGCTTCGGTGCGCGGCGATGTCTCCTTTGCCTTCCTCCAGGCCCAGCAGGCGCGCCGCGGCGACAAGCTCGACGATGCCGTGAAGGCGCTGACCGCGATCCCACGCGATCCGGCCCTGCTCGGCGACGGCGATGGCTGGTGGGAAGAGCGGCGCATCATCGCGCGCAAGCTCCTCGATGCCGGCCAGCCGCAGAAGGCCTATGAGGTCTCATCCGGCCATGGCGCCGAGGATTCAGCCGAGCGGATCGAGGCCGAATGGCATGCCGGCTTCGTCGCGCTGCGCTTCCTCAAGAAGCCGGATGTGGCGCTCAAGCATTTCGACGCCGCAGCGGGCATCGCCGAGACGCCGATCTCGGTCGCCCGCGCCGCGTATTGGCAGGGCCGCGCCTATGAGGAACTCGGCAAGGCCGAGGAGGCCAGGGCCGCTTTCGGCAAGGCGGCGGAACAGCCGATCGCCTATTATGGACAATTGGCGCGGGCGAAGCTCGGCTTCCCCGATCTGCCGCTGCGACGCACGGTTGCCGCCGGTCTTGAAACCCTGCCCGGCCATCGCGCCGTGCGCCTGCTCTACCGCATCGGCGAGCGCGATCTCGCCACGTTGATGCTGAACGATCTGGCGCAGCGCCTGCATACGACCGAGGCGCTGGAGGCGATCGCCGCCATTGCTCGGCGCGAGACGGATGCGCGTGCGCAGGTCGGCATCGGCAAGGCGGCGCTGCAACGCGGCTTCCCGCTCGACATGACCGCCTATCCGGTCAACGGCATCCCGGATTTCGACGTGCTGGGTGATCCGATGGAGCGCGCCATCGTCCATGCCATCGCCCGGCAGGAGAGCGCCTTCGACCCGACCGCGATGTCGCATGCCGGCGCACGCGGGCTGATGCAGATGATGCCCGCAACGGCGCGCGAGACGGCAAGGCGCGCGAGCCTGCCCTTCGATTGGGAGAAACTCGGAAAAGACCCGCTCTATGCGGCGCGGATGGGCGCGGCCCATCTCAACGACCTGCTCAAGGAATGGCGCGGCTCCTATATCCTCACCTTCGCCGCCTATAATGCCGGCTCGCCCAATGTGAAGAAATGGATCGCGGCTTATGGCGACCCACGCGACCCGGAAGTCGACGCCGTCGACTGGGTCGAGCGCATCCCCTTCTCCGAGACGCGCAACTACGTCCAGCGCGTGATGGAGAACCTGCAGGTCTATCGCGAGCGCCTGAACCAGCGCACGGCCTATCTGATCGACTACGACCTGAAGCGCGGCGGCAAGCGGGATTGAAAAGCAGGGCTGCGCTTCCCTTCTCCCCTTGCGGGAGAAGGTGGCCCGTAGGGCCGGATGAGGGGTCGCGCAGGTCTTGAACGTTTCGGAGCATACGGAACCGGGCTCCTATAAGTGTCGCGCGACCCCTCACCCTAACCCTCTCCCGCAAGGGGAGAGGGGATAGCTGGCGCTTGTTTCCGCCGCATCGCCTACGCGCGAATACTCATGCCTCGGCGCCGACCGTTGTTGCCCCCGATCCCTCGGCAACGATCTTCCCTGCCGATTGCAATATTTGAAACTTTCAATTACCTCTGCGGGGCAGCGGAGGAATTTCGATGCTGCAGGACATTGCCGATTTCGCGCCCACGCTTGAGGCCTGGCGCCGCGACCTTCACGCCCATCCCGAAATCGCTTTCCAGGAATTCCGAACCTCGGATTTCGTCGCCAGGACGCTCGCCTCCTTCGGCATCGAGGTGCATCGCGGGCTTGGCGGCACCGGCCTCGTCGGCGTCATCAAGGGCGCCGCTGATGGGCCCACCATCGGCCTGCGCGCCGACATGGACGCGCTGCCGATGGAGGAGGATACCGGGCTCGACTACCGCTCGACCACGAAGAACCAGTTCCATGGCTGCGGCCATGACGGCCATACCGTGATGCTGCTAGCCGCAGCACGCCATCTCGCCGCCAATCCGCCGAAGCGCGGCAAGGTCCACCTGATCTTCCAGCCCGCCGAGGAAATCGGCCAGGGCGCCGAGCGGATGATCGCGGACGGCCTGTTCGAGCGCTTCCCCTGCTCCGAGGTCTACGCGCTCCACACCATCCCGCTCTATGAGGAAGGTACTGCCGCTGTCCGCCCCGGCCCGACGCTGAGCGGCACGACCGTTTTCCAGATCACGATCAAGGGCAAGGGCGGCCACGGCGCGGCGCCTCATACGACCGACGATCCGCTGCAGGTCGCGGCGCGGCTCGCGATCGAGATCTCCTCGATCGTCGGGCGGCATGTCGATCCGATGCAGCCGGCCGTGATCAGCCTCGGCAAGCTCGTCGCCGGCACGGCCTCCAACATCATCCCGGACTCGGCCGAGCTCAGCGGCACGATCCGCACCTACAATCCCGAGACGGAAGCCCGCATCATCGACAAGCTCGATGCGGCCTGCCGGGGCTTGGCGCTGATGTCGGGCTGCACGATCACCTGCGAGAAGAAGGCGAGCTGCCCGCCCTGCCTCAACGACCCGCGTGCCGCCGCTGCTGCGGCAGCCGCAGCAGGGCAGGTTCTCGGCGAAGCCAATGTGCAGACCGATCTCACGGCCCTGCCCTTCTCCGATGATTTCGCGCTGATGCTGCGGCAATGGCCGGGCGCCTATATCTTCCTCGGCCAGCCCGGCGCGATGTGCCACCACCCGACCTTCGATTTCGACGACCGCCTGCTGCCCATCGGCGCCAGCATCCTGTGCCGCCTCGTCGAGCGCCAGACCGGAGCCAACGCATGACCGTAGCCGCTATCCAGGGCGCCGAGCCGCGCTCCCCGGCCATGGTCCGCCGCGCCGTCATCTCATCGGTGATCGGCAACGGCCTCGAATGGTATGATTTCCTCGTCTACGGCTTCTTCGCCACGGTCATCGCGCAGGTCTTCTTCCCGACCTCCGACCCGCTGGTCTCGGCCCTGCTGACGGCGGCGACCTTCGCGATCTCCTTCCTCGTCCGCCCGGTCGGCGGGGTGCTGCTCTCGACCTATGCCGATCGCTTCGGCCGCAAGCCGATCCTGACGGTGATGATCCTGATCATGGGCTTCTCGACCGTGCTGATCGGCCTGACGCCGAGCTATGCGACGATCGGTATCCTCGCGCCGATCCTCATCATCATCGCCCGCATCCTGCAGGGCATCTCGGTCGGCGCCGAATTCGCCTCGGCGACCGCCATGCTGGTCGAATATGCCCCACCCGGCCGCAAGATGATGTTCGGCAGCTTCCAGATGTGTTCGCAGGCGCTGGCGCTCGCGCTCGCGGCCTTCTCCGGCTACGCGCTGGCGACGCTGCTGACGCCGGAAGCGCTGCAGGGCTGGGGCTGGCGCATTCCCTTCCTGCTGGGCTCGCTGATCACGCCGCTCGGCTTCTATATCCGCCGCTTCGTCGACGAATCCCCGGAATACGAGAAGGACACGAAGCAGAGCGCCGGCCAGACGCCGTTCCGCACCGTCCTGTCCGAGCATCGCAACGCGCTGCTGCGCTGCTTCGGCATCATGATCCCCGGCACGGCCTCGAACTATGTCTGGTTCATCTTCCTGCCCGGCTATGTGATCCGCCAGCTCAAGCTGCCCTTTACCAGCGCCATGCTGAGCTCACTGATCGGCGGCATCCTGCTCTTCATCTTCGTGCCGATCATGGGCCATCTCGCGGATCGTTGGAGCGCCTTCCGCGTCTGGCTTTTGGGCATGCTGAGCTTCGCGCTGCTGTCCTATCCGCTGCTGGCCTATGTCGTGGCGGAGCCGAGCTTCGAGCGGCTCCTGACCGCGCAGGCGATCTGCGCGCTCTCCATCGCCGCGATCTGGGCGCCGACGCCCGGCCTGCTCGCCGGCATGTTCCCGACGCAGGTGCGCTCGACCGGCATGTCGATTGCCTACAATGTCGTGGTGCTGCTGTTCGGCGGGCTCGCGCCCTTCACCCTGACCTGGCTGGTGGCGAAGACGGGGTCGGATATGGTTCCCTCATATTATCTCCTCGCCTGCACGGCGATCTCGCTGCTCGCGCTGAGCCTGGCGAACCGGGCGCGCACGCAAGGCTGAGCAAGGGAGCAATATGGCCCGCGACTCGTTCCTGACCTTCCGGCTCGACCATTTGAGCCAGACCGCGATGGCGAAGGCCTCGCAGGTCTACAAGGAGCGGCTCGGCCTCAATATCCGCGAGTTGCGGGTGCTGCGCGCCATCGGCGACCAGCCGGGGCTGTCGTCGCGAAGCCTGTCCGAGGCGACCTTCATCGAGCAGACGCTGGTCTCGAAGCATCTGCGCAAGCTGGTCGATGCAGGACTGGTCCAGCGCACGCTGGAAAGCGCCGATGCGCGGCGCGTCGCCCTGCATCTGACGGCTCAGGGCGAAGCCATCCGCGAGCAGGCCGACCAGCTGGGCGAGGAGATGGAGCGCGATTTCCTGTCGGTGCTCACGCCGGAGGAACTCGCCCAGTTCAACCACTGCCTCGCCAAGCTGCGCCGCTGGGGCGCCTCCTGAGCCGAAAGCCGGCTTCCGTAGGCGTCGGCGCCATGGTTAGGTGCGTCCCCCGCACCCTTTGAGTCCCCTGATGCCCGAATCCGGTTTCACCTCCCGCTTCGTCAGCGCCAGCGACGGACTCAAGCTGCATTATCGCGATTACGGCCCGCTCGCGGCGACGACGTTGCCGGTGATCTGCCTGCCCGGCTTCGCCCGCACCGCCGCCGATTTCCATGAAGTGGCGCTGGCGCTTGCCGACGAGACCAAGCCGCGCCGCGTGCTGGCGCTCGACTATCGCGGCCGGGGCTTGTCCGAATACGACAAGAACTGGAAGAACTACGACATCCGCATCGAGCTCGACGATCTCGTCCAGGTGCTCGTCGCCGGTGGCATCGAACAGGCCATCTTCGTCGGCACCTCGCGCGGCGGGCTGCTCACCATGGCACTGGCGGCGGCGCGGCCCGCCATGATCCGCGGCGTCGTCTTCAACGATGTCGGCCCGGTGATCGATGCGCGCGGCCTGCTGCGCATCCGCGGCTATGTCGGCAAGCTGCCGGTGCCGCGCAGCTTCCAGGAAGGTGCCGAGATCCTGAAGCGGCTCTCGGACCAGCAATTCCCGATCCTCGACGAGGCCGAATGGGAGATGATGGCGCGCCGCACCTGGACCGACCGCGACGGCGCGCTGAAGCCCGACTACGATGTCCGCTTGATGAAGGTGCTGGAGGAGCTCGATCTCGAGGCGCCGCTGCCGGTGCTCTGGCCCTATTTCGACGCGCTCAAGACCGTGCCGATGCTGGCGATCCGCGGCGCCAATTCCGACCTTCTGGCGGAGAAGACGCTGGAGGAGATGGCGGAGCGCCATCCCGACTGCGAGATCCACACCGCGCCGGGCCAAGGCCATGCCCCGCTGCTCGGCAGCAAGGACATGATCCGGCGGATCGCCAAGCTGGTCGCCCGGGCCGAGCGCCGCGCCGGCTGACCGGCTTCAAAGCTTCGAGCGCTTCGCCTCGGTCTTATCCTCGACGATTTCGGCGACATTGCCCTGCCCCGCCGTACCATCATCGCGCGAGGTTTCGACCTCGCCGGCTTTGGCCCGCCTGGCAAACTCCGTCTCGGTTCCGGCCGCCAGAAGCTTGGCCTGCCCGACCCAATCCTCGCGCTCGATGCGGCCGGGAAAAGCGAGATAGCCGCCGACCCATTCGACGTTCTCGGGCGTCCAGCCGGCGATCTGCTCAAAATGCCAGATGCCGAGGCCGTGGAGGCGGCCCTCGTTCTGGCGGCCGATGCCCTTGATCAGCTTGAGGTCGTCCGGCGTGTCGTCGCGGGCCGTGACGAGCCCAGCCGGACGCTGGCCGGGCAAATCGGCCTCATTCTCGACAGGCGGCAGTCGGGCCTCAGTCTCCACGGGCAGCGGGGCCGACGGGGCGCTTGCAACGACCGCGGCCTGTGGCGCCGTCACGGGCTCGGCGGCATCTTGCGAAGCCTTCGGTTTGCGGAGGAAGCCCGCGCAGACGCAACCCGCCCAGTAAACGGCCGTGAACAGCAGCGCCGTCTCGACCCAGGTTGCCGGCACGCCGTTCAGGAACTGGAACCAGGTCAGGACGGCACCAACGCCCCACAGTGCAGCCAGCACACTCCAGGCGCCACTCCAGAGCCGTGCCTTTCCACCGTCATGGCCGATCCATCCCATGGCGAAGCCGAGACCGAATGCGGCAAGCAGGAACCAGACGAACTGGCTGGCGAGATAGAGCATGTCAGCCTCCTACTTCGCCACGGTGAACTGCACGCGGCGGTTCATCGCGCGCGCTTCCGACGCCTCGTGCGGCACGAGCGGCCGGCTGCTGCCATAGCCCTTGACGGCAAGCTGCGCGGGGTCGATGCCGCGCCGGGCCAGTTCGTCTCGCACGCGCAAGGCCCGGCGCAGCGACAGGTCGGTGTTGTCGAAGCCCCGCCTTTCGCCGTCGCGATTGGCGTGCCCCTCGATGACGACCGGGGAACCCGGGCATTTCTTCAAGATGGCCGCAGCCTCACTGACGACGCGCTCGGTCGTGGCATCGAGCGCGACGACCGACGTTCCCTGGCCAAAGAGCACGGTATTGCGCCTGGTCAACCCGTCGAGATCGTTCTGGCAGCTCGCCGGTGGATCGACCACGCAGCCGGTCTGGCGCAGGCCCACCACCGCATCGACCTTGAAGCCTGGCGGCAGGCCGGTGGCGGCGCTGGTCTCGATTTCACTCTTGATCAGGTCGCGGCAGGTCAGCCCGCGCAAGCTGATGCGATCGTCCACCACCGAGGCCGAGCCCAGATCGAGGCGCAGCAGGTCGGCAAGCACGGCCCGGGCCGCCTCGGCAAAGCCGGCCGGCGCCCCGGGAAGCAGCGTGGTCGCATCCTCGAACCGCTCCTTCAGCGGAGAATCCGCGATCAACGCCCGCAATGCGGCCTGCGCCGCCTGATCAGGCAGGTATCCGGAAAACCGCAAGCCGGTCCGGTCCGCCAAGAGCGAAAGCCCGTAGGGCCGCACGACGACGCTCTCCGGCAGGCTGGACAGCGTCAGGCCGGCAGGGGCATTGCGGGAGAGGAGTTCCTGCAAGGCCGCCAGACTCGCGGCATCCGCAGCCTCGCCAGCGATCGCGAAAGCCTTGTCCCGGATCGTCACCGAGCCGGCCTTGAGCTTCGACAGCGCATCGAGCGCGAAGGCGATTGTCGTCCGCAGGTCGAGTTCGGACCGCAGCGCCGGTTCGATCGCCATGCGGTCGTCGAGGGCCGCCTCGCCGAAACGGCTGCGCGCAGCGGCAAGGATATCGGCGCGAGCAGGCTCATCAGGGAGTTTCCCGTTCAGGCGAAGGCCACTTTCACCGCGGACTGCGCTCCAATCCAGCGGCACCGGCGCAACTGCACGGGGAGCAGCAATCGGCGCACTTGGCGGCGATCCAGGCACCGGGCCTTGCGGCGCAGCAGGAGCGAGCGGGGTCACAGGACCTTCCGGCCTCGGCGAGACCGGCAGCACGTCATGGAGAACCAGCCCCGGCAACTCGGGAAGTGGAACGACCACCGGCACAGGCGGCGGCGCCGGCGGGCATTCGATCACCGCTTGGGCGACCGAATCCGGACCGTCCAGCTGGGCGATCTGCAGGCGCAGGGCCTGGCATGCCTCGTAGGTCTCCGGGCCCTTCCCGGCCAAGACGTAACTGTCGTCATTGATCTCGGCCCTGCCCTGCCGCAGCCGGGTCAGGTCCGTAAGCGCGCGCGTGACTTTCGCGATGAAGGCGGAAGGCGCGCCAAGCGCGGGCTTCATCTCGTCGCGAATGGCGGCGCCGGCCCCGAAAGCCTGCCGCGCCGCAGCCAGCATCTGGCCCCGCGCATCAGCACCGGGATAGGAACCGCGCAGCACCAACCCGGAGCCGGCCTCCTGCTCGGCGCTCCAGCGGTAGGGCGCGACGGTCGGCGGTTCAAGATCGCATTTCACGGCTCGGAAGCCCGGCCGCTCAATCTGTGCGGTCATCGCTTCCAGCGACAGGAACGAATCCGAACTGGCCGCTTTGCCTTCGATGCAGAAGCGGCCGTCATCGAGCATGACCCGGCCCGTCGCCAGCTTCGGCAGTTCGGCGAGCATGGCCACCGCCATCGCGGCGAACCCTTCGGGCGCTCCGAATGCAACAGCCTGGCGGTCATCGATCCGCAAGCCCGGCAAGGCCGCTGCGGCCACCGCCATGTTGGCCATCGCGGTCTCGAGATCCGGCACGAAACCGCCGAGCGTCACGCTGTCCGACTGGCGACTGGCGAACCAGGAATAGGGCTTCTGGGCAACGACCTGCGACAGCCCGCCGAGCGTCCTGCGCACGCCGAACTCGCCATGCAGCCGGGCCATGGCCTTGCTCGCCCCATCGGAGGACAAGACCTCGCCCCCGATCGTGACGTCGCGACCGTCGACCTGGGCCACGACCGGTCGAGCTCCCGGCGTCGTGCCGGCCACGGCAGCCACCGCCTGCTCGGCGCGCATGCCGACATCGCGTTCGATGACGGAATCGAGCGCGAGATTTCCGGCTGCCCACAACAAGCCCAGTGGAATCAACCCCCAGAGCCAACGCGCCGGTTGAGACATGCACACGCCCCCTGCCCGCGCCGCCTTCAAGCTAGGCACGGCACCCCAAGATCGCGATCACCCTTGTTTTTTCAACGGCTTGTCGAGCGACCCGCAGATATCGTTTCAAAAGGCGCCCGGCGCCACATCCCAGGGGATTGTGGCAGGAACACCTGAACCAGATCAGGCCGGGCCGCAGGTCCCCGTCAACAGCGAAGCTGGAACAACCCACATAAAAAAGAAGCCCCGGGTTTCCCCGGGGCTTCCTGACTAGAGATCGGAAACCGATCAGAAGTCGCGCTGGATGCGCAGACGGCCGGTCCAGGCGTCGTCCGACTTGATCGTACGACCGTTGACGGCGAAGGCCTTGGCGTCCGGAACGCGGACACCGTACTCGGTGCGCGAGTAGAGGACTTCGACACCGATGTCGAGGCCGGAGACCGGCGACCACACCAGGTTGGCGCCGAGGATCAGCTCCTTCGGATCGACCGAACGGATCGCGCCGTCGTTCGTCTGGAGAGCCGAGTACGAAGCCAGGAAGTCCGAACGGATGGCCGGGGTCCAGTAGTGGCGCAGCGCCGCAACCAGGTTGTAGCCGGTGTTCGACTTCAGGTTGCCGAAAGCGTTCGGGCCGAAGTTGTTGACGGTGTAGGCAGGAAGACGGCCGTAACCGGCGATGCCACCATCCCAACCGAGGTACTCGAGAGCGCCGTCGGCGTAACCGGCCTGCAGGAACAGGGCGTCGCCAGCAGCCAGCATCGGCAGGTTGATCTTCACGCCGGCCTGGATAGCCCAGCCCATCTCGTCCTTCTTGGCGCCGTTGCCGCCAGCGAAGGGCGACGAGTACGCGCCACGGTCGCCGATGGCGCCCGACAGCTGCGCAGCGCCCCAGCCCTGCTCGACGCGGAGCGAAGCGACGACGTCAGGATAGGTCGTGCCCTGGTAGGCAGCGAAGGTCGACGGACGACGACCGGTGGTCTTCGGGTCTTCGAGCGAGATCGTGGCGCTGAAGCCGCCGCCGAAGGTGGCGGTGTAGGCCAACAGGTTCGGCGAACGGTCCGAGGTACGGAGGACGCTGAAGCCGAAGTCGTTGGCGTAGAAGTCGTAGAACGACTGCGCCTTACCAGCGGTGATCGGGCCGAACTGAATGAAGGCCTTATCGAGGTTGACCGAGCTGGCGCTGGTCGTGCCGTTGACACCCGAGAAGCGGTTGGCGCCGGCGTTGGTGCCGCCGTAGCCGTACGAACCGGTGCTGGTGGTCACGTCGTAACGCACGAAGGTGCGCAGCGTGCCGTAAGCGGTCTGGTTGCGGGCGTCGATGTAGATACGACCGCGAGCGCGGGTGCCGTACGAATCCTGGCCAGCGTTCCAACGCTCACCGAAGGTGTACTCAGCGCGGACACGACCACCGATACGAAGGCAGGTGTCGGTGCCCGGGATGTAGAAGAAGCCGGCGCCAAAAGCGGAGCAGACACGAACGTATTCGACCGGAGCGGCCTTCCGCGAGGGAAGGTCGGCGGCCTGAGCCCCGGCGACCGCGGCGATGCCGGCGGCGGAACCGAGGAGGAGGCTCTTGACGAGCTTCATTTGGTAACCTCCAAAAGAGTTTCGAGACCCTCGGGCTTCAGCCTGCCCCCCGCCCCAGACTTTCAGCCTGATCGCAGAACCTGCCTATTCCCGGTCTTTCGCCTGCGTCACCGACCTATTTCGGAGGCGAAGGCGAAAAACAGCGACCGGGAACGTCCCGACGCATTTCCACCATACGAAAGCCGCCCCGCCGATCAACCACGATCCGCCGCCCAAGCCTGTGAATGGGGTGCTTTGGAAACCGGTGTTGCAGGCGAGCCACGCTTTGACCGGCGAAATTCACCAAGCATTAACCGCAACGGCACCGCACAAGCGGTTTTTGCCTTGCGAAGCTGGGGAATCGCTTCATCGGAAACCGGATTCGGGCCGAATCTCTCCACAGCCCGATTCCCGCGGGAAGCGTGTTCAGTATTCCCACTCGGCGCCGATTCCGACAGCAGCACTGCCGTCCGCCCCGGTTTCGGCCTGGAGCTTCAGGCGCTTGGTCACGTCGATGCCGACCGAGACGCCGCTATCCTCCGGCTTGGAGCCGACCTTCACCCCGACGGAGATATTGTCGCTGATATAGCGCGAGGCTCCGACGGTCGGTCCGCCCGCGCCCATCTGGATATCAAGATTGTCGACGCCCAGCGAGCGGCGCAGGCGCTCGAATGTATCGTCACCGCCACCACCGGCGAACTGTGCGGCGGCCTGCGCCAGCTGCAGCGCCTGGAAGGGCGAGAGCGAGCCCGAGGCGCGAGCGAAGAGCAGCCGCGACAGGACTTCATCCTGCGGCAATTCGGGCTGCGAGGTGAAAGCGAAGACCGGCTGGTCGGCCGGGCCGCTGATGATGATCCGGGCAGTGACGTCGCCGGCGCTGGTCTGGGCGATAAAATCGAGCTCCGGGATGAGCCCGCCCGCGAAGGTCAGCCGGCCGCGGCTGAAATCGAGCCGCTGGGTCAGCACACTGAGCCGGCCGCGACGCAGTTCGAAGCCACCGTCGAGCGCCGGTGCAGAGGAGGTGCCACCGACACGAATCTCGCCACCGAGCTCGGCATCGATGCCGCGGCCACGGATGAAGACCTTGCTGGGAGCAGAGACGGTCAAAGCAAGCGTCGCGTCGAAAGCGGGCGCCGCGCGACCGCGCCCTTTCGCCTGCTGTGCCTTGCGGGCGGCGGCGAGACGGGCAGCGGCAGCGCCGCGCGCATTCACATGCTTGATGCCGTCCACCGGGCGAAGCGTGGCGGGCAGACGATCCGGCACGGAGACTTCGAGCGAGGCGATGTCGATCCGGCCGCTGAGGCGCGGGCGCTGCGCCAGCGGCCCGGTGATCTCGAGGTTCAGCCCGGCCACGGCCGTCACCAACCCGCTGGAAACGAGCTGGGCGCGGTCGCCGCGGATACGGATATTGCCGGGGAAGCCCGCGGCCGGATCGACCTTGACTTGGCCGCTCGCCGAGATCGTGCCGCCGTTCGGCGCCTGGGCGGAGGCGCGCTCGATCGTCAGGTTGTCGCCATTGGCCGCAATCCGCGCCTCGATGGCGTTGAAGCGGATGCCTTGGAGGGCATCGATGAAGCTGCCGCCCGAAAGGGTCGCATTGCCGCTGAGGCGCGGGGCCGAAGCCGTTCCGCCGGCACGCATGTCGAGGGCGACCGCGCCTGTGACGCGCTGCCCGCCTGCCGCCAGCATGGTGTTGGCGAGCGCGGCATCGACGCGGCCTTGAGCGGAGAGATCGAGCGGGCCGGTGGCGTTGAGAGGTGCTGTGCCGCGCAGGGTCAGGCTCGCGCCCTTGCCGGCGTTCACGGTGGCGGAAATGCCGGCGGCATCGCCCTTGAGCGTGCCCTCACCCTGAATCTCGACCGGCGGCAGGCCGGCCTGTCGGGTCTCGGGCGTGACGAGCTGGGCGATCCTGAGCTTCCACGGACCCGAGAGGTCGCCGGGCTTGCCCTTGACCTGCGCCTCGGCATTCAGCGTGCCGCCGAGCTTCAGGCTGGGCACCGCGATGCTGGCGGCGGAGAGCGGCACGTCGCGGGCAGCGAAGCGCAGGTCGAGTGTCTCGCCGGCGCGGCCATCGAGCGTCACCCGCCCCTTGTCGATCAATAGGGCGAGATTGGCGATCTCGACACCGGAAGCCGGGAAGCTGAAAGCAGCGGGATTGGCGAGCGTGATCGCGCGACCGTCGCGGCGCGCATCGAAGGAGGCGAGTTCCAGCTTCAAGGGCTCGCCGGGGACGAGACGGCCGGCGCCCTTCAGGGCGAAGCCGCGGGCATTGGCGCTGAGCGTGAAGGCGCTGGCATCGGGCGCGCCCTTCGAATCGAAGCGTATACCGCTGATCGCCTCGCCCGCAGCGACGGCGCGGTCGACGGCGATCGCGGCATCGAGCATCGGGCGGCCATAGATGTCGCGGGCATTGGCGCGGACATCGAGCTTGTCGATCGTCAGCGAAGGCCCGGCCAGCCGCGAACCACGGGCGGTCAGGTCGATATCCTGCCGGCCTTCCGGCGCCGCCAGGACGATATCGGCATCGAGCTGGCCGCCGAGCTTGGTCAGCGCCAGTGCCGAGAGATCGTCGAGATTGCGGGCAGCGAGCGTCAGTCGCCCGGCGGCGCGGCTCGCCGGATCGAGCGTCAGGCCACCGTTCAGGCGGATGGAGCCGAGGGCGAAATCGAGCGTCGAGAGGTTCCAGCCATCATCGGGCTGGCGCGCGAGGCGCAACGAGCCGGTCGCCGGCTTGGAATCGACCTCGCCGGAGAGGGTGACGCTGGCATCGAGCGCGCCTTGCAGGTCTTTCGCCACGGCGTCGATGGTCAGGCGCGGGATCGGCCGGGCGAGCGCGGTCGCGTTGGCGACGGCGATGCGGGCCGTGGCGTCGAGCCTGTTCTGCGGGCCGGTGATCCGGGCGGTGACGTCGCCACGGCCGGACAGGCGCGGATCGGCGCGCTTGAGATCCGGCAGGTTCAGCGCGAGCTTCAGGTCGGATTGCTGCTGGCCGATGGAACCGTCGGCGGTGAAAGCCGCGTGCTGGCCGGCGACGCGCAGGCCGGTCACCGTATAATCACCCGCAAGCGCATTGACGCGGCCCGCCAGGGTCAGGTTGCCTGCCAGCAGGCGGTCGAGGGCGGCTTCTCCGGTCGCGAGGCGCTCAGCCTTGCCGGTAAGCGTCGCCGTGTAGTTGTTGGTGCGCGGCGTCGCGTCGAGATCGGCGGTGATATCCGCCCTGCCCCCGAGCGGGCGTCCGGCGAGACCGCTCAAGCGGGCGAGGTCGGGCAGCACCGCCTTGAGCTGGCCGAGCATGCGCGCCTGGCCGAGCTTGCCGCGATAGTCGAGCTCGACGCCGGACAAGGCGAGCTTCAGCATCTCGAAATCGGCCGTGCCGTCATCCTGCCCGGTCCCGCGCAAGATGAAGGTGACCTTGTCGCCGACCGCGCGCATCAATGCCTTGTCGGCCAGCACGATCCCGCTGGCTTCGCCGTCCGAGGTCAGGGCGATGCGGGTGCCGGGCTCGCCGATCGTGCCGGTCGGCGTCGCGTTGAAGGTGAGAGCCACCTTGCCGAACTGGCCGGCCGGCAGCTTGGCGTCGCTTGCATCCAGCTTGGCGACGACGGTCGGTCCGGCGGCCGGACCGCGGATCGTCGCGTCGAAGGCGAGCTTGCCGATCTCGGTGCCCGCCGTGACCGTGCGGCCACCTTCGTTGGGGCGGGACGCCGCGGTGACGCGCAGATCGAGCGTCTTGTCGGGATTGTAGCGGCCGAGCACGTCGAGACGCGCCAAGGCCGAGACCAGCGCAAGATCGCGGATATCGATGCCGCTATCGTCACGGAAGCCGACGGAACCGTCGAGCCGGGTCGAGCCGGCGAAGACCGGTGCGACCGGCGCCGGCATCAGCCCCTCGATGCGGGCATCGAGCGCCAGCGCGAGCTGACGCTCGGCACCGGCGCGTGACAGCGTGGCTGAACCATTGGCGCCGATGGTCGGGCCTGCGGTGAAGACGAGGCTGGACCGGAAGGAATCGAGTGGGCCGTCGCCGGTGACGTCGAGCTTGACCGGAGGTTCGCCCGGCAGGCCGGCGACCTTCGCGATCAGGCCGCCCGCTGGCTCATCGAGCTTCGCCGCCAGCTGCAGGCGCGTGCTTTCGGGCACGAAGGACATGGTGACGTCGAAGAGCCCGCCCATGTCGAGCCGCTTCGCTGCGAGCTTGAGGTCGAGCCCCTCGTTGGGCGGCCCCAATCGCGCCGCGCCATTGGCGCTCAGGCGGGCGGCGGTGCCGAGCACGGGCGCGCCCAATGCCAGTTCGTTGAGCTGGAGCGCGCGGATGATCACCTTGAGCGGCAATTCGGGCAGGATCGGCTCGTTGCTCGGCGGAGCCGCACCGGCCGGCTGCGGCGCGGGCTTGCGCAGGATTTCGAGCTTGCCGATCTCCAGCCGATCGACATCGAGCCGGCGCAGCAGCAGGGCGCTGCGGGTCCAAATCAGGCGGACGCGGTCGAGCCGGAGCCAAGCACCGTCGCGATCCGAGAGCACGATGTCGCGGATCTCGACATCCGAGGAGAGCGCGCCGTTGACCTGGCCGATCGAGACCTGGCTCGTGCTGCTCGACAGGGCCTTGGAGATCAGATCGGCGACGACGCCGCGATCGGTCTGGGCATTCTGAGCGAAGCCGCCGAAATGGGCCGAGAACAGGAAGCCCGCCGTCAATAGCAGGGCGAGCAGCGCAAGGCGCGGAATGGTGAGGAGCCGGCGCATCAGAAGGCCTGCCCGATGCTGACATAGAGCGCGACCGGCTTATCGCCCTTGCGCGGATTGAGCGGCGCGGCGACGTCGACGCGGATCGGCCCGATGCCGGTGTAGTAGCGGAAGCCCAGGCCCGCGGCCATCTGCAGCTTCTGCTTGCTGTCCGGCAGGCTCGATTCGAAGGCGGTGCCGGCATCGAAGAAGGGCACGATGCCGATCGTGTCGGTGATCTTGATCCTTGCCTCGACCGAGGCTTCCAGCAGGCTGCGGCCGCCGATGATCCGTCCGAAGGGTCCGAGCGGCGACAGGCTGCGATAGGCATAGCCGCGCACCGAGCCGCCGCCGCCGGCATAGAAGCGCCGCGTCGCCGGAATCTCGTCGAGGCTGGCGCCCGAGACCGAGCCGAAGCCGATGCGGCCGGCGAGCACGTAACGGGCGTCCTCGTCGAGCGCGTAATAGGCGGAGACGCTCGCCTTGGTCTGGTAGATACCGACCGTCGAGCCGAGGAAGGTCGGATAAGGCGTGAAGGAGGCCGTGGCACGGAAGCCGCGCGTCGGATCGAGCAGGTTGTCGGTGGAATCGTATTTCACCGAGAGGGGAATGCCGACCAGCGTGTAGTCGACCTGCCCCAGCACGTCGCTGGTCTGGCCGCGTTCGACCTCGATGCCGCCCTGGATCGAGAAGGTGTCGCTGAAGCGGTGGCGGATCGCGGTGGTGACGTTGCCGTAGCGGGCGGTGTAGCCGCCATAGCGATTGAGGCCGACACGCTCGCGCGTCGCGACACCATCGAGCAGCCAGTCGTTGCGGCTGCCGCCGAGCGCAGGCTTCATGAAGCTGAAGGCGAAGCGGCCGCCGAGATCGGATTCCTTGAAATCGCCGAAGCGCTGGAGCTTGGTGCCGTCGATGCGTGGGGCGAAGAAGACGCTGGCCTCCAGCCGCAGGCGCTCGGCACCGCCGAACAGGTTGCGGTGCTCCCAATAGGTCTTCACGGCCGGGCCATCGATCGTCGAATAGCGGGCCGAGAAGCCGAGCAGGCGCTTCGGCCGCTCGGTCACGTCGACGAAGATCGGCAGATTGCCGGCGCGGTCGAGCTTGTCGTCCTCGCGGATGCGGACGGAGCCCACGGCCGGGATCGTCGCGATCGAGCGTCGCGTATCGGCCAGCGCCTTCGGCGAATAGGGATCGCCCGGCTCCAGATAGATGAAGGAGCGCACGACCTCCGGTGGAATCTCGTCGGTCTGTCCGATGGTGATGTCGCCGAAGCCGGCGAGCGGGCCGGGCGCGAGGACATAGGTCACGTCCATGATGCCGGCGGCATGATCGACGACCGGCCGGAGTTCGACGATCTTGGCGAGCGGGCGCGACTGCGCACGCATATAATCCACCAGAGCCGCCTGCGCGGCCTTCAACGTCGCCGTGGTGGCTGCCTCGCCTTCCTTCAGCCTCGATACCTTCAGCGGATCGGCGATCGCCGGCGGGCCGGCTTCGTCGCGCTCGACCACATCGATCTTGCGCAGGCCGAAGACCTTGCCGGGCCTCGCCCTCACGGTGATCGGCACGGCATCTCGATTGCGATGTGCTTCGAGCGCCCTGACCAATGCCGCGTTGGGCTCGGCCCCGACGCCGAGCGCGACGCCATCGACGAGCAGCGTGACATCGCCGTTGAAATAGCCCTGCGACCAGAGCGCATCCAGCATCGGGTTGAGATCGACCGCCATCCGGCGCGACAGCGACTCGCCATCGGGCGGCGCGTCCTGGCGCAGGCGGTAAAGCAGGGAGGCGTCCTGCAGCGAGCGCGTCAGGGCCTTGGCGTTATGGGCCTCGCCGAGATCGAATTCGAGCTTGTAGGGCAAGGCGGACGGGCTCGGCGGCGGCGGTTCGTCCTTCTTGGTGAAGAGGCCGAACACGTCGAGCGACGACAGATCGAAAGCCCGGGCAGGTTCAGCCTGCAGGCTCAGCAGTGTGGCAAACGCACAGCCGCCGCTCAGCGCGACCGCATGCCCTGCCCTACGCCAGAACCGCATCCACCCTCCAAGCAACCCCCGCCACACTCAAATCATGCCCATGCCCTCCGCCATCATAGGCCGGCGACAGGCTCGCGCAATGCTCAAGGACTCGATCGTTCCTGCTAACGAAGGGTTAAGGTCACGGTCGCGAGCGGGGAAAGCCTCGTCACGACCTCGCCCTTTCCGGGCGAGAGCACGCCGCCGCAAAGGCTGCCGGTGGTGATGATCTGACCGGCCTTAAGGCTGCCGAGATCGTCGCTCTGGCGGTTTGCCCAGGCGAGGAAGGGCGTCATCGGATCGCCGTTTCCGTGAACGGCCGGCTGGTCGTAGATCGTGACGCCATTGAGCGAGATGAAGCAACCGAGGCCGTTGAGATCGTCCAGCACGGCGACATCGAGCTCCGGCCCAATGACATAGCCGCCATGGCCCATCGCATCGGCGAGCCAGAGCGGGAAGGCGACATTGCCGGACCAGTTGGCGAGGCGGCTCTCGACGATCTCGATACCGAGATAGGCCTTGTCGCAGCAAGCGAGCAATTCGGCGCGCGAGTAGGCTTGAGCCGGGCGGAACGGCACGTCGCGGGCGAGCCGGAGGGCGATCTCGATCTCGATGCGCAACTCGGCGCCGATCGCGCCGTCATAGACCTCGCCGGGAGCCAGCCAGGGGCCGGGCATCAGGCCGGCGACCGCCGTGCCATCCTCGGCGATGCCGACCTTCCAGCCGAGTTCGGGCAGGCCCAGCGCCTTGCCCACAGCCGCCTGCGCGACGAGGCCTTCGGACAAGCTCGCCGGCACCGGCAGGCTCGCGATCTCGGCCAGCGAACGCTCGCGGCGGGCCTTCACCAGCGCATCGCGCACGGTCTCGACGGTGGTCGGCATGGGGCTTCCTCTGCATCCGGACGGCAAGCATATAGGGCCCTGCTAGCGCAGCCGGCCAAGTGCGACAAGGCAGCTGAACGCGCCGGCGCCGGACTTCGGCGCATGGAACCTCGCCGCGGCTTCTCCGTTCCCCGAGCATGACCCAGATGCTTCATCATTCTCGGCGGGCGTTGCTGCGCGGCCTTGCCGGCCTCTTCCTGTTCGGTGCAGCAGCTCAGGCGCAGTCGCCTGTTCCGGCCCAGGAATTCGTACGCCAGGCAGCGATCGCCCATATGTTCGGGATCGAGTCGGCGACGCTGGCGCTGCACAAGACCAGCTCGCCCGCGATCAAGGATTTCGCGCACGCGCTGACCAGCGAACAAGGCGCGGCGACCAGCGGCCTGCGCCGGATCGTCGCCAAGCGCTCGGACATCGCCCTGCCCGACCGGCCCGACGGGCGCCATCTCGACCTGCTGCGCGACCTCGGCAACAAACAGGGAGCCGCCTTCGACCGGGCCTATGTCGAAACCCAGCGCAACACGCATCACGAAGCCGCCCTGCTGATGGAGCGCTATGCCAGCGAAGGCGACGATGCCGAGCTGAAGCGCTTCGCTGCGCAGTCGCTGCCGGTGTTCCGCGAACTGGACCGCAAGTCGCAGGAACTGCCGGTCGCGCCATAGGAGTGTAGCCGCCGCTTCGTGAGGGCGAAGACCATTGTCATTCCGGGGCGTACCGCAGGTGCGAACCCGGAACCCACGACTAGGTGAAACTCTCGATGCCCGGTTGTCGGCGGCTCACCCAGTCGTGGGTTCCGGGTTCTTCGCTTCGCGAAGCCCCGGAATGACAAGGCTGGGCCGCCATCACGCCTTCGAACGCCCTGCCGCCTCGCGCTCATAGACGGCGAGGAAGGCCTTGCCCATCAGCGAGCTCTCGCCGTCGATCAGCCTGCGTAGCGTCGCCGCGCGGATGGCCTGGAGTTCAGGGTCATCCGGCACGGCCACCGCTGCGAGTTCCGCCAGTGCCACGGCGAGCCGGTTCTGCCCCTGCCCTGCCAAGGCCTCGGCACGCTCGGCCAGCTTGCGGGCGCCACCGGCGAGTTCAGCCAATTCAGCGGCCAGTTCGGCGGTCCGGGCGGGTTTCAGATGAGCCGCATTGCCATCGAACCAGCCGGCATAGAAGTGGTAGATGCCCCGGACGAGGAATTCCGGGTCGTCGTATTTCGGCAGCAGGTAGGGCTTGGCAAGGTAGCTCGCGGGCACCTTGACCTTGCTCAGGACATCTTCGAGCCCCGCGCCTGCATTCATCAGGGAGAGCGTCTCGCGGACGAGATGCTCCAGCACCTCGGCGCCGTCGCCCAGCATTCGCGCCACGCGCTCTGCCCCGAAGACGACGGGGCCGTGGCCGGGGATCAGGATTTCCGGCTTGAGCGTCTCCATCCGCCGCAGCGCCTGCGCCCATTCCGCCGCATAGCGCTGGACCTTGCGCGGGTTGCCGGCATTGGGGAACACCCAGATCACGAAATCGCCGCTCGCCAGCACGCGCCGCTCCGGCAGCCAGATGAAGGTCGCGTCATCGGTCTCGCCGCGGCCGTGGAAGAGATCGAGTCGCTCTCCGCCGACCGCCAGCGAGAGGGTGTCGTCGTAGACCTCGTCCGGGCGGCGCTGACCGATCGGATAGACATAGCCGGGCATGTTGAACTGCTGGCTCTGAACGAGGCTGTTGAAGCCATGCGAGTCGACATAGCGCTGCATGCGTCGGGCGACATTGCGGTGCGCGACGATGCGCGGGCGCGGCCATCCGCGCGCATCCGCCTCCTCGTCGATCACCTTGATGCCGCTGGTATGGTCGATATGGCCATGGGTGAAGATCACCGTATGGATCGGGCCATCGTCCCAGGAGCGGATGATTTCGAGCGTCTGTTTGGCGGTATCGGGCTTGGCGGTATCGATCAGAACCAGCCCTTCGCGTGTGCTGATCGCCGTGACGCTGCCGCAGAAATAGGTGGTGTGGACCGTGATGATGTTGTCGTCCACCTGCGTGATCGCGCCGTGCGAGACCGACGCGGTCCATTCCTCCATCGCGGCGCTGCCATCCCAGAGGCGCTCGAATAGCGGGTCCTGTGTCATGCGGCGTCCTCCGGCGAAGTCCCCGCCTGTTTAGCACCATCGACCGGCTGCGACAGGCCGGCACGGCCGCCTGCTGACAGGAGGCGTCAGCGGCCCGGCCGGCCTCATCCCCGGCAAAGCGAAAACCTCAACCCCACCAAGCCCTTTCGCCTCTGGACATCGCGCCCCAAAGCCCGGCAAGAAGCGTGCGGGCGCCGCGGCTATCAAGACCGCGCGTGTGAACAAGAGACGTCCGGAGGAGTCAGGGAATGAAATCGCTTTGGGTCATGGCCGCCGCGCTCGGCGCCGCGCTCAGCCTGCCCGCGCAGGCGCAGGACAAGGTCAAGCTAGTCGACGTCATCGAACTGTCGGGTGCGGGCGCCGCTGCCGGCACCAACTGGAAGAACGGCGCCGACATGGCCGCCGCCGACATCAATGCCAAGGGCGGCATCCTCGGCAAGCAGGTCGAGATCGTCCATTACGACACGCAGACCAATCCGGGGAACACCCGCGCCGCCGTGCAGCGCGGCATCGACGAAGGCGCCTATGCCATCCTCGGGCCGATCTTCTCCGGCCCGATCGGCGCCTCCATGCAGATCTCGCAGCGCGCCGAAGTCGCCCAGATCGTCGGCGGCGAGGCGGCCGGCTTCACCAAGCAGGGCAACCCCTACATCTTCCGGACCTCGCTGAGCCAGACGGCGGCGATGCCGAAGATCGCCAAATACCTCAAGGACACCGTCAAGGCCGGCTCGATCGCCGTGGTCTGGGTCAATAACGACTTCGGCAAGGGCGGCCGCGACGCCATCCTGCCCGAACTCGAGAAGGCCGGCATCAAGGTCGCCGTCGATGTCTCGACCGAGCAGGGCCAAGCCGATTTCACCGCCGACGCGATCAAGGTGAAGAACGCCAATGCCGATGCCGTCTTCGTCTATCTGAACGAGGAGGAGAGCGCCCGCTTCCTGCGCGCCGCCAAGCAGCAGGGCATCACCAAGCCGATGATTGGCGAGACGACGCTGCTCGGCGCCAAGGTGCTGGAACTGGCCGGTGATGCCGCCAACGGCGCCAAGGGCCATGTCGGCCTTTCAACCGATGCGCCGATCCCGGCTTTGCAGGAGTTCGGCAAGCGCTACCGCGAGAAATACGGCTTCGCCTCCGACCATAACGGCGTGAAGGGCTACATGGCCGTGTTCATGGTGAAATGGGCGACGGAGAAGCAGAAGAAGCTCGACAAGAAGGGCCTCGCCGACACGCTGCGCGGCGCCACCATCAAGGCGAGCGAGGAGCCGGGCATCCTGATCGACACCGTGATCGAGCAGAACGGCGACCTCGACCGCGAGAGCTTCCTCGCCGAAGTCATCAACGGCAAGCAGGTGATCAACACCACCCTGCCGCGGATCAAGCCGTAAGCAGCCTGTCCACACGCGACGTCATCCCGGGCGAGCAGCGCTCGACCCGGGATCCATCGAAGGGCGCCGCGCTCTACGATGGATCCCGGAGCTCCGCTTCGCTGCGTCCGGGATGACGCGCACTGATTGAACACCAAACGCTCTCCAACCGAGCGCAGATTGCATGGCCGAATTCATCGCCTATCTCATCGCCGGCATCGCCACGGGCGCGATCTACGCGCTCGCCGCGATCGGCTTCACCCTGGTCTGGCAGACCTCGCAGACGATCAATTTCGCCCAGGGCGAATTCGTCATGCTGCCGGCCGTGCTGATCCTGCTCGCGGTCAAGCTCTTCGGCCTGCCGCTCTGGGCCGGCGGATTGCTCGGGATCGCGGTCTTCCTGCTGATCTTCGGCGCGGGCTTCAAGCTCGTCGTCGTCGACCCGATGATCAAGCATGGCGTGCTGCCGCTCGCCATCGCCACCATGGCGCTGTCGATCGTGATGAAGGAAGGCGCCAAGGACGGCTTCTCGGCGGAGGCACAGAGCTTCCCCTCGCTGGTACCGACCGACATGGTGAACCTGTTGGGCGCCTCGATCTCGCTGCAGCATGTCGCCATCATCGTCGTCGCCTTCGCCGCGATCGGCCTGCTGCAATGGTTCGTCGGCGGCACGAAACTCGGCCGGCAGATGCAGGCGACGGCGCAGAACCCGACCGTCGCGCGCATCCTCGGCATCCCCGTCGAGCGGATGGTGCTGCTGACCTTCCTGCTCAATGCCGCGCTTGCGGTCGTCGCCTCGCTTTTGATCTCGCCGATCTATCTGGCGAAATTCTCGAATGGCGAGACCATCGGCCTCTTTGCCTTCATTGCCGCCATCGTCGGCGGCTTCAACCAGGTACGCGGCGCGCTCGTCGGCGGCATCCTGATCGGCGTCGCGGATTCACTGACCGCCGCTTACATCTCGACGCAGTACCGGCTGGCAGTGCCGCTGGTGCTGCTCGTCGCCATCATCCTGATCAAGCCGGAAGGGCTGATGGGCCGCAAGGAGGAGCGCCGCGTATGAGCGCCCCTGCCGTCCAGAATTCCGTGGCCCCGGCCCGCCGCATCGATGCGGCGCTGATCGGGCTCATCCTCGGCGCCGTCATCCTCTGGTTCGCGCCGGTCGGGATGGGCCGCTACGGCACCTATGTGCTCTCGCTCTGGCTCGTGATGAGCATCGGCGTGATGGGCCTCAACCTCACGCTCGGCTATGCCGGCCAGACCTCGCTGGCGCAGGCCGCCTTCATGGGTCTCGGCGCCTACACGACCGCGATCCTGACCACGAAATACGGGGTGAATTGGTATGCCGCCTTCGCGCTCTCGGGCCTGCTGACCTTCGCGGTCGGCCTGCTGCTCGGATTCCCGGCTTTGCGTGTCCGCACGCATTACCTCGCCTTCGTCACGCTCGCCTTCTCGACGCTGATCTGGCTGGTACTGCGCAACGAGCAATGGCTGACCGGCGGTGTCTTCGGCATCTCCAACATCAACCGTCCTGACTTCTTCGGCATAAAGCTGTTCGGCGCGCTCGAATTCCACCGCTTCGTCGTCGTCGTCACGCTGATCCTGTCGCTCAAGCTGTGGTGGCTGATCCGCAGTCCCTGGGGCCGCGCCTTCACGGCCTTGCGCGAGAACCCGGTCCGGGCCGCGAGCCTCGGCATCGACACCCGCGCCTACACGCTGCTCGCCTTCGCCATCGGCTCGGCCTATGGCGGCTTCGCGGGCGCGCTCTATGCGCCGCTGGTCGAGTTCATCGACCCCTCGCCCTTCTCGCTATCGCAGAGCCTGTTCCTGCTATTGATGGTGGTCGCGGGCGGGGCCGGCTATCTCTTCGGACCCTTCGTCGGCGCGCTGCTCGGCGTCGTGCTGCCGGAATGGCTGCGCTTCGCCGGCTCGCTTTACCTCATCATCTTCGCCGCAATCGTGCTCGCGCTGCTGGTCATCTGCCCGCAAGGCGTCAGCGGCCTTGTCGAACGCGGCTGGAATGCGCTTCGCCGCAGGACCGGAGGCGCGCGATGAGCCCGGTCCTCGAAGTCCACGACCTGCACAAGGCCTTCGGCGGCATCAAGGCCGTCAACGGCGTCTCCTTCTCGGTGAACGAGGGCGAGATCCTCGGCATCATCGGGCCGAATGGCTGCGGCAAGTCGACCCTGTTCAACTGCATCCTCGGCCAGCTCGAACCGACGCAAGGCGCGGTGAAGCTCGACGGCCGTGATGTCACCAACATGCGCCCGTCCGCGCTCAACCGGCTCGGCGTCAGCCGCACCTTCCAGCTGCTGCAGGTCTTCCCGGAGCTCTCGGTGCGCGAGAACCTGATTCTTGCGGGCCAAGAGCATCAGGGCTCGATGCTCGGCCGGCTGTTCGGCGCGCGCGATGCCGGCCTGTCCGACAAGGCCGAGCAGATGATCGGCTTCTTCAAGCTCGGCCATCTCGCGGAGGCCAAGGCGGGCGGCCTCTCCTATGGCCAGCAGAAGCTGCTCGATGCGGCGATGGCCTTCATGGCGGGCCCGCGCCTCGTGCTGCTCGACGAGCCGGCGGGCGGCGTGAACCTGACCATGCTCGGCGACCTCAAGGAGCGCCTGCGCGCGATCAATGCCGAGCAGGGCGCGACCTTCGTCGTGATCGAGCACAACATGGATTTCGTGATGTCGCTCTGCACGCGCGTGATCGTGCTGGCCGAGGGCAAGGTGCTGGCCGAGGGGACACCGGCCGAGGTCCGCGCCAACCCGGCCGTGATCGAAGCCTATCTGGGACACTGAGGAGCGCGGCGATGAGCACACCGATCCTCGAACTCGACGGCGTGGTCGGCGGCTATGGCGCCATGACCATCCTGAACGGCACCTCCTTCGCGGTGAAGCGCGGCGCGATCACCACCGTGATCGGGCCGAACGGCGCCGGCAAATCGACCGTATTCAAGGCGATCTTCGGCCTGCTCAAGCTGCGCGAGGGCCGCATCCGCTTCGACGGGCAGGACATCACCGGCTGGAACCAGCGCAAATTGCTCGAAGCCGGCATCTGCTACGTCCCGCAGGGGCGCAACATCTTCCCGGAGCTCTCGGTGCGCCACAATATCGAGCTCGGCACGGTCGCCGCCGGCTCGGGGATCACCGACATGCCCCGGCGGCTTGAAGCGGCGCTCGATCGTTTCCCGGCGCTTCGCGCCAAGGCCGATCAGCAGGCCTCGACCCTCTCCGGCGGCGAGCAGAAGCAGCTCGAAATCGTGCGCGGCCTGCTGCTCGACCCCAAGCTGGTGCTGATCGACGAGCCCTCGATCGGCCTCTCGCCGCTCATGGTGCAGGAGACCTTCGGCATCCTGAAAGACCTGCGCGCCAAGGGCGTCTCGATCCTGATCGTCGAGCAGAACGCCCGCTCGGCATTGGAAATCTCCGACGAGGGGCTGGTGCTCGAACTCGGCCGCACCCGCATGCAGGGCCCGGCGGCGGAGATTTTGGCCGATCCGCGCATCGGCCAGCTCTTCCTCGGTGGCACGCTGACCGACGCGGCCTGACGGCACCCCCGTCAGGCTTTGACAGCGGCGCCCTCTCCTGTCGGGATGGCGGCGGATACCGAGACCGGAGCCCAGCCATGAAGATTCGCGTCGCCGTCCTGAACGCCAGCCCGGTTGCGGCGCCCTATGCGCAGAGCCGCCCGCTGCGGATCGAGGAGCTAGACCTCGCCCCGCCCGGCCGCGACGAGGTTCTGGTCCGGGTCCGCGCCGCGGGCCTGTGCCATTCCGACCTCTCGGTGATCGACGGCAATCGCCTTCGCCCGGTGCCGATGGTGCTCGGCCATGAGGCGGCCGGCGAGGTGGTCGAGACCGGCGAAGGCGTCGATGATCTCAAGCCCGGCGACCGCGTGGTGATGGTGTTCGTGCCGTCCTGCGGCCATTGCGCGCCCTGCGCCGAGGGCCGCCCTGCCCTCTGCGAGCCCGGCAATGCCGCCAATGGGCGCGGCGAGATGCTGGGCGGCGGGCGGCGGCTTTCGGTCGCTGGCCAGCCGGTGCATCATCATATCGGCGTCTCCGCCTTCGCCGAGCATGCGGTGATCTCGCGGCGCTCGCTGGTCAAGATCGAGGCAGATATCCCCCATGAGATCGCGGCCCTGTTCGGCTGCGCCGTGCTGACCGGCGTCGGCGCCGCCGTGAACACGGCGCGGATCAAGGCGGGCGAAACGGTCGCGGTGGTCGGGCTCGGTGGGGTCGGGCTCTCGGCCCTGCTCGGCGCGATTGCCTGCGGCGCCTCGCGGGTCATCGCCATCGACCTCGCGCAAGACAAACTCGATCTCGCGCTGGCGCTCGGCGCGACCGATGCCTTCAAGGCCGATACACCGGATGCAGTCGAGGCGATCAGGCAGGCGACCAAAGGCGGCGTCGATCACGGGCTTGAGATGGCGGGCTCAGTCAGGGCGCTCGACCTCGCCTACCAGATCACGCGGCGCGGCGGCACGACGACGACGGCCGGCCTCGCCAACCCCGCCCATACGCTGTCGCTCTCACCGGTCCGGCTGGTCGCCGAGGAGCGGACGCTGAAGGGCTCCTATGTCGGCTCCTGCGTGCCCTCGCGCGACATCCCGCGCTTCATCGAGCTCTACCAGCGCGGCCGGCTGGCCGTAGACAAGCTCTGGACCAGCTCGGGCAGCCTCGACGAGATCAATGAAGGCTTCGACGCGCTGCACGAAGGCCGCACGATCCGCCACATCGTCAGGATGTGACGCGCGGCGCAGTCCTGGGGCGGGCAAGGCTGGCCGAAAGCGCCGCCAGCAGCATCAGCCCTGCCGCGGCCATCGGCAGAATGGCGAATTCGGTCGCCGTGTAGAGCGCGCCGAACGAGGCCGTGCCCGCGAAGAGCGCCAGGTAGGTCACGCCGCTATTGAGCCCCATCACAGCGCCGCGACGCGCGGGATCGAGCGCGCCGAGGCGCATGATCAGCACGTTCAGCCCGAAATGATTGGCGAGGCCCCAGAGGAAAACCGCCGCCAAAGTCAGGACATAGCTGCCGCTGGCGGCGCCCATGCCGAGATAGACGCAGGCGACCGCCAGGAACATCGCCGGCAGGAAGCGCCTGGCATCGAAGCGGTCGATCAGGCCGTCGAGGAAGGCCGCCGCGCCGAAGCCGAGGCCATAGGTCAGCGCGAGCAGGCCGTTGGCGCTGAGCGGGAGACCGAGCACGCGATGCAGATGGTCGCCGATATAGGCGTAGACGCCATAGAATGAGGCCATGAAGCCGGCGCAGGCGATCAGCAGCGGCGCGACGCCGGGCACGCGCAACGCTGCCAGCGGCGATGAGCTTGTGGTTGTCGCTGGCGCGCCCTGCGGTTTCATCGCCTGCGCGACCAGAAGCGCGAGCGCGCTGGCGGCGGCGGCAAAGCCGTAGACGAAGCGCCAGCCGATGCTGTCGGCCAGCACCGCCGAGAGCGAGACGCCAGCGACCATGCTGAGCGTCCAGCCCGAGAGCACGATGCCGATCGTATCGCTCTCGCGCCCAGCCGGCGCGACGGCGGCAGCGAGCGTATAGATCGAGGGCAGCGCCACGCCCGCTGCAAGACCAGCCACGAACTGGGCGCCCACCAGCATCGGCAGAATGGGTGCTGCGGCACTCGCTGCGAGAGCCAAGGTGAAGAATGCCAGCGCCACGCGCAGCGTCGCACCCGCGCCGAAGCGGTCGATCAGGCGCCCGAGCAGGATCGCCGCGAGCGCCGTGCCGATGCCGAAGGCGCCCGAGGCCGTCATCACGGCCGGCGTGCCCCGACCGAAGCTTTCCGCGACCTGCGGCGCTATCGGCCCGAGCACCAGGGAATTCGAGCCGATGACACCGATGCACAGGCACAGCGCATAGGCTGCGGCCGGAATGCGGGCGGTCGGCAAGGCTGCAGCGGAAGAGGGTTGATTGATGTTCGGCATGAGGAAAGAATGGCCGAACACCATTCAGGTTCAATCGGATTCACGGCCATGGATCAAAAAACAGATGGCGTTCGGCGCGAACGCGCGGCGGAACGCTCGCTCGATGCGATGGACCGAAAGCTGTTAGGCGTTCTGGTCGAGGATGCGACGGAGAGCTATGCGCGGATCGGCGAGAAGGTCGGGTTGTCACCGCCGGCCGCGCATGAGCGGATCAAGCGGCTGAAGCAGTCCGGCGCGATCCGGCAGGTCGCGGCCCTGATCGAGCCGACGGCCACCGGCAAGACCCTGCTTGCCTTCGTGCATGTCGATACCACCGGCTGGGGCAAGACGCCCGCGCTGATGGCGGTGAAGGAGCACCCGGAGGTCGAGGAAATCCATTCCGTCGCGGGCGATACCTGCATGCTGCTGAAGGTCAGGACCACGGATACGCATGCGCTCGAGGGCCTGCTCGGGCGGCTCTACGACACGCCCGGCGTCAAGGCGACGCGCAGCTATGTCGTGCTCTCGACCTATCTGGAGCGGCCGGTGCAGCCCGGCATCACCGCGAACTGGCCGAAGCCGGCTGCGGCGGGATAGTAAGGCCGGATTTAGTCTGTTCCGTCAAAGGCATAGCGCCCGCTCATCACATTTTGATTCAAGTGGTTTTCGCGGCATTGGCGCAGCGCTCCATCCCCATCACGGGCGCATGGCGGCTGCGATTTGACTCGGCCGCGCCGGGGCGCTCTTCCTCTCCCGACTGCCTGGGGAATGCCGATGTCGAATGCGCTGGAAGGTATCGTCGTGGTCGCGCTGGAGCAGGCGGTGGCCGCTCCGGTCGCGAGCTGCAAGCTGGCCGATGCTGGCGCGCGCGTCATCAAGCTGGAGCGGCCGGAGGGTGACTTCGCGCGCGGCTATGACGGTTTCGCCAAGGGCCAGTCCTCCTATTTCGTCTGGATCAACCGGGGCAAGGAATCCTGCCGGGTCGACCTGCGGCAGCCTGACGACCTCGCGCTAGTCGAAGCGATGATCGCGTCGGCGGATATCTTCATCCAGAACCTCGCGCCCGGCGCGGCCAACCGCCTCGGGCTCGGCAGCGCGACGCTCCGGCAACGCCATCCCCGCCTCATCACCTGCGACATCTCCGGCTATGCCCCGGGCACGCCGCATGAGCGGCGCAAGGCCTATGACCTGCTGATCCAAGCGGAATCGGGCCTCTCCGCCATCACCGGCACCGCGGATTCCGGCCCCTCGCGCATCGGCGTCTCGATCGCCGATATCGCCACCGGACAGGCGGCCTATGCCGCGATCCTCGAAGCGCTCTTGAGGCGGGCGCGTACCGGCGAGGGCTCGGCGATCGCGCTCTCGCTATTCGACACGCTCGCCGAGCTGATGAACGTGCCCTATCTGACGCGCCGTTATGGCGGCATCGAGCCGGCGCGGGTCGGGCTCGCCCACCCCTCGATCGCGCCTTATGGCGTGTTCTCGCTCCTCGACGGCGAGGTCCTGGTCTCGATCCAAAGCGAGCGAGAATGGCAGGTCTTCGCCCGCGACGTGCTGGAAAGCCCCGAACTGGCCGATGATCCGCGCTTTGCCTCCAACGTATTGCGGGTGAAGGAGCGCGCCCTGCTCGATGGCGAGGTGCAGGCGCGGCTCGGCCGGCGCCGCTTCGTCGACGTCGCGGCTGCGCTCGACCGCCACGCGATCGCCTATGGCACGGTCTCCACCGTCGGCGGGCTGATCGACCATCCGGCGGCGACCGCCCTGCCCGTCCCAACACCGAATGGTCCGGTCGAGGTACTGGCGCCCTCGGCCGTCGTCGATGGAGAGCGCGTCGCGATGCGGCCGGTGCCGGCACTCGGCCAGCACGACGCCGCGCTGCGCGCCGAATTCGCCCGCCAGACCGAGGATAGCCCGTCATGAGCATCGATATCGCCCGGCTCGCCAGCTGGACCGGCAAGACCGAGGAGGCGCAGGACATCGTCACGCCGCGGCTGGTGCAGAGCTTCACCGCCACCTTCGGCCGCCATCTCGCGTCTCACGGTTCAGGCGAGGCACCGTTGGCGCTGCACTGGTGCCTGGCGCCGCCGATCTCGAATATCGAGGCTTGCGGCCCGGATGGTCACGCCGCCAAGGGCGAATTCCTGCCGCCGGTGCCCCTGCCCCGGCGGATGTGGGCTGGCGGGCGAATCGAGACGCTGGCGCCCCTGCGCGAGGGCGATCGCGTCGTCAGGCATTCGCGGATCGGCGACATCGCCTACAAGGAAGGGCGCAGCGGCCCGCTCTGCTTCGTCGCCGTGCATCATGAATACGCGACCGAACGCGGCGTCGCGCTGCGCGAGCGGCATGACATCGTCTATCGCGAGGCGGCGCAACCCGGCGCGTCTCCTGCCGGAGCGCCGGGGCCCGCCGCCGATGGCGAGCCTGCCGATCTCACCTGGGAGGTCGAAGGCAGCCCGCTGCTGCTGTTCCGTTACTCGGCGCTGACCTTCAACGGCCATCGCATCCACTACGATTTCCCCTATGCGACGGGGACGGAAGGCTATGCCGGCCTCGTCGTGCATGGGCCGATCCAGGCGACATTGATCGCCAACATCATCGCGACATTGACGGAAGGCGCGCCGATCCGGCTCGACTACCGGGGCTTAAGCCCGCTCATTGCCGGCGACACCTTCCGGGTGAAGGCGAAGCGGCAGGCCGATGGCAGAGTGCGGGGCTGGACCGAAGGCTTGGACGGGCGTGTGCGCATGGAAGGTTTTCACCGCCCGGCGTGAAACCTCAGGCCGGCGCGACGAAGGGCTGGGATATCTCACCGAAGACGGGAAGCGCCTCCAACCCTGCGGCATGGGCCGCGAGCGCCGGGATCGCAGCGGCATCGACCAGTCCCGGATGCGCCTCGGTGATGAAGCGCAGGGCCACCGCCGCCGCGATATCGGCATGTCCCAGCGTCTCGCCGAACCAATAGGGCGTGGTGCGGCCGGCGCGGTCACGTTCGAGCGCGGCGAGCGCCGACAATATCTGGCCGCGGCAGCGTTCCGACCAGACTGCCGAGACCTGCTCGTGCAGCCGCAGTTCGTAGAACAGGCTGACCGCCTTCTCGGCCGCGCCCATCGCGAGCGCGAGGACGGAGAGGATCTGGCGCCGCAGCGGACCGCTGCGCGGGCAAAGCGCGCGTTCCGGCCCGACGAGATCGTCGAGCGCATCGATCATGCCGGCGCTGTCGATGAGCACCTCGCCATCGTCGAGCACCAGGGTCGGCACCCGCATCAGCGGGTTGAAGGCGCGGACCTTCTCGCCATCGGAGAAAACGGACCACGGGCGATGCTCGAACGGCAGGCCGTAGAGCGCGAGCGTGATGCCGACGCGGCGCACGAAGGGCGAATCATACTGGCCGATCAGGATCATCGGGATCTCTCCGTTCACCATCTTCCGAATAGGCTGCGAGCCGGCCATCTTCCCGGTGTCACGGCCGCGCCGCAATGCTAACGTCCTGTCCCGGCAAGGATAGTGGGAGCCGGGCATGGCACAGGATCATCGTCTCAACCGTCGCGAGACGCTCAAGGCCGGAGCCGCGATCGCCGCCTCTGCCGCGCTGGCGGGAACGGCGGCCGCGCAAGCCCCGGCAAAGCTCAAGCTGCGTGTGCTCGAAACCACCGATCTTCACGTCAACGTCGTGCCCTACGACTATTTCCGCGACGGTGGCGACGACACGGTCGGGCTCGCCAAGACCGCGAGCCTGATCAAGGCGGCGCAGGCCGACGCGAAGAACAGCCTGCTCTTCGACAACGGCGACTTCCTGCAGGGCTCCTCACTCGGCGACTACATCGCCTACAAGAAGGGGCTGAAGGCCGGCGATACCCACCCGATGCTCGCCGCGATGAACGCCCTGCCCTATCTCTGCGGCACGCTCGGCAATCACGAGTTCAACTACGGGCTGGAGTTCCTCGACCATGGCCTCGCCAAGGCGGAATTCCCGATGGTCTGCGCCAATGTCGAGCGCGTCGGCGGCGGCGCGCTGGTCGATGCCTGGCGGCTGTTCGAGCAGAGCTTCGAGGACGAGGCCGGCAATCGGCATGTGCTGCAGATCGGCGTGATCGGCTTCGTGCCGCCGCAGATCATGCAGTGGGACAAGGGCAACCTCGAAGGCAAGATCGTCGCGACCGACATCGTCGATGCCGCCGAAAAGCACATGCCCGACCTGCGCGACGCCCAGCCCGACCTCGTCATCGCGCTCTGCCATTCGGGCATCGCGGGCGGCCAGCGGCGCGGCATGGAGGAGAACGCGGCGCTGCATCTCTCGAAGGTCGAGGGTATCGACGTCATCCTGACCGGCCACCAGCACCTGGTCTTTCCCGGCGGCAAATCCTTCGACGGCATTGCCGGCGTCGACAACGTCAAGGGCTCGCTGAACGGGAAGCCCGCCTGCCAGCCCGGCTTCTGGGGCTCGCATCTCGGCATCGTCGATCTCGAGCTGGAGAAGCGCGGCGAGCGCTGGAAGATCGCCGATTTCAAGGTCGAGGCGAAGCCGATCTACGAACGCACGCCAGATCGCAAGATCGTGCCGAAAGCGGTCGCCGAACCGACGGTGCTGGCCGCGGTCAAGGCCGACCACGAGGCAACGCTCGCCTATATGCGCGAGCCGGTCGGCAGCACGGCTGCGCCGATCAATTCCTATTTCGCGCTGGTGGCGGACGATCCTTCGATCCAGATCGTCGCCGAGGCACAGATCGCCTATGCCAAGCCGCTGATGGCGCAGACGCGCTGGAAGAACCTGCCGATCCTGTCGGCCGCAGCGCCCTTCAAGTCCGGCGGACGCTCCGGCCCGTCCTTCTACACCGACATTCCCGCCGGCCCGTTGGCGCTGAAGAACATCGCCGACATCTATCTCTACCCGAATACGGTGCAGATCGTGAAAGTCAGCGGCTCTGACGTAAAGGAATGGCTGGAGCGCGCCGCCGGCATCTTCAACCGTATCGACCCGACCAAGAGCGGCGAGCAGCCGCTGATCAACCCCGCCTTCCCCGCCTTCAACTTCGACGTGATCGACGGCGTGACCTATCGGATCGACGTCACGCAAGCCTCGCGCTACGACAATGACGGCAAGCTGGTCGCCCCCGATGCGCAACGCATCCTCGACCTCGCCTTTACCGGCGAGCCGATCGACGAGAAAGCGGAATTCCTCATCGTCACCAATAATTACCGCGCGTCCGGCGGCGGCAATTTCCCGGGCACGAAGACGACGGTGGTGCTGGAGGCACCCGATCTCAACCGCGACGTGATCGTGCGCCATATCCTCGGCCAGAAGACGATCGACCCGAAGGCGGACGGCAATTGGGCGCTCGCGCCGTTGCCGACCGGCGTCCATGCGACCTTCCTGACCTCGCCGGCAGCAACGGGCAAACTGCCCGAGGGACTGAAGGCCGAACCGGCCGGAGACGGCCCTGAAGGTTTCGCCAAGTACCGGCTGCGTGGCTGACTGCGCGGCATCGGCCGTGAATCATAATTTGTCGGCGAAACCTCCGAAGCGACATACAGTTCTTTAATAGATTTTTAGCGAGAGTAGAGGGTACGCCGCGTAAATCAGACATAACGACGGGACGGCTGATGATCGTCGACGTTCACGAGAACGATACCTCGATGAAATCCGAGCTTGTGGCCGCGCTCTATGCCACGCCCGGGACGATCTTCATCGGCACCGTCACGGTTGCCGCGGTGCTGGCTGCGAGCGCGCTCCTGACGGGCGGCGACGTGGTTTTTTACGCGATGGCTGCGATCATGATCGCGATCGGCGTGTTCCGTTACCTGTCGCATCGCTACTACAAGGCCATCCATCTCGCTTCCGCCAGCGAGAGCCAGATCAGCACGCTGGAAAATCTCGCCATGGCCGGTGCCTGGTCGACCGCCGCCCTGATCTCGGCCTTCGGCAGCTATGCGATCCTGCGCTACACCTACGAGCCCGTCGCCGCTCTCGCGATCGCCCAGACGATCGGCTATCTCGCCGGCATTTCCGGGCGCAACAGCTCGCGGCCGGTGATCACCCGCGTGCAGGTGCTGGCAGCGGCGATGCCATTCACGCTGGCTCTGCTCTGGACGCGCGACCCCGCCTATCTGGTGATCGGCCTTTCGGTCCTGCTCACCACGGTCCTGACCTTCTCCAGCGCCCAGGTCATCCACCAGATCTTCCTCGCCCGGCTGCGCACGATGCGCGAGCTGGAGCATCTGGCCGTCAACGACACCATCACCAGCCTCTACAACCGCCGTGGCTTCATGCGCGAAATCCGGCAGATGGCCGCATCCGGCCGGGCGGTGACGCTGATCTCGATCGATATCGACCGCTTCAAGAGCATCAATGACAGCCTTGGCCACGATATCGGCGATGCGTTGCTGCAGGGCTTCAGCGAGACGCTGATCGCCGAGCTCGGCATCGGCGACATCGCGGCGCGCACCGGTGGCGACGAGTTCATGGTCGCGACATCGCGCGATGCCGAAGGCGCGAGCGCGCTTGCCGCCCGCCTCGTCATGATGCTCGCCGGCCAGCGCGTCATCGGCGGGCGCCATATCACCGCGACCGCCAGCATGGGCATCGCGCCCGCCGGCTGCGCCGCCTCGATCGACGAGGCCCTGAAATGCGTCGACATCGCCCTCTACCGGGCCAAGCTCGACGGGAGGAACCGCTTCGTCATGTATACCGACGCGATCCGCAACGAGCATGAAGACGGCGTGGCGCTCGAAACCGAGCTGCGCGACGCGATCCGCCGCGGCGAGTTCGAGCTGCATTTCCAACCGATCTACAATCCGCGCTCCGGCACCGCGACCATGGCGGAGGCCCTGCTACGCTGGCGGCACCCGCGCCGTGGCATGGTCAGCCCCGAGATCTTCATTCCGCTCGCCGAGCGGACCGGGCTCATCACCGTGCTCGGCTCCTGGGTGCTCGGCGAGGCGATCCGCTCGGCCCTGTCCTGGCCGCGCAGCGTCGGCGTCAGCGTCAATGTCTCGGCCCGCCAGTTCGACCATGGCCATGACATCGTCGGCGTCGTCGAGGCGCTATTGCGCATGAGCGGCATCGAGCCCCAGCGCCTGACGATCGAGATCACCGAGAGCTCGCTGATCGACGATCCCGACCATGTCGTCTCCCGCCTCGTGGCGCTGCGCGCGCTTGGCGTGCGGATCGCGCTCGACGATTTCGGCACGGGCTATTCCTCGCTCAGCTATCTCGCGCATCTGCCGATCGACACGATCAAGATCGACCAAGCCTTCACCCAGGAGATCGGCACCTCGCGCAAGGCGGATTCGCTGATGAACGCGATCGCCCAGCTCGCGCATGACCTGAAGCTGCGCCTGATCGTCGAGGGCGTGGAGACGCAGGAGCAGCTGACCGTCATCGAAAAGCACGCCGTCCACGGCATTCAGGGCTATATCTTCGCCCGGCCGATGACAGCGGCCGATTTGCTGCCCATGATCGGCAACCGTGTTCCCACGGGGCGGATGGGGTCGGCGCGTTCGCGCTCCGGCTCGCGCAAGCCGGGCCGCTTCAGTCAGGTTGCCTGATACGCCCCGGACGCAGACGACCGCGCGAGCCGGAGGCCTAGAGGCTGCTGATGCAACGCCCGAACTATCCAAGCGGGAAGGATCTGCTGAGCGCCGATGCCGTGTCGCGCTTCGACCTCGACGACATCATCGCGCGGGCCGAGCGGCATCTTCACGAGGAAGAACTGGAGAAAGCCGGCCTGCCCCTGCCCGAGCAGCCGCCGGCCCCGCGCCGCCGTCCGAAGGTGATCGCCACCCTGTTCGACCAGCGCAGCACGCGCACCCGCCTCGGCTTCCAGACGGCGGCCGCGCGGCTCGGCCACCAGTCGATCGACGCCTATGACACCGATCGCAGCCGCATGGGCACCGCCACCGGCGAGTCGATCGAGGACCACATCCACACGGTCGAGCTCTACAGCGACCTGCTGATCGTGCGCTCGCATCTGGAGGACATGCCCTATCGCGTCGGGCGCCTGAGCTATCTTCCGGTGATCAATGCCGGCAACGGTGCCGACGAGCATCCGACCCAGGCCCTGGTCGACATCTTCGCGATCCGGCAGATGCGCGGCCCGCTCGAGACTCTGAGCATCGCGCTGTCGAGCGATTCGCGGGCACGCTTCGCGATCTCCTTCGTGAAGATGCTGCGCCTCTCCCCGCCGAAGCGCTTCACACTCTGCTGCCTGCCGGACGTGCCAATCAATCCGGCGATGCGCGAGGCGATGACCGTGCTCGCCGATCTCGGCACCCAGGTCAGCCTCGTCCACGACATCCGCCACACGCTCGACCACGATGTCCTCAGCATCCAGATGCAGGACATGAGCAAATTCGCCCACGCCTCGCTCGGCAACGAAGCGGTCGATAAGGAAAAAGAGAGCGAGCCCTTCACCCTGACTGCCCGCAAGGTCCTCGACGCCCGCTCAGACACGTTGATCCTCAACCCTCTTCCGCGCTTCTCGGAGCTCGATACCTCATGCGACAGCCTCCCGAACGCAGGCTATTTCCGCCAGGTCCAGCTGTCCGTGCCGATGCGAATGGCCATCCTGGAGCGCATGTTGCTGGGAATTCCCTGGACGGGGCAGGCCGAGGGTTTCCGATCTTCCTCGGGTGGATGAGCGCCTATCTCGCGTCCTATCTCGCGATCGCCGTCTCCATCCGCCTGCTCTCCGGCTATCTCACCGTCATCGAGATCGGGCTGCTGCGCTCGGTCGGCAGCCTCGCCATCGCCGGCGCCGCCGTCTGGGCCGGTGAGCCCGAACAGCGCCGCAATGTCCTGCCACCGAAGCTGCGCGAGGATGTCGCCCGCAGCGTCCTGCATCTCGCCGGTTCGCTCGCCCTGATCTGGAGCCTGGCGCATCTGCCGCTCGCGCTGGTGACCACGATCGAGTTCTCGGGCCCGCTCTTCGCAGCCGTGCTGCTCTTCCTCGCCCTGCGCCGACGCCCGGGCACCGTTGCGACAGTCGGGCTCGCCGTGCTGGCGACCGGGATCGGGCTCCTGGTGTTCAAGCTGAACGCCGTCCCTAACCGCGACCTCGCCATCGCCATCGGCGCCGTCGCGATGCTGACCACCACCAACCTGATGCTGGCGCGGCTGGCGGCACAGCGCAGCACGCTCTCGATCGTGCTGCTGATGCACGCGATCCAGCTGCCGCTCTACCTGCTGCTCTGGCTCTTCGTACCGGAACAGTGGTCGCCGCCGTCGCAGCCTTACCGGCTGGCCTTCGCGCTGCCCGAGCTTGCGGTGATCGGTGGCGCGGTGCTCGCGCTCATCGTCGGCGGCTTCGTCTCGCAGGCGGCGCTCGCCAATGCCTCGCGCCACGCTTCGCCGCTACAGCTTTGCAGCGCCGACACACTGCGCGTGCCGCTGATCACGCTCGCGGCCTATCTGCTGCTGGCGGAGTTGCCGCCGACAGAGCTTTGGCTCCCGGGGCTCTGGGTGCTCTGCGGCGTCGTCATCACCAGCCTGCCGGTTTCGGTGGCTGCGAAGCTGCGCCCGGAACGAGCCGGGCGCGCTTGAGACCAGATTCTCAGGGCGTGATCTCGAAGATCACGTTGACCTGCGTCCGGTAGGTATTCTCGCCGCTGGCCAGCGGCACGGCCGCATCGCTGGCGGCCATGCGCACGGCGCCGCCATAGGGCATCGGGCGCGCCATGACCGACTGCTCCTCGATCGACAGGATCTTGCCGAGCTTGACGTCGGCCGCCTCGGCCAGGGTCTTCGCGCGCGCCACCGCATCCGCGACCGCGCGCTTGCGCGCCTCGGTCAGCGTCGGCTTCATGTCGTCCTTGACGAAGGCGATGCCGCCGCCCTGGTTGACGCCGAGCCCGACCGCCTTGTCGAGGATGCCGCCGGCGTCCGCGAGATTGCGGACCCGGACGGTCAGCGCGTTGCTGACGCTGTAGCCAGCGATCTTCGGCTCGCCGCTGCGGTCCTTGGTCGGCTGGGCATAGCGCGGCTGGATGCTGAGGCCCGAGGTCTGGAGATCGCGCTCGGCGACGCCGGCTTCCTTCAGCGCGGCCAGCACCTGCTTCATGGCGTCGTTATTGGCGGTGAGCGCGGCCCGCGCGGTCTCGGCCTCGCGCAGGACGGTGAGGTTCAGGATCGCCATGTCCGGCGCGACATTCACCTCACCCTCCCCGGTCACGCTGATGCGCGGGCTGGGCTGCGACGGGCTTTGCTGGGCTGCAGCGGGGACGGACAGCAAGGCCGCCGCGCCGACGAGCACGGTTCCGGCCAGAGCAAAGGCAAGGCGATTCGACATGATGTCTCCTGTTGACCCGACCTCCATCGGCCGGCGTCGCATCCGAGCCGGGACATCTTGTCGAAATTATCACGGCGCTGCGCGGCAAGCTGCCGCGAGTCTTACTCCTCGACGAGCCGGCGCGCGATCACCTGCGCCTGGATCTCGGCCGCGCCCTCGAAGATGTTGAGGATGCGGGCGTCGCAGAGCACGCGGCTGACCGGATATTCCAGTGCGAAACCGTTGCCGCCATGGATTTGCAGGGCATTGTCGGCCGCGGCCCAGGCGACGCGGGCGCCCAAGAGCTTGGCCATGCCGGCCTCGAGGTCGCAGCGCCGGTCGGCATCCTTCTCGCGGGCGGCGAAATAGGTGAGCTGGCGGGCGATCAGTATCTCGGCCGCCATCATCGCGAGCTTGTCGGCGACGCGCGGGAAGGCGATCAATGGCTTGCCGAACTGGATGCGCTCCTGCGCATAGCGCAGCCCGAGATCGAAGGCCGATTGCGCCACGCCGATGGCGCGGGCCGCCGTCTGGATGCGCGCTGCCTCGAAGGTCTGCATGAGCTGCTTGAAGCCCTGGCCGGGCACGCCGCCGAGCAGGTTTTCAGCCCTAACCTCGAAGCCGTCGAAGGCGAGCTCGTATTCCTTCATGCCGCGATAGCCGAGCACCTCGATCTCGCCGCCTGTAAGACCCTCGACCGGAAACGGGTCGGCATCGCTGCCGCGCGGCTTCTCGGCGATCAGCATCGAGAGGCCCTTGTAGCCGGGCTCGGACGGATCGGTGCGCACCAGCAGCGTCATGATGTCGGCGCGGACCGGATGGGTGATCCAGGTCTTGTTGCCATGGACCTTCCAGACATCGCCCTCCTTCACCGCCTTGGTGCGCAACGAGGCGAGGTCGGAGCCGGTATTGGGCTCGGTGAAGACGGCGGTGGGCAGAACCTCGCCCGAGGCGATCTTCGGCAGCCAATGCTCCTTCTGCGCGTCGGTACCGCCGCAGAGGATGAGCTCGGCCGCGATCTCCGAACGGGTGCCAAGCGAGCCGACGCCGATATAGCCGCGCGACAGCTCCTCCGAGACGACGCACATGGAGACCTTCGACAGGCCCATGCCGCCAAACTCCTCGGGGATGGTCAGGCCGAAGACGCCGAGCTCGGCCATCTTCTCGACCACCGGCATCGGGATGTACTCGTTCTCCAGATGCCATTCATGGGCGTGCGGCGTCACCTCGGCGGCGCAGAAGCGGCGCATCTCCGAGCGAATCGCTTCAAGCGTCTCGTCGAGGCCGGTATCGCCGATGCTGGCGGCGCCCTGGTCCTGGCTGAAGAGCGCGACGAAGCGGGTGCGGTTCTCAGGCGTGTTGCCGTCGGCGATCAGGGCATCGACAGCGTCCGAGCAGGCGGCGGCGACCGCCTTCTGCGACAGGCCGAGCGCCGGCAGGCGGAGGATCTCGCCCTGGCTCATCGGAATGCCACCGAAGATCTGGGCGGCGTATTCGCCGGCGCCGATGCGCAGGGCATAGTCCTCGACGGCGCCGTAGCGATCCTCGGCGCGGAGACGCTCGCCATAGGCGGCCAGCTCGCGCAGGGCCGTGACATAGGTCGCAAGCCAGGACAGGCCATGGGCGGCGTGCTGCTCGGCTTCCAGCCGGGCCGAGGAGATGCGGCCGTCGACGAGAACCTTCTGCCGCACTGCGGCAACGGCTTCCTGAAACAGCGTCTCCAAACCGGGGAGCGCTGCCGCGATCAGTTCGACTGCATCCGCACGATGCTCAGCCTTTGCGGCCGTATTGGCGTTCATGGTCTTCGACCCTCCCTTTGTTGCGACGCAGCATAAAGGGAGATCAGGCGAAACCGAAACCCTCCTTTTTGGGGAGAAGCCTATTTGCGGCTGGCGAGCACGACGCCGAGGATCGTCACGGCCATGCCGCCGATCTGGAGCGGGGTCAGCGTCTCCCCGAAGAGCAGCCAGGCCTCGACCGCGACGAGCGCTGGAACGAGATAGAGGAAAGTGACGATGCGCGAGACCTCGCCGCGCCGGAGCATGTAGAAATAGAGCCCGATGCCCCCCAGCGAGAGCACGACCGCCGACCAGGCGAGCACCAGCCACATGGTCAGGTTCCACTCGATATGCATCGGCTCGAAGGCATAGGCAAAGGGCAGGACGACGAGGCAGGCCGCGACGTACTGGATCGCCGTCACCGTGCGCAGGTCGCCCGTGGAGAGATGCGTCTTCTGGTAGAAGGAGCCGAATGTCACCGAGAACATGCCGATCACATTGATCAGGATCGGCCCGAGGATGCCCCAGAGCGCGGCCGGCTGAACGCCTGCGAGCTGCGGCTCCAGCACCAGGGCAATGCCGGCGAAGCCGCAGAGGATGCCCAGCCAGCGGATCGGGGAAATCCGCTCTCCCAGCAGCGCGGGCGCGAAAAGCGCCGTGAGAACCGGCTGCAAGCCGGCGATGAGCCCGGAAATCCCGGCTGGCAAGCCATGGCGCACCGCCCACCAGACGCCGCCGAGATAGATGCCGTGCAGCAGGACGCCGGAGATGGCGGCGTTGCGCAAGGCGCGCCAACTCCGCGGCCAGGGCGCGCCCGTCGCCAGCGCCAGCAAGGAGACGATGAGCGCCGCGCTGGCGAAGCGCACGACCAGAAAGGTCAGGGCATCGGCATAGCGGGCCGAATAGCCAGCGACCACCCAGCCCGAGGACCAGAGGAAGGTGAAGACCAGCGGGATCGCGCGCAGAATGAAAGGCGAGGACATCGGAACCTGAAACCGCCGGACCTGATCGTCTCTAGCTCCGATCCGCAGCGCCTGACAGCGCAGGAACGCGCCCTGCCCATGCTTCCGCCGGGGATACGCGCCTCAATCGCGGCCGGGCGCGCCCGGAGGGAACAGCTTGCGGAAGGGCCTGGCCTCGTCGACGGCGCGCGCGAAGGAGGGCCGCGCCAACAGGCGAGACCGGTAGGCGCGCAGATTCCCGAATGCGGCGTCGATCTCGTGGACCCAGTCGGCATAGAACAACGAGGGCGCCGCCGCGCAATCGGCGAGGCTGAAATCGTCGCCGCAGGCCCAGCGCCGGCCGGCGAGCGCCCCGTCCAGCCAGCGATAGGCGTCGTTGAGATTCTCGCGCGCCTTCGCGACGCCATAGGGATCGCGCTCCCCGGCCGGGCGCAGATGGTCGAAGACGACCGCCTGCATCGGCGTCATCACGTAGTTGTCGAAGACGCGGTCCATCATCCGCACGCCAAGCGCCTGCTTCGCATCGGCCGGCACCAGCCGGGTCGCCCCCGGATGGAACAGGTCGAGATGCTCGATGATCACGCTCGACTCGAAGACAGGCGTCTCGCCATCGACGAGCACCGGCATTTTCTTGAGCGGCCAGAGCCTGACCCATTCGGCCCCAGCCTCAGGGTCTTCGGGGCCGAGCTGGCGATAGGTGAAGGGCGTCGCGTTCTCGTAGAGCGCGACCAGCACTTTCTGACAGTACGACGAGAACGGATGTGCATAGAGCGTGAGCGACACGGGTGGCCTCCTGCGTGTGGCTGAACGATCCCCTGCATAAGATAACTGATTGCATTTTGCAATCGGATTTACCTTATCCTCACGACCGCCCCCAAGCGAGCAGAGCCGCCGACGCGCGCGCCGCAATCGTTAACGAAATCCGAAGCACCCCCTTCCGCATCGTCAACCAATCCTCAATGCGGCCGGCGCAATGTCGCCTGCGACCAACGTTTGTGACGATGCCCAGCGATTCTCCCCCTCTTCCTGCCGAAGGCGCCGAACTGCTCGACAGCGAGCATGAAGGCTTCGCCACCTTCGCACGCAATGCGCTGGCCTCGGCCATCCTGAACTTTGCCGCGGTGGTCGCCGTCGCGGCCATACTGTGGCGCCCGGACCGCGTGCCCGTCCTGATCGGCTGGGTTACGGTCACGCTGGCCTACTCGCTGTCGATGGGACTCGACATCACCGCCTGGCGCAGCCGCCTGCATGAGCGCTCGCCCTGGCCGATGCGGATCGTGCATCTGCGCGCGCCTGTTCTCGGGTTGATCTGGGGCGTGCTGCCCTGGATCGCCGGCCCGACCACCGATCCCCGCGAGAATATCGCGATCGGCCTCGTCATCACCGGCATGATCGCGAGTGGCATGACCCGCTTCGTCGTCGTGCCGCGCGCGGCGCTGATCTATGGCATCACGCTCGGCGCGACCTGCACCCTGGCCTTTGCCCAGCATTCCCTCGAGACCGCAGCGACGGCCGCAGTGCTGCTCGCGCTTTACCTCGTGTTCATGACCCGGCACGTCACGGCCTATGGCGCGACGCTGGCGGACGCCGTGCGTGGCCGCAATGCCGCGATCGAAAGCAGCCGGGAGCGCGCCCGGCTCCAGCATGACGCCCTGGCGGAACGCGACGAGACGAGCCGGCGGCATCAGGAATTGATGGAGGTCGTCGCGGCTTTCCGCCAGTCGATGGCAGGCTTCCAGGACGTGGTGAGGCGCGAGACCCGGGGCATCGCAGCCAGCACGGCCTCGCTCTCCGGCGCAGCCGAAACCACCGCGAGCCAAGCCGGCGCCGCCCGCAGCGCCGCCGCGAGCGCCACTGGCGAGATCGACGCCATCGCCGCCGGCACCGGTCATCTCAACGACGCGATCGCCCTGATCGGCGAGCGGACCTATCGCGCCGGCGCTGTGATCAGCGAGACCGTCTCGATCAGCGCGACGGCGATGACCGACATCGCCCAGCTCTCGGCGGTGATGCAAGGCATCACTGGTATCGTCGAGATGATCCAGGCCATCGCAGGGCGCACCAACCTGCTCGCCCTCAACGCGACGATCGAGGCGGCGCGTGCCGGCGAGGCCGGGCGCGGCTTCTCCGTCGTCGCCGCCGAGGTCAAGGGCCTCGCCGCGCAGACAGCCGAGGCCAGCAACGAGATCATCGCCCGGATCGGCGCGATCGGCGCCTCGGCCGGGAATGTCACGCGCTCGATCGAAGCGATCCGCCAGGCCGTCCTCGATGTCGACGACGTCACGCATGCGATCGTCTCGGCCGTCGAGGAGCAGCGGGCCTCGACCGCCGCGATGGCGAGCAATATCGATTCTGCCGCGGACCACAGCCGCCAGGCGACCGAACGCGTCGAAGAAGCCTACAACGCGGTGGGCGAGACCAAGGCCGAGATCGGGAAGGCCCGCCAGGCGGCCGAGGTGATGGCCGAGGTGGCCGGATCGCTTGCAACCTCGGTCGATGACTTCCTGCGCCGCATGGAAGCGGCGAATGCCGGCGGGCGCGCCGCCTGAGCGGCTCGAGCCGCTTAGCCCGTCAGAGCCTCGGCCACGTCCTCATAGGTCCTGAGGCCCGTGCGCGGGGCATAGACCAGCACGGACATGTTGCCCGGCGCATGCTCATTCTTCCACATCTTGTGATGGGCGAGCGGGATCTTGTCCCAGGGGAAGACCTCGGACATGCAAGGGTCGATGCGCCTGTCGATCACGAACTGGTTGGCCGCGCTCGCCTGCTTGAGATGAGCGAAATGCGAGCCCTGCACGCGCTTCTGCCGCATCCAGACATAGCGGGCGTCGAAGGTGATGTTGAAGCCCGAGGTTCCCGCGCAGAACACCACCATGCCGCCGCGCTTGGCGACGAGGCAGGAGACCGGGAAGGTCGCCTCGCCCGGATGCTCGAAGACGATGTCGACATCCTTCTTGCCGGTGATGTCCCAGATCGCCTTGCCGAACTTGCGGGCCTCCTTGGTCCACTCGTTGTACTCGGGCGAGTTGACCTTCGGCATCTGGCCCCAGCAGTTGAAATCCTTGCGGTTGATCACGCCCTTGGCACCGAGGCTCAGCACGTAGTCGCGCTTGGTCTCGTCCGAGATCACGCCGATGGCGTTGGCGCCGGAGGCCGCGCAGAGCTGCACGCCGAAGACGCCGAGGCCGCCGGACGCGCCCCAGACGAGGACGTTGTCGCCGGGCTTGATGGTGTGAGGGGCATGGCCGAACAGCATGCGATAGGCGGTGGCCAGCGTCAGCGTGTAGCAGGCGGCCTCCTCCCAGGCGAGGTGCTTGGGCTTGTGCATCAGCTGGCGCGACTGCACCCGACAGAACTGGGCGAAGGAGCCGTCCGGCGTCTCGTAGCCCCAGATGCGCTGGGTGGACGAGAACATCGGGTCGCCGCCATTGCACTCCTCGTCGTCGCCATCATCCTGGTTGCAGTGGACGATGACCTCGTCGCCGACCTTCCAGCGCTTCACCTTGGAGCCGACCGCCCAGACGATGCCCGAGGCATCGGAGCCCGCGACATGGAACGGTGCCTTGTGGACGTCGAAGGGCGAGATCGGCTGGCCGAGGCCGGCCCAGATGCCGTTGTAGTTGACGCCGCCGGCCATCACGAGGAGCAGCACCTCCTCCTCGCCGATCGACCAGGTCGGCACGACCTCGACCTGAAAGCTCTCCTGCGGTGCGCCGTGGCGCTCGCGGCGGATCGCCCAAGCGTACATCTTCTCGGGGACATGGCCGAGGGGCGGCAGTTCATCGAGCTCGTAGAGATCCTTGAGCGGCTTCACGGCGGCCTGCGACTTGGACATGGTCGTCTCCCCTGCTCTCTCTTCCGTCGTTGCCCTGCCCGGAGCTCTGCCTCGGACTGGGACGCCGATCATGCACCATATGTTGCGCTGCGCCATTAACCTAAGGAATCACACCGCAGCGCAAAACCCCCTCTTTCCAACGCTTGCGCTTTCTTCATCGTTTGCCACGATGCTGATGGCCTGCGCGACGCTCGCGCATCGGACCGAATGCCACATTCTGTCCGATGCTTCTGATTTTGCATCGGCCCGAAAACCGCTCCCCATTTTTCGGGCCGATGCTCTAAGGAGAAACGATGCCCGGTCTGCTGAAGATGATCGGCGTGCCCGACATGCCCATGCTGTCCGTGTTCTTGCTCGTCACGATGATCGTGCTCGGCGCGATGCTGCTCGGCTGGTTCGCCGATGTTCTGCTCAAAGATGCCGGCTTCGGCGTGATGCTCAATACCGGCATTGTGCTGCTCGGCGCCTTCGCCGGGGCCTGGCTCTGGCACCGCTACGGCATCCCGACGCGCTTTCCGGCCGAGGCGGTGCGGGCCGCCATCGCGACGGGCTCCGGCCTGCTGCTGCTGATCGGACTGGCGGTCATCCGCCCCTGAGCTTCAGCCGTCGAGCCTCGCCCCGAAGCTGTTCAGGTATTTCATCCCGGTATCGCACATCAGCGTGACGATGGTCGCGCCGGAGCCAAGTCGCTCGGCCAGACGTAATGCGGCCGTGACATTGCCGCCGGTCGAGGTGCCCGCAAACAGCCCCTCCTCCCGCGCCAGACGCAACGTCATCGCCGTCGCCTCGTCCGTCGAGACCGGCTCGATGGCGTCGACGAGATCGGCCCGCCAGAGCGGTACGACATAGCCGGCGCCGATGCCGTCGATCTTGTGCGCGCCGGTCGGGCCGCCCGACAGCACCGCGGATTCGGCCGGCTCGACCGCCATCAGCACGACCTTGGGGTCGCGCCTGAGCAAGGCTTCCCCCGTCCCGCGCAGGGAGGCAGCCGTGCCGACGCTCTGGACAAAGCCGCAGATGCGACCACCGGTCTGCTCCCAGATCTCGTCCGCCAGCCGGTCATAGGCCGCGAGCTGGTCGGTGTTGCGCATCTGGTCGGTCCAGAAGGCCCCCGTCTCGGCCGCGATGACGCGGGCCGCCTCGATCATGTCCTTCGTCAGCTTCTCGGTCATGCGACCGGATTCGCTGGGAATGATCGTCAGCTCGGCCCCGAGCAGGCGCATATGCGTGAGTTTTTCGCGAGCAAAGGCGTCCGATGTGACGATATGCAGGCGATAGCCCTTCACCGCGCAGACCTGCGCGAGCGAAACGCCGGTGCTGCCGCCGGTGTATTCGACGACGCTGCCACCGGGCTTGAGCCGCCCATCGCGCTCGGCCGCCTCGATCATCGCCAGGGCCATCCGGTCCTTCATGCTGCCGGTCGGGTTCTCGCTCTCGATCTTCAGGAGGACGCGCGCGCCGTTCGCCGGCACGATCCGGCGCAGCGGCAGGAGCGTGGTGCCGCCGATACGGCTCAGGATGTCGATGGGCATGGCGGATTCCCGGAAGGTAATTAGATGTATATGCAATTATTGTATCTACATGTAAATTCCGATTCGCCATGAAGGGACAGAGCGGATTGCGGGACGACGTACGGATGCTGACCCCCAGCTGCGCAGGCTTGGCCATCCGGCAAGCCGCGCGGCGGGTCACGCAGTTCTATGAAGATGCGTTGCAGGACAGCGGATTAAGCGTCGCCCAACTCGGCCTCATGGCGGTGATCGCGACGAACGAGGACGACCGCATGGCGGCGCTCGCCGAGCAGGCCGGACTCGATCCCTCGACGCTCTCGCGCAATCTGAGGGGGCTGGAGCGCGACGGGCTGGTCGAGATTGCCTCGGTGGAGAGGGATTTGCGCCGGCGCGCCGTCTGGCTGACGGAGAGCGGGCTCAGGCGCCTTCAAGAAGCCTTGCCGGCCTGGAAGGCCACCCAGGCCCGGATCACGGAAATCTTCCCGGCCGATCTGCTGCAACGGATCACCGCCGCAAGCGAAAAGCTCGCCGGGCAGGACGATTGAGCGTCAGGCCTGACCGCCCCGGCTGGCGGCGAGCATGTAGTTCACATCCATGTCGCGCGAGGCGCTCCAGCGGCCGGTCAGCGGGTTGAAGACCACGCCGGTCTGCGTCCCCAGCGTGAAGCCGTTGCCTTCGATGGCGCCGCCGAGTTCGGCCGGGGTCACGAACTTTTCCCAGTCATGCGTGCCCTTCGGCAGCCAGCGCAGGACGTATTCGGCACCGACGATCGCGAGCGCATAGGATTTCAGCGTGCGGTTGAGTGTCGCCATCACCAGCAGGCCATCGGGTTTCACCGCCGCGCAGCAGGCAGCGACGAAGGCCTCGACATCGGCGACATGCTCGACCACCTCCATCGCCAGCACGATGTCGAAGCGCTTGCCGGATTCCACGACCGCCTCGATCGTCTCCTCGCGGTAATCGATCGAAAGCCCGCTCTTCTCGGCATGGGCGCGCGCGACCGCGATATTGGTCGGTGCCGGATCGAGGCCGGTGACCTCCGCGCCCAGCCGCGCGAGCGGCTCCGAGAGCACGCCGCCGCCGCAGCCGATGTCGACGAGGCTCAGGCCACCGAGCGCCCGCATCGTCTTCGGATCGCGGCGGAAATGGGCGCAGGCCTCGTCGCGGACATAGGCCAGCCGGACCGGATTGAACTTGTGCAGGACGGCCATGGGCCCCTTCGGGTCCCACCAGTCACGGGCGATCGCATCGAAGCGGGCGACCTCGGCCGGGTCGATCGTCGAGCCTGTGCGCTGGGTCGCAGCCGCCATGAACCGGTCCTTCGCTTATGCGGTGCCGCATTGACACCGCGCCTGTCGCCCGTCATCTACACCCGCCCCGCCGCAAGTGCGAGGGCGAGTTTTCGACCCGGCTCCGGCCGGGACAGCTATCGAAAAGACCGTCATGGCCCGTCTGGTGATGAAATTCGGCGGCACCTCTGTCGCCACTGTCGAGCGGATCAAGAACGCGGCGCGCCACGTCAAACGCGAGTTCGACGCCGGCCACGAGGTCGCGGTCGTGGTTTCCGCGATGTCGGGCAAGACGAATGAACTCGTCGGCTGGTGCAAGGAAGCCGCGCCGATGTTCGACCAGGCCGAGTACGACACCGTCGTCGCCTCGGGCGAGCAGGTCACTTCCGGGCTGATGGCGATCGTCCTCCAGGAGATGGGCATGCCGGCGCGCTCCTGGCAGGGCTGGCAGATCCCGCTTTACGGCTCCGACGCGCATGGCTCGGCCCGGATCGAGAGCGTCGACGGCGCCGGTATCCTCGCGGGCTTCGACCGCAACCGCGAGATCGCGGTCTGCTCCGGTTTCCAGGGCATGAACCCGCGCACGCATCGCATCGTCACGCTCGGTCGCGGTGGCTCGGACACCAGCGCGGTCGCGCTCGCGGCCGGCCTCAAGGCCGATCGCTGCGACATCTACACCGATGTCGACGGCGTCTACACCACCGACCCGCGCGTCGTGCCGAAGGCCCGGCGTATGGACAAGGTCTCCTTCGAGGAAATGCTCGAAATGGCCTCGCTCGGCTCCAAGGTGCTGCAGGTGCGCTCGGTCGAGATCGCCATGACCCAGCGCGTGCCGACCTATGTGCGCTCCTCCTTCGACGACCCCGACAATCCCAATCCTGGCACCCTCATCTGCGACGAGGACGACATCGTGGAACAGCAGATCGTCACCGGCATCGCCTTCTCCCGGGACGAAGCCCAGATCACCCTCCGCCGCGTGGCCGACAAGCCCGGCGTCGCCGCGGCGATCTTCGGCCCACTCGCCGATGCCAATATCAATGTCGACATGATCATCCAGGTCGTCTCGGACGACCAGGCGACGACCGACATCACCTTCACCGTGCCGACGGCCGATTACGAGCGCGCCAGGACGCTGCTCGAGAGCAAGCACGACACGATCTCCTATCAGGAGATCCAGGGCGCGACGGACGTTGTGAAGATTTCGGCGATCGGCGTCGGCATGCGCTCGCATGCGGGCGTCGCGGCGCGCGCCTTCCGGGCGTTGGCCGAGAAGGGCATCAACATCCGCGCGATCACCACCTCCGAGATCAAGTTCTCGGTGCTGATCGACTCGGCCTATACCGAGCTTGCGGTGCGCACGCTGCACTCGCTGTATGGGCTCGACGCGGCCTGAGGCTAAGTTCAGGCGTCATGCTCGGGCTTGACCCGAGCATCTCCCGCCGCGAAGGCTCCCGAGCCTCGCCTTCCTGAGATTCTCGGGTCTGCGCTTCGCTCAGCCCGAGAATGACGGAGCAGCGCATCACTCCGCCGGATGCGTGACCGGCGGCGGCGCCTGCTTCGTCCCGCGGATAGAACCGCCGAGCTTCACCAGCCCTTCCGAGAGCCTGTCCATGTAGAGGAACAGGACGGGCGTGATGAACAGCGTCAGCACCTGCGAGATCATCAGGCCGCCGACCACGGCGATGCCGAGCGGCTGACGCAATTCGGCGCTCGCGCCGGCACCGAGCGCGATCGGCAAGGTGCCCATCAGCGCGGCCAGCGTCGTCATCAGGATCGGCCGGAAACGCATCACGCAGGCCTGATGGATCGCCTCCTGCGCCGATTTGCCCTCGCGCCGGAGCACCAGCGCCACATCGATCATCATGATGGCGTTCTTCTTGACGATGCCGATCAGCATCAGAAGCCCGATGATGGCGATGACCGAGAGCTCCAGATCGAACAGCCTGAGCGCGCCGAGCGCCCCGACCGCCGCCGATGGCAGGCCGGTCAGGATGGTCAGCGGGTGGATGAAGCTCTCGTAGAGGATGCCGAGCACGATGTAGATCGTCAGGATCGCACCGGCGATCAGCAGGCCCTGGTTGGCGAGCGAATCCTGGAAGGTCTTGGCCGTGCCGGCAAGCGTGGTCGAGATCGACTTCGGCAGGCCGAGTTCGTCCTTGATCGCCGCGATGCGGTTGACGCTGTCGCCGAGCGCGACGCCGGCCGGCAGGTTGTAGGAGATCGTCACCGCCGGAAGCTGGCCGAGCTGGTTGACGGTGAGCTGGCCGGCCGTGCGCTCGATCCGGGCGATGGCGCCGAGCGGCACCAGCGTGCCGGATTTGGTGCGGACGCGGATGGCATTCAGGCGTTCGGGCGTCCAGTGCTCGTTCGGGTTGAACTCGACGACGACATTGTAGCTGTCGCCGGCGGTGTAGATCGTCGAGACCTGACGGACGCCGAAGCCGGAATAGAGCGTCGCGCGCAGGATGTCGGAGCCGATGCCGAGCGCATTGGCCTTGTCGCGATCGACCACGACCGTCGCCTGCAGGGCGTTGTCCTGCAGGTCGGTCGTGACGTCGACGAAGGCCGAGCGGTCGCGGCTCATCGCGTCGGCAAGGCGCACCGCCCAACCGTTCATCTGCTGCTGGTCGAGCCCCTGCACGACGAGCTGGTACTGGCTCTTCGAGGAGCGCGCGCCGATGCGCAGGTTCTGCACGGGCGTCATATAGGTGCTGATGCCCGCGACCTGAGCGAGATCGCGCCTGAGCGAGGCCAGCACGGCGTCAATCTTAGGCCGCTCGTCGAGCGGCTTCAGTTCGACGAAAAGGCGGCCGGCATTGAGCGCGCTGCCACCGCCGCCATTGCCGCCCACGGTCGAGGCGACATGCGCCACGTAAGGCGACTTGCGGAAGACCTCGGCGACCTCGGCCTGCAGCTTCTGCATCGCGTCGAAGGAGATGTCCTGCCGGGCCTCGGTCGAAACCTGGAGCTGGCCGATATCCTCCTGCGGGAAGAAGCCCTTCGGCGTGGTCTGGAGCAGCCAGACCGTGCCGGCCATGGTCAGGAAGAAGGCGAGCAGCATCAGCGGCTGGAAGCGCAGGCAGAATTTCAGGCCAGCATCATAGCCAGCGAGCAGCTTGTCGAAGCCCTTCTCCAGCCAGCGGCCGAGCGCGTTCTCCTGATGATGCTCGGAATAGCCGGAAAGCAAGCGCGAGCAGAGCATCGGCGTCAGCGTCAGCGAGACGAAGGCGGAAGCGAGGATCGAGACCGTCACCACCACGGCGAACTCGTTGAAGATGCGGCCGATGACCCCGCCCATCAGCAGCACAGGGATGAAGACCGCGACCAGCGAGAGCGAGATCGAGATGATGGTGAAGCCGATCTCGCCCGCCCCCTTGAGCGCGGCGTCGTAGGCCGAGAGGCCGTCCTCCTCCATGTGGCGGACGATGTTCTCGAGCATGACGATGGCGTCGTCGACGACGAGGCCGACCGAGAGCGTGAGCCCCAACAGCGAGATGTTGTCGATCGAGAAGTTGAGCAGGTACATCACCGCCAGCGTGGCGATGATCGAGATCGGCACGGCGACCGCCGGGATGAAGGTCGCGGCGACCCGGCGCAGGAAGACGAAGATCACCATCACCACGAGCGCGATGGTGAGCAGCAGCGTGAACTGCACGTCCTCCACCGCCTGGCGGATCGAGGTCGAGCGGTCGTTCAGCAGCGAGAGGGAGGCTGCCGCCGGCAACTGGTCCTCGAAGGCCGGGATCATCGCCTTGACGCGATCGACCACCTCGACGGTGTTGGCGTCGGGCTGGCGCTGCACGGCAAGCACGATCGCGGGCGTACCGTCATAGGTGCTGCGGGTCTGGGTGTTCTCGACGGAATCGATCACCTTGGCGACGTCGCCGAGCCGGACCGGCTTGCCAGAGCGCGTGGTGATGATGACGTTGGCGAACTGGGCGGCATCGGCGAGCTGCGTCTTCGCCTGGATGGTCAGCTGCTGAGCCGAGTTCTGGATGGTGCCGACCGGCGTGTTGGCGTTGGTCGCGGTGATCGCCTGCTGCAACTCGTCCAGTCCGATCCCGCGCGCAGCGAGCGCGGTCGGATCGATCTGGATGCGAACGGCATATTTCTGGCTGCCCCAGATCAGCACCTGCGCGACGCCGTCCACGGTCGAGAGCGCCGGGGAGATCACCTGCTGGGCGAAGGCGTCGAGCTGCGAGAGCGGCACGACATCGCTCTTCAGCGCCATCAGGATGATCGGCGCATCGGCCGGGTTCACCTTGCGGTAGCTCGGCTGCGTCGTCATCTCGATCGGCAATTGCCGCTGGGTGCGGGCGATCGCGGCCTGGACGTCGGCCGCCGCCGCGTCGATATCGCGGTTCAGCACGAACTGGATCGCGATCGAGGTCGAGCCCTGCGAATTCGTGGTCGAGATCGAATCGATGCCGGCGATGGTGGCGAACTGCTTGATCAGCGGCGTCGCGACCGAGGTCGCCATGGTGTCTGGCGAGGCGCCGGGCAATTGCGCGGAGACGTTGACGACCGGGAACTCGGCGCGCGGCAAGGCCGCGACCGGCAGGAAGCGCCAGGCGAAGAGCCCCGCCAGCACCAGCGAGACCGACATCAGAATGGTCGCGACGGGGTGGCGGATGCAGAAACCGGAGACGTTCATGAGCGTGCGCCCTCCGCAACCGGCGTCGCCTGCGCCGGCTTCTCGCCGGTGGCCGCGCGCTCGCGCACCTTGGTGCCCTGCTTCAGCCGCATCTGGCCGTCGGTGACGACGCGCTCGCCCGGCGCGATGCCCTCGGTCACCGCCGTACGCTCGCCATCGCTGAGCGCGACCTTGATCTGCCGGAGATCGACCGTGGAATCCGGCTTCACGACGAAGACATAGGGCCCCTTCTGGCCGGTCTGGACAGCGACGGTCGGGATCACCGCGACACCCGTCAGGGTCTCAGGAATGATCTCGACATCGACATATTGTCCCGGCCAGAGGCTGAGATCGTCATTGGCGAAGGCGGCCTTGGCGGTGATCGTGCCGGAGGTGATGTCGACGGTGGAATCGACGAAGTTGAGCTTGCCCTCGGTCGCCATGCGGGCAGCATTCGGCACGCGGGCGGTGACCGGCACCGGCTTCGCGGCAGCGAGCGCGCCCTGCAAGGTCGGCAATTCGCTCTCCGGCATCGCGAAGGAGACGCGCAAAGGCTTCATCTGCGTGATCGTCAGCAGGCCGGTGCCGCTGCTGTTGGCGCTGGCATTGACGAGATTGCCCGGCGTGACCTGCACGGTGCCGATGCGCCCGTCGATCGGCGCGGTGATGCGGGTGTAGCTCAGCTTGAGGCGATCGGCGTCGAGCGTCGCGTGGTCGCCCTGGATCGAGGCGGCGGAGCTGCGCTCATCGGCCGTCGCCTGATCGACCTGTGCCTGCGTGCCGGCATTGCGGGCGAAGAGCTGCTTGTAACGATCGAGATCGGCGAGGTTGCGGGTATGGGTGGCCTCGTCGCGGGCCAGCATCGCCTCGTCCTTGGCGATCTGGGCCTTGATGTCGCGATCGTCGAGGGTGAAGAGCAGGTCGCCGGCCTTGACGAACTGCCCGTCGGTGACATGCTGAGCCATGATCTGGCTGTCGATGCGCGAGCGCACAAGCACGCTCGCCGGCGTCTCGACGAAGCCGATCGCGTGCTTGCGTACCGGGAAATCGGCCTGGATCGCGGCAGCCGTGACGACCGCGACCGGAGCCCCCTCACCTCGCCTGCCGCTGGCCGTATGCGCGGCCTCAGGCGAGCGTGAATGCCAATACCAGGCTCCGCCGGCCGCAAGGCCGATCGCAACAACGCCGATGATCAATCCTGAACGCTTCATCTGATGTCCATTCGCTCAGGCTGCGTCGTCGGCGGAGGCCGGCGCCTTGTCTTCGGATCGGGCGCGAATCTGCTCGCGGATCGTCGAGAGCGTGCCGAGAGCGGACAGGATCGCGCCCTCCTCGGCCTCTCCGAGAATCTCGTCGGCGATCTCGGTCCGGACGGAATCGAGCTCGTCGACCAGCGCCCGCCCCTCCGGGGTGAGGAAGAGCCGATAGGCGCGGCGGTCGGCAGGGTCCTCGCGGCGCTCGATCAGGTTCTGGCTCTGCAAGCGATCGAGCAGGCGGGCGAGCGAGATCGGCTGGAGGTCCATCTGCTCGGCGAGCGCGGCCTGATTCAGCCCCTCCTGACGCCGCAACCGCGACATCACGCCCCATTGGGCCCGCGTCGTGCCGTGCTGGCGGGCGCGCTGCTCGACATAGGTCCGGAGCAGCCGCGAGGTTTCAACCAGCTGGAAAACCAGCTCCCGCCGCAAGGGTCGCTTCATTCGCAGGCCTCCCAATCGTAAGCCTGCTTATCATATGTCTGATTACGGCATTTTCAGGAGCGGATTGTGCGGCGCACGCAAAGGTGAACAGGCAGGCCGACAGCGCCTCACCGGCCGGTGAAGGCCGCCGGCCGCTTTTCCAGAAAGGCCGTCACGCCCTCGCGGAAATCGGCGGTCGCCGTCGTCTCGCGGAAGGCGTCGCGCTCTGCGTCGAGATGATCAGCGAGATCGGCGTCCGGAGCTTCCGCCAGCAAGGTGCGGATGCGGCCATAGGCGCCGGTCGGCCCCGCCGCGAGCTTGCGGGCCATCGCCAAGGCTTCGTCGCGCGCCTGGGCGGCCGGCACGACGCGGTTGACGAGGCCGATTTTTAGCGCCTCCTCGGCCCCGAACACATCAGCAAGCAGCGCGATCTCGCGTGCCTTGCGCTGGCCGACGAGGCGGGCAAGCCGATAGGTGCCGCCGAGATCGGAGGTCGCGCCGATCCGGGAATAGGCCATGGTAAAGCGGGCATCGTCGGCCGCGATCGCTAGATCGCAAGCGAGCGCGAGGCTGAAGCCGCCGCCCGCGACCGCTCCATGCAGGCAGGCGACAGAGGGCTGCGGCAAGGCATCGAGCAAGCGCAGCGCCTCGTGCATCGGTGCCATGATCGCCTCGATACCGGCCGCGACATCGCTGCCGGCGAGAAACTGCGAGATATCGCCCCCGACGCAGAAGGAGCGGCCATTCCCCTGCAGCAGGATGGCGCGGACATCGCCGCTGGCCGCAATCACCTTCACCTGTACGAGGAAGCGCTCCGCCATCGGCGCATCGATGGCGTTGAGCTGCGCCGGCCGATTGAGCGTCAGAATCGCGACGCCACCGTCACGGGTGAGCTGAACCGAATCGGATGCGTCGGCCATGGCGGTCTCCGGGAGCAGGGGCTGTCCTCCCGAGGCTAGCACCGGGATCGCCGGCCTCGCGAGGTGCATCTGCACGCATCGGGCATCGCGTTTGCGCGAGGGCCACTGGCCTTGGCCACGCGGCGGCTTCTAGACTGCGCGGGAAACCTGCACCTTCCGAGACCCCATCCCGCCATGAGCCAGCTCTTCAGCCCCTATCAGCTTGGCAGCCTCACGCTCGCCAACCGTATCGTCATCGCCCCGATGTGCCAGTATTCGGCGCAGGATGGCTGCGCCAGCGACTGGCACACTATCCATCTAGGCCATCTCGCTTTGTCCGGCGCCGGCCTCCTGATCATCGAGGCGACGGCCGTCGAGCCGGATGGCCGGATCAGCCCGTTCGATCTCGGTCTCTGGTCCGACGAGACCGAAGCGGCACTCGGCAAGGCGCTGGATTCCGCTCGGCGCTGGTCAGACATGCCGATCGCGATCCAGCTCGCCCATGCCGGCCGCAAGGCCTCCGTCGCCCAGCCCTGGAAGGGCGGCGGCCAACTCGGCCTCGACCAGGGCGGCTGGACGGTCGAGGGCCCCTCGGAGCTCGGCTTCGAAAACTACCCGCGGCCGCCCCGCGCCCTCACCGGGGATGACATCGCCCGCCTGATCGAGGCCTTCGCGGATTCGGCCCGCCGGGCCGTGCGGCTCGGCTTCGCCGCGATCGAGCTTCATGGCGCGCATGGCTACCTGATGCACCAGTTCCTCTCGCCGTTCTCGAACAGGCGCGAGGATGAGTATGGCGGCTCGTTGGAGAACCGCATGCGCTTCCCGCTCGCGGTGCTCGATGCGGTACGGGCCGTGGTGCCGGCGGGCTATCCGGTCGGTTTCCGCATTTCCGGCACGGACTGGGTCGAGGGTGGCTGGGATATCGAGCAGAGCATCGCCTTCGCCGCGGCGGCCAAGGCGCGCGGCGCCGACTTCATCGACATGTCCGGCGGCGGGCTGTCGGCGACGCAGAAGATCCCGCTCGGGCCGAGCTATCAGGTGCCACTGGCGCGGGCCGCGAAGCAGGCGACGGGCATCACCACCATGGCGGTCGGCCTCATCACCGAGGCCGAGCAGGCCGAGGCGATCATCGGCACGGGCGAGGCCGATTTCGTCGCGCTGGCACGCGGCATCCTGTACAACCCGCGCTGGCCCTGGCACGCGGCCGCCCAACTTGGCGCCACCGTCAAGGCACCGAACCAGTATCTGCGCTCGCAGCCGCGGCAATATTCCAAGCTGTTCGCCTGAACCGCACGCTCATCGTCGTTCCGGCCCGGCGCTGCTGACGCGGCTTGTCCGGGCCGGCGAAAACACTTCAATTGCGCCGCCCACTCCCACACCAGAGAGCTGCATGACCGCCTATTCCGACCTCTCCGCCCATTTCGGCCGCATCGCCGCGCTGTCGAACGCCATCGGCATCCTGCAATGGGACAACGATGTGATGATGCCGAAGGGCGCTGCCGAGACGCGGGCCGAAAGCATGGCGCTGCTTCATGTCATGCGCCACGGCCTCTCGACCGATGCCCGCATCGGTGACTGGCTCGGCGCAGCCGAGAGCGACAGCAGCCTCGGCGCCTGGGAGAAGGCGAACCTGCGCGAGATCCGCCGCGTCTGGACCGTCGATACCGCCCTGCCCTCGGAGCTGGTGGAAGCGTCGAGCAAGGCGGTCTCGGCCTGCGAGATGCGCTGGCGTCAGGCGCGGGCCGATGCCGATTTCGCCGGCCTCCTGCCCTATCTCGCCGAGGTCCTGAACCTGCAGCGCCAGATCGGCCGGGCCAAGGGCGAGAAACTCGGCCTCTCCGCCTATGATGCCCTGCTCAACGATTACGAGCCCGATGGCCGCTCGGCCAAGATCGACGCACTGTTCGACGATCTCGCTGCCTTCCTGCCGGGCTTCACGCAAGAGGCGATGGCGGTGCAGGCGCGCCGCCCGGCCCTGGCTGCGCTGGGAGGCCCCTTCGCGACCGAGACGCAGCGCGCGCTCGGCCTCAAGTTCATGGCGGCGCTGGGCTATGATTTCGAGCGCGGCCGGCTCGACATCTCGACCCATCCGTTCTGCGGTGGCGCCGATAACGATGTCCGCATCACCACGCGCTATGACGAGGCCGATTTCACCAAGGCGCTGATGGGCGTGCTGCACGAGACGGGCCACGCGCTCTACGAGCAGGGCCGGCCGCAGGGCTATCTCGCCCAGCCGGTCGGCGCCGCGCGCGGCATGAGCCTGCATGAGAGCCAGTCGCTCCTGATGGAGATGCAGGCCTGCCGCTCGCGTCAGTTCCTCACTTACGCCGCGCCGCTGATGCGGGAGAGTTTTGGAGGTGAGGGACCGGCATGGGACAGCACGGCGATGTGGCATCGCTATACCCGCGTCGAGCCCGGCTTCATCCGCGTCGATGCCGACGAGGTCACCTATCCCGCCCATGTCATCCTGCGCTACCGGCTTGAAAAGGCGCTGATCGCCGACGAGATGCCGCTCGCGGAGTTACCCACCGCCTGGAATACCGGGATGAAGTCCCTGCTCGGCGTCACCGTGCCCAATGACCGGCTCGGCTGCCTGCAGGACATCCACTGGCCGTCGGGCGGCTGGGGCTATTTCCCGACCTATACGCTGGGCGCGATGACCGCGGCCCAGATCTTCGACGCGGCCTGCAAGGCGGAAGGCTCGATCCTGCCCGGCATCGGAAAGGGCGATTTCAGCCCGCTGGTCGGCTGGCTGCGCGCCAATATCCACGGCAAGGGCTCGCTGCTCTCGACCGACGACCTGCTGACCGAGGCCACGGGCCGGCCGCTCGATGCATCGGTGTTCAAGGCCCACCTGCGCCGCCGCTATATCGACGAAGTCTGAGCGCCCTTCATTTTATTTAGTTAAAACAAAAACTTAAGCCATAGCCGATCGCCGATCGGCCATGCAGCTTTCGGGCTTGCATCGCGGCGCCCGAAGCGGGATGTCGGAGGCGACCTCCCGCTTCGGTGACCGATCATGACCCAGACCAAGCCCGCCCCCCGCATCGCCATCACCTACTGCTCGATGTGCAACTGGATGCTGCGCTCGGCTTGGCTCGGGCAGGAACTGCTCTCGACCTTCGGGCAGGATCTCGGCGAGGTCGCTCTGATCCCGCGCACCGGCGGCATCTTCCAGATCCATTACGACGGCGAACTGATCTGGGACCGCAAGGCCGATGGCGGCTTCCCGGATTCGAAGGTGCTGAAGCAGCGCGTGCGCGACCGGCTCGATCCCGAGCGCAGCCTCGGCCATGTCGATGGGCACACGATGTCGGCCGAGGCCGAGAGCTGAGCTTCATACACCTCGCCGTCATCCCGGCCGCAGCGAAGCGGAGCGCCGGGATTCATCGTCGGGCTCCGCGCTCTACGATGGATCCCGGATCGGCGCGGCTTCGCCGCTTGTCCGGGATGACGGAGTGGTTCGATATCAAGCCTGGAAGCGCAGCCGTGCGCCCTCTCAGGCCGCGCGCTTCCGCGTCGCCGCGATCCAGGCCTTCAGCCGGCCCTCGGGATCGGCGTTCAGCGTGATGTCGGTCACCGCCGCGACGATGTCGGCACCGGCCTCGAAGACGCCCGGCGCCCGCTCCAGCGAGATGCCCCCGATGCCGACCAGCGGCAGGTCGCCGATGCGGCGCTTCCATTCGCCCAGCCGCTCAAGACCCTGCGGGCCGAAGCGCATTGCTTTAAGGATCGTCGGATAGACCGGGCCGAGCGCGACATAGTCGGGCTTGGCCGCCAGCGCGCGCTCCAGCTCGGGCTCGTCATGGCTGCTGATGCCGAGCTTCAGGCCGGCCTTGCGGATCGCGCCGAGATCGGCATCGTCGAGATCCTCCTGGCCGAGATGGATGAAATCGCAGCCCTCGGCGATGGCGAGCTTCCAGTAGTCGTTGACGACGAGCACGCAATCGGCAGCGGCACACAACGCCTTCGCCCGGGCGATCTCGCGCGCGACTTCGGTCTCGGAGCGATCCTTGACGCGCAACTGCACCAGCTTGACGCCAAGCGGCAGCATCCGCTCCAGCCAGTCGGCGCTGTCGAAGATGGGGTAGAACGGATCGAGTTTCATGCCAGGAATGCCTTGCCCATGACGGGGGTGGAGGGAGCGGCCATGTCGCGCGCTTCGATCGGCTGCGCGGCGAAAGCCTGTCGGCCGGCGCGGATGGCGAGCGCGAAGGCTTCCGCCATCGCGGCGGGGTCGCCGGCCTTGGCGACGGAGGTGTTGAGCAGGATGCCGTCATAGCCCATCTCCATCGCCTGTGCGGCATGGGAGGGCAGGCCGATGCCGGCATCGACGACCAGCGGGATGTCGGGGAAGTGCTGGCGCATGCTGCGCAGGCCATAGGGGTTGTTGAGCCCCCTGCCCGACCCGATCGGCGCGCCCCAGGGCATGAGCACCTCGCAGCCGGCATCGAGCAAGCGCCCGCCGACGACGAGATCCTCGGTCGTGTAGGGAAAGACCTTGAAGCCGTCGTCAGTGAGGATGCGCGCGGCCTCGACCAGCGCGATCACGTCCGGCTGGAGCGTGTCGTCCTCGCCGATCACCTCGAGCTTGATCCAGTCGGTGCCGAAGACCTCGCGCGCCATTTGAGCGGTGGTCACGGCCTCCTTGACGGTGTGGCAGCCGGCCGTGTTCGGCAGAACCTTGACGCCGAGCTCGCGGATCAGCGCCCAGAAGGCCTGTCCGGCACCACCGGAGGATTCCCGGCGCAGCGACACGGTGACGACCTCGGCGCCGGAGCGCTTCACCGCCTCGGCCAGGATGGCGGGCGACGGGTATTGCGCGGTGCCCAGAAAGAGCGGGTTCTCTGGCTCGAAACCATAGAAGGACGCCATCTCAGCCTCCTTGCATCGGCGCGACGATCTCGATGCGGTCGCCCTCGCTTAAGGCCGTCTCGGCGCGCTTGCGGGCCGGCACGAAATCACCGTTCAGCGCGGTCGCGACGATGCGGCCGGCAAAGCCCAGCTCGGCCAGCGCCTCGGCCAAGGTCTTCGCGGCAACGGTCTGAGGCGCGCCGTTAAGCAGCAACGTCATGCAGCATCTCCGGTGTGGATTGCGGGTTCAGCGCGGCCTCGGCTGCCATCCGCGCCATGGCGGGGCTGAGCAGGAAGCCGTGGCGATAGAGCCCGTTGACATGGATCACCCGACCACGACGCGTCAGCCGCGGCAGGTTGTCGGGAAAGGCCGGGCGGGCATCAGTGCCGATCTCGGCGACCTCGGCTTCAGCGAAGGCCGGATGCAGCGCGTAGGCCGCACCGAGCAATTCCAGCATGGCGCGGGCGGAGATGCGGCGGCGCTCCCCGCTCTCGATCATGGTCGCACCAACCATGAAGAGCCCGTCGCCGCGTGGGACGATGTAGAGCGGGATGCGCGGATGCAGCAACCGGACCGGCCGCGACAGGCTGATATCGTCGCTCCGCAGCAGCAGCATCTCGCCCTTCACGCCGCGCAGGTCCGGCAGGACATCGCGCGCCGCCAATCCCCGGCAATCGAGCACGATATCGGCATCGAGATCGGTGGGTTCGACGGCGCGGTCGAAATGGATGGCCACCCCACCAACGACGAGCCTCTCAGCCAAAGCCGCGATCGCCACGCGCGGGTCGAGATGCGCCTCGCCCGCGAAGAACAGCCCCCGCGAGAATCGTCCGGCGAGATCGGGCTCCAGACCGGCGATGGCCTCGCCATCGATCTCCTCGAAATGGCTGGTGCGCTGGCCGAAGCGGCGCAGCTCCGAACGATCGCGACTGGGCGCCACAACAAGCGTGCCATTGCGCACGACGCCACCGGCATGTCGCTCCCACCAATCGGCCGCCTGCTGGCCGAGCCGGATCACCGGCTCCTCGGCGCTCTCGCCCTCGCACCAGGGCGCGAGCATGCCTCCGGCATACCAGGAGCAAGCCTCGGCGCCGATGCGCGGGCCGCGCTCATGGATGGTTACCTGTGCGCCGCGCGCCAGCAGTTCGGCGGCGCAGGCCAAACCGACGACGCCGGCGCCGACCACCGCGACATTCAGGCCCGACTGAAGGCGTTGCGCCGTCATGCTCTTCCCTGCTCCCGGAAAGGCAGCGGCCTGGGGCACGAGCAAGACATCTGCGAGCCGAAGACCGTTCCCTTCGCCGGCATTACCCGGATCAGGTACGATGGGTTGGCGCGGAACACGCCTCTCAGCCTTTCGGCACCCCAACGGACAGGTTCAATCTAGTGGCTGGCCAGCGGAGGAGCAAGGCAAGCCGACGCAGGGCTCGGCTGTGTGCTTGTGCTGGCTAGCTGCGGGGAGTCGCCAGAGCGCCCCTTCACACGGCAGGGCTTAGGGGTTCGCTTGGACACATGCACAGGCTGCGCAAAGGAAATTGCCGGCGAGACTTGTCAAACGCCTCGGCAATCGGGCATAGAGCCTCTCGCCGGAGACGTGGCCGAGAGGCTGAAGGCACTCGTTTGCTAAATGAGCATACCCCACAAGGGTATCGAGGGTTCGAATCCCTCCGTCTCCGCCACCATTTTTTCCTGTTATTTATCAATCGCTTAGCTTGGAAGTTGTGAGCGATTGTGTAGCAATAGTGTGAGTGCTTTTGTGTAGCGCCGAAAGGCCGCATTCACGACGGGGTTGATGGAGATGGGCTTTGCGAACGAATCGCGCGGGCTAAGGCTCGCGGGATCAAATTTCGTTTATCTCACCGAGGGAGCCTACGGGCTGATTTTTGTCGATCCAAGCGCTGGGCGCATCAGAAAGGTCTATCGCCGAAAACCAAACGAGCAGCATGTTCGGAATGTGTTCGCCGCAGAAACCGAGGCGTTCCGATTGGCGGCAAAATCGGATGCGGTCGCGGCACTTGTTCCCGGCGGATTCACTATCTGCGCGCAGCAGACTATGGTGGATCGCGAAGGGAAGGACGTTTCGAGTGAGCTCTTTGGCGATCTCGCTTTCGAAGTCGACTTTGTTTCGGGCAGCTTTGAAAAGATCGGCGCCATCGCAAGCAGCGAAGCGGACACCATTCGCGACCTCTTTGAGTCCGCAGGGATAATGCACACGAGCGATATGTCCGTGGTCGTCAACGAGCATGGTCAGATCGGCAAGTGTATCGATTTCGCAGTCATTGAACATGAAGTCTGGGCGGATGAGCAGGACTAAAGGTGATCTCCTCTCCTAAACTACCTTCTCTGAGTGGCCGGTGCTGGCGCGCGTCCTGAACGGCGAGAGGGATGGCAGCGGGTTTGAGCGTCGCTATGGTGAGGGAGGGATAGAATAGGTTTCGACGGGAAGAAACGATGGCTGAGATTGCTGGCGACTGTCCTCGGTGCGGAACAGCGCATGTAACCTTCGACGTGAAAGGTGACTGCCTCTTAGGGCGCGAACACGGATGGTCACATATATTCGAAGCCTTTTGCGTTTGCAGAAGATGCAAGAAAGGCACCATATTTGTGCTCTCGCAAGAAAAGGCAAACGCCTTCGAACGTAGAAATAACATTTCTGTATCCGAAATACCAGGCTCTATCGAAGCTGATTTCGGCATAAGGCGATTTATATCGGTAGCTGACGTTAGCGACATTTCTCCCCCGGAGCACCTACCCGAAAATATCAACAATATTTTTGAGGAGGCTGCCCGTTGTATGTCGTCTCAATGCTGGAATGCAGCGGGCACGATGTTCCGGTTGTCGATCGATTTAGCAACAGCACCGCTGTTACCGGAGGAGGAAACACCAGGGCTTACTCAGAAAATGCGGCGTGATCTTGGGTTGCGCCTGCCTTGGCTGTTTGACAATGCAAAACTACCGGAAGATTTGCGCGACCTCTCCGCATGCATTCGTGAAGACGGGAATGACGGCGCTCATCGCGGCACTTTAACTGCGAACGAGGCGGAAGATTTGCTCGATTTCACAGCTACATTGCTGGAACGAATTTACACGACACCTGCTCGGGTGCGGTTAGCTGCCGAGCGCAGGAATGCCCGGCGCGCGAATTGAAGTTAGAGGCCCGCCGATCTGCACCGGCGGGTCTGATGTCATAAATCGCCCTGGGCTTCAGGCGGTGGACTTGCTCTTCGCCAACTCATTGAAGAGTGCGGCAAGAGCCGCGATCTCATCCCCGGTGCAGTCGCCAAGGCGCTTGCCGAGGGGCGTCATCCAATCAAGCAAGCTAACCGGACCCGGCGCAGGCGCCGGCTGGACGTTGGACGGCATCCTGGGCACCTTCGTATCCTTAGGCAACTCAGCCCCAGTATAGGCTTGTCGCCGGAACATTACGTGGCCTCCCGCTTCGTCTCGGCACGAACACTGAGCCGAGGCTTGGGAAGCTCGACACCCATCGCCTCCAAGCGCTCCACGATCATGTCGGCGAGCGCCAAGGTATCGAGGTCCGTATCGTCGGGCGTGGCGGAATAAATCTCATCCGCAACGGCCCCGACCAAAGCCTCGCGGGCCACCTCTCGCTGCAGCATCACGCGCCTACCCCTATCGGCAGCACGCGTGACAATCTCGCGGAGGACGGGATTGAGCGCCATTACTCCCCCTCCTTCAGGTCCGCAGCGATCCAGCCGCGCACGATGTCGCGCGCTACGAAAAGGTTGGTCTCGTCGCTATCGCTAGCCTGAGCCTTTTTCGTCCGCTCGCCATACCGAACGAGGATCATGCTGCCCTCGCGCTGCCACGACGCGGTGATCTCGCTGTCAGGCGCCTTCATCTTGAACTGGTTCATTTTCGCTCCTGCGCTGACAGGGGCGTCAGCCTTTGATCTTATAGCCAAGTCGCCATAGCGAACGCAGAAGATTGCTGACACGCTCCTGCCATTGCTCTCACTCTAGTCCGCGCGCCCGGCGCCGCTGGCGCTCTTCCAGCCGGTCCTCAAGGCACATGATCGGCCAGATATCAGCGTCGCCCAGAATCTCGATGATGGTGCTGCGGAGGTCGTGGCCGGGATCGACGTGCGCTGACATCAGGCGGTCGACCAGCGTGCGGTGCGTCGGATTGGAGAGATAGAGGGCGTGATTGATCGGGCTCATAGGCTTGTCTCTGGCGCCAGTGATTTGGCAGCCAAAGACTCGCACGGCCGGAACCACGCCGCAATAGCTGCGTAGATAAATTAGCAAATAAAAACAACAGCTTAAGTAGGTTCTTACTTACTTTTCTTGCCACGAAAAACCCCTCGCGGCTTGCCGGTCGCGAGGGGTTCAGTCCGCCATTGCCGGCGAGGGCCGGCAATCTGTCAGGCGGAGCACCAGCCGCCGCTAAGAGGCTGGCGATTACGTTATAGCGCAGTCGCCGGTGCGACTGCTGGTGATCGTCAAAACTTTCCGTAGCCCTCGGGGTGTTCGGCCTGCTTCTTGCGCTCGCGGCTCGCCTTCGCCCGAACCTTCGCATCTTCCTTACGGGCGGCTATCTGCTCCGGAGTGCTCCGTTCATCTCGCCGAGCGCGCTCTTCCTTGGACTTCGCGGCCTTCTTCTCGGCGCGACGCTCCGGGGTCTGGCCGCGCTCGGTAACGCGAACAGGGCGCCCTAAGCGAACGGCATACTCCGCCCGCCAAAGCTTGCGGTTCTCCTCCTGTCGGCGTTCTGCCAGCAAAGCCTCATAAGTGTTCGGGTTGGCGAGGTAGGCGATATGACGATCGCGCCAAGCATCCATAGCGGCCTTGAAGCGCCCGCTGACGTGAGGCGGCGCGGGCTCGACATGATCAGCCGGAGCTTCAATCGCGTCGATCTCCGCAATAATGTCGTTCGGGTCTGCGCGGCCAGCATATTGCGGCCCGGATTCATCCCACATATAATAAACCTATCGCATGGTGAGCGGTGACGGCCGGCAGGCCGGAAGAATTCGAAGGGCTCGAACGTTGGCGCGTTCGGGCCTTTTCTTTGTCAGGCCAGCGCCTTTTCGATCTGGCCAACAAGGTCTTCGGCGAGATCGACGGGGAAGCTCGGCGAGTTGTCGAACTTCTGCGCGCCGGTGCCGTAGAACGGGAGCATCAGGCGGATGCCCGGCCCCTTCTTCACGACAGCGTAGGGGACGGCAGCGAACGGCTCGATGGTGCCGGCGCCGGTGTCGATGGCCGCACGGAGCGAGGCGACTACCTTCCCCGCTATGTCACGGTCCAGCGCAACCGGCTCCGCGCCGTCGATGGCGATAGTGATGCCGCCTTCAACCTTGCCGATGACGATGCCGGGGATATCGGCGGGGATCACGCCGCTTTCCACACAGGAGCGCAGCCACTGGCTGATGACGCCGGCAGAGGTCGTGTCGATGGCTTCGGCGACGGCCTTCAACTGGGCGAGCCGGCGAGGATCAAGGCGAACGGTGTTTGCGGTCGGGGAATAATGGGCGGTCATTAGCGTCCTTACTGATTGATGAACAATCATATCACATACACAAGATGATATCAACGCCGCTAAAGGCGCCATAACGCCCCTTCCGCTCGACATTTTGAGCGTTGAAACGTGCGAGGCTAATTTTCCTATGCTTCGACGACGCGGCGTGCGAGGCTATTTTTCTGCTCCGGCTATGCGCAATCGCAAGGCGCGTGCGAGGCCATTTTCCCTTATGTGTGAATAAGCACTAAAAGAAAGAAACAAGTAATTGCTCGGAAAATTGGCCTCGCACGCATTTCCAGCCTATGAGGATGCCCCGACTACTCGCGCCTCCGGCGCTCGCCTGCGCGGCCTTCGGCCTTGCCCGGACGCTGGCGCGTCCGGAAGCTTCGTCCATCTTCTATCCGCAGGAACTCCTCCGGTAGCCGAAGGCGTAGGTTGCCCGGCACCAGATGTCCCATCCCGGGATAGAGAGGGCTCCGGCCCGGTCGCTCCGCTCCCGGCCGTCACATATCTCATGGCCGAACGGGACCGTTCCGCCCGGAAGCGTTTAGAGAGTCACCAGCGGGCGCTAGCTTCCGGCCGCCCCTCTGCCACCTGCACGCGCACGAAGGCGAGTCCTGGGCCCTCCATGAGTCAGCGCGCGCCTATCTGCTAGGCGGCGTTGCTGAAACTCTGCACCAGTTCCGCAGTGAAGGTCCAAACACCATCCTGCGCCTGCGGATGCGACCAGTCCTCGCAAGTCCACTTCACCGGGGAGCGTGCGCCGTGCGGCTGGTAATAGAACGGCTGGCTTCCGGCCATGCGCTCGAAGAACTCGGCAAGCTCCTGCATCTGGTCGAGCGTGAGCGCATCCCACTTCAGGCTGCACGTCCGGCGAATGTGGTTGATTCCCTTCGGCGTTGACTGCGAATAGCCGTCGCCGAACTCGGCCTTGAGCAGGTTCACCTTCGGCTTATGCGCGGCGCCCGGCGTCGGGCCGATAGGCGGCGTGAAGGTCGGCAGGGGCATCAGCGGTTCCTCGTATTCGCGAAGTTGCCCGGCCGGGTCTGCTTTCTCATCTCATCGGCCACCACCGACCGCATCGTCACCTCAAGCTGGCGCTGCATCTTCTTCGCGAGGTCGTCGTTCTGCTCCGGTGTGCCGGAAGAGCCGTGGATCGTGATCGGCGCCGAGATGCTGATGGCCTGCACCGGCGCTGCACTGGCGCCTGCAAGTTCCGGCTGACGAATGGCCGGCGCACTGCCGACATAGCCACCGTCCGCGAAGCCGCGCAGCACTCCCCGGTGCATGGCCTCAAGGTTCTGGACGCCGATGCGGCTGGTCGCGGCCTTCGACATGACGAACTCGCCACGGTGGACGATGCCGGCCGGCTGATACTTCCCACCGTTGCCGGTGTAACCGCCATCTGCGAAGCCGAAGAGCTTCGGCAGGAAGCCGAACAAGCCACCCACGGCGCCGTCAGCGCCCTTCGTTCCGAACAGCCCGGCCAGCGGCCCGCTGCCCATGAGCATAGCCTGAAGGGCAGCCTTCAACAGGGCCTTGCCAAGCTGCTGCACAACCTCGGTGGCGCTCTTGCCCTCCACGATCATGTCCACGAAGCCGTCAGTCACTTCCTGCGCGAAGAACTTTTGCGCGTCGCGAACGCCGTCCATCGCCTCCTTCAGGTCTTCGACCTTCATCTTCGCGGCAGCATAGCCCTGTGCAGCCTGCTCGATCTTCGAACGCATTTCGTCGGTGACGGTGAGGCCATCGCGCTTCGCGGCCTGCTCAAGCTGAAGGGCGATCTTCGACCGCTCGACTTCCTCGCGGCCCTTCCCGACCATCTGGGCCTCAAGGCGCAAGGCCTCGGTGCGGCGCTGGATCGCTTCAAGGTCGCGGTCAAAGCGGCTCTGCTTCTCAGCACCAGAGCCGCCGCCACCACCGCCGCCCTTACCTTCCTCACCGGGAACAGCGTAGTCCTTCAGGCTGATCGGCTTTACGCCGTTACCGCCGACGCCAGCCGGGCGGCTAGGCGGCAGCGGGGCATTGGGCATGCCGATGCCGGTTCCGATGTTCCCAAAGTCGCCGGCATCGCGGCCAGCCTGAATATGACGCTCGCGCTCGGCGGCGGCGCGCGCCGCCTTCGCGGAAGGGTTCTGCGCGCCAGCGTCCAGCGCTCGAAGCTGCGCCTCGATACCAGCACGTTCCGGGCCGATGGCGCCGCGAAGCTTCGCCTCGAGAATGGTCCGCTGCGTCCGCGCGGTGTCAGCCTGCGCGGATTCGAGCGCGCCAGAGATCGCCTTCCCCGACGCGGCCATGACATCGCCAAGGGCCTTCAAAAGGCCCTGCACCTTCACCGTGGCGTCAGCGGCGGCCGCGCCGATGGGGCCGATGCTGTTCGCAACCGATTCCATGCCAGAGACAACGGCCGGGGTGACGCCGACCATCCGGTCGAACTCGCCAACGGCCTTCGTAAGCTCGTTCTGAAGCCGCTGGAACGCCTGCTCGCTCGTCGTGGTCGCGCCAGCAAGCTTCTCTTCAAGGATGGGGGAGCCGGCGAGGATGGCGCGGAAGAACGCCTCGCTCGAAACCTTGCCGTCCTTCACCAGCGCGGTGAGCTTGGCGACATCGCCGCCCGCTTCAACCATGCCGGCGGCAGCGGCCTCCAAAAGCGGGCGCATGCCGTCGAGCAGGCTGTTGTATTCCTCGGCCTGAATCTTCCCGCCGGCCAATGCCTGGCCCAACTGCAAGAGCGCGCCCTGTGCCTCGCTCGCGGACGTGCCGGACACGCGAAGGGCCTGCGCGGTGATGTCGGTGACGCGCATCACGTCAGCGCTGGACGCCTTCAGCGTGGTCTGGGCGGCCGAGACGCGCCCATAGAGCGTCGCGAGGGCGTCAAGCGGCGCATAGTTGCGCTGTGCGCTGGCAAACAGCTTATCGAAGGTGCCGGACAGGTCAGCGTCCTTCACCCCGGCCACCTTCAGGCTGTTCATTACCTTGGTGTATTCGTCCGCCGTCTTCCGAAGTCCGTTGAGCACCACGCCGGTTGCGATGGCGGCGAAAGCGCCCTTGAGCTTTCCGGCGGCAGCGTCGCCGAAGTTCTCAAGCTGGCGCGCCATGGCGGTCGTGGCGCCGCCCATGGACTGCTCAAGGTTGCGCGCGCCCCTGCGGGCACGGCCCTCGATCTGGCGCCAGTTGTCATTGCTGGCGTTCTTGGCACGCTGAAAGTTCTTCTCGAACTCCCGCATGCGGGCCTCAAGGGCGACGACAAGCTGTTCGGCGGCTTCGGCCATATCTATTCCTTACGCGGCGAGGTCGTGGACCTTGGTCCAGAACTCGGCTTCCTCTTCGGGGTCCATGTCGTGAATGCTTCGGCGGTTGTCGTTCGAAGCGGCGCGTGCGACGGCCATCGCGGCAGCGACAGCACCGTCCTTGCGGTCGGTTCGTCGAGCCGTGTGCATCCGCACAAGGCCGGTGTCGTTCCGGCTGGCGACGACGCTATCGAAGTGATGGCGAAGAACCGGATGCCCGCCATGACGAAGCAGCCGGCCGTTCACGAAGCGCTCAAGGGTGCCAATTGCCGGCCCCATGGTCGTGATGTTCTGGCGCATTTCGACGGTCGGCAGGCCATCGTCAAAGAGCCGCTGCATCATCGTGCGGGCAAGGTGCGGGTCGAAGGCGATCTCGCGCACGTCAAAGCGTCCGCAAAGTTCGCGAATATGATCTTCGACGGCGCCGGGATCGATAATCGGGCCATCCGTTGCGATCATATGGCCTTCGTCGCGCCAACGCTCGTAAGGCACGCCGTCACGGTGGGCACGGGCCATCAGGTCGTCGCCGGGCACGAAGAACCAAGGTGCGATGGTGATCCGGCCGTCATCGTGACGCCACGCCGCGACGATGGCCGCGAGGTCGCCATTGATCGCCATGTCCACGCCAAGGAAGCAGGGCAGCGGCTCAAGCTCGGCGAGGTCCAGCGGGAACGTGCCGGCGTCATAGGTCGCCATGTCAAAGAGCGGGTCGCGGGAATGCGCCTGCCAGATATTGAGGTTGAATTGAAGGAAGGCGTGCCGGTCGGCGGGTCGATGCTCGGCCTCCTTCGCCGCTGAGCGCAGGGCGTCAAGGTTCGGGAAGCCGTAGGTCAGGCCGGGGTTAACCCGGTGCCAAACGTCCTCATCCTGCCAGTCGTTATCGTTATCAGCCTCGAAAATGATCGGCAGATAGGCCGGGTTCACGATCTCGCCGCGCGCGACGCGCCGGGCATACTCATACTGCTCGAAACCGATGTTCTCGCTGCCACGCCCGGCTGTAGTCGCAATGACCATGAGCGTGCCGCTGGTCTTGACCATGCCGGACTTCAGGGCCTCCCAAAGGTCGCGGCCCTTCCAAACGTGGATCTCGTCTACAAGCACGAAGCTGGGCGTCTTACCGTGCTGGGCGGCGCCGTCGCTCGAAATGGCCTGAAGCTCGACGCCCTGCGCCGGATAAGCGATCTTCTTTGCGCTGTTATGAGCGTCGTAAATGCGGGTCGCGCTGACAAGGCGCCTATCCATGCGGACGATGTTCGCGGCTTCCTTGAAGCCAAGGCCAGCCTGCTCGCGATCCGATGCCGCGAAGATGACCTGTCCGGCCGGGACGCGCTCCGGGCCGATGGTGTGAAGCAGGGCGAGCGCAGCCGCGAGGCTGGTCTTCCGGTTCCCGCGCGGGATCATCCAAAAGACGGTTTCCACGATGCGCCGGCCGTCAGGATGGCGCGGGCCGTAGATGCGACGAACAATGCGCTCCTGCCAGTCGTGAAGCTGGAAAGCGTTCTTCGGCGCCGTGCTGTTCGGGTGCTTCAGCGCGCGCAGGAAATCAATGGCGTCTTGCCCATAGCCGAAGGGGTCCGGGATGGGGCTGCCGTCATAAATCCAATGCGGGAACGCGCTCTTGCTCATCAGCGGTTCCTGCCGATCATGAGCGCGTTCGGCTCGTCATCGTCATCAGCCGCATTGCTGCCGACGCGGGCGCGGGAAGTCGGGGTAAGACCGTATTCGGCCGCAAGCTGCCGCGCCGTCTGCATGGCGCGGTTGAGCATTCCGAAAAGCACCTTGTCGGGAACCGGCGAGGCGGCAATGGCGCGCTCAAGCTGCCGAATATGCCCCTGCATGGCGCAATAGTTCTCGACACCGGCAAGGTCGGCGGCCGTAATGATCCGGTCGGCGATCAGGCGCGGCATGATCCGCTTCCACTCGCTGCGCGCGTCCTCGCTCAGCCACTTCGGGGCGGCCGGCGCCTTCGTCAGGGGCTCGCGATCTGGGGATAAGGCCGGCTTTCGGCCGCGAAGATGGGTCACGACAGGGCGACCGCCCTGATTTCGAGACCAACGCGGCGCCCAATGTCGGCGATTTCCTTGATCTGATACGCCCGGCCGTTGAAGACGATGCGCTCGGCGCCCGTCAGACCGTCCCGCCAGCGGATGCGGAAGATAACGGTGCCCTGCTGGGCGGTGCCGAAGCCGGTGAGGAAGTCGGCAGCGGATGCCTTCACCACCTCGGCCCGCGTCGTGGCGATTTCCGTCCAGGCGGAAGCGGTGCCACGGCTGGGCGTGCGCGTCTTCGTCTCGCGCTCAATGGTGATGGTGTAGAAGAGAGTGCCGGCCGCGAGCATCAGATGCTCCACCGGATGACAGCTTCCACCGACATGACGCCGTGCCCGTAATCGGGATTAGGATCGCGGGGCCAAACGGTGCGGGTGTGCTTGAACTGATCGAGGCTGAAGCCGTCGCAGAAAGGCCAGTCCATAAGGCGGCGCGCCACGGCCGCGCCGATGGTCTGGGCACGGTCGAGGCCGTCTTCCACCGCCCAGATATGCAGTTCGAGGAACACGGTCGCGACGAACTGCGCGCCCGACGCCCGGCCGTGCATCATGACATTCCCGGCGCCGAACAGGATGGCCGGAAGCTCATTCGGCGCGAAGTCGCCGGCCCGGATGTTCTCAGGGTCTACAAGCGCAGTAACGGCCGGGTCGCTGGCGAGATGGTCGCCGATGGCCTCGCGGATGGCCATAGTCGGCTCGATCATGGCGAGTCCCATCCGGTGCGGACGGCCTTGCGGATCGAACGCTTGATACGATTGAGCGCGCGCTTGCGCGTGAGCCGGAAGCCGGGCCAGAAAAAGGGCTGCGCCGGGGTCGTGCTGGTGCCGTATTCGACAAGGTGCGGATACCGAACATCGGTGCCCCCCACCGTCACGACAGCCTCATTCTCACCGACGACGCGGCTCCCGCCGGGCTGCGAATAAGGCGGCGTCGTGCCACCGGGCGGTGTCACGGTGATGGAATCCTTCAGGTCGCCGGTGTCTTCGGGCGCAAGCTGGCGCTGCGTCGCGGCGATCTCTTCCGCGCCCTTCACAAGGGCCGGCTGGACCACCTCGCGGACGTTCTTCATCACGGCCGCGAACCGGCGATTGAGCCGGTCGAGGTCAGAACTCATCGTCGGAATCCTCGGGCGCTGGCTCGCCGAACCACCGTTCCCGGTAGGAATTGGCCACAGCCTGCACGCCATAGGGCGCCAAACGCACCGCATCGCCGTAAGAAACGGCCTCGCGATGCATGTAATAGAACGCCGCAAGCTTCAGCATCGCGAGCTTGATGTCAGCCGGAACCGGAGAGAGATCAGCGAGCTTGCGGCCGGTCTGATTCTCGAACCAAGCTTCAGCGGCGTCGATATGAAGCTGAATAAGCTCATCATCGGCCGAGTGGTCGATATTCATCTGCGCCTTCGCGAGGGAAAGCGTTACGCAACTCATCAGGAATTGACCTCTTCTGAAAAAGTTATTTCGGGCGTCTCTTGCGCGGTGCTCCCCGCGCCGGTCCCCGAAACAGGCGGAAAATTGGAGACCACCCCCCGGTGCCGGTTGGGATAAGGCCGCACTGCCTTCGTGAGCGCCTTGCCGACAGGCCAACCGGCGCGAAGGCGGTTGGCAAGCGTGTGGTAGCTGATGCCAGCGTGCTCAGCCCATTGAGCGACACTCAGGCTCCTGCCTGCATGCTCAAGCCGGCGACGATGGCCGCTTGCTGCGCTGGGGCGTCGTGCTCGATCCTTCAGCCGTTCACCGGGAGCGACGTTCATCGGCGTGGTGATCGCCTTATCGACAGTCCAACCACGGCGAAGGCGATCGCTAATAAGGCGTGTCGGAATGCCGTAGTCCAACGCCCATTCGCGGATCGGCTGGGTGATACCTTCGTGCGTAAGCTCCCTCATCGGCGGGGTGTTCTCTCTCGGATGTAGTCGAGGGCGTTGCAGCGACGGCAGCCGGGACGCCAGTTGGCAGGCGACATGCGAAGCTCGGGGTGCTGGCGGATGCTGATGCGGTGCCGGACGAGGGTGGCGGGTGCGCCGCATTCGCAGCGCTGATTGCCGGGCTGGCGCAGATAGGTGCGGGCAGCCTCTTCCCACTGCCGATCATAGCCGCGCTGGCGGGCGTTCGGGCGTGCGCGATCGTGGCGGGCGCCGCGAACGCGATCCTGCTCGCGCTGACACTGGCAACGGGCGCCATGGGCGACGATGCTGCCACAAGAGCAAAGGCGGGGCGGACGGCGGCTCATCGGGGCTTCCGCCCATACTTCGCCTTGAGGGCCTGAAGGCCGGCGCGGTCAAATTCGGGGTCGAGGCCAGCGGCTTCGTTTCGGGCCGCCTGTTCGGGATCGTGCTGGGCCTGCTGCTCAGTCGTGCCGAAGGTGCCGATGAATGCTTCGTTGATGTCGGTCGCGGTCGCGTTCCAAGCCTCTTCCGGGGACCAGCCGAGCTTGCCCGTCGCCGCCCGGAACAGGTTGCGATACACATTGCGAAGCGGAATGGCAGGAAATCCACGCGCAGGCTTCGCGCCATCGTCGGGCGCCGGGAAGAATCCCATGCAAAGGCGGTGAGCCGGAATCTGCGCGATCTGCATGAAAGTAAGCAGCGACTTACTTTCGAGGGAGCGCAGGAAACGGGCGGCATCCCTGCGGTCGGTCGCGGCCGTCACGATGATCTCGCGCACGGTGCCGGTATGAAATTCGGCGATCCGCTGAAAGAGACGGTCGAAACCGATATTCCGCTCAAGGGTGCTCGCGGCCCGCAAGGACGGCCGAAGGATCACGGCATGGTTGCCGTGCTCCAGAACGATCTCATCGTATGCGGGCCGCAAGGTCATGGCTTACGCCGCGACCTTCAGCTTCACGAAGCGGTCCGGGTGCGTCACGTCAGCACCGACGCGGGCGCGGGCATGGAAACGGACCTGGCCCTTCGTCGCGAGGGTGTAGGGATCGGGCATGACGCTCAGGTCGAGCCGGTTGACGATGCGGTAGCCCTGAAGGTCGCCGAACAGGATCGGGAACTTGTTGGCGCCGATGTCGTCCATGTCGATGGCTTCGACAATCGGGCGGCCGAGCAGCGTGGTCGGCATGCCGGCCGAGATCGGATCGACCAGAATGAACCGGCCGTTGCCATCCTTCAGCATGCGGAGCGTGGCGAGCGTCTTGCGGTTCATCATCCACACGCCGCTCTGCGCGTAGACGCCCGGCAGCTCGTGATACAGGCCGATGATGGTCGAGGCCGGGTCGGTGCCGAGATTGGCAGCGGCGCCGGTCTTGATCTCCTTCAGGCCGGTCGCCGCCATGATGCCCTTCGGCTTGCCGACGCCGTCACCACTGACGAACGCGGAAGCCTCGGCCTTGCCGAACGCCTCGGAATAGTCGGCGACCAGCTCGCCGCGCAGGTCGTAGGAGTTGTCCTCCAACAGGGCATTCGAGATGTCGGTGAAGGTCGCGATCTCGTGCGGCGTGAGCGTGATCTGCTCGAAAGCCATGGTCGAGGCCGTGCGGTCCTCGGTCTCGCCGACCCAGACGGCCGTCGCGCCGGACACCTTGCGCGGATACTTGATTTCCTTGCCGCCGACCGTGACGACGCGGGCATACTGGCGAACCGGGGACCACTCCACGAGCTTCTTGATGATCTCGCTGCCGAACTCGGTCGGGGCGAGATAGCCGGCCGACGCATCGCTCGCGACCGTCAGAGCCTTCAGCTCGTCGGCCTGCATGCGACGCTCCCCGCGTCGAAGCATGGCGTCGAAAGCCTTGGCCTCGATATTGTCGTTCGCCTGATTGTCGTTCGAAGCCGGCAGGCGATTGGCCTTGGCCTCAAGCTTGTCGAGGCGAGCCTGAAGGGCGTCGAACGCCTTCTGATCGAAGCTCGGGGCGTCCTTGGTCTCGGTATTCTCTGCGGTGCTCATTTCACTTTCCTGATGGGGTGCCGAGCCATCCGGCACGGCCTTGATTGACTGGATTTGCGCTCCCGGATGGCAGGGAACGGAGACGATGCTGATTTCGTGCAGGTCGAGCTTGCTGATGGTCCGGCCGCCGCGAGCGCGGGCGACTGCCTTTTGACTGACGAAGCCAATGGAGAGGCCAGAAACGGCGCCGGCCTGCACCAGCGCGCGAACTTCGCGGGCGCGGGCAACATCATCGATCAGGAGACGGCCCTTCACGGTGAGGCCGGCGTCGGTTTCGGTGATGGATTCCCAAACGCCAATGGCCTGCGCCTGATCGTGCGCGAACAGCATCGGGAGCCGTTCCGGCGCACCGAAGGCGCCCTTTTCGATCACGTCGCCGACGCGATCAGGGGAGCCGAATGGCCAAGCCGTGCCGGTGATGGTGCCAGCGTCATCAACCGCGAGCGCGGCCTTGATCTCAAGCCGCTCGCTCATTCGTTGTCCCAGACCTTTACGGCCGATCCCGCCGTGTTTCGGACGACGACAAGCCGAAGCTCGGGGAAGCGCGGAAGGCGCACGAACCTATCGAGGTCGGAAGGAAACTGCGCGAGCGCGCCAATAGTGGTCCAAGGTGCGGCGGCGCTTACGCGGGCCTGCACCAGAACCTTCGCATTCGCATCAGCGGAATCGAGCTGAAGAATGGTTTCAGCGGCCGGCGCCCAAGCGGCTCCGGTGTGCTCGGCGGCCGTGACGTTCAAGCGCTCAGACATCGGCCACGTCCGCATAGGCGGCCTTGATCGCGGCGGCGAGGTCGCCGGTCGCGGCTGCGTGGTCGATCTCGTCAGGCTCGGCGTCGTCCTGGCCCTCACCGTTGGGCTCATTCCAACGCGCGTTGAAGATGTCCACGGCGAGCATGGCCAGCGGGATAAGCGGCTGATCCGGGGTGTAGGCGTCGATCAGGCTCTGAGCTTCGGCCGGGGACGTGCCGCCGCCGATCAGGCCGAGCCGAATGATTTCCACCACGTCGCCGACATGGAACTGAAGGGTGAGCGCGACGCGCTGATACAGGGCGCCGATACCGACGCCGGTCTTACGCTCAAGCTCGGCAATCATGGGCATGGTGAGGGCGAAGGTCTTTTCGCCGTCACCGAAATAGGCGACGTGCTTCACTTCAGCGCCTCGCGAACCTCTGCAAGGTCCATCTCAAGAAACTCGGCAGGGGTTTCGTCGAGAGCTGCCAAGATCGCCTTGCGCAGCCTCGGCTTGAACCGCTCTTCAATCGCGCGCTCGAATTCAGCGATGCGCGCTTCAAGGTTGATGATCTGCTTGTCGGCTTCGTCGCTCACGCGGCTTCCTTGTCGGTGCTGGGGTTGTCGTTCGCGCCGGCAGCGGGGCCGGTCGTCGTGTAGGGATTGGCAAGCTCGTCGCCGCCTTCGATGGCGGGATAGTTCATGGCGCTGCGAACCTCGTTCGGCGTCATGGCGCGCATCGCGACCAGCTTGCCGAAGATTTCAGCCCGGCCCGCCGCGTCGGCGCGCTGAAGGTCGTCAATGACGAACTCGAAATAGAGACTGTCCTGCTCTTCCTCGGTGAGCAGCACGGTCGCATAGGCGTCCTGCCAGCGGTCGAGCCAAGGCCGAAGGCAAAGCTGAAGGAAGCTCGCGGCCATCTGCTCCGCGTTGCTCCACGTCGCCCGGCTCAGTTCGAACAGCATGGAAGGCGGGACGCCGAAGATGCGGGCGATCTCGCGGACCTGTTCAAGGCGATGCTCTAGGAACTGGGCATCGGTCGAGGTCATGGTGAACTGCTCAGGCTTCCATCCACCGTCTGCGATGAAAGGATCGGAATCCGGTCCCGCCTGCCACCTGCGATAGGACTTCAGCAGACTGCCGATCGTCGCGGCGCCCTTATCGCCTTCGCCAATGGCCTTGTTCTCATTGGTCAGGATGATTGAAGGGCGACGGCCGGAACCGAACAGCCGGCCGACATCGCGCTCCAAGGACATCGCATTGGCGATGGCTTCCTTGCCGAGTGAGACAGGGGACACGTCGCCGAACGCCGGGACATAGAGCACGTCCTGATAGGACAGCCGGCGCTGCACGCGGTTCTTGTCGGTGACGATGTAATAGGGCTCGCCGTCATCCTCGAAACGGCGCTGGACCGTGCGGGGCTGAAGGCGATTGATCTCGTAGGGGCGCCCGTCGCCGGTGCGGACGACATGGGCATAGCCTGCGCCATGAAGCAGTGCGTCGGTCGTGATGAGCGTGCGGAGATGGCCGGCGCTAGTCCAGCCGTTGACGCGATTATGGGCCAGCCGGTTGCCAGCGTGGTCCTTCGCGGCTTCCTTGCTGCCGTCAGCGTCGCGATAGAGCTTGCAAGGAAGGGAGCCGACCGTTTCGGCAATCAAGCGCACGGCCTGAAGAACGGCGGGGACACGAAGCGCGGTGCTTGCAGTAACGGTGACACCGGAGGCAGTCGGCAGCGCGCCGAACAACTCAGAGATAGCTGGATCGGAAAGGGGGATCGCCTTTTGATCGAACTGAAATCCGAGCGACTTCGCTACGCTGCCGACCAACTCGCGGAACACAACTCAACCTTCACCTTACGCAACGGTGAAGATTCTCTCACACGCGGAATCGCGTATCAAGCTTTTACTCCTAATTAGGATCAATTTCTTACAAGATCGTTGTGGACATGGCCCTCCAACGGCCTTCGCTTCGCTGCCGCAGCAAACCTTTCCTGCTATACTTAGGCACCTCAAAACCATCAGGTGTGCTTTGACGCCTACGGAGAAGTTAGTTGCCGCTTGCGGCGTTGTGACTGCACTGGCTGCAGGGTTGACCCTCGGGCCGACCTTCGCTCCCTATTTCGGGATCAAGCCAAGAATCTACGATGACTTCAGCGTTCAATTTGAAAAGTTCGATATCGCGCTTTCCTCCGAACCAACTGAAAACAATGACGAAAAGCAGTGGTATTTCGATGGAGCCGGAACGCTAGCGCTGAAGAATAAAACTGACAGGCCGCTGGAAATTCGAGCGCATCACCCTGGAAAGCCATCCGTTGTTGTTGACGGGAAAGCCTTAGAAAGACGTGTAGTAACGATAGAACCCTACCGCTCAATATTAATTACGCTAAAGCAAAGAGATAAGGTCGGCATCATTATGAATGAAACCCTCAATAATATTTCTCGGAAGAGCCCCAACGTCATCGAATACCTGCGCAAACACCAGATTAGCGATATCGCCGCAGGCTTTCAGGCCAATTCTAAGGGATTCTCAGATTTATTGATATGTAATGAAAGCGATAATGCACTAATGGAGGAAACCAAAAAGAAAGGAGGCTCGCCAAACGGAATCGTAATCGGGTTCAGCTCCGATAACGCGCCGGTCAAATACTGCTTAATCGGATCATTTGAGGGAGCATACCTTTAAGCCCCGCCGTCCTTTGTAGAGTTGAACAGAGCCGGAAGCTCATAGGCGACGCGGTCAACAGCCTCCTTCAACACGTCGAGCGAGGCGTCATGGATATAGCCGGCGCCCGACGACGCATCGTCATGGCCGGTGATCTGGTCGCTAACAGCACGCGGCACACCGGCAACCGACATCGCCGTCTTGAAAGTGTGCCGGAAGGAATGGAAGACCTTCGCCGGATCGGTGATGCCGACCTTCGGCAGATAGGTCCGGTTAAACCATCGCGGAATGAACTGGCTATAGGGCTGGTTGAGAATGCGCTTACCGCCAGCGCTCGCGGCGATACGGGTCTGCCCATCCCCATACCATCCGGGGAACAGGTGCGTTTCGCCGGCCGCCTTCAGCTTCGCGATACGGGCCTCAAGGCCAAGGCCCAACAGCTTCTTGTGAACTGGCGTCAGGCGAACCGACTGCTGGTTCTTCGTCTCTTCCTCGATGGCGAACACCAGCACGCCACGCTCCTTGCGAATACTCTCAAGGCGAAGCTGGGCGATCTCTGATGCGCGCATGCCGCTGTAGAGCGCTATCAGGAGCGTCCAATGCTTCTCGCCGAAGTCCTGGCCCTTGAAGAGCGGCGGGGCGACGATGGCCTTCAGGTCAACTGAGGTGAACGGCACGCGCGGCGCCTTCGTCGCACCCTTCTTCGTATCGACCTTCACGCCGCGCGCGGGATTGTCGGGGATGATCTCGTTATCGACGCACCATGACATGAGCGCCGACAGGCGCGGCAGCCACTTGTCATTGATGGTCGTGGCGCTCAACGCCGGGAACGGCGTCTTCCGGGCCTTGTTGAGCTTGATCGCGTCAGGCAGCGGCTTCTCCGGGAAGCGCTTGCTGTAGTTCGAAGGCGTGTCGAGCAGCGCGTTCTTGTAGGCCAGCACGTCAGCGCGAGTGATCCGATAGACCGGCCTCCCCTCGCCCATGAATTCCTCGAACATGCGGACGGCAACGCCATACTCATACTCGGTCGCGTCCTTGGCTTGCTTCTCCTTCAGCATGGCCGGTAGGATTTCGGACAAGGGCTTGGTGCTATCAGCACCGATGATGCGGGCGCGCAGCGGATCGGCGCTCGCGGAAGGCAACTCGCTAGCAGGCACCAGCATAGGGTGCCTCGGCGGGGCGTCCGGCTCGCCACGGTCGCGCCGGCTCTGGTTCTCGATCTTCTCGGCCTGCACGCCCGCGAGCATCCGGGCGAGCGTGCGCCACTCGTCGGTGCCCCTCGCCGGAACAGGGCCGCCTTCAGCGGCGATCTCTTCCACGGCCCACTGCATGAGGGCGGCTAGCTCATCATCCTCGGCGCCACCGTGCGCGGCACGCTTGAGCGCGAAATAGTAGGGAGGGCGCAACGCGGCTTCGCTGACCGGATCATAAGCTCCGGGCCGGCTTCGGGCTGCGTCGTCGCGGCCAAGCTCCCGGCCATAGTGTGCAACTGCCATCTGCTGGATGCTCAGCGGACGGCGCTTCGAAGACACCGGAACGCTCAGCGCCGTAGCCCGATCGCGGGCCTCGTCTAACTGAATCTGCATCGTGTGAACGGCCGACGGCAGGAGCCGCAAGGCGATGCTCCGGTCTGCGTCCAGCGCCTTCGTAAGCTCGCGCTTACCCACAATATCACGCAGCAAATCTGGGACACGAAGCCGGGCGTAATAGCGACCGTTGCGGTGGAGGAGGTGACGGACTCGCGTAGCCATTTTCGAGATGCCAAAAACCGATTTGTGTAGCAAATTGTGTAGCAATATTATGTGACGGGCCTTTGAAAATCAATGGAAATTTCGATCCATCAACGACTTAGCGGCGATTGGAATGCACTCCCTCCGTCTCCGCCACTTTTTCCTTCGATTTTCCAATCGTTTGGATTGGGCACGAAAGCGATCTCGCAAAAGAAGCGGGAGCGCTTTTTGCGTAGCGCTCGCGAATCTCCTCAGCCTTTCGGCAGCAGCATGAACCACTCCTGTCCAGCGGGTGTGTTGGCGTGGCTTCTCAAGCTGGGGATACCGGGCCTGAAAGGCCACGGATGATCGTGACCTCGCCCGTTTCGACGGAATTGCCACAATCGGTGAGCGCGCGGAAATACCGATGCCATTTCGGTGCATTTGCTGCGTGGTCAGGCCGCCGCCCTGTCACCAACGGCACGGCCCGAAAGAGCGCGACATAGACCCTGGCGAAAAGCTGCAGGGCCTTGCTGCCGGAGACGGCGAGGATCGCGAGCCCGGTGCCGCCGGCAATGGCGACCAGCGTGACTTGCAGCGTGACCACGATGCCGGCGCCGATCACGCCCCTGGCGGCCAAGATACTGTCCCAGTCGAGCGCGAACATCTCAGGCCCCCATCATGCCCGGAAGCCGGATGCGCCGCTGGACCCCTTCCATCAGGCGCAAGATAGCGACGTTCAGCCCGATATAGGCGAGCGTCACCAGGATGAAGGATTCATAGGCTTGCGCGGTGAAATCGACGAGCTGCCGCGCCTGGCCGCTGAGCTCGAGCAGCCCGATCGTCGAGGCCACCGCGGAGTTCTTCGAGATGATCAGGAACTCGGAGGTCAGCGGCGGCAGGATGCGCCGGAAGCATTGCGGCAGCAGCACGTGGCGGAATGCCGGGACCAGCCGGAAACCGAGCGCCTGCGCCGCCTGGAGCTGGCCGGGCGGCGAGCCCGGCGCGGACCTGCTCGCAGATGCGCGCGCCGGTGAAGAAACCGAGCGCCAGCACGGAGACGACGAGGACCTGGGTGCTCGGCGTGATACCCTTGATTCAGTCGCCGACCGTCGTGGGCAAGACCTCCGGCACGACGAAAAACCAGATGAAGAACTGGACGATCAGCGGCACGTTGCGGCAGCACCCAGGCAAGTCGATAGCATCGTCTTCATGTCGATGATCCTCCCTCGCTAAGAACCGACGATCGACGAGACGTCGATCACGTACATCTGCCGCTCATGCTCGTGCATCGAGTCGATGCAGACGCGGCGACCGTCCTGGCTCCAGCGCGGATGGAGATCGCAACGGTTCTCCTTGGTCAGCGCGGGATCGGTGTAGAAGCTGCCGATGTCGTGACGGACGCCCCTGGCGATGTCGTAGAGGATCAGAATCCGCTCGTTGCTGGCGGGGTCGGGGTAGGTGTCGGTCAGGAGCCAGCGCTGGTCGACCGGCGAATAGGTCATGTGACCGTTCTCGGTCAGTACGTCCCGGCCGATGACGGATACGCCGACCGGCTCCGCATCGGCGTAGAGATGGTAGTGGATCGAGCCGGCATGCGGCCCCCAGACGATGATGTGGCCGTCGTCGCGCCAGAGCGGATGGGAGATCTGGTACTCCGACTTCTCGTAATCGAAGGTGCCGACCGCGCTCGGATCGAAATCGTCCTGCAATTGCGGCAGCGGGTGGTCCGAGCATTCCAGCAGCCGGATATTGCCGCCATCGGGGTCCATCGTGATCAGCCGGTGCAGGAAGCAGGTCTCGTCCTCGACGCGCTCGGTCCAGCGATGCAGGAAGAGGATGCGGCTGGAGGACGGGTTGATCTCGATATGGCTGACCCAGTGGATCGCCTTGTCCATGGACGGGCGGTGATCCAGGGCCTTGAGATCGGCATAGCTGACGAGCAGCCGGGTCTCGCCGGTCTCGATATCGAGCCGGTGGATGCCGTCATCGGCGGGGCAGAGCGGCAGGCCGGTGCGGTGGCCGGCAAGCCCGACATAGCCGATGGTGCGGTGGGTGACGTAGAGCCGCTCGTAATCGATGGTCAGCGCGTAACGGCCATTGGGAGCCGCCACATAGATCGGCGTGTCGAGGTCCCGCGAGCTGCCGCTGGCGAGATCGAAGATGACAGAGCCGAAGCCGGGATAGAGCCCCCTGCCGTGGCGGGTGCGGACATTGTAGATCAGCCGTTCGCTGCGGGCCGCATCGAGCCATTGCAACTGGGCGCCCATCTGCCAGTTCCAGGTCGTCGTCCGGCCGCAAGGGTGGAAGGCGCCGTCACCGGCCAGGTCGAAATAGCCGACCTCGGCGGCGCTGTCCGGCATCAACTCGAAGTCGCGCGCCGCGACACGATGGCCGAGCAGCAGGCGATCGCCGGCGCCCCAGTTGGTCTTGTCGTAATAGCCGAAGAAGTGATGGCCGGGGCCGCCCCCGACCCGGTGGGTCGGGCAGCTTCGCGCGATCGGTTGAACCAGGCTGTGCATCGCCGCCACTTATGCTTTCGAGATCCGGGCGGAGCTGCCCGCAGCGGTTCCGTCATCCGAAAACGGTGAGGAACAGGCCGCGAAGCTAAGTCCTCAAGGGGATGCAAAAAAATTCTTTCTCAAAACATCCGTATGCAGAAATGATATACAGCAGGCGCCGTCGATACTGAGAGGACCGTCATGGGCAGGCCATTGAATTTCCAGCAGATCCAGGTCTTCAAGACGGTGATGGAAACCGGCACGACGACCAAGGCCGCGATCGCGCTCAACACGACCCAGCCCTCGATCAGCCGCAAGCTCGCCGACCTGCAACAGGCCGCCGGGCTGCAGCTCTTCGAATTGCATCACGGAAGGCTGCGCCCGACGCGCGAAGGGCGGCACCTCTACCAATCGGTCCGCAAGCATTTCGAGGGGTTGGAGAAGATCGAGACCGTGGTCGGCATCCTCCGGAAATCTGGTGCGGGGGTGCTGCGCATCGGCAGCACCCCGACGCTCGCCACGGGCCTGCTGCCGAAGGTGATCGACCGCTTCATGCAGCGCTTCCCCGGCACCTTCATCAACCTGCAGACGGAGGCGACGCCGCAGCTCGAAGAGCATCTGCGTCAGGAGCTGGTCGATATCGCGCTCACCACCGGGACGATGGACACCGCCTTGTTTCAGTGCACGACGATCGCCCGGTCGAAGGCGGTCTGCATCGTGCCCCACGAGCACGAGCTCGCCGGCCTGCCCTCGGTCGATCTCGACATGCTCCAGCGCTATCGGCTGATCCTGCTCAACGATTCCGACAATATCGTCATTCGCATGCGCGAATTGCTCGCCGAGGGCGGCTATCCCGAGGATGTCGCGGTGGAGACCAACTCGTCGATCACCATCTGCGCGCTGGTCGCTGCCGGCGTCGGGATCGGCGTCGTCAATCCCTATGTCGCCAACACGTTTGCCGGACAGTTCGCGATCAAGGACCTCAACCCGCCGATCCCGGTCGAGGTGTTGCTGGCGCAATCGATCACGATGGCGCCGTCGATGCTGACCAAGGCCTTTTCCGAGATGCTGGCGTCGCCATAGGCGCCTCGACGAAAGTTCAGGCGCCGCGCCACGCCATCGTCATGACACGGTCGAGGATCGTATCGGTTTCGCCCAGCCAATCCGACATCCGTGCTTCCATGAACAGATCGGGGGCGATGCCGAAGCCGTCATACATCTCGCCGGTCTTCTGGAAGGAGGCCATCGTCGAAAGCCGCACCCGGATGCCGCTGTTCGGCAGCAGGAAGGGGATGCTGTTGCCGCTGCGCCCGTTGCTCGCCGAGCCGATCAGCGTGACGTTCCGCCAGCCCTTGAAGGTCGAGACGAAGATGTCACCGGCGCTGCCGACGCCCCAATCCATCAGGAGGTAGACCGGCCGGTCGTAATGCGGTTTGCCGGGCAAGGCGCGCAGCACGCCGTAATACCAGTCGGTGAAATCCCCCTCAGGCACCTGCCATTGCGGGTGGAAACCCGCCAGCAGAGCTTCCAGAGCGGCCTTCTCATCGGCGGGGCGGCTCGGGTCGGCACGGAAGAACATCGCCTTGTCATCGACCTTGAGCAGGTCGATCAGGGTCTGGACAGGCGTATCGGCCGGCGCCCTCAACCTCGCGACGTTATGGATGTAGGGTCCGTCCTCCGGCGTCATGAAATAGGGAAAGAGCGCCGACAGGCATTCGCGCGTCCCGCCGCCGCATTGCCTTGCGTCGATGATCAGGGCGTCCGTATCGCGCAGCGGTGCCATCAGCGCGTCGATGCGGGCGGCAAGCGCGCTGTCGCTCTGCGAGTAGATGCGGAGATAGCCGATATTCCCTGGCCGGACGCCGCTTTCGTTCGACAGCGGCAGCAGTGGCCCGAACGCCTCCAGCGTCTCCGCGACCGGGATCATGACGGTCCTGGCCGAGCGGTTGGCCGCATCGCAGAGCTCGACGGCGATGGTCGGCTCATCCGGCAGCCCGAGTTCCCGGCGCATATAGCCGACATGGCGCAGGAGTCGCAGGCTGCGGGCGACGCGCTGCGAGCGCGAGGCATAGGGGCCGCTGGTGATGTCGCCGGCTCGCTCCAGCCATTGAAAGAACGGCAAGCCATCGATCGACCGGACAAAGGGATGGTCCGCATCGAGCAGGACCCGTGCCTGCGGATCATAGGCGAAGGCCCGGTCGTTCTCGATGCCGATCGCGAAGGGGCTATAGCCGCCCGGCAGGGCCTGCATCCAGTCGACGACCTGGGCGTGGGAATCCCCGAGATGCTGGACGAGCTTCTGGACCTGCAGCGCGAGATTGCGGACCGAGACCTGTTCCGGCAGCTGCTCGCTCATCACCGCGATGGCGCGCTCATAGGGATAGGCCACGGCGGACACATACGAGTGGCGATCCCGGATGATGTCGTGCAGCGCCTCCAGATCGGCCTGCGCCTCCCTGCGCGTGACGACCGTGTCACTGGGGCCGCCTGCGATGAGCCGGTTGTTCAGGAAGGATGCGAAGGGGTTCATGACAGCCAATTGCCTTGGTGGTCGGGATCGTTGCTCAACCGGACAGCATCAGCGCGAGCGCGGATCGAAGGCACGCCGGACGGCTTCGCCGAGCAACACCAGCGCCAGCACGGTGACGGTCAGCACGAGGCTGGGGAAGAGCAGCATGTGCGGCGCGCTGGCGAGATAGGGCTGAGCGTCGCTGATCGCGGTGCCCCATGAGATCACGGGTGGCTGCAAGCCCAGGCCGAGATAGGACAGGGTCGCTTCGGTGCCGACATAGCCGCCGAGCGACAGCGTCGCGAGAACGAGCAGCGGGGCGACCGAGTTCGGCAGCACATGGCGCAGCGCGATCCGCAGGCTGCTTGCCCCCGCGGCGCGAGCGGCATCGACATATTCGGCGTTACGGGTTTGCAGGACGCTGGCGCGCATCAGCCGCGCCTCCGTGGCCCAGCCGAGCAGCGACAGCACCAGAGCGAGGCGCAGCACGCCGCTGCCCGAGCTGCCCAGCGTGGCGAGGATGACGATCGCTCCGAGCAGGGTCGGCAGGCCAAGGACGACATCGGTGACGCGCGAGATGACGGCATCGACCACGCCGCCCTTCAGGCCGGCGACCAGCCCCAGCATCCCGCCGATGAACGTGCTCCCCAGCGTCGCCAGAAGCGCCACGGACAGGGAGGCGCGGGCGCCATGGACCGTCCGCGCAAACACGTCGCAGCCCTGGATGTCGAAGCCGAACCAGCTTCCATAGGCCGGCGGCTTGCGCGAGTTCAGCAGGATGCAGCGCTGCGGATCGACCGAGGTGAAGAGGCCGGGCGCGATCGCCATCGCGACAAGGACCAGAAGGACCACGAGCGCGATCCAGACCAGGGGCGAGCGGGCGAGCTGCGCCAGTGCCTCGCCGGTGAGCGAGCGGCTGCGCCGGTGTGGCTCCGTCGCGGCGAGCGGTGTGGCCTGAAGAAGATCAGTCATAGCGGATCCGGGGGTCCAGCACGGCGTAGGAGAGGTCGACGAGGAGATTGATGAACAGGTAGGCGACGACGACCACGGTGACGGCGCCGACGATGGTGATGCCGTCATGGCTGCGGATCGACTGGACGATCAGCCCGCCGACGCCGCTGATGTTGAAGACGCCTTCGACCACGACGGCGCCGGCGAGCAGCCCGCCGATATCCTTGCCGATATAGGTCACGGCCGGGATCAGGCTGTTGCGCAGGGCGTGCACGATGACGATGCGCGCTTCGCCGAGCCCCTTGGCCCGGGCCGTGCGGACATAGTCGCTCTGCATGGTCTCGATCACGGCCGAGCGCGTCAGGCGGGAAAGCGTGACCTGATGTGCCAGCGCAAGCACGATCGCCGGCAGCAGGAGCTCGAAGAAGCTCGTCGGATCGCTTACCGTCACCGGGAACCAGCCGAGCCGGACACCGAACACGAGCTGCGCCAGGTTTGCGACGACGAAACTGGGAAAGGCGATGATGCCCAGCCCCAGCATCATGGTCGCGGTATCGAATGTCTTGCCCGGCCGCAGCGCCGCGACGACGCCGATGGTGATGCCGAGCAGGACCTCGATCAGCACGGCGAGCAGCGCCAGCCGCACCGTCGCGGGAAAGGCCGCGACGAGCTGCTCCGAGACGTCGCGTCCCGTGAAGGAGCGGCCGAGATCGCCGCGCGCGAGATCGCCGAGATAATAGCCGTAGCGCACGATCAGCGGGCGATCGAGCTTGAACTCCTCGGTCGCCGCCGCAACGAAGGCGTCCGGGCATTCCCGGTCGCCGCATTTGCCGGCGAGCGGATCCCCCGGCATGCCCCAGGCCAGGAAGAAGACCACGAAGGTCGTGCCCAGGAACACCGGGATGAATTGCAGGAGGCGGCGCAGGATATAGCCCGTCATGTCGTCGCTCGCGTTTCTCGGCCGTGGCGGATGCCTCGCGTCAGTCCTTCAGCGACAGCGCCGAGTAGTCGATCCGGCCATTGGCGTAGAGCGTGACGGAGCGCACCTTTGGCGAGTGGCCGACCGTCATGGCCGGGTTCCACAGCGGCACGCGCGGCATCTCCGCCGCCAGAAGCCGCTCGGCCTCCTGATAGGTCTTGATCGCAGCCGCCGAATCTTCCTTCGCGGCCCTGTCCATCAGCGCATCGAAGGCCGCGCTCTCATAGGCGCCGCGGTTGGACGTGCCGTCCTTCGAGTAGAGCGGGATCAGGGCATTGTCGATCGAGGGGTAGTCCATCGTCCAGTTGGACGGGAACGGCCCATCGGCCTTGCCGGAGCGGGTATAGGATCGGAAGGTCGCGTTGTCGGACAGCGCCGAGGTCACGCAGGTGATGCCGAGCGTGTTTTGGATGCTATTGCAGACCGCATCCATCGCGGATTTCACCTCGCTGTCGCCGGCATAGTAGAGCTTGACGTCGCCCTTGTAGCCGCCGGCCTTGGCCAGCAGTTCTTTCGCCTTGGCGGGATCGAAGCTGCAATATTCGCCGCAGGCGCCGGGCTGGTAGCCCTCGACGCCGGGCGGTACCCAGCCCGTGGCGGGCTGCCCGATGCCGTTGAAGAGGATGTCGACGATCGCCTTGCGGTCGATCGCCATCGACAGCGCCTGCCGGACCGCCGGCTTGAGCAATTGCGGGTTGGCGTCGGTATAGGGCATGCCCAGCGCCTGGATGTTGGCGCGCGGCTGAACGACGATGCGCCCACGCAAGTCGCGCTTCCAGAGGTCGGCAACGAGCTTGGAGGCCGGGATGTCGCGCAGCAGGTCGAGATTGCCGGCGACCAGGTCATTATAGGCCGCCTCGCGGCTCGTGTAGATCTTGAGATCGATCCCCTTGATCGTGGGCTTGGCCGGTCCGGTATAGCCGGCGAAGGCCGCGAGCTTGTAGCCTGAATCCGGGGAACCGGAGACGAGCTGGAACGGCCCGGCCCCGATCGGCTTGCGTCCGAAGGCGGCGGGGTCTGCAAAGAACGAATCCGGCATCGGATAGAAGGCCTTGTAGCTGAGCTGGGCCTTGAAGACCGGCACCGGATTCTTCAGCTCGACCTGGAATTCATGGTCACCGACGATCCTGAGCCCGCTCATCCGGTTGGTCGCGGGAGCCGGCGGCTTCTCGCCTTTCGGCGCCTTGGGATTGAGGGCTTCATAGCCGACGACGATGGAGAACCAGTCGTTGTTCGACTGGCCATTGGGGCCATAGGCGGCCCAGTTCCAGGCATCCACGAAGTTCCTGGCGAGAACCTCGGTGCCGTCGTGGAACTTGCGCCCTTTATGGAGCTTGATCGTCCAGGTCTTGTTGTCGGCGGTGGTCACCGCCTCAGCGAGATCCTCGATGATCGCGCCGGTCTTCGCATCGTTCGTGACGAGCCCGGCCAGGATCGGCTGCAGGACATCTGAGCCGCAGCTCTCGGTCGTATTGGTCGGGATCAGCAGGCCAGCCGGCGTGCAGGCCGACACGGAAACCCATCCGCGCTGCAACACCTGCGCGTGGCCGGTGGAGATGCTCGCCACCATGACGCCGCACACCGCCGCGAACTGCAAAGCGGCGACGCCGATCGAAAAGCGGGTCTGTTTCATGGGTTCCTCCCAGGAATGCGGATCGGCAACGCGCAGCGCGACGTCCAGCGGCGTGCCCGATGCCTCCGGTGACGGCGACTTCAGGCGCGCGGCCGGCGTGTAGGGTGCAAGGCCCCTGCCGGCAGATCCAAGGATAGAGCCTGGAGGAAATACGGAAAATTCTTTTGCAGAACGTCGCTATGCAGAAATGATATATATTAAACGACGCCGCCGCGGGGCTTGCGCGCTCGCGGCTCACCGATCGCCCAAGCTCCGCCGTGTTGCGCCTTGGCCAGCCGGGTATATCTATGGCCGATGGTTGCGATCCCCTTCGACAATTCCTATGCGCGCCTGCCTGAGCGCTTCTACGCCACGGTCGCCCCGACACCGGTTCCGGCGCCGCAGCTCTTGCGGCTGAACGAGCCGCTGGCAGCGCAGCTCGGGCTTGACGCAGGCTGGCTGAAGAGCCCCGACGGCGTGGCGATGCTGGCCGGCAATGACGTGCCGGCGGGCGCCGCCTCGATCGCAACGGCCTATGCCGGACACCAGTTCGGCGGGTTCAGCCCGCAACTCGGCGACGGGCGCGCCATTCTGCTCGGCGAGCTCGTCGACCGGGACGGCCGGCGTCACGATCTCCAGCTCAAGGGCGCTGGCCCGACGCCGTTCTCGCGCCGGGGCGATGGCCGCGCCGCGCTCGGCCCGGTGCTGCGCGAGTATATCGTCAGCGAGGCGATGGCGGTGCTCGGCGTGCCGACGACGCGCGCGCTGGCCGCCGTCCTGACAGGCGATTCCGTCCGGCGCGAGACCTTGCTACCCGGTGCCGTGCTGACTCGCGTCGCCTCCAGCCATATCCGGATCGGCACCTTCCAGTTCTTCGCCGCGCGCGGCGATCACGAGGCCCTGCGCCTGCTCGCCGACCATGTCATCATCAGGCATTATCCGGCCTGCACCGGCGACGGGCGCCATCTCGCCCTGCTGGAGGCGGTCGTCGCCGCGCAGGCCGCGCTGATCGCGCAATGGATGACGATCGGCTTCATCCACGGCGTGATGAACACCGACAACATGTCGATTGCCGGCGAGACCATCGATTACGGCCCCTGCGCCTTCATGGACACCTATCACCCGACGACCGTGTTCTCCTCGATCGACGAGCGCGGCCGATATGCCTATGCCAACCAGCCGCCGATCGCCCGCTGGAACCTCACCCGCTTCGCCGAGACGCTGCTGCCGCTGCTGGACGAGGACATCGACAAGGCCGTGCCGATCGCGCAAGGAGCGCTCGACCGGTTCGATCCCCAGTTCCAGGCGCATCTGATCGCGGGCTTCCGCCGAAAGCTCGGTCTTGCGAGCGAGGAAGCGGAGGATGTCGATCTCATCAGGACGCTGCTCGAGGCGATGCAGCAGGGCGAAACCGATTTCACGCTGGTCTTCCGCCGCCTCAGCGAGGCTGCCGGTCCAGCGGGCAATGCCGATGCCTGCCTCAGCCTCTTCGGCAATCCCTCGGCCTTCGACGCCTGGGAAAACCGGTGGCGCCAGCGCCTGCTGCGGGAGCCGGCGTCGGCCGAGACGCGGCGGGATGCGATGCTGCGTACCAATCCTCTGTTCATCCCGCGGAACCACCAGGTCGAGGCTGTGATCGAGGCAGCTGTCGAGCGCGATGATCTCGCGCCGTTCGAAACCCTTCTCGAGGTGCTCTCCCGGCCCTTCGACGATCAGCCCGGCCGTGAAGACTATGCGCGGCCGCCCGCCCTGCATGAGCGCGTGCTGGCGACGTTCTGCGGGACCTGAAGCCGATGTTTCTGTTCAATGGCCCTGACAGAGCCGATGTGACCATTCTCCTGGCGCACGGAGCCGGTGCGCCGATGGATTCGGCATCGATGACGGCGGCCGCCGAGGCGCTGGCTGGCGCCGGCTTTCGCGTCGCCCGCTTCGAGTTCGACTATATGGCGGCGAGACGAGCCGGAACGGGACGCACACCCCCGCCAAAGGCCGAGAAGCTCAATCAGCAATATCTCGCCGCGATCGAGGCACTCGGTACCAAGGGCACGCTCATCATCGGCGGCAAGTCGATGGGCGGGCGCGTCGCCAGCATGGTGGCCGATTCCCTGTTCGAAACCGGACGGGTCCAGGGCCTACTCTGCCTCGGCTATCCCTTCCACCCGCCCGGCAAGCCCGGGCAATTGCGAACCGCGCATCTCGTCGATCTCAGGACACCCGCCTTGATCGTGCAGGGCACGCGGGACGAGTTCGGTACGCGCGACGAGGTCTCGACCTATGCGCTTTCGCCGGCGATCGAGCTGCTCTGGCTGGAAGATGGCGACCACGACCTGAAGCCGCGCAAGCGCGTATCCGGCTTTTCTGCCGCCGATCATCTCGAGACCATGGCGAAGGCCGTCTCCGGCTGGGCCGGACATTCCCTTTCGCCGCCCGTCATGCCATCGGAATAGGCGATGGCCTGCGCGCGGACGGAGGCGATCCAAAGCGTGACGGCGTGACGATTTCCCTCTGGGCTTCGCGCCGGACACATAAAGCAAGTTCGACAGGGGGTAGGAATGTTCCTGAGCGTATTCGACGTCTTCAAGATCGGCATCGGCCCGTCGTCCTCGCACACGATGGGGCCGATGACGGCGGCGGGGCATTTCCTCGAATTGCTGCGCCAGGCCCCGTCGCGCGATCGCGCCGCGGCGGTCCGCGCGACGCTCTACGGCTCGCTCGCCTTCACCGGAAAAGGCCATGCCACCGACCGCGCCGTGGCGCTCGGCCTGCTCGGCTGGACGCCCGCCGCCTTCGATTTCGACGCGGCTGAGCGTGGGCTCGACGAACTCGGCCGCAGCCATCTCCTGCGGCATGACGGCCTGCCGCCGCTGGTCTTCGACCCCGCAACGGACATCGTCTTCGACTACGGGCCGCCCCTGCCCGGCCATGCCAATGGGCTCGTCTTCAGCGCCCGCGATTCCGCCGGTACGGAAATTCTGTCCGAGACCTATTACTCGATCGGCGGCGGCTTCGTGGTGACGGCACAGGAGCGCGAGGCGCCGGCCGCCGCTACGGAAGCCGCATCCTGGCCCTACCCGTTCGCCAATGCGGCGGCGATGCTGCGCATGGCCCGGGAAAGCGGCCTCTCCATCGCGGAGATGAAGCGCGCCAACGAAATCCATCGCCTGTCGCAGGAAGAGGTCGATAGCGGCCTCGCCCGGCTTTGGTCGGTGATGAACGACTGCATCGAGCGCGGCATGAGCCAGGAAGGTGAATTGCCTGGCGGCCTGCGCGTGCGGCGCCGGGCGGCGCGCATCCACCAGCAACTGGCAGCCGAAAAGCTCGCCAACCGCGCCCAGCCGCATGCCTCGACGGATTGGCTCAGTGTCTACGCCATGGCTGTGAACGAGGAGAACGCGGCCGGCGGCCGGGTCGTGACCTCTCCGACCAACGGAGCGGCCGGCGTCGTGCCGGCCGTGCTGCGCTATTATCTCGACCATTGCGTCGGCGCGGAGCCGGAGAGGGTCGCCGACTTCCTGCTGACGGCGGCGGCGATCGGCGGGCTGATCAAGCACAATGCCTCGATTTCCGGGGCCGAGGCCGGCTGCCAGGGCGAGGTCGGCTCCGCCGCCGCCATGGCCGCGGCCGGGCTCTGCGCGGTGCTCGGCGGCTCGCCCGCCCAGATCGAGAACGCGGCCGAGATCGCGCTGGAGCACCATCTCGGCATGACATGCGACCCTGCGGCCGGTCTCGTCCAGGTGCCTTGCATCGAGCGCAACGGCATCGGCGCGATCAAGGCGGTAGCGGCCGCGTCGCTGGCGCTGCGCGGCGACGGCTCGCATTTCATGCCGCTGGACAACTGCATCGAGGCGATGCGCCAGACCGGCGAGGCCATGAACGAGCGTTTCAAGGAAACCAGCCTCGGCGGGCTCGCGGTCAACCTGCCGGAATGCTGAGCCCTCCCCCGTCAATTTTGCATGATGGCTCGGGCGAGTGCCGGGTAGTGTGGCCACACAGCCCGCAAGGATCGGATCGATGATCGTGGATGATTTCCGCTCGGATACGGTGACGCGCCCCGGCGACGGGATGCGCGCCGCCATGGCGGCGGCGGAGGTCGGCGACGCCGTCTATGACGATTGCCAGACGACCAAGCGGCTGGAAGCCATGACCGCCGAGCGGCTCGGCAAGGAAGCGGCGCTCTTCTTCCCCACCGGCACGCAAGCCAATCTCGCCGGGCTGATGGCCCATTGCGAGCGCGGCGAGGAATATATCGTCGGCCAGATGGCCCATACCTATCGGCTGGAAGGCGGCGGCGCGGCCGTGCTCGGCTCGATCCAGCCGCAGCCCCTGCCCAACGAGCCGGACGGCACGATCGCACTCGATGCCATCGCCAACGCGATCAAGCCGAACGATTTCCATTTCGCGATGACGCGGCTGCTGGCGCTGGAGAACACCTTCAACGGCCTTGTCCTACCGGACGCCTATCTGGAAGCCGCGACCGGGCTTGCCCGTTCGCGTGGGCTCGCCACCCATCTCGACGGCGCCCGCCTGATGAACGCGGCAGCGGCGAGCAATCGCGATGCAGCTTGGATCGCCGGGCAGTTCGACACGGTGTCGCTCTGCCTGTCCAAGGGACTGGGTGCGCCGATCGGCTCGATATTGGTCGGCCCCAAGGATTTCATCGCGAAGGCCCGCCGCATCCGCAAGATGCTGGGCGGCGGCATGCGCCAGACCGGCGTGATCGCGGCAGCAGCGATCTATGCGCTGGAGCATAACGTCAACCGACTCAGCGAGGATCATCGGCGCGCTGCGGCGCTCGCCGAGGTGCTCGGACGTTTTCCGGAGCTCGGCGCCGGGCCAGCCCGCACGAACATGGTGTTCATGTCGCCCAAGGCGTTCGACACTGCGGCTTTCGCCACCTTCCTGCGCGAGCGCGGCATCGCCGTCAGCGGGCGTTACGGCACTTTGCGCTGGGTCACCCATCTCGATGTGAACGACGCCTCCGTCGCGCGCGTCGCCGAAGCCTGCGAACGCTTCTTCGACAAGCGGCAGGCGGCCGCGGAGTAGAGGCCCGGCCTCAATCGCTTCCGGGTGCAGCCTTCCGCGGTTCGGCCTCGATCAGGTATTCGATGTGTCGGCGGCCTGAGTCTCCCAAGCGGATCGAGACCGCGACACCGAAGATGCGCTGGATCGCCTCGGCCGTCAGGACCTCCTCCGGCGCGCCGGCCGCCTGAAGCCGCCCATCATGCAGCAGCGCGATCTCGTCGCAGAACATGGCGGCGAGGTTGAGATCGTGCAGCGCCATAATGCAGGTGATGCCGAGGCGGCGGACCAGGCTCAGGATCGAGAGCTGATGCTGGATATCGAGATGATTGGTCGGCTCGTCCAGGATCAGCTCGCTCGGCTCCTGCGCGAGCGCGCGGGCGATATGGACGCGCTGGCGCTCTCCGCCTGAGAGCGTATGCCAGAACTGGTCATGGCGCTCGGTGAGCCCGACCCGCGCCAGCGCCTCGTTGACGGCGGCTTCGTCGGCGTCGTTCCAGGAGGCCAACGCGGCACGATGCGGCGTGCGGCCGAGCCGAACGACATCGCAGACGGAGAGCTGGATTTCGGTCGTCGCCTGCTGCTCGACGAAGGCGAGACGGCGGGCGAGCTCGCGGCGCGGCACGGCGGCGATGTCGTTTCCGTCGAGGGTGACGACGCCGCTCGCGACATTGCGTAGGCGGCAGAGCAACCGGAGCAGGCTCGACTTGCCGGAGCCGTTGGGACCGATCAGGCCGAGCACGCGGCCGGGCGCAGCCTCCAGCGTCACGCCGTCGACGATCATCCGGCCGCCGGCACCCCAGCGGACCTCGCGGGTGGCGAGCGTCATGCCGGCCTCCGGGCACGGTAAAGGATGAGCGCGAAGACCGGGGCGCCGAACAGGGCGGTGACCACGCCGATCGGCAGGATCTGCTGCGGGATCAGGATGCGGGAGAGGATGTCGGCGAGGATCATGAAGATCGCGCCGATGACGAGGCAGGCCGGCAGCAGGCGGGCATGGCCGGAGCCGACGAGGAAGCGCGCGGCATGAGGGATGATCAATCCGACGAAGCCGACGGTGCCGACGATCGAGACCATCACCGCCGTCATCACCGCCGTGGTCGCGAAGAGCACGACCTTCACCCGCGTCACCGCGACGCCGAGCGAGGCGGCTGCATCGACGCCGAAGGCGAACGCGTCCAGCACCTTGGCGTGGAGCATGCAGATGCCGAAGCCGATGAAGGCAACCGGCGCCGCCATCCAGAGATCGGGCCAGCGCACGCCGCCGAAATTGCCGAGCAGCCAGAACATCACGCCGCGCGCCTGCTCGGCGCTCGCGAGCGTCGTCACGATCGTCGCGGTGGCCGCATTGAAGAGCTGCGAGGTGGCGACACCGGCGAGGATGACGCGGTCGCTCGCGCCGCCCGCCCCTGCCGCCAGCAAGGCGACGACGACGAGCGCGGCGCAGGAGCCGATGAAGGCGCCGGCCGATACCGAGAGCACCGCGCCGCCGATGCTGATGCCGAGGATCAGTACCGCGACGGCGCCGGTCGAGGCGCCCGCCGAGATGCCGAGGATATAGGGCTCGGCCAAGGGATTGCGCAGCAGCGCCTGCAGGATCGCGCCGGACAGAGCGAGCGCGCCGCCGCAGAGCCCCGCCATCAGCGCGCGGCTCAGGCGATAATCGAAGATGACGCCCTGCTGGATCGCGCTGACCGGGAAGTCGAGATCGAACAGCCCGTTTCCGAGCGCCTTCAGGGCCGTGTCCAGCGGGATGCGCATCTCGCCGATCGTCACCGCCAGCGCGACCGATAAGGTCAGCGCCAGCAGCGAGGCCAGTGCGATGCCGATCCGCGCCGGCCAGTTCGGCCCATGGGCGGCGTGGCTCAACGCGAGAGACCGAAGCCGGCGATTGCCTTGGCGAGGGTCTCGATGCCGTCGACCGTGTCGAGCCCGGCGCGGGTCGCGCCGACATCCAGGATGACGACGCGGTTGTTCCTGACGGCATCGAGCTTGCTGGCGACCGGGTCGGTCTTGAGGAATTCCAGCTTCTTCTCGATATCATCGGCCGGGAAGCGGCGGCGGTCCATCTTCACGGTGACAATCACGGCCGGGTTGGCGGCGGCGATGCTCTCCCAGCCGACCAGCGGCCATTCCTCGTTGGTCGCGATGATGTTGCGGGCACCGAGCTTGGACAGGATATAGGCGGGCACGCCGTTCTTGCCGGCCATGAAGCCGTCGCCCTTGATGTCCTTGCTGGAGAACCAGACGACGACCGGCACGTCCTGCGCCTTGAGCTTGGCGACCTGCTCGACCGCCTTGTCCTCGCGGGCCTTGAGCTCGGCGACGAGCGTCTCGGCCCGGTCGGCGACGTCGAAGACCGCGCCGAATTCGCGGATGTTGCGATAGACCAACTCCATCGTGAACATCTGGGTGCGCACGCCGTCGCCGGCACCGGAATTGTCCTTGCCGACGCAATCGGTCGGCGAGACGTAAGCCGGCACCTTCACCTTGGCGAACTGGTCGCGCTTGCCGACGATGCCGTTGGGCCCGACATGCCATTCGAACATCGCGGTGACGAGATCGGGCTCCTGCGCCAGCACCGCCTCGAAGCTCGGGTCGTTATCGGCGAGGCGCTTCACCTTGGCGTTGACCGCCTCATAGGGCTTGGCCACCGGCGAGAACCAGACCGCGGTGCCGACGACGCGATCGCCGAGGCCGAGCGCATAGAGGATTTCCGTCTGGGTCTGGCCGATCGCGACGACGCGCTTGGGCGCGGCGTTGAAGGTGATCGTCTCGCGGCAATTTTCCAGCGTCAGCGGGTATTTGGTCGGCGCCGCGCTGGCCGCGCCGGCGGCGAGAGCGCCGAACAGCGCGGCGGCCGAGAGGCGAAGCAAGGTATTGAACGGGCGCGCAGCCGGCATCGAGGCCATCCGAAATGTAATAATGTTGCATTTCTGATAGAGTGCGCGGCACGCGGCCGTCAAGCCGCCCCGAGCGGCCTGTGCATTTGTCTTCGTGAACATGGACTTCATCGCTCCCCGAGATGACGGCCGGGGCAGCTTTGGGCATGTGGGACGGGAAGGCGGCACAAGGCCGCCATCGACACACACAGCTCCGGAACACCCCGTCCGAAAGACGTCTTCGACGACCGGGGCAGGTCTCCTGGCTCGCGGGTCGATGCCGCTTCCGCCCGGCCTTCCCGGCGCATCAGGCGCCAGTGGACGATGGACGGAAAGCTCGCCGCTTACAGTTGCGGGGGCAGCCTCGGCTTTTGCGCGTAAGCGCGCAGCACCGAATTCCCTCTTAGCTCCGGAAGCAACCCGGAGAACCTCGATCGGCGCACACCCTATAAGGGCTTGGCGCTGCGTCAAGCGAACAGCTCTTCAGAGGCTGGGCGTGCTGTAGAGCCGCTTGCCGCCTACCGAGATCTCGACCTCCTGCAGATAGCCGCGTAGCGCCGTGGTCGCGACCTTGATGCCGAGGCCGGGCGCGTCGGGCGCCGCGACCTGCCCGTTCGCGTCACGCTCCAGATGATTGGCCGAGATCGCCGTGGCGAGCGGCTTCGGCATCGCCGGGTATTCGCAGATTTCGTGCTCGGCCAAGCCCGCATAGGGCTGGAGCGAGGCCGACAACGCCAGATGCGAGGTGAAGGTGTGGTTGACGAAGGTCACGCCCTTCGCGACCGCATAATCCGCGACCGCCTTGGACGGGCCGATGCCGCCGATGCGGCCACAATCGATCTGGACATAGCCGATGCCGCCATAATCGATGAGCTGCCGGGCCATCGACTCGTTATGGGCGCCCTCCCCGCCGGCCAAACGGACCTTGGGGCTGCGCCTGGCCAGGCTGCCATAGGCTTCGAGCGCGCTGGCGTGGAAGGGCTCCTCGAACCAGAGCACTTTCGCCTTCTCCATCGCAGGCAGACGGGCAGCAGCGCGCTCGACATCCTCGATGAAGATCTGGCCGGTATCGATCAGCAGGATGCCGTCCTGCCCCAAACCCTCGCGAGCGGCGACGAAATGCTCGGCATCGGCCTCGACGCTGCCCCGCCCGATCGGCCCCCAGCCGAACTTGGCGGCGCGGAAGCTGCGGCTGCGGGCATCGCGGGCGCGTTCGAGGGTTTCCTGCGCCGTGTCGCCGAAGAGGACCGAGGCATAGGGCGTCTTGGGATGGCTTTTCGCGTAGCCGAGCAGGCGCCAGACCGGCTCGGACCGCATCTTCCCGAGGATATCCCACAGCGCCATCTCGACGCCCGAGAAGGTATGCGGCGCCTGCAGCAGGTCCATCGAGTTATAGGCGACGGCGGCGGCGATGCGGGCGATGTCCTCCGGGCTTTCCAAGGTCTGGCCAAGCACGGAATCGGCGACCGGCCGGCAGACGCCATGCGACATCGGGCAGATGAAGGCGGCGATGGAGGGCAGCGGCGCCGCCTCGCATTCGCCCCAGCCGACATGGCCGCCAGCCGCGACCCTGACCAGCAGCGCATCCTGGCTGCCATCGGCCTCGTCGGTGACGACGGGCATGGCGAGATAGAAGAAATCGACGGCCTCGATCCTGGGCACGGGTCTTCTCCTCACAGTTCGTAGATCGTGGCGCGGGGCGCGAAGGTGACGCCCTCGTCGAGCGGGTAGATGGGCCGGGCGCAGATGGTGTGGCCGAGGCTTTTCAGGTTGGCGGAGGTCGCGCCGGGCGCATCGATGTTGAAGTTTCGCGCGCACCACTGGTCGAACATATGGAATTCGGTGTGGGGCGACTTCACGACGATCAAGTCGAAATCGGTCGGGCCTATGCCGTTGGCGTAGTACATCGCGCGGTCGAACAGGCTGACCGAGCGGCTCATCACCACGACGGTGACATTGTCCCAGGTCAGAACCGCGGTCGGCCCGGCGCTCAACGGCGCCTTCATCGTCTCCAGCGCCGCTTCGCCGTCCGAGAGCAGCTTGACCTTGGCCTTGACCTGCATCGGCGAGAAGCGGGCGGGATCGATCGAGCCGCCGAGCGTGATCTCGATCGTCGCGCCGATACCGGCCTTGTGCGCGGCTGCGGCGGCCGGCGCGTCGACGATCTGCGCCAGCACGCGCTTGCCGTAGCGCGCCTTGCGCAAGGCAGCGAGGATCAGGTTGCTGTCACCGGAGGCGCCCGACGAGGTCGCGTCGGCAGCGTCCGTGAAAATCACCGGGCCGTCGATGCTGCGGGCCTGGGCGATGGCACGGTCGAGCGGAACGAGCTTGCCCTGCATGCGGAAGCGCAAGGGCCAGAACTCCTCGGCCAGCCGGATCGCCTCGCGCTCGGCGGTTGCCTTGTCGCCATCGGTGAGGATCAGCACCTGCGAGCAGAGCTCGGGCACGTCGGTGAAGGGGTTGCCGATCATGATGCCGGCCGCGAGCGCCCGCCCCTCTTCCTCCAGCCGGCGGCATTCGGCGAGGAGCTCGCCGTAGCAGCCGGTCTTGGTGATGAGCTCGTCGCCGCGCACCAAAGCGGGAATGACGACGCGGGCGGCAACGGGCCTCATGCCGCCAGCCATCAGCTTCAGCAGGAGTTCGGCGGCGCGCCGGCCGGTATCGGCGAAATCGACATGGGGATAGGTCCAGTAGATCGCGAAGCCGTCGACTTGGCGCAGCATCCGGTCGGTCAGGATGCCGTGCAGGTCGAGCGAGATCACGATCGGCATGTCCGGCCCGACGCGCTCGCGCAGCTTCTCCAGCAGGTAGCCTTCCGGATCAAGTTCGCCATCGGCGCCCATCGCGCCATGCAGCGAGACATAGATGCCGTCGATGCGGTCGAGCTTGGCGAAGATCGCGGCGAGGATTTCCGCGGAGAGCTTCTTCCAGCCTGCGGCCGAAAGCGGGCCGGCACTGCCCGAGCGGGCGCAGATCGTCGGCACGATCTCGATATCGGGCCTCGCCTCGAAGACCGCGAGCGCGCCGCCCAGTTCCTGATTCTGGCCGCGCTGGACGTAGAGGCCATCGCCATGGTGAATCAGGAAGTTCTCGTAATGCGACGGCAGCGGGTTGAAGGAGGAGATCTCCTGCTTGCAGTCGGCGATCAGGATGCGCTTCATCAGGCGGCTCCGGCGGGTCAGAATTTCAGGCGGGGGTCGAGCACGTCGCGCAGGCCGTCGCCGAGCAGGTTGAGGCCGAGCACGCAGGCGATGATCGCGAGGCCCGGGAACACCGTGATCCAGGGCGCCTCGCGCATGAAATCGCGCCCCTGGGCGATGATCGAGCCGAAGGAGGCGGCCGGCGGCGGCGGGCCGGCGCCGACGAAGGAGAGCGCGGCCTCGGCCAGCACCGCGATGGCGAAGACATAGGTCAGGCGCACGATCAACGGGCCGGCGACGTTGCGCAGCACATGCTTGAACAGGATGGTCCATTCGCCGACGCCGATCGAGCGGGCGGCGGCGATATATTCCTGCTCCTTCTCGATGAGGACCGAGGCGCGGACGATGCGGGCCGTATGCGGCGTCGTGGCGATGGCGAGCGCGATCACGACATTGGTCAGCGAGGCGCCGAGCACCGCCGAGACGACCATGGCCAGCACGATCGACGGAAACGCCATCAGCGCGTCCATGATCCGCATGATCGGCTGATCGAGATGATAGAAATAGCCGGCGATGGCGCCGCAGAGCGTGCCGGCGATGCCGGCCAGCACCACGGTGAAGGCGCCGATGGCGAGCGAGATGCGGGCGCCGATCATGACGCGGGAGAGGATGTCGCGGCCGAAATGATCGGTGCCGAACCAGTGCACGGCGCTGGGCTCCGCGAGCCGCGCGCGGACATTGCTCTTGAGCGGGTCGAAGGGCGTGAGCCAGTCGGCGGAGAGCGCGACCGCGACCATGACGAGCACAAGTACGGCCCCGATCACGAAGGAGCGGTTGCGAAAGAGGCGCCCCCAGACGGCGCGGCCAATGAGGGGCGTGCGCTGCATCAGGCCAGCCTCACCCGCGGATCGACCACGGCGTAGAGGATGTCGACGACGAGGTTGATCGCGAGATAGACGACCGCGAGGAAGAGCAGGCCGCCCTGCAGAACCGGAAAGTCGCGCGAGGCAATGGCGCCGACGATCAGGCGGCCGATGCCGGGGATCGAGAAGACCTGCTCGACGATGACCGCGCCGCCGAGCAGAGCGCCTGAGACGATGCCGATGACAGTGAGGATCGGGATCATCGCGTTGGGCAGGGCATGGCGCAGGACGACATGGAGCTTGGCCAGCCCCTTGGCATCGGCGGTGCGGACATAATCCTGGCTGAGCGTATCCAGCATCGAGGCGCGCGCCATCCGGGCGATGAAGCCGACCTGCACCAGCCCCAGGGTCAGCGCCGGCAGGATCATGCCGCGCAGCCACTGACCCGGCGATTCCAGGAAGGGCGTGAAGCCGCCGCTCGGCAGCCAGCCGAGCGACACCGCGAAGACCAGAACCATGACGAGGCCGAGCCAGAAATCCGGCACCGAAAGCCCGAGCAAGGCCGTGGTCATCACCGCCTGATCGGGCCAGCGGTTGTGATTGACGGCGGCGACGATGCCGGCCGCGACGCCGAAGAAGACGGCGAAGGCCAGCGCCAGCGCCGCCAGCGAGAGCGTGACCGGCAGGCGCTCGATCAAGGCCGCCGTCACCGAACGGTTGAGCAGGATCGACTGGCCGAGATCGCCGCTGAGGATGCGGCCGTACCAGCCGAACATCTGCTGCGGCAGCGAGAGGTCGAGCCCGAGCGCGCTGCGCAGCTTGGCGACCTGCTCAGGCGTCGCCGAGGCGTCGAGGAAGGCCGCCGCCGGATCACCCGGCACCAGCCAGATCAACGCGAAGGACATCAGCGAGACCAGGACGAGCACAAGGAAGGCGCCCGCGAGCCGGCGGATCAGGAAATGCCCCATGCCGCCCTCCTTTCGAGCGCTTGTCGATGATCGGAAAGGGATGCGTGTCATCCCGGGCGACCGGAGGGAGATCCGGGATCCATGCCGGAGCGTTTCCGAAGAAGGTTCAGGCATGGATCCCGGATCTCCCTCCGGTCGCCCGGGATGACTTCGTTCTGGACAGTTGAGAACTGCGCTCAGGGCTCCAGCCAGACGCCCCACATGCGCGGGATGCGATAGGGCTTGAAGTTCTTGAGCTTGGCCGTCGAGGCCTGGAAGATGCCGTAATTGCCGGCCTTCATCGCCACCGCCGCATCGTACATGTGCTTCTGGAAGGCGTCGAAGAGGGCCTTGCGCTTGGCTTCGTCCATCTCGGCGTTGAAGGCAGCGGCGATGCGGTCGATCTCCGGGTCCTTGGCCTGCTGCGAGAGGCCGTTGACCCAGGGCGCCATGACCGAGCCCGGCCCCTCATAGGGCTCGATGCCGAAGCCGTGCGTCCAGAAGGTCCAGCCGGTCGGCGTGAAGCCGATCTTCGAGACGGTCGGCCAGTCGGCGACGGAGATGTCGACCTCGACACCGATCTCCTTCAGCTTCTGTTGGACCAGCGTCGCGGTGTCGACATTGGGGCGCAGATTGTCGGTGATGAAGGTGATCTTGCCGCCCTTGTAGGAGGATTTGGCGAGCAGTTCCTTGGCGAGCTTGACGTCGGACTTGTTGTACTTGTCGCTGCCGACGGCCGAATGGAAGGCCGCGCCCGGATAGAGCCAGCTCGGGTCCATCTGGTAGATATCGGCATAGGAGATCGCCATGATCTCCTCCATGTCGAGCGCCGCCTGGACAGCCAGCCGGAAGTTCACGTCGTTGGCCGGCGCCTGCGCCTGGTTGAACTTGATCACCTGCAGGCCGAACGGCACCATCTTGTGGATGGTGAAGCGGTTATCGGTGCCCAGCCGCTTGGCAGTGGGACCATCCACGGTCTCGTTGAACTGGATCTGGCCGGCTTCGAGCGCCGCGCTGCGGGCGCCGCCTTCCGGCATGAAGCGGAAAGTGACGGTGTCGAGGAAGGCCTCCTTCTTGCCGGCGAAGCCGTCGCGGCCGGTGCCCTTCGGATTGGGCGCATAGCCGTCATAGCGCGTCAGCTTGACGTGGCTGTCCGGCCTGTACTCGACAAACTTGTAAGGGCCAGTGCCGATGATCTCGATCTTGCCGGCTTCCTTGGCGGCCTCGCTCGCCGGATAAATCGCGATCGGGGCGCGCGGCGAGGAGAGATTGTCGAGGAAGGTCGATTGCGCCTGTTTCAGCGTGACCGTGACCTCGTGCTCGCCACTCGCCTTGATCGTGTCGATGGCGGCGACCAGCGCCGGCGAGGCGCCGACCTTGCGGTAGCGCTCCAGCGAGGCGACGACATCGGCGGCATCGAGCTTCTTGCCGTTATGGAAGGTCACGTCCTTGCGGATCGGGAAGACATAGGTCTTGCCGTCGGGCGAGACCGTCACGCCCTCGGCCAGCTCCGGCACGGGCTTGGCGTTCTCGTCGCGGGCATAGAGCGTCTCGAAGATATGGAGCGTGACGTTGCGCGAGGCCTGCGCCGAGGTGATCTGCGCATCGAGCGATGGCGGCGCCTGGCTGATGCCGATGACGACGTCGCCGCCCTTGCGCTGGGCCAGAGCGTTCTGAGCCCCTCCGAGCATGAGTGCCGCCGCGAGGGCGGCGCCGAAAATGATGTGCTTTGCCATGTTCTTGTCCCCTCAGGATTGATGGTCAGGCACGTTGTGGTTCAGGCGTAAGCTTGATCAGGCGGCGGCGCGCACCGCGTCGTAATCCTCCATCAGCACGGCAACCGCATCGCCGCGCTGGACGCGACCCGGTCCCGCCGACATCCAGAGCACGCCGTCACGGCGGTAGCGCACCTCCAGCGGGTCGCGATCGATGTCCTCGACGAAATGCAGGTAACCCGCGAGATCGCCGGCGCGGCAGAGATCGCCGACGACATTGCGCGGCTCGAACAAGCCGCCTGCCGGCGCAAAGGAATAGCCGGCAGCATCGCGCACCATCATGTGGCGGGTGCCGGGCGAGCCGTCGCGCTGCGTCGTGTCGGGCTTTCCGTCCATCAGGCCGCAATGCTTGAGGATATTGGTCAGCGCCCGGTCGGCGATGCGAACGCCCTCGACATTGACCCGCCCCCAGCCGCCGAGCTCGGTGCCGAGCGAGAGGATGCCGCGCCGCTCGACCGAGGAGGTCAGCGTCGCGCCCTCGTCGACGCCCCAGAACACGACATTGTAGGGCGCCCCAAAAGCTGCCGCCGCTGCCATGGTGCGCTCGCGCAGCTTCGCATCGGCGACATAATGCATATTGGTCGAAAGCGCCGAGTCACCGGAATGGCCGGCCGTGTGGAGATCGACGGAGACATTGACCAGCGGCAGCACGACGGTATCGACGAAATGCGCCAGCATCTCCGAGAAGGTGCCGCGCGGATTGCCCGGGAAGCAGCGGTTCATGTCGCGGTTGTCGACCGGCGAGAGCCTGGTATCGTTGAGCACGGCCGGCATGTTAAGCGCCGGGATCATGATCACCCGCCCCTGCACTTTCGCCGGATCAAGGCTGCGGGCGAGGCGCGAGACGGCGATCTGGCCTTCGTACTCGTCGCCATGGACGCCGCCGGTGAAGAGGATCGTCGGGCCGGAGCCGTTCTTCACGCTGATCACGGGGATTTCGACGACGCCCCAGCCGGAGGTGTTGCGCGAGAGCGGCGCGCGCAAATAGCCGGCCTGCCGCCCCGCTGCCTCGAAGTCGATCTCGCACCGAATCCGACTTTCCGACGCCATGGCGAACCCCTCCTCGCTCTTGCGTTTCGTATGATTGTATACGATCATACGACCTGTCAAGCGAGAGGCAGAGAGCCGGATGACGGATACGAGCGAGCAGATGCGGGCAGCCGAAACAGCGACACAGGAGCGGGCGAAAAGCGCCGCTCCCGATTGGCAGCCACTACAGCCGCAGACGCTCGTCGACCATGCGATCGAGGCGATCATCGCCGGCGCCGCCGCCGGATTGATCCTGCCGGGCGACCGGATCGTCGAGGTCGATCTCGCCCGCAAGCTGGGCGTCAGCCGCGTACCGGTTCGCGAGGCGCTGCGCCTGCTTGAAAGCCAGGGCGTCGTGGTCAGCGAGCACTACAAGGGCATCCGCTTGCGCCCCGTAACGAACGAGCGTGTCTCGGACCTGATCGAGGCGCGGATCGCGTTGGAAGCCAGCGCGGTCGTGCGCGCTGTCGCGGCCGGCCGCAATCGCGGCGCCCATCTCAATGAACTCCGCGCCGCCGTTGCCGAAATGGAGCTGATGGCGGCGCGCGGCAGCGCCTATGGCGTCGCGGTCGCCGATACCGGCTTTCACCGCGCACTCTGCCGGCTCGGCGGCAACAGCGTCACCTTCGACCTGTGGGAGACGCTTGCGCCGCAATGCACGATCATTTTCGGCCTCGCCACCTTCGGCAAGCCGATGGCCGGCGTGGTCGAGGAGCATGTCGACCTGCTCGCGGCCTTCGAGGCCGGCGATATCGCGGTGATCACGCGCACGCTCGACGAGCACATCACCGTCATGAACCACGCGATGGATTACGAGGCCATCGTCGCGCAGCGCCGCAAGGAAAGGGATTTGCCGTGAACGACCAGCCGATCCAGACGCGCGCAGCCGGGCGGACGGCGGGGCTCCCGCCCTTCCGCATCACCCGCATCGAGGCCGCTCCCCTGTTCGGCGAAAGCCCGAAGGGCGGCTGGTCGGCCGAGATCCGGCCGGAGGATTCGATCCATGCGCTGATCGCGGTGCATACCGACCAGGGCCTGACCGGCTATGGCAGCGTCTTCACCGATGGCCGCCTCGTGCAGGCGGGCCTGAAGGTGCTGGAGCCGCTCTTCCTCGGCGCCGATGCCCTCTCGCCCGATTTCGTCAGCGAGAAGCTGCACCAGAACACCTTCTGGATGGGGCGCGGCGGCACGCTGACCCATACGATCAGCGGCATCGACATCGCGATGTGGGACATTCTCGGCCAGGCCACGGGGCTCAGCGTCGGGCGCCTGCTCGGCGGGCGCTATCGCGAGCGCGTCCAGCCCTATTGCTCGCTCCTGATGGAGGAGCCCGCGGCGATGAAGGATGTCGTCGCAAGCTATCGCGACAAGGGTTTCAGCGCCTTCAAGATCGGCTGGGGGCCGTTCGGCCGGGCGCTCGACACCAAGCTCGACGAGGCAATCGTGCGCGCCGCGCGCGAGGCGGCCGGCGAGAAATCCAAGCTCTTCGTCGATGCCGGGGCCAGCGACGCACTCTGGCCGCATGGGCTGAAATGGGCCAAGCGCACGGCCGAAATGCTGGCGGACTACGAGGTCGGCTGGTTCGAGGAGCCGGTGCGCCCTGACGCGATCGACGATTACCGCGAGTTACGCCGCTCCTCGCCCGTGCCGATCGCCGGCTGCGAGGTTTTGACCCGGCGCCAGAGCTTCATTCCCTGGCTGACGACGGGTGCGCTCGACATCGTCCAGCCCGACGTCACCAAGGTCGGCGGCATCTCGGAGCAGCGCCGCATCGCCTGGATGGCCTATGATCTCGGCATCAAATATGTCGGCCACGGCTGGAACACGGCGCTCGGCCTCGCCGCCGACCTGCAGATGGCCTGCGCCTTCCCCGATGCCGATCTCGTCGAGTTCATCGGTGGCAGCCCCTATGTCGATGGCATCCTGGCAAAGCCCTTCGCGCTCGATGCCGAGGGCTGGCTGACGATCCCCGACCTGCCGGGGCTCGGCGTGACCATCGATCGCGACAAGCTGGGGCGGTACACGCCGGACCCGCAGGCGCTGTTCGGGTGAGCCTCGCTCACTCCGTTATCGTATAGGCGGCGCGGTCGATGCCGTGGCGGGTGAGCTTGTCGTAGAAAGTCTTGCGGGGGATGCCGAGCATCTCCAGAGTCGCGCGGACATCGCCGCGATTGGCCTCCAGCGCCTCGCGGATCAGGTTCGCCTCGATCGCGTTGAGCCGATCCGGCAGGCTGGCCACCGGGGCATCGGAGCGGTTGGACTGCGCCGGCAAGTCGCTGGAGAGGCCGAGTGCGACGCGCTCGGCGAAATGGACGAGTTCTCGGACATTGCCGGGCCAATCGTTCTCGACCAGATGGCGCTCGACGGCACGATCCAGCATCGGCACCGGCCGGCGATACTTTTCCGCCGCGCGGGCGAGAAAGCGCGTGAAGAGCAGCGGAATGTCGCGGCGGCGTTCGCGCAGGGGCGGAATGCGCAGCGTCACGACGTTCAAGCGGTAATAGAGATCCTCGCGAAAATCGCGGCGCTGGGCGGGGTCGCCGAGATCGGCCTTGGTCGCGGCCACGACCCTCAGATCGACGCGCCGAAGGTCGTTCGAGCCGAGCGGTGCGATCTCGCGCATCTCCAGAACGCGCAGCAGCTTGACCTGTGCCGAGGGCGGCATGCTCTCCAGCTCGTCGAGGAAGAGCGTACCGCCGCTGGAATGCTCGATGCGGCCGATACGCTTTTTCTGCGCGCCGGTGAAGGCGCCGGGCTCGTAACCGAACAGTTCGCTCTCGATGACGCTGTCGGGCAGCGCGCCGCAATTCAGCGCGACGAAGGGCTTGTCGCGGCGGCGGCCGAGCCGGTGCAGCAGGCCGGCGACGACCTCCTTGCCGGTGCCGGTCTCGCCGAGCACGAGCACATCGACATCGACATCGGCGAGTTCGCGGATGGTCTGGCGCAGGCGGGTGATCGCGGCGGTCTCGCCGATCAGCGCGGTCTCCTCCTCGCCCTGCTCGGCCAGCGCCCGCAGGCGCCGGTTCTCGAGGACGAGCGCACGCTTCTCGGCGGCGCGCCGAAGCGTCTCGACGAGGCGCTCGCCGGCATAGGGTTTTGCGATGAAGTCATAGGCGCCCTCGCTCATCGCGCCGACGGCGGTGGCGATATCGGCATGGCCGGAGATCATGATCACCGGGATATCGGGATCGAGCGCCCGCAAGCGCCGGAACAGTTCGATCCCATCCATGCCGGGCATGCGAATATCGGTGACGACGATGCCGGCATAATCCGAGCCAATCCGCGCCAGCGTCGCCTCGCCGGAGGCCAGCGCCACCGCCTGGAAGCCGGCGAGGCGCAAAGCCTGAACATTGGCGTCGCGCAGGTCGGGATCGTCGTCGACGAAGGAGACCTCGATCGCGGCGATGGAGCCTGCGGAATCGCTCATGCCGCCGCCCTTTCGAGAGTGATGACGAAGCTGGCGCCGGCGCCAAGGACGCTCGTCGCGGTCAAGGTGCCGCCGAAGGAGACGATCATGTCCTGAGAGATCACCAGCCCGAGGCCGAGCCCTTTCGGCTTGGAGGTGCTGAACGGGGTGAAGAGCTGCGCCAGCGCCTGCTCGGACAGGCCGGGGCCGCGATCCGTGATCGCGATCTCGACCCGCTCGTCATTTGGCGTGACCGTGATCGCGAGCGCAGGCTCGCCACCCTGCCCGCCTTCCATCAGCGCCTCGATCGCATTGCGCAGCAGGTTCACGAAGACCTGCTCCAGCTCGATCGGGCGGGCGATGACATGGACCGGCTCCGGCGGGACGGTGACGAGCGGCGTCACGCCCGCTTGCCGCAAGGGGCCTTCGAGCAGGGTCAGGGCGCCATCGATGATCGCGCCGATCGGGACCGGGGCCAATGGTTCCTTGCTGCGGCGGGCGAAGCCGCGCAAAGCCTCGGTGATCGCGCCGATCCGGTCCGTCAACGAGACGATCCGGACCAGCGCGCCGTCCGCATCCGCCGGCTCGGCGCGCTTGAGGAAGGTGCGGGCGTTCTCGGCATAGGTGCGCAAGGCCGCGAGCGGCTGGTTGACCTCATGGGCCACGCCGGCCGTGATCTGGCCGAGCGTCGCGAGGCGATTGGCCTTGGCGAGTTCCTCGCGGAGATTGGAGAGACGCTCCTGCGCGCGGGTGCGCTTCGCCATCTCGGCGACGAGGCGCTCGTTGGCGCCGGCAAGCTCGGCCGTGCGTTCGACGACGCGCTCCTCCAGCTCGGCCTTGGAGCGGGCATCGGCCTCCTGCCGGACAAGATTGCGCTGGCGGCGATAGAGCGCGAAACCGGCCAGCGCCGCCCCCGGCATGAGCAGCAGCGCCGCCAGCGCCTGCGATTGCGAGCGCCCCGCCGTGATCGCTGCATCGACCGGCTGGAGCACTTCCAGGAGCCAGTCGGTCGTCGCGACGGGCTGGCGGATGCGGATAGAGCGGCCGGCAAAGGCGCCCGTGCCCTGAACCAGATCGCCGCGCTCCTGCAGCGGCAGCAGGGTCAGCGGCGCGGTGCCGAACTGGAGCGAATCCCGGATCGCGGCCGCGGTGGCCGGATCGAGCGGCGCCTCGACCCGGAAGCGCCAGTCCTCGACCGTCGAGAGCAGCACGACGCCGCGCTTGTCGACGACATAGGTCTGGCCGCCGAGCGCGCGCCAATCCGCCTCGACGCGGTCGAACTCGGCCTTGACGACGATGACGCCGAGGCTGCGGCCGCCCTCCTCGATCCGCCGGGTGATGTAGAGGCCGGGGCGCTGGCTGACCGTGCCGAGCGCGAACTGCTCGGCAGCCCCGTTCGCGACGGCGCCCCTGAAATAGTCGCGGAAGCTATAGTCGCTGCCGACGAAGCTGGTCGGCTCGTTCCAGTTGCTCGCTGCGATCGCGACGCCGTCCGGGCCAAGCAGGTAGATCACCGCGGTGCGGGCCTCCTTCGCGATGGCTTCCAGCTTGAGGTCGAGCCCGTGGCGGCTGCCGCCGGTCAGGGCCTGCCGGACATCGGGATCGCGGGCCAGGATGACGGGAAGCGCGCGCTGCTTCTCCAGCTCGCCGCGCAGGATCGCCAGCGCCAGCGTGCCACCATCGGTCGCCCGGCTTTCGGTCGCGGCGACGGCGCGGCTGCGACCGATCTCACCGGCGGCGAAGAGCGAGGCGATAGCCAGCGCCGCCACGACCAGCCCGAAGACCAGCCAGCGCTGCGTCGCGCCACTCTGCCATGGATCGCGCCCGGAACGGCTCATCGCCAAGTCGTTGTGCGGAATTCCGCACAAATCAAGAGGGAGCGTGCGGAATTCCGCTCGGAGCTTTCGCAAACTGATTCTACCAGGAATCGCAACTCATTGATTTCGTTTGTCTTCCCTAATTCCGGCCGATTGGCACGCGGGTTGCGAAAGAGGGGTAGCGGTTTCGAACAAAACCAAGACGACCGCCGACCCAAGGAGCAGAACATGGCGACCATGATCGACATCGCGCCCGCTCAGCCGGCGCGCCCGAAGAAGTTTTACCAGCATCTCTATGTGCAGGTTCTGTTCGCCATCGCGGCGGGCATCCTGCTCGGCCATTTCTGGCCAGAACAGGGCGCTGCCCTGAAGCCCCTCGGCGATTCCTTCATCAAGCTGGTGAAGATGATCATCGCGCCGGTGATCTTCCTGACGGTCTCGACCGGCATCGCCGGCATGACCGACATGAAGAAGGTCGGGCGCGTCGCCGGCAAGGCGATGATCTATTTCCTGTGCTTCTCGACGCTGGCGCTGATCGTCGGCCTCGTCATCGGCAACCTGATCCAGCCCGGCGCCGGCCTGCACATCAATCCCGCCAGCCTCGATGCCAAGGCCGTGCAGGGCTACGCCGCCAAGGCGCATGACACCAGCATCGTCGGCTTCCTGCAGAACATCATCCCGGAGACGATCGTCGGCGCTTTCGCCTCGGGCGACATCCTGCAGGTGTTGTTCTTCTCGGTGCTGTTCGGCCTGTCGCTGGCGATGGTCGGCGAGCGCGGCAAGCCGGTACTCGACTTCCTGCAGGCGCTCTCGACCCCGATCTTCAAGCTGGTCGCGATCCTGATGAAGGCGGCCCCGATCGGTGCCTTCGGCGCGATGGCCTTCACCATCGGCCGCTACGGCATCGGCTCGGTCGCCAATCTCGCCTTCCTGATCCTGACCTTCTACATCACGGCCGCTGTGTTCGTGCTGGTCGTGCTCGGCGCTGTCGCCCGCTATAACGGCTTCTCGATCCTGGCTTTGATCCGCTACATCAAGGACGAGATACTCCTCGTCATCGGCACCTCCTCCTCGGAAGCAGCGCTGCCGAGCCTGATGGAGAAGATGGAAGCGGCCGGCTGCAAGCGCTCGGTCGTCGGCCTGGTCATCCCGACCGGCTATTCCTTCAATCTCGACGGCACGAACATCTACATGACGCTGGCGGCGCTGTTCATCGCGCAGGCGATGGATATCCACCTGCCGCTCGGCGACCAGATCCTGCTGCTGCTCGTCGCGATGCTGTCCTCGAAGGGCGCGGCCGGCATCACCGGAGCGGGCTTCATCACGCTCGCCGCGACGCTCTCCGTCGTCCCGGCCGTGCCGGTCGCCGGCATGGCGCTGATCCTCGGCATCGACCGCTTCATGTCGGAATGCCGCGCGGTGACCAACTTCATCGGCAATGCCGTCGCCACGATCGTGGTGGCGCGCTGGGAAGGCGAGCTCGACGAGAACCGCCTGAAGGCGGCGCTCGCCGGCGAACTGCCGGACTTCCTCGACGAGCCCCTGATGGCCCCGGCCGAGTAATCCCGGCCCGCAACAAGACGAAAGCCGCCGCCGGCATCCCGGCGGCGGCTTTTTTGTTTCCAGGCTTGTGGCGGCGCGTCAGAGCGTCGAGCGGCGCACGGTCAGGTCAGAGCGCTCGTAGACGGCCGGCAGCAGATCGACGCCGAGGCCCGGCGCTTCCATCGGGTAGACATAACCGTTCTCGATGCGCGGCATCTCGGTGACCAGCTCCAGATACCAGCCGCGGTAGAAGGCGCGCACCGATTCCTGGATCAGCGTGTTCGGCTGGCTGAAGGAGGTATGGACCGCCGCGACGAAACCGACCGGGCCGATGCAGTCATGCGGTGCGAAGGGGCGGTGCCAGGTCTCGGCGAGCGCGGCGATCTTGCGGCCCTCGGTCAGGCCGCCGGTCCAGCAGAGGTCGACCATCACGACATGGGCGGCGTCGCGCTCCAGCATGTCCTTGTAGGGCCAGCGCGAGCCCAAAGTCTCGCTGGCGCAGACCCAGACATCGGTCGAGCGGGCATATTCGGCCAGTGCCTGCGGCGAGTTCATCCGGATCGGGTCCTCGTACCAGGTCGGCTTGTAGGGCTCGAGCACGCGGGCGATCTGCTTGGCGGTCGGCAGGTTCCAGAGCGAGTGGAACTCGACCATGATCTCCATCTTGTCGCCGACCGCCTTGCGAATCTTTTCAAAGGGCTCGACGGCTTTCTTCATCTGCTCGGCGGTGATGTGGAGGCCGTGGTTCTCGATCGCGGCGGGATCGAAGGGCCAGATCTTCATCGCGCTGATGCCCTGCTCCAGTAGGCTTTCGGCCAAGACGTCGGCGCGGTTCATGAAGCCGTCCAGGTCCTCGTAGGGGCTGGCCTCGTCGCCCAGGCTCCAGTTCGAGACCGGCTTGATGTTGCTGGAGCGAACATAGCGGGTGCCGGCGCAGGTGTTGTAGATGCGCTGCTTGTCGCGGCAGAGGCCGCCCAGCATCTGGTGCACCGGCTGGCCGCAGACCTTGCCGAAATGGTCCCAGAGCGCGATGTCGATCGCCGAGGTCGCGCGGGATTCCGCGCCGGTCGAGGACTGCGCCATCGGCAGGTTGGTCATCTCGCGATGCAGCGCCTCGATATGCAGCGGGTTCTTGCCGAGCAAGCGGCCGGCGAGCGTGTCATGGATATGCGCCTCGACCGACCGGGCGCCGTAGAAGGTCTCGCCCAGGCCGATATGGCCGGAATCGGTGTGGACGCGGACCCAGAGCACATTGCCGAATTCCTCGGCATGCAGGGTTTCGATGGCGGTGATCTTCATGGCGTTTCGTCCTGTTCGATCTGTCGCGAGCAGGCGCGAAGCCCCCTCGCCGCTTGTCGGTTATCGGGGGCTCACAGCACCGAGATCATGCCGCCGTCGACATAGATGATCTGGCCGCTGACATAGTCGGACGCCGAGGAGGCGAGATAGACGCAGGTGCCGGCAAGCTCGTCCGGGCGGCCCCAGCGGCGGGCCGGCGTGCGGCCCTTCACCCAGGCGTCAAATGTCGGGTTGTCGATCAGCGCCTGGTTCATGTCGGTCAGCATGTAGCCGGGGCCGATCGCATTGGCCTGGATGCCGAGCTCGCCCCATTCGGCCGCCATGGCCTTGGTCAGCATCTTGATGCCGCCCTTCGCCACCGTGTAGGGCGCGACCGTGGCGCGGGCGAGTTCGCTGGTCAGCGAGCCGATATTGATGACCTTGCCATGGCCGCGCCTGGCCATGCGGCGGGCGACCTCGCGGCCGACCACGAAGGCGCTGGTCAGGTTGGTGTCGAGCACACGGCGCCAGTCGGCGGTTTCCAGCTCCAGCATCGGCTTGCGGAACTGGATGCCGGCGTTGTTGACGAGGATGTCGACCGCGACGCCCTCGGCATCGAGCGCGGCGAAGGCGGCGACAACCGCCTGCTCGTCGGTCACGTCGAAATTGAGGCCGCGGGCCTTGTGGCCGGCCGCATTCATCGCCGCGACCGCCTCGGTGAGGCGCCCGGCATCGGCACCGTTCAGGATGATGCTCGCGCCCGCTGCCGCGAGCCCCTCGGCCATGGCACGGCCGAGCCCGCGCGAGGAACCGGTCACGAGCGCGGTGCGCCCCGAAAGATCGAAGGGAGAGGTCACGGGAGGCGTCCTATGTCGTCGGGTTCTGGAGGGCCGGATGGGCCGGCATCGTGCCGCTCGCGGTCAGCTGGGTGGCGTAGCGGCGATAGGATTCACCGATATGCTTGCGCATCGCCTCGCCGGAGCCGGCCGGGTCGCGGGCGCGGATCCGATCGAGGATCGCGGCATGGTCGGCGCGGCGGATCGCGATATTGGAATCCTCGCCGCGATCCTTGTCGCGCATGCTGCGGATCGAGTTGAGCAGCGGGCTCGACACGAACTGGAGCACGGTCAGGAAGAGCGGGTTATGCGCGGCCGTGGCGATGGCGAGGTGAAGCGCGAGGTCATGGGCGGCGCTGTCCTCGCCGGCATCGTCGGCCGCGTTCAAAGCGGCCTCGGCCGCTTCCATCCGGGCGAGGTCCTCCGGCGTATGGCGTAGCGAGGCCAGTTGCGCCGCCTCGACCTCCAGCCCGAGGCGGAATTCCAGGAATTGCAGGATCGACTGCTCGGAAGCCGCGATCTCGGCGCGGCGCAGGCGCAAGGAATCCTGCTGGTTGACGAAGAGCCCGAGCCCGCGCCGGCTTTCGACGATGCCGTCGGCCTTGAGATAGGCGATCGCCTCGCGCACCACCGGCCGGCTGACGCCAAGCTGGCGGGCAAGCTCCGTCTCGGAGGGCAAACGCGCGCCGGGCTGCAAGGCGCCCGAACGGATCGACGTCGCCAGCGCGGTGGCGGCATCGCTGGCGAGATTGGGGCGTGATCCAATCGAAGAGAGCTGCATGGCGGGTTCCTGTCCCTCGCAGCATTGTCATGGTATCAGTTGTCTGACAACCTTACTTCTGTGTTTTGCGGTCATGCCGACGCTGTCGAACCTACCACTGGGGATGGCCCCTTCGTTCCGAGCCGACCTCAAGGCTGGGCTCGTAAGCTACGAGCAGGACGGAGCGGTTCGTAACCATGGCAAGGCGTCATTCTCGGGCTTGACCCGAGAATCTCTGAGGAGTGAGGCGCGGGAGCCTTCCTCGGCAAGAGATGCCCGGGTCAAGCCCGAGCATGACTGCGGTGGCTAGCTCAGGCGTGCGGCCTGCCTGGGAATGCGGCGCAGCCTAGCGAGCAGCCGCCCCATCCGCGATCTGCCGGATCGCGATGCGGTCGAAGAAAGGATCGCGATCCCCCTGCTGGTCGACCGCGATCTCGCCGTCCTTCACGCGGAAGCGGATGACGGTCGCCCCAGTGCCGCGCCAGTCGGCGGTGTCGCCGTCATCCTCGTAGAGCTCGCCGGATGCACCCTCGAGGAGTCCGCAGACGAGGACCTCGCGGAGATCGTCGATGCCCTCGGGATTGCCGAGCGGGATCAGCGCGCCGGCGCGGACGAAGACAGGCAGACGGCCGAGCGGGGCCGCGACCGTCACGACCGCGCCGCCGTCGAAGTGCTGGCCGGTGTGCCAGTCGTACCAGCCGCCCTCATGGTCCGGCAGGTAGACGCTGCGCTCGCGGGCGCCCTCCTCCAGCACGGGCGCGACCAGCACATCCGGCCCGAGCATGAAGGCGTCGTCGGCCTTCACGGCGTTCGCATCCTGCGGGAAATCCCAGAGCAGCGGGCGGATCGCCGGGGTGCCGTCGCGGCTGGCGCGCCACATCAGCGTGTAGAGATAGGGCATCAGCCGGTAGCGCAGCGAGATCGCTTCGCGCACCTGCGGCACCATCTCCGGATACATCCAGGGCAGGTTGACGACGCCGTCATCGTTCCAGGAATTCATCACCATGCGCGGCCACAGGCTGCAGAACTCATTGAAGCGCACGAAAAGCTCGGGACCGGGCGTCGGGCCATGGAAGCCGCCGACATCGTGGCCGATCGAGAACATCCCCGACAGGCTCATGTTGAGCCCCTGCGTCAGGTTGTAGCGCAGCGTCTTCCAGGCGGTTTCGTTGTCGCCCGACCAGGTCTGGGCATAGCGCGAGATGCCGGCGCAGCCGCCGCGCGTGATCGCATATTGGCGCTTGCCGGGCTGGCGATCGGCTTGAGCCTCATAGGAGAGCTTGGTCATTAAGAGCGGCTGGGCCGGGCGCGCCAGAGCCTGCCTGAACGGGCGGCCATCGCCGTCGCAGAGCGCGTCCTCGTCCCAGATCTCGTATTCGTTGTTGTCGTTCCAGACGGTGGTGAAGCCGTAATCGAGCAGCGCAGTCTCGATGCCGTCGCGCCACCAGGCCCGGCCCTTCGGGTTGGTGTAATCGAGATGGAAGCCGAGCCCGTCCCAGAACTGGGCGACGGCCGGCTTGCCATTTTTGCCATCCTGAACAAGGAAACCGCCGTCGAGCGTCTCCTTCAGGCGCGGATGGTCGTCAAGCAGGCAGGGCTTGAGGTTCGCGACCGTGAAGATGCCGACATCGTTCAGGCGCTGCATCGTCGCCTTCGGGTCCGGGAACTTCTGCCGGTTCCAGTTGAAGGCGTAGCGGCGATGGCCGATCTGGGTATAGCCGGAGCCGAAATGGAAGCTATCGCAGGGGATGCGATGCGTCGTGAGCTTGCCGATGAAGTCGCTGATGCGGGCATCGGCATCGGGCGCGTCGGCGATCGCCATCGAGGTGACGCCGAAGCCGAAGGACCAGAGCGGCGCGAAGGCCTGCCCGCCGGTCAGCCAGGAAAAGCGCCTGACGACATCCGGCACGGTCGGGCCGGCCATGACGTAGTAATCGAGATCGCCGTCATCGCCTTTCCAGGAGCGGAACAGGCCATGGTAATTGTCGAGCGTGCAGCCGAAATCGACGCTGCCGGTCGAGAGGTTGTCGTAATAGATGCCGTGGGCTCCCGCCGGCCCGTCGACGATGAAGAAGGGCAGCATCTTGTAGAGCGGGTCCGACAATTCAGCATCGAAGCCGCAGGGGTCGACGGCGTCGATGGCGAAGCGGCGGCCGGTGCGGTCGAGCGGACCAGCCTTGTCGCCGAGGCCGTAATGGCGCTCGTGATAATCCCGCGCCATGAAATGGGCGAGCGCGCCAGTGCGCGGCGAAACCAGATAGGCTTGCGTCGTACGGTCCTGCAGGAAGGGCTTGTCCTCACCGTCGCGACGCCAGGCAATGCCGAAGGGCGAGAGCGTGACTTCGGCGCTCAATCCGCCCGCAGCGATGACGACCTTGTCGGCGCCCGCCCGGATATCCGTCTTCGGACAGGCGAAGCCTTCGAGACTGTCGCGCGGGCGCCCTTCATAGGCCGGCTCCAGCCCGCCGGGCGCGATCGACCAGCCGCGGTCGAGCCGGTAGCCGTCCTGCGGCTTCAGCGTCACCCGGCCGATATCGCCTTCGAGAATGCGCACGGTGAGCGCATGGCCGAGCCCGAGATCGAACAGGGCGGCTTCGCCATTGCGGCCGAGATAGCGGCCTTGGCTGAGGGCTTTCATGGAATCTCTCTCGGCAGTCTCTAGGGCCGGATTGCCCGGCCGGCTTCGTCGAACAGGTGCAGGCTCTGCTGCGGGAAGGCGAGCGCGACGCTGTGGCCACGCTCATGCTCGCTCTGGCCGTCGAGCCGGAGCGTGATCTGGGGAAGACCGGCGGCGGTCCCATAAAGGTAGCTCTCGCCGCCGAGCCGCTCGACGAGGTCGATGGCGAGCGGCAGCCCCTGCCCTCCCGGCGCCAGGGCCAGATGCTCGGGACGGATGCCGAGCGTGACCTTGCTGCCGATGGCGAGGCTGCCGGTGGCGCAGGCGACTTCGTGGCCCCCCTCGCCCAGCGCGACCTTGCCGGCAGCCGTCACCCGGCCGGGCAGCAGGTTCATGCGCGGCGAGCCGATGAAGCCGGCGACGAAGAGATTGTCGGGGCGGTTGTAGAGGTCGAGCGGCGTGCCGACCTGCTCGATGCGCCCGCTTTGCAGCACGACGATCCGGTCGGCCAGCGTCATCGCCTCGACCTGATCATGGGTGACATAAATCATCGTGCCGCCGATCTCGGCATGGAGCGCGGCCAGTTCCTTGCGGGTGGCGACGCGCAGTTCGGCATCGAGGTTCGACAATGGCTCGTCGAACAGGAAGATCTTCGGATCGCGCACGATGGCGCGACCGATGGCGACGCGCTGGCGCTGGCCGCCGGACAAAGCCTTGGGCTTGCGCTCGAGATAGTCGGTGAGGCGCAGCATCGTGGCCGCGCGCTTCACGCGCTTGTCGATCTCGTCGCGCTTGAACCCCATGTTCTCCAGCGCGAAGGCCATGTTCGCGTAAACGCTCATATGCGGGTAGAGCGCATAGGACTGGAACACCATCGCAAGCCCGCGCTCGGAGGCCGGCAGATGGGTGGCGTCAGCGCCATCGATCGCGATCGTGCCGCCGGTGATCTCCTCCAGCCCGGCGATCGAGCGCAGCAGGGTCGATTTTCCGCAGCCGGAGGGGCCGACGAAGACGACGAACTCGCCATCGGCCACGTCGAGATCGATGCCGTGCAGCACCGTCGTCGCGCCATAGGCCTTGCGGACCCCGGAAAGCGTCAGGCCGGCCATTATTTCATTCCCGTATTGGCGATGCCGGTGGTGATGAAGCGCTGCAGGAAGACGAAGACGAGCGCGACGGGCAACAGCGTCACCACGGTCATCGCGAGCAGGTAGTGCCACTGCGTCTGCAACTCGCCCTGGAAGGCGTTGAGGCCGATCTGGAGCGTGTAGGATTCCGTCTTGGTCAGCACGGCAAGCGGCCAAAGGAACTCGTTCCAGCGCCACATGATCGAGAAGATCGCGAGCACGGCCAGCGCCGGCATGGCGAGCGGCATGACGATGCGCCAGTAGATCTGCCACTCCGAGGCCTTGTCCATGCGGGCCGCCTCGATCAGGTCGCGCGGCAGGGTCAGCATGTATTGCCGCAGGAGGAAGACGCCGGTCGGCGTCGCGGCGCCCGGCAGGATCACAGCCCAGAGCGAATTGACGAGGCCGAGCTTGGTGATGACCAGATAGACCGGCACGAGGATGATCGTGATCGGGATCATCAGCGTGCCGATGACCATCAGCATCACCGCCGTCTTGCCGGGGAATTCGTAGATCGAGAGCGCATAGGCCGCCATCGAGTTGATAATCAGCGTGATGATCGTCGCGACCAGCGTGACGAAGACCGAGTTCCAGAGGAAACGCGTGAAGGCGAAGCGCTCCAGCGGTTCGGTGTAGTTCTCGGTCGCGAGCTTGAACTCCCGGACGGGGGTGCGCTTGTCGATGGGAACGCGGATCGTCTCGCCGGGCTTCTCGGGATCGACCATCTGGGCCTGGATGCCGATGCGGCGGACCTGCGCCAGCACGCGCTTCGTGCCATCGGGCATCTCGACCTCGAAGAGCGGCAGCTTCTGCGGCTGGCCGGGCACCGCCACCTCCTTCTGCGACATCGGCAGCAGCGAGGGCGGGAATTCGAGCAAACCGGCCTGCGTCTTGAACGAGGACAGGCCGAGCCAGAGCACCGGGCCGAACATCAGGACGACGCCGAGCGCGAGATAGGCATAGGCCGCGATGTCGGTCCAATGCCAGCGGCCGGGCTTGCGCCTTGCAGTCATCATGCGGCTGGCGAGGCTCATGCGGCCCCCTTGCGGCGGCTCGCCGCGAGCTGGGCCAGCGTCAGCGCGAAGAGCACGACACCGAGCACGACGGAGGCCGCTGCCGCCAGGCCGAAATTCTGGACCTGATTGGCGAAGGCCGTCTCATAGATGTAGTGCACGATCATCAGCGTCGCCGTGCCCGGTCCGCCGCCGGTCAGCACGAAGACCTCGTCGAAGGTCTGCACGCCCTTGATCAGCGCGAGCACGATCACGACGATCATGTTCGGCCAGAGCAGCGGCAAGGTGATGCGCCAGAACACGCGCCAGCGCGGCGTCGCATCCATCTCGGCCGCCTCGTAGAGATCGGCGGGGATGGCCTGCAGGCCTGCGAGCAGGATCAGCGTGTAGAAGCCCATATGGGCCCAGACCGAGACGAAGACGATCCAGAACATCGCCCAGCTCGGATCGACCAGGAACAGGATGCGCTCGCCGCCGAGCGAGGTGAGCGCGGCATTGAGCAGGCCGTCGCGCTGGAGAATCCATTTCCAGGTCAGCGCCACCACGACCGGCGAAAGCAGGACCGGGAAGAAATAGACGGCGCGGAAGAAGCCGCGCGCCCTGATCTTCATGTTGAGGACGATCGCGGTCAGCAGCGAGAACAGCACCATCGCCGTGACCTGAAAGACGGTGAAACGGGCGGTGTTGGAAACGCCGCGCCAGAAATGGTCCTCGCGGCAGGAGGACGGATCGAGGAAGGAGCCGCAATCGAAGAGATAACCGTATTGCTGCGCCCCGACGAAAGGCCGTTCGCTCGGGAACAGCCCTGCCCCGCCCGTCACCGAGAAGACGAAGTTGATGACGAGCGGCAGGAAGACGAAGAGCGAGAAGAAGGCGAGGTTCGGCAGGATGAAGACATAGGCCATCCGCCGCTCGCCGATCAGGCGCTGGAGCGCTCGCATCGGCCCGTCGACGAGGCGCATCAGGCGCGCGAGCGGCGCGGCGAGAAGGCCGACGGCGCCCGCATGTTCCCGCTGCGGCTTTGTCTCGGCGGAGGCCATCGGCCTTACTTCTTGCGCTCGGCGATCTGCTGGGCGATGTCGGATTCGATCCGCTTATAGGCCTCCTCGAGCGTGCCCTCGCCCGAGATCGCCTGGCCGAGGCGGCTGATCACCGCGTTGAAGATGACGCGGTTGTTGACATAGCCCTGCAGCTTGTAGGCGACCGGCGAGAGCTGCGCGACCTGATCCGAGAAGACCTTGAGCGCGGCCTTGGCCTGCGGGCTGGCGTCCTTGTAGTCGAGTCCCTTGGCGGCGATGCCGAGATGGCCGGGCACGAAGAGCGAGCGGGCATAGAACTCGCTCAGCACCGGCTCGCTGGCGAGATAATCCATCACCTTGGCGACGGCTTCCGGGCTCTTGGTCGTCTTGATCGCGACGAGGCCGGCACCGCCCGGCATGCCCGAGCAATTGCCGGCGCCGCAGGGCGAGGGAACGGCGACCCAGTCGAAGGCGTCGCCGACCGTCTTGTCGAACTGGGCGATCTGCCAGGAGCCGGAATGGTACAGCACCACTTGGGCGTTCTTGAACTCGTCATTGGCACCACGATAGGCGGTTCCGGAGACCGAGCCCCAGAGCTCCTTCTTCATCACGCCGCTCTGGTGCCAGTCATAGACCCGCTTGGCGGCGCGCTTGAAGCCGTCGTCGATCACGGCCGGCTCGCCCTTGTCGTCGAAGACCTTGGCGCCCTCCGAGACCGCGACCGAGAAGAAGCGATGGCCGGAGCGATCCATCGCCAGCGGGAACGGCGCCTGCACCTTGGCGGCGACATCCTTCGCGGCCTTGCCCCAATCCTCCCAGGTCGCCTTGGCGCCGGGCATGGCGATGCCGGCCTGCTCGAACAGCGTCTTGTTGACGAAGGGGCCGGTGACGGTGAGCTGCGTCATGAAGCCGGTGATCGCGCTGGAATCGCCCTCAGGGCGCATCCAGGGCAGGAACGGCCCGAAGTTCTTCTCCCAGTAGGCGGCGTCCTTGAGATACGGGCGCAGGTCGAGCGCATAACGGGCGATGCCGCCGAGATCGACGACGCGGGCGATGTCCGGCCCCTGCCCCGAGGCAAGCTGGACCGGCAGGTTCTCGGTGATCGCCTTGTAGGGCACCTGGTCGAGCACGACCTTGATGTCCTTGTTCTGTGCCTCGAAGCGCTTGAGCAGGTCCGAGACGACCTCGCCCTCGTTGCCATCGGAATACCAGGCGATGCGCACCGTCGTCTGGGCGAAGGCCGCGCCGCCGATAGTGAGGCCAGCCGTCAGCGCGAGCGCGGAAATCCAGTGCTTCCCCTGCATCTGCGTTCCATCCCTGTACCGGTCACGGCGCCTCGTCGAGCGCCTTGACAATCACTAAGGCAAACGATTGCCTTACTTGTCAACGGGCAGGCGAACCGGCATGGCTGCACGAGAGCCTTTTGAGCCGGCTTCGCATTCACCGAATTGGCGGGGCACCCTGAGGAGGCCATGACGGCAAAACCCGCAAGACCGCCGAAGGACGGCGTTTCGCTGGCGACGGTCGCACGGGAGACCGGCGTCTCGGTCGCGACCGTCTCGCGCATCGTCAACGGCAAGAGCGGGCGGGCCTCAGCCGAAACGATCGCCCGCGTCGAGCAGGCGATCACGCAGCTCGGCTATCGGCCCAATCCAGTGGGGCGCGCGCTCAAGCGCCGGGCCAGCCGGGTGGTCGCGATGCTGGCGCCCAATCTCGACAATCCCGCGATGGCGGCGATCGCGGTCTCGACCGAAGCGGCGCTGCGCGACGCAGGCTACGTCATGATCCTCTGCGACACGCATGACCGCGCCGACCTGCAGGACGATTACTTGCGCGCGATGCGCGACCAGTTCGTCGCGGGCTACGTCATGGTCAGCGCGGTCGCCAGCGCCGGTCTCGCCGATACCCTCGCGCGCGGCGACCCGATGGTCTTCGTCGCACGGCGCAATCCGCTCGGCGGCGGCGCCTATGTCGGCATCGACAACCGCAAGGCCGGCGCCGACGCCGCCGATCACCTGCTGGCGCAGGGCATCAGGCGCCCGGCCGTGCTGATGGCGACGCAGAACGCCTCCAGTACCGCCGAGCGCGCCGAGGGCTTCATCCGCCGCCTCGTCGCGCAGGGCGTGCCTGAGACCGAAATCCGGCAGGCCAGCGCGCCCGGCCTGTCGCATATCGAGATCGGCTACGCAGCCGCGAAAAGCCTGGAGGAGAGCTTCGGCTGGCCCGACGGCGCGCTCTGCGTCAGCGACATGATCGCCTATGGCGCCTATCGCCGCGCCACGGAAGCCGGCATCGCCATCCCCGAACGCAGCACCCTCGTCGGCATCGACGGTAACGCCATCAACCACTGGATCGCACCCTGGCTGACCTCGATCCGCATTCCCTACGAGAGCTTCGGCCGGCATGTCGTCGCGCAGCTCGCATCGGCCTGGGGCGGCGGCGCGGCCGCCGATATCAACGTGGCCCATGAGCCGCTCCCGGCCGCCCCCGTGCCGGCCCTTCGCGGCTGACCACGTCGCTGCGGCGAACCGCGCAAGGCCGCATGGATCGTAGATCGAAAGTCTAAGAACCCACCTCTCCGGCCACGGGGACCGCGCCTTGACGCCCCCTGCCTAGAGTTTCACTATTCCAAATCGAACGACGCTTCGTCGTCGCCTGGGAGGTTGAGATGCTGCATGAGCTCTCGCGTCGCCAGTTTCTGAAAGCCGCAGGTGCGGGTGTCGCCGGTTCTGCCGTCGCCGCGCTTGGGTTCGGGGGTGCCGAGGAGGCGCTTGCCCAGGCCGTGCGGCCCTTCAAGCTGGCGCGCACCACGGAAACACGAAATACCTGTCCGTACTGTTCCGTCGCCTGCGGCGTCATCATGTACAGCCTGGGCGACAAGTCCAAGAACGCCCATCCGGCGATCATCCATATCGAGGGCGACCCGGACCATCCGACCAATCGCGGCACGCTCTGCCCGAAGGGCTCCGCCCTCCTCGATTTCGTCCATTCCGAGACGCGCACCAAGGTGCCGCAATATCGTGGCCCCGGCGAGAAGGCCTTCCGCCAGATCAGCTGGAACGAGGCACTCGACCGCATCGCGCGATTGATGAAGGACGATCGCGACAAGAACTTCGTCGCCAAGAACCAGGACGGCGTCACGGTCAACCGCTGGCTGACCACGGGCTTCCTGGCCGCGTCGGCCACCACCAACGAGACGGCCTTCCTGACCTACAAGGTCGTGCGAAGCACCGGGATACTGGCGTTCGACAACCAGGCGCGCGTTTGACACGGACCGACGGTGGCCAGTCTGGCCCCAACATTCGGTCGCGGTGCGATGACCAACTCCTGGACGGACATCAAGAACACCGACCTCGTCATCATCATGGGCGGCAATGCTGCCGAAGCGCATCCGTGCGGCTTCAAATGGGTCACTGAGGCGAAGGCCCAGCGCGGCGCCAAGCTGATCGTCGTCGATCCGCGCTTCACGCGCTCGGCCTCGGTCGCGGATTTCTATGCGCCGATCCGGCAAGGCACCGACATCGCCTTCCTGCTCGGGGCGATGAAGTATTGCATCGACAACGACAAGATCCAGCACGACTACGTGCGCGCCTTCACCAACGCGCCCTATATCGTGAAGGAAGGCTTCGGCTATCAGGACGGCCTGTTCACGGGCTATGACGAGGCCAAGCGCGACTATGACCGCTCGAGCTGGGAATACGAGCTCGGGCCGGACGGCTATGTCCAGGTCGACGAGACGCTGCAGCATCCGCGCTCAGTCTACCAGCTCCTGAAGAAGCACATCGCGGCCTATACGCCGGAGATGGTCGAGCGCATCTGCGGCACGCCGAAGGACAAGTTCCTGGCGATCTGCAAGATGATCTCGGAGACCTCCGCGCGCGACAAGGTCATGACCTCGATGTACGCGCTCGGCTGGACACAGCATTCCAAGGGCTCGCAGAACATCCGCTCGATGGCGATGCTGCAATTGCTGCTCGGCAATATCGGCGTGCGCGGCGGCGGCATGAACGCGCTGCGCGGGCACTCCAACATCCAGGGTCTGACCGATATCGGCCTGATGTCGAACCTGATCCCGGGCTATCTCACGCTGGGAACCGACAGGGAGGTCGATTTCACGACCTACATGTCGACGCGCGGCTTCAAGCCGTTGCGGCCGAACCAGATGAGCTACTGGCAGAACTACAAGAAGTTCATGGTGAGCTTCCTGAAGTCGATGTGGGGCAAGGCCGCGACGCCGGAAAACGACTTCGCCTACCAGTGGCTGCCGAAGCTCGACGTTCCCGGCTACGACATGCTCCGGTACTTCGACATGATGCACCAGGGCAAGGTGAACGGCTATTTCTGCCAAGGCTTCAACCCGCTGCTCTCCCTGTCCAATCGCGGCAAGGTCTCGGCGTCGCTGTCGAAGCTGAAGTTCCTGGTGGTGATGGACCCGCTGCAGACCGAGACCGCGCGGTTCTGGAAGGACGAGGGCGTCCATAACGACGTCAAGCCCGAGTCGATCCAGACCGAGGTCTTCGAGCTGCCGACGACCTGCTTCGCCGAGGACGAGGGCTCGCTGGTCAATTCCGGCCGCTGGCTGCAATGGCATTGGCCGGGGCAGGAACCTCCGGGCGAAGCCAAGGCCGACACTTGGATCATGGCGCAGATCTACCAGCGCCTGCGCGCCCTCTACGAGAAGGAAGGCGGCGCCTTCCCGGACGCGATCCTCAATCTCCACTGGCCCTATCGCCTGCCGGACGACCCGCAGCCGGACGAGATGGCCAAGGAGATGAACGGCTATGTCGTCTCGACGGTGACCGACCCGGTCGATCCGACCAAGGTCCTGCTGGAGAGGGGCAAGCAGGTCGATACCTTCGGGCAGTTGCGCGACGACGGCTCGACGGCCTGCGGCTGCTGGATCTATGCCGGCAGCTGGACCGAGCGGGGCAACATGATGGCCCGGCGCGACACCAGCGACCCGGCCAATACCGGCGCCTATTCCAACTGGGCCTTCTCCTGGCCGGCCAACCGGCGCATCCTCTACAACCGCGCCTCGGCCGATATCGACGGCAAGCCCTGGGATCCCAAGCGCAAGCTGATCGAATGGAACGGCGCGGCCTGGACCGGCTACGACGTGCCGGATATCGCGGTCACCGCCAAACCGCAGGATGTCGGCCCGTTCATCATGAACCCCGAGGGAACGGCGCGGCTGTTCTCGCGCGGCATGATGAAGGACGGCCCCTTCCCGGCCCATTACGAGCCGTTCGAAAGCCCGGTCGCCAACGTCATGGCGCCCAAGATCCGCGGCAATCCCGCCGCGCGCATCTTCAAGGACGACCTCGCCGCGCTCGGGACCTCCGACAAGTTCCCCTATGCGGCGACCTCCTACCGCCTGACCGAGCACTTCCACTACTGGACCAAGCATGTCTGGGTGAATGCGGTGCTCCAGCCGGAGTTCTTCGTCGAGATCAGCGAGCAGCTGGCCGCGGAGAAGAACATCCAGAAGGGCGGCTGGGTGAAGGTCTCCTCGGCCCGCGGCGCGGTCTATGCCAAGGCGGTGGTGACCAAGCGCATCAAGCCGCTGATCTGCGACGGCAAGACCGTCCATGTCGTCGGCATCCCGCTCCACTGGGGCTTCACCGGTGCGGCACGCAAGGGCTTCGGCCCCAACAGCCTCACCCCGTTCGTCGGCGACGCCAACATCGAGACGCCCGAGTTCAAGGCGTTCCTGGTGAATGTCGAGCCGTCCAACGGTCCGGCGACGAGCTAGGGAGGGTCCAATGGCAGGATTGCAAAGTCAGGACTTCGCCCGCATCTCGGCGACCACCTTCAGGCCGCCGGATGTCCGCCACGACTTCGAGGTGGCGAAGCTCATCGACGTCTCCAAATGCATCGGCTGCAAGGCATGCCAGGCGGCCTGCCTCGAGTGGAACAACCTGCGTGAGGAAGTCGGGATCAACCGGGGCGTCTACGACAACCCGCACGACCTGACCGAAAACACCTGGACGCTGATGCGGTTCACCGAATGGGAGAACCCGGACAGCGGCAATCTCGAATGGCTGATCCGCAAGGATGGCTGCATGCACTGCGCCGATCCGGGCTGCCTCAAGGCCTGCCCCTCGCCCGGCGCGATCGTGCAGTATAATAACGGCATCGTCGACTTCGTCTCGGAGAACTGCATCGGCTGCGGCTACTGCGTGAAGGGCTGCCCGTTCAACATCCCGCGCATCAGCAAGGCCGACCACAAGGCCTATAAATGCACGCTCTGCTCGGACCGGGTCTCGGTCGGCCAGGCGCCGGCCTGCGCCAAGGCTTGCCCGACCGGCGCGATCGTGTTCGGCACCAAGCAGGCCATGCTCGACCATGCCCAGGGCCGCATCACCGACCTGAAGTCGCGCGGCTTCAAGAATGCCGGGATCTACGACCCGCCCGGCGTCGGCGGCACGCATGTGATGTATGTCCTGCATCACGCCGACAAGCCGCAGCTCTATGCCAACCTGCCGAACAATCCGCGGATCAGCCAGGTCGTCGAGCTCTGGAAGGGGCTGACCAAATATGCCGGCATGGCGGTCGTGGGCTTTGCCGCCGCCTTCGCCTTCGTCCATGCGACGGTGGCGCGACGCAACGATGTCAGCCGCGCGGAGGATCGCGAGGCCGAGCATCTGATCGACGAGGAGGCATCCCGTGGCCGTCAGGCGTGAAGAGGAGCGCACGACCGTCGACCGCTATCCCGGCCGCGTGCGCGTCAATCACTGGGTCACCGCGATCTCGCTGATCCTGCTCACGCTGAGCGGGGCCGCGCTGTTCCACCCGTCGCTGTTCTTCCTGTCGAGCCTGTTCGGCGGCGGCTCCAATACGCGGGCACTGCATCCCTGGCTCGGCGTCGTCCTGCTCGCGAGCTTCGCGATCCTGTTCGTCCAGATGGTCAAGTACAATTTCTGGACGAAGGCCGACACAAAGTGGATGGGCCATATCGGCGAGGTGATGTCGGGCCGCGAGGAGAACCTGCCCGAGATCGGCAAGTATAACGGCGCGCAGAAGATCGTCTTCTGGCTGATGACGCTGCTGATCCTCGTCCTGTTCGGGACGGGCATCATGATCTGGTACGAGTATTTCGGCGCGAGCTTCACCATCGATCAGCAGCGCCTCGGCCATATCGTGCATGCGCTGGCGGCGGTCGCCATGCTGCTCGTCGTCATCGTCCATATCTATGCCGGCTTCTATGTCCGTGGCACGATCAGCGCCATGACCGAGGGCAAGGTGACGGGCGGCTGGGCCTTCCGCCACCACCGGCTCTGGCTGCGGCAGGAAGCGCGCGAGGGCGTGATCGACGAGCGCCAGACGCCGCCGCGCCGCCACAGCCCCGGCCCGGCCGAATGAATTCGCCTGCGGCGCGGTCCAAGGCCACGCCGCCTCCCGTGACCCGTGCGGTTCGAGAGGATGCCAAATGAGTGACGATCCGGGCTACGCCGCCCTCGAAGAGGTCGGCATTGCCGAACGCGACAAGCCGCCTTTCGTGCGCCTGCCCGAACCCGCGACGCTGTTCGACCGGCGGGCGGCGCGGTTTGCCGCGCTCGCGTCGGGCCATCAGCTCGAAGCCTATCTCCGTTTTCTTGGCGGAGTGAGCGAGGCGCAGGCGACGCTGTCGGCAGCGATCGGCGCCCCCGACATGCCCTCCCCCGGCGACCTCAGGATGCGCGCCGGCAATGCCATGCCGCTGCTGCCGCGCGAAGAGCTTGCGACCGATCCCGCCGTTTCCGAGGCCTTCGACCGGCTCGCGGAACTGCTGGCCGATGTCGCCATGCCGGATCTGGCTCGCGAGGCCCTTGCGCGGGCCGCCGCGGCGGAACCGGAAGCAAGGCGGGCGATGTTCGCCGCCGTGCTGGCCGATGCGGTGCCGGTCGAGGCCGTGGCCGAGCATATCTTCGCCGCCGCCGCCCTGCAGGTCGTCGCGGCGGGGCGCAGCGCCCTGCTCGATCCCGCCCTGCCCCAGCCGGTCGCCGATGGCGTCTGCCCGTGCTGCGGCGGGCCGCCGGTCGCGAGCGCGGTGGTCGCCGACCTCCATGTCGAGGGCGTGCGCTATGTCCAGTGCTCGCTCTGCGCGGCGCAGTGGAACCATGTCCGGGTCAAATGCGTCTCCTGCGGCTCGACCAAGGGCATCGCCTATCAGGAGATCGAAGGGATCGCCGACACGATCAAGGCCGAGACCTGCGACGAGTGCCGGACCTATGTGAAGATCCTGAACCGGCGCAAGGCGCCCGAGCTGGAGGCCGTGGCCGACGATGTCGCGAGCCTCGGGCTCGACCTCTTGGTGACGGAAGCCGGCTGGCGGCGCGCGGGGGTGAACCCATTCCTGCTCGGATACTGAGAGAATCGCCGTGGACATGATCTTGCGCGGAACACCGCCGTCATTCCGGGGCATCGCGCAGCGATGAGCCCGGAACCCATGAACACCGCTCTGGAAGGCCGGGCTCGAAGGGGAGGCTCTATTCGGTTCGTCCGGTGTTCATGGGTTCCGGGCTCGGCCCTTCGGGCCGCCCCGGAATGACGGCGGTGGTTCGGGCTGGGGCAGTCAACGGATTATCGATCAAGCGTCTCCCGGAGGGAGCCTGATGAACAAGCCCGAACGCTTCCGCCCGCCATCGGTCGATACGGTGCTGCGCAGCGCCAATGGCGAACTCGCCATCGCGCGCCATGGACGGGCGGCCGCGACCGATGCGATCCGGCAGGCGGTCGAGCGCTTGCGCACCGATGGCCAACCGGCAGCCGCCTCGGTCGAGCAGGTCGGCCGCATGGCGCTGGACCGGCTCGAAGAGCGCGAACGGCCCTCGCAGCGCCCGGTGATCAACCTCACCGGCACGGTGCTGCACACCAATCTCGGCCGTGCGCTGCTGGCCGAGGAGGCGATCGAGGCCGTGGTCGCGGCGATGCGGGCGCCGACCAATCTCGAATATGTAGTCGAGGCGGGACAGCGCGGCGAGCGCGACGCGCATGTCCGCGATCTCGTCCGCGAACTGACCGGGGCCGAGGACGCGATCCTCGTCAACAACAACGCCTCGGCCGTGCTGCTCGTGCTCAACACGCTCGCCAGGGGGCGCGAGGCCATCGTCTCGCGCGGCGAGTTGATCGAGATCGGCGGCGCGTTCCGCATGCCGGACATCATGGCGCGCGCCGGCGCGACCTTGCGCGAGGTCGGCACGACCAACCGCACGCATCTCAAGGACTATGCCGAGGCGATTGGCCCCGAGACCGGCCTGCTGATGAAGGTCCACACCTCGAATTACGTGGTGCAGGGCTTCACCGCCGAGGTCGAGCCGACGGAGCTCGCCAAGCTCGCGCGCCAGCACGACCTGCCATTCGTCGACGATCTCGGCTCGGGCACGCTGATCGATCTCTCGCGCTGGGGCCTGCGCAAGGAGAAGACCGTCCAGGATGCCCTGAAAGGCGGCGCCGATCTCGTCACCTTCTCCGGCGACAAATTGCTCGGCGGCCCGCAGGCCGGCATCGTCGCCGGGCGCAAGGATTTGATCGCGAAACTCGCCAAGAATCCGCTGAAACGAGCCTTGCGCCTCGACAAGCTCCGGCTCGCGGCGCTGGAAGCCACGCTCCGGCTCTATCGCGATCCCGATCGATTGGCGCAGCGCCTGCCGACGCTCAGGCTGTTCACGCGGACGGCCGCAGACCTGCGCGCGTTGGCGGAACGCCTTCAGCCGAAGGTCACAGCGGCGGTCGGCCCGGGCTGGGTTGTCGAGATCATCGACTGCGCCAGCCAGATCGGCTCCGGCGCGCTGCCGCTGGAGACGCTGCCGAGCGCTGGACTTGCATTGCGCCCGGCGGGCAAGGCGGCCGGCTCCGCCGTCGAGAAGCTGGCGGCTACCTTCCGCGCCGTGCCGGTACCGGTGATCGGGCGGATCGCACAGGGCGCACTGATCTTCGACCTGCGCTGCCTGGAGGACGAGGCACTGTTCGCGGGCCAGCTCGACGCCCTGAAATCCGGATCGCCCGATGCGCTGGCTTGAGCGCCTTTTCGGCCGGAACGAAGCCGCCGATGACGATGTCGCCGCCAAGATGGCCGCCGCCGCGGTGGCCGTCGAACGCGGCGACCACGCGGCCGCGCTCGCGCTCTGGGGACCACTCGCCCATGCCGGCATCGGACGGGCGCAGAACAATATCGGCGCCTGTTTCGCCGAGGGGCTCGGCGTCGCGCGCGATCCGGCCCTGGCTCTGCGCTGGCTGAACCTGTCGGCGGAAGGCGGCGACCCGGTCGGGCGGCGCAATCTCGCGGCCCTGCATTTCAAGGGCGAAAGCGTCGAGCAGAGCGATGCCGAGGCGATGCGGCTCTATCGGCTCGCCGCCGAGCAGGGCGACGCCCCGGCGCAGGACATGCTCTCCTGGATGCTGCTGGAAGGCGGAGACCCTGCCGACCGCGCCGAGGCCCTGCGCTGGGCACAGGCCGCGGCGGAGGCCGGCATCGCCACCAGCATGACCCGGCTCGGGATGATGCATCACGATGCGCTCGGCGTGGATCGCGACGCCAAGGCGGCCACACAATGGTGGCAGCGCGGCATGGCGGCCGGCGACCCGGATTCCGAGGCCATGCTCGGCGCCGCGACCTTGCTCGGCCAGGGCGTGTCACCGGATGCCGAACGGGCGCTTGCCTTGCTGCTCTCGGCCGAAGGCAAGGGCAGCCCGCTCGCCGCGCCCTTCATCAAGGCCGCGCGCGCAGCCGTCTCTCCCACAGAGACGACGCCATGATCATCGGCACCGCCGGCCATATCGACCATGGCAAGACCTCGCTGGTCCGGCGATTGACCGGCGTCGATACCGACCGATTGAAGGAGGAGAAGGCGCGCGGCATCTCGATCGCGCTCGGCTTCGCCTATTGGCCGCAGGCCGACGGCTCGGTCGTCGGCTTCATCGACGTGCCCGGCCATGAGAAATTCGTCCACACGATGCTGGCCGGCGCCGCCGGCATAGACCTCATGCTGCTCGTCGTCGCCGCCGATGACGGCGTGATGCCGCAGACGCGCGAGCATGTCGCCATCGCCCGCCTGCTCGGCATCGGCGAGGCCGTCGTCGCGATCACCAAGGCCGATCTGGTCGATGCGGAGCGGATCGAGGCGGTCGAGGGCGAGATCGCGGCGCTGCTGATGTCAGGCCCCTTCGCCGGGGCGCCGATGCTGCCGGTCTCGACGCTAACCGGGGCAGGCTTACCAGAGTTGGCTGCATTGCTCGCGGCGCGGGCTCACGAAAGCCAGGCGCGGCAAGGCGACGGCGCCTTCAGGCTTGCAGTCGATCGCTGCTTCACCTTGCAGGGCGCCGGGACGGTGGTGACGGGAACGGTCCTGTCCGGCAGCGTGGCGATCGGCGAGAGCGTCATCGTCTCACCCGGCGGCCTACCGGCGCGCGTGCGCTCGATCCATGCGCAAAACCGCCCCGCCGAGCGCGGCATGGCCGGCGAGCGCTGCGCGCTCAACCTCAGCGGCCCCGGTATCACAAAGGACGCCATCCGGCACGGCGACATGGTGGTGACACCCGCCCTTCATGCTCCCACGACGCGGATCGACGCCGAGGTTTCACTGCTGCCGGGCGAAAAAGCGCTGACGATGTGGCAGCCTGTGCGACTGCACCATGCCGCGTCCGAGATCGGCGGGCGCGTTGTACTGCTCGGCGATGAAGTGGCAGCCGGCACAGATGGCCTGATCCAGCTCGTGCTCGACGAGCCGCTCGCCGCCGCGGCCCTCGACCGTTTCGTGCTGCGCGATGCCAGCGCCTCGCGCACGATCGGCGGCGGGCGCTTCCTCGACCTGCGCGCGCCGGAACGCCGGCGCCGCAGCCCGGAGCGGCTGGCCCAGCTCGCCGCGCTCCGCCGGCCCGATCCTGCGGAAGCGCTGCAGGCCCTGCTCTCGGCACCGCCTCACCATGCCGATCTCGACGGCTTCGTGCGCGACCGCGCGCTTGGCCCCGGTGCGGCGGGAGATCTCACGACCCGGCTCGGCCTCGTCAGGATCGGCCCGCTCGCGCTGCTCACCGCGCATTGGCAGGCACTGGCGCAGGCCGCGACCGAAAGGCTCGACACCTTCCATGCCGAGCATCCGGACCTGCCGGGCATCGGGCTGGCGCGGTTGCGCTTCGCCATCGCGCCGCGCTGGCCGGCGCCGCTGTTCCGGCAGGCGCTCGTCCGGTTCGAGGATGACGGCGTGCTGGTGCCCGCCGGCTCATGGCTGAGGCGGCCCGGCCATGAAGCCCGGCTCCTGCCGGAGGACGAAGCGCTCTGGAAGAAGGTCTCGCCGCTGATTGCCGATAGCGAGCGCTTCCGTCCGCCCCGCGTGCGCGATATCGGCCATCTGCTCGGGCGGCCCGAGGAGGAGATTCGGCGCCTGCTGCGGCTCACTGGCCGGCGCGGCGATGTCCATGAGGTCGCGCTCGACCATTTCTTCCTGCGCGACACGCTCGCCGAGATGGTCGGCCTATCGGCCGAGCTTGCGGGGCTGCATCCGGCCGGCTTCAATGCGGCCCAGTTCCGCGACAGGCTCGACAACGGCCGAAAGGTCGCTATCCAGATTCTCGAGTTCTTCGATCGCCATGGCGTCACCATCCGCCGCGGCGACCTGAGACGCATCAACCGGCGGCGGCTCGACCTGTTCGGTCCCCCGCCCGGCTTGAGCGATGGAGGAGAAGCGTCCCCGGTGGGGCGTCCGGACTTCAAATCCGGGAGGGGCCGTCAGACGGTCTCTGGTGGGTTCGACTCCCATTCTCTTCCGCCAGTTCACTGAGGGGCGCATGACGGACGCCGAAACCGCCGCCTTCGACCTGATCGCCCGCTTCGAGCAGGCGGCGGAAGACGCGCGCGCGACCGAGGACGCCTATCGCCGTGAGGCCGCAGGGCGCATCGATGCGCTCGCGCAGGCCCGCAGCCGGGCTTTCCGGCGCCTCAACTTGCTGCGCCATGCGAGCACGACCCTCGCGGCAGCCGAGGACCCCGGCGAGGCAGTCGCTCGCGCACGGCTCACCGTGGCGCAATCGCTGGGCTGGGACGAGATCGGGCCACGGCAGGACCTCGTCCTGACGCAGCTGACGCCCGTCCTCGAAGCCTTGCAGGCCGCCATGGCCGACGACCGCGACAGCCCGGACACCGTGCAGGAGGCCCTCGCCGCCTTCGAGGACTGGTACAGCGCCGAGACCGGCAGCGATTTCTACGCCCTGTTCGACCGCTACATGCCCGAGACGCCGCGTGTCGACTTCTAGGGGGCTGGGAACCGATTTCGACCGCTGGCTCGGCAAGCTCTTCCGCAAGGGCCCGTTCACGGCGCTGATCGTGCTGGTGAAGATCGCCGAGCCCAAGGTCGAACCGCTGCGCTCGACCTTCGTCCATGTCGTCGGCAACGAGATCGACTGGGGCGACATCGTGCTGATGCTGCGCGGTGCCGGCGTCAACTGGGACGGCGCCGCCTTCTTCCCGACCCGCGACGACGATGGCGGGCTCGTGCCGGATGCGACCGCACGCAACCGGCTGCGCGAGCTCGAAGCGGCGCTGCGCGAGGACCGGCTCACCCTCAACAAGGGCGCCTTCTTCGACGTCTGGGGCCGGAACCTTGAGGTGCAGGAGACGCGGTGACGCGTCTCAGCTCACCACGACCTGCGCCGGCCCGGCCTCGACGGAACCGATGATCCGCGCCGCCGGATAGCCGGCAGCCTTGATCTGCGCCAGCACGGCCTCGGCCCGCCCCGCCGCACAGGAGATCAGCAGGCCACCCGAGGTTTGCGGATCGGTCAGCAGATGGCGCTGCCAGTCCGGCAAGCCGGCCGGCAGGACAGCGCCCTCGCCATAACTCGCCCAGTTGCGATGGGAGGCGCCGGTTACCCTGCCCTCCTGCGCCAGGCGTTCCGCCTGCGACAGGAACGGCAGGTCAGCGAGCCGGAGCTTCAGCGTGACCTCCGAGCCGCGCGCCATTTCGAGGCCGTGGCCGAGAATGCCGAAGCCGGTGACGTCGGTGACCGCATGAACGGCATCGTCCTGCGCCAGCTCGGCCCCGATCCGGTTGAGCAGCGTCGTCGAGGCGATCATCTCGTCATAGGCCGCAGCGGAGAGCTCGCCCTTTTTGAAGGCGGCCGAATAGATGCCGACGCCCAGCCCCTTGGTCAGGATCAGCGCGTCGCCGGGCTTTGCGCCGCTATTGCGGCGCAGGTTCGCGGGCTTGAGCAGGCCGATGACCGCGAGCCCATAAATCGGCTCGGGCGCGTCGATCGAATGGCCGCCTGCGACCGGAATGCCGGCCTCGGCGCAGATCGAGGCGCCGCCTTTCAGGATTTCTCGCGTCACCTCGATCGGCAATTTGTCGAGCGGCATACCAAGGATCGCGAGCGCCATGATCGGCTTGCCGCCCATCGCATAAACGTCGGAGATCGCGTTGGTCGCGGCGATGCGGCCGAAATCGTGGGGATCGTCGACGACCGGCATGAAGAAATCGGTGGTCGCGACGATGCAGGTTTCGTCATCGACCTGCCAGACGGCGGCATCGTCACCGGTCTCGGTGCCGACGAGAAGCTGAGCGTAAGGGCCGGCGGCCGGATGCCCGGAGAGCAATTGCTGGAGCACGGCGGGCGCCAGCTTGCAGCCGCAGCCGCCGCCATGGGCCAGGCTGGTGAGACGCAGCGGCGCATCCGCCTCCGCCGCGAGCGGACTCGTCTGGTTCATCGTTGGAAACTCCGGGAGATCAGGACCTGGCAGCTCTGCGGCAAAACGGGAGCGCTCACGCAAATGCGTTCATGCCATCGTCCCGGCCGAAATGGACCCCGGCACGCGGGAGCCGCAGCAGCAAGCATGCCCCATCGTTTCCGCATCGACCGGCGGCGTCAACGCCATGTTTCGCGTAGCGGGCGGTGTCATCGCGCAGGCTTCGAAGAATCAAGCGGGCTTTTGCGCGCCGTCCCGATCCTGGAAAGAAGCGACTAACCAAAGGTCAGGCTTTCCGCTGCCGTCCGTACGCTTCGATGGTAATCTGATCTCTGGCTGACCGGGGCAACCTCCTTTGAAAGGAGCGGCGATGGCTGACTGTATCCAGGACCTGCTCGCACGCGACATCGAGACGCTGCGCGTCGACGTGCTCAAGGCCGGCGTTCTCAACGCCAAGGCCCTGCAGGAAAGCGCGGAAATCCATGTCGCGCGCCTCCACGATGTGCTGCGGGCATCGAGCGAGCTGCATGAGGCCTCGTTCCAGGTGATGAACAACGTGATCGGTTTCGCCAGGCTGCTCTACAGCCAGGCGGCGATCGCCGAATCGGAACGCGCGCGCCATGCGGCGCTCACGGCCATCGATCGCCTGGCCGCCGTGCTCGGACACAGCGAGTCGCGGCAGGCGGCAGCGTCCTGAAGCGCTTTCGCACGCTGCCAGGTTGACGATGCCTCAATCCACAGGTTCGGAGCCAGTTGACGCCGCGATGAAGAAAGCCGGCTGAAGTGACTGGACAGGCCGAGCGCCTGCCTCTATATCGCCCCCACCAACACGGACGGCCTCGCGCCGCTCCCGGTTCGCCCAGGTAGCTCAGTTGGTAGAGCATGCGACTGAAAATCGCAGTGTCGGCGGTTCGACTCCGTCCCTGGGCACCATTCCTTTCCCGATCCGTTGATTTTGCTTAGCTTTTTCGCCTGATTTTTCTCACCGGGCACCACCGCCCCGGAAAAGTGGGAAACGTCCGTTCAGGCTTCGTCCTCGTCGGCGCCCTCGCCGTCCTCGATGTCGAGGTCTTCGATCCCGTCGAGATCCCCTAAATCGAGATATCGCATGCCGGCCTGCGCAAGCTTCTTGCGACGGGCCTTTTTCGTATAGAGGGCCGCCTGCTTGGGGCTCTCCCACCCATAGATGGACATGAGCATATGCTCGGTCGCGCCGTTCTCGGCCGCGATGGTCGCGCCTGCCTTGCGTAAGCCATGGGCGCGCCCGGGAACGCCGGCTTCGATACAGCGCTCGCGAAACCAGTTGCCGAAGCCCTCGGCGGTGAACGGCCGGTCGAACTCGGTGACAAGGAAGGTCATGTTGCCGAGCGCGGACGCGGCGATGATTCGATCGAGCACGGGAAGAAGCGGCAATTGCCGGACCTTCGGCTGGCGCTCCCGGCCCTTGAATTCGGTGAAATGCAGCCAGCCTTCCCGGCGCATCTGCCGGCCGAGCTTGACGACGTCGGATCGGCGCACGCCCGTGAAGAGGAGCAGGCCGAGCGCCAGGTGTGGCTTGGTCCCGATCGGGTGGCGCTTGGCGAACTGGCGCACCTCGTCGATCGTCCACGTATGGAAGCCCTCGCCCTTGCCTTTGAAGTAAGGGACGTCGCGGGCGATATTGTGCTTGGCCAGAGCGACGTTCGGCTGCGTTGCCCAAGCGAAGACCTGGCGCAGCGCCTTGATCCGGCCGTTCGCCGCTTCGGGCAAGAGCGCCTTACGGTCCCTCAGCACATAGGCCGCGGCGAGATCGAAACGCTCTAGCGGCATGTCGGCGAAAGTCTTCGACGATCCGGGCTTCAGCGGCTCGGCCCAAGTGTGCTCAAGCAGCTGCCGGCGGACATGCCGCGTGCGATCGCCGAGCTGCAGGTACTCGGCGCACTCGGCCATGTAGCGAGCGCACATCCAGCGATAGGTGCCGGGCTTGGGCAGGACGATCGTCGAGTGCTCAGCATGGCCGGCGGCCTGTTGAGGTGTCTGCGTCTCTTTGGTCGTGTCGCTGGCTGCAGCGATATCATAGGCGTCGCGGAAGGCCTTGGTGCCGGGCTGCTCGCGGATGCGGATCTTGCGATGCCCCCGGCCGCGCCAGAAATAATAGCGCGCGTTGCCGTGGCGATCCCAATCCTCGTAGACGTGCTTCAGCTCGACGAGCACCGCTGCCCCCATCAGACCGCGACGCCCCATTCGTCGTTGGCGTCGCCTGCGGGCTCATCATCGGGCAACTGGTCGAAGGCCGCATCGAGTTTCTTACGGTCCCATACAACCCGGCCGTCGATGCGCTTGGCGCGAGGCATGCGGTGATCGGCGACCATCTCGTCAAACTTCGTGGTCGAGACCCCGATATAGGCGGCCGACTCAACACGGTTGAGCCCACGGGGTGGCAGCGAGATCGGCAGAACATCGGCGCGCCTGGGGCGGGTCTCGACCTGAGGCATGATCAGGTCGCCTCTCGAAACGCCGGCGGCTGCTGGATATGCGTGCAGCTGTAGGCGAGCAACCCAACACGCTGATCGACGACGGCGATATCGTCGACCCGAAACAAGAGCGGCGCGCCATCGTCGGGTAGCCATTCAATCGTCGAACCGATGCGGGACGCGTGACCGTTGACGCCTTGGCGGATCGGAATGCCTGTGATGAAGGTCCACGGGTCGCCGGGTTCAAGCCCGTGCCACGAGGGGCGAAAACGCTCTCCTCCGAGCATCATTCGTCGACTAGCTCCAGCCTGCCTTCCGGATAGGTCCGGACCTCGCCATGCCCGCGGTCGCCCTGCACGCAATACCCGTATTGGACGGCGGGTGTGCGATAGAATCCGACAATCCGACCACGCCATGACGGCCGATTGATCAGCCGCACATGCTCCCAAAAGACGAATTTGCGGGTTGCGACGATGCGAGCGTGCAAGGTCTCGATGAGGCGCGGGGTGACCATCACGCCGCGACGATCAACTCCCCAGGCATAGCTACTCTCGCCACGGTCGACGGCCGCGATGAGCGCCTGCAGCTCCATGTTGTCCATGGTTTCCGCCATCACTTCACCTGCATCTTGGCGAGCAGCACGAAGAGATCGCTGTTGGCGCGCGTGCTGAAGATGGTGTTGGCGATATCGCCGTCGCCGATCTGCATCAGGACCGTGTCGCCGCCGATGACGCCGAGCAGCTTGGCCAGAAGGCGATGGTCGTAACCGATGGTGAAAGGCTCGCCCTCGAAGTCGCACGGTACCTCCTCGCGCAGATCGGCCGAGGCGCGGTTGGCCATGGTGAGCGTCAGCTTGCGCTCCTCGAAGGCGAAGGCGGTCGAGCGGATGTTCTCGCGATCAGCGATGATGTTGACGCGCTCGACCGCCGCCAGAAACGGCGAGGACTCGACGGTGATCTTGTTCGTCGCATTCTTCGGGACGACCCGGGCGTAATCGACGAAGCCCTCGGCGATCAGGTTGGAGGTGAGGACCGTTTCGCCGATGATGACGCGGATCTTGCTGGCGCAGAGCGCTATGGCGATCTCGCCCTTGTTCTTGTCGACGAGGCGGGTGATCTCGCTCACCGTCTTGGTCGGGATCGTGATGGACGGCAGGCCTGCCGCGCCTTCCGGCAAGGACAGGACGCGCCGCGCGAGCATGCGGCTGCCATCGGTCGCGACGGCGGCGAGCCTGGGGCCGCCCTCCTCCTCGACCTGGTGCCAGTGCACGCCGCAGATGCGAGCGAGCGTCGGCTCGTTCGATGCGGCGAAGACGGTATCGCGCAGTAGCGTGGTCAAGTCGTCGCCGGCGATATCGAAGCGATGCGTCATCTCGCCCGGCGCGATATCGGGATAGTCGCTCGCCGGCAGCGTCGGCAGGCGGGTATGCGACCGGCCGCAGCGCATGCTGAGCCGCGTATCGGGCTCAAGCTCGAAACTGATCTGGCTGCCGTCCGGCATGCGGCGGATGAGATCGAGCAGATGATCGGCAGGGACGGTGATAGCGCCCGCGACGTCGACGCCGGCCGGCGCCATCGTGCGGATCTCGATTTCAAGATCGGTCGCGGTGACGGTGATCTGCGAACCCTCAGCCGCGATCCTGATGTTGTTCAGGATGGGGATGGTGTTTCGGCGCTGGATCACCTTCGCGGCCGGGTCGACGGCCTTGAGCAGGTCGGTGCGTTCGATGACGAGCTTCACCGGCTGCGCTCCAGATGGCGTTCCAGCGCGTCGGCGATTCCTCGAAATTCGGGGGGCAGGCCTCTGCCCAGATGGATGGCGCAATCCTCCATCTGACCCAGACGAGCGCGCGCCAATGCCTCGTGCATCTCTTGCCGATCGAGCGCCAGGGCGCGCTGGCCGACAAGGCAATCCTCGCTGCAGCGAGCGGAACGGTAATAACCAAGAAGCGTATCAATGGCCGTGAAAGTCTCCCGGATCGAGACATTCTCGCCGCTAAGTCCCCGCTCCAGCGTCGCGATGGCGCGTAGCTTGTCCGCATTCCGCGAGCGGTGGTCGCGGCGGCGACGCGTCATCCGCAAGCGCATGGACAGGCGCTGCCACGTCGGCAGCTCAAGCTTAAACGTGATCGCCGGCATGAGCTTTCCCTTTCCCGCTTTCGGAGGTGATCCGGCCGATCTCGCGGTCGAGTACCAGCGAGCCTTGCGTAGATCTTCGACGGCATCTGGCGACTTCAGACCGGCGCGCCAGATGTATTTGACGGCGTTGCCGAGGTTGAAGCCCATGTGCTCGACGACCGTGATGCACTCCACGCCGGACGGATGCTCGGTGTAGTGCTGGGGATGATTGACGGCGTCGGTCATGCGACCTCTCCCACTGCTTGGAGATAAAGATCGAGGATCGCTTCCTCTTCCTTGCGCTCGTCGAGATCGCGGGCGCGAAGGGCGACGACTTTGCGGAGAATCTTGGTGTCGTAGCCGTTGCCCTTGGCCTCGGCGTAGACCTCTTTGATGTCGTCGTTGATCGTCTTGCGCTCTTCGATCAGGCGCTCGACGCGCTCGACGATGGATTTCAGCTGATTGTTGTTGAGCGGGTCATCCATCAGGCGCCCGCCTCCGCGTTGGTGACGAGGGAGGCGTCCCTCCCGGCAGAGGTGGCCTGAGACAGGGCGGCGTCTTCGGGCTCTTCGGGCTCATCGTAGATCGGTCGCGCTGGCGGGTAAGGCCCCGCCGTCATGGCCTGCTCTAAAGCGGCGCGAAGGTTCTCGTTGTAGTTTTCGCCCACGACCCGCTCTTGCGGATCGGCCATGAAGTGACCCACGATCTCGATGTTGATGTTGTAATCGCCCGCATCTGCGTTTGGGCTGTTCGTGAAGCGCACATCCCAGCACTCATCTTGGATCGCGCTCAGCAACTCGCTATCGCGCTTCCATCGCGCAATCTCGTCAACATCCCCGCCCATGGCTTTCCGGCGAGCCTCTTGGCATTCCCGAAGCTGTGACTGCAGGATGCCGTTCGCACGCAACAGGTCATCGTGCTTGGTGCGCCACCCGCCATCCAGAAGGACACGCTCCGGTTCAGCCTCATACACGGGCGTCGCGGCCGGGGAGAGGGAGGCGAGGTCGGCCGGGTGAAGCAACTCCCGCACGCCTTCGAGATAGACGCTGTCGGGCTGTAGCCACTTCTTCAGCGCCGCGATGATGGCGCCCTGCTCATTCAGGACATCAACCGGGCCATCGTCGTCGTTCAGATCGTTCTGGCGCATGATGACGGTGTTGCAGGCCACGGCCATGGCCGCCGTCCAGATCGTGGCTATAGCGCTGTCCACCCCGCCGCTCGCAGGGGCTGGGGCGGAGGTGAGCCATCCGGTTTGAGGATCAGGCCGTAGCGCGCCTCGTCTGATGATGGCGATCATCTGGTGCGCTAGCGTTGCGACCTCGTCCATATTGGCGCGAAGGCCATTCTCGTGTCAAACGGCGCGCAAAGTTGCCCCCCGATCGGCGTCCAATGTTGGGTCTGACGCAATCCCGCTGACATTTGAGAT
>NZ_JBWKOI010000002.1:0-1257082 GCF_059416005.1 Allobosea sp. GW821-FHT09G06 | reverse complement strand
GCTTCATCGCGCTGATTCCTTCTGGAAACCAGCATCAAAACAGCCCCGACCTGCAGCAGATTTGAGTCAGACCCAAAGTTGGACGCCGATCCCCCGCCTCACAGGGTCAAACTTGCACGCCGAAACACATGCGGAAGCGGCAGGCAATCGCACGGCTGCGCAGAAGGCTCTGTTCGATGCCTTCAACCCGACCCTGCAAGAGGCTGCGACCAAGACGAATTGGCTCGCTAAGGCCTGGGAGAATGTCACCCGTTGGGCTGGCAATGCTGCTGATAGCATCGGCAAGGCCGTCGCCGGTAACACGACGCTCGACGATCGCATCGCGAAGCTGCAGGAGCAGATCGCCAACCGGCAAAGCTGGGGCTTCGACACGGACACTTTGCAGGCTGAGCTCAATCCCCTCCTGCGCGAGCGCCGGTCGAACCGCGAGGCGCTAGACACGCGCACAGCCGATGCCCGCGCGCGGGAGCTTTCTGGTCAGGCTGGTGATGTTCTCCGCTCGATCTTCAGCGACGAGTCGGGACTGCAGAACCTGCGCAATCAGAAGGAATTGCTCGAAAAGATCTTCGGCGACAGCTCGGCGATGGCAAAGCTCGGGTCGCTGGCGCCGAAGGTGTCGGAAGGCATCGAGCGGCTGAATTCTAGCATCGAGAATTTCGAGACGGCGGCCCAGCGGGCTGTGAACGACAACGCTTTGCAGATTCAGTCGATCAATGCCTACTCGCTTTCGCAAAAGGTCGCTGTCGAGATGGAACGTGCCCGGATGGAGGCGATCCGGGCCGGGCGCGGCGAGCTGCAGGCCGGGGTCGAGGCTGAGCAAGCACGGTCGCGCGTCATTGCGGAGGCCAATCGCCAGCTTCGTGATACGGCGCGCGACCTAAAGGAGGCCGGCGGCCTGATCGGCCTCTCGCCTTTCGCGCGGAGCTTGCAGGAGGCCCGCAACCAAAGCCGCCGGGAAGGTGAGACGTTGAGCGGCGCCTCTTCGACGGGCTCCTTTCGTGGAAACCTGACGCGCGACCAGTTGCTCGATCTGATCGAGCAGAAGGAGAGCGGCGGCCGCAACGTGCAGAATTATCGGTACGACGCGACCCACACCGCGCAAGGCTATTTCCAGATTACGGACTCGACCTGGAGGGATATCGCGAGGGCGGCCGGGATCAATCTCGGCCAATACCCGAATGCGATGTCGGCGCCTTATGCCGTGCAGCGCTCGGCCGCGAATGCTCTCCTCGATACGAGAGGCGTGCAGCCCTGGGCGCCGCACAACCCTGCTCTGCGCAATGCCCTCGGTGCGGCGAATGACAATAGTAGCGCCGGGCTCAATGCCGCGGCTCGCGAGGCCAATGTCCTGAAGGAGGCTTACGAGGGCTGGAACACGCCTCTTGCTACCGCCAATCGCGCCCTCGACACCCAGATCGCGCTGCAGGATCGTGCAGCCGACAGCTTCATGAAATCCACGGCTGAGATCACTGCGGCTCAGGAAAAGCAGCGGCTGCTTAATGAGTACATGGCCCAGGGCATTCCGATCACGGAAGGGCTGGCTGGCAAGATCGAGGACTATGCGCAGCGGGCGGGTGCGGCGGCAGCTGCCTCGGAATCGTTTGCCAATGTGCAGAAAGCGGCGCGTGACTTCGGCGATATCGGTCGAGATGCGCTCAAGGGCTTCATCTCCGATCTTCGCTCGGGCAAGTCTGCGGCCGAGGCGTTCCAGAACACTCTAAGCCGCATCGCCGACAAGCTGATCGACATGGCGATCAACGATCTGTTCGGGAAGGCGTTCGGCGGCACCGGCGGCAGCACCGGGAGCGGCATTTTCGGACTGCTCGGAAAGGCACTCGGGATCGGTGGTGGAGGCTATAATTTCAACGGCTCGGGCTCGTTCAGCTTCGGCGCTGGGGGCTATACCGGGATGGGACCGTTCCTTCCGAATGCGTTGGGCAACGCCTTCGGCCCGTCCGGTTTGCATGCCTTTGCCCTTGGCGGTGCTTTTACAAATAGCATCGTCAGCCGGCCGACCCTCTTCCCGTTCGCGAACGGAACTGGGCTCATGGGCGAAGCTGGACCCGAAGCTATCATGCCGCTGCGGCGCGGGCGCGATGGTCGCCTCGGCGTCTCGGCTGCAGTCGCGGCGGCAGCGCCCGCGCAGTCCGCGTCGCCGATCGTAAACAACGTCCAGGTCGTGGCCCCGGAGGGCTCCAAGGTGCGGCAAGAGGAGCGACGCAACGAATCCGGCGGCAAGGATCTCCTCGTCTTCATCGACGAGGCCGTGGCTGACCGGATCTCGACGCCGGGCAGCAACTCGAATCGCGCACTTCGCACCGGTTACGGCATCCAAACCGGCTTGACGAGACGCTGATGCCTGCAATTTGGCCAACCTCCCTGCCCTTCCGCTTCATTGCCGGGACTTATGATCGAGCGCCCGGAGACGGGCGACTGCGCTCCCGAACCGATGCCGGCCCGGCCAAAGTTCGCCGTCGCTCTGCAGCGGTGCCTACCAACCTCTCTGGCGTCATCTCGATGAGCACCGGACAAGTGCTAGTGTTCCGCGACTTCGTCGAGTTGACCCTGATGAACGGGTCTCTCCCGTTCCTCTTCCCCGATCCACAAACGGAAACGCCCATCCTCGTGCGGCTTGGTGACAAGCTTCCGAAGGAGAACGATGCGGGCTTTGACCGGTGGAATCTGGCGCTCGATCTTGAGGTCATGCCGTAATGGCCCGCGCCGTCTCGCTGAAGTTCCTGCGCGCCCTGAATGCGCAGGAGACCGACGAGCTTCCGGTCGTGCTGCTGACGATCACGCATCCGGAACTGGAGGATGGTCCTGCCCGCCTCTGCAGCAGCGGCTATCGCATTCAGCAGGAGCCCCTGCTCTACGGAATGTATAGCCGCGGCCTGCGCTACGTGGCGCTTCCGTTCACGACGGTTCTGCCCGATGACAAGGAAGATGCCGCACCGGTCGCCAAGCTCTCGATCGACAATGTCGACCGGGAACTCGTCGCCCTGCTGCGGTCGACGACGACGCCGGCGGAAGTGGGCATGGAGATCGTTCTCGCGTCGTCGCCCGACGATGTCGAAATCGAGTTCCCGCCCTTCGACCTCGTCAATGCGGAATATGACGACGTGGCGATCACGATCACGCTGGCGATCGATGCGCTCGCGACCGAGCCGTACCCGTCCGGCACCTTTGATCCTGCGAGCTTCCCAGGCCTGTTCTGATGGATCTTTCCGAATTCGTCGGGTTGCCGTGGGCTGACAAGGGCCGCGGGCCGCAGGGCTATGACTGCTGGGGCCTGCTGCAGCTGGTCTATCGCCGGCGCCTCGCGATCGAGCTGCCGGATTTCAGCGAATTCTATGTGACGGCGACCGATCGCAACGCCGTCGCCGCGGTGATCGCCGGCCACCGCTCGCCGTGGCGCGAGATCGCTCCCGACGCCGTCTGCCCGCTCGACGGCGTGGTCATGCTGGAGGGCGGCGCCGCATGCCATGTCGGCATCGTCGCCTCGCCCGGCTTCGTCCTGCACATGGTTCCCGAGGGAGATTCGGTGATCGAGCCTTACACCACCGGCAAGCTGCGGCGGCGGATCGACGGCTTCTTCCGACACGAGGCCAGCGCGTGAATCAAATCGTTCAGGCTCCGCTGCATGGCGAGCTGCTTGGTGCCGCCGACAGCGTTCGCGTGGTTGCGTCGCTACACCCGTTCCGCTCGACCCGCGTCGAGGTGATGATGCCGGCCGGTCTCTCGATCGCCGAGATGATCGCGACGCTTCCGGTTCACCGGCTGCCTCACCGCCTGCTGGCCTCGATCGACGGCGACCCGATCCCGGCTGCATTGCATGCGCGTGTGCGGCCGAAGGTCGGCCACACCGTCACGCTCGTCGCAGTGCCGCAGGGCGGCAAGGGGGGCGTCGGTCAAATCCTGATGATCGCCGTCGCGGTTCTGGCGCTCGTTGTGACGGCGGGCTGGGCCGCTCCGGTCATCGGCGGAATTTTCGGAGCTGGCGTAGGCGCGGCGTTCGCCGCGGGCACGCTGGGTGCTTCGCTGTTGGGCGCCGCCATCTCGATCGGCGGAGCGCTTCTCGTGCAGGCGCTCTTTCCGCCATCGAAGCCGAAGAGAGAGGTCGAGCCGGAACACCGATACTCGATCGGCGGCGGGCGCAATGGAGCGAGCCCCTATGGCACTGTGCCGGCGACTCTCGGCTTCCACCGGATGCAGCCGCTCTATGCGGCGAAGCCCTATACCGAGATCATCGGCGACGATCAGTATCTGCGCATGCTCTTCGTCTGGGGTTATGGCCCGGTCGACATTTCCGATCTGAAGATCGGGACGACGCCGATCGGTCGATACAATGGCGTCGAGATCGAGACGCGCCTCGGATACCCCGGCGATGCGGCGGTGACGCTGATGCCGCAGGAGACTTTCGAGGAGGCGATCAACGTCGAGATGGAATACGGCGAGCCGATCTCGCGGACGAGCGCTGCCGATGTCGACGAGCTCAGCTGGGACGTGACCTTTCCCGGCGGCCTCTATGCCACTTGGTCGAAGACTGGCGCGCAGCTGCCGATGGCGGTGAGCTACCGCTTTTCCTATAGGCCGGTCGGCTCCGGTAGTTGGATCACCGTGTTCGAAACGCAGGCCTATGAGAGCCGCAAGGACGCGTTCCGCCGCGGCTTCCGCCTCCCGGTATCGCGCGGCCAATACGAGATGCGGGCCGAGCGGACCTCGGCGAAAGGCCTGAACATCAATTCCAGCGCGGTCGAGACGTTGATGCTCACGGCTATGCGGTCAAGCCGGAACGCCTATCCGCTGAACTTCCCGAAACCTCTGGCGGTCACCGCGATCCGCATCCTGGCGTCGTCACAGCTCAATGGCGTCGTCGACACGCTGAACGGCCTGGTTCGCAGCTACGTGAAGGGGTGGAACGGCTCGGCTTGGGTTGAAAACACGCTGTCGAACTGGCCACCCGATCTCTTCCGTCACGTCCTGCAAAGCGCGCCGAACGCCCGCCCGGTTTCAGACGATCGCATTGACCTGGTCGCGCTGCAGGGATGGTGGGCCTTTTGCAAGCTGCACGGGTTCACCTTCAACAAGGTTCTGGAGCAGGCGGCGTCGGTGGTCTCGGTGCTCGACGAGATCTGCGCAGCGGGCCGCGCCGTTCGGGTCTTCGTCGATGGCAAGTGGTCCGTGATTTGGGATCGGCCCGACTTGCCGATCGTCCAGCATTTCTCACCGCGCAACTCGCGCGATTTCAGTGGCAGCCGGCGCTATCTGCGCATGCCGCACGGCTTCCGCGTCAAGTTCCTGAACGAGACGAAGAACTATGAGCAGGATGAGCGGGTCGTCTATGACGACGGCTATACCAAGGCCAATGCGACCCTGTTCGAAGCGATCGAGTTTCCGGGCGTCACCAATCCCGATCTGATCTGGAAGCACGGCCGATTCCACATTGCGCAGGTCCGGCTGCGGCCGGAAACCTACAGCCTCACCGTCGATTTCGAGAACCTGGTCTGCACGCGCGGCGACCGTGTCCGCGTCAGCCACGACGTGCCGCTCTGGGGTCAGATCAGCGCCCGCGTCACCGCCGTCAGCGGCTTCGAGATCACCCTCGACGAGTGGGTCGTGATGGAAGCCGGCAAGAACTATGTCGCGCGCTTCCGCCTCGAGGATGGGACGAGCGTCCTGCACAACGTCACGCGGATCGTCGGCGAGCACCAAACGATCTTGCTCTCCGCCGACGCGGCCTTGCCCAAGGTCGGCGACCTGATGCTCGGCTTCGGCGAACTCGGCCGCGAAAGCGTGGTGCTGCGCGTCCTGCGGATCGAGCCGGGCGCCGACATGTCTGCGACGCTCACCCTGGTCGACGACGCCCCGGAGATCAGCCAGGCCGATACCGGCACGATCCCGATCTTCGACAGCAAGATCTCCGCGCCAGTCAACCCGCTGGCGCTGGCACCCTCCGATCTCGTCGTTTCGGAAGAGCTGTTCACCCTCGGCGGCGATATCCGGGCCGCTGCGCGCATCAGTTGGCGCGTTCAGCGCACCGGCTTTGCGACAAGCTATGAAGTGCAGATCCGCGACGACAGCATCGCCAATTCGGACTGGCGCCCGCTGGCTACGGTGCCGGTTCCGCAGACGACGACCTCGACCGGAGAGCTTGCGCCGGGCACGTACTCCTTCCGCGTGCGTTCCCTCTTCTCGACTCTGCAGCCGTCCGGCTGGCAGGAGCGGCTCTTCGAGGTGTTCCAAGGCCTTAATGCCCCGCCGCCGGACGTGACGGGATTCCGGATCGCGTCGCTGGCCGATATCGCCACGCTGACCTGGAACGCGATCTCGCAGCTCAACCTGAGCCATTTCGAGATCCGCTATTCGCCGCTCACCGTTGGCGTCACCTGGGGCTCGGCCGGCGTGATCGTGCCGCGTGCGTCCGGTGCGCAGGTGCAGATTCCGAACCGGGTTGGCACCTATCTGATCAAGGCCGTGACGCAGCAAGATCAGGCCTCGACGAACGCGGCGGTGCTGACCTCAACCATCGCGCAGCTCGCCACGGTGAACGAGGTCGAGATCATCGACGAGGCGCCGGCCTTCGCTGGCACGATGAGCGGCGTCGAGAAATCGGGAAGCTTCCTGCAGCTGGCAGCGCCGGGCGGCGTCATGCCTGCGACCGGCACCTACTATTTCGCTGGCAGCGTCGATCTCGGCGCCGTTTACACCTCGCGCCTGACGCCGACCGTCGACGCGTTCGGCGCGTCGCTGAACGACGTCATGGCATCCTGGCGGACGCTCGCCGAGGTCGAGCGGCTGGCGAACGCCGAGCCATCGCAATGGGGCGTGCGCGTCGAGTACAGGATGACGTCCGTCGATCCGGCCGATGACGACTGGTCGGATTGGGCGACCCTCGTCATCACCGACCTGACGGCTCGTGCTTTCGAGTTCCGCGCGATCCTCACAGGCACGCTGACCTACAACGTGACGCCAGTCGTGCGGGCGCTCTCCGTACAGGTCGACATGCCCGATCGCGTCGAGGCTGGCGACGACCTGCTCGTCGGCACCTCTGGGCTGCGCATCGACTTCACCCCGCCCTTCAAGCGGCTGCGCGGCGTCGCGCTCGCGATTCAGGATCGGGCGTCTGGCGACCGCGAAGAGATCACCGAGAAAGACGAAACCGGCTTCATGCTGCGCTTCTACAACGCCGCCGGCTCGCCGGTTGCGCGCACGGCCGATTTCGTCGCGAAAGGCTATGGAAGGGTCGAGGCATGAGCCAATTCGATTGGGGCACGATGCTTCCGGTCAGCACGTCCGGCACGCAGCTTGCCGACAAGCTCAACCAATATAAGGCTGCAGCGAACTCGAACCATTCCGGCTCGAATAGGCCAGATTATGCCGTCGCTCGGATGATGTGGTTCGACACTTCGTCTGAGCCATGGAAGCTCATGCTGTATGACGGTGCCGACGATATCGTCGTCATGCAGTTCGATCCGGTCGGCAACACGCCGATCATCGGGCTTGGCGCCGAGGTCGAGGTGGAATCGGCCGCAACTGTCAACCTTGCTCAGCAGAAATCCAACCTGGTGCGGATTACCGGTACCACGGCGATCGAGAGCTTTGGCAATGCCGGGGCGGGCATCCTGCGCTTCGTCCAGTTCACCGAGGCGCTGACATTGACGCACGGTGCCAATCTGGACCTGCCCGGAGGCGCCAACATCGCGAGCGGGGCCGGCGATCGAGCGATCATGCTCTCGGTCGGCGCCAACGCCTGGCGCTGCGTCTCCTATACCCGCGCCAACGGCTCGACGCCCGCGAACCGCGATGCGAGCGTGGCGCAATACCGGGCCAAGGCCGCGAAGCTGGTGACGGCGGAGACGGCCTTCGCCGCTGCTGCCCCCGTTTCCCTCACCGATGCCGCGACGATCGCGGTCGACCTGTCGCTCGGCTTCAACTTCAAGGTGACGCTGTCGGCCAGTCGAACGCTGGGCTATCCCAGCAACCGCATCCCCGGCCAGACCGGGCGGATCAAGGTGGTCACGAACGGCTACGGCCTGAGCTATGCGGCCGGCTACGTGTTCACGAACGGCATCGCGCCGGCCTTGGGGGCGAAGGCCTATCTCGACTATTTCGTCGACGAGGATGCCGTTCACCTCATGGGTTCGCGGCTTTCGTAATGCTTGCGAAGCCCGCGATCCTGCGGCGCGAGCGGCGGCTCGTGCTGCCGCCGACGCGCAGGCTGATCCTGCCCGTGCGCGCGACCTTGCCGGGCACGGCTGGGGTGCGCTCGACGAAGAACGTCATTGCCCAGACGCTGGTCTATGGGCCGGGCACCTACACGTTCACCTGGCCGGAATTCAACCGGATCGTCTTCGACCTCTCGGCGGCTGGCGGCGGCGGCGGTGGTGCTGTCACGTCCGACAATCAAGGGCACTTCTTCACCGGCGGCGACGGCAATGCTGGAGGGTGGAGCTACATCGACCTGAACGGGTTCGGCATTTACGCCTATGGCGGTGGCGGTGGCGGCGCCAACAACGGCGGCGGAGGGACGCAGGGCTATCACGGCTCGGCCGATAACGGCGACAGCAACATCTCTGCTGGCGGCGCCGCCGGCGGGGTCGGCGGCTATCCGCAGTTCTTCCAGGGTGGCTATGGCGGCTATGGCGGACGCGTGATCCGCACCGTCACGGACGGGGCTTCGGCTGCCAAGCTGTTCGGCCAGACCTCGACCCTCGTGGTGGGAACAGGCGGCGCGGGCGGCCCGAACGGCGCCTCCGGGTTCTTCGGCTACGGCGGCGCCGGCGGCAACGGCTACGCCACAATCACCATTTCCTAAGAGAGAGATCATGGAGCGCTGGATTATCCGCAGGGTCGGCGGAGGCGAAGTGCTGCGCGTCCGTGAGGGGCAGCAATTCGAATGGGCCGATGTCATCCATGCGCAGGACTGGATCAGCCGGCATAGCGACGAGGAGCTTGCCGAGCTTGGTTTCGAGGTCGAGCATGTCGCGATCGAGGCGCCGCCCGAACCGGAGCGGCCCGTCATCGCGTCGCGCCGGCAGTTTTTCAAAGCCTTGGCGTTGCGCGGACATATCTCGCAGGCCGAGGCCCTTGCGGCAGTGACGGTCAACGCCATTCCGGCGGCGCTGCAGACCGAGATCGACAAGCTTCCGGAGGCTGAGCGCTTCGGTGCGCAGATGGATGTTGCCGGCGCGGCCGAGTTCGACAGCCGACACCCTTTGACGCTGCGCCTCGGCGCCGGGCTCATGAGCGCCGACGCTCTCTCCGAATTCTTCGCCTTCGCGAAAACCCTCTGAACCCTCAACCCCGCCATGACGGACGGCTGGCCGCGCGCCGGCCGGCAGGAGCGCGCCCATGACGATGCTGATCGAGAACTGGCCTGACGGATCGAACCGGGCCGCGCTGGCGCCTCCGGTGTCCGACTATGTCGAGGACGTCGTGCTGGCCGCAGACACCATCGTCCGCGTCCAGATCCCGCAGGGAAGGCGGTTCTTCGTCATGAGTTTTGACGGAGATGTCCGGATGAAGCTCGGCGTCAATACGACGACCTTCGCTCTGCCCACAGCGAGCACGACCAGCGGCGCCGGCTCGATCCTGAACCCGCAGGCGCGTCGCATTCCCCCCCGTCTCGCTGACAGCGCGACCGTCCCTACGCATCTCGTGTTGCGGGCGCCTGCCGCCTGCAAAGGCTCCATCGAATTCTACGAGTGAGGTTTTCTGACTATGGCCAGCTTTTCAGGTCGCGGCGGTGCGTTCTCCGGTCGCTGTGGCAGTGCTGCGGGTGGCGGTGCGGTCCCATCGCCAGCGATCACCTCTTATGATCGCCCCAGCAAGACGCTCGCCGGCACGGCCGAGCCGGGCGCAACGGTCAACATCCTGGCCGATGGCGTCGTGGCAGGCACGGCGACTGCCGACGGTGCGGGCGTATGGTCCTATGTCTTTGGCACCGGGCCGGCGACGGGCGTGACGCTCAGCACGACGCAGACCAAGGCCTTCACATCCGGATCGAGCAACCTGGTGATCGTGCCGCCCGCGTCGGTCTCGCTCGGCCCGCTCAATCTGTCTGCCCTGTCCTTTACTGAAGGTGCGACGGCCGGGACCGTCATCGGAGCAATCCAGAACAAGACGTCGGGCTCGACGGTCGATATCAGCCCGGCGGATGGTCGTGTGGCGGTGTCCGGCAGCAACGTCGTGGTGGGCTTGACGCCGGCCAGCATCGGAACATTCTCCTTCACGCTGGTCGAGACGCTCGCCGGCGCCACCAACACGCCGCGCTCGACGACGATCTCCTTGACGGTCAACGCGGCCGATGCCGGCCCCTTCCCGACCTTTGCGCCGGCATTTCTTCGCGTCGCTGCGGATGATGGCGGCAACACCGTCGAGACCACGGATCAGACCTTCGCGCCCTCGGCTGTCGATACCGCCAACAGCAAGATCGCTCTGCCTGGTCTGACCTATGCCGCTGCCGGGGCGATCGCATCGATTGCCGCGACACGCGTCACTTTCAGTTCGACCGGCGCGCTCCCTGCGCCGCTCGTCGCCGATACGCCTTACCTGCTTTCGCTCGTCTCCGGGAACGACTTCGAGCTCTACCCCGAGGCCAAGCAATCGGATTGGTCAACGACGCCTACGATGCTGGCGGACGATGCTCCGATGCCGGCCCAGAACTATTTTCAGCGCGTCAACAAGGTCGTCTTGACGTCGCAGGGAAGCGGCACGCATCGCGTCAAGTCGCTGCCGCTCATGAAGGAAATGCCGAACCTGATCGCAGGCAAGCCTGCCTACAAGATCGGATCGGCCTCGACGGATAGGCATAACCGCTTCGAGATCGTGACCGATGGCAGAGGCGATAAGGCTTTGCTCGGCCGGATACTTGCGCGCGACCCGTCGAGCAACGGCGCCTACAACCTTTATGGCTTCGGTATCGACCAATCGGCCGGCGATCAGCGCATCGCCTTCCAAACGGAGTCCCGGAGCAAGCGCACGCTCGTTGCCATTGCGGTTCTCCGATGGGACGAGTCAGATACCTACGGCTTGGCGAAGGTCCCGCTTGCGCCGAGCGCGGTGAACACGTCGACGGGTGTGCTGACCTTCACTGCCCATGGCATGACGACGGGTTGGCGTGTTCGGCTGTTGGCCCATGTGAATGGCGGCGTCCTTCCGACCGGTTTTGCTGGCGGAACGCAGGATTACTGGGTTCGGTCTGTCACTGCGAACACGATGACCCTTCATACGTCCTCGGCCGATGCCACGGCCGGCACGAGTCCGGTGATCCCAACGGCGCAAGGGTCGGTCGGCTTTCTCGTTTATGCGCCGGAGCGACCCGGCGATGTCGAGCGCATGCGCTTCCTTGGCGAATGGAGAAACCCCGCCAACGGCGGCAACAGCTGCACCGTGCGCACCAACGCAATCAACTATGGCGACCAGACGTATCTGGCTTCCGACGTGACGGTCTCGGGCTCGAGCAATGGCAATGTCGGCGCCGCCGGCCGCACGTCGACGGGACTTGTGCCGACGACGAGCGACGTCGCGAAGGTTCGCATCCGGTTTCCTGCCGAATCGGTTGCGCCGACCCGAAGCGATACCGGTCAGCCGTTGGCGAGCGGAGAGTATTGGATCAGGCGGCATGCCTCCAGCGTGGCCGTCGTTCTCTACGATACGCAGGCAGCGTGCCTGGCTGATCTTGGTCTGGCCCCGGCTGCTTCGTCGTGCATCAAGTTCTCGGCGGCAGGGGCCGGCTTCTTCCGACTGGAACAGGTCGGATCGAGGCCGTTCAATGCCAGCAGCGAGCGGGGTGCCGAGACCTTGCCCGCGAACCGCTGGGGCCCTCCGATCGGACAGAAGGGCCTGCTGACGGCGCTGGTCGACTATGATGATCCGTCGTCGAGTTTCATCCGCTATCGCTATTATTGGAACGGGTCGCTTGTAGCGGACTACCAAAGCAGCAACGGCGCCAAGGGCGTGACGGGCAGCGGCACCAGCGGCGCCGACACCGGCATGACCTTGATGAACAGCCCGCAGAGGCATGTGTCCTTCGAAGGGCTTCTCTACGATCTGACGCTTGCCGCCTCCGACAGCGAGATCTCAGCGAGCGACCTGCAGCCGGTTCACAACTGGCTCATGGCGAAATACGGCATCGCCGCCTGATCCCCTAACTGGTTGAAGCCAGCCGGGACCCGACCGCCAATCTAGCGGCCGGGTCAGCCCAGGCTGATGCGGCTTCGAGGTAGGGCCAGGCCTCGCTGGGCAGGGGACCATGCTGATGATCCGCCAGGCTAGCCCCATCTAGGGGCTTGAACTCACCACCCGGCGCCGCGCGACGGACGCCCGTGCATGGCGATCACAGTTAGAAACTGCCCCACCTACGTGGGGCCACTCGCCGACGGCGCCAGGAAATGAGTGCCCGAGCGGCGTAACCTACGAGAAATGCTGCCAGCGCAATTGCGATGTCGCGGAAGGTAAGGCCGGCAGCGTCCAAGTATCTGTCCATGTGGCCCCTCAGTGCCTCAAGCTGGCGACTGCCGATGCAATATACGTGCTGAGGTCGACAACGTTCCCGCCAACTTTTGCGGCGCAGCAACGAATGTTGCGGACGCATACGAACTCTTGATGTCAGGTTCCCGTTAGTCGGGGGACGAATCAGTACGAGGATCCACCCATGCTCGCGGTCTGCACCGTCTACTTGGTTTGTACGGCGATATTCCTCGAGCTGGCCGACCGCGCTTCCGAACTAGCCGAATAGCAAAATCCAAACGCTATAAGCGATGCCGGCAACCCACGCGACCATGGCGAAGGCCGTCGCAGCCAAGTAGACCGGCACTATTAATCGACCCTTCACGGCACACTCCATAGCGGAAGACCCGGCTCGCCTCCTTAGAAGCGAGCCGAGCCGGCCCCCGGCCGATGCAATGAGGCGGGGCCAGACCTCGATATAGAAACGCGCCAAATCAGCTAACGTTGCGTCATTACCTCAAGTGAACCGAGATAATCCTCGCCGCATGTTGCCGGTCACTATTCGAGTGAAACCAAGAGCGCGCATCCCGCAATCGCAGCGGGAGACAAGAAGAGCAATAATCCTGCCGCACGCCAGATAATCTTGCTCCAGGCGGATTGTGTGTCGTCGTAGCCGATAGCGTCGTCGGTCATTGGCATGGCTCATTTGCTTCTTCCCGCGAGTTCTATCGTGACGGCGGCGTTACGGAAACGACAAGGCGAATAATTGGTAAAAATCTGAACCCATCACCCATCTACAGGGCAGCTAAGCCCGCTCCGCCCGCCTTGTGCGGGCTTTTTCACATCCGGAGCCTCTATGGACACGACCGCAATTCAGCGGGCGCTGGTCGCGCTCGGCTATCCAATGCCCAAGTTCGGGGCGGACGGCTCATTCGGCGGCGAAACGCGCGATGCAATGAACGATTTCCAGCGCGACAATGACCTGCCGGTGACCGAGTCCCCTGACCAAAGGACGATTGAGGCGCTGCAAGCTGGAATCGCTAAGAAAGCGGCGGGTCAGCCGGGGGCTGGGGGGCACGTACCGGCCGACTGGATGCCCGCCGCGCAATTGGACCGGGTGATAGTCCACTGGACCGCTGGAACCCATCGAGCGTCAGGGCTCGACCGCAGTCATTACCATATCCTGATCGAGGGTGACGGCAAGCTCGTCCGAGGTATCCCTTCGATCGATCGCAACGATGCGCGCGGGGTGAAACCTGGCTACGCTGCGCACACGTTGGGCTGCAACACCGGCTCGATCGGGGTATCGCTATGCTGCATGGCCGGGGCAGTCCAAAGTCCCTTCAAGGCCGGATTGGCTCCGATGACGCGGAAGCAGTGGGACACGCTGCCGGCCGTGCTTGCTGACCTCTGCCACCGCTATTCCATCCCGGTGAAGCCGCGCACGGTTTTGTCGCATGCCGAGGTCCAAGGCACGCTCGGCGTCCAGCAGCGCGGCAAGTGGGACATCTCCCGGCTAGCGTTTGATCCCAACGTGGTCGGAGCGAAAGCCTGCGGCGATCAATTCCGCTTGTCGACGTCTTCTTTGCTCACCCCCTGATCCGCGACGAGCCTCGGTTTCGACCTGTCCGCTTCTTCGCTCTTCCGTTCTTTTTGCTCGCGCTTCGCCTTAGCCCACTTGTTGGCGAGCGCCAGCTTCCTGCCGGTTTTCATGACCCGTCCTCGTCGCCCCCGCGTCATGCAACCGGAAAGGTGACCTAGCGACACCTCCCATTTGGGGGTCTACCCGCTGCGGCCGGGCCTGCCGCGTCTCATCCCTTGGGAGCACATCCATGAACCGCATCATCCTGGCGCTTGTCGCCCTGGGAGCGCTGGCGCTCGCCGGTTGCCAGAACGTCACCGGCTATCAGCTTTCGCAGACCTCGAGCTCGGGCTGGCAACAGATCGCCGCCGGCGCCGGCCAGGTCATCGGCCAGACCAAGTACGACACCAAGGTCGCGCAGGTCTCTGAGCAGCTCTCGCGGTACTGCGGCGCGCTTCGAGCGGTCGCCATGGGCGCCAGCATCTTCGCGCCCGAGAAACATAAGGCTCTCGCCAAGCAAGCAGCCGCGGCCGTCAGCTCGGTCTGCGACAACCCGCCGAGCGACGTCGCCTCCGCGCTCTCTGCCGCCGCCAAGGCCTATGAGGCCGTCCTCGCCGCCGGCGAAGCGACCGGCGTCACCCTCCAGACCGCAGCCGCAGGAGCCTGAGCGATGTTCACGATCGAGCAATTCTGGAGCCTTGTTCGTACTCTCCTGCAGACGGCCGGCGCCGCTCTGGTCACTCGCGGCTATCTTGACGATGGCTCGATGCAGATCGTTGTCGGCGCGCTCATGACCCTGATCACGACGGGGTACAGCCTCTACATCCGCCGCAAGGCCGGCTTGGTGGCGTCGGCTGCGGCGCTGCCCGAGGTGGCGCAGATCGTCACGACGCCGGAGATCAAGGCGAAGGTCCCCGACCCCTCTGTAACGACGCGCTTCTGACAGCCTAGGCTACTGGAGAGGAGATTGGGGTGACCGATATGAGCAGACGCGGCGGCGGAAGTGGCTCTCCCGATCATCAGGCCCGCTACAACATCGGGGCGCTGGAACAGCGCGTCTATGGGCTGGAGCAGGGCGTAGCGGGGCTATCAAGCCAGATCTCCGGCTTGTCGCAACAAATTTCGGCTAGCGGCAAGACGAACTGGTCCGTCATCATCGGCTTCGGTGGCATCGCACTGTCGTTCATGATCGCCATCGGCGGCATGGCGTATTGGCCGATCCGCGAGGCTCAAGGCGACATGAAATCCCTGCTCAACAAGCAAGGTGATGCGCTGATCGCGATGGGGGAGAAATACGTCTCTGTTCGCGAACTTGACCAACGATCCGGACGGACTCGACAGGAGATGGATCGCTTGAACACCGATGTCACGGCATTGGAAACGAACCTGCGTCGTTCAATCGAGCAGTCGGATTCCAACCTTCAGCGCCAGATTGACGACCAAAAGAAGGCATTCGGCGACACTTACAGCCTCAGAGATGCTATGCAGCAGTTTCGCCGCGAACTCGATGAGCTTCGAAAGCGAGGAACCTGAGCGGCCGATCGGTCGTTTTACCTCCCGTGCTGCATCAATCTCGACTGACCCCGTCAGCTCCGGCTGACGGGGTCTTTTCTTTTTTGTCCGAACCGAACGCCCGGTAAGGCGTTCTTTTCATATCCCAACAACAGGAGGTCCCGATGGACTGGAACCGCGTCGAAGGAAACTGGAAGCAGCTCAAGGGCAAGGTGAAGGAACAGTGGGGCAAGCTGACCGATGACGATCTCGACGTCATTGCCGGCAAGCGCGACCAGCTCGAAGGCAAAATCCAGGAGCGCTACGGGATCGAGAAGGACAAGGTGAAGACTGACGTCGACACCTGGTACGACCGCCAGACCTGGTAATCACCGCAGGCTGAGCCCGTCGCTGCCCAGCGTGTGCTCGCCGCGTGATAGAGCCCGACCCTTGCCAGTGGGGTCGGGCTTTTCGGTTGCCTCCATCTCGGAGGCGCGGTTAGCTTCCGTCACCATGCCGTTCTCATCTTTGCACGACCCAGCCGACATAGCCCGCGCTCAGGGCGCGCTTGAGCAAGTGTGGGACCGGATCAAGCCGCTCATCGCTGAGGCGGATCAGGAGTATGAGCGCACCCGTCTCGCCTACATCGTAGCGTCCTATGCCTTGGTTGCACTGGACGAAGACGATCTGGCTCAGCGGGCATGGGATCGCTTCTGGCAGCGCTGAACTCGGCCAACCGTCACTGCACGGGCTGAGACTTAGCCTGCTCCTGGCTGGCTCTCGCGAGTAGGGCTTCCAGCTCAAACAGAGCGGCCATTGGTAGAATCATAAGGACGTCGGAATCTCCGCCCGTCTCGAATTTGATCGTCGCATCGCCGCGAGGATCAGAGCTCAAAATGATCGTCGTAGGCTTTATAACGGGAATGGCAATTGTCGGCTTCTCAGACATGGCTTCACCGCATCAATCTTCGCAGCGAGTGATCATCCTACCCTCTGGCGTCGTGAAATAGCACTCATCCTCGTAGTGGACCGGCGTACCGTCTTCGAGCGAGTATGAGACAGTCGAGAGGCCTGGCCAATCCCTCCAAACGATGACGGTATAGCGATTGCCGTCCTCGTCCTGGCAATTTTCGGTACGGAGCACCCGTTTCACCGGGCTGGGCTTCCGAGGAACTTCGGCCCCTCTCCAGATCGCGACCATCTCAGCACCCCACGCAACACTCTGCCTGACTTTCAACCGCGCCGCGTGCTGTCAGTTCCGACCGCGGAACGATTCGACGCGCAGCTAGTTCGCGACTCGTTGCGTGGTGGAGTTGCGTTCGATGTGTGCGCGTCGGGTTTTCAGAGCCGGGCCTGCGGCTGATCTGGTCAAGGGCCCGGTGGCGCGGCGAAGGAACGGCGGGCGCGATCTTTTCGCCGATCCCATGCCGGACCGGGTCGAGCCATGCTTGGCTCTGCTGGCGAAGAAGGCCCCTGCAGGCCACGATTGGGCCTTCGAGGTAAAGTGGGATGGCTACCGGCTCGCTATCCATATCGAGAGGAGCCGGGTTCGTATCCTCACACGAGGTGGGCACGACTGGACCGCGCGCTTTCCGACCATTGCCCATGATGCCCGCGAGCTTGGGCTAGATAGCGCCATTCTCGACGGCGAAGCGGTCGTGCTCGATGAGCGGGGCGCTTCGGACTTCGGTGCGCTCCAAAAGGCGTTGGGTGGTCGGGGAGGCAAGCGTTTCGCGGCCGAGGCATCGCTCTATGCCTTCGATCTTCTGTACCTCGACGGCCAGGATCTGCGCATTCTGGAACTGGAAGAGCGGCGCCAGATGCTCGAGCAACTGATCGGCCGCACGCCGCATGGCTCGATCCGCTTCAGCGAGGAGATCGACGCGGAGGGCGATCGGTTCCTTCGAAAGGCCTGCGAGCTCGGGCTTGAGGGCGTCATCGCGAAGCGTCGTGACGCGCCATACCGATCCGGCCGGAGCGGCGATTGGCTCAAGATCAAATGCGTCCAGTCAGAAAGCTTTGCCATCATCGGCTACGAACCCTCCGCAATGGCGCTGGGAGGGATCGCAAGACTGTTGCTCGCCGCGCGCAAGGGGAACGAGCTCGTCTATGTCGGCAGCGTAGGCACGGGCTTCACGCAAGCGAGTGGCGCTCAACTTCGAAAGCAGATGGACGCGCTCATCATTCCGAAATCGGCGGTGAGGGTCGCTGGCTCCCGTCAGGCCAACCGCTGGATAAAGCCGCAGCTCGTGGCCGAGGTAGCGTTTCGCGCCTGGACCGACGACGGCAAGCTCCGGCATGCCTCCTATAAGGGGCTGCGCGAGGATGCCGACGAGGCCTCGGTTTACATCGCCTGAAGCCCACGTCTCCTAAGCGGTGGAGATCCAGTGGCCCCGCCAGCTCTCCGGTTGGCGGGGCCATGTCTACTTTATGCAGTGCCGTGAGGCCCGGTGCTCCGGCTGCTAGCAAATGCGGCGGCTTCCAGAGCAAGAATATCGTTCTTCTCCGCCCAGGATGCGAAGAGACCTCTCGCTGTCTCGGCCTCAATGTCCCCGCGCACTGCGGCGAGGCAGGCCTTGCAGGCCAGCGCATGGACTGCATCTCTGGCGTTTCGAGGCCAGTCCGAAAGAAACATATAGGCCTCCATTGCGGTGGAAACCGCAGTCGGAATGCCGAGGCCAGTCAAGATTACAACGGGGCGTTCGAATTCATCGGAAGGCAATCGCGCCATTACCACATCCTCCTGAAAGCACATGGGTCCGGATTTCCGCACGCGCGGTCAGCGGCGCCGGATGGCGTCATTTAGGAGCGATCGATCCCACCTTTCAAGACCGCCTCGCTCCAAAAATTCGTCCTTGAAGTTGTAGAGGCCGCTCCTAGATCAATCTCCACAAAACGCCTTATGAGGAAGGGGCAATGCCATTCTCGTCGCTCAATGATCCTACCGATATTGCTCGCGCTTATGCATCGCTCGAGAGAGTTTGGAACGAGGTAAAGGATAGCATTCCAGAGCCCGAGCATGCCAGGGAGCGTGAGCGCATAGCCTATATAGTCGCCTCCTGCGCGCCATTGGCGCTCGATGAAGAGGACCTCACGCAAAACGTCATGTTTCAGTTGGACCGCGGTTTGGCAGCTTAGTGATACGGCCGTGATGCGCGCGATCGCTACCAATCTTTCGAACGCGTTGGAACTAGAGCGGTACCAGCCCGTTCATGATCCGCTATCACCGTTGTACCCCATGGACGATAGCGATGGGTCCTCTGCCAAGATGACCATCCGAAGCGAGCCGGCGTAACTTCCCCCAGCCGGCCGGCTCGCTTCTTACCCTTTGGTCGGAGAGCGAGCCGCGGATGTACCGGCAGCTCCTGATCGAGGCCCCAGCCCGCCGATCCCATCCCGAATATCACTCGCAGTTCGCCTCACATGTGGCGGAACAATGGCTAACGCCCGCTGGTTGCTCCTCATCGTCAGGAGGAGGCAACGATGGGCTTGCTTGAGATCGGCGTGGTTTTGGCCTGCGCCTCAGCTTTCGGGTTCTACATCACCGATCCGCAGGAGTGAGGACATGGACGACCCAGTTGTCGTCGCGGCGGCCATGATGGCGGTGGTGGCTGTCGCTTGGTTCGTTTCCCGGCGCTGGCAAGTCTAGGGCGTAGCCTTCAGCCGCGCGTAGCGATCAATCTCAGCGCGCAGGTGCGCTACGGCTGCTTCGCCGCGGATGCTTTTCATTCCGCGCAGCCCGTCCTTTACGCCGTCCAGTGCGTCGTTTCGCTCCCGCAGCGGCAGTCCGGCCAGAAAGCGCACCTCGCACTCGTGTTTCCACTCCTCCGACCAGGTCGAGACCTCGCGGCCCGCCAGGACGGAGAAAACGTGCGGCGGATTGGCGGGCGGGAACGGCATGACGTCGCTATGCCCGATTCTCCCGACGTCGCGTAGCTTCCTTGCGCTCCTTCAACCATTCCATGTGGTTGACGTGCGCAGCCCAGCCCTCCGGGCCGATGAATTCGAGATAGCGCCCCATCGCCCTACGCATATCGGGGAGCGCAGCATCACGGCTTTGGGCGCGACCGCTGAGCGGCGTCGCCTGCAACGCGCCGTTCCCATGCCGGCCGGCGTGAAGGTGGAAATTCCACTGCCAATCCGGCGGTTGATCCGACGGGCCGTGGACCAGAACCAACGACGCGACGTAATAGCCGTCGCAATCGACCGACCAAAACTTATCGTTGTCCTCAGGGCGCGGATGGTCGTCGTAGGTGCGCCGGAGCGTGAGGTTGATCGTCATAGCGCCCTGATCTGCTCCTCGAATTCATCAGGGATCGCCCCATGGCGTGCCAGGACATCGAGCGCGCTGACCTCGCCTGTTTCGTCATCCGCTGTGACGTGGATGACAGCCACGCCCTCGGCTGTTTTCCCTAGGCGTTCGCCCTCGTTCAGGGCGTGATGTTTGGTCTTCGCCAGCACGCGTTGGCCTGGCACCAGACGCTTCCGATGGGTCTTGAACGGCTGAAGGAAGAACGTGTCGACGCTGGCCATGGCTTGACTCCTCGGGGTCGGTTTGTTCTCATTACGTTCTCATTTTCGAGGGCGCAAGGCATGTCAGCGCAACCAGTCGATCAGCAGGTCGAAGACACCACGCTGGACGCCGAGATCACCGGTATCGTGTCCATGCTGTTGGAAGAGCACGGCTCTGAAAGCGCCGCACTGCGCGCGCTGGCGCACGACTTCATCGTTCTCCTGGCCGACGCTGATCGATCCGTTTCGCGCGGCTATCTACGCGGCCTGTTCTCGCAAGGTGCGCGGCCCATCCGCGATCAGGAGCCGTGAGCGAGCCGCCCGGCCCGCACACGTCGTTGGAGTTCTACCCATGGATCATCGTGCGCTTCCGCTGCACGAAATGCCGACGGTATGGCGACGCGCGTCTGGCGAAGCTGGCCGAGAAGTTCGGAGCGGCCGAGACGATCGAGGAACTGATCGTTCGCTTCCATGCGACCTGTCCCGGCCGGCCGAAATCCAAAAGCGGCCGGCTGGTCGCGGATCGAGACTTCGCATGTGGCGGGTATTGCCCGGATTTGAGAGCGAACCCACCACCCGATCTGCCACCGTCTATGCGGCCCTGGAAGGTCATCGAAGGAGGCAAGGATGAGCAGCGCCCAGATAATCCTGATGCACCAGCCGAACGCCGGCGTCGGGTCGGAGGTGATTGAGCGCGTTCGATACGCAATCGCGTATACCGCCAGCCACCCCGGCGAAACCGGCGCGGCGACAGCCAACGACATCGAGGACTGCGGCGTCGAATGGGCAAGGGATCTCGCGGCCACAAACCGCTGCCTGATCAGCGGCCCGTATTTGGGAGATCACGAAGAGTGGGGCGACTACTACCTCATCCACGAGGACAAGCCGCCGCCTGTCTTCTACAGCGTGATCTGCATGGCCACCCGTCAACAGGGGCCGGCATTCGAACGCGAGTTCGCGGAATGGCTGGACTGCAGGGGCACCGGCTTCCGCGTGGACTATGACGATCACCTCGGGCTTGTCCGTGCTCGCTTCGAAAGCGAGGCCTTCGCGCGAGCGTTTCATGAAACGCACGGCGGCTCGCTCCTGACACAAGAGGAAGCCACGCACGTTTTCTCTGGCTACTCTGATACGGTGAGCCCCGAACTCGCGGCCCGCAGCCAAAGGCGAAGCGCATGTGCAACCTCTACAGCCACACCCGCAACGTAGAAGCGATCCGAAAGCTCTTCGCCAATTTCAACGATGCGGGCGTGAACGTTCCGCCGCTGCCGGGCATCTTCCCCGACTATGCCGCGCCGATCGTCCGCAATGACGAGGGCGGCCCGCGGCTGGCCATGACCCGATGGGGCATGCCGTCGTCGAAGAAGGCGCTGCTCGACGCTGCGACCAAGCGGGCGGACAAGCTCCGCGCCAAGGGCAAAGAGGTCGACTTCGACCAGATGCTCCGCATGGAGCCGGACGGCGGGACGACGAACGTCCGCAACACCTCGAGCTCGCACTGGAAGCGGTGGCTCGGTGTCGAGAGCAGGTGCCTTGTCCCGTTCAACAGCTTCAGCGAATTTGACTGGGGCACGAAGCAGGATATCTGGTTCGCTTTCGGTGAGGAGCGGCCTACTGCGTTCTTCGCCGGAATCTGGGCGCGGCAATGGACCAGCGTGCGCAAGATCAAGACCGGCGAGGAGACGATTGACGTCTACGCCTTCCTGACCACCGATCCGAATGCCGAGGTTGGAGCAATCCACCCCAAGGCCATGCCGGTCATCCTGACGACGCCGGAGGAATGCGAGGCCTGGATGACGGCCCCATGGGAGGAAGCGAAAGCACTTCAACGCCCCCTCCCCGGTGGGTCGCTCGACATCGTGGCACGCGGCGGGAAGAAAGACGGCGACAGCGGCGAAGATGATCGGCCGGCGCAGGGCTCGCTGCTCTGATGGGCCATTGGCAGCAGATCGGCCGCGACAATGCCGAGCTGCGGGCGCGGCGGGCGGCGTGGCCCTGGTGGCGCCGGGCGATGCTGCGTCATGCCGAGGTAGCACTGGTCGCGGCGGCATGGATCGCCTTCGGCGCTATCGTGTGGATGCTGCCGCTCAGTCGCTAGTGGGGAACGCGGCGCCTGTGCGGCAACGGCCTGCTACCGCTTCCCAAGCTGACGTTCTTTGACCAAGCAGCGCGCCTTACCCAACTATCGGTAAACTCGCGAACGACAGAGCCGTTTTTATAAGATAACCTATCAAGGCCAAAATCAATCCGCCAATTACCGGGCGATGAAGTGATGGATTGTCTTTGTTTTCCGATAGAATATTTACTGGGTACGCCCATTTTGCGTAACCGATTAGCGCTCTGTAAGCTATCAATCCGAGATATGTGAAATATATAAACATTGGAATACGAAAGGGCGCTATCGAAGCGTGTTTTTGGATCAACCCTTCGATCAAGACCGTCTCGGTGAAGAATATATAAGGAAGCGCGACAGCGAAAAGCCCAAGATCATAAAAAAGCTTAGCGTGAATGAACGAGTACCATCTCTGCTTAGAAAGCAGCTTATCTCTAGCTATCGCTTTTATAGCGCTGAAATAGCGCAAATCTTCCGCCGATATATTTATCTTTGACGCGTTTGGCGTTGGGTCGGACAATATTGTGTCCGTGTCAATGAGAGGGCGCTTTCGGAAGTCGAGCCAAATTTCAAAACGCTGGCGCGGGATGTTTCCCCCGGCATTTCTTTTAAACGAATTTGCGTTTGTAAAATATATCGAGGCAATTGGCTTCGGCAGAGAAGCGTTATCAAAGGCGGATTCATTTTCAGCATAAAATGTTACGCCATCCTCGCCGATAATTGACAGAGTTAAATTGAAAGCGTCCTTCCGAAGGTTGCTAAGTTCTTGATCGAATTCTGCTTGAGATTTCTCTTCCGGCTTAATTAGCTTGCCAAGTGTGGCCTCACCTTCTTGGCGGGTGATGTGTTGGAAGTCGCGGTATGCGGATTTGATATCGGCGAGCGTGAAGTCGCAGCCGCGGATAGGTAGGTCTAGTTCATACCACTGACGATCAGCCGCGACCTCAACCTGCAAATCGGCTTCCGAACTCATGTTTGCCTGCCCCAGCGCTAGCGGTCGGATGACATTTGTCTGCACGCCGAATCCGCGTCTGCGAGGTTATCTGGCGACATTTACGGCGCAAGCCAGCAGCGCCATCTAAGTCGTGAGATGGATGCATTGCGATAGAGCTTGATCAAGTGGAGCTTCGCCCCCAGCCCGCTGATGTGCAGGCGCAGAAGCTGCACCTCAAAGAGGTCGGCGAAGCGCGCGCCACGTTATCACGGACAGCCGCGATTTATGCGGCGGTTCGGGTCCCTCAGGCAACGCGCCGTATGGCGGTCGCCCGGTAGCTGAACCCGATTTGTTCTGCGCGGGGGGGGCGGGTATGAGTCCCTCTACCGCTACCATCCCAAGCAAGTTACCGCCGCATTAATAGCGCTCAACATTCCTGAACGACCAGACCACCGCTTTAGCAATCACCCAAAGGTCCCGAACAGGCGTCGCGCTGCGCGCGTACTCAACGTCTGCCGAAATCCTAGCAGATACTTCTGATGGAGCTGAAGCGCGACCGCCACCGAAAGATGGGCTGATTATTCCTGGACGATACTCATGGAGCGCATTGAGTAGCGCCTTCTCGCCAGACTTTTCGAGGGCCTCTTCGTAAAAGACCGGCAGCGGGCGAGGCCCGACGAAAGTCATTTCTCCCCGGAGCACGTTAAAAAGCTGGGGCAGTTCGTCAATGGAGAGGCGCCGAGCAACCTGGCCAACTCGGGTTATTCTGGCAGCCCCCCCGACGAGGGCGTCTTCTGCCGAAACCATAGTACGGAACTTCCAAATACGAAAAGCTCTTCCATTCAACCCAATACGCATCTGCGCAAAGAAAATCGGACCGGGGCTTTCTGCTCGGATTGCGATCGCAAAGGCCAACAAAACGGGGGAAAGAGCCCCCAGCATGATGGCGGCCAATACAACGTCAAAGACTCTCCTCACCACACGAATCCCGATCGCACTCGGCTCCGTACTAGCGCCCAGCTCGATCGAGTGCTCGATCTTGGAGGTTTCCTTTGCGTGAATCGACCATTTCAATCGGCGCGATGAGACCGCCTCAGGATCATACGTGAGATCAACAGCTGCATCTTTGTCCGCGTTAGCGAACAGTAGTTCGTAAACCTTCGTCTTAATATATTCACCGGATAGGATAGATAAGATGAAGAACGCGCTGAACGGAGCTAAGACAGCCCAGCCGCGCGGCGCACCCAAAAGAAAAGCTATCGGAAAAGTAATTGCAAGCGGCACAATGATCGCCGCGATCATTATAGCAACACGAAAGATCAAGCCAAAAATAACGCCTTCGGGTCCAGGCGGCCTCCGAAACGAAAACCTTCTCTGGCGCCCCGCGTCGCGCGCTGCCAGCCCTGAATTCTCGGACACCCATGACGTCACAATTCACCTCCCAGCCGCTTAATAAGAACCCAAAGCTGGAAAATACTAATTACTACGAATTCAAACGTTGCTGTGACCACTCCCACCCAGCCCAGCATCCATTCAAGATAAAGAAACGGCTCCTTATACTTTATCGATATCGCCTCAGCCAAATAGCCAGATAAGAACGATATTGCGAAGCATAGAACCAAGGCTACTGCGGCAGCTGCCGCCGCCCAGATTTCTGACAGAATGAAATGCGCAAACGGGCTGTGCTGTTCCTTCGCGGGCTGACCTCCGGTTGAATCAAAAGTCATAACCGCCCTCTGGCTTTGAGCGGATAGGTTCCCACTTTTGCTAAGCCTGTCAACCTTACGTGCTCGGGTGACGTAGCTGCTAACGTGCACATGTTCATTCAAATGACAGACTTCGGGCTTGCGCTCATCGGGCGGTTGAATTTGGGACGGGAATCCAAGCTAAGCCCCCGACGTCGCCCGATCAGATTCTTTCGAGCAAGGCGGTTTCGGATTGGTCGACGGTTCGATGCCCGAACGCGGAATCGAACTGGTGAGCGCTCCTAGAGTGGGAACAGACAGGCCGAAAGCCCCATAAATGTGCGGGCGATTTTCGTTTCCCACTGCGCGCTAAGCGATTGAAATTGCACAATTGATGCACGCCGTCCCTGGGCACCATTTCCCTGCCAAGCAGCCAATCATACGACCAAGCCCGACCGACTTGCGCGCCCTCTTGGGGCGTCAAGCGATGCTTCATTGCGGCTCGCGTGAACCTGCCGAATCACGCTGGGTGATGAGCCGGGCGCTGCGGTGGCCGCTGACATAGATCCAGAGCCAGTTGAGCGCGACGGCGAGCCGGTTGCGCAGGCCGATCAGGAAGAAGATGTGGGCGATGCCCCAGATCCACCAGGCCAGGCGCCCGCGCAGCTTGATCCAGCCGAAATCGACGATGGCCGCGCGCTTGCCGATCGTCGCGAGATTGCCGGCATTCCGATAGGCGAAGGGCGACGGAGCCGGCTTGCCCCGCAGCCGCGCCTTGATGAGGTCGGCGACATAGCGCCCCTGCTGCTTGGCCGCGGGCGCGATGCCAGGCACCGGCTTGCCATCGGCGCCTGCAACGAAGGCGGTATCGCCGATGACGAAGATATCGGGCTCGCCGGGCGCCGTAAGATCGGGCTCGACACGGACGCGGCCTGCCCGGTCGGCTGGGGTCTCCAACCATTCCGCCGCAGGCGAGGCTGCGACGCCCGCCGCCCACAGGGTGGTCAGGGCCGGCAGGAACTCTCCGCCGAGCATGATTCCGTCCGCACGGCATTCGGAAACCGGCTGTCCGAGCCTGACCTCGACCCCGAGGCGGTTCAGCGCCTGCTCGGCATAGGCCGAGAGGTCCTCGGTGAAGCCGGCGAGGATACGCGGGCCCGCCTCGACCAGGATGACGCGGGCACTGCGGGTGTCGATATTGCGGAAATCGCCGCGCAGCGTGTCATGCGCCAGCTCGGCGATGGTGCCGGCAAGCTCGACGCCGGTCGGCCCCGCTCCGATGATCACGAAGGTGAGCCATTGCGCGCGCCGCTCCGGATCGATCTCCCATTCCGCCTGCTCGAAGGCCGAGAGGATGCGGCGCCGGATGCGCGTCGCATCCTCCAGCGTCTTCACGCCCGGCGCATAGGGCTCCCATTCGTCATGGCCGAAATAGGAATGGCGGGCGCCGGTCGCGAGGATCAGCGTTTCGAAGCCGATCGGCCGCTCGCCCTCCAGCAGCACCTGCCTGTTCGCCCGGTCGATACCGGTGACCGTGCCGAGCAGGGTCGTGACGTTCTTGTGGCCGCGCAGCAGGAAGCGGATCGGCCAGGCGATCTCGGATGTCGGCAGCGAGGCGGTCGCGACCTGGTAGAGCAGCGGCTGGAACAGGTGATGGTTGCGCTGGTCGATCATGGTGATCCTGACCGGAGCGCCAGCGAGGTTGCGCGCGGCTTCGAGCCCGCCGAAGCCGGCGCCGACGATCGCGATATGAGGCTCGGTGCCGCTGCTCATGGGTCGAAACACTCCGGGGCCGGCCTGATAACCGCCGGACCGATCCGGCCACTGTGCAATCCGGCGGGCGCGTTTCCTAGTCCTCGCGTTCGGGCTGCTGAGGGGCGCCCTCTTCCGCCTCGTCGACGGGCTCGCCGGGAATGACGTAGCTGCCTTTCAGCCAACGGCCGAGATCGATATCGGCGCAACGTGACGAGCAGAACGGCTTGAAGCGCGCGACCGCCGGCTTGCCGCAGATCGGACAGGGCTTTGCGGGCGGCGCGGCGTTTTCAGTGTCAGTCATATTTGAGCGTGATGCCTCCATCGACGACGAGCTCGATGCCGGTAACGTAGCGCGCCTCGTCGCTGGCGAGGAAGAGCGCCGCATTGGCCACGTCCCAGGCCTCGCCCATATGCCCCATCGGGACCTGCGCGGCTCGCGCCGCCCACATCGCATCGACATCGTCCTTGCCGTAGACCGCGGCGAGGCCGGCGGAATGCTCGACCATCGGCGTCTTCATCAGGCCGGGCAGGATGGCGTTCACGCGAACCCTCTGCGGCGCGTATTGCACGGCCGTGGTGCGGGTGAGCTGATTCAGCGCCGCCTTGGTCGCGGAATAGCTGGCATAGGGCACGCCGGTATGGCGGATCGAGGCGATCGACGAGATGTTGATGATCGAACCGCCCTCGCCGGTCTCCTCGAACTGGCGCTGCATCACCGGAATGACATGCTTCATCGCCAGGAAGGCGCCGGTGAGGTTGACCCGGAAAACGCGATCCCAGACCTCCTCGGAAAGATCGACCACGCTGCCGACCTCGGCGATGCCGACATTGTTGTCGAGGATGTCGATGCGGCCATAGCGGCCGAGCGCCTGGGCGACGAGCCCGGCGACCTGTTCCGCCTTCGTCACATCCGCCTGCATGGCGAAGGCCTCGCCGCCCTCGTTGCGGATGATGCCGGCGGTCTCCTCGGCCGCATCGCGGTTGATGTCGGCGCAGACGACCCTGGCGCCCTCGCGCGCGAAAATCGTCGCCGTCGCCTTGCCATTGCCCCAGCCCGGCCCGATCGACCCGGCCCCGGCCACGATCGCGACCTTGCCGCTCAGACGTCCCGTCATCTCGGCTTCCCTCTCATCGACGTGTTTCCCGGCCGCAAGATCAGCCGCGAGAGGCGATCAGGCAACCCGCATCGGCGCCGTGTCAGGCTGCGTTCATCCAGCCGAAGCGGATGGGGAAGCCTTCGCCGCCCAGGAGGTTGACGGTCTCGTAGAGCGGCAGGCCGACCACGCCGGTATAGGAGCCGACGAGCTTGACGACGAAGGAGCCGGCAATGCCCTGCACCGCGTAGCCGCCAGCCTTGCCGCGCCATTCGCCCGAGGCGAGATAGGTCTCGATATCCTCGGTGGAGAGGCGCTTGAAACGCAGGCGCGTCTCGACGATGCGGTCGCGGATCGTGCCTGAGGGCGTCACCAGCGCGACGCCGGTATAGACGCGATGCGCGCGGCCCGAGAGCAGGCGCAAGCAGGCGGCGGCTTCGTCGACGATCTCGGCCTTGGGCAGGATGCGCCGGCCGACAGCGACGACCGTATCGGCGGCAAGGATGTAGCAGCCTTCGAGATCGGCACGGGCCTTGGCGCCCTCGCGCGCGGCCTGCGCCTTCTCGCGCGCCAGGCGGCGAGCGAGGTCGCGCGGGCGCTCGCCCTTCAGCGGGGTCTCGTCGAGATCGGCGGGCAGCAAAGCGTCCGGCTTGAGGCCAGCCTGCTCCAGCAGCGCGAGACGACGCGGCGAGGCCGATGCGAGAACGAGCATCGGCCGCCAGCCGGGATGCTTGGGAGTGGAAAAAAGGCTCAACAGGCTGCTCGACAGGATTCCGGGGCCGGGAAAGTTCGGCACCGGATCAGCCTTTAGAGCATTTCCGCAGCCCGATAAATCCATCCGCATCTGTATCGGTTGGAGCCTTGTTCACGGAACACATTTCGGTTCCATGCAAGTGAAGCCTGTGGCTCTGGTATACTAGGCATTGCCAAGCGTTGCGGTTGGCCGCACAGTCCTACCCCCTCGGCGCTCCGCCCCTTGTTGCCGTCGACCTATTGGAGTTTCCCTCATGGCTCGACCGCGCAAATCGACGGGCTCCGCCCTCGCGACCGGGGCGGAGGCGCAGGTTCTCGCGGCCCGCCTGATGTCCATGCATGCCGACGCCGGGCTGACCATCGCGATGCGGATGCCGCTGCTGATGAAGGGCGCCTTCGGCGACAGCCGCGGCCAGCGCGAGGCGACCAAGGCCGTAACGGAGAAGGTTTCGGCCATGCTCGAGAGCAGCTTTGCCGTCACGCAGGCGACGACGGCCTTCTGGTGGGGGCTGGCCCTCAACCCGTTCGGCCAGCTCGATCTCGCGACGGCGGCGGTCAAGGCTGCCGACAGCACGCTGGAGCCGTTCGCGCGGCGCACGCGCGCCAATGCGGCACGACTCAGCGGCTACCGCCGCTAAGCTTCAAGCTGACGATCAGCTCTGGCTTTCAGCAGCGGTTTCCGTCGCGGGGACCGGCGCCTGCTGCGCATGCTCGCGCTCAAGCTTGCGGTAGCGCGCGACGCTGACCGGAATCAGCGCGAGATAGGCGATCACGACGACCGCCAGCACCTCGAAGGTGTAGGCGAAGAGCAGGCCGGCGACGATCACCACCGCAACGAAGATCGGCAGCACCTGGTTGCGCGGAACACGCGTGCCGAGCGTCTTGCCGGCATAGCAGGGGATGCGCGAGATCGTCAGGAAGGCGATGAACAGGATGTAGATGCCGACGAAGAGCGCGCCGTATTCCTGCACGGGCACGCCGATGATGTGGAGATAGACCGGCAGCATCGCGGTGATCGCACCGGCCGGGGCCGGCATACCGACAAAGAAGTTCTTCTGCCATTCCGGACGATCGGGATCGTCGATCATCACATTGAAGCGCGCGAGCCTCAATGCCATGGCACAGGCCAGCGTCAGCACGATGATCCAGCCGAACGACTTCAGGTCGTGCAGGACGAAGATCCAGAGCACGTAGCCGGTAGCGACGCCGAAATTGACGAAATCGGAGAGCGAATCGAGTTCGGCGCCGAAGCGCGAAGTGCCTTTGAGCATGCGAGCCAGGCGGCCGTCGACACCGTCGAGCGCCGCGGCAATCAGGATGCAGATCGTCGCCGTCTCGAGCTTGCCCTCGACGATGAGGCGCATCGCGGTCAGGCCGAGGCAGAGCGCCAGCAGCGTGATGACGTTCGGCGCCAGCAGCCGGAAGGGAATCGGCTTGAAGCGGGCGCGCTTGGATTCGGCGCGCTCGGGCTCGAAGGGAGGAAACAGGTCGCTCATGTCAGCCGGAATACGCGGTTTTGAGGGCGCAGGCTAGGCGCCCACGCGTGTCATCCCGCACGCGCTGCGGCGCGAAGTGCCGCTGCGCAGATGCGGGATCGTCGTTAGGAGAAGGTGTTCTTCTTGGGGGCGTTGAGGTGGGGCGCCTTTTTCGAGGGGCGGTCCCGTGTCTGCGCAGCGTCATTACATGCCGCAGCGCGCACGGGATGACACTGCCCTTCAGAAACGGCCCTCCGGCGCTTTCGCTCAGATGTCGCGGAAGCCACGCGCGACCGGCTCGTTGCCGGTCAGGTCGGCGAGCACGGTCTCGCCGGCGATCGCGGTCTGGCCCTCGCCGACCAGCGGCACGACATGGGACGGCAGGTAGACGTCGACGCGCGAGCCGAAGCGGATCAGGCCGAAGCGCTCGCCGGTGCCGAGCACATCACCTTCCTTGACGAAGGGCACGATGCGGCGCGCGATCAGGCCGGCGATCTGGACGACGCCGACGATGCCCGACTTGGTCTCGATCGCCAGCGCGTTGCGCTCGTTGTCGTCGCTCGCCTTGTCGAGCTCGGCATTGAGGAAGAGGCCGGGCGTATAGGCGATCTTGGCGATGCGGCCGGGCACAGGCGCGCGGTTCACATGGCAGTCGAAGACGTTCATGAAGATCGAGATGCGGGTCATCGGCTCGGCCGGCAGCTCAAGCTCCGGCGGCGGCAGCGACTGCGCGATCTGGCTGATACGGCCGTCGGCCGGCGAAATCACCAGCCCTTCGCGTTGCGGCGTGACACGCACAGGGTCGCGGAAGAAATAGCAGATCCAGATCGTGATGATCGCGCCGATCCAGCCGAAGGGCGACCAGAGATTGGCGAGGATGATCGTCGACACGAGGCCGATCGCGATGAAGACATAGCCCTCCTTGTGGATGGGCACGATCACCTTGCGGACGGAATCGACGAGGGACATGAGGCGGTTTCCGTTGGGCTGCCGGCGCGGGGCGCACGGGAATGACATTGTCGCCGCCGAAGGCCGGCGGCGAGCGTTGCGCTGATTTAGGAGGTTCCGGCGCGAAGGGAAAGCCCCGGCGCGCGCCGGTGGACGGCGCGCGATGTCGCGGCCGGCCCGTTCAGGCTGTCCGCTGCGGCACCTGGACGAACCGCACCGCCGCCTTCCAGGTCAGCAGGGCGAAGACGACGAGCACGATGCCCTGGGCGATGCCGAAGGGCGGCTCGGATTGCGTCGGCGCCAGGGCATGCAGTGCCGGAACCTTGCCGAAGAGCTGCGCGACGAGCACGAAGATCAGCAGGTAGAAGGAGAGCACGGCCATGATCGCGTAGATGCGGCGCCAGCTTCCTTCAAGACGCCGCCCATAGAGCGCGTAGCCGGCGATCGCGACCAGCACGATATGGATCGCGCCGACGACATGGGACGGAAGCACCCCGTTGAACGGAAAACCGAACCCGGTCGCGCTCGTCGCGAAGGCCGTGGAGAGGAAAATTCCGGTCCAGCCCGGCCGCGTATGCCCGTGCAGCAGGCCCATCGTGACTGGAAACCCGGCGACGATGGCCACAAGGCTCAGCCAGGTGTGGAAACCTACGAATGTGGTCGGATCGAACATGGCAGCCCCCCAGCTTTACCCTGCCCGGGCAGCATGCAGGAAACGGACCGCAGTTGCGAGCAGTTTCAAACTGGTGAAACACGTCATTCTCGGGCGCAGCGAAGCGCAGACCCGAGAATCTCCGGCAGGATGGGGCTCCTGAGCGCACTGGTCATGAGATGCCCGGGTCAAGCCCAGGCATGACGACCTTTGACGGCCCAGCTTCTACGACAATGTCACCCGGACGCTCTCGCCCTCGGCCTCGGTCGCGCGCTGGAGCGTCGCCTTGGCTTCGTCGACCTCGCGCTGGCGGTTCCACATCGCGGCGTAGACGCCGTTCGCCGCCAGCAGGTCGCGATGGTGGCCGCGCTCGACGATCTGGCCCTTGTCGAGCACGATGATCTCGTCGGCATTGACCACGGTCGAGAGCCGGTGCGCGATGACCAGCGTGGTGCGACCCTCGCTGACCCGGTCGAGCGCGTCCTGGATCTCCTTCTCGGTGAAGGAATCGAGCGCCGATGTCGCCTCGTCGAGAACGAGGACCGGCGGGCCCTTCAGGATGGTGCGGGCAATCGCGACGCGCTGCTTCTCGCCGCCGGAAAGCTTCAGGCCGCGCTCGCCGACGGAGGTCGCATAGCCTTCCGGCAGCAGGCGGATGAAGCGGTCGATCTGGGCAAGGCGCGCGGCCTCCTCGACCTCGGCCGTCGTCGCCTCGGGGCGACCGTAGAGGATGTTGTACTCGATGGTGTCGTTGAACAGCACCGTGTCCTGCGGGACCATGCCGATCGCGGCGCGCAGCGAGACCTGCTGGACATCGGCGATCGGCTGGCCGTCGATCAGGATGCGGCCGGCCTGCGGTTCGTAGAAGCGGAAGAGCAGACGCGAGATCGTCGACTTACCGGCACCGGACGGGCCGACGATGGCGACGGTCTGCCCCGGCAGGACCTTGAACGAGACGCCGCGCAGGATCGGCCGCTCCGGCACATAGGCGAAATGCACGTCCTCGAACGCGACCTCGCCGGCCGGCACCGCCAGCGGCTTCGCGCCGGGCTTGTCCTGGATCTCGGGATCGCGGCCGATCAGCGAGAACATCTGGGCGATGTCGAGCGTCGCCTGCTTGATCTCGCGATAGACCGTGCCCATGAAATTCAGCGGCAGGTAGAGCTGGATCAGCATCGCGTTGATCAGGATGAGGTCGCCGACCGTGTTGGTGCCCGCCTGGAAGCCGCGCACCGCCATCACCATCGAGAGCGTCAATCCTACCGCGAAGATCGCGGCCTGGCCGAAGTTCAGCCAGGCGAGCGAGGTGTAGGACTTGATCGAATTGCGCTCGTAGCGCGCCATGGACTGGTCGTAGCGCGCGGTCTCGCGGGCCTCGGCGCCGAAATACTTCACCGTCTCATAGTTCAGCAGCGAGTCGATCGCCTTGGCATTGGCGTCGGTATCCGACTCGTTCATCGCCGACCGGATGGCGATGCGCCACTCCGTCGCCTTGATGGTGTAGGTCATATAGGCCGAGACCATCGTGACCAGCACGACGACGTAGCGCCAGTCGAACAGGTAGAGCAGCACGGCGATGATCAGCGCGACCTCGATGATCACCGGCACGAGCTGGTTGAGGCCGAGGCGGACCATCTCCTCGATGCCGTTGCGACCGCGTTCCAGCACGCGGGTGAGCCCGCCGGTCTTGCGCTCCAGATGGAAGCGCAGCGAGAGATGATGGAGATGGCCGAAGGTCTGCAGCGCGAGCGTTCGCACCGCATGCATGAAGACCGGCGCGAAAATCGCATCGCGCATCTGGACGAAGGCAGCCGCGCCGACACGGGCAAGGCCGTAAAGCACCGTCAGTGCCAGCGGCGCGCCGACGAGCCAAGGCAGCCATTTCTCAAGGTTCGAATAAGAACCGGCCAGCGCGTCCGTCACCCATTTGAAGGTGAAGGGCACGCCCATCAGCACGAGCCGCCCACACACCATCAGCGCGAAGGCCGCGACGACGCGGCCACGCAGATCGGCGCGCTCCGCCGGCCAGAGATAGGGCCAGAGCGCGTGGAAGGTGGCAAAGAAGCCGGACCCGGGCTGGATCACGGCAGAACGGTGAAAGCTCGGCGCCGGAGGCGGCGCTGACGGCGCGGACATTTTCAAACGATTCCAGTTAGAGCGCCCATATAGACGCATTCACACGCCGTTGCATGGGAATGTCGTTGCGTGGGGAGCATGCGGCGGGCTGCCCGAAAGCTGCCTTGCCATCGCCCCATCACGGGTATCTGATCCCCAGCAGAGCGCGCGACGCTCGAGATGGGGAAGGAAATATCATGAAGGCTCAACAGCTTGCAGTTGCCGGGACCGGCATTGCCGCCGCGCTCCTCCTGGCCCTGCCCGCCCTGGCGCAGAGTTCCCGGCCGCATCCTCAGATCACGATCACCAACCAGCGCACCGTGCCGCTCAGCAATTTCGCGATCGCGACGCCGGGCGACCAACCGCGCCTCGTCGCCAAGCTCGCCAAGCCGCTGGCGCCCGGCAAGAGCGTCGCGCTCAAGCTCAACAAGCCGCAGGGCTGCGCCTATACGGTGCAGGCACGATTCGAGGACGAAGCCGAGAGCGACGCCGACATGGACCTCTGCAAGGATCGCGTGATCCGGCTGACGGAGTGAGATAAGCGAGCCCGCCAAACAGCGCCCTTCTCCCCTTGCGGGAGAAGGTGCCGGCAGGCGGATGAGGGGTCTCGCGACGCTCAACGCAAGCCGACTACCAACCTTCCAGACCTGCGCGACCCCTCATCCGGCCCTTCGGGCCACCTTCTCCCGCAAGGGGAGAAGGAAAGGATCACGCCGTCGCGCCGGCCTTGACCAGCTTGTAGGTGATCGAGTCGACCAGCGCCTGGAACGAGGCGTCTATGATGTTGGCGCTGACGCCGACCGTGGTCCAGCGCTCGCCGGTCTCGTCGCCGGATTCGATCAGCACGCGCGTGACGGCATCGGTGCCGCCCTGGAAGATACGGACCTTGTAGTCCACCAGCCGCAAGCCACCGATCAGCGACTGGTAGCGGCCGAGATCCTTGCGGAGCGCGATATCCAGCGCATTGACCGGGCCGGCATCGCCTTCGGCGGCCGAGATCAGCAGGTCGTCGCCAACCTTCACCTTCACGATCGCCTCGGAGAAGGTGACGAGTTCGCCGAGTGCATTGTAGCGGCGCTCGACATTCACGGCGAAGCGCTCGACCGCGAAATAATCCGGGACTTCGCCGAGGATCCGCTTCACCAGCAGGAAGAAGGACGCGTCGGCACCCTCGAAGGCATAGCCCTGCGCCTCCTTGTCCTTGACCTCCTGCAGCACCCGGTTGAGGCGGGGATCGTCGCGGCCGAGCGTGACGCCGATGCGCTCCAATTCGGCGACAAGGTTCGACTTGCCGCCCTGGTCGGAGATCAGGACCTTGCGGGTGTTGCCGGTCGCCTCCGGCGCGACATGCTCGTAGGTGCGCGGGTCCTTCAGCATGGCCGAGGCGTGAATGCCGGCCTTGGTGGCGAAGGCCGAGGCGCCGACGAAGGGCGCATGCCGGTTCGGCGCCCGGTTCAGCATCTCGTCGAGCGCGCGCGAGACATGGGTGAGCTCGCCGAGCTGATCCTCGCTGACGCCGAGCTCGAAGCGGTCGCGATAGCGCTCCTTGAGCTTCAGCGCACCGATCAGCGTGACGAGATTGGCATTGCCGCAGCGCTCGCCCAGACCATTGAGCGTGCCCTGGATCTGGCGGACGCCGGCCTCGACGGCGGCCAGCGAATTGGCGACGGCGCAGCCGCAATCGTCATGGGCGTGGATGCCGAGATTGTCGCCGGGTACGATCTTGGCGACCTCGCGCACGATCGCGCCGACCTCGTCGGGTAGCGTGCCGCCATTGGTGTCGCAAAGCACGACCCAGCGGGCGCCGGCCTCGTAAGCGGTACGGGCACAGGCGAGCGCGTAGTCCGGGTTGGCCTTGTAGCCGTCGAAGAAATGCTCGCAATCGAGCATCACCTCGCGGCCGGCGGCCTTCGCCACTGCTACGCTCTCGGCGATACCGGCAAGGTTCTCCTCCAGCGAAATCTCGAGCGCGACATGAACATGGTAGTCCCAGGCCTTGGCGACGAAGACGATGGCGTCGGCCTTGGCCTCCAGCAGCGCGGCGATGCCGGGATCGTTGGCGGCCGAGCGCCCTGCCCGCTTGGTCATGCCGAAGGCGGCGAATTTCGCCTGCTTCGTCGCCTTCTGCTCGAAGAAAGCGGTGTCGAGCGGATTGGCGCCGGGATAGCCGCCCTCGACATAATCGACGCCGAGCCGGTCGAGCAGGCTTGCTACGGCGCGCTTGTCGTCGAGCGAGAAATCGACGCCCGTCGTCTGGGCGCCGTCGCGCAGCGTCGTATCGAAGAGATGGACGCGTGCCGCGCTCATCGCTCGCGCCGAAGCTTGAAGCGAACGACGCGCGGCACGACCATCGCCAGCATGACCAGCTTGATGGCGAAGGAGAGCGAGCCCGCCGGGCGGATCTTCGGGCTCATCGCTTCACCTCCCAGCTGGTCGTGGGCTCGCCTGTCACCGGGTCCTTGCCGTCCTTGAGCGCGATGCCCATCGCCGCGAGCTCGTCGCGGAGGCGATCGGACTCGGCGAAGTTCTTCGCGCGGCGGGCGTCGAGGCGGGCGGCTATGAGAGCCTTTACAGTCTCGGCGTCGATGCGGGTCTGTGCTGACGAGATCGTAGTACCGCCAGCGTCGAGATGCTGGCCGCCCCGATAATTCGTGTTGCGCGCATCTTCAACGAAGGCCTCGAAACCGAGAAGCTCCAGCGCGCCGGCCAGTTCGTCCCTGGCAACCTCGTCGCCTCCCCGCGCGCTCCTTGCGCGAGCCCGCAATGCAGCGAGCGCCGCCGCTCCGTTCAAATCATCGCTCAGGGCCACAACGACATCTGCCGCCGGACGGGATTGCAACGAAGTCGAGAGCAGACGGTGCCACTGTTTCAGCTCGTTCTCCGCCTCCTCCAGCGCCTTCACCGTCCAGTCGATCGGTTGGCGGTAATGCGTCTTGAGCATCGCAAGGCGCAGCACCTCGCCCGGCCAAGTGCGGCCGCCGAAGACATCCGTCTCCAGCAGTTCGTTGATGGTGACGAAGTTGCCGAGCGATTTCGACATCTTCTCGCCTTCGACCTGCAGGAAGCCGTTGTGCATCCAGATATTGGCCATGAGCGGCTGCCCTTCCGCCCCGCCGAAGGCGCAGCAGGACTGGGTGATCTCGTTCTCGTGGTGCGGAAAGACGAGATCGATGCCGCCGCCATGGATGTCGAAGACGTTCTTCATGGGATCGTCGCAGGCGAGCCCGCCGCCGAAGGGGGTCAGCAGCTCCGCCATCGACATCGCCGAGCACTCGATATGCCAGCCCGGGCGACCGGGCGTGGCGATGCCGGCCGGCGACGGCCAACCGGGATCGATGCCGTCGCGGCTCGGCTTCCACAGCACGAAATCCATCGCGTCGCGCTTATAGGGCGCAACATCGACGCGGGCGCCGGCGAGCATCTCGTCCAGCGAGCGGCGGGCAAGCGTGCCGTATTTCGGCGCCTTGGCGAGATGCGCGACGGCCGGAACGTGGAAGAGCACGTGCTCCTCGGCGACATAGGCGACGCCGCGCGCGATCAGGCGCTCGATGATCGCCTTCATCTCCTCGATATGCTCGGTGGCGCGCGGCTCCGTCGTCGGCCGGAGCGTGCCGAGCGCATCGATATCGGCGTGGAATTGCGCCGTCGTCGTCTGCGTGACCTTGGCGATCGCCTCGTTCAGCGGCAGGCCGGGATAGTCACGCGCCGCGCGGGCGTTGATCTTGTCGTCGACGTCCGTGAGGTTGCGGGCATAGGTGACGTGATCGACGCCGTAGATGTGGCGCAGCAGCCGGTAGAGCACGTCGAAGACGATGACCGGGCGGGCATTGCCGATATGGGCGTAGTCGTAGACCGTCGGGCCGCAGACATACATGCGGACATTCGACGGATCGATCGGCGCGAAGTCCTGCTTCGTCCGCGTCAGCGTGTTGTAGAGCCTCAGGGTCGGCGACATCGGGGCTAAATCCTGGGAAACGAACGGCGAAATACGAAAGGGCGACCTGGCCGCTGGCCGGGGGCGCTTTTGTCGGTTCGTTTTTCAGGACGAGGACGTGAGCAGCCGGCCAGCGAAAGCTAGCGGCAAATAATGCAAGTGCTGTTGATGGCGGCTCGCGTCATGGTCGGACCTGATTGCCTTTCCGCGGGCTTTCCGTCAAGAGGGCGCCCGATTGCTGCAATGCAGCATTGCCTCAAGGTTGCCGCGGTTCACTCAAATTTAACCGGCCGGAACCATCCTCCCGATTCGCGGGTTCTGCGCCCGCAACCCATCAGGAATCAGAATTCATGCGCCGCGCCGTGGCCCTCGTCGGACTGTTCGGGATCGCCGCCGCCGGCATCTCGCTGTCGATCATGCCGACCAGCCGCTCGGTCGCGGCCGCCAACGAGCCCCGCACCTTCCTGATCCCGGCCAGCGACGGCTACGGCGTCGCCGACTGCATCTCGACCAAGGCCGAATGCGGCAAGATCGTCGCCAATGCCTGGTGCGAGTCGCAGGGCTTCGGCAAGGCGGTCGCCTTCGGCGTCGCCAACCGCGAGGACTTCACCGGCTCCGTCACCAAGCAGAGCCCGGCGCAGACGGCCGAACAGCCGCTCAGCATCACCTGCGGCGAATAATTTTCGTTAGAACGCGCGTCCTATCGGACGCAGGGTGGCGATCCAACTCGTTGGTCTGCGATCAGATTTATCCGAAAAGTGGGATCCACTTTTCGGTCTGATGCCTTCACCGAATCCATTCCGAGCATTTCGGCGGCTCGCTCGAGGTGCCCCAGGGCATGATCGGCACCGTCGAGGTCGAGTTCTGCGGTGAGCCGTCGATCAGCTTGTCGGTATAGACGAGGTAGACCAGCACGTTGCGCTTGGCGTCGCAGCCGCGCACGATCTGCATCTTCTTCCAGATCAGCGAACGACGCTCGCGGAAGACGACGTCGCCCTGCTCCGCCTTCTCCTTGAACTTGATCGGGCCGATCTGGCGGCAGGCGAGCGAGACCTCGGAGACCTCCTCGGCCAGCCCGAACATGCCGGAGACGCCGCCCTTCTCGGGCACGGTGTAATGGCAGGCGACACCCTCGACGATGGGATCGTCGACGCCGTAGACGGCGAGCTTGTCGTTCGGCGTCAGCATCTTCCAGACGGTCGATTTCCTGAAGATCAGGTCTTCCTGCGCCGAGGCCGGCGACAGCATCATTCCCGACAGGGTGAGGGCCAAAGCGGCCAGGACCCAACGACGAAGCAGCATTCCCATTCTCCAGGCGCGTTCCAGCTTGGCGCCGGTCAGGATATGGGAAGCCGAACGGCGGTGCACCAGAGCTTTGCGCCGCAGATCATCGACTTCGGATCATGACCGGAACGAACCACGCCATGCTGCCGGAACTGGAGAGCGAGCGGCTGCTGCTGCGCCCGCGAAGCTTCGCGGATCTCGACGCCATCGTCAGCATGAACGCCGACCCGCAGGTGATGAAGCATATCGCCGCCGTCGGCGACCCCGCGATGAATCGCGATGCCGTCGCTGCGCGCAGCTTCAGCCATGTCGATCGTGGGCTGGGCTACTGGTCCGTGTTCGCGAAGGCCGGGCCCGATGTCTTTCTCGGCTATGTCGGGCTCATTCCAGACGGCAATGCTGCCGAGGACGTGCAGTTGAGCTACCGTTTCATCGTTGGGAGCTGGGGCCGGGGCTATGCGCGGGAGGCTGCAGCTCGCCTGCTGCGACATGGCTTCGAGACGCTCGAACTGCCCAGCATCGCCGTCACGACGCATCCGCTCAATCTGGCTTCGCTGCGTCTCGCCGAACGGTTGGGCTTCCAGCCGGCGCCGATGGACCCGACGATCCTGATCGGCGACCCGGCCGTGATAGCCACGCGTTTCCGGCTCAGCGGCGAAGCGTGGCGTGGCCTCAACCCGCCAGCGGCTTGAAGACGAGATAGGCCGCTGCGAGCGCGCCGATGACGCCGAGCGCGAACAGGATGAGCTTCAACCGCGTCATCGTGCTGGCGAAGGCGACATTGCCGCCATCGACCTGCGGATAGCGGTCGAGCATGCGCGCCAGCGCGAAATTCTCGGCGACGTCGCAGAGCCCGCCGATGAGCCAGCCGCCACCGCAGAGCGCTGCCACCCACCAGGGCTGGCCCCGCATCGCGAGACCGGCGACGATCAACGCGCCGACGATCGCATAGGTGAAGGCGCAGGCGACATCGGCCGGCAGCACGCGGTTGCGATAGCGGGAGCGCTTGTCCTCGCCATAGATCGTGAACAGCTTCTCGACATCGGCGACATTGTAGCCGTCCCAGTCGCCCTCCAGCATGCGCGGCACGCCTTGCCGGTTCGACCACAGGCCGACCGCCCAGAACAGCAGCACCACCAGCACCGGCCCCCAGACGAAGAAGGCCAGCGGAATGGCAGTCGAATAGAACGGCACGGTCTCGGTCATGGCGTCTCGGTTCTCGCGTCCCACATCGGCGCTTTGGACGTGACGTTATCCGGCCGCCCGGCCGCCGCCAAGACGGGAGGCGGCCGGGAGAGGTCGATCAGCCTTGCGGCAGGATTTCCTGCTCGATCGCACCGAAGATCGAATGTCCGGTCGCATCCTTCATCTCGATGCGGACGGTGTCGCCGAAGCGCAGGAACGGCGTCTTGGGTCCGCCCTGCCGGATCGTCTCGACCATGCGCTGCTCGGCAATGCAGGCATAGCCCTGCCCGCCTTCCGCCACCGGCCGGCCTGGCCCACCGTCGGCATCGCGATTCGAGACCGTGCCGGCGCCAATAATCGTGCCGGCCGAGAGACGGCGCGTCGCGGCTGCGTGGGCGATCAGCGTGCCGAAGTCGAAGGTCATGTCGGTACCGGCATCGGGCTTGCCGAAGAGCGTGCCGTTGACCAGCGCCAGCAAAGGCAGATGCAAGCGGCCATCGCGCCAAGCGGCGCCGAGTTCATCCGGCGTCACCGCGACCGGCGAATAGGCCGAGGACGGCTTCGACTGAACGAATCCAAAGCCTTTCGCCAATTCGTTGGGAATCCGATTCCGCAAGCTCACGTCGTTGACGAGCATGACGAGACGGACTGCCCCGAGCGCCTCCTCGCGGCTCGCGCCCATCGGCACGTCGCCGGTGACGACCGCGATCTCGGCCTCGAAATCGATGCCATCCTCCTCGCTGCGGGCCTGCACGGCCTGGCGTGGACCGAGCGAGGCGTCGCTGCCACCCTGGTACATCAGCGGGTCGGTCCAGAAGCTCTCCGGCATGGTGGCGCCCCGCGCCTTCCGGACGAGGTCGACATGGTTCACATAGGCCGAGCCGTCCAGCCACTGATAGGCGCGTGGCAATGGCGCGGCGCAGTCATGCTCGTGGAAGCGGAAGGACGGGACCGAGCCGTGCTCCAGCCCCTCGGCGAGATCGGCGAGGCGCGGCGCATTCCGCTCCCAGTCGTCGAGCGCGGCCTGCAACGTCGGAACGACCGGAAAGGCGTCGGTGGCACGGGTCAAATCCCTGGAGACGACGACGAGACGGCCGTCACGGCCATGCGCGAGCGAGGCAAGCTTCATGTCTTTTCATTCCTTCCCGGACGCGCCAATAAGGGCATAAAGGCATAACAATCCCTCGGGAGGAAACCATATGGAACGTCGCAGCTTTTTGAAATCGGGGGCACTGGCCGCCGCCGCGACGACCGTCGCGATGCCGGCGATCGCCCAGTCGCAGCCCGAGGTGAAATGGCGGTTGACATCGAGCTTCCCGAAGTCGCTCGACACGATTTTCGGCACGGCCCAGCAGTTCTCGAAATACGTCTCCGAGGCTACCGACGGCAAGTTCGACATCCAGGTTTTTGCGCCCGGCGAGATCGTGCCCGGCCTGCAGGCGCTCGACGCCGTCTCCTCCGGCACGGTCGAATGCGCGCATTCGCCGACCTATTTCTATATCGGTAAGGACCCGACGCTGGGTCTCGGCACCGGTATCCCGTTCGGCCTCAATGCCCGTCAGCAGCATAGCTGGTGGTATTTCGGCGGCGGCGAGCAGGTGGTGAATGGCGTGCTCGACCGTTTCAACGCCTATTCGATCCCCTGCGGCAATTCCGGCTGCCAGATGGGCGGCTTCTTCCGCAACGAATTGAAGAGCATCGACGACCTCAAGGGCCTGAAGTTCCGCATCGGCGGCATGGGCGGCGCGGTGCTCGCCAAGCTCGGCGTGGTGCCGACGCAGATCGCGCCGGGCGATGTCTATCCGGCGCTGGAGCGCGGCACGATCGACGCGGCCGAGTTCGTCGGCCCCTATGACGACGAGAAGCTCGGCTTCATCCGCGTCGCCAAGTACTACTACTATCCCGGCTGGTGGGAGGGCGGCGCCATGCTGCATCTGATCATCGGCAAGGATGCCTGGAACAAGCTGCCCAAGCACTATCAGGCGATCGTCCAGAACGCCTGCGAGGCGGCCAATAACTGGATGCTGGCGAAGTACGATTTCGTGAACCCGGGTGGTCTGCGCCGGCTGGTGGCGCAGGGCGCGCAATTGCGCGGCTTCCCGCTGCCGGTGATGGAGGCAGCGCTCAAGGCAGCCGAGGAATACTACGCCGAGACCAGCGCCAAGAGCCCGGACTTCAAGAAGGGCTACGATTCGATGGTCGCCTTCCGCGGCGAGAACCTGCTCTGGTGGCAGGTCGCGGAGCTGTCCTACGACTCGTTCATGAACAGGCTGAAGGCGCGCTGAGGCGCGACTTCCTCACCGTCATGACGAAGAAGCCAACAACCGACACGCAAGACCAGGCGCTCCATCTGGAGCGCTTCCTGCCCTATCGCCTCAATGTCGTCGGCACGCTCGGCGGCCGCGCGCTCGGCCGCATCTATGGCGAGCATTTCGGGATCGGCATCCCGGAATGGCGCGTGGTGGCGCAGCTCGGCGAGTTCGGCAAGCTGACCTCGCGCGACATCGGCGAGCTCGCCCAGATGCACAAGACCAAGGTCTCGCGCGCCGTCGGCGAGCTGGAGAAGCGCGGTCTCGTCTCGCGCTCCGAGAACCGGCAGGATCGACGCGAATCCTTTGTCACGCTGACCGCCGCGGGCAAGCGCATCTACGACCAGATCGTGCCGCTGGCTCTGGGCTTCGAGGCGCGCTGGATCGAGGGCATCGCCCCCGACGAGCTCAAGGTGTTCGAGCGCGTGCTCTCGACGCTGACCGAGCGCGGCCGGCACCTCGCCGGCAATTATCGCGAGGAAGACGGGGCGTAGAGAGCGACTCAGGTCATGGCCGTCATGCTCGGGCTTGACCCGAGCATCTCATGACACGGAGGCTCCTGCGCTCCTCCGGCAAGAGATTCTCGGGTCTGCGCTGCGCTCCGCCCGAGAATGACGGGTGTGGCTCAGAAATACTGCGCCAGATTGCGCCGGATGCGCTGCGCCGGGTCCTCGCCCTTCGGCGGGTAAGCGAAAGCGGTTCCCGTGATCGCCTCGAAGGCGCGGACATAAACCGCCGAGGTCTCGTCGATCAGGTCCTGTGGGATCGGGGGCAGGTCCTGCGTATAGGGATCGCAGCGGGCGACGACCCAGTTGCGCACGAAATCCTTGTCGAAGGATTCGGGCTTACCGCCGGCGGCGAAACGCTCGGGATAGCTTTCGGCGAACCAGTAGCGGCTCGAATCCGGCGTATGGATCTCGTCGGCCAGCAGGATGTTGCCCTCGGCATCGGTGCCGAACTCGTATTTCGTATCGGCGAGGATCAGGCCGCGCTCAGCCGCGAGCTTCTGGCCTCGGGCGAAAAGCGCCAGCGCATAGGCCGAGACGGTATCCCACTGGGCCTGGGTCAGCAGCCCCTCGCCGACGATCTGCGCGGCCGAGAGCGGCTCGTCATGGCCGCCGTCGAAGGCCTTGCTCGTCGGGGTGATGATCGCCTGCGGCAGCGCCTCGTTGTCGCGCAGGCCGTCCGGCAAGGTCATGCCGTACATCTCGCGCCGGCCCTGCTTGTACATCGTCAGGATCGAGGTGCCGGTCGTGCCGGCGAGATAGCCGCGCACCACCATCTCGACGGGCAGGATCTCCAGCCGCTTGCCGACGACGACGTTCGGATCGGGATATTCCAGCACATGGTTGGGGCAGATATCGGCGGTCTGCTCGAACCAGTAGCGCGCCGTCTGCGTCAGCACCTGGCCCTTCAGCGGAATCGAGGCGATCGCGCGGTCGAAGGCCGAGAGCCTGTCGGTCGAGATGAGGATACGGCGGTTGTCTGGCAGGTCGTAGTTCTCGCGGACCTTGCCGCGATAATAGTTCGGCAGCTCCGGGATGACGGCTTCGTGAAGAGGCAGATAGTCGGACATGGGGCGGGCTTGCCTGGTTGGCGCTGCACGGAAGGCCGGCGCGGGCGGGCCGCTGCCGCAGGTCTTCTAGAGCACGCGCCGATCCGACTGCAACGCAGTCGGATCGGATAACGCGTTCTCTCACTCAAATTTGGAGGCGGATTCACCGATCAGGTTGAATCAACCTGATCGGATCCGGCTCCAGCGAGAACCGGAGTTTTCCACCACCGGCGCGGCGCATGCGTCCCCGGATTGCTGCGCTTGCCCGGATGTGGCATGCGATGCCCTCGCAATGGAGCATCCGCGCGGCCTGCGAGAGGCGCGGCTCCGCTCCATAGTTCCGTCGTGTTTGGCGGGTGTTCTAGACCACTGCTCCCGGACGGAGCCGGCGAGCCGGCTCGACTATGGATGACGTGACCCGACCTGCGATGATGCTGCGACTTTCCCGACGCTTCGGCATGGCCCTCGTGATGCTGGCCGCCCTCGGTGGTACCGCCGTGGCGCAGTCGGCGTCCTGCAACGCCTGGCGCGCCGAGCTCGACGGCCTGCAGGGCCAGAGCGGCAGCGATCCGCGCGCGGCCCAGGCCGCGCAGCGCGTCGGCGCCCAGCTCGCGCAATTGAGCAACCAGTACCGCTCCATGGGTTGCGACCGCGGCTTCAGCTTCTTCGACTCACCCCCACCGCAATGCAATTTCATCCGCCAGCAGATCGGCCAGCTGCAGAACCAGTACGGTGCGCTGCAACGGCAGGCGCAGGGCGGCGGCATCGAGCAGCGCCGGGCCCAGCTCATTGCCGCGATCAACAGCAATTGCCGGGCGCAACCGCGCGGCTTCTTCGACACGATCTTCGGGCGTGATCCCGGCCCCGGCACGCTCGATTCGACCCTGCCCGAGCTCGATCCCGAACAGCCGCTGGAGCCGGCGAAGCCGCGTCTCGGCGGCCCGCAGACCGTTTGCGTCCGTACCTGCGACGGCTACTTCTTCCCGCTCGCGAACAATACCGGCAATGGCGACGAGATGTGCCAGGCGCTCTGCCCCGGCACCGAGACGCTGGCCTATGGCATGAGCACGGGCGGCGACATCCAGAACGCGGCCTCGCGGTCGACCGGCCAGCCCTATTCCTCGCTGGCCAATGCCGGCAAATACGCCCGCAGCTTCGATGCCGCCTGCACCTGCCGCGGCCAGGGGCAAAGCTGGTCGGCCGCCCTCAAGGATGCCGAGTACCTACTCGACAAGCGCAAGGGCGACGTCATTCTGACCGAGCAGCGCGCAGCCGAACTGTCGCGGCCTAAGGCCGATCCCAAGCGCAAGGGCGCTCCGGCCCAGACGGCTGCTCCGGCGCCGGTTCCGGCCGTGCCTGACGAGAAGCCGATGCCATCCGAGGATTCGCCGACGGCGGGCACCGAGTCGGCCGGCGTCGGCCCCGACATCGTCGGCGAGAAGGTGCTCGACAAGAAGGACGGGCTGAAGAGCGAATCGCAGAGCCCCACCGGCGAGCGTCGGACGGTGCGGATCGTCGCGCCCAATCTCGCACCGAACCTCAGCCCGCAGGTCGCGCGGCCCTGAGCGCAAAAGGTTCCATGCAACCAACGCATGGAAGACCTATCGAGAGCGACGCGATCGCTTCTGGACGCATGACTGGAACGGCAGCATAAGAGGCCATCCAAGCCGCCTCCGGGAGGCCGCCAGACCCGTCCCACGGCTCGTTCGCGCCGCGCGCCCGCTTCTGACGCTCCCCAGCTCAGAAGGCCGCCATGTCAGAGACGACTGCGACAGCCCCCGCCCATCCCATCCAGTTCGACGACGCCAGGCGCCGCTTGAAGGCGATCTTCATCGGCTCGGTCGGCAATCTCGTCGAGTGGTACGATTTCTACGCCTACACCGCTTTCGCGCTCTATTTCGCGCCGGCCTTCTTCCCCTCGCATGATCCGGTGGTGCAGCAGCTCAACGCCGCGACACTGTTCGCGGCCGGCTTCATCGTGCGGCCGATCGGCGGCTGGCTCTTCGGCCATCTCGCCGACCGCTACGGGCGACGCCTGTCGCTGACCGTCTCGGTCGTGATGATGTGCTTCGGCTCGCTGATCATCGCGGTGACGCCGACCTATGCGACGATCGGCTTCGCGGCCCCGGCCCTGCTGGCGCTTGCGCGCATCATCGAGGGCCTGAGCCTCGGCGGCGAGTACGGGGCGAGCGCGACCTATCTCTCGGAGATCGCCGATCCCGAACATCGCGGCTTCTATTCGAGCTTCCAGTACGTGACGCTGATCGGCGGGCAGCTCACCGCGATCCTCGTGCTGCTCCTGCTCCAGAACGTCTTCCTGACGCATGAGCAACTGGTGGAGTGGGGCTGGCGCATCCCCTTCGTCATCGGCGCGATGCTCGCCGTCACCGCCATGCTGATGCGCCGGCACATGCACGAGACCGAGTCCTTCGAGGCCGCCAAGGCGACGATGAAGAAGAAGGAAAGCTCGCTCAAGGGCCTGCTGAAATATCCGCGCGAGGTCGCGATCGTGGTCGGCCTCACGGCCGGCGGCACCGCCGCCTTCTACACCTTCACCACCTATATGCAGACCTTCGTCAGGCAGACGGTCGGCCTCTCCGACCTGACCACGACCTATGTGATCGCAGGCTCGCTGATCTTCGCGGCGGCGCTGCAGCCGATCTACGGCATGATTTCGGACCGGATCGGCCGCAAGCCGATGCTGATCTTCTTCGGACTGGCGGGCTCGCTCCTGACCGTGCCGATCCTGACGGCGCTCGCCGATACCAAATCGGCCTTCACGGCCTTCCTGCTGATCTGCGGCGCCTGGATCTTCACGGCCGGCTACACCTCGATCAACGCCGTGGTGAAGGCGGAGCTGTTCCCGACCGCGATCCGCGCCACCGGCGTCGCCGTGCCCTATGCCGTGACCGTCTCAATCTTCGGCGGTACCGCGCCGGCCATCGCGCTGTTCTTCAAGCAGCAAGGCCACGAGCAGTGGTTCTACTACTACCTCGCGGGCGTCATCTTCCTGTCGTTCCTGGTCTATGCGACCATGCGCGACACCAAGCACGCCTCGGCTATGGAGCGGCACGAGTGAGCGCCTGTCATTCCCCTTGTCATTCCGGGGCAGGCCATCAGGCCTGAACCCGGAAACCACGACCGGGCGAGACCCTGATGACGGCGTCTTGAAGCGATTCACCCAGTCGTGGATTCCGGGTTCGAGCGCTACGCGCTCGCCCCGGAATGACAGGCGCCGTGCGCGATCAGGCGCTCTCGCCGGCCAGCCGCTTCAATGCCTTTTCGCGCCCGATCAGCGGCAGCAGCGCGGCGAGTTCCGGGCCATGGTCGAGCCTCGTCAGGGCCTGACGGAGCGGCATGAACAGCGCCTTGCCCTTGGCGCCGGTCGTCGCCGAGACGGCTTGCGTCCAGCTCTTCCAGGTCGTGGCATCGAAGGGCTCGGCCGGCAGCAGCCCGGCCGCCGTCGCGGCAAAACCGGCATCGGCGATCACGGGCTCGATTGGCCCCTGCACCACGCGCCACCACTGGGCCGCCTCGTCCAGCTTGGCGAGATTGCCGCGCACGGCCTGCCAGAACGCCTCGTCAGCGGCGACGCCGAGCGCCTTCAGGCGATCCTCGACCGCCTCCAGCGGCAACTGATGCAGCGTGCGGGCGCTCAGCGTCTCCAGTTCGTGCTCGTCGAACTTGGCCGGCGCGCGCGAGACATGGGCGAGTTCGACGAGACCTGCGAGCTCGTCGAGGCTCGCGACCGGGCGCACGGCGTCGGAGGTGCCGACCAGCGTCGCCAGCGCGGCCACGGCCAGCGCCTCGACGCCGGTCTCGCGCAGGCCACGCAGGGAGAGATGGCCGAGGCGCTTGGAGAGCCCCTCGCCGCTCGCGGTGGTCAGCAGGTTGTGGTGGCCGAAGGCCGGCAGGCTCGCACCGAGCGCCTCGAAGATCTGGGCCTGGACCGCGGTGTTGGTGACGTGGTCCTCGCCGCGGATGACATGGGTCACGCCGGTCTCGATATCGTCGACGACGGAGGGCAGCGTGTAGAGATAGCTGCCATCCTCGCGCACCAGCACCGGGTCCGAGAGCGAAGCGCAGTCGACATGGGAGGCACCGCGCACGAGATCGTCCCAGGCGACTTCGCGCGGTTCAAGCAGGAAGCGCCAATGGGGCTTGCGCCCCTCCGCCGCGAAGGCCGCCTTCTGCTCGTCGGTGAGCTTCAGCGCGGCGCGGTCATAGATCGGCGGCAGGCCGCGGGCGAGCTGGCGCTTGCGGCGGCGATCCAGCTCATCGGCGGTCTCGTAGCAGGCATAGAGCCGCCCTGCCCCACGCAGCCTGTCGGCGGCCGCGTCATAGATCGCGAGGCGCTCGGACTGTCTGGTCACCTGATCGGGCACGATGCCGAGCCAGCCCAGATCCTCGGCGATGGCATCGGCATATTCCGCCTTCGAGCGGGCGATGTCGGTATCGTCGTAGCGCAGCAGGAAGCGCCCGCCATGCCGGCGCGCGAAGAGCCAGTTGAACAGCGCCGGCCGGGCGTTGCCGATATGGAGATAGCCGGTGGGCGACGGCGCGAAGCGAACGAGGGGCGAGGTCATGGCCCGGCTTATGGCGCGTTTGCCGGCAGGCGACAATCATGCCGTTGCGCCTGGCCCCTCCTCGGTCTTCCGTCGCCCTGGCGCAACTCCTACAGCCCGGCCGAGCAGGACAGGGCCAGCGTGGCTCCCTGCCCACCGACATAGTTGCTTGCCGTCGCCGCCGGGTAGTCGATCAGCTTCCCGTTCCTCGCTCTCGGCAATTCATGCGGCACCGCGCCCGGCGAGGCCACGACCTCGATGATCTCGTCGAAATGCCCATCCGAGATTCCCATCAGCGGCGTGCCGACGCGGATGCGTACGATGGTCCCCTTCCCGAGATGCTTGCCGGGAGGAACGACCGCATTGCCTTCATGCCAGGAAATGTCGTCCATCGCGCAGCTGACGCGAACGAGATCCCTGGCCGTCAGGCTGCGGTTCGGATAGCGCGCCTGTGCCGCTGCGAGCGCTTGCGCCGGGTTCGATACCTCCGCGGGGCCCTTGACCCAGGCGACCGCCGTGCCGCCGACCGGTGGCGGCAGCGAGCCGCAGGCAGCGAGCCCAAGCGCGGCTGCAGCGACCGGAAGCCAGCACCCTAGCCGGCAGAGAGTTTCACGCATGCGCAAGGCTCCAGCTGAAAGGGCAAGGGTCGATGTCCTGCAGCACGAACTGACCATGACGCAAGGTGCTGGACGAATAGCGATGTTAACCCGGCATTAGGGTTACCAAGGCATGAATTGTGCCCAGAGCGAGGTGAAACGGGTGGAACCGGACCGTCGCTCGGGGAGATCAGGATGCGCATCCGTTCCATCGCGCCAAGCATCGGGCTCATCGCCCTCGCCGCCACGACACTTGCCGCCTCCGCGCTGGCCGCCGACTATCCGGTGCTACGCGGCTCGCAGGTCGAGGACGCGCCGCCGGCGCCCGACAGGTTTTCATGGGATGGCTTCTATATCGGCGGCTTTGCCGGGCAGGCGCAATCTCGTTTCGAGCGAGACCGCAGCGTCGACCGGCTCGTGGATTACGCGCTGCTGAACACGACGATCGCGGCCACGGCCAATGTCCGCGACATGACGATCACCATGCCGCGCCGCGACAGCGGCAGCATCTTCGGCGGCTATGCCGGCTATAACTGGGCCTTCGGCGAGGTGGTCATGGGCCTGGAGGCCGACTACTCGCGCATCGACCAGGAAGCGATGTCCTCCCGCATCGAGTCGCGGCGCATCGGCAACGAATTCCTCACCGTCGGCTCGACCCAGAACGCCCGGATCAACGACTACGTCTCGCTGCGGGCGCGCTTCGGCTATGCCTATGGCCGCCTGATGCCCTATTTCACGCTCGGTGCCGCGGCAGGGCGCTTCGACACCAATGTCTCGATCTATACCGACTGGGGTCCGACCGACGTCAACGGCGTCGCCCTGGGCAGCTATGTCGGCTGGCCGCGCACGGTCGGCGGCCCGAAGAAAGATGTCTGGGGCTATGGCGGCGTGATCGGCGGCGGTATCGAAGCGGCGCTGACCGACAACCTGATCGTCCGCGCCGAATATCTCTATACCCGCTTCAACGATGTCGAGGGCGTCACCACGAGCCTCAACCAGGCCCGCGTCGGCGCCGCCCTGAAGTTCTGATAGACAGCGACAGCAAACAGAAAAGGGCCGGTGCGGATCGCACCGGCCCTTTTCATTTTCGCTAGGGGGAGACGCCGGCTTACTCTGCCGCCTCGACCTCGGGCCGCGCCCGGCCGGCGCGCTGGCGCTTGACCAGCTCGGCGACGATGAAGGCGAGTTCCAGCGCCTGCTCCGCGTTGAGGCGGGGATCGCAGAACGTGTGGTAGCGGTCGTTGAGGTCCGCATCGGTCATGCCGCGCGCGCCGCCGGTGCATTCGGTGACGTTCTTGCCGGTCATTTCCAGATGCAGGCCGCCGGCATGGGTGCCCTCGGCCTGGTGGACGGCGAAGAAGTTCTTCACCTCGCCCAGGATCAGGTCGAAGGGACGGGTCTTGTAGCCGCTGGCAGCCTTGACCGTGTTGCCGTGCATCGGATCGCAGGACCAGACGACATTGCGGCCTTCGCGCTTCGTCGCCCGCACCAGCGCCGGCAGATGATCGAAGACCTTGTCGGCGCCGAAGCGCGCGATCAGCGTCAGACGCCCCGCCTGGTTCTGCGGATCGAGCACGTCGATCAGCTTGAGCAGGCCATCGACCGTGGTCGAGGGACCGCATTTCAGGCCGATCGGGTTCTTGATGCCGCGGAAGAACTCGACATGGGCATGGTCGATCTGGCGGGTGCGATCACCGATCCAGACCATGTGGCCGGAGGTGGCGTACCATTCGCCGGTCGTCGAATCCGTGCGCGTCATCGCCTGCTCGTAGCCGAGCAGCAGCGCCTCGTGGCTGGTGTAGAAGTCGGTCGTGCGCATCTCCGGATGGGTCTCCGGATCGATGCCGATGGCGCGCATGAATTCCAGCGCCTCGGTGATGCGCTCGGCCACTTCCTGGTAGCGATGCGACTGCGGGCTATCCTTGACGAAGCCGAGCATCCAGCGATGCGCGTTGTCGAGATTGGCGTAGCCGCCGGTCGCGAAGGCGCGGATCAGGTTCAGCGTCGCCGCCGACTGGCGATAGCCCTCGAGCTGGCGGCGCGGGTCGGGAATGCGCGCCTCGGCCGTGAACTCGTTGTCGTTGACGATGTCGCCCTTGTAGCTCGGCAATTCGACGCCGCCGATCGTCTCGGTCGGGGCCGAGCGCGGCTTGGCGAACTGGCCGGCGATGCGGCCGACCTTCACCACCGGCGAGCCGCCGGCGAAGGTCAGGACGACCGCCATCTGCAGGAACAACCGGAAGAAGTCGCGGATATTGTCGGCCGAATGCTCGGCGAAGCTCTCGGCGCAATCGCCTCCCTGGAGAAGGAAGGCTTCACCGGCGGCGACCTTGCTCAACGCCCGCTTGAGCTTGCGCGCCTCGCCTGCAAAAACGAGCGGCGGAAAGCCGGCGAGCTGCTGCTCAACCGCCTTCAAGGCTGCCTGGTCCGGATATTCCGGAATCTGCTGGACGGGCTTGGCCCTCCAGCTATCTGGCGTCCACCGCTCGGACATGGGACTTACGTGCTCCTGACTGTGAGATCGCGCATCGTTAACCTCTTGGTAGCGCGAAGGGGCGGCTATACACCGATGATGTGGGAATGGCCACCGTCTGAGGGAAGCCCTCGCGGCAGGCCGCCCTGCCCGCCATCGCGAGCGATCGAAAAGCCGATTCCCGGCAACGGGATAGCGGCCATCGTTACGCTACCGCAGCAACGGCCTGCCATCCCGATTCAAGTGCTTCACAGCCCGATTCAACAAGGCGGTGGGAACGACCTTTGTCATTCCGGGGCTTCGCGCAGGCGCGCCTCGGAATGACAAAGGTGGTTTCGCTGCTCTAGCCCGCCCGCGGCGTGCGCATAGTGACGAGCTCTTCCGCTGCGCTCGGATGCAGCGCGACGGTGCGGTCGAAATCGGCCTTGGTCGCGCCCATCGTCACGGCGATCCCGACCGCCTGGACGATTTCGCCGGCATCGTGCCCGAGGATATGAACGCCCAGCACCTTGTCCGATTGCGCGTCGACGACGAGCTTCATGTAGATGCGCTCCTGACGGCCGGAGATCGTCGCCTTCATCGGTCGGAAGCCGGATTCGAAGACCTTGACCTCATGACCCGCGGCGAGAGCCTGCGCCTCCGACAGGCCGACGGTGCCAACCTCCGGCGTCGTGAAGACGGCCGAGGCGATGGTGGCGTGGTCAACCGTCCAGTTTCGGCTGCCGAAGGTCGAGTCGGCGAAGGCATGGCCCTCGCGGATCGCGACCGGCGTCAGGTTGACCCGGTTGGTCACATCGCCGACGGCATGGATCGAGGGCACGCTGCTGGCCGAGGCCGCATCGACCTTGATCTCGCCGAGCGGGCCCATCGCGACGCCGGCCTGCTCCAGGCCGAGCCCCTTGGTGTTCGGCCGGCGGCCGGTGGCGACGAGGATGACATAGGCATCGATCGGCTCGCCCTTGGCGCAATGGGCGCGGCGGGTGCCATCGGCCAGCTCCTCGATCCGGTCGATCGTGCAGCCCAGTCGCAGGGTGATCCCGGCATGGAGAAGCGCATCGCGCAGGCGGATGCGGATATCCTCGTCGAAGCCGCGCAGGATGTTGTCACCCCGGTGCAGCACCGTCACCGCGACCCCGAGCCGGGCGAAGAGGCTGGCGAATTCGAGCGCGATGTAACCGCCGCCGACCACGAGCAGGCGCTTCGGCAGCGCCGGCAGGTTGAAGACCTCGTTCGAGGAAATGCCGAGCTCGCCACCGGGGATCGGCGGGTCGAAGGACGGCCAGCCGCCGGTCGCGACCAGGATATGGCGGGCGCGGATCACCTCCCCGCTCTTCACCAGCCGGACCTGATGCGGGCCTTCGACGACGGCGCGCTCCTCGCGAATCTGGACCTTCGCGCCCTCCAACCCCTTGCGATAGAGGCCGGACAGGCGCGTGACCTCGTTCGCCACCGCATCACGCAGCGTCGGCCAGTCGAAGACGGGCGCCTGCGGCAGGGTCCAGCCGAAGCCGGCGGCGTCCTCGAAATCCTCGGCGAAGCGGCTGGCATAGACGAAGAGCTTCTTCGGCACGCAGCCACGGATGACGCAGGTGCCGCCGATGCGGTCCTCCTCGGCGATCATGACGCGGGCGCCGTGGCCGGCGGCGATGCGCGCGGCGCGCGTCCCGCCCGAGCCTGCACCGATGACGAAGAGATCGACGTCGAACTCAGCCATGATACCCCCTCAACCGTCCTTGTCGGCGGACGGCAAGCCGCAGAACAACCAGATGGACGCCAGCGCCAGCGCGGCGATCCACCATCCCTGCCAGGCCCCATGCGCCACCGTCGCGACGCCGAAGGCGCTGGCAGCCAGCGCCAGACGCGGCGCGAGGTCACGTGCCGGCAGGTTCCTCAAGCGCCACAGGAGCATGAGTCCGGCCAGCGTCAGCAGCACCGCACCGACGACGCCCGTCTCGACCCAAGCCTGGACCGGCGCGCTGTGCGGATGACCGACCGCGAGCAATTGGCGGCGCGGCGGCGAAACTTCAAGCGCCACAGGATGCCGATCCAGTGTGGGCGAAGTGCCGAAGCCGGAGCCCAGCAGGGGCCGCGCCCGGATCGCCTCACCGAAGCTCAGCCAGATATCGACCCGGTCGCGCGAATGGGAGTTGGCGAGCCGCTCATGCAGGGATTGCGGCAACGCCTCGTCGCCGAGGCGCCCGATCACCGGCGCGACAGCCATCGTCGCGAAAAAGCCGAGCGCGACCAGCACGAGCATGAGGCGCGGCAACAGCCGGGCTGCCAGCCAGGTCAGCGCGAGAATGAGGAAGCCGAGCCCGGCCGCACCGCTCTCGGAATCGAAGGAGATCATCGCCACGACGACGACGCAGACCGCCGCCAGCAGCCAGTCCAGCGCGCCACTTTTCCGACGAAGCGACAGCCCCGCAACCGCCGCCGGCAGCAGGACGAGGCAGACCAGGACCGGGCGGTTGAAGATGTAGGTAACCTGCTTGCCGATATCGAGCGCGATGCGCGCGGAGAGCCCCGTCGCGAGCTCGGCCATCATCAGGACCGCGGCCAGCGCGATCGCGATCGCCAGCGCCCGGCTTTCTCGCAGTCCCGGTCGAAAGCGGCCGCTCGCGGCGATGATGAAGCCGCTGGCCAGCGGCAGGGCGAGCTCGCCCCACATCGACATGCTCGCTCCGATGCGATGGCTCCAGGCGATGGAGATCAGCGACCAGAGCAGGAAGCCACCGAGCGCCAGCCCGATGGGAGTGCCGATGTCTTTCCGCAGGCGCTGCAGAAGCGGCGCCCAGCCCTCGGCTGCAACCGCCGAAGCGAGGAAACACAGGGCAGCCAGCCCGAGGAAAAGCGGCGCCGAGCGATTGGCAACCCACATGCCCAGTGGCAGCGCAATCAACAGGCCTGTGCCGAGACGGGCGAGACGCCGGGGCAGAATCGGCTCAAAAGGCGAGGCGCCGGAAGAGGTCTGGTGGCTCATGAACCTGCGCTTACGCGATCATGCCGGATGCGGCCAGTGGCGGACTGGAACATTCGAGCGAGTCGTAGAACCAAAGATATAGAAGATGCGGCGAAAGCGGCCTGTCGTCGAAAATTCTTGACTTCCGATTATGCAATCAGGCGCAATTGACGACCGGCGCGGCAAGGTGCCACAGGCGGACCGCCCAAGAAACCCGTGGGCCAAAGCCCGCAAGCGGAGGAATTCATGCTGACATCCATCCTGAAGCGCACGGCCCTGACGGCAGTGGCACTGGCTGCCCTGTCCACAGCCGCCTTCGCGCAGCTCAACGAGCTGAAGATCATGGCTCCCGCCGCGCCCGGCGGCGGCTGGGACGGTACGGCCCGCTCGATGCAGCAGGCGCTGACCTCGGCCGGCATCGTCAAGAGCGTGCAGGTCAACAACGTGACCGGCGCGGGCGGCACCATCGGCCTCGCCCAGCTGATCGGCGCCAAGGGCGACGGCCACCAGCTGATGGTCAACGGCTTCGTCATGGTCGGCGCCATCCTGCTCAACAAGTCGCCGGTCAACCTGACCCAGGTCACGCCGATCGCGCGCCTCACCGCCGAGGCCGAGGTCATCGTCGTCCCGACGGAATCGCCGCTCAAGACCGCCAAGGACCTGGCCGAGCGCCTCAAGGCCGATCCGGCCAAGGTGACCTGGGCTGGCGGCTCGGCCGGCGGCACGGACCACATCCTCGCCGCGCTGTTCGCGCAGGCCGTCGGCGCCGATGCCAAGAAGATCAACTACATCCCGTTCTCGGGCGGCGGCGAAGCGCTTGCTGCCATGCTCGGCGGGCGCGTCACGGCCGGCGTCTCCGGCTATGGCGAGTTCGAAGGCCAGATCAAGGCCGGCAAGCTGCGCGTGCTTGCCGTCTCCTCGTCGAAGCGCCTCGAGAACGCCCCGGATGCGCCCACGCTGAAGGAACAGGGCATCGATCTCGAGCTCCTGAATTGGCGCTCGGTCGTCGCCCCTCCCGGCCTCTCGGCCGAGCAGACCAAGGCCCTGATCGACACGGTCGAGAAGATGGTCAAGTCGAAGGAGTGGCAGGAAATCCTCAAGGCTCGCGGCTGGGACGATTCCTTCCTCGCCGGCGCCGCCTTCGACACCTTCCTGAAGGCGGAGATCGAGCGCGTCTCCAAGGTCATGACCGAAGTCGGCCTGGTGAAGTAAGCCAACCGAAACGCTACAATCTGCGGGGGCCGGGAAACCGGCCCCTTTTCCAACCGTCAGAAGCGCCCCAAAAAGCGCCGGACACGATCGCGGGAACGCCATGACCAACGACACGCGCACGCACGGTGCCAACAAGCCGGCCCTGGTGGTAGGCATCCTGCTGCTGATCGTCGCCGTCCTCGTCGGCTATGACGCCTCGCAGCAGACCATCACGTCGACCTACGGCGTCGGCCCGACCGCGATGCCCTATGTCGTGGCGGCAGGCCTCGTCATCCTCGGTCTTTCCCATTTTGTCGTCGCGTTCCGCGAGGGACTGCCGCAGCCCGACGAAGCCGACAACCCTGCCCTGCTCTGGATCGCCGGCGGGCTGATCTTCCTGATCGCCTGCATCGGGCTCGGCGGCGGCTTCATCATCGCCATCGCCGTGGTCTTCGCCTGCACCGCCCGTGGCATGGGCCGCCGGGCCCTGGCTGTCGATGCCGCGATCGGCTTCGTGCTCGGCCTCATCATCTACCTCGTCTTCGCCAAGCTCCTGACGCTGATCCTGCCGTCGGGTCCGCTCGAGCGCCTGTTCCTCTGAGGAGAGCCCGACCATGGATACCCTGCTCTCCCTCGTCCAAGGCTTCGGCGTCGCGCTCGAGCCCTCCAAGCTGATGTTCTGCCTGATCGGCGTGTTCCTCGGCACCGCCGTCGGCGTGCTGCCGGGCATCGGCCCGGCGCTGACCGTCGCGCTATTGCTGCCGGTGACCTTCAAGCTCGATCCGGCCGGCTCGCTGATCATGTTCGCCGGCATCTACTATGGCGGCATGTACGGTGGCTCGACCACCGCGATCCTGCTCAATGCGCCGGGCGAAAGCGCCTCACTAGCGACCGCGCTCGAAGGCTCCAAGATGGCCAAGGCCGGCCGTGGCGGCCCGGCTCTCGCGACCGCGGCGATCGGCTCCTTCGTCGCCGGCCTGATTGCGACTATCGGGCTTGCTTTCCTCGCGCCCTGGCTGGTCCAGATCGCGGTGAAATTCGGCCCCTGGGACTATTTTGCGCTGATGATCGTCGCCTTCGTCACGGTCTCCGCGACCTTCGGCGACTCGCCTTTGCGCGGCCTCACCAGCCTGTTCCTCGGCATCGCGCTCGGCCTCGTCGGCATCGACAAGCTGACCGGCCAGGCGCGCCTGACCTTCGGCGTGCCGGAACTGCTCAACGGCATCGAGGTTACCACGCTCGCCGTCGGCCTGTTCGCGGTGGGCGAGGCCTTCTATGTCGCCTCCAAGCGCGCCCGCGATCCCGAGGAGATCATTCCGATCAAGGGCTCGCTATGGATGACCAAGCAGGACTGGAAGCGCTCCTGGGCGCCCTGGCTGCGCGGCACCGCCTTCGGCTTCCCGATCGGCGCCCTGCCGGCCGGCGGCGCGGAAGTCCCGACCTTCCTGAGCTATTCGACCGAACGGAAGCTCTGCAAATACCCGGAAGAGTTCGGCAAGGGCGCGATCGAGGGCGTCGCCGGACCGGAAGCGGCGAACAACGCCTCGGCCGCCGGCACGCTGGTGCCGCTGCTGACACTTGGCCTGCCGACCTCGGCAACGGCGGCGATCATGCTCGCCGGCTTCCAGCAATACGGTCTCAATCCCGGCCCGCTGCTCTTCGCCGAGAAGCCTGACCTCGTCTGGGGCCTGATCGCCTCGCTGTTCATCGCCAACGTCATGCTGGTGATCCTGAACCTGCCGCTGATCGGGGTTTGGGTCCGCTTGCTGGCGATCCCGCAGCCCTGGCTCTATGCCGGCATCCTCGTCTTCGCGACGATGGGCACGCTCGCGGTCAACAGCTCGCCGGTCGAGCTTGGCATGCTCTTCATCTTCGGCTTCATGGGCTACCTGATGCGCCGCTACGACTATCCGGTCGCGCCGATGGTCGTGGGCCTGATCCTGGGGCCGATGGCGGAACAACAACTCCGCCGCGCGCTGCAGATCAGCCTGGGCGATCCGATGATCCTGCTGGAGAACCCGATCTCGGCGACGCTGCTCGGCATCGCCTTCATCGCGCTGGTCGCGCCCTTCGCGATGAAGGGGCTGAACAAGTTCAAGGCTGCCGAGGACTGACCAATCCGAGCTGGATGAGGCTCTCGCCCGTCGCGACGAGAGCCTCAGACGCCGGGCGCGGCTGCCAGCCCAGCATGGCTTGCGCCTTCGCGCTCGTCGCCGTCTTGCTGCGGCCGAGTTCCGGCGTCGCCGCCTGACGCGCGGTCGCGCTGAAGCGCGCGGCGAAGCGCACCAACCAATCCGGCAGCACGCGGGTCGAGACCCGCTCCGCATTCGCGCCGAGGCCGTCCTTCAGCGCCTGGGCGATCGCCTGCATCGTCATGAAGTCACCGGCCGTCGCCAGGAAGCGCTCGCCAGCCGCCGCCGCATCGGTCATGGCGCGCAGGTGCAGCTCGGCGACATCGCGCACGTCCACGACCCCGAACATCAGGCGTGGCACCGCCCAGAGCCTGCCGTCCAGCATGGTCTTGACCAGCAGGATCGAGGCCGAGAGATCCGGCCCGAGCAAAGGCCCGAAGATACCGACGGGGTTCACGACCGAAAGCTCCAGCCCCTGCCCTTCACCATCGACGAAATCCCAGGCGGCCCGCTCGGCCAGCGTCTTGGATTTTGGATAGGCGGCAAGCTCCGGTGCGGAAGCATTCGTCCAGTCACGCTCGTCATAGGGGCGCTTCACCACCCGGCCATAGCCGATGGCCGCGAAGGAGGAGGTCAGCACGACGCGCCTGACCCCGGCCCGATGTGCGGCACGCAGGACGCGCAGCGTGCCCTCCCGCGCCGGGCGGATCAATTCGTCCTCGTCCTTCGGCGCCGCCGCTGCGAGCGGTGACGCGACGTGGAGGACATAGGCGCAGCCGGTCGCCGCCTGATCCCAGCCCTCGTCACGCATCAGATCGGCGACGACGACCTGCAGCCGGTCACCAGCCTCGATTCCGGCTCCGCGCAGGGCGTCCCTGAGAGCGCCCTCGCGTGCCCGATCGCGCAGCGTCGTGCGGACATCATAGCCCGCCGCGAGCAGCGACAGGATGCAATGCCCCGCCAGGAAGCCGGAGCCTCCGGTCAAGAGAACGAGATCACGGTTCATGTCGCCGGCTCCGCCGTTTCAGTTCAGCCGCCCGGCCATAACGTCGGTTTCGACATGACGCCAGAGCACGGCAGGATGGTGGACAGGGCAGGCCAGCCGGTGAACAATTGCGGCAGAACTGTGTTGTCCCAGGGCCGGCATCGGCAGCGATGCCGCGGCAGAGGGAGACTATCGATGAGCGATACCACGCTTGGCGCGCAGGCCGGCACCGGTCAGCAAGCCGCCGCAGAACCCAGCCTGCACCGTGTCATGGGGCCATGGCTGCTGCTTCTCTTCATCGTCGGAGACATCCTGGGCACGGGCATTTACGCCCTCACAGGCCAGGTCGCGAACCAGGTCGGCGGCGTCGTCTGGCTGCCTTTCCTCGTCGCCTTCGCCGTCGCGATGGTGACGGCGTTCAGCTATCTCGAACTCGTCACGAAATACCCGCAGGCCGCCGGCGCCGCGCTCTACACGCACAAGGCCTTCGGCGTGCATTTCATCACCTTCATCGTCGCCTTCGCGGTGATGTGCTCGGGCATCACCTCGGCCTCGACCGCCTCGCGCGCCTTCGCCGCCAACATGTCCAACGCCTTCGGGCTGGGCTTGTCAGGCGGGATCGGCATCACGCTGATCGGGCTCGGCTTCATGGCGATCGTCGCCATCGTGAACCTGCGCGGCGTCGGCGAGAGCGTGAAGGCCAATGTCGTGCTGACCTGCGTCGAGCTTACCGGCCTGCTGATCATCATCACCATCGGCATGATGGCGATCGCGGCCGGACAGGGCGACGTCTCGCGCGTCATGCAGTTCAAGACGACGGCCGATGGCGGCGTGTTCTGGCCGGTGATCGCGGCGACGACGCTCGCCTTCTTCGCCATGGTCGGCTTCGAGGACTCGGTCAACATGGCCGAGGAGACCAAGGACCCGAGCCGCATCTTCCCGAAGATCCTGCTCATCGGCCTGTTCATCACCGGCGTGATCTATGTGCTGGTCTCGATCTCGGCGATCACGCTGGTGCCGCCGGAACAGCTCGGCGAAGGCGAGACGCCGCTGCTCAAGGTGGTGCAAGCCGGCGCGCCGAACTTCCCGATCTGGATCTTCGGCTTCATCACCATGTTCGCGGTCGCCAACAGCGCGCTGATCAACATGCTGATGGCGAGCCGGCTGGTCTACGGCATGAGCCGCGAGCATGTGCTGCCGCCCATCCTCGGCAAGGTCCATGCGACACGGCGCACGCCCTATGTCGCGATCGGCTTCACCAGCCTTCTGGCCTTCGCGCTGATCACCTTCGTTGGCGAGGTTCCGGCGCTGGGCGGCACGACCGCGCTGCTGCTGCTCTGCGTCTTCACGGTGGTCAACATCGCCGTGCTGATGCTGCGCAAGGACACGGTCGACCACGCGCATTTCCGCACGCCGACCTTCCTGCCGATCATCGGTGCCCTCTCCTGCGCCTTCCTGGCCGGGCCCTGGACCGGGCGTGCTTCGGTCCAGTACACGATCGCCGGCGTCCTGATCGGCATCGGCGTGCTGCTCTGGGTGGTCACGGTCATCGTCAACCGCAAGACCGGCACCGCGCTCAGCGACCCGCTGATGGAGGACATCGGCGGTCGCGGCCCGGTCAACTGACCGCAGCCGACGCAATTGCAAAAAGGGCCGGCGAATGCTCGCCGGTCCTTTTTGATAGCCTGAAGCTCAGGTGGCGCGTCAGCTCAGAAGGTGTGGCCGCGCTTGCGCATTTCCTGCGAGAAACGGTCGAAGAGGTACTGGCTGGTCTGGACGGACCAGGGCTGAAGAACGTTCAGCAGGTCGTCCATCGCCTCGCGCCGCAGCGTGTTATAGCGCTGGCCGACCGGGGACTTGAAGAAAGCGGCGATCTCCTTGAGATCGGCCTCCGTCATCTTCCGGGCGAAGACCTCGGTGGCCGTCCGGGTCATCTCCTCGGCGCGCTTGTCGGCCTCCGGCTTCAGCGCCGCGACGACGGCGTCGGTATCCTTCTTCATCTCCGGGCGGGTCGCGATGAGCTCCTGCACGCTCTTCTCGAACTCGTTGTAGATATTCGTGATGCCAGACGTGATGCCGGTCGCGTCCGCGACTTCGCGCGCCACCTGAAGATGGCTCTGCGTCAGCGCCGGCGCCTGGGCGAAGGCGGGAACGGCGCAGACGAGCGCCAGACCAAGGGCGGCCCGGGCGAGAGAACGACGGATCATGCGTTGAAACCCCTTTGTCAGCGAGCCGCTGGCCGGGGGCCATGGCGGATCGGTCATTGTGGCGCGTTCCTTAGCGTGTCTTGCGCCGGAATGGAATCATTCGATCCTGCCGATGAGCTTGAGGCCATCGGCCCCCGCCAGGATGGCGCCGGTGGCCAGCCCGATGAACAGGCCATGCTCCACCACGCCGGGCACGATGTTCAGCGCCTGCGCCAGCAATTCCGGGCGCTCGATCGCGCCGAGATGGGCATCGAGAATGTAATGACCGCCATCTGTGACCAGCGTCGTGCCGTCCGGCTTCTGGCGCAGCGAGAGCCTGCCCTCAGAGCCGGAAGCGGCGATGGCCGCAGCCACGGCCCGGCGCGTCGCCTCAAGCCCGAAAGGCACGACCTCGATCGGCAGCGGGAAGCGGCCGAGCGTCTGGACCAGCTTGCCGTCATCGGCGATCACGATCATGCGGGCGGAAGCCGCCGCGACGATCTTCTCGCGCAGCAGTGCAGCGCCACCGCCCTTGATCAGGCGCAGTTGCGGATCGACCTCGTCGGCACCGTCGACGGTGAGGTCGAGTTCCGGCGTCTCATCGAGTGTCGACATCGGAATGCCCAGCGAAACCGCCTGGGCCTGGGTCGCCTCGGAAGTCGAGACGCAGAGCACCTCGAAGCCTTCCGCGACCTTGGCGCCGAGCAGATCAACGAAATGCTTCGCGGTGGAGCCGGTGCCGAGGCCCAACCGCATGCCCGGCCGCACGAGTTCGAGCGCGCGGGCGGCAGCCTGCTTCTTCAGGTCGTCGGCATTCATGAGATTCGTCCGGCTCAGGTTGTGGAAAACGCCTGCCGCCCAGGCCGGACGACGGCGCTCTCCTGCCTCGCCGAAGCCGGCGAGTCCAGCACGCGGAGGCCTCCCGGCGTCATTTCGTCTGGGGCGTGCACACCGTCTTGTCGTCGAAAACGTAGCAGATGCTCATCTCGCCGGTGCGGATATTGACGCGAAAGATGCCGCCTTCCTTCTCGTGACGCGACGGCATCAGGCCGTAATCGCTGGGCGCCTGCGGACCCGCTCCTTCGCCCGACGGGAAGCAGACGGTGAGGCCGACGCCGCCCTCTTTCAACTGGAACTGGCAGGCGCCGACCTCGCCGGTCGCCTTGTCGATCCGGTAGACGCGGTTGAGGTCGGTCTGCGGCGCAGGCGCGAATTCGAACGGCCCGGCCAAGGCCGGCACCGCACCCGCCATCGCCAGCAGCAGCCCTGCGATTCCAGCCCGTATTCCGATGAAATTCGACATGATGATCTTCCCTGCCGCCGGCCGCGCGACGAATCGCGCGCACGATACCATCTCACACGGCAAATTTGGGGAGGTGCGCGCACGGGACTTGCCAGCCCGGCCGCAACGACCTTTAACCGAATCTCGCCCGGCCGAATCATCCCGAAGGTCCCGACCATGAGTCTGCCCCCGATCGTCGTCTTCGATCTCGACGGAACCCTCGCCGAGACCGCGCCGGACATCATGCGGGTCCTCAACCTGATCCTCGTGCGCGAAGGGCTGGCAGCCCTGCCGCTTGAACGGGCGCGCGAACTCGTCGGCGCGGGCGTGCGCGTCCTGATCGAGCGCGGCTTCAAGGTCTCCGGCCAGCCGCTCGATCCGGAAACGCTGGAGCGGCTCTTCCTGGAATTCATGGAAATCTATGCGCAGGATACGGCGGGGAGCAGCCATCTTTATGACGGCGTGCTCGGCGCGCTCGATGTGCTGGCCGGGCAAGGCTATGCGCTCGCGGTCTGCACCAACAAGCCGATCCTGCACACGAAGCTGATCCTCGACCATTTCGGCATCGCCGGCCGCTTCGCGGCCGTCGCCGGGCGCGACAGCTTCCCCTATTTCAAGCCGGATCCGCGCCATCTCACCCTGACGATCGCGGCGGCGAAGGCCGATCCGGCGCGGGCCGTGATGATCGGGGATTCCCGCACGGATATCGCGACCGCCCGCGCTGCCGGCATTCCCTCGATCTGCGTACCCTTCGGCTATACCGACGTTCCGATCGAGACGCTGGAACCGGATTTCATCATCCAGCATTTCGACGAGTTGGCCGGCGCGGTCGACCGCGTGTTCAAATCTCCTCCCCGGACGTCCTTGACGGCATGAGGCGCGCCGACTAGGAGAGGCCGGGTCCGGGCGATTAGCTCAGCGGTAGAGCACTCCCTTCACACGGGAGGGGTCACAGGTTCGATCCCTGTATCGCCCACCATTTTCCCGGATTTTTCAGCCTTCTTAAAGCACGAGCGCTCAAATGCGCGCGGCTTGCCTGCGCGGCTTATGCTCCCACCGTGCAACCTGCGTGAGAAAGGGAGCGCACCGCCTCCCAACGACGCGCTCCCTTCCCGCGGGTGCCAGCCCGCATCGCGCCGAGTGCCATGTTCCGCTGGCCCATTCCGAGGCGAGTGAGCAGGCTTTAGCCGAGAGCGCCCCCGCGGACCGATTACGGGCGGATTAAGAGAGCGACAGACAGGCCAGGCCGCGCCCAAGGAACTGGCGCCGCCGCGACCGGTCGCACCGCCTCATCAGAGCGTTTCGATGCTTGCGTCAGCGCAGCACGACCGCCGCGCCATCGTCCTGCGGCGCGCCGCCCTTGCCGATCCGGGCGAGCTCCTCGCCGAAGCGGGCCGCGATCGCCAGCCGGAAATGCAGCGGGTCCCAGTAATTGGCGTCCTGCGACGTGATCGGCGAGGCATGAGCGTAGTCGACCACCACCGCACCTTGGCGGCGCGCCAGCGCAGCGACCTCGGCCTTGCAGCGGGCATAGCGCTGCCAGGCGGCCGATCCCTCGCGCGGATAGGCCATCAGATGGGCGGGCGGCAGGACCAGCATCACCTGCGTGGTCTTGGGGAAGGCCGCGATGTTCTCCTCCAGCCATGACAAAGCCGGGAAACGCCAGCTGGCGCTCTCGGCCGGGGCGACGGCGGCCGACGGCGACAGAGACGCAAGGTCGGGAATGACACCGCCATGGCCGGCATAGATGTGCCCGCGCGCCCGGGCGAGGTCGTAGCTCGCCTCCGGCGGCGTGAAGACCTCGTAGCCGTCGCCGCGGATGCGCTCGCGCGACAAGCCGAGCCGATAGGCCATGAGCCGGCCGGCGATCTCCAGATTGGTCAGGTTGAGCAGCTTGGGCCAGTCGCTCCAGCCGACCTCGCGGGACAGCCATGCGGGTACCGGGCGGGGCGTCAGGCGCTTGGCCTCGTCGGTGGCATCCACCTCGCACCAGGTCGTGTCGATGCCCCAGATCAATCGCTTCGGCGCCTGGACATGGTCCCGGACGAGCCGCGCCATTTGCGTCTGCTCCCAGGGCGTCGCCGCGTTCATCGCGAGATTGACGAAACGGGCGTCAAGGCCGCGTGAGAGGAGCTCGGGATCGAGCAGGCGCATCGTCGAGGTGCCGATCACCGCCGCGTCGAAGCGCCCGGAGCGGACGAGCTGCGGGTACATGAAGCGCTGGTTGATATCCATGATCGGCCGCGACGCCTGCCCGGCATGGACGCGCATGCCGAAGGGGTCGAGCACCGCGACGAAGGCGAAGAGCAGGCCGGCACTGATCGCCACCGCCCCGACAAACCATCGCGACCACTTGATCCAGGCCTTCGCCATTCCGGCCTTCCGCTCCAACGTTTCAGTCAACCGAGGCACCACGACCGATGAGCCGGCGACAGCGCGGCGTTCTCATCGCACAGGCCGGCACCTCGTCACAACGCGAAAGGCGCAATGCATGGCCGCGGCGCCCCAGACGTGGCAGAGAAGGCCGATGATGCCCGGCAGCTTCCCCCTCTCGCCCTGCTTGCCGAAACGGCTTGCAGCGCTGCTGCTCGCCGCTGCGCTGTTGTCCGCGCCGGCGCAGGCGGCGGAGGAGCCGCAGCCGGCTTCGTCGGGCATCCAGGACGCGCTCTGCCGCCTAATCGACGACGCAGCGAAGGCACAGGGCGTGCCCGCCGCCTTCCTGACCCGGCTGATCTTCCAGGAATCGAGCTTTCACGCGGGCGTCACCAGCCCCGCCGGTGCGCAGGGGGTCGCCCAGTTCATGCCCGGGACGGCGCGCGAGCGCGGCCTGATCGATCCCTTCGACCCCGAACAGGCCGTACCCAAGGCAGCTCATTTCCTGGCGGAGCTGCGCGACCACTTCGGCAACTGGGGGCTTGCGGCAGCGGCTTATAATGGCGGGCCGAACCGCGTCGCAGGCTGGCTTGCCGCGCGCAAGGCCGGGCAGACGCGCTTCCTGCCGAGCGAGACCGAGAACTACGTCTTCGCCATCACCGGCCGGACTGCCGACGACTGGGCGGAGGAGGCGATCGACCGTGCCAATGGCGACGGACGCTCGCCACCCATGCCGCCAGCGACCCGCGATGGAGATCCGCTGGCGACCTGCGCGCCCACGCTCGTCGCGATCCGCCAATCGCGCCCTGCCCTTCCGGCGATCGCGGAAGCGCCCTTCGCGCCCTGGGGTGTGCAGCTTGCCGGCAATTTCTCGAAGGCGCGGGCGCTCGCCACTTTCCAGCGGGCCGGCGCCCGCCATCGCGCGATCATCGGGACACTGCCGCCGATGGTGATCGGAACGCGCCTGCGCAGCCGCGGCACGCGCGCCTTCTATCGGGTGCGGCTGCCCGCAGCGACGCGCGCCGAGGCCGTCGCCTTGTGCCGGCGCATCCAGGCCGATCGCGGCGCCTGCGTCGTGCTGAGGAGCTGACTGCCCGCGGGCAATGTTGCATGCGCGCAACGCAGCATGGCAAAGCTCGATCGCTCCCGTCGATGTGATTGCGGGCCGATTGCACGCCCCTGGGGAAGCTGACAGGACGTTGAGGAGACGTTGACTTTTCTGCGTCATTTTCGCGACCAGCCGTCCCGACCCGCCCGAGGTTCCTCCGATGATCCGCTCCACCCGCCTGGCCTTGCTCGCCGGCCTTGGCCTGCTCGCTCTGGGCTCCGCCGCCCGAGCCGAAATCGACCCTCTGACCCGCCAGCCGCTCGTCCAGTACGTGGACCCGGCCAAGGCGCAGGCCACCGCCATTCCGCGTGAAGTCGTCGACTACCCGACCAAGCACAAGCCGGGCACGATCGTGATCGACTCGGCCGAGCGGCGCCTCTATTTCGTGATGTCGGACGGCAAGGCCGTGCGCTACGGCGTTGGCGTCGGCCGCCCCGGCTTCGACTGGGCGGGCACCCAGACCATCTCGCGCAAGCAGGAATGGCCGACCTGGACGCCGCCGGCCCAGATGCTGAAGCGCCGCCCCGACCTGCCGCGCTTCATGCCGGGCGGCCCCGATAACCCGATGGGCGCGCGCGCACTCTATCTCGGCTCGACCCTCTACCGCATCCACGGCTCGAACGAGCCGGAGACGATCGGCCAGGCGGTCTCCTCGGGCTGCATCCGCATGCTCAACGAGGACGTGATCGACCTTTACGAGCGCGCCAAGGTCGGCACCCGCGTCGTCGTCGCACGCTGAGCGACCAACAGATTTCGATGAAAAGGCCGGCGGAAACGCCGGCCTTTTTCGTTGAGGCTCCACACCTAACCGCTCTCTGAACAGGCGCGTTTTAAATCCAAGGCTGCGGAATATGCTCCTGGGCGTGCACGCGCTGCACGGCCGGCCGTTCGATCATGCGTTGCAGGTAAGCGCCAAGCAGAGGCCGGCTCGCGGCAGATCGGGTCATTCCGCGTGACCATCGCGCCAATGTGAAGAGGTAAGCATCGGCTGCACTGTAGGCATCGCCCAGAAGCCACGGGCCACCATGCCGCGCGAACTCATCCTCGACACGATCGAATTGAGCATCGACCCGAGCCTCGGCTGCCTTCCTCACCTCTTCCTGTGCCTCCACTGTCTCTACAACCTTGGTTGGGTGCAGATACAGCGACAGATTGGGGTGCAGCGCCGTGGAGAGCCACATGAGCCACTTATAGAAATGCGGACGCAGGGCACTTCCCTGCCCCGGCATCAGCGACGCATCCGGATTCATTTCAAGCAAATGCAGAATGATTGCGGTGCTCTCAAAAAGCACAAGGCTGCCATCCTCCAGAGCCGGAACCAGGCCATCCGGGTGAAGGGCGCGATATCATGGATTTTGGCTCGGCCCCTTGTGCAGATTGACGAAGGCCAGCTCGTATTCGGCGCCGATTTCCTCAAGCACGATGTGTGTCGCAAGGCTGATGAAGCCCGGGTAGTAGTGAAGGCGGAGCATGCCGAACCCTTTTTCGCGCTTGGCGCATCATCGTGAGTGCGGAGAGAACTGACGGTCAAGCTGGCGATCTCTCTCGAACGCTCGCTTCCCGCTCCTTACCGGGCGATCGAGATCGTCGCAGGCCGACACTCACCGCCTTTCGCGCGACAGGCCCTTCTCGGCCAGCGCCGCGACATAGACGCGCATCTTCTCCTCGCCTTGCTCGCCGAGTTCGCGCAGATAGTCCCAGGCGTAGATGCCGGTCTCATGCATGTCGTCGAAGCCGAGCCTGACGGCGTAATGACCGACCGGCTCGACCCGGAGGATCTCGACCCCGGCCTTGCCCGGCACGATCGTCTTCTGGCTGGGATGATGGCCCTGGACCTCGGCCGAGGGGCTCTCGACCCGCAGAAGCTCGGCCGGCAGCGCGAAGCTCGCGCCGTCCTCGAAGGTCACATGCAGGGTTCGGCGGTCCTTCGAGAGGCGCAGTTCGGTCGGCCAGGATGACATGGGCGGTATTCGTCCTTCGCAGGCGTTAGCCGGTAGGCGCTTGACCTTCACGGGCGCAGTGCCAATGTCATGCTATAGCAATGTGAAGGCGCGCCCGCATCCTGCGCGGACCGGCCGCTCCACAATGCGGGAACGTGAGGCAGACGTGCTGCTCGACGACATGAAGCCGCTGACGCGGTCGCCCCTGGTCGACCCGTTCGGCCGCAAGATTTCCTATCTGCGCATCTCGGTGACGGATCGCTGCGATTTCCGCTGCGTCTATTGCATGTCCGAGGACATGCAGTTCCTGCCACGCAAGGAACTCCTGACGCTCGAGGAGCTCGACCGGATCGCCAGCGCCTTCGTTGCGCGCGGCACCCGCAAATTGCGCCTGACCGGCGGCGAACCGCTGGTGCGCCGCGACATCATGAGCCTGTTCCGCTCGCTCTCGCGCCATCTCACCTCGGGCGCGCTGGACGAACTGACGCTCACCACGAACGGCTCGCTGCTGCATCGCTATGCCGACGAGATGGCGGGCTATGGCGTACGCCGCATCAACGTCTCGATCGATACGCTCGACCCCGACAAGTTCCGCGAGATCACCCGCCGGGGCGACCTGAAGGTCGTGCTCGACGGCATCGAGGCCGCGCGCAAGGCCGGCATGCGGGTCAAGATCAATGCGGTGGCGCTCAAGGGCGTCAATGACGACGAGATCGAGCACCTGATGCTCTGGTCGCACGGGCTCGGCATGGACCTGACCTTGATCGAGGTCATGCCGATGGGCGAGATCGAGGTCGGCCGCGTCGACCAGTACCTGCCGCTCTCGGTGGTGCGCGGCCGCCTGATGGACAAGTACACGCTCGTCGACGACCCCTACCGCACCGGCGGGCCGGCGCGCTATGTCCGCGTCAAGGAGACCGGCGGGCTCGTCGGCTTCATCACGCCGCTGACCCATAATTTCTGCGAGAGCTGCAACCGCGTTCGCCTGACCTGCACCGGCACGCTCTATATGTGTCTCGGTCAGGAGGATGCCGCCGACCTGCGCGCGCCGGTCCGGGCCTCGCAGGACGACGCCCTGCTCTTCCGCGCCATGGACGAGGCGATCGCGCGCAAGCCGAAGGGCCACGACTTCATCATCGACCGCCGCCATTCCGGCCCGGCCGTCGGCCGGCACATGAGCGTCACCGGCGGCTGAGCGCCACTCGACGCCCGGCGCTCGCTTGACCCTTCAGCCGAATGCGGTCACCGTCCCGGCGACGGGTGGAGTTGCATGCGGTCACAGTTCAAGGCGATGGCCCGCCGGATCAAGGCGGTCGCGAGTGCGATCGATGGCGCCGTCAGGCAGACCCATGCGGCGCGGCTCGCCATCATGGCAGCGAATCTGCGGCGTGCGCTGCCCCTGATCGCCATGCTGCTTCTCGCGACCCTACTCCTTTGCCTGTTCCTGGGCTGGTCCTCGGCGCGCAGCGTCTTCCTCGTGCTCTCGCCGGCCTCTCCGACAGGAATCATGGCCGGTATCGCCGCTGTGGTCGCGGGGATTGCGGTGCTTGAGCTCTGCGCGGCCTTCGCCATCACCGTCATGACTGCGGCCCTCCAGCTCGCCTACGATACGGGGCGCCATTGTGTTCTGGCCTTGCTGGCGATCGCGAGCGCGCTCGGGCTGGCGTTGATGGTCTCGCACCTCGCTGCCGAGGGAATTCCAGCTCTTGCCGGCGCGGTTCTGCCGACCCTCGGCCTCTGCGGGCTCGTGGCACTGACGCTCTGGTTCAAGCGCGCCTATCTGCGCCCGGCCTATCCCGGCTTCCGCGATTTCTGGGCCGATATCGTCGAGGCCCGCCATTTCCTGATGCGAGCCGCCCATGGCGAATGATGAGGGCCCGGCCTTGCGGGCCGTACGGATGACGCCTGCTCCGACCGCTCATCATCTGGCCGAGTCGGTCAAGGCCGGACATCACGGCGCGAGCGATGCGGTCGAGAACCAGCCGCCGGCCCATGCGACGATGCTCTCCCAGACCGAGCAGACCCTGATCGCCCGGGCGCGCGAGCATTTCGCCACGCTGCGGCAGGAGGCGGCGGCAAGCCTCAACGCCATCCAGGCCGAGATCGTCAGCCGGCGCGAGTTGTTCACGCAGCAGCGCTTCGAGGGCCGGGTACGCGGCGTCGAGGCGACGATGCGCACGATGCTGAGCAAGCATGGCGGCGAGCTGGAGCAGCGCGTTTATGACGCGCTCCGGGCCAAGCGCGAATACGCCTTCTTCAACTACGAGAACAAGCGCCGGGCCGATCCCAAGCTCGACAAGTGGCAGTTCATCCTGTTCTTCCTGGTCGTGCCGCTGGTTATCGAAAGCCTGCTCAACGGCAATTTCTTCGCCGAAGCCAGCGATTTCGGCCTGGTCGGCGGTGCCGCCACCGCCGTCATCATCTCCGCGCTCAACGTCGCGCTCGGCTTCTTCATGGGGGTCGGCCCGGCACGCTACTGCCAGCATGTGAAGAGCTCGCACCTGTTCTGGGCGCTGCCGGCCTATGCCGGCATGATCGGGCTGATCGTGCTGTTCAATCTCGCCGTCGGGCATTACCGGGAGATGCTGATCGCCAACCCCGATGCGCGCTCCTTCCAGGTCATGCCGCGCATGATGGAGAATCCGTTCGCGATCTACGACATTAAGTCGGTCGCGCTGGTCATCATCGGCTGCCTCGTCGCCTTCGTCTCGGCGAGCAAGGGCTATACCGCCTTCGGCACCTATCCCGGCCATGCCACCGCCTATAAGCGCTGGCGGCAGCGCTGGAGCGCGGTCGAGGAGGAGCGGCGCCGGCTCGATGCCGAATTGCTGCCGGAGCTGGAGGCGATCCGCACCCAGGTCGACGGCTTCCGCGAGGATTGCCGCGACGAGCTCGGCAAGCTGCAGGGCGTGAAGGCTGCCGCCGAGAAGGCGCGCGATCTCTATCTCTCGCGGCTGGGCCAACTGCGCGCCGCCAAGGATGCCGCGATGATGCAGTATCGCGAGGCCAATCTCCGGGTTCGCACCGATCTGGCCCCGGCCTATTTCACGCAATCGCTCAACCTCGCCGAGATCGACCAGCCGGCAGAGCTGCCGGAATATGTCGCGGCGCGCCGCCAGATCGACGATTTCGAGCAGCAGCTCACCAGCATGCCGGCCCTGATCGAGGCCAAACTCCGGGACCGGCTGGTGCTGCTGCGCGGCATCGACCTCGCCGGCGAGATCGAGCAGGTGAAGCTCAGGGCGGTGCAGGCCGGGCGCGAAGCCTTCGAGCAAGACGAAGCGGCCCAGAAACAGGCGGCAGAGGATTTCGCCGCAATGAAGCGCTAGAGAGCGAGGCATGAAGACCGAGAACTGGGCGATCGTCGCCTCCGTGCTCGCCGGGCTTGGCCTTGTCGGCTTCTTCGCGGCGCCTTCCCTGCTGCGCGGCCCGCCGCGCGACCAGGAGACCTTGTGCCCGAAGACCGGGCCTGTCGGGCATACGCTGATCCTCGTCGACAAGAGCGATCCGTGGAGCGAGGTGCAGGCGAAGCGGCTGAAGGCGCTCGTCAAGCAGGTCGGCGATGAATTGCCGACCGACCGGATGCTGTCGATCTATGTCTTCAATGACGTGTTCGAGCCCGGCTTCCCGTCGCTGGTCTCGCTCTGCAACCCCGGCAAGACCGCGAGCGAGTTGATCGGCAATCCCCGACGCGAGTACGTCAAATGGGTCGACAAGTTCGGCCGGCCGCTCGACGAGGCGCTGACCGTGCTGACACAGCCCGGCAAGGGCAACCAGTCCCCGATCGTCGAGGCGATCGGCGATGTCGCGTCGCGCCGCGAGAACCGCGTCCCGATCGGGGACCGCAAGATCCTGCTCGTCTCCGACATGCTGCAGAACTCGAACCAGTTCACGATGTTCGGCAATGCGGCCGGCGCGCGCGATCCGGAGCGCCTGCGACGCCTGCTCGGCAAGGTCTGGCAGGATTCAGGTGCGTCCAGTTGGGAGCTGAGCGTGCATCAGGTCCAGGGCGTGTATGATGCGGCGCGGCTCGAACAGGCGGCCACGCTGTGGAAGCAGGCCTTTCAGAAGCTCGCCATCAGCGTGAATTGGGACCGGTTGTAAGGTAGCGCAACGCGCGGTCATCCCGTGCGCGGTGCAGCGCGAAGCGGTGCGCCGCAGACACGGGACCGTCTTCCGGAAAGAGCGCCTTCTCGTCACGCGGTCCCGTGTCTGCGCAGCGGCATTGCATGCCGCAGCGCGCACGGGATGACACGCATCAGAGCCGATACGCCATCCGCACGCCACCCCAGTGGCGGCCGCGGACGCGCAGCGGCGCGTTGACCTCGCTCAGCAATTCGCTGCGGCCGTCCTCGGTCTCATGCCGGCTGAGCTGGACGAGGAAAGGCCGGATCGAACGCCCGGCACTCAGGCCGGCACGGCTGTCGATGATGCGCCGGTTGCGGGCATAAGCCCCATTCCAGGCGGGATCACCGGCGCGCTGCGGCTGGGACCAGGCCGGGTGATGGACCGGCACGTATCCGTTGCGGTCGCTCGGCAAGGCGAAGACCAGGCGCGGATCGGAAGCGAGCGTGCCGGCCAGCAGTGGCGGCAGCACGGTTTCCAGCGCCGGCAGGCTGGGACTCAGATATTGCCTCGGCTCGCTGTCGAGCACCGGGACGTAACGAAGATCGAACAGGTCGTTCTCCGAGAGCAGGCCACGCGCGATCGCCTGCTCCATCGCGCCCGAAACCGCGCGGGCGAAATCCTGGGCGCGCTCGATCAGCGGGCGATAGGAGCGTTCGATCTCCTCGATCATGCCCGCCAGCGCGCCGCAGCCGGCGGCGGCATCGCCCGCGAAGGCGAGATGCATGCCGAGTTCGCTGGTGCCCGTCATGCGGCAAGGCAGCGGCGGCAGGCCCTCGATCGTGACCACGCCCGCACCGCCGGTCGGCAATCGCGCCTGGGACGAGCCGGCCAGCAAGGCGCCGCCCCGGCCGAGATCGACGAGCCGGCCGGGAACATCGAGGCTGCCGATGACGAGATGCGCCTTGCGCGCCGTCGGAAAGCGGTCGAAGCGGCGCCGGTCGGCGAAGGCCGAATGGCGCAGCACGGGCTTGAAGCGCCTGAGCATGTTGCCCACGAGCCGGCTGCCCTTCTGCGTCGCCCGCCGGGCGCGCTCGCTTTCGGCGACCGTCTCATGGGCGATGCGGTCGATCTCGTCGGCGCGTCGTGCGACGCCCTCGACGAAGAGAGCCGCCTCCCGCGCATTACGCGAGAGTTCGGCGGTCGAACTCGCCTGCTCCTGCGAGGCCCGCCCGATCGTCACCATGATCGGGTTGACGTCGCGCACGATCTGCAAGGTGTCGTTGACGATGCCAGTCGAGCCCTGGGCGGCGCGGGTCAGCCGGTCAACGCGTTCGCGGATATGGCCGACAGCCTCGCTGACCTCGACCGAAAGGGACTTCACCTCATGAGCGACGACGCCGAAGCCGCGCCCCGCTTCACCGGCGCGGGCGGCCTCGATCGCCGCGTTGAGCGCGAGAAGATTGGTCTGGCGGGCGATCTCGGCGATCGAATCGACGATCCCCCTGATCTCGCCGGTCGCGACGGCAAGGCCATCCAGCATCAGCGCCGCCTCGCCGGCACGCGACACGGCAGCATCGAGCTTGTCGCGGACATCGACCATTGCGCCATCGACCTGCTCGGCCGCCTGCGAGACCTGATGGGTCGCGGCGGCAAGCGCGGAGGCGTTCTCGCTGGCAGCGCCGACGGCCATGCGCATGCTGCCGGCATTCTCCAGGATCGTGCGCGAGCCGCTCTCGGATTCGGCCGAGCGCTCCTCGACTTCGCCCAGCTCCTTCGTCAGCCGCTGCATCGCGAGCAGGATGTCGCGCTCGATATCGTCGACGGCATCATGGGCGGAGGGATCATAGGGCTGGATCGCAGCCGGATGGGGCGTGGCCTCCTCCGCCGGCAGCGCCGCCGCGGGGATGTCCTCCACCGCATGTCCGGCGCCCAGCCAGCGTCGTATCCTGCCTCGCATCCCCAGCCCAGTCTCACCATAGGTCAAGCCTTGCGTCCGGTTATGGTCCCGGCCCGTTAACAAAGGCTTCCACGCCGCCGCACGTCGCCCTTGCCGGAGACGCATTGGACCCCCGCCGCCAGCCCCTGTATGGCTGGGTCTCACGCGCCACCGGGACAGGCAGCCATGAGCCAGCACAGCTATGACGTCATCGTCGCGGGCGTCGGTGCCATGGGGTCCGCAGCATGCTGGCATCTGGCCCAGCGCGGGCTCAAGGTGCTCGGGCTGGAGCGCTTCGATCTCGGCCATACGATGGGCTCGTCCCACGGCCTGACCCGCATCATCCGCCTCGCCTATTTCGAAGGCTCGCATTACGTGCCGATCGTGAAGCGGGCGCATGAATTGTGGGCGCAGACCGGCGAGCAGGCCGGCATGAAGCTGCTCCATGTCACAGGCTCGCTCGATCTCGCGCCCAAGGGCGGCGGGCCGGTCGAATCCTCGTTGCAATCCTGCCTCGACCATGGGCTGACGCACGAAGTCCTGGAAGGCGCGGAGGTGACGCGCCGCTTTCCCGCCTTCCAGCTCCCGGAAGGGCATATCGGCCTGTGGCAGCCTGACGGCGGCTTCGTCGCCTCGGAGAAGGCGATCTATGCCCATGTCGGGCTGGCGCAATCGCGCGGCGCCGAGATCCGCATCAACGAGCCGCTGCTCGACTGGACGCCGACGGCGCAGGGCGGCGTGATCGTGCGCACCGAGCGCGGAACCTATTCGGCCGGGCGCCTCGTCATCACCTCGGGCGGCTGGATCGCCGATGCCGTACCGGCTCTGGCCAAGCAGGTCAGCACGGTGAAACAGACGATCGGCTGGTTCACGACGCGTCGGCCGGAGCTGTTCCGCGAAGGCGCCTTTCCGGTCTTCATCCTCAGCGTCGAGGAAGGCAATTTCTACGGCTTCCCGCTCTACGAGCACCCCGGCTTCAAGCTCGGCGGCCCGCATTTCGGGCGCGAGCCGATGGACCCGCGCGACCCCGACCGCACGCCGAGCGCTGCCCAGGTCGCGCGCATCCGCGAATGCCTGTCACGCTATATCCCCGACGCCGCCGGCGAGCCGCTGACGGTGAAGGGCTGCATCTACACGGTCTCGCCGGACGAGGGCTTCATCATCGACACGGTTCCGGGCGTGCCACAGGCCGTCTTCGCCTCGGCCTGCTCGGGCCACGGCTTCAAGTTCGCGAGCGCGATCGGCGAGATTCTCGCCGATCTGTCGACCGTCGGGCAGTCCCCGTTCGACCTGAAACCGTTCTCGCTGTCGCGCCTGCCGGCCTGAAGCCTTCCGAACTGGATTTGATCTCTTGGCCAGTGCAGCCGAAAACCGCCGCGGCATCATCTTCATGCTCGTGGCGATGTCGCTTTTCGTCGTCAACGACGTCTTCATGAAGCTCGCCCGCGAAACCTATCCAGCCGGACAGGCGATCGCGCTCAGGACCTGTTTCGCCGTCGTGGTCGGCTTCGGGCTTGTGCTGGCCGCGCGTGAGGGTGACCGACTGCGCCTGGCGTTCCGCCCGCGCGTGCTGCAGCGTGGCATTCTCGAGGCCTTCGGCGCGCTGACCTTCGGCTGGTCGCTCGGACTGCTGCCTCTCGCCAACCTGACGGCGATCAACATGGCCTCGCCGCTGCTCATCGTGGCGCTGGCAGTGCTCCTGCGCATCGAGACCGTCGGCTGGCGGCGGGCGGTCGCGCTGACCGTCGGCTTCATCGGCGTGCTCTTCGTCGTGCGGCCGGGTGCCGAATCCTTCAACGCCGCCGCCATCGTCGCCGTGATCAGCACCTTCCTCGTCGCCGCCCGCGACCTGACGACCCGCACCATCGGCGACGACGTGCCCTCGACTGTGGTGTCGCTGACCACGACGATCCTCGTCGGCATCGTCGCCGTCGCCTATGGCCTCACCGAGGAGTGGGTGCCGGTCTGGCGCATCCAGACCGCCTATGTCGCGCTCGCCGCCATTCTGGTCACGGTCGGCACCTTCTTCATCATCAGCGCCTTCCGGCGCACCGATGTCGGCGTGATCTCGCAGTACCGCTACGCGATCATCGTCTTCGCCACCGTGCTCGGCTATGCAGTCTGGGGCGACGTGCCGGACCTCTTCGCCTTCATCGGCGTCGCGCTGATCGTCGGCAGCGGGCTCTACACCATGCACCGGCAGCGCGTGCGGCCCGATTCCAACCTGAAGCTTACCCGAAAGCCCGCGGCGTGACCGGGGCTGCGGTCAAGCCCACGCTCGCGATCCTCGTCGCGATCTCGGCGCTGCAGCCGATCGCGCTCAACCTGCTCGCGCCGGCAACGCCGGCACTGGCCCGGCATTTTTCCTCGAACTACGCCACGATCCAGCTCACGCTGACGCTGTTCCTCGTCGCGGTCGCCCTGACGCAGCTGGTGATCGGGCCGCTCTCCGATCGCTTCGGGCGGCGCCCCTGCGTCAATGCCGGCATCGCCCTGTTCGCGCTGGGCTCGGTGCTCGGAGCCATGGCGCCCACCACGCATGTCCTGCTGCTTGCGCGGGTGCTGGAGGGTGCGGGCGGCGGCGCCGTCTTCGCGCTGTCGCGCGCCATCATCCGCGACACCGCCGACCGCGACCATGCCGCGAGCCAGATCGCCACCGTCACCATGGTGATGGTGGTGGCGCCGATGATCGCGCCCTGGCTCGGCGGCCAGATCGAAACCGTCTTCGGCTGGCGCGCGATCTTCTGGTTCATGACCCTGTTCGGCGCGGCCGTACTCGTCTTCACGCTCGCACGCCTGCCGGAGACGGCGCCAAATCTCGGCCAGCAGAGCTCGCTGCTCGGCATCTTCCGCGTCTTTCCGGAACTGGTGCGCAATCGCGACTTCATGCTGAACGTCGCGGCGGGCTCATCGGCCTCATCGGCCTTCTTCGTCTTCATCGCGGCGACGCCCTATATCGTCGTCGAGACGATGGGGCGCGGCTCGGACGTCTACGGCACCTATTTCATCCTGAACGCGCTCGGCTACATGGTCGGCAATTTCGCGATGTCGCGATTGGCCGTGCGCGTCGGGACGCAGACGATGGTGCGGCGCGGGCTGGTGATCTCCTTCGTGGGGACCGCCGTGGCGCTTGCCCTGTCGTTCTCGCCCTGGTGGTCGCCGCTGACCCTGTTCCTGCCGCTGGCCCTGAACGCAGTCGGCAACGGCATGACGATCCCCGGTGCGACGGCAGAGGCGCTCTCGGCCCGGCCCGAGCTGGCAGGCTCGGCCGCCGGCCTGTTAGGTGCGGTCCAGCTCGGCTTCAGCGCGGCTCTCACCGTGCTGATCAGCTGGCTGGTGACACTCTGGCCGCAATCGATGAATCTGTTCGTCTGGATTCTGACGACGGCGGGCCTCGCCGCCGTCTATTTCGTGCGGGCGCGTCCTGGCCCGGCAGCCTGAGCGCACCGGGCCGGCACGACCTCAGCCTTCGAGCCGGGCGATCAGGCTCGACGTATCCCAGCGATTGCCGCCCATCTTCTGGACCTCGGCATAGAACTGATCGACCAGCGCGGTCACCGGGAGCTGCGCGCCGTTGCGGCGGGCCTCGTCGAGCACGATGCCCAGATCCTTGCGCATCCAGTCGACGGCGAAGCCGAAATCGAACTTGTTCTGGTTCATCGTCTTGCCGCGGTTCTCCATCTGCCAGGAGCCGGCGGCCCCCTTGGAAATGACCTCCAGCATGGTCTCGACATCGAGCCCGGCGCGCTTGGCGAAATGGACGCCCTCCGACAGGCCCTGGACGAGGCCGGCGATGCAGATCTGGTTGACCATCTTGGTGAGCTGGCCGGAGCCGGCCGGGCCCATCAGCTTGCACATCCGCGCGAAGCTCGCGATCACCGGCTCGACGCGGGCATAGGTCTCGGGCTCGCCGCCGCACATCACCGTCAGCACGCCATTCTCGGCGCCGGCCTGCCCGCCCGAGACGGGCGCATCGACGAAGCCGAAGCCGCCCTGCTTGGCAGCCTCATAGAGCTCGCGCGCGACATTGGCGGAGGCCGTGGTGTGGTCGACGAAGACCGCGCCCTTCTCCATGCCCGCGAAGGCGCCGTTCTCTCCGATCGTCACCGAGCGCAGGTCATCGTCATTGCCGACGCAGCAGAAGACGATCTCCTGGCCCTTCGCGGCATCGGCCGGGGTCGGGGCCGAGAGCCCGCCATGACGGGAGATCCATTCCTGCGCCTTCGTCGGGTTGCGGTTATAGACGGTGACCTCATGACCCTTGGCCTTGAGATGGCCGGCCATGGGAAACCCCATCACGCCGAGACCGATAAATGCGACTTTGGCCATGCCGAACTCCCGCTTTTCTCCGAAGATAGACCCGCTTTAGCGTGCACGCGCCGGGCGGGGAAGGCGATTGCGCGCCATTCGCCCATGCGGCTTTTCCCTTGCGGCTTGCAGGGCCTCGGCTTAGCTCCGCCCTATGACCATATCCAACGACGACGAATTGCAGGCGCTGAAGGAGATCGGCGGCATCGTGGCCCGCGCGCTCGCGGCCATGGGCAAGGCGATCGAGCCCGGCATGACCACGGCAGAACTCGACGCGATCGGCCGCGACTATCTTGAACGCCATGGCGCGCGCCCTGCCCCGGAGCTCGCCTACGACTTTCCCGGCGCGACCTGCATCAGCGTCAACGAGGAGATTGCCCACGGCATTCCCGGCGAGCGGCACATCCTCGCGGGCGATCTCGTCAATATCGACGTCTCCGCCGAGAAGAACGGCTTCTTCGGCGACACCGGCGCGTCCTTCGCCGTGCCGCCGGTCAGGCCGAAGCTGGACCGGCTCTGCCGTGACGGCCGGCGCGCGCTCTGGGCGGGCATCGGACAGGTCGGTGCCGGCAAGCCGCTGGCCGGGATCGGCAAGGCAGTCGGGCGCTTCGCCGACAAGAACGGCTATACGCTGGTGCGCAACCTCGCGAGCCACGGGGTCGGCCGCTCGCTCCATGAGGAGCCGACGGAGATCGCGACATGGCCGGACCGCAGCGAGCGCCGGACCATGACGAACGGGCTCGTCTTCACTGTCGAGCCCTTCCTGTCGCTGGGTGCCGACTGGGCCGAGAATGCCGATGGCGATCGCTGGACGCTCTACAGCGACCCTTGCGCGCCGACCGTTCAGTACGAGCATACTGTCGTGGCGACGCCGCGTGGCGCGGTCGTGCTGACCCTGCCCGGCTGAGACCGGGTCAACGCAACGCCATGTGCCGGCTGAGCCTGATTTCGAGCCTGTCCCAGATGCGGCGGATGATCTCGACCAGCACCAGATAGATCAGCGCCGCATAGAGATAGATCGTGAGGTCGAAGGAGCGGGCGAAGGCGAGCCGCGTCGCGCCCATCAGGTCGAACAGCGTCACCAGCGAGACGATCGCGCTCGACTTGATCATCACGATCAACTCGTTGCCGAGCGGGCGCAGCGCCAGGATCATCGCCTGCGGCAATACGACGAGGCGCAAGGTCGCCCAGCGATGCAGGCCGAGCGAGAGCGCGCCCTCGAACTGCCCGCGCGGAATCGCCTGGATGGCGCCGCGCAGAATCTCGGCCTGATAGGCGGCGGTGTTGATGGTGAAGGTGAAGAGCGCGCAGAAGAACGGCTCGCGGAAGAACCACCACAGGCCGATGCCCTGCCAGAACTCGCGGAACTGGCCGAGCCCGTAATAGACGAGGAAGAGCTGGCAGAGCAGCGGCGTGCCGCGCAGGAAGGTGGTGTAGCCGCTGACCGCCATCCGCGCCCAGCGCGGGCCGTAGAGCCGGGCGACGGCAAGGCCCAGCGCCAGAAAGAAGCCGATGGCGACCGAGATCGCCACGAGCTCGAAGGTGACCCAGAGGCCGCTTGCCATGCGGCAGCCGTAGTTCTGCAGGACCTCGCTGCCGACCGCGTAGCCGGGATACTCGCACCAGTTCATCGCGTCGCTCCGCCGAAGGCGGCCTGGCCGCGATTGGTGCGCTGTTCGAGCTTGTCGATGCCCCAGGCGGAGACCAGCGAAAAGAAGAAATAGAGCAGCATCGCCGTACCGAAGAACAGGAACGGCTCCTTGGTCACGACATTGGCCCGCGTCGCGATGAACATGATGTCCTGCAGCGTGATCACGGAGATCAGCGAGGTCTCCTTCAGCAGCACCATCCAGTTATTGCCGAGGCCGGGCAGCGCCACGCGGATCAGCTGCGGGAAGACGACGAGGCGGAAGGCCTGCGCTTTCGACAGGCCAAGCGCGGCAGCGGCCTCGCGCTGGCCCTTCTGGATCGAGTTCAGCGCGCCGACCCAGACCTCGCTGGAGAAGGCCGCAAGCACCATGCCGAGCGCGACCATGCCGGCGCCGAAGGGCGGGATCGAGAAGCCCGACCAGACCTGCTGCACCAGAATCTGGATGCCGAAATAGATGATGTAGAGCGTCAGAAGCTCCGGCACGCCGCGGAACACGGTGGTGTAGATCGTCGCCAGCGCGCGCAGCAGGACGTTGTCGGAGCGCTTCAAGAGCGCGATGACGAGGCCGAGCCCCAGGCCGAATGGCAGGGTTGCAAGCGCCACCGAGAGCGTCGTGGCTGCGCCCTGAAGCAGCGCCGGCCCCCAGCCGGAAGGGCCGAAGCCGAGCAATGCGAATTTTTCGAGCATGGGGTGCCGTGCAGGAGAGGATGCTCGCCGGCGCGAAGGCGCCGGCGAGAGTCAGGCGTTTGCAGGCGTCACTTGGCGAATTTCAGCCACTTGTCCTGGATCTTCTGGTTCGAGCCGTCGGCGATCGTCTCGGCGATCGCCTTGTCGAACATCGCCTTGAGCGCCGTGTCGGACTTGCGCAGGGCAGCGCCGACGCCGGGGCCGTGGATGGCGTCGTCGCGCTTCACCTCGGCGACGAACTTGCAGCAATCCTTGCCCTTGCCGGTCAGGAAGTCCGAAAGGGCGAGCCCATCGGCGACGATATAGTCGAGCCGGCCGTTGATCAGGTCGAGATTGGCCTCTTCCTGGGTCGGGTAGAGCCGGGGCGTCGAGTCCTTGTAGTACTTCTCGAGATAGTTGGCGTGGATGGTCGAACCCTGGGCGCCGATCGACTTGCCCTTCAGCGCAGCCGGCGAGATGTCGTCCGACTTGGTGCTCTTCGGACCGATCATCCAGATCGGGGTCTTGTTGTAGGGCGTGGTGAAATCGACCTGCTTCTTGCGTTCATCGGTCGCGTTCATACCGGCGATGATGACGTCGTATTTGTTGGCCAGCAGCGCCGGGATGATGCCGTCCCAGTCCTGCACGACCCAGGTGCATTTCACCTTCATCCGCTCGCAGAGCAGGTTGCCGTAGTCGATCTCGAAGCCCTCGAGCTCCTTCTTGGCATTCAGGTTGTTGAAGGGCGGATAGGCGCCTTCCGTGCCGATCCGGATCTCCTTCCACTCCTTGGCCTGGGCGAGCGCCCCTGTCGCGCCGACGACCGTCAACGCCGCCGCCGCGATGAAACGAACGAAACTCTTCATGGGACCTCCGCAGTTCAGCCGGCCGGTCTTGCTGTTATCCCGGTCCGGTTCTGTGGCGACAGATTGGGCGCAGTTTCGCTTCGCTCGCAAGAGGGAGCGATGCAGCTTTTCGCAGCTTGCACGCCCAAACCGATGGCGGGCGCCCCAATGCGGCCAAGACCAAAGGCTTAGAGGTTCTATCCGAGGTGGAGGATCGGCGGCCGGCTCAGCGGCGGGCGTCGAGTACCGCGACGATCCAGATCGCGAGGCCGCCGAGCGCCAGCGCAGCGCCGACCCAGCCGGTCGAGGTCCAGCCGTAGCCGGCGGCGATCGCCATGCCGCCGAGCCAGGGGCCGAGCGCATTGGCGGTGTTGAAGGCACTGTGGTTCAGCGCGGCAGCCAGCGTCTGCGCGTCGTCGGCGACGTCCATCAGACGGGTCTGGAGCATGGCACCGAGCCCGCCGCCGCTGCCGATCATGAAGATGACCAGCGAGACCGCCCAGATATTCCCGGCCGCGAAGGGAAAGGCCGCCAGCCAGAAAGCGCTCCAGAGCAGCATCGCCGCCGTGGCCGGAACGAGCGCGCGATCGGCGGCCCAGCCGGCGACGAGGGTGCCCGCGGTCAGGCCCAGGCCGAAGATCGCGAGCACGACCGGGACGAAGGCGGGCGACACCTGCGTCACCGCCATCAGCGTCGAGGCGACATAGGTATAGACCGCGAAGAGGCCGCCGAAGCCGATCGCGCCCGTCGCCAGCGTCAGCCAGACCTGCCGGCGCTTCAGCGCGCCGAGTTCCCGCAATGGGCTTGCGCCGGGCTGGACGGTGTCGCGCGGCGCGAACAAGGCGATCAGGACAACGGTCAGCAGGGCGAGACCGGCGACGATGGCGAAGCCCGAGCGCCAGCCCAGCACCTGCCCCATCCAGCTCGCGACAGGCACACCAAGGATCGTCGCGACCGTCAGGCCGAGCATGACGCGCGCCACCGATTGCGCCCGACGATTCGGCGCCGAGAGCGAGGCCGCGACCAGCGCCGCGACGCCGAAATAGGCGCCATGCGGCAAGCCGCTCAGGAAGCGGAAGACCAGCATCCAGTGATAGGTCGGCGCGAGCGCGCTTAAGCCGTTGCCGAGCGCGAAGAGGCCCATCAGCCCGATCAGCAGCGTGCGCCGTGGAATGCGCGCTGCCAGCACGGCGATCAAGGGCGCGCCGACGACGACGCCGAGCGCATAGATGCTGATGACATGGCCCGCGGTCGGCTCGTCGATGCCGAGGCCCGCCGAGAAATAGGGCAGCAGGCTCATCGCCGCGAATTCGGTGGTGCCGATGGCGAAACCGCCCATGGCGAGCGCAAACAGCACGAGTCCTGCCGAGACAGGCGCATGGGCAGACGCCGATGCGTCCAGGCTGCGATCATTCGCGGCGAGCGTCATAACAGGCTTTCGCGGAAAGGCAGCGGATTGCTGCGTCGCAACATGAAATAGCCATGCGCCACCGAACGATCAACGATGCTCGTGGCGATATTTCATGCAATCAGCGCATATCGTTTTGGCTTCAAAGCGTTTGCGCCGAATGCGCTATAAGGCAGCTTCCCAGACAGGCGAGAGCGACGTGATACCCTGGACGACCCTCGACACCGCAGCCTTGCCGGATGGCAGCGGCGACCTCCGGCTGAAGCAGCGCGGCAGCGAATTCTCGATCATGCTCGGCAGCAACGAGCTGATGAACAGCCGCCTCAGCGGATCGGAAGAGGCGCTGGCGACCCTGGTCTGCGAGCGCCTGGGGCAGCGCCGGCAGCCGAGCATCCTGATCGGCGGCCTGGGAATGGGATTCACGCTGCGGGCGGCGCTTGCCCATCTGCCTGACGATGCACAGGTGGAGGTGGCCGAGCTGATCCCCGCCGTCGTCGCCTGGGCGCGAGGGCCGATGGCGGCGGTTTTCGCCGGTTGCCTCGATGATCCGCGCGCGCACGTCACCGTAACCGACGTCGCCGCGGCGATCGCGGCCGGCAAGGGGCGTTACGACGCCATCCTGCTCGATGTCGACAACGGCCCGGAAGGGCTGACCGTCGCCGGCAATGACCAACTTTACGGGGCTGTAGGGTTGCAGGCCGCCAAGGCTGCGCTGCGGCCGGGCGGCATTCTGGCGGTCTGGTCCTCGGGACCGGACCACGGTTTCACGCGGCGGCTGCGCCAGGCCGGCTTTGCCACGGAGGAAGTGACGGCGCGCGCCCGCCGCACAGGCGGCGGGGCTCGGCATGTGATCTGGCTGGCGACGCGGCCCTGAGCGCGGCGTAAATGCCGCTCAGTTGACCAGGCAGAAGCCCTCGCACGGCGCGGCCGCCACGGCGGTGGCGAAATCCGAGATCGCCTTCTGCGCCTCGGGCTTCAGGGACGGGCGAACCGCCTGGAGCGCCGAGACGAGCGCGTTGCGGTCCGGCGGGGCAAGCGCGGAAGCGATGCCGGCAGCGTTGTCGGCGAAAGCCTGCGCGATCAATTGACGATTCGCGTCACGCAAACCGGGGCCGCGCAGCGCCAGCGCCGAGCCGACGACGATCTCCTGCAGGCCGAGCCGCATCTGCCGCAAACCCTGCGCCCGCGTCTCGGTCTTGTCGTCGTCCTTCAGCCTGGACGAGAAGTCGTTGATCGCGGACAGGGCGCCGCCCGCCGCCTGGAGCAGGAAGACGCGCGCGCGGGTCAGTTCGTCCTGGAACTCGACCGCATTCGCCGCCTGGTCAGCCTCCTTGCGGCCCGGCTGCGGCGAGAACAGCGCATAGACCTGCAGGATCCCGGCCTGTTTCTGGACGATATCGAGCAGCGTCGGGAGATCGTTGGCGCCATAGGGCGCCTTGCCGAGGATGGCCGGCGCGTTCCAGGCATCGGCCAGCACCTTGCCGTCGACCGGGTCCGACAGACGCGGCAGGGTCGGCTTGCCCTCGTAGAGCTTGAACAGCGATTCGACGGAGGCGAAGGCTGCGTCCAGATAGGCCTTGCCGTTCGCCGGCACCTCGGCGCGAGCCACGGACCCCAGCAGGCAGAGCCCGCTTATCGCGGCAACGCGTGCGATCGATCGAATCCGAATCATGGTCTTCCTTTTCCCGAAGCGCGCGCCTCAGCCAGCAGGCAGAGCTCGGTGAAGAGCACCTGCGCCGCGCACTGCGCCGTATTGCTGGTCGCGTCATATTGCGGCGCGACTTCTACGACATCCGCAGCGACGATGTCGCGTCCCTTGAGCGCCCGCAGGATCGCGAGCGCCTCGCGCGGGCTCAAGCCGCCGACTTCCGGCGTCCCCGTGCCCGGCGCGAAGCCCGGATCGAGCGAATCGACGTCGAAGGAAACATAGGTCGGCCCGTCGCCGATCACGGCCAACGCCTTGGCGATCACGGCGTCGAGGCCGAGATCGTCGACCTCATTGGCGTGGATCACGGTCATTCCGGATTCGTAGGAGAACTCCCAGAGATATTCGGCGCCACCGCGGATGCCAATCTGGATCACGCGCTCGGGGTCGAGAACGCCGTCCAGCACCGCCTGTCGGAACGGGCCGCCATGATGGAACTTCGAGCCCTCATAGGGGCCGGAGGTGTCGCAATGGGCGTCGATATGGACCATGCCGACCGGCCGCTTCGCACCGACTGCTTTCAGGATCGAATAGGTGATCGAGTGGTCGCCGCCGACGGCCAGCGGCGAGACGCCGGCCTCGACGATCGTCCTGAAGGTCTCCTCGATATCCTCGTGGCAGCTCTCCAGCGAATAACGCGAGCGGAACGGGACATCGCCGATATCGGCGGCCTTGAGCATGGTGAAGGGCGCGGTTCCCAGCGCATGGTCCATCGGCCCCATGCGCTCGATCGCGCGGACGGCACGCGGGCCGAGGCGGGCGCCGGCACGGTTGGTGACGCCAAGGTCCATCGGCACGCCGATGATCGCGACATCGAGGCCGCCAAGACCGGGCGTGGTCAGGGCATCCGGACGATAGGGAGCGCCGACGAAGGTCGCGACATCCGCGAACGGCCATTTGCGCTTGTCACCGGTGAACTGGGCCGCAGCCACCTTGGCGAAATGCGGATCGTGAATATCGCCGCCTCCGGCCCCGGCATAACGTTGCCGCAGCTTCGCGAGCTTGTCCTGATCCATGCCGGCCTCCGCTTCACGCCATTCAGCCGGGGATGCGTTCGAGCATCACCACCGGCCCGTTCTGATACTCGACCTGTCCGAAGCTCTTGTAGCCGAGCTTGTGCGCCACGCGGAAGGAGGCAAGATTTTCGGGCGCGATGATGCAGACGCTGCGGCGCTCGCCATGGGTTGTGGCGAACCAGCGATGGGCGGCGGCCGCCGCCTCCCCCGCATAACCCTTGCCATGCGCCGCGCCCGCCAGAATCCAGCCGGCTTCCGGGGCGTTGTCGAACTCAGGAGACAGGCCCCGGAGGCCGTCGAACAACCCGACTTCGCCGACCAGGCCCCCGCTGCTTTTCTCGACCACCGCGAACATGCCGTAGCCGCGCAAGGTCCAGTGGCCGACGATGCGGGTCAGCCGGTGCCAGGCCTCCTCGCGATTGAGCGGACGGCCACCGAGGAAACGGACGACCTCGGGCTCGCTGCGCATCGCGTGGATCGCGTCGAGATCGTCGATCTCCGGGCGGCGCAGCAGCAGGTTTTCAGTCTCGATCATGGCCGCTTTAACCACCCGAGCAGAAGCGCGCCAAGCCGGGAGCGAAAACTAGCCGAAAGTCGCAAGAATCGACGATGAAATCCCTCGCGCTTCGAAAATCCATTCGCTACAACCCGAATCCGAACGCCGGGCGGCAGAACCTGTTTCGAAACGCCCGCATCCCCCAGACATCCGAGGAGAGTGCCTAGATGAAGCGCCGTCAGTTTATCCAGACCGCTGCGGCCGGTGCCGCCGCGACCGCCGTCGCCATGCCGGCCGTCGCCCAGTCGAACCCGGAGATCAAGTGGCGTCTCGCGTCGAGCTTCCCGAAGTCCCTCGACACGATCTATGCCGGCGCCGAGATCATGGCCAAGATGGTCTCCGAGCTGACCGACGGCAAGTTCCAGATCCAGGTCTTCGCGGCCGGCGAAATCGTCCCGGCGCTGCAGGCGGCCGACGCGGTCACCAACAACACCGTCGAGATGGCTCACACCGTCTCCTACTACTATGTCGGCAAGGACCCGACCTTCGCGGTCGCCGCCTCGGTGCCGTTCGGCCTCAATGCCCGCCAGCAGAACGCCTGGCTGTTCCAGAACGGCGGCAACGAGCTGTTCAACGAGTTCTACAAGAAGTTCAACATCTACGGCCTGCCCTGCGGCAATACCGGCGCGCAGATGGGCGGCTGGTTCCGCAAGGAGATCAAGTCGGTCGCCGACATCCAGGGCTTGAAGATGCGCATCGGCGGCATCGCCGGTTCGGTCCTGCAGAAGCTCGGCCTCGTGCCGCAGCAGCTCGGCGGCGGCGACATCTATCCGGCGCTCGAGAAGGGCACGATCGACGGCGCCGAATGGGTCGGCCCCTATGACGACGAGAAGCTCGGCTTCGCCAAGGTCGCGCCGTACTACTACTATCCGGGCTTCTGGGAGGGCGGGCCGACCGTCCATGCCTTCGTCAACCTGGAGAAATGGAACTCGCTGCCGAAGACGTACCAGGCCGCGCTGACCGCAGCCTGCACCTATGCCAACACCCAGATGGGAGCCCGCTACGACGTGGTGAACCCGCCGGCGCTGAAGCGCCTGGTCGCGGCCGGCACGCAGCTGCGCCCGTTCCCGCAGGACGTGATGGAGGCGAGCCTCAAGGCCTCCAACGAACTCTATGCCGAAATCTCGGCCAAGAACCCGGACTTCAAGAAGGCGATCGAGACCATGGCCGCCTTCCGCTCCGACCAGTATCTCTGGTGGCAGGTCGCCGAGCTCAGCTTCGACGTCTTCCAGGTCCGCACCCGCGCCCGCTGATCGCGAGAGCATCACGACCGCTGATCGATACAAGGCCCGGCTTTCGCCGGGCCTTGTTGCATTTCAGGGCTTGGCCACGCCCCTGCTCTCACAGGATCGATCTGTGAAAAACGAGCTTCGGCGCGGACTCATGACGAAATTGCATGATTGCCATGCAAATGGCTCTTGCGTCCGCGAACGGACTGCTTTCCTCTCAGACGTTCGCGACGACCGGAGAACCGGCGCGCATTGCCTTTGAGGGAGGGCAGATTTGATGAAGCGTCGTCACTTTTTGAAGGTTGCCGGGGCCGGGGCCGCAGCGGGGACAATAGCAAGCCCGGCAATCGCGCAATCAATGCCCGAAGTGAAGTGGCGCGTCACATCGTCCTTCCCGAAATCGCTCGACACGATCTACGGCGCGTCCGAAGTGCTGGCGAAGGCCGTCTCCGAGGCGACGGACGGCAAGTTCCAGATTCAGGTCTTCGCGGCCGGCGAAATCGTCCCGGCGCTGCAGGCGGCCGACGCGGTCACCAACGGCACCGTCGAGATGTGCCATACCGCCTCCTATTATTATGTCGGCAAGGACCCGACCTTCGCCTTCGGCACCGCCGTGCCCTTCGGGCTCAACGCCCGCCAGCAGAACGCCTGGTTCTACCATGGCGGCGGCAACGAGCTGCTGAACGAGTTCTACAAGAAGGCCAATATCTATGCGCTTCCGGGCGGCAATACCGGTTGCCAGATGGGCGGTTGGTTCCGGAAGGAACTCAAGACGGTCGCCGACCTGCAGGGCGTCAAGATGCGCATCGGCGGCTTCGCCGGGCAGGTGATGAGCAAGCTCGGCGTCGTGCCGCAGCAGATCGGCGGCGGCGACATCTATCCGGCGCTGGAAAAGGGCACGATCGACGCCGCGGAATGGGTCGGCCCGGCCGATGACGAGAAGCTCGGCTTCAACAAGGTCGCGCCCTATTACTATTATCCCGGTTGGTGGGAAGGCGGCGCCTCGCTGCATTTCTTCATCAACACGAAGAAATGGGACGAGCTGCCGAAGAGCTACAAGTCGCTGCTCACAACGGCGGCGGCCCAGGCCAATATCGACATGCAGGCGAAGTACGATGCGCGCAATCCCGCCGCGCTGAAGCGCCTCGTTGCCGGCGGCGCGCAATTGCGCCCGTTCTCGCCGGAAATCCTCGAAGCCTGCCTGAAGGCCTCGAAGGAGGTCTATGCCGAAACCTCCGCCAAGAATCCGGATTTCAAGAAGATCTACGATTCGATGTCGGCCTTCCGCGGCGATGCCTATCTCTGGTTCCAGATCGCCGAATACACCTTCGACAATTTCATGATCCGCTCGCGCATTTCGAATCAGCTCTGATCCAACGGAGCCCGTCGCGCGAGCGATACTCACCCCGGCGCAAGCCGGGGTTTTTCTATTGCAGCGGACACGACGCCGGACTTGCCACAACTGCGCCTTGCTGGCTCAGTAGCAAGGATCGCCGCCACGGAACCCAATCATGCTCCGCATCGCCCTTGCCCTGCTTCTGACCGGCCTTGCGACGGCAGCGACAGCGCAGTCGATCGGCGAGCCGTTGCCGCGGAAATCCGCACCCTATGAATCCTCCGCCAAGCCCGCTCCCAAGCCGGGCGGCGCGGCCCGCCCCTGCCCGGAATATGGCGCGGGCTTCGTCCGGATGGAGGGCTCGGCATTCTGCGTGCGGCTCGGCGGCGGCGTCCGCGCCGAGTTCGGCAAGAGTTCCCGCAACGGCTATGGCAGCCGGGCCGACGGGATGGTCTATTTGGAAAGCCGCGGCCAAACCGCGCTCGGCCCGGTCCGTTCTGTGGTCAGCGTGCGCGGGCAGATGAATCGCGGACTCGATTCCGGCCCGTTCCGCTACTGAGCTTCCCCGTTACCGCAGCAGCCGCTCCACCTCGTCGCGCAGCACCGGCAGCAGTTCGGCCTCGAACCATGGATTGCGCTTGAGCCAGGCATTGTTGCGCCAGGATGGGTGCGGCAGCGGCAGGACGCGCGGGAAGACCGGTCGGGCAAGGATTTCGCGCCAGTTGGCGACCGTCGCCGAGAGATTGGCGGCTTCCTTCGGGCCGAGATGCCAGCTCTGGGCATAACGCCCGATCGCCAGCACAAGCTCGATGCGTGGCAGCGCCGCGAAGACGCGGGCTCGCCAGACCGGCGCGCATTCACGCCGCGGCGGCTTGTCGCCGCCCTTCGCATCGAGGCCGGGAAAGCAATGGCCCATCGGCACGATCGCGACCTGCGCCGCGTCATAGAAGGCCGCCTCGTCAATCCCGAGCCAGTTGCGCAGGCGCACGCCCGAGGGGTCGGTGAAGGGCCGGCCGCTGGCATGGACCCGCGTTCCCGGCGCCTGGCCGGCGATGCAGAGCCGGGCAGTGGCCGCCGCCTGGATGACCGGCCGGGGCTGGTGCGGCAAGGGCGGCAGGTAGAGCGGCGCGTCGCGGCAGATGCGGCAAGCGCGCAGCTCCGTCACAACCTCGTCGAGCGTCTCGGCGGCGCTCATCGGCGCGCCAGCTTCGACCGTCCCGGAGCCTGCGAGATCAGCCCATCGCAGACCCAGTCGGACTGCTTCGCGGTATAATGATGCGGGTCGCCCTTCTCGACGCGAGCGAGACCGTTGATGCGGCCGCTCGGGCGATTGCGGATGACGATGAGGTCGCCGCTGGTCTCGATCGCGAAGCAATAGGTGCGGCGCTTCTCCTGCGGCCCGTAATAGTAGCAGACGGAATCCTGTGTCGTCGTCCAGCAGGCATCGGTATTCGTCAGATGGCGATTGTGCCCGCTCGCCCGGCCGTCGGGGTGATGGTACTCGCTGAACGGCAGGTTGCTGCCGGAATAGCGGCCCGAGACGGTGTTGCCCTCGAAAAGCTGCTTGATCTGATCGCCGGTCAACCGCTCCACGGCTGCCGCCTGCGCCGTCGCTAGCAAGCCCAGCATGAGCATCACGATGCCTGCGAGCCGGGACATCAACGCCGCGCCAGCTTCCGGCTCATCGGGGCCTCCGGCGCCCGCGAAATCAGCCCGTCGCAATACCAGGGCGTGCCGTTATCGGTATGGTTGCGCGGGTTGGCGAGCTCGACCTTGGCCAGCGCGTTGACCATGCCGTTGCCGCTGTTGCGCAGGACGTAGAGATCGCCGCTCATCTCGACCGAGAAGCAATGCACCGTCCGGTCGGTCTGCGGGCCGTAATAGTAGCAGATGCGGTCCGGCTTGGTGATCCAGCAGGCATCGGTATTGGCCTGCCAACCGTTATGGCCAAGCGCCTGGCCGTTGGGGTCGTGATACTCGGTGAAGAAGCCGCCATTGGTATAGCGGCCCGAGACCGTATTGCCCCGGAAGGCACGCTCGATCGCCTCGCCGCTCAGCCGCTCAGCCGCCGGTGCGAGCGTTGGAAGGGCGAGAACGGCGAGCAGGGCAAGAATCGACCGGCGCATCAGACCTTCCAGCTTGGACGGCCGGACAATTCGCCATGCCAACGGCGGATATGGACGAAATCCTCGGGCAGCGGGATGCGCGACGGCTTCATGAAGTCGATGGCGATGCCGGCAGTGATGTCGGCCACCGTCATGACCTCGCCGCAGATGAAGGGATTGGCCGCGAGCTGCAGTTCGAGCAGCCAGAGATGGTCGTCCATCTGGTCGCGATTGGCCTCTGCCCATTCCGGCACCTGCTCTTCCAGCTCGGCCATCGAGGGATGGCTGTGGCGGAAGACGGCGGCGACGCTGGCGAAGAGACCGAGCTCGACGCGGCGGTTCCACATCTCGATGGTCGCCTGCTCCTTCGCGTCGCGGCCGAAGAGCGGGGGCTGCGGATGAAGCGCCTCGACATAGCGGCAGATCGCGATCGTCTCGGCCAGCGCCGTGCCATCGTCGAGTTCGAGGACCGGCAGGCGCTGCGCCGGATTGATCCGGGTGAAGGCCTCGCTCTTGTGCTCCTTCTTGGCGATGTCGACCGGCACGAGTTCCGGCAGGGCTACGCCCTTCTCCGCGAAGAAGATGCGGACCCGCCGTGGATTCGGCGCCCGCCCGCCGTCATAGAGCTTCATCAGATCATCTCCGTCTTCCGCCGTACCCGATCACGGCCCACGCCGGAAGGTCAACCGGATTGCCGGCGCTTCATGACGCGATCATGGCGGAGAGCCTCAGCGGGCGTGGCTGCGGCGCCAGGCTTCGGGACGCTCGAACTGCGTCGCCCAGATGCCACGGCCGGCCGCCCGCGCCTCGTCCTCCTCGGCACGATAGGCACCGTAGGAGACCGCATGGCCCTCGCGCACCAGCGCGGCGTTGATGTCGGTCTCGCCCTGCCGGCAGCGCGCGAGGCCGCGACCATAGCGATCAGCCTTGCCGATCTCGCACTGCGTCACGCCGCGCGCCAGCATCGTCTGCAAGGCGCGGCGCGCGTCGCGCCCGCAGGCGATCTGGCGTCCGTCGCGCGCGGTGCAGCTCTGGCGGTATTCGGGCGCGTCGATGCCCTCCAGCCGCAACTCCTCGCCGAGCAGCCGGACTGAATCGCCATCGATCGCCTGGGCCGCGCCCACGAGCTCTCGCGCCGGACCGAGCCGGTATTGCAGGATCGCACCAGCCAACCCGAGAAAGCCGAGCAGGCCGAGCGCCACGACGAAGTCGACCGGCCGGCCGACGCGGCGCCAGCCGAAGGGTCCATAGCGGGAGCGACCGAATCCGAAGGGTGCCATCAGGAAGAGCTTAACGATTTGGTGTCCATGATGGCGAGCCGGCCCCTGCATGTCGCAGCGGCCGAACGAGGATACACGCTCCCGATCATGGCGGAAGTGACGGCCGAACAGGTGCAGCGCGGGCGCGGGCCCGACCCCTCGGCCGTGGCGCGCCGGAAGCTGGTCACGCGCGAGGTCAGGTCGGCGCGCGAACGGCTGACCTCCTCCACCGGGCTGGAGCGCGCCTTCGACAACGAATTGCTGCGCGTCTTCGCGCAATACCGGATCTCCGGCTCAGCCGGCACGCTGGTCCTGGCGCTCGGCATCGCCGCTGCCGCCTGCCTCTGGCTGCCCACGCCGCTGGTGGCGGTCTGGAGCGGCATCGTGCTGCTGACGACGATGATCATCGTCCTGATGGCACGGCGCTTCCTCGCCAAGGCTCCCGATGAGATCCGGCTGAAGCTCTGGCGCCGGCTCTTCGCCTTCGCGGAGGGCATGCACGGCCTCGCCTGGTCGCTGCTGCTGCTCCTTTTCGTCCAGGTCGATGCGCCCGGCGCCAAGGTCTTCGTCACCACCGCCCTACTGGTCGTCAGCGCGCTCACCGTCATGCTCTCGGCCACCATCCCGCTCGCGGTCTATACCGGGCTGACCCCGATCATCCTCGGGATCATGGTGTTCTTCTGGGACCGGCGCGACATGGACAGCGTCACCATGGCGCTGATGGCGGCCTCGGCCCAGCTCTTCTTCATCTTCCTCGCCAACCGGCTTTATGCGAGTTCGGTCGCCTCGATCGTGTTCAGGGCCGAGAAGGACGCGCTGATCGCCGAGCTGGAGACCGCCAACGCCAATTCGGACGAAGCCCGGCGCAAGGCGGAAGAAGCCAATCTCGCCAAGTCGCGCTTCCTGGCAACGATGAGCCATGAATTGCGCACTCCGCTCAACGCCATCCTCGGCTTCTCCGAGGTGATGAAGAACGAGATCTTCGGCGGGCATGCCAATGCCGCCTACAAGGAATACTCGGCCGATATCCACGGCTCGGGCCAGCATCTGCTCAACCTGATCAACGAGATCCTCGACCTCTCGCGCATCGAGGCCGGCAAGTACGAGCTGAACGAGGAAGCGCTCTCCCTCCCCAGCATCGTCGACGAATGCCAGCACATGCTGGCGCTGCGCGCCAAGGCGAAGGGCCAGAGCATCCGCGCGCTGGCGGAGCCCAGCCTGCCGCGCGTCTGGGCAGACGAGCGCGCCATCCGGCAAGCCGTGCTCAACGTGCTCTCGAACGCGATCAAGTTCACGCCCCAGGGCGGTGAGATCACGATCAAGGTCGGCTGGACCGCGACCGGCGGACAGTATGTCTCCGTCACCGATACCGGCCCGGGCATCCCCGAGAACGAGATTCCGATCGTGATGCAGAGCTTCGGGCGCGGCTCCCTGGCGATCAAGACGGCCGAGCAGGGCTCGGGGCTGGGCCTGCCGATCGTCAAGGGGCTGATCGACCTGCATGGCGGCGGCTTCCACCTGAAATCCAAGCCGCGCGCGGGCACTGAGGTCACGATCACGCTGCCAGCCGAGCGCGTGATGGACACGCTCGCAGCCTTGCCCGAACCGAAGGCGAAGCCGCGCGCCGCCTGATCCAGCCGCCCGAATCTCGCCTCATCGCTCGGCGACATCCTTTCCCAGCCTCGCTCAGGCATTTCCTCCAGCCTCTCGGACCATCGGACCATGAACCGGAAAACGCGCGTCGCCGTGCTCTATGGCGGAAAGTCGGGCGAGCATGAGGTGTCGTTGAAATCAGCGGCCTCCGTCCTGCGCTATATCGACCGCGAGCGCTTCGAGCCCGTGCCGATCAGCATCGACAAGCAGGGCCGCTGGCAATGCCATGACCTGCGCCGGATCGAAGGGGCCAACACCGAGAGCCTGCCGATTCCGGTCGATTCACCCATGATCCGACTGGAGCCGCAGGGCGAGCACACCGCCATCCTGCCGGCCGACAACGCGACACCGGCCATTGCGCCGGTCGATGTCGTGTTCCCGGTGATCCACGGCCCGCTCTGCGAGGACGGGGCGGTGCAGGGCCTGCTGGAGCTGGCCGGGGCGGCCTATGTCGGCTCGGGCGTGCTCGCCTCGGCGGTCGGCATGCACAAGGACATCGCCAAGCGGCTGGCGGCGCTCGCCGGCCTGCCGGTCGCGCCCTATCTCGCCCTGTCGCGGCGCGACTGGCGGCGCGATCCGGAAGGGTCAGCGAAGGCTGCTCAGGCAGCGCTCACCCTCCCCGTCTTCGTGAAGCCCTGCAACATGGGCTCCAGCGTCGGCGTGCATAAGGTGAAGAGCTGGGAGGCGCTTAGTGCCGCGCTCGACGACGCCTTCCAGTACGACACCAAGGTTCTGATCGAGCAGGGCATCGACGCCCGCGAGATCGAGGTCGCGGTGCTCGATGGCGATCCGCCGGTGGCGAGCGTCGCCAGCGAGCTCAATGCCGGCCCGCAGCACGAGTTCTACTCCTACGAGGCCAAATATATCGACCAGGACGGCGCCAGCGTCGATCTGCCGGCCAAGCTCGATGCCGAGCAGATGGCGCGTGTGCGGCAGCTCGCGATCGACGCCTTCGTCGCGCTGGAATGCAGCGGTCTCGCGCGCGTCGACTTTTTCCTCGATCGCCAGAGCGGCGCCTTTTACTTCAACGAGATCAACACGCTGCCGGGCTTCACCGCGATCAGCATGTATCCGAAGATGATGGAGGCCTCCGGCCTGCCCTACCCCGCCCTCATCACCCGCCTGATCGAGCTGGCGCAGGAGCGCCATGCCGAGCGGGCCGGCTTGAAGACGGATTACGCCTCCTGACCCGTCGCGGCCGACGATCTCACGCAGCCTGTGCGGAAGGCAGCTGCGGGAAGATCGTGCGGCCGATGCGCTCCCCCGCTTCGAGCATCTCGGCCGCATCCCGGGTCTCGCCCGGTACCAGCAATTCGGATCGACGAACCGGCGCGCCGCAATAGCCGAAGATGCCATGCTCGATCTGCGTCCGCATCGCGCCAAAATAGCCGTGGCGCGCATAGGTGCGCAGATCGGCACCGCCGATCGCGACGAGATGGATCGGCAGGTGACCGAGCTTCCGCACGATCTGGCCGTCCGCCATCTCCTCATAGGCCCAACCATTGATGAAGACGCGGTCGATCCAGCCCTTGAGCAAGGCCGGGAAGGACCACCAATAGACCGGATAAACCAGCACCAGCGCATCGGCCCGCCCGATCCGCGCCTGCTCGGCTGCGACCGCGGGGTCGACACGCGCCTGTTTCAGATGCACCGCGACGTCATTGCTGGTGAAGCGCGGGTCGAACCCTTCAGCCGTCAGATCAGCGATCTCGAAGCTGTGGCCGGCCTGCGCGAGCCCGGCGCCGACCTGCCGCGCAACCGCGGCCGTCAGCGATTCCGGCAGAGGATGGGAAACTACGATGAGGCTGTGCATGGCTGATGTCCTGATCGGTTGCACGCCGTCCATCGGCGCTATATACTTTTAGTAAATTACCAATGGTATATTAAATGTCAAGCGAACCTCCCACTGCGACGCATGAAAGCGCGGACGGCCGGCAAACCCGCCGGCGCCTCAGCCGCGATGATCGCCACCGCCAATTGCTGGATACGGCCTGGAGCCTGGTGCGCCGCGAGGGGACGGATTCATTGAGCCTCGGCCGGCTGTCCGAGGAAGCCGGCGTGACCAAGCCCGTCGTCTACGATCATTTCGGAACGCGGGCCGGCCTGCTCGCCGCGCTCTACCGGGAATATGACGCGCGCCAGACGGCCTTGATGGATGAAGCGCTTGCGAAGGCTCCGCAGGAGCTTAAGGCACGGGCTGGCGTGATCGCGGCCTGCTATCTCGACTGCGTGCTGACGCAGGGGCGCGAGATTCCCGGCGTCAGTGCGGCGCTTGCGGGTTCACCGGAGCTCGAGCAACTGAAGCGCGGCTACTACGCGGCCTTCATCGCGAAATGCCGCGCCACCTTTCAGCCCTTTGCCGCGACACTCGTTCCGGCAGCGGCCTTCTGGGGCGTGCTGGGCGCGGCAGAAGCTCTGTCCGGCGCAGCGGCAGCCGGCGACCTCACGCGCGAGGACGCTCAGACGGAACTGCTCGACATCATCATGGCGGCCGTCGAACGGCACGCGGCCGCGGGACAATAGCCCTTCGCGGCGGCGCGCCGAAGCTGCAGCTCAGTGCCGCGTCGTCTCGTCATCCTTCCGCGCGACCTGCGCCTGTTCGAAGGTCGCCATGCCCGAATGGACCGACGCCGCCGCCTTGACGAGACCGGCGGCGAGCGCCGCACCCGAACCCTCGCCGAGGCGCATGTCGAGCGCCAGCAGCGGCACCTTGCCGAGGCGGGCGAGCACGTCGGCATGGGCGCCTTCGGCCGAGAGATGGCCGGCGATGCAATGGTCGATGGTCGAAGGCTCGATCGCGTGCAGGATCGCAGCGGCGGCCGTCACGACATAGCCGTCGAGGATGACCGGGATGCGCTGCGAGCGGGCGGCGATGATCGCGCCGCAGATCGCCGCGACCTCGCGTCCGCCGAGGCGGCGCAGCACTTCGAGCGGGTCCTTGAGATGGGCGCGATGCAGGCTGAGCCCCGCTTCCACCGCTGCGACCTTGCGCTTCAGGCCCTCATCGTCGATGCCGGTGCCGCGGCCGCACCAATGCGCGGCATCGCCGCCATAGAGTGCGGCATAGATCGCAGCCGCCGAGGTGGTGTTGCCGATGCCCATCTCGCCGAGGCAGAGCAGATCGGTGCCGCCGACGAGCGCTTCCATGCCGAAAGCCATGGTGGCGACGCAGGCACGCTCGTCGAGCGCATCGGTTTGCGTGAAATCACCGGTCGGCAGGTCGAGCGCGAGGTCGAAGACCTTGAAGCCAAGATCGTAGGCCGCGCAGATCTGGTTGATCGCCGCGCCACCGGCGGCGAAGTTCTCCAGCATCTGGCGCGTCACCGTCTGCGGATAAGCGGAGACGCCCTGCGCGACCACGCCGTGATTGCCCGCGAAGACGCAGACGAGCGGGCGCCGCACCTCGGGCGGGGCCTTGCCCTGCCAGGCGGCGAGCCATTCGGCGATTTCCTCCAGGCGTCCGAGGCTGCCGGCCGGCTTGGTGAGGTTGGCGTCACGGGCGCGCACCACATTCGCCGCCGCCATGTCGGGGCCGGGCATCTGCGCGATGAGGTCGCGGATATCGTCGAAGGGCAATCCGGAGGCGGCCATGGCTGTTCCGTCTGGCAAGGGGGCTGCGGCCGGCGCGAGAGCGTGGCGGCAAAGTCTGCGCTGCTGCTATAGGGTCGGGAGCGTGAAGACAATCGAGCGAGACGACGCGGCAGGCATGGCAGAGGCGGAAACCACGAGCGAGACGCGCCCGCCCGACTGGCCGGGCTGGGGAATCGCGACCGCGATCTGCCTGCGCTTCTGGTCGCGCCTGCCGGTGCCGCTATTGCCCGGCGAAAGCGATGGCCATGGCGTCCCGGATTTCCGGGAGGTGCCGCGCGCCCTGCCCTTCGCCGCGCTGGTCATCGCCGCGCCGGCCGCGCTCGTCGCGCTGGGGGCCGGGTTGGCGGGCCTCAGCGGGTTCGTCGTCGCGGCGCTTGCGCTGACCACGATGGCGCTGACGACCGGTGCCTTCCATGAGGACGGCCTGGCCGACACCGCCGACGGGCTGTTCGGCGGGCATACGGTCGAGCGGCGGCTGGAGATCATGAAGGACAGCCGCATCGGCTCCTATGGCGCGCTGGCGCTGGCGCTGGCGCTGCTGCTGCGGGCGAGCCTGATCGCCATGATCCTCGACCGCTCCGGTGCCTGGGCTGCGGCAGCCGCGGTGCTCGTCGCGGCGCCCTGGTCGCGCGCCGAGGCGCTCTTCATGCTGGCGACCCAGCCGGCGGCGCGCAGCACCGGTGCGGCGGCGGCCGTCGGCCAGCCGACGGTGCTGACGGCGCGGATCGCGCTGGGCTTCAGCCTTTTCCTGGCAACCGGAATTGGATTGGCGGCGCAACTGCCGATTACCGGTCTGCTCCTCGGCTTCGCGCTGGCGCATGGCGCGGCAGCGGTGCTGTCGCGGATGGCGCGGCGCCTGATCGGCGGGCAGACCGGCGACATCCTCGGCGCAGCCCAGCAACTCGCCGAGATCGCGATCTATCTCGGCGTCGCGCTGGCACTGGGTTGGGCCGGGCGATGAACGCCGCCTCGACGCCCTGCATCAAGGTCTGCGTGATCGATCCCGTGAGCAAACTCTGCGAGGGCTGCGGCCGGAAGCTGACGGAGATCGCGCAATGGGGTCGATTGAGCGAGGCGGAACGGCTGGAGATCATGGCGGTGCTACCGAAGCGATTGGCCGGGAAGCCGCCCGAACCGCCACGTCATGCTCGGGCTTGACCCGAGCATCTCGGAAACCAGCGCTTTCTCGTCATGAGATTCTCGGGTCGAAGCTGCGCTTCGCCCGAGAATGACGGCTAGGATTTTGTCAGACCGGTCAACGCATCGCCGGTCAGGCGATAGAACACCTTCTTCGGATAGGCCGCGGCACCGAGGCTGTCATAGAAGCGCAGCAGCGCCGCGTCGTCGACATCGGCCGTCCAGTCGATGCGGCGGTGCCCGCGTTCCAGGGCCAGCTCAGCCAGCGCCGTCATCAGCTTGCGGCCAAGGCCGGCGCCCCGCGCGACATCGGCGACATAAATCTCCTTGAGGAAAAAGCCCGTCTTCAGGCCGGGCCCCGGATAGAGATTGCAGGCGGAGGCGAAGCCCAACACCGCCTCCGCTTTCACGGCGACGAGGATATCGACCCCGGCCGGCAAAGCCGCGAGCCCGGCGAGGATGTCCTGCACCGGCGGGCACGGCACGCTGTAATGCCCTTGCATCTCGATCATCAGCGCTGCCAGCGACTGATGATCTGCGGTCTGGAGCAGCCTGATCACGGTCTCGCCCATCGCCATCCGCCTCAGTGGATGAGCGACCAGATGAAGCGGCCGGCAACGAAAAGCAGGAAGATGCCGAACGCCACTTCTAGGCGCCGCTTCGAGAGCTGATGCGCCAGCCGCGCGCCGATCGGGGCGGTCCAGATCGAGGTCGGAATGAACAGGATCATGCCGATCAGCGAGACATAGCCGAGCGAGAGCGGCGGCAACGTGCCCAACGCCATCTGCGGCCAGCCGGCATAGATGAAGCCGAGCGCGCCCGGGATCGAGATCAGGACGCCCAAGCCCGATGATGTCGCGACCGCCTGATGGATCGGGCGGCCGTAGAAGGTCATGAACAGGCTGGAGAGCTGGCCGCCGCCGATACCCATCAGGGCCGAGAGCACGCCGATGAGGCCGCCATAGGCGACCATCAACGGCTTGCCAGGCATGTCCTCGCCGAATTTCCAGCGATCGGCGGCGAAGAGCAGGCGCAACGCCGAGATCGTCGCCACCGCGACGAAGACGATCTTGAAGAGATCGGCGGGCGCGAAGCGGGCGATCCAGCTGCCGGCGAGCACGCCGACGATCACCGGCACCGCCCAGACCTTGAGAATGGAGAGATCGACCAGACCTTTGGCCCGGTGGGCATTGAAGGAGCGGATCGAGGTCGGGATGATGATCGCAAGCGAGGTGCCGACGCTGAGCGGCATACGCACCTCCTCCGCCACGCCGATGACGCGGAAGATCTCGTAGAGCACGGGCACGATGACCGCACCGCCGCCGACGCCGAAGACGCCGGCCAGAAGCCCGGTGACGGCACCTGCCAGCACGAGCGAGACGGCGAGAAAGGCGAGATCGCCGAGGGGAATGCCAGCAAACATGACGAGAGATCCGGTGAAGCAACCCGATCTCTCGGCCATTTGGCCGGCGGGGGCAAGATGCCGCCCCCGCATGGCCGTTGCGTGTATGGGAGCCGCCCGCCTCAGCCGCGCGCGGTGTCCAGGATCGGCGCGAAGCCGCCATAGACGACGCGCTTGCCGTCGAAGGGCATTTCAAGCGCCGCCATGCGCGGGTCTTCCATCATCTTGCCCCAGGCGGCGGCGCGCACCTCCCGGGACGGCCACTCGACCCAGCTGAACACCACCGTCTCGCCGGTTTCGGCCTTCACCGCGCCCTTGAAGTCGGTGACCTTGCCGTCGGGCACATCGTCACCCCAGGCATCGACGACCCGGCGAGCGCCGTATTCCTTGAACAAGGCCGCATGGTTGGCCGAGAAATCGCGGTAATCCGCCTTGCGCTCGTCCGGCACGGCGACGAGGACGCCGTCGAGATAGCCCATCGCACCGCCCTCGCCTTCGTCGAGGATCGAGGCGAAGCCGCCATAGATCATGCGCTTGCCGTCGAAGGGCATGGTCTCGCCCCATTGCTTCATGCGCGGGTCGTTCATGATCTTCTGGTTGGCGGCGTCGCGCGTCGCCCGGTCGGGATATTCGAACCAGGAGAAGACCACGACCTCGTCCGGCGTCGCCTTCACCGCTCCCTTGAAATCGGTCACCTTGCCGTCCGGGACGTCGTCGCCCCAGGCCTCGACATGGCGCCTGACGCCGAATTCCCGGAACAGCGGCGCCGCATCGGCCGCCATCTTGAGGTACTCTTCCTTGTTCGCGGCGGGCACCGCGACGACGAAACCATCGACATAGGCCATTGTGCTTCTCCCTGTTCGCGACTGCCATGCGCAGTCGCCTCGTTAAATGTTGATATCAACGCGATAGACCCGGAAAGGGTTCATAAAATCACGTTCAATCGCAGCAGGAACTCACCGCGAGTTCGGGCTGGAAGCTCGCCGCGCCGAGCGGCTTGCTCGGGTAGCGGTCGTGGTGGCGGACCCAATCCATGATCCCGATCTCGTTGCGCCCCTTCGGGGTCATGTCGAGGAAGTTATGGGCGCCGATCAGGAGGTCGCCGCCGCGGGCATAGGTCGAGTAGGTGTGGAAGATCTCGCCCGCGTCGTTGCGATAGAAGACGCTGAAGCCAGGCATCTCGCCGCCCTGCCCGTCATGCATCGCATAATTGTATTCGTAGCGGCCGGCCGCCCGCTCCTCCGGGCTCGGCGAGACGTGGAAGTCGTAGTTGAAGTCGCTGTTGGCCGAGGACACCCAGGGGAAATCCCAGCCCATGCGGTGCCGGAAATTCTGGAATTCGGCATAGGGCGCCCGCGAGGCCACGACGAGGCTGACATCGTGATGCCTGAGATGCCGGTTGGCGCCATCGAAATGATCGGCGAGGAACGAGCAGCTCGGGCAGCCCTCGCGCGCGCCGGGTCCGAACATGAAGTGATAGATGATCAATTGGCTGTTGCCGGCGAAGAGATCGCCCAGCGACAGCGCGCCGTCCCAGCCTTCGAACATGTAGCCTTTCTCGACCCTGACCCAGGGCAACGCGCGCCGCTCCGCCGAAAGAGCATCACGCCGGCGGGTCAGCTCCTTCTCGTTGGCGAGGTGGAGCTTGCGCGCGGCAAGCCACTCCTCACGGGATACGATCCTGTGTTCCATCGTCTCCTCTCCTCCAATGTCCGCCGGCGCGGAGCCGGCGGCTTCGGCGCGGCGCGGATCTTGCCGCGGCGCGCGGTCGCTCAGGCGAAATAAGCCTCGAGCTTGACCATGGTGCCCGTCCAGCCATGGGTGTGGCCGCGGACGGCGGCATCGTCGGCGAGCTTCTCGTGCAGCAGCGTCAGGATCGTGCCCTCGCCATCCGGCTTGAGCGTGACGGTGACGCGCGAGACACGCTCCGGCGTCGTGATCCAGGACCAGCTGAAGACAAGACGCTCGTTCTCCACCACCTCCAGATAGCGGCCGAGCACCTCATGGCGCTCGCCGGTATTCTCGATCATGACGACCCGGTAGGCGCCATCGACACGCGGATCGATCTCCGCCTCCTGTGCCACGACATTCTCCGGGCCGAACCAGCGGACCAGCAATTCCGGGTTGGTCCAGGCCTCGTAGACCTCGGCCGGCGACGCATTGAGGCGGCGCTTCATCGTGAGGCTGGGTGTCACCGGCTGATGCATGTGCCTCTTCCCTATCCCGCCTTCTAGCCTTCGCCCTTGCGCCGCGCCTCGAGCAACGCCTCCAGCGCGTCGAGCCGCTCGGTCCAGAACCGCTGATAACGTGCCAGCCAGCCCATCGCCTCCTCCATCGGCTCCGCATTCAGGTGGCAGGACACGGTGCGTCCCGCCTTGGTCCGCGTCAGCAAACCGGCATCCGAGAGGACGTCGAGATGCTTCATGATGGCTGGAAGCGAGACCGGAAAGGGTTTCGCCAGCTCGCTGACCGACAGCCCGTCCTCCCGCTCCAGACGCGCGAGCAAGGCCCTCCGCGTCGGGTCCGCCAAGGCGGAGAAGGTCCGGTCGAGCTGTCCATCTTGAAACTTAACCATTGAGTTAAGTGTAAGCATCGGCGACGACGCCTGTCAAGGCGGAACAATTCCACCCTGACGCGCCTGTAGGGAAAACCGAAGTTTGCCGCCGTTTATGAAAACGACCGCAATACCTTTGCTGCGCGCCGGTATCTGTCCAACGTGGAACTCCTGTGGATTCACGCCGCGCGGGCGGTGGATTCACTATGGCGCTAGAGCAAGACTGCAGGCACTCCTTTCGTCGAATAATTCGAGCCCTACGATCGTCGTGGCTCATCACGCCCCCTTCCGGAGTGCTCGTTGTCAGTGTGGGATCCTCGGATGCCTGCCTGCTCTCCAGTTGGATGCGTTGCCGCGGATGTACCGGCCGCAACCGACAGGAGGGCAAAGCCAAATTCCCGGCGATGGCCGGATCCGCCTAGTCCTGACAGAAGTCAGAGGTCCGCCGCTTCCCAAGCGACGGACTTAATATTTGATACTTCGGCTCGCCAACGTCACAGCCTCGAAACCCGAAGCTGTGACCTCCATCGTGACCGCTGAAAATTTTGCAGCGTGGGCGGCCCGAAAGTGTGGATCATGGAATGTCTGCGGCATTTCCAATGCCAGCGTCGAGCCCGGCGCTATAGCCCACCTCAATCCGTCCAACAGTGGGTGCCCGGCGCCGTCCCGCAGCAACGGCCGTATCTGAAGCCAATAGCTGGCTCGCTGGAGCGCAGTCGAGATCCCGGCCAAGATCAGATCTCCTGTATTTCCAATGCCATCGCAACCGGCAGATCATCCCTTTCATCCTTGATCCACTTCGGGTCTTGATCGGAGCTCAGTCAACTGGCCTCATCGACGTTCTTCGCCAATTCCGCGGGATCAGGTCACGGACGTTGCCTCGGATCGGGCGAGCCAGCCGGAACGAGCCCCCGAGTTCGGAAAAGTCCTGCCCAGAAGTACCGCGGCGGGTTTTACATTTATTTTCGTGGCAGGCTTACAAATAACGATTTCGTCCCCATGTTGAGAATCTTGATCGCCGAGAATGTACCGCTTAGCGGTTGATCGATTCCGGCTCGGTCGGCTTGAGAAAATTGGCAATTTGCCTGAAAAATTCGCGATTATCCTAGGCGTTGATTTACGACGCACGCGGCGCATTCAGCGGCTATTTGAGCTTCACCGCAATACTGTTCTTGATGTCCCATAATTCGGCATTTTGGTTTCGCTCGCCAATACGAATTTCAAGGATTTCACAAGGATCAGCGCGTTGATTGCTTATTTCATTTTGGTCCACCGCTACCCCGAACAGTTCAAGCGCCTGTTCAAATCGATTTACGATCCTGCCAACCAGTACCTCGTCCATGTCGACAAAAGCTCCGGCTCGGAAATCGCTTCCGACATTCGTACGTTCCTCGCTGACTACCCCAATAGCGAGGTGTTGCCGGGCAAGAATGCGGTCTGGGGTGGCTATAGCCTTGTCGATGCGCAACTGCGAGGCATGGCGCAACTGCTGCGGATGGACAGAAACTGGGAGTTCTTCGTCAATCTCAGCGGCCAGGATTATCCGCTGAAGAGCCAGAGCTACATTGCCGATTTCCTGTCCCGCCATCGCGGCAAGGAGTTCATCAAGGTGCTCGACCAACGCAAGGTCCGTCCAGAGACGATGACGCGCATCGGGCGCTACGTCGTCGAGTTCCCGAACCGCGTCGTCAGGACATGGCTTTCGCGGCCTTTCCTAGCCGAAGCGTCGCCCTACATTGGCAATCAGTGGATGATCGTCAGCCGAGGCTTCTGCGAGTTCGTCTGCCACGATCCCCAGTCCGAGCGATACAAATCCTTCTACAGGAACACCTTTATCGCCGATGAGGGCTTCTTCCAGACCGTGATGATGAACACCGGGGCCCATGGCGAGATCGTCAGCGACGATCTGCGGATGATCGACTGGGTACCCGATGGCGAGATCAAGCTGCGGCCCAGGACATTCACGGCTGAGGACGGTCCCGAACTGCTCGCCAGCGAGTGCCTCTTCGCGCGGAAGTTCGACGCCACGGTCGACGAGAGGATTCTCGACATGATCGACGCGGATATCAGCGGCGACGGCGAGCTTGGGACGACGCCGATAAGTCAGCACATGTCGCGGCGGGAAGTACCCGTCAAAGGACCTGCGGTCGCACTGGCGTCGTGACGTCTGTCCCGGCAAGCGAACAGGAAGGACCCTGACATTGAATCTGAACTTTCCCAATCCTGTTCGCCTCTTCGATGCAAGGCGCTCCTGCGTGAGCTTCTGGGGCTCCGATTCCTCCCTGGAGGTGAGTTTCCAGGTGGAATTCGACGCTTTGCGCAAGCTCGGCGCTGGATCGGGCGATGTCGAGGCCGAGATGCTGGGCGTGTTCGACGCAAACCGCGAAGCAATTCTGCAAGCTGCTCGAACAGCCTATTCGCGGCATCGGACCAGCTATCACCGCCTGACCGCGGCCGGCTTCTGACATGGGCCGTAGGGAGACAACAACATGAACGCCGCCACCTACAAGGCAGGGGACGTCGTCGACCTGACGCGCGACTTTGCCAATCAGCCCAGGCCTGGCCCGTTTGAAATCTTGCGCGTGATGCCGTCGCGCGACAACGCGGAGGAGCAGTATCGCGTGCGTGGCCCTGACGGGCGCGAACGCGTGATCTCTCATCACGAAGTCGTTGAGGGCGCCGGAAACCGTGCTCGCACCTAGGAGTTCGACAATGCAACATTCGAAGCTGAGGATGGATGCCGACAACGCGTTTCTGAGAACGCAGACGCAATCTTCGGTGCGCAACCGGATCAGCTCCGAGACGGAGGTCCTCAATCAGGCCCGCGACGCGAAGACCGCGAGACTGAAGGCACTGCGGCTCGAAAAGGAGGCGCTGGAGCGGAAACACTCGCCACCAACCCGCCGGAGAGCTCGCGGCAGCGACCGAAAACACCTTGAACGGATCATCCCGAAGCTCAGAAGGCCGTTTGGCTCTTGAACGCCCCGGGATCGCGCACGACCGAGGAGAGCAGTCCGCTCTCCTTCATGACAGGAGCCTAAAATGGCCAAAGGCGAACAGCGCGGCAATCGCGAAGCAAAGAAGCCCAAGAAGGAAAAGCCGAAGGTGATCGCAGCGGCGCCATCGACCCTCGCGGCGACGGCGACCAAGGCCGCAGCGCCGAAGAAGAAATGATCTGCCCTTAGACGACCGAGCCTAAGCCATCGTCATCCTGCCGGAGCGACTTCGTCAGTCCAGACCTTGAAGCCCGTCAACGTGTTCGGGCCGAAGGTCGTGGCGATGGCGACGTCGGCTGCGTCGCGGCCACGCGCGATCAATACGCGGCCGATGCGCGGCACATTGTTGCGAGGGTCGAACATCTGCCAACCGCCTTCGAGGTAAGCCTCGAAGGATGCCGCGAAATCGCCCGGCGGCCAGGGTGGCGACGTGCCGACATCGCCCAGATAGCAGGTGCAGTAGCGCGCCGGGATGTTCAGCGCCCTGCAGAAGGCGATGGCCAGGTGGGCATAGTCGCGGCAGACACCGCGCCCTTCACGATACGCCTCGGTGGCCGTGCGCGTAACGCTGGCATCGTTGTAGTTGAAAGCGATACGCTGGTGCACAAAATCACAGATCGCCTGCACGCGCGGGGCGCCGGGTGGCGTATGCCCGAAAAGCTGCCAGGCCAGATCGAGCAGGCGGTCGCTATCGCAGAAGCGGCTTGCCAAGAGGAAGACGATGCTCTCCTCCGGCAGGCGGTCCACGGGAATCTGACCAGCGTTGAGGTTCGTGGTTTCTGGCAGGCCGCTGTCGGAAATCAGGGCATCGGCGGTAATGCGCATTGCTCCTGCCGGTGCGAGCAACCGGCTACACCAGTTGCCGAAACCGTCGCGGTACGCGCTGATTGGTACCGACGGCTCAATCCGCATGTAGTCGGGCGTCACCAGGTCCGAGAACCGGCTGAAATGCACGTTCAGCATCAAGATTAACGGGGTAGGCTGTGGAAAGTCGTAGTCGAGCTCGTAGCCGATCCGGAGTTTCACGCGATGCTTTCTGCGCGGCAAGCCGCGTCGGTGGTGATGAGTTTCCCCCTCATGCCAGTGAGCACTATGCGCGCAATCGCGGGCATGCGCCATCGACGCGACTAGACGACGTCTGACCCGCACTCGCGCCGGGCTGGTGTGCGCCACACCCAAGACCGGGCCCCATGTGCTGATCCTCGGCAAAGTGGATGATCAGCTGAAATCGCAACGCCGCTTAGTCGTTTCGACGCGTGTTGATTTCGGCCAAGTAAGAGCGCACTGCCTGCTCCGGCCCGTGCCAGGAGGCGCTGCCCTTGCCCTGCAATTCGGGCGCATCCTTCCAGCCCGGCTCGATTCCCGTCATGTCCGGCAGCAGATGGGCGATGCCTTTGTGGCAGTCGATGCAGGTCTTCTCGCCCGTCGTCAGGAAGCGGCTATGGATTTCGGCCGCGCGTCGCGTCTGCTTGGTGAAATCCATCGCGACCGAGGAGTGGCAGTTCCGGCATTCCAGCGAGTCGTTTGCCTTCAGGCGTGCCCATTCGTGTTTGGCGAGTTCGAGACGCATGTTCAGGAACTTCTCGCGCGTCGAGATCGTGCCGAAGATCTTGCCCCAGACCTCCTTCGACGCCTGCATCTTGCGGGCGATCTTGTCGGTCCAGTTATGCGGGACGTGGCAGTCCGGGCAGGTCGCGCGCACGCCCGAGCGATTGGAGAAGTGGACGGTCGACTGCAGCTCCTGAAAGACGTTGTCGCGCATCTCGTGACAGGAGGTGCAGAACTTCTCGGTGTTGGTGACCTCCAGCGCCGTGTTGAAGCCGCCCCAGAACAGCACGCCGCCGACGAAGCCGCCGAGCGTCAGCACGCCGAGCGGCAGATAGGCGCTCGGCCGGCTGATGATGCGCCAGAAGCGGACGACGACGTCCCAGCACCACAGGACGAGGGATTTGAGCCTGGCCATGATCCCGCCCCGCTATGGCTTCCGCCCGATGTCTTTGGCGTCCTGGAACCGGTTGGGGACCAGGGGCGCGACATCGGTCTGCTGGACATGGCAGGCGGTGCAGAAATAGCGCCGCGGCGTCACGTCCGAGAGCACCTGCCCGTCACGGTCCTGGAAATGGGTCACGCTGATCATCGGCGCGCCCGAGCCTTCCGTGAACTCGCGCTTGTGGCAGTCCATGCAGCGATTGGTGTTGAGCGTGAGCTGGTAGCCATCGATCGAATGCGGGATCACCGGCGGCTGCTCGGGATAGTTCCGCATGCGCCGGACGTCGTCGACAACGGGGCGGCCCAGCGCCGGCACGCGTTCGAGCGCCATCGGATTGGCGGTGCCGGTCAGGCGCGGCACGATCTTCACCGGCGCGCCCTCCTGCGAGACGGCGGCGCCGAAGGCGAGGACGAGGCCCGCCGCCAGGGCGGCTCCGAGGAAGGTCCGCGAGCGCATCAGCCCGAGACCGGAACGATCTTGACCGCGCATTTCTTGAAATCCGTCTGCTTGGAGATGGGATCGGTGGCGTCGAGCGTCGTCTTGTTGATGAGCTGGCTGGCATCGAACCAGGGCACGAAGACCACGCCGGGCGGCATGCGGTTGCGCCCGCGCGTCTCGACGCGGGTGCGCATCTCGCCGCGGCGCGAGACCACCGTGATCTCGGCGCCCTGGTTGAGCCCGCGCTTGCGGGCATCCTCCGGATGCATGAAGCAGCGCGCGCCGGGGAAGGCCTTGTAGAGCTCAGGCACGCGCATGGTCATCGAGCCGGAATGCCAGTGCTCGAGCACGCGGCCGGTGACCAGCCAGAGATCGTACTCGTTGTCGGGCGATTCCGCCGGCGGCTCGTAGGGCACGGCGATGATCCGGGCCTTGCCGTCCTTGTTGCCGTAGAACTCGACGCCCTTGCCCGGCTTCACATAGGGGTCGAGCCCCTCGCGATAGCGCCAGAGCGTCTCCTTGCCGTCGACCACCGGCCAGCGCAGGCCGCGCACCTGATGGTAAAGGTCATAGGGTCCGAGGTCATGGCCATGGCCGCGGCCGAAGGCGGCATATTCCTCGAACAGCCCCTTCTGCGCGTAGAAGCCGAAATGCTTGGCTTCGACATTGTCATATTCGGGGTCGATCTCGTTCGCGGCGAACTTGTCGACATTGCCATTGCGGTAGAGCACGTCGAAGAGCGTCTTGCCCTTGTAATTCGGATTGGCGTCGAGGATCTCCGCCGGCCAGACCTCGTCGGTGGTGAAGCGCTTCGAGAACTCCATGAGCTGCCAGAGATCGGAGCGCGCCTCGCCCGGCGCATTTACGAGCTGGTGCCAGACATGGGTGCGCCGCTCGGCATTGCCGTAGGCGCCCTCCTTCTCAACCCACATCGCGGCGGGCAGGATCAGGTCGGCCGCCATCGCCGTCACCGTCGGATAGGCGTCGGAGACGACGATGAAATTCTCGGGATTGCGATAACCCGGATAGGCCTCGTTGGTGTTGTTCGGCGAGGCCTGCAGGTTGTTGTTGACCTGGATCCAGTAGAAATTGAGCTTGCCGTCCTTGAGCATCCGGTCCTGCTCGACGGCGTGGTAGCCGGGCTTTTCCGGGATGATCCCGTGCGGGATGCGCCAGATCTCCTCGGCATGCTTGCGGTGCTCGGGATTGGTCACCGTCATGTCGGCCGGCAGGCGATGGGCGAAGGTGCCGACCTCGCGCGCCGTGCCGCAGGCCGAGGGCTGGCCGGTGAGCGAGAACGGGCTGTTTCCCGGCTCCGAGATCTTCCCCGTCAGCAGATGCAGGTTGTAGACGAGCTGGTTCGCCCAGACGCCGCGCACATGCTGGTTGAAGCCCATCGTCCAGAACGAGACGACCTTGCGCTTGGGGTCGGCATAGAGCTCGGCGAGCTGCTGCAGGAAGCCGGGCTCGACCCCGGTCAGGGCCGAGACCTTCTCCAGCGTGTAGTCCTTGACGAAGGCGGCATAGGCTTCGAAATCGATCGGCGTGGTCGCGGTGACATCCTCCGCCTTGCGCGCCTTGAGCTCGCGCGGATCGTCGGGGCGCAGGCCATAGCCGATCTCGGTCGCGCCCTTCACGAAGGTCGTGTGCTTGCCGACGAAATCGGTGTTCACCCGCCCGGTCGTGATGATGTGGTTGGCGATGTAGTTGAGGATCGCGAGGTCCGTGCCCGGCTTGAACACGATCGGGATGTCGGCGAGGTCGGAACTCCGATGCGTATAGGTCGAGAGCACCGCGACCTTCACATGCGGATGGCCGAGCCGGCGGTCCGTCACCCGCGTCCACAGGATCGGGTGCATCTCCGCCATGTTCGAGCCCCAGAGCACGAAGGCGTCGGCATGCTCGAAATCGTCGTAGCAGCCCATCGGCTCGTCCATGCCGAAGGTGCGCATGAAGGCATAGGCCGCGGACGCCATGCAGTGGCGAGCGTTCGGGTCGAGATTATTGGAGCGGAAGCCCGCCCGCATCAGCTTGGTCGCGGCATAGCCCTCGAAGATCGTCCACTGGCCGGAGCCGAACATGCCGAGCGCGGTCGGCCCCTTGGCCTTGAGCGTCGCCTTGGCCTTGGCGGCCATGGTGTCGAAAGCCTCCGCCCAGGAGACCGGCGTGAACTCGCCGTCCTTGGCGTAGACGCCGTTCTTCTTGCGCAGCAGCGGCTGGGTCAGCCGGTCGTTGCCGTACATGATCTTGGAGAGGAAATAGCCCTTGATGCAGTTCAGGCCGCGATTGACGTCGGCCTTCATGTCGCCATGGGTGGCGATGACCTTGCCTTCCTTGACGCCGACCATGACGCCGCAACCGGTGCCGCAGAAGCGGCACGGCGCCTTCGACCATTTGATCTGCAGGCTGTCGACGCCGCCGGTCACGGGCTGGGCCCCGGCCGGCACGCTCATATTGGCGGCGAGCGCGGCGACGCCGGCCGCCTGCGCCTTCAGCATCTCGCGACGGGACAGGGTCATGGGATCACTCCGGGGTCGTCGAGGGTTTCGAGGTCTTCGATCTGCTCGAACACCATGTTGGCCGAGAGCACGCCGTCGATCAGGCTGATGGCGGCCAGCCGGTCGCCGATCACGCCTGTGCTCGAGCCTTCCAGCACGATTACGATCTTGCCGTTCTCGACCCGGTGGATTTCGGTCTCGGGAAGCTCTGCGATGCGGGCGAGCACAGCCTCGACCCGCGCCGGCAGAGCCGAGACGACGGCGCTCGAAATATGATGGAAGCGCGGGCGGGGACGCTCAGCCATGGGCGGCCTCCGACGGGCGGGCACCAACGGCGACGGCTTGCGCCGGGCAGGCCGCGATGCAGGCCCCGCAGCCATTGCAGCGATCGCTCGCGATCTCCGGCAGGGCCGGACCACCGAGCCGGGCCCGGAAGCGGATCGCGCTCTCCGGACAGGCATCGCCGCAGCTCTGGCAGACGATGCCACGCTTGGCGAAGCAGTCGGCACCGACCGCAGCGACATGATCGAAGGCCGGCAAGAGCCGATCGAAGACCGGTTCCGGACAAGCCTCGGCACAGGCGCCGCAGAAGCTGCATTCGCTTGCCGCGAAGCTCAGGATCGGCCGGCTGACCGCATCGAGCGCGATGATCTGCTGCGGACAGGCCGGCACGCAGACGCCGCAGCCCGTGCAGGCCGCCGCGATCGAGGCGCTGCGCGACCATGGCGGCCGCACGCCCTCCGGATCCGGCTGCGCCGAACGTCCGGTCAGAAAACGGCGCCGTCCGAGGTCGATAGCTTGCTCGCCCATGCCTGCCTCCTCAATGCGGAGGCCCGGGTGGGCCGAAGACGAGCTGGGACATCCAGACGAGGAAGCCGTAGCCGCCGACGATGCCCACCGACAGGACCGGCCAGATCAGCACGGCCAGGATAAGGAAGGCGAAGAGCTCGGCTCGTTTTGTCGGCTTGTCGGGCGCAGCTCCCGGGCCGCCCGTCTTCGCGGTCTCGGTCGTCATCTCCGGTCCTTTCGCGTGCGGTCGTTCACAAAACGCGCCGTCACCAGATTAGAGATCGAGGAAAGAAAACCGATGTCGCAGAGCGTGTCTACTCAAATGCGAATTCTTGCGAACGTCGCGCCGCGACAATTGATCTAGCTCAAATCTGCACCGTCGACGGCCGCGGATTCTGCGCGATCAGCGAACTTCGCCTTACCCACAGGCGCCCACATGTGCGGACTGCATGAGTGGCGATGGAGCGAATGTTACCTGGCTGGCGGCCTCACAGCCCATAAGCCTCGGCGATGGACCGTGGATCGATGGTCAGCGCGAAACGCGCCGAGGTCTGGGACAGGTTGGGATTGTAGAACGGATCGCGCCCGACCGCGCTCGCCCACTGGCGGTTGAACCTGTCGAGTTCGCCGGCTTCGGGCTCGGGCCGGCTGACGGATTCGTGGTGCTCAAGGCAGGCATGGGGCGTGAACACGAAATGCCCGCCGGTATGGGCGTTGAGGCGCATGCAGAAGTCGATATCGTTGTAGTTGATCCGATAGGCCGGGTCGAAACCGCCGACCGCCAGGAAATCCGCGCGCCTGACCATCATGCAGGCGCCGGTCACGGCGCTGTAGTCACGCGGGACGACGGCCGAGCAGACCTGCCCGATCTCCGAGGCAGGGTGCAGGTAATAGGGATGCGACGGCCCCTGGCCGAGCAGCAGCACGCCTGCATGCTGGATCCGCCCATCGGGGAAGAACAGCTTCGCGCCGACGCCGGAGATGCCGTCCTGCTGGCACCACATCAGCATCTCCTCGATCCAGCCGCGCGAGATGATGCGCATGTCGTCGTTGAGCAGGAGCAGAAAATCGCCCCGGGTCGCCTCGACCAGCCGGTTGATCTTGTCCGAGAGGTTGAAGACCGCGCTTTCGTAGCGGACCAGCCGCGCGCCGAGATCGCGAAGCGTCTGTTCCAGTTCCGGAGCGAGATCGCCATTCTCGGCCACGACGATCTCGATATGCGCGTATGTCGTCAGCGCGCGGATCGATCTGATGAGGTCGAGCACGTACCAGCTTCTACCATCGTCACTGCGATAGCCCGCCGTGGGGATCGCGATCGAGACCAGCGGCTCGCCGGCGATATCGAAGCGGACGCGATGCGTGCCGGGGAGAGGACCAGGCACGACGGAACCACGATGGCGGCTGCGGTCGACGAAATCCTGCACTGCCCGCCGGGCCGCCAATTCAGCCTGCGGCTTGGCCTCGCCACCCGAGGCCGTCGACTGCGGCAGTGTGCGCCAGTGGTAGAGGATGTCGGGAACATGGACGATCTGCCGCGTCGCCGCAGCGAAGCGCAGCGCGAGGTCGTAATCCTGCGCGAAATCGTAATCCGGGCGGAAGCCGCCGAGCTGTCGCGCCAGGCTCGTCCGATAGACGCCGAGATGGCATGAGTACATGCAGGACAGGAAATAGGCCGGCGACCAGTCCGGCTTGAAGAAGGGAGCGGAGCGGCGGCCGGCCTCGTCGATCTTGTCCTCGTCCGAATAGAGCCAGTCCGCCTGCGGATGCCGGTTGATCGCGTCCGCGAAGGCGTGGAGAGCGTGCGGCGCCAGCATGTCGTCATGGTCGAGCAAGGCGATGTAGTCCCCGCTCGCCTGCGCGAGGGCGGCATTGCTGGCCCGCGCGATGCCGCCATTCACGGGCAGGAAGGTCGGCCGGATGCGCGGATCGCGGGCGGCGAATTCCCTGAGGATGCGATGCGTCCCGGGATCGGTCGAGCCATCGTCGACCGCAAGCAGCTCCCAGTCCGGATAGGTCTGCGCCAGCACGGATTCGATCGCCTTTTCGAGGAAGGCAGGCGGCGAATTGAAGGTGGGCATGATGATCGAGAAGCGTGGCCTGATCGGAAACTCAGCGGCTTTCGCGACGAAGCGCTGGCGCAGCTCCTCCGTCACCGTTCGCTTGCGCTGCCAGTGGCCATAGGCGGCAACTTCTCCTGCCGCACCTGAGGCGAGCCGCTGGCGCAGCGCCTGCCACTCGCCGCGCAGCAGCATGCCGCCGGCCCGCATCAGCTTGCGCGCGAGGACGCCGCGGCGATGCAGGTCCCTAAATTGCCCAAGCAGAGCAAATCGAGAGGGTCTTTGAACGGCGAGCGGGGACAGTGCCAGATCGTGCAGTGCGAAGCGGCAAGGCATCTCGTTCGGGTCGATGCGGAAGGCGCGGGCCGGCGCCGGCAGATCGATGATCGTGGCGATCTCGATCCTGTCGCCGCCCGTCGGGATGGCCACGCTGTCCTCGCGACGGAAACCTTCGCCGATATCGAAGTAGAGGCGCCAGCAATCCCGGCGCTGCTCGTCCGCGTCGGGGAGCGTCGCGGCGAAGCGGATGGAGAGAAGGCCGGCAGGCGCACGCTGCGGCACATAGAAATAGCAATCGAAGCCGTCGCTGCGCCAATGGCCCGCTGTTGCATCGGGGCGCAAGCTGCCTGCCGGGTGGAAAGGTTGGCCGGATTGCCGCGTCAGGACTGCACGCAGCGAGCCAAAGAAACCATGCGCGCTTGTCTCGGCGCCGTCCTGGCCGGCCGCCGTGGTCTCGATATCCGTCATGTCTTGATCCGTGTTCCGGAAAGGGGGGTCAGGCGCTGTGGTCGGGCCAGCCCGTGTCGCGCGCGTTCAGGCGTGGCGCCTGGTCCGGCCAGTCGATGCCGAAGACCGGGTCGTTCCAGCGCAGGCCGCGCGCCAGGTCGGCACGATAGGGCGCGCCCATCATGTAGAAGACCTCGCTGTCCGGCTTGAGCGTCTGGAAGCCATGGGCGCAGCCTTCCGGCACGAACAGCGCCCGCCCGCTTGCCGCATCGAGCTCGACACCGACCCATTTGCCACGGGTCGGCGAAGCGTCACGCAGATCGACCGCGACATCGAAGATCGCGCCGCGGGTGCAGCGCACGAGCTTGGCATCCGGCTCCGGCATCGCCTGGTAGTGCAGGCCGCGCAGCGTGCCCCTATGCGGGTTGAAGGACAGGTTGCACTGGGCTGGCGCGAAGCGGATGCCGTTCCCGGCGAAGACATCGGCGCAGTAGCAGCGGGCGAAATGTCCGCGCTCATCCGCGAGCGGCGCGATATCGACGATGAAGACCCCGGCGATGCGGGTTTCGGTGAGGATCACGCGAACACCTCGACTTCGGGGATCGGGACGACGAAGCGCCCGCCCCAATCGCGCAGCGACGCCATCTGCTGCATGATCTCGCCCTTGAGGTTCCAGGGCAGGATCAGCAGGAAGTCCGGCTTTTCCGCCAGGATCGCATCCGGGGACTTCACCGGGATGCGCGTCCCCGGCAGGAGCCTGCCCTGCTTGTGCGGGCTGCGATCGACGGTGAAGGCGACCAGCTCCGGCCCGACGCCGCAATAATTGAGCAGCGTGTTGCCCTTCGCCGGGGCGCCATAGGCCGCGACCCGCTTGCCCGCCCGCCTGGCATCGATCAGGAAATTCAGCAAGGCGCATTTGGCCCGCGCGATCCGCTCGGCGAAACCCGTGTAGGCGTCGATCCTGTCGAGGCTGAACGCCTCCTCCTCCCGCCGCAGTGCCAGCACCGCCTCGGAGGGCTCGTGCCCTTCGGCGCCGGCATGGCCGGCATAGACGCGCAGCGAACCGCCATGCGTCGGCAGGCGCTCGACATCGAAGACGGCGAGGCCATGCGCCCCGAGCACGCGCTCGATCGCGAGGAAGGAAAAATACGAGAAGTGCTCGTGATAGATCGTGTCGAACTGGTTCTCGACCAGCATCCGCAGCAGATGCGGGAATTCGAGAGTCAGCACGCCCTCCGGCTTCAGCAGCAATTCGAATCCGGCGACGAAATCGTTGAGATCAGGCACATGAGCGATGACGTTGTTCGCCGCGATCAGATCGGCGCTATGGCCCTGCGTCACGAGATCGCGCGCCGTCTTGCGGCCGAAGAAGCGCACCTGTGTCGGGATGCCTCGCCGCTGCGCGACGGCTGCGACATTGGCCGCCGGCTCGACGCCGAGGACCGGCAGGCCGGCCCGCTGGAAATACTGGAGCAGATAGCCGTCATTGCTGGCGACCTCGACGACCTTGCTGGCCTCCGAGAGGCCGAAACGCGTGATCATCGTCGCCGCATAACGCTCGCTATGGTCGAGCCAGCTCTGCGAGAAGCCGGAGAAATAGGCGTAGTCGCTGAAGATCGCGCCGGGCGTCTCGACATCGCGCGCCTGCACCAGCTTGCAGGCATCGCAGACGAAGACCTGCAGCGGAAAGAAGATTTCGGGTTCGGACATGTCGTCCGGCGCGACGAAGGCATTGGCCAGCGGGCTCATGCCGAGATCGGCGAAGACCGTGGTCAGGGGCGCGCTGCAGAAGCGGCATTTGCAGGGGTTCATGAGCGAAGGGCTCCGCTTTCATAGGCTTCGATATCGGCGGTGATGAGTCCGGCGGCTGTGGCTCCCAGGCGATGGCGCTGGTACCAGCGGGCGGTCAGGGCGATGGCCGCATCGAAATCGAGGCGCGGACGCCAGCCGAGAAGCTGGCGCGCCTTGCCGGAATCGAGCGCGAGCCGGCTCGCTTCATGCGGGCCGAATGCCCCACCGCTCGTCCAGGAGGCGCCATCGCCCCAGAGCCGGGCCAGCGTTTCGAGCACCGCCGCGACGGGTTGCTCGGCGCCGCTGTCGGGCCCGAAATTCCAGGCATCCGCGAAACGGCCGTCGCCTGTGTGAAGCCGCTCCGCCAGGAGCAGATAGCCACAGAGCGCGTCGAGGACGTGCTGCCAGGGCCGGGTCGCTTGCGGATTGCGCAGGGCGAGTGGCTGGCCGCCGGCGAAGGCCCGGACGGCATCCGGCACGAGCCGGTCCTGCGCCCAGTCGCCGCCGCCGATGACGTTGCCGGCGCGCACGGTTGCTATCGCGATCGGGCGGTCCAGCGAGGCCGCGAAGGAGTTGCGCCAGGAGGCCGCGAGAATCTCGGTGCAGGCTTTGCTGGCGCTGTAGGGATCATGCCCGCCGAGCGGATCGCTTTCGCGATAGGCCCAGTGCCATTCGCGGTTCTCGTAGCACTTGTCCGTGGTCGCGATGACGACGCTGCGCACGCTCGGCTGGAGGCGAACCGCCTCGAGCAGGTTCAGCGTGCCCATCACATTGGTCTCGAAGGTCAAGCGCGGATCGCGATAGGACCGGCGGACCAGCGGCTGGGCCGCGAGATGCAGCACGATCTCGGGCGCGCTACGCTTCAGCGCCGCCTGCACCGCCTGCCCGTCGCGGATGTCGCAGGCGACGCCCGGCATGATACCGTCCAGAAAGCCGAGCCGCTCGTTTTCCGCCTCGTCCTGTGCCGGCAGCGACAAGCCGAGCGGCACCGCGCCGAGCCGCGCCAGCCAGAGGCCGAGCCAGCTGCCCTTGAAGCCGCTATGGCCGGTAACCAGCACGCGCCGCCCGCGCCAGAAGCCGGGATCGGGATTCACCAGACCCGCCATGGTGCCTCGCCGGTTTCCCAGAGCTCCTCGAGGCGGCGCTTGTCGCGCAGCGTGTCCATCGGCTGCCAGAAGCCGTCATGCGGATAGGCCATCAGCTCGCCATCGCGGGCGAGGCCCTCCATCGGACCGCTTTCCCAGACGATGTCGTCGCCGGCGATCCGATCGAGAGCGTGCGGCTCCAGCACGAAGAAACCGCCATTGATGAAGCCTGAATCGCTTGCCGCCTTCTCGCGGAAACCGCTGACGCCGTTGCCGTCGAGGTCGAGCACGCCGAAGCGGCCGGGCGGGCGCACCGCGGTCACAGTGGCGGTGCGGCCATGGCTTTCGTGGAAGGCCACCAGCCGGTCGATCGGAACGTCCGAGACGCCGTCGCCATAGGTCAGGCAGAAGCTTTCGCCCTCCAGATAGGGCTTCACGCGGGCGAGGCGGCCGCCCGTCATCGTCTCCTGGCCGGTATCGACCAGCGTGACCTTCCAGGGTTCGGCCCGGCCGACATGGACGGTCATGCCGCCCTGCGTGAAGTCGAAGGTCACGTCCGAAGAGTGGAGCAGGTAGTTCCCGAAATACTCCTTCAGGAAATAGCCCTTGTAGCCCAGGCACACGACGAACTCGTTGATGCCGTAGCGCGAGTACAGCTTCATGATGTGCCAGATGATCGGCCGCCCGCCGATCTCGATCATCGGCTTGGGGCGAGAGACCGATTCTTCCATGATCCGCGTGCCGCGCCCGCCGGCCAGGATCACTGCCTTCCTGATCTTCATTGCTCGCTTCCGTGCTCCCGCCCGGGAAGGGCGCGCTTTCAGTACGTGAGAAATTTTCCCACTTACTGTTGACGTGGGAATTATTCCCACTTATTCAACCTGTCAACCCGCTGCCGCTGGTTTCTTGCGGCTCACGGCAGGCGGGAGGTGCGTTCGAGGAGATCGGCTGGTGTCAGCCCCTGCGATGCTTGTTCACGATGCGCGGTTGCGCGGCCGCCATCCCTGGCGCGGCGCGATTGCCGATGCCGCTGATGCCCTGAGCCTCGTCGAGCTCTGGCTCACCATGGGCTGGTACGATGTCCGCCAGCGCTACAGCCGCTCGGTCTTCGGCCCGTTCTGGGTGACGATCAGCCTGGCCGTCTTCGTCGCGGGGCTCGGCGTCACCTATGCCGCGCTCTTCCGCGTGCCCGTCGTCGCCTACCTGCCCTATGTCACCGTCGGCATGGTGCTGTGGTCGCTGATCACCGCCCTGCTCAACGAGGGCGCGGCGACCTTCACGGCCGCGACCGCCGCGATCAAGCAGATGCCGGCGCCGATCGGCATCCATGTCCTGCGCGTCGTCTGGCGCAACCTGATCATCCTCGCCCATAACGCGGTGATCGTCCTCGTCGTCCTCGCTGCCTGCGGCGTCAGGCCGGGCTGGGCCGGGCTCGCTGCCCTGCCGGGCCTCGCGCTTCTCCTGCTCAACGGCATCGGCTGGAGCGTGACGCTCGGCCTCGTCGGCGCACGCTTTCGCGACATGATGCCCCTCGTCGCCAACGCGACGCAGATGCTGCTCTTCGTGACGCCGGTGCTCTGGCGCGCCGACGACCTCGGCACGCGGCGCCTCCTCGCGGAGCTCAACCCGCTGTTCCACCTGATCGAGATCGTGCGCGCCCCCCTGCTCGGGGCCGGCGTCCCGATGGAGAGCTTCGTCGTCGCTAGCGGCGTCACCCTGCTCAATCTCGGTCTCGCCTTCGTCCTCTATGCGAGACTGCGCTGGCGCGTGGCCTATTGGCTGTGAGGCGACGATGAGCTCGATCCGCCTCGACCGCGTCAGCGTGCAGTTCCCACTTTATGGCGGCAGCGCCCGCTCCCTGCGCAACCGTATCGTCAGCAGCGCTACCGGCGGCCGTATCGGCTCCGACTCCAGGGCGCGGACCTGCGTCGAAGCGCTGAGCGGCATCGACCTCACGATTGCCCATGGCGAGCGTGTCGCCCTCGTCGGCCATAACGGCGCCGGCAAGACCACGCTGCTGCGCGTGCTAGCCGGCATCTACGTGCCGCAGAGGGGGCGCGTCGCCGTCCACGGCAAGATCGCGCCGCTCTTCGACATCGGGCTCGGCATGGATGGCGAGGCCAGCGGCTACGACAATATCCGCCTGCGCGGCCTCTATCTCGGCCTGAGCCGCCGCCAGATCGAAAACCGCATCGACGAGATCGCCGCTTTCACCGAGCTCGGCGGTTTCCTGGACATGCCGATCCGCACCTATTCGGCGGGCATGCAGACGCGCCTGTCCTTCGCGATCTGCACCAGCGTCGATCCCGAGGTGCTGCTGCTCGACGAGGGTATCCTCGCAGGCGATGCCGCCTTCATGGCGAAGGCGCAGATGCGTCTGGAGGCTTTCGTCGCCCGCGCCGGCATCCTCGTCCTCGCCTCGCATAGCGACAGCCTGCTCGCCAGTCTTTGCACGCGGGCGCTGCGGCTGGAGCACGGCCGGCTCGTCGCCGACGGACCGCTGCAGGACGTCCTGTCCCCTTCCCTCTCGCCATCCCCCAGGAGAATTCCGGCATGATCGACATTGCCGAAAGCCGGACGCGCTGCGTCGCCGGCATCGTGATCTATCGCCCACAATTCGAGGCGCTGCACCGCCTCGTCGCCTCCCTCGCCGACGATGTCCCGACCATCGCCATCTACGCCAATTCCCCCGTCAGCGGCGCGGAGCAGCAAGCGCTCGAGGCCGCGGCCGGCCGGGCCGAGCTCGTCGTGCTACGCCCCGGGCTGAACCGGGGGCTCGGCGCCGCCTACAACGCCCTGCGCCAGCTCGCGGAGGCGTGCGGCAGCGATTTCCTGTTTCTTCTCGACCAGGATAGCCAACCGCGACCGGGGCTCGTCAGCGCTCTCGCCGCGACCCATCGCGACCTCGCGGCGCAAGGCGAGCGCGTGGCGGTCGTCGGGCCGCAACCTGTCGATGTCGCAGGCAAGGCCATGCGGCTTTCGACGGCGGAGGCGCGGCCGCAGGAGAAGATTGCACCGGTCCGCACGCGTTTCGTGATTTCGTCAGGTTCGCTGATCCGCCTCGACGCGCTCGCCGCGATCGGCGATTTCCGCAGCGACTACTTCATCGATGCCATCGATATCGAATGGTGCCTGCGCGCCGGGGCAGCAGGCTACTCGATCTGGGTCGATCCGGCGGTTTCAATGCCGCACCAGCTCGGCCACGGGATCATCCGCCTGCCGCTCGGATTGCTCCTCACCGACCAGCCGGCACGCCGCCTCTACACCTATGTCCGCAACCAGCTCGCCATGCTGCGCCTCCCACATGTTCCGCTGTTGCACAAGGCCAAGTTCGTGGTTTCGCTGCCCGTCAGGCTCGCGGTCCACCTCGCCCATCACCGCTTCTCCCGCGATTGCGCATTTGCCCTGCTCAACGGGCTGGCCGATGGCGCACGCAACCGGCTGGGTCCGCCCGATCGCGCCCTGATCCCGTTGTGGCGCCACCACTCGCGCATTCCTCTGGCGACGCCTGCTGCAGGTTCCGCTCCTGCCGCGGGCGGGCGGCACGCGGCATGAGCCAGCCAACCATTCTGGTGCTGGGGCGCTCCGGCCAACTGGCCACAGCGCTTGCCGAACGTGGCGGCAACGACGTGGTTACTGCGGGGCGACCGGACTTCGATCTGGCGGAGCCGGATGCGATCGAACGCCTTCTCGATCGGTACCGTCCGGCCATCGTCATCAATGCGGCCGCCTATACGTCGGTCGACAAGGCGGAAAGCGAGCCGCTTGCCGCCTTCGCCCTGAACCGGGATGGTCCGGCCGCGCTGGCCAAAGCCTGCGCCCGATCCAAGCTGCCGCTGATCCATGTCTCGACCGACAGCGTTTTCGACGGGGAGCTGGATCGCGCCTATCGCGAAAGCGACACGCCCCGGCCAATCAATGTCTACGGCGCCTCCAAATATGCAGGGGAGTGCGCTGTGCTGGATGCGCTGCCCTCCGCGCTGGTGGTGAGGACGTCGTGGATCTTCGGAGGTCACGGCGCGAGCTTCGTCAGCCGCCTGTTGAGTTGGGCCAAAGGCCGCGACCGGCTGACGATCGTCGGCGACCAATATGGCAGGCCGACCTATGCCCCGGCGCTCGCCAAGGCCCTGCTGATGCTGTCATGGCGGCTGCGCGACGGGATGATGAGCGGCGGGTTGATGCATCTCGCTGGAGGAAGCCTCCTCAGCCGGGCGGAGCAGGCCCGGATCATCCTGCAGTCTGCAGCCCGACGTGGCCGGGGTATGACCGAGGTCATCGCCGTTCCATCAAGCGCTCACGCCACGCCAGCGAAGCGCCCGCTCAATGCGGTCCTGGACTGCGATTTCGCCAAGCGGCAGAGTTTAACGCTCGGACCGTTCGAGCCTGATCTCGACGAGACGCTGGACAGATTGCTTGGACCGCCCCCGGGGCGAGCCGCCTCCTGACCGCGCAAAGCGGCGTCAGCGGCCCGGACCTCCCCCGCCGGGGCCGCCACCTCCCGGCCCGCCGGCGCCGCCGGGTCCGCCCAAACCGCCTGGGCCACCGGGGCCTGCGCCTCCGGGGCCCATTCCAGCGGGACCTCCGAAGCCACCCGGACCGCCTCCTCCTGGACCTCCAGGGCCGCTCGGCCCGCCGCCGATCATGCCCGGGCCGAAGCCGTTCGGGCCAAGGGATTGCGGGCCGAGGGACTGCGGGCCCGCCGGGCCGCCACTGTTGCCCCCGCCTTCGCCATTCGTCCGGGCCAGGCGCAGGTTGCCGATGCTCGGGATCCCATCGGGGCCGATGCGGCCATCCAGAACCGCACGCACATCCTGCCAGGGCGAGAACGCGTAACCGAAAGCCTCGCTGCGAACGGCCAGGCCCGAGCCGAGCAGAAGCTGGCCATCGCCGCCGCGCACATAGCTTTCGACCGAGAAGGCGCTGCCTGCCGGAAGCGGCGAGGCCTGCGCGATATCGCTCGGACGGAAACCGCCTTTCGCGATTCGCCCCGAGACGGCCATGCGACGGCCGATGAGAGCCGGATCGGTCTCAAGCAGCTTGAGGCCGCCGATCCAGAGCCCGTCATCGTCCTGCTCGACGACGCCGATGACGCGCATGGCTTCCTTGCCGGAACGTTCGACCAGGCTGGCGACGATCGTTCCGTCCAGCCGGCGCAGGCCGCTGACGGCGACACGCTCGCCCTTCCGCCACCCCTTCGACGGCTCGCCGGGCCGCATCTGGACGGCCTGTCCGAGCACATCGATACCGTCGCGGTAGACGGCCGTGACCGGCCCGACCACCTCCCGCTCGACGGCGATGGTGTTCGTGACGAGCCCGCCGGCATCGGGCCGCGCGACGACGCGCACGACATGGCCGATGCGCAGATCACGGGCGCTGCGGACGAGGCCGTCGATGGTGACCGGCACATCCTGCGGATAGGCGATGCGGCTGTCATTGACGATGATGCTGCCGAAGCGCTGGATCGTGCCGACGAAGCCGGTGCCGCCGATACCCCGGTCGGAGCCCGAACTCCCCTCCGGCGCGAAGCCGGTGCCGCCGATCCCGACATCGCGGGGCCGCTCCGGCGCCGCGACGGCCGGACGCCAGGCCACCGCGCAGCCGAGAGAGGCCAGCAGCGCCCGGCGCGTCAATGCGAGGCGGCCGCTCATCCCTGGCTGCCCCCGACCGGAGCTTCGCCGGGGACTTCCTCACGGAAGACATAGACACCGCAGTTCCAGCGGTTATCGCCGCCCGCATCACTCTCGCAGGCGGCGTTCGCCTCGCGGTTGAGCTGCTGCAGCATCTCAAGGGCAAGCTCGCGCGAGCGCGCCTCCAGGCGTGCGGCCAGCTCGGCCGAGAGCCCGTCATAATGCACGGAGCGCTCGACGAAAGGCGGCTTGCTGGCCAGGACGTTGGCGACCGAGGCGGCGAGATGATCGTGCAGGTTCCGGCCGAAATAGTACAACTTGTCGTCGTCGCCATGCTGGGGAATGAAGGCCGCCTCGGCCAAGGCGATCCGGTCTTCGGCGTCGATTGTGACGATTCGGCGGTCGATCCATTCATCGAGCACGGCGCGGGGGCGCAGATCGCGCGTCACGGACGCCACGAGTTCCTCGAAGGAGGGCGTCCCGGCATCCGCCGTGCGCGGCAGGGGCGCCGGTGTCCCGGCTGCGTCGCAGTAGCGTGGCGAGGCCAGCCAGCGCGCGATGATTGCGCCCGTGCGCGAAACAGAAGCGGGCACCGCATTGACCGGCGCGCCGGCACCGCGCAGGCGGCTGACCTCCTTGCGATGGATTCCGGTCAGCAGGCTGACGCGGCTGTCGGTCTGCTCCTTGCCCGGCAGCGCGAAATCATATTCCGCCACATTGACGTAGAGCTCCCGGAGCAGCTGGCACAGCGCCGGAAAGGTCATCCCGGCGCGGATGCAGAGCCGCACAAGCGGGCGCAGCAGCCGCGCCAGCGGCGGATAGAGCTTCTCGGCAGTGGGGTCCTGGGCTGCGTCCGACATGTGGCGATATTTAGGCTTTTCCAATGTGGGATACAATCCCACAAATTTTCTCCCGCCCCTTGAGGCCGAGAGCAAGGTGATATATGTGGGAATAATTCCCACTAAACGAAACATCTCTCACATGACGTTCATCTCCGCCCCTTCCCGGCGATCCCGTTTCATCACGTCCTTGCGGCGTTCCGAACTCGTTGTCGCGACGAGCCGGGCCCTCTGCTGCGTGCTGGCGATGTCCGTGCCCTATGCCCTGTTCGTGATCGAGACCGTGCTGCACCCATGAGCATCGCGGCGGCCTCCACCAACGCTTCGGAGACGCACGATTCCCGCGAGGCCAAGACGCCCGGCAAGCATATCACCGCGTCCGTTCCGCGCCTGGTCGGCTATGCGCTGCTGATCGCGATGGGATTGGTGATCGCCTGGCTGCTGGTCGCGGCGGAAGCGACGCGCGAGCGGGAGGCGGGCTGCCAGCACAGCAGCTACCGCAACCCGGTGACGGGGCAACAAGCAATGCGCCCCTGCCGGGCTACGTGAGGATCGCCGCGTTGCTTCAGGCCGCGTGATCGTCCGCCGGCATGACCTCGCCGCCAAGCAGGCAGCCGACGGGCCGGCCGTCGGCGAAGCCGATCCTGACCCGGATTTCGGAGAGCGCGTTCATCGCCCGGCCCTGCAGGATGGTGACACGGCCGCTGTCGCGGGGAACGAGATCATTCTTGAGCAGGCCGAAGGCCAGCGCCGCCGCGGCGATGCCGGTCGCGGCGTCTTCCGGGTAGCCGGAGGATTTCGGGAATTGCCGGGCTTCGAAACGCCGCTCGGCCTGGTCCGCGACGGCGTAAGGGTAGAGACCGGTCGAGGCGATGCGCTCGCAGCACTTTTCGGTCAGCGCCATATCGGTCGTCAGCGCCTGCAGATGCGCGACGCTCTTCATCGGGATCAGCGTCTTGACGCGTGAGGTCACGGCATTCTGGATCGGCAGGTCGAGCAGGTCGCCGCGTGAAATCCGGAGCGTCGCGAGCACATCCTCTTCCTGCGCAAGCGTCAGGTCGACGACCTTGCCGACCGGCTGGCTGATCTCGACGGACGGGTTCTCGGACGCAAAGTCATCGACATAGCCGGTGACGGGGCCGCTGCGCGTCTCGATCCGCATCTGCCCGGCATCGAGGCGGCCGGCCGTCGCCAGGCACCAGAGGGCGCCGATCGTGGCATGGCCGCACATTTCCATCTCGTGGCGCGGCACCCAGAAGCGGAAAGTGAAATCGGAATCGGCGCCGGAGGGCGGCCGGACGAAGCCGGATTCGTGACCGTAGCGGGCCGCGATTGCCCGCATGTCGTCATCCTGCAAAGCCGCCGCGTCGATCACGATCGGACAGGGATTGCCGCCCTGCCCTTGATGCGTGAACACGTTGACCAGCCTGATCCCGTCCTGCGCCATTGCCCTGCCATCCCGTCGAAGCTGGAATCGCCCCCCACTCCGAGAGGCCAGCCACGGCTTCGCAGCAAATCGCGTTTCCCGCAACGAACCGGCGCGATCAGGCGGCGGCTGCGGCCTCGTGGCGCGATACATGGGCGATGGCGGCGCGCAGGTCTTCCAGCGTGGCATCGGCTCCGACACAGCGCTCGGCGAGATGGCGGCGGAACATGCGAGCGCCCGGGCGGCCCGGGAAAAGACCGACGAGATGGCGAGTGAAGGCATGCAGGCGCCCGCCCCGCTCCAGATGCGCGGCGAGATGCGGCTCCAGCGCCTCCAGCATGGCGAAGGCGTCTGCTACCGGCGCTTCCTTGCCGAAGAGCAACGGATCGACCTGGAGCAGGATTTCGGGGTTCTGATAGGCCTCACGGCCGAGCATCACGCCATCGAGCCTTTCCAGATGAGGCAGCCATTCCGACGGTGCCTTGATGCCGCCATTGATCGCGGTGGGCAGGTCGGGATTGGCCGCCTTCAGGCGGTAGGCGCGTTCATAGTCGAGCGGCGGGATCTCGCGGTTTTCCTTGGGCGATAGCCCCTGCAGCCAGGCCTTGCGGGCATGGACGATCAGGGCATCGACGCCGGCCGCGCGCACCGAAGCGGTCAGCGCATCGAGCGCGGCTTCCGGGTCCTGATCGTCGACGCCGATCCGGCATTTCACCGTGACGGGAATCGAGACCGCCGCCTTCATCGCCGCAACGCAATCGCCGACCAGCGCCGGCTCACGCATCAGGCAGGCGCCGAAGGCCCCGCCCTGCACACGGTCCGAGGGGCAACCGCAGTTCAGGTTGATCTCGTCATAGCCGAAATCGGCGCCGATCTTCGCGGCTTCCGCCAGGAGCTTCGGGTCATTGCCGCCGAGCTGAAGCGCGAGCGGATGCTCGACGGTGTCGAAACCGATCAGCCGCTCGCGATCTCCGCGGATCACGGCCTGCGCCGTCACCATCTCGGTATAGAGCAGCGCATGGCGCGACATCAGGCGGTGGATCACCCGGCAATACCGGTCCGTCCAGTCCATCATCGGCGCCACGGAGAAGCGCCAGAAGCTCGCTGCGCGATCAGCTTCGGTTGTCGGGATTTCTGCGTTCAACTCTCGGCCTGCCGGTGCCTGATTGCGGTGGTGCGTCGTCGCCAGATAGGCCGCTCCCGGCGTCAAACGACGCCCACGCGGCGAAACTGCGGCGTATATGGCGCAAATCGCCTCGACGCGCGAGGGGCACGGCGAAAAATCCGGTTTCCGCCCCGTTCGAACCGCCGCCACAAGCCCATGGAACCGTGCCGCCGGGCTGCCGGTTGGAAGGGATGGAGGCTGCCTGTCGCAAGCCTTTTCCGAATGGCGGCGGCACCCGAAAGGCGGAGTAGCACATGGCCGAGGCTCCGCGTGTTTCGCGCCGCTCCCGCATGCGGCAGTTCTTTCGCATCGCGTTGCGCTACTGGCGCGGCAGGGCGCGCTGGCAGGCCTGGGGGCTGACAGCCGCCGTCCTGATCTTCATCGCGGCGCAGACGGCCAGTGCCGTCGGCATCAACCGCTGGAACCGCTGGTTCTTCGACGCGCTCGAAAAGCGCGACGTCGAGGCGGTCTGGGCGACGACCGGCTGGCTGCCCTTCCTCCTGGCGGCTTCCGCTCTCTCGGTTTCCGGCCTCGTCGTCAGCCGCATGCTGCTGCAGGTGCGCTGGCGCGAGAACCTGACGCGCCGCCTCGCCGGCTGGTGGATCGCCGATCAGCGCTATTATCGCCTGGGCTTCCTCTCCAAGAAGATGACCGCGCCGGAATACCGGATCGCCGAGGACGCCCGGCTCTCGATCGAGCCGCTCGTTGAGCTTGCAATCGGCCTGATCAGCGCCTTCGTCACGGCCGCGACCTTCGCCGCGATCCTCTGGCAGGTCGCTGGCTCGGCCGAGTTCACGCTGGGTGGAACCACGATCGTGATCCCCAGCTATATGGCGGTGGCGGCGGTGGTCTATGCCACGATCGCCTCGCTTGCGGCCTATCTCGCCGGCCGCCCCCTCGTCGCCCGCGTCGCGCACAAGAACGAGATGGAAGCGCAGTTCAGGGCCGAGATGACGCGATTGCGCGAGAATGCCGAGAGCATCGCGCTGATCAAGGGCGATGCCGACGAACGCAGCTCCGCAGGCGAAAGCTATGGGCGCGTCGTGGCGGCCTGGTTCAGGATCGTGCGCCAGCAAGGCGTGATCGCGCTGGTGCTCAACACCAATGGCGCGCTGTTCCCGATCGTTCCTCTCCTGCTGATCGCTCCGAAATTCCTGGCCGGCGCGGTGACGCTCGGTGCCGTCGTGCAGGTCGTCGCGGCCTTCAGCGCGGTGCAGGCCGCCCTGATCTGGTTCGTCGACAATTTCGTGCGGCTGGCGGAGTGGTTCGCCTCGGTCACCCGCGTCGACGAACTGGTGGAGGAGCTGGAGGCGCTGGATATCGGCACGATCATGGAGAAGGACGAGCAGATCGCGCTCGGCGAGAGCGATGACGGCGCGATCCATCTCGAAAACCTGTCCATCGCCCATAGCAACGGCCGCGTCGTGCTGGCCGATGCCACGGTCTCCATCCCGCAGGGCGCGAAGGCGCTGATCGCGGGCGAGAGCGGCTCGGGCAAGAGCACCCTGCTCCGGGCGCTCGCCGGCATCTGGCCGTGGGGCTCAGGCACGATCCGCGTGCCGTCCGGCCAGACCATCGCCTTCGTGCCGCAGAAGCCTTATCTGCCGAAGGGCAACCTGCGCACGATCCTGCTCTATCCGGACTCGGACCGCGTCGTGGCCGAGGAGGCGATCACAGCGGCGTTGCAGCGCTGCGGGCTGGGCTACCTCGCCAAGAAACTCGATGTCGAGGAAGAGGATTGGGACCGCATCCTCTCCGGCGGCGAGCGCCAGCGCGTCGCCTTCACCCGCCTGCTGCTGCAGAAGCCGGATATCATCGTGATGGACGAGGCGACCTCGGCGCTCGACGAGGAAAGCCAGGCCTCGCTGCTCAGCCTGTTCGACGAGGAACTCGCCGAGGCGACGCTGATCAGCGTCGGCCACCGGCCGGGCCTCGAGGACTATCACGATCAGAAGATCACGCTGGAGCGCCGGCCGGCCGGCGCGCACATGACGTCGCGACGCCTGCGGAAATCGCTCTGGCGGCTGTTCAGGAGCCGCAGCGCCGCCAATGAGGACGGGCGCCCGGAAGCCTAAGTTAAAGACGACCGGGCGGCGCTCGTAGGGAGCGCCGCCCGGTCTCGTTACCGCTTGGCGCGGGCGACGATCTGCGTCGGGTTGACGAAGCGCAGCGCGATGACGAGCCAGATCAGCGTGGTGACCATGTAGATCACCGCCATGGCGTCGATCGACTGGACCGCGCGGACACCGGCGGCGAAGACCGCGTAGTAGAGCGCGACGACCAGCGTCTGGCTGGTCGGGCCGGCCGTGAGGAAGGTCAATTCGAACATGGCGAGCGTCCTGACCAGCACCAGCAGCAGCGCCGCGAGGATGCCGGGCATGAGCAGCGGCAGCAGCACATGCACGAAGAGCTTGAAGGTGTTGGCGCCGAAGACGCGCGCCGCCGCCTCAATCTTGGTGTCGATCTGCTCGATGAACGGGATCATCACCAGGATGACGAAGGGCACCGTCGGCACGAGATTGGCGAGCACGACGCCCGACATCTGGCCGGCGAAGCCGGTCTGGTAGAGCACCGTCGCCAGCGGGATGCCGAAGGTGATCGGCGGCACCAGCAGCGGCAGCAGGAAGAGCAGCATGACGAGCTTCTTGCCCGGGAAGTCGCGACGGGCCAGCGCATAGGCTGCGGGCACGCCGATCAGGCCGGAGAGCGCCACCACCAGGAAGACGATCTGGAAGGTGACAAGCAGCACGTCATAGAGCTGGAATTCCGCCCAGGCGGCCGCATACCAACGCGTCGTCCAGCCGGCCGGCAGCCAGGTGCCGAGCCAGCGCGTCGAGAAGGACGAGGTCACCACCGTCGCGATCATCGCGAAGAGGTTGACGATGAAGAAGCCGATCAGCGTCCAGTTGGCGGCCGCCCAGAGCTTCGTCGAGAGACGGGTATCCTTGACCATGAGATCAGCCCTTTCCGCCGCCGGCCGGGCCGCGATACAGCATGCCGCGTGCGGCCAGAACGACGACGACGATGGTGAGCTGAACCACGCCCATGATCATCGCGACGGCCGAAGCCATGGAGTAATCGTATTCCTCGAACGCCGCCTGATAGGCCGCGATCGAGATCACGCGGGTCGGCCCCGAGGGCGCACCGAGCAGCACGGCCGAAGGGAAGACCGAGAAGGCCTGCACGAAGCTCAGGCAGAAGGTGATCGCAAGCCCCGGCAGCAGCAGCGGAAACAGGATGTGCTTGAAGCGATCCCACGGCCCTGCCCCCAGCGTCGCGCCCGCCTGCTCCAGCGCCGGATCGATGCCGGAGAGATAGGACAGCGTCAGCAGGAAGGTGAAGGGGAAGCCAGTGATGACCAGCGAGAGCATCACGCCCCAGTAGTTGTGCAGCAGCTTCACCGGCGAGGAGATGATGCCGAAGGTCATCAGCACGCGGTTGAACCAGCCCTGCGGCCCGAGATAGTTCAGCAGGCCCTCGGCGACGAGCACCGTGCCGAGCGTGATCGGGATCACCAGGATCGTGGTCAGCAGGCGCTGGTTGCGCATCAGGCGGACGCGGAAGGCAATCGGGATCGCCAGCAGCAGCGTCGCGATGGTCACGGGAAGCGCGAGCCAGAGCGTCGTCGCGATCGTCCCGTAGAGGAAGCGATCCGAGAAGAAGCGCTGGTAGTTGGCGAAGATGCCGCCCTGCTTCGGCTCGAAGGACAGGAAGAGCCCGTAGAAGAACGGGTAGATGAACAGCGCCAGCAGGAACAGGACCGCCGGCAGGACGAGCAGCGTCAGCCCGTCGAGCCCGCGTGCCGCCAGCCGCTGCTTCAGCGGAATGGAGGAGATGTCGGTGCTCACGCCGCCGCTCCATAGACGAGGACGCGGTCGGGGTCGGCGGCGAGGGTCACGGCCTCGCCCGGCGACAACTTGTCATGGGCGAGGAAGGACAGGTCGGTGCCATCCGCCATGCGGGCGAAGCCGACGAATTCGCGGCCGCGGAACTCGGTCGAGACGACCTGCGCCTTGAGGCCGGGCTGGCCGGAAGCGACCGGGTGCAGGTCCTCCGGGCGGATCGCCAGATAGCCGTCGGCACCGGCTGACACCGCATCGCGGGCACGGCCGGAGAGCTGCGCATCGCCGACCGTGACGGCCGCCTTGCCGTCTCCGACCGAGGCGATCTTGCCCTTCACCTTGTTGCGGAAGCCCATGAACTCGGCGACGTCGAGATGGTCCGGCCGCATGAACAGGTCTTCCGGCGTGCCGACCTGGCGGACCTGGCCGTCGCGCAGCACGACGATGCGGTCGGCGAGCGAGAGCGCCTCTTCCTGGTCGTGGGTGACGTAGATCGTGGTGGCGCCGAGCGTGTTGTGGATGCGGCGGATCTCGGCGCGCATCTCCAGACGCAGCTTGGCGTCAAGGTTCGAAAGCGGCTCATCCATCAGCACCAGCGGCGGCTCGACGACGATGGCGCGGGCAATGGCGACGCGCTGCTGCTGGCCGCCGGAGAGCTGGCCGGGCAATTTCTCGGTCTGGCCCTGGAGACGCACCAGTGCCGCGGCCTCGGCGACACGCTTGTCGATCTCGGCGCGCGGCAGGCCGCGCATCTTCAGGCCGAAGCCGATATTCTTGTTCACGCTCATATGCGGGAAGAGCGCATAGCTCTGGAAGACCATGCCGAAGCCACGCTCTTCCGGGCGCAGCGGATCGATGCGCTTGTCATCGAGCCAGATGCCGCCGCCGGTCGCCGGGAGCAGGCCCGCGATCAGGTTCAGCGTCGTCGACTTGCCGCAGCCGGACGGACCGAGCAGCGCGATGAACTCGCCCTTGCCGATCGTCAGCGAGACGTCCTTGAGCGCGTTATGGGTGCCGAAGTCACGGCTCAGACGGTCGAGCCGAAGCTCGCGGAACGAGGCTGCGTTGATGGTCATGGCTTCCGGATGGATCTGAGAAACGGGATCGGAACGGCAGGCGGCGGGCTTCGGCTTGGTCCGAAACCCGCCGCTGCAATCGCAATTACTTCTTCTTGGCGCCGCCGACCTGCTCGTCCCAGATGCGGAAGGCGATCACCATCTTGTCGGGGTTGAGCGGGGTTTCCATCGGGTTGTCGGCGATGAGCTTCTCGTATTCGGGCCGGCCGAACTCGGCGATCGCCTTCTGGCTGGAAGCCGGCGCCATCGAGAGCGGGACGTCCTTCACCGCCGGGCCCGGATAGAAATAGCCCTCGTCATAGGTGAAGGCCTGCTGCGCGGGCGTCAGCATGTGGCGGATCAGGTCGAGCAGCACGTTGAGCTTCTCGTCCGAGACGCCCTTCGGGATCATCATGTACTGGGCGTCGGTGACCCAGTGGAAGCCCTTCAGCGCCTGGATCTTGGCTTCCTTCGGCACGATGCCGAGCACGCGCGGGTTGATGTCCCAGCCCGTCGTCGAGACGATGATGTCGCGCGAGCCGTCGCCGAGCTCCTTCATCGTCTGGCCGGTACCGCCCGGATAGTACTCGATGTTCTCGCCGAGCTCCTTGAGATAGGCCCAGGTCTTGTCCCAGCCCTTCTCGGGATCCTTCGGATCCTTGTCGCCGAGGAGATAGGGCAGGCCCATGATCCAGGTGCGGCCGGGGCCGGAATTGGCCGGGCGGCCGTAGAAGAAGCGGTTCTTGTTCTGCTTGGTCCAGGCCAGCAGCTCCTCGGCCGTGGTCGGCACCTGCTTGACGCGGTCCGGCATGTATTCGAGCAGCGGGCCGGAGGGGTAATAGACCATCGCCATGGCCTGGCCCTGCCCGAGATTATGCATGGCGAGCGCCGGCTTGAGATAGATATCCTCCGGCTTCGGCAATTCGGCCTGCAGGCGCGGCAGCAGATCGACCCAGAGCTTCTGGTCGATGCCGGCCGAGAGCACGTCCAGGCCGCCGATGACCATGTCGATATCGAGGCGGCCGGCGTTCTGCTGGGCCTTGATCTTGGCCGGCAATTCGGGCGCCGGGGCCTTGGTGAAGACCATGCGCGAGACGGCCTTGGGATTGGCCTTCGGATAATTCTCCAGCGGCGTCTGGACCAGGGCGAGCGCCCCGCCGACGTCGATGATGCTGATCGTCAGCGGCGAGGCCGGCAGCTTGAGCTGCTGCGCGAAGACGCCGGGCGCATGCACTGCTGCGCCGAGGCCGGCAACGCCACCAATGAAATGACGCCGATTGATGCTGTCGTGAGCCATGATTTCTCCTCCAGATGTGGATGCCCGCTTACGAGCTTTATTATGATGTGCAGGCCCGACCGCCCCGATCCGGCCCCTGCCCTCGCCCCGGGAACCTGCCAAGTTGACGCAGCCCCCGGTTGATCAGTATCCTAGTATACTAGTCGTCGAGAGCTTGGCAATGGCCCACCCTGCAACCCGTCACAGCACGGACCAAATCTACAGCGTTCTGCGCGGCGATGTGATCAGCGGCGCGCTGAAACCGCGCGAATCGATGTCGGAGGCGCGGATGGCTTTGCGCTTCGGCGTCAGCCGCACACCTGTGCGCGAGGCGTTCAAGCGGCTGGTCGACGAGGGCTTCCTCGTCGCGGTGCCACAGGTCGGCACCTTCGTCGCACCGATCGACCTTGCCGCCGTCCGTGACAGCCAATTCATCCGCGAGACGCTGGAATGCCGCACCGTGGTGCTGGCGGCGCAGCGCATCGGCGATGCCGATTGCCGCCGGCTCGCCGCCCAGGTCGAGGAGCAGGCGGAAGCGGTCCGGCGCGGAGAGCGCTCCGAGATCTTCCGCCTCGACGAGGTGTTCCATGCCGAGATTTCGCGCATCGCCGGCCACCGTGCGGTCTGGAGCATGATCGAGAGCGTGAAGGCCCAGATGGACCGGGTGCGCTGCCTCTCGCTGGAGACGCCGTCCTGGTCCGAGGTGATCCTGAACGAGCACCGGATCATCGCGGCCTGCATCATGAAGCACGACGCCAAAGGCGCGGAAGCCGCGATGCGCGCGCATCTGCGCACCGTCTTCGCGACGATCGACACGATCGCGAAGGACCATGCGGACGCCTTCGACGATTCCCGCCTCACTCCCGAAACCACCTGACGCCCGTTCGCCGCGCAGCGACATTTCTCACAAGGATAACAACACCATGGAACAATGCTGGCGCTGGTTCGGGCCGGATGATGTCGTGACTCTGGCGCAGGCCCGGCAGGCCGGCGCGACCGGCATCGTCAACTCGCTGCACCAGATCCCCTATGGCGTGGTCTGGAGTGTCGAGGAGATCGAGAAGCGCCAGGCCATCGTCCGCGCCGACAAGAGCCTCGGCCTCGAATGGAAGGTGGTCGAGAGCCTGCCGATCCATGAAAGCGTCAAGATCGGCGAAGGCGACCTCGAAACCGTCTTCGAGAACTACCGCCAATCGATGCGCAACCTCGCCGCCTGCGGGCTTGAGGTGATCTGCTACAATTTCATGCCGGTGCTGGACTGGACCCGCACGGAGCTCGCCCACAAATTGCCGGGCGGCGGCACGGCGCTACGCTTCAACCTGCACGAATATGTCGCGCTCGACCATTTCATGCTGAAGCGCAAAGGCGCCGACGAAGGGCACTCCGCCGAGGTGATGGACAAGGCCAGGGCCTGGTTCGAGAAATCCACGCAGGCCGATCGCGACCGTCTGCTCTCCAGCGTCATGGCCGGCCTGCCCGGCGCCTTCGACCGCTACGACCTGCCCGGCCTCGCCCGCATCCTCGATCGCTATGCCGGCATGACCCATGACAAGCTGCGCGCCAACCTGAAGCGCTTCCTGGAGGCGATCATCCCGACCGCCGAAGAGGTCGGCATCCGCATGTGCATCCATCCGGACGATCCGCCGCGCTCGCTCTTCGGCCTGCCGCGGATCTGCTCGACCGAGGACGACATCGCCTACATCCTCGGCTCGGTCGACTCGCCCGCGAACGGGCTGACGCTGTGCTCGGGCTCGCTCGGCGCCAACCCCAGGAACGACGTGCCCGGCATCGCCCGCCGCTTCGCCGACAAGATCTGGTTCGCGCATCTGCGCAACGTCGCAAAGGACCCGGACGGCTCCTTCATGGAGGCTGAGCATCTCGGCGGCGACACCGACATGGTCGCGCTGGTCGACGCGTTGATGGCCGAGGAGCAGCGCCGCAAGGCTGCCGGTCACCCGCACTGGCGGATTCCGATGCGGCCGGACCATGGCCATGAATTGCTCGACGATGTCGGCAAGGGCAGCTTCCCGGGCTATCCCGCCGTCGGGCGCCTGCGCGGCCTTGCGGAGCTGCGTGGCGTGATGATCGCGCTGGCACAGGTCAAGGGCTACGCGGCCTGAAACGCGAAAGGCGGGCCTAAGGCCCGCCTTTGCAAGAGATCACAGTCGTCATTCTCGGGCGAAGCGAAGCGCAGACCCGAGAATCTTTGACAGGAAGGGCGCGTTCTCGTCCCGAGATACTCGGGTCAAGCCCGAGCATGACGCGCTGCATCCGCCTCAGTGATCGTGGGAATGGCCCTTGTGGCCGTGCGCGGCGCCATGGCCGTGGCCATGATCGTGATGACCGTGGCCGTGATGGTCATGGCCGCAGCCACAGCCGTCGCCATGCGCATGATCGTGCTTCTCAGCATGCTCGTGCTTGTGGCCATGCGCGTGATCATGGCCGTGGTGATCGTGATGATGCCCATGGCCGTGGTCATGACCATGATGATGATCGTGATGGTCGTGCCCGCAGCCGCAATCGTCGCCATGGGCGTGATGGTGGACTTCCGCTTCCGGCTGGAACGGACGCTCGACCACCGTCATCGAACAGCCCTGCCCGCGCACCAGTTCGCCAAGCGCAGCATCGTTCGGAATGTAAAGCGCGTCGGCCGTCATCTCGGCCGGGACGTGATGGCCGCCGAGATGCCAGGCGAGACGCACCAGCCGCAGCGGGTTCTCGGCGCGGATTTCCAGCAGGCTTTCCGGCGCGGCCTTGATCTGGACCAGCGTGCCGTCTTCCAGCTTCAGCGCGTCGCCGTCGTTCAGCACCGTCGCCTTGTCGAGCGAGATCGCGAGTTCCAGCCCGCCCGTGGCGCGAACGCTCACACCATTGATCGCGCGGTCGCGGTGGCCCAGCGGCAGCGTATCGACGACGCGCTCGGCCTTGACGGCGGCCTTGCGAAGGACGGAGGTGGCGCGAAGCATCGGTGGCGATCCCATGGCTTGAGGCTAAGGCACCACGCGCCCGAGCCCGGATCGCAGCTTAGTAGCACAAACCGACGGCCGTGCTACCAAGCTTGGATGTCACAGGGGCCTCAGCGCGGCAGCGCCTTGACCTCGGTGTCGAACTTCTTGAGCAGGCGCGAGCGCTCGGCCGGCGAGCCCCAGCGCGGCGTGTCGTAGTCGATCAGCTTCATCTCGGCGAATTTCGGCGCGTCCGGCGAGAGCAGCGAATTCTTGTTCGACGGGATCGAGTTGATCTTCAGCTTGGCATTGATGTTCTGGGCATCCGGCGAGAGCGTGAAATCGACGAACTTGCGCGCGGCCTCCGGGTTCTTGCCGCCCTTGATGATCGAGACCGAGCCGGTCTCGTAGCCGGTGCCCTCGCAGGGCGCGAAGGTCTCGATCGGGGCGCCCTGCAGCTTCTGCGTCAGCATGTCGTGGATGAAGGCGATGCCGACCGCCGTCTCGCCGAGCGCCGCGGCCTTGACCGGGGCGATGCCGGACTTGGTGTACTGGCTGATGTTCTTGTGCAGGGCCTTGAGGTACTCGAAGCCCTTCTCCTCGCCGAGGCGCTGCACTGTCGTCGCGAGGAAGACATAGGCCGTGCCGGACGAGCTGGGATCGGCGATCTGAACCTCGTCGCGCAGCTTGGGATCGAGCAGGTCGGCCCAGCATTTTGGCGCGGCGATGCCCTTCTTCTTCAGGACTTCGGTGTTGTAGCCGACGCCGAGCGCGCCGAGATAGATGCCGTTGGTGCGGAACTTCGACTGCTCGGCATGGCGCTGCGCCCAGTCATGCAGCTCCGGCAGCTTCGGCGACTTGTACTCGTCGAGCAGGCCTTCATCGGCCGCCTGGAGATGCGGCTCGCCCGGCCCGCCCCACCAGACGTCGCCGCGCGGGTTGCTCGCCTCGGCCTTGACCTGCGCATAGACCTCGCCGGTGCTCTTGCGAACCATCGAGACCTTGATACCGGTGGCCTTCTCGAACATCGCAGCACCCTCGCGGCACTGCTCCTCGAGGATCGAGCAATAGACTGTGACCTGGCCCTGGGCAAAGGCCGGGGCCGTGAAAGCCAGGCCGGCGATGAGCGCGCCAACCGGCGCGAAACGCGAAGAAACCATCATCATCCTCCCGATCGGATTCGTTTGCCGACGAAAAGACCGATGGGAGGATGGGGAGTCAAGCGAAGGGCGGCTAGGCTTCGCCGTCCGGCTTGTCGGGCGCGGGAGCGGCGAGCGCCTCGGCCGGCTTCGCGCGCTTCTTCTTGGCGACAGGCTTCTTGCGCCGCTTCGCCCGCGACTTCGGCAATTGCGCCTCCTGTAGCATCTCGAGCTGGACCTGCTGGATCTCGGCCAAGCGTTGCCATTGCCGGGTGACGAGATGGTCCATCTTCTCGTGCAGGTGGCGGATTTCGAGCTCGGCCTTGAGATTGACCTGATAGTCGTTGAGCGAACGCAGGCGATCCTTCGATTCCTGCCGCTTCTGGCTCATCATGATGATCGGCGCCTGCACCGCCGCGATGCAGGACAGCACGAGGTTCAGCAGGATGAAGGGATAGGGATCGAAGGCCTTGGCCTCGCCCATCAGGCCGTTGATCGCCATCCAGATGACCAGCACGAAGCCGAAGCTGATCAGGAAGGCCCAGGAGCCGCCGAAGCTCGCGAGATTGTCGGAGAAACGCTCGCCGAGCGTGCGGTGTTCCTCGAAATCATCCTCGGTATTCTCGGCGATGGTCTCCTGTCGGGCGATGCTCTCGGCGACCTCGCGGTCGAGGTCGGAGTATTCGCCATGCTCCTCGCGCAGGATCTCCTCGACATAGCGGGTGCGGTAGCGCGCGAGCTCCTTCAGGCTGATCAGCGCGTGATCGGGCATATCCGGGAAATCGTTGCGGATATGGTCGGCGAGCGCGGGGCGCAGCGTGCCGATCTCGATCAGGTTCCGGCGCGCCATCTCCTGCCCGCTGATGGCGCAGACACCGCGCTTCTTGCTGGCCGCACCGGCGAGACCCGCCGGATCGGCCAAGGTCGCGAGAGCGGCTGACGGCGCCTCCGCGACCCGCTCATCATCCTGTTCCTGTGTCATTCCCTGCCCGTCATTGCGTCTTAAGCCTTCCGTAGATTGCACCTGATCCCGGCGCCGATACCAGCACCCGAAAAAGCCCGGCCGATGGCAGCCTCCGAAACGAGATCGCCCGGCGAGGCGGCTGCCTCTCCGGGCTCATGATCGTCACGGGGCCGCACGCGGCCCGTTCAGGCGAGGCTTCAGCCTTTCGGCTTCTCGTCCTTGCCGGCCTCTTCGGAATCCTCGTCATCCTCTTCGGATTCGTCGGCTTCCTCGTCCTCGTCGCCCTCATCTTCCTCGTCCTCTTCGTCGAGGTCGAGATATTCGTAACCGAAGACGATCTCGCCGGTCTCCGGATCGAAGGCGCTGGCCGAAGCATCCTCGAAGGCCTCGATCAGCAATTCGGCATCCTCGGCCCCCTCGACATCGAAGCGGCGCACGGCCTCCTCGCCATCGGCCCTCAGGACGAGCTCGATCGCCCAGCCCTTGCCCGTGGTGTCATAGATGCATTTCAGACCCTGGATCGCCAGCATGATGCTCTCTCCTGAGCGCGGCAGCGCGCGCCGGGTCAGATGCCCGACGCGCGTGACGACTGCGCGACGCTGGAGAGACAGAGGCTAAACAGCGATCGACCGGCTAGCCGCCGGCCTGCGCGAGAAAACGCTCGACTTCGTCACGCTTCGGCGCCCCGCTGCGGCCACCGAAGCGGGTGCATTTGATCGCGGCCGCCGCCGAGGCGAAGCGGATCGCAGCCGGCTCGGCCTGCCCTTCGGCCAAGGCCAATGCGAAGGCGCCATGCCAGACATCGCCTGCGCCCAGCGTATCGACGGTATCGACGACGAAAGCCGGGCTGTGCCGGACATCGCCTTCATCGACGAAGAGCACACCTTCCTTGCCGAGCGTGACCGCGAGCCAGGTCGGGACGCCGGCCGCGACCTTGGCGAGGCCGGTGCGCGGATCCTCCTCGCCCGAAATCTCGCGCAGCGCCTGCTGGCTGAAGGCGACATGGCTCGCCGTGCCCACAAGATCGGGATGTGGCGGCCTGCGGTCGCCGTCGAGCACGCCGGGCACGCCTGCGGTGCGGGCGAGCTTCAGGGCGGCGAGCGCCCCCTCCCCCCAGCGCGTATCGGCAAGCACGGCGCCTGCGCCTTGCGGCAAGCTCGTGGGTAGCCAGGCGACATCCTCCGGCATGGCCGGATCGGAATAGGAGATCACCATGCGCTCGCCTTCCGCATCGACGAGAATCGCCGAGACGGGCGAGCGCAGGCCGGCGACGCGGCGGGCGAAGCCGGCATCGACGCCCTCCGATTCGAGATCGGCGACGATCTGGTCTCCGGTCAGGTCATCGGCAAGGCGCGTCGCCAGCCAGCAGGCGCCGCCAAGGCGGGCGATCGCGACAGAGGCATTGCCGGCGCAGCCGCCACCGACGACGGCGAGCCCGCGGGAGCGGTACTTCTCGCCGCGAGTCGGCATGGTCTCGACGCTGTAGACATAGTCCAGCGTGGCGATGCCCAGGCAGAAGACGCCGGCCAAGGCTTCACCAGCTCCCGGTGTTCTGCATGCTCGCCCACGGCTCGGCCGGGGCCTTCGGCTCGCCCTTCTGGAGCAGCTCGATCGAGATGTTGTCGGGCGAGCGGATGAAGGCCATGTTGCCGTCGCGCGGGGGACGGTTGATGGTGACGCCGGCCTTCATCAGCTTGTCGCAGGTCGCGTAGATGTCGTCGACCTCATAGGCGAGATGGCCGAAATTGCGGCCGCCGGTGTAGTTCTCCGGGTCCCAGTTATAGGTCAGTTCCAGCGTCGGGCGACCGCGCGAGGCGCCGGCCTTCGCCTCCGCCAGGTCGTCGGAAGCGGCGAGGAAGACCAGCGTGAAACGGCCCTTCTCGTTCTCGATGCGGCGGGTTTCGACCAGCCCGAACTTGTTGACGTAGAAATCGAGCGCCTGATCCAGATCGGTCACGCGCACCATGGTGTGGAGATATCGCATCGGTCTTCCTCGTTGTGTGGCGGCAGGGTTGATCCGTTTCCTAAATCAGGCAAGAGCATCGCCGTTCCAAGCCATCTGAACAGGACGCGCCATGACGACAACGCAAGACGGGCCGGCGACGGCACCGGCCGTGCGCGCCACGCCCGCCCAGATCGCGCAGATCAAGCAGCGCGCCGCGATCATCTCGGTGATGGCGACGATCCTGCTCACCGCGGCGAAGATCGTCGGCGCCATCATCTCCGGCTCGCTCGCCCTGCTCACCGACGCCCTGCAGGGGCTGGTCGATGTCGGCTCGACGCTGTTCACCTGGTTCGCCGTCCGCGCTTCCGACAAGCCGGCCGATGACGAGCATCATTACGGCCATGGCAAGGTCGAGGCGCTGGCGGCGCTGGTCGAGACGGCGATCCTGTTCACGCTCGCCGGCGCGATCCTCTGGGAGGCCGGCAACCGGCTCTGGACCAATGTCATCGAACACGTCCAGGTGACGCCGCTCGTCATCGGCGTGCTCGTGCTCTCGATGATCGTCGACGCGATCCGCTGGCGTTCGCTGACCAAGGTCGCCAAGGAGACCGGCAGCGAGGCGCTGGCCGGCGAAGCCACCCATTTCTCGGCGGATTTCGTTGGCTCCGGGCTGGTGCTCGTCGGCCTCATCGGTGTCTGGTACGGCATCGAGCGCGCCGACACCGCCGCAGCCTTCGCGATCGCCGCCTATACCGCCTTCTCGGCCTATCGCCTCGCGCGGCGCGTCCTCGCCACACTCATGGATACAGCTCCCGAGGGGGTCAGCGAGAAGCTGCGCGAGGTTGCGCGCGGCGTGCCGGGCGTGGTCGGCGTCAACTGGCTGCGCGTGCGCCCGGCCGGGGGGCGCGTCCATGGCGAGATCGGCATCAGCGTCTCGCGGACGCTACCGCTCGACCGGGTCGTGGCGATCAAGGCCCAGCTTGGCGACGCCCTGCTCAAGGTCGAGCCCGGCGCCGAGATCACGATCACCGCCGACCCCGTGCAGGTCGATGACGAGACGGCGCTAGAGCGCGTGCTGCTGATCGCGCTCAAGCTCAAGATCCCGGTGCACCACGTCACCGTCCACTCGATCGGCGAGAAGCTCTCGGTCAGCCTCGACATGGAGGTCGACCAGAGCCTGCCGCTCGGCGAGGCGCATGAGATCGCGACGCGGCTGGAAAGCGCGATCCGCGCCGAATTCGGCGGCGAGACCGAGGTCGAGACCCATATCGAGCCGATGGAGACCGGGCAGCCTTCCGGCCACAACGCCGCCTGGGAAACCGTCGAGGATATCGGCAAGGCGCTTGCGGGCGAGGCCGCGAAAGTCGCCGGGCCGATCCATGACATCCACAGCGTGCGCGTGCGCCAGACCGCCAAGGGGCTGGTGGTGAACTACCATTGCCGCGTCGATCCGACGCTGGACGTCGCCGCCGTGCATCATGCTGTCGATGCGATCGAGCGTGCCGTGCGCCTCGCCCGGCCGCAGGTCTGCCGGCTGGTGAGCCATGCGGAGCCGGCGGTTCCGGCCGGTTCCTGACGCGCCCCAGCCGTCATTCTCGGGCGGAGCGAAGCGCAGACCCGAGAATCTCTTTCCAGAGGAGGCTCCGAGCCTCCTTGTCATGAGATGCTCGGGTCAAGCCCGAGCATGACGGCCCGTTTTCCGCCATGACGGCGCGTTTCCCTCCCGCGCCGGCATGCTCTAGAACCGCCCCCTGACTCTCGCCATCAGGGATTCCATGCGTACCGAAGACGCCCCGCTGATCCGCCTCGAGGATTACCGCCCCAGCGACTGGCTGATCGACACCGTCGATCTCGACGTCGGCCTGCATCCGCAGAAGACGCGGGTGCGCGCGCTCCTGGCGCTCAGGCCCAATCCGGAAGGACAGCCCGGTGCGCCGCTGAAGCTCGACGGCGACGAGTTGGTGCTGAAATCGCTGGCCATCGACGGCAAGCCGCTCGATACGTCCGCCTATACGGTGACGCCGCAGGCGCTGACGATCCCGAACCCGCCACCGCATGACTTCACGCTGACGATCGAGACCGAGCTCGACCCCTCCGCCAATACCAAGCTGATGGGGCTCTACCGCTCCTCCAAGGTCTATTGCACGCAGTGCGAGGCGGACGGCTTCCGCCGCATCACCTATTTCCTCGACCGGCCGGACGTGATGAGCGTCTACACGGTCAGGCTGGAAGCGGCGAAAGCCGAAGCGCCGGTGCTGCTCTCCAACGGCAATCTCGTCGCGGCGGCGGAACTGCCCGGCGGCGACCGGCATTTCGCCGTCTGGCACGATCCGCACCCCAAGCCCGCCTATCTCTTCGCGCTGGTCGGCGGGGCGCTCGACCATGTCCGTCAGGATTACGTCACCGCCGACGGCCACAGGGTCGAGCTCGCCGTCTATGTCGAGCCCGGCAAGGCCGAGCGCGCCGGCTGGGCGCTGGATTCACTGGTGCGCTGCATGCGCTGGGACGAGCAGGTCTTCGGCCGCAACTATGATCTCGACGTGTTCAACGTCGTCGCCGTGTCCGACTTCAACATGGGCGCGATGGAGAACAAGGGCCTCAACATCTTCAACGACAAATACGTCCTGGCCGATCCGCAGACCGCGACGGACGGCGACTACGCCTCGATCGAAGCGATCATCGCGCATGAGTATTTCCACAACTGGACCGGCAACCGCATCACCTGCCGTGACTGGTTCCAGCTCTGCCTGAAGGAGGGCCTGACCGTCTTCCGCGACCAGGAATTCTCCGCCGACGAGCGCTCGCGCCCCGTGAAGCGCATCGCCGATGTCCGCACCCTGCGCTCGACCCAGTTCTCGGAGGATGCCGGCCCCCTCGCCCATCCGGTGCGGCCGCGCGCCTACAAGGAAATCAACAACTTCTACACGCCGACGGTCTACGAGAAGGGCGCGGAAGTCATCCGCATGCTCAAGGTCCTGATCGGCGACGACGCCTTCAAGCGCGGCATGGACCTTTATTTCGAGCGCTGCGACGGCACCGCCGCGACGATCGAGGAATTCCTCGCCTGCTTCACTGAGGCCTCCGGCCAGAACCTCGACCATTTCGCCCGCTGGTACGAGCAGGCGGGCACGCCGACCATCGTGGCGTCGGGCCGGTATGATGCGGCGGCGAAGCGCTACACGCTCGATCTGGCGCAAAGCACACCGCCCACGCCGGGCCAGCCCGAAAAGCAGCCGGTCGTTCTCCCGATCAAGCTCGGCCTCGTCGGCGCGAAGGGCGACCTGCCGCTGAAGACCGCCTCGAACGCCTATGCCGGCGACGGTCTCGTCGTGCTCGACCAGCCGTCGCTGTCCGTCACCTTCGATGATGTCGCGGAGGCGCCGATCCCCTCGCTGATGCGCGGTTTTTCCGCCCCGGCGCGGCTCGACCTCGATCTGTCGGATGCCGACTTGCTGCGGCTGTTTTCGGCGGACAGCGATTCCTTCAATCGCTGGCAATCGCTCCAGAGCGTCGCGACCCGCGTGCTCGTGGCCGCCGGCAAGCCTGGCGCCGATGCGGGAGTTCTGACGGCGACCGCCGGCAAGCTCGGCGAGGCATTGCAGGTCTTCCTCAAGAGCGATGCGCTGTCCGACCCCGCCTTCGCGGCGCAGGTGCTACGCCTGCCGGCGCCGGCCGATATCGCCCGCGAGATCGGCGGGGATGTCGATCCCGACGCGATCTTCGCGGCCCACCGCAAACTATCGAGCGCGATCGGCAAGGCGCTGCTCGGTGACCTGCCGGGCCTGCGCGGGGCTTTGGCGGCGAGCGGCACCTTCCGTCCTGATGCCGCCTCCGCCGGACGGCGGGCGCTACGCAACGAATTGCTCGGGCTGGCGGCATTGGCCGCCCCGACTGACGCCGCCGACCTCTGCGAAGAGCAGTTCGCCGGCGGAGACAACCTGACCGATCGCCTCGCCGCGCTGGCAGCCATGACACTGATCCCCGGCGAGCGGCGCGAAGCCCTGATCGGGCGCTTCGCCGAGACCTATGCGGGCGAGCCGCTGGTGCTCGACAAATGGCTGATGGCGCAGGCGCTGATCGCCGAGCCCGGCACGCTGGAGCGGGTCAAGACGCTGATGCAGCACCCGGCCTTCTCGCTCGGCAATCCGAACCGCGTACGGGCGCTGATCGGCGGCTTCGCAGCCAATCTCACCCAGTTCAACCGGGCAGATGGCGCGGGCTACGAGTTCGTCGCCGATATCGTCGTGGCGCTCGACAAGACCAACCCGCAGGTCGCCTCACGGCTGCTCGGCTCGTTCAAGAGCTGGCGCATGCTGGAGCCCGGTCGCAAGGGCCTTGCACAGGAGGCCTTGAGCACCGTGGCGCGGCTGCCGAACCTATCGCGAGACGTCGCCGACATCGCCGAAAGAGCGCTCGCCTGAGCGCTCTCCGGAATGGTTAATGCCGACCTGTCCAAAACATTAACGTTTCATTACCCGCGCAGGATTCATCGCCATAAGCACTACAACCTAAAGGGGAATTCGACACTCCTGACTCAACTCAGGGCTAGACAAACCGAGTCGTCCGGATTCAACTGACAGTGATTCGTGGGGATGCGGCACGTCTCCCGATCTTACTGACGGTAAAGTTCCGAAGGGGGACCGGGCATGTCGCGTGCCAACGCGGGCTGCGCACCTGTGCGCGCCGATACGATTCTGGGTGTAGCACGCTCGCTGACGCACCCGTTGTATCATCGCTTCGAAAGTTTCGAGCCCACCTTCCGCACCGCCATCCCGGCGCTCGTCGGGCTGTTCCTCGTCATCCTCGGTGCCGGGGCGTTGTTCCAGACTTCGGCCATGCGCGATGACGCCCTCGTCGACGCGACCGGCGACATGGATCTGGTCTCGGCGCTGGTCGCCCGCGAGCTCGATGCCGCGACGCTGACCGGCAAGGAGCCGGCCGCCGTGCTCGCCGCCCTCACGGCCCGCCACCTCGCCGCCCATGGCCGTATCGTCCATGTCAGCGGCGCCGATGGCCGTATCATCGCCAGCGAGCCGGCCATCGGCCAGACCCAGCGCACGCTGGTCGACTTCCTCGGCCCGACCCAGCCATTGACCATCTTCGGCGACCGCGCCGGTGTGATGCGCATCACCTTGCCGAACGGCGTCGATGTCCTCGCCAGCGTGCGCAACCTCTCCTCCCCGCTCGGACAGGTCGCCGTGCTGCAGCCGGTCTCCCGCGCTCTCTCGACCTGGCAGCTGCGCCGCTCCGGCCTGATCCTGCTGTTCGGCGCCGCCGGGCTCGTCCTCGGCGTCACCACGCTCGCGTTCATGCTCCAGTCGAAGCGGGCGAGTGCCGCCGACCAGGATTGCGACTGCGTCCGCGAGCGCATCGATACCGCGCTCAACCGCGGCCATTGCGGCCTCTGGGACTGGGACCTCGCCCGCGGCCGAATCTACTGGTCGGATTCGATGTATGCCCTGCTCGGCTATGACCGTACCGGCGAGTACATGTCCTTCGGCGAGGTCTCGAGCTTCATCAACCAGGAGGATGTCGACCTCTATGCGTTGGCCGATGCGATCAGCCGCGGCGAGGCCGACCATCTCGACCGCGAGTTCCGCGTCCGCTCCGCCGCTGGCGAATGGATCTGGCTCAAGGCCCGCGCCGAGCTGGTGATCGACCGCCGCACCCGCTCGCGCCACCTCGTCGGCATCGTCGTCGACATCTCCGAGCAGCGCCGCATGGCCGAGCGCACCGCCACCGCCGACGCCCGCCTGCGCGACGCCGTCGAGGCGATCTCGGAAGCCTTCGTGCTCTGGGATGCCGATAACCGCCTCGTGCTCTGCAACGCCAAGTACCAGCAGCTTCACCAGCTCCCGCCCGAGGCCCTGCAATCCGGCGCCTCCTATGACGAGATCATGGAGCGCTCCGCCCAGCCGCAGATCGACCGCGAGCCGATGCGCGTGCAACGCGGCAATGCCGGCGCCTCCTACGAGGCCCGCCTGTCGGACGGCCGCTGGCTCCAGATCAACGGCCGCCGCACCAAGGATGGCGGCTCGGTCTCGGTCGGCACCGACATCACCAAGCTCAAGCAGCAGGAAGAGCGGCTGACGCAGTCCGAGCACCAGCTCCTGATGCATGTCACCGATCTCAAGGCCTCGCGCCAGAAACTCGAAGCCCAGGCCCAGCAGCTCGCCGATCTGGCCGAGCGCTATCTCGAGCAGAAGGCCTCCGCCGAAAGCGCCAACCGCGCCAAGTCCGAGTTCCTCGCCAATATGAGCCATGAGCTGCGCACGCCGCTCAACGCGATCATCGGCTTCTCCGAGATCATGGAGAACGGCATGTTCGGCCCGCTCGGCGAGAAATACACCGACTATGTCCGCGATATCCGCTCCAGCGGCGGCTACCTCCTGAGCATCATCGACGACATCCTCGACATGTCGCGCATCGAATCCGGCCGGATGCGGCTGGAGAAGACCGAGATCGCGCTCGGCCCGGTGCTCGACCAGGCGCTGCAGAAGGTCCAGCCGGAGGTGGAGCGCAAGCAGCTCGTGCTGGCCATCGAAGGCCCGCTCGACACCCATCTCGAAGCCGACCCGCACGCGCTCTACCAGATCCTCGGCAACCTGCTCGACAACGCCGCCAAGTTCACGCCGGAAGGCGGGCGGATCGCGGTCCGCACCCGCCATGTCCCCGGCGCGCTCAACATCTTCATCGAGGATACCGGCATCGGTATCCCCAAGGAGAAGATCGACCGTGTCGGCCGCCCGTTCGAGCAGGTCGAGGGCGATCTGGTCCGCAGCTACAAGGGCTCGGGGCTCGGCCTCGCCATCGCCCGCTCGCTCACCGAGATGCATGGCGGCTCGCTCCGCCTGCGCTCGGCGATGGGCGCCGGCACCATCGTCATGGTCCACCTGCCGCTTGACGGCGGCGCCAATCGCGTCACCGCGCAGGCGGCGTGAGGCTCCGGCCTCCACCGCCTCGTCATGCTCGGGCCTGACCCGAGCATCTCCTCCCGGAAGAGGCTCCGGCGCTCTCTCGTCCTAAGATTCTCGGGTCAAGCCCGAGAATGACGCCTAACTCCCCTTCCGCGCTTCGCCCAGCACGCGCGTGAAGATCGCCCTCACCGCTCCCCGGACCTCGTCGAGCTCCGCCTTCAGCACCTTCGCATCCGGACGGCCGACCGCCGTCGCGATCCGGCGCAGCACCCGGGGCGGCACGGCCTTGGGATCGAAGGCCTCCTCGACCGTGAAGCGCTGCCAGAGCTGGACGTCGCCGATCAGGCGATGCGCCTCGAGCAGGACCGAGGCATCTCCATCCGAGAGCAGGCCGGCAGCCTTGGCCGCGGCGAAGACCGAGGCCGTGTCGTTGACGATCAGGCCGGGGTTCTCGCTGGCATAAGCCAGCACGAGGAACTGGGCGAGGAAATCGAGATCGGTGATGCCGCCGGCGGCGAGCTTCAGGTCCCAGGGGTCCTTCTCGCCCTTCTCCTTGGCGATGAGCGCGCGCATCTCGGCGACGGCCGCCGCGACCTTGGCGGGCTCGCGCTTGCGCGAGAGGATTGCGCGGATCGAGGCCTCGGCCCGCTTCGCCAGGCCTGCATCGCCAGCGACGACGCGGGCGCGGGTCAGCGCCATCTCCTCCCAGATCTCGGCCTCGCCGGAATGATAGGCCTCGAAGCCGGCGAACTGGGTCGCGGCCGGGCTCTTGTTGCCGGTCGGGCGCAGGCGCATGTCGATCTGATAGAGCGTGCCGCGCCGCGTCGGCACGGTCAGCGCCGCGACGAGGCGCTGGGTGAAGCGGACATGCCAGGTGACGGGATCGAGGCTCTTGGGGCCATCGCTCGATCCTGCCTCCTCCGGTCGGTCATAGAGCAGGATCAGGTCGAGATCGGATGAGGGCGTCAGCTCGCCCGCGCCGAGCCGGCCGAGGCCGAGCACCACCGTCTCCGCGCCCTCGATGGTTCCGTGATCCTCGATGAAGGACCGGCGCGTATCGGCAAAGGCGACGCGCAGGCAGGCTTCCGCCACCGCGCAATAGGCCTGCCCTGCCCCTTGCGCCGGATAGACGCCGGAGAGCAGGCGGGCGCCGACCAGGAAATTCTCCTGCCGGGCCGCATCGCGCAGACGGTCGAGCCCATCCTCGACGCTGGGCGGCGGGGAACCGACATAGTTGCGGATGCGGCGTTCCAGCGCTTCGACATCGAGCACCGCCTGCCCGAAGGCGGGGTCGATGACGCCATCGAGCACATGCGGATGCAACGCCGCGACCTTGGCGAGACGCGGCGCGCTGCCGAGAATCTCGGCGAAGAGTGTCAGCAGGGAATCGTGAGAGCGCAGCAGCGTCAGCAGTTCGACCGCGGCCGGCATGCGAACGAAGGCGTTGTCGAGATGGGCGAGCGCGCCATCGGGATCGGCGGTGCGGCCGAGCGCGACGAGCAGTGCCGGCGTCAACTCCGTCAGCACCTCGCGGGCACGGGCGCTGGTCACGGCGGCGCGGCGGCCGAAATGCCAGCCGCGCACGGTCTCCGCGGCGAGCGCGCCGTCGCGGAAGCCGAGCTTGCCCAGCGTTTCGATCGTCTCGGGATCGGCTTCCGAGCCGGTGAAGCTCAGCGTCCCCGCTTCGGAGGCGAGGCTCGGCCCTTCCTCGAACAGCAAGGCGTAGTGCCCTTCGACGCGCCTCGCATGGGCCGTCAATGCCTTGCCGAAAGCGGCCGTCGAGGGATAGCCGCAGAAGCGGGAGAAGGCTTCGAGCTCGCCTGCCGCCTTGGGCAGGGTCTGTGTCTGCTCGTCTGCCTGCATCTGCAGCCGATGCTCGATGGTGCGCAGCCAGCGATAGGATTCGGAGAGTTCGTCGCGGGCCTGCGGGGTGATCCAGCCTTCGGTCGTCAATTCGCCGAGCATCTCCAGCGTGCGCGGGCCGCGCAAAGCCGGGCGGCGGCCGCCGAAGACGAGCTGCTGGGTCTGGACGAAGAACTCGATCTCGCGGATGCCGCCGCGGCCGAGCTTCACGTTATGGCCGGCGACCGCGATGGTCTCGTGGCCCTTCACGGTCTGGATCTGGCGCTTCATCGCGTGGATATCGGCGATGGTCGCGAAGTCGAAATACTTGCGCCAGATGAAGGGTGCGAGGTCCTTCAGGAAGCGCCGGCCGAGCTCGATATCGCCCGCAATCGGCCGCGCCTTGATCATGGCGGCGCGTTCCCAGTTCTGGCCGACCGTCTCGTAATAGGAATAGGCCGAGGGCAGCGAGACCGCGACATGGGTCGAGGCGGGGTCCGGCCGCAGGCGCAGATCGACGCGGAACACATAGCCGTCGGGCGTGCGCTCCTGGATGATGCGCGCGATCTGCTGGGTCAGCTTGACGAAGAAGCTCGTGGGCTCGCCGACGCCGGCCGCTTCCGCGGCCTCAGGGTCGAAGAAGACGACGATGTCGATATCGGAGGAATAGTTCAGCTCGCCGGCACCGTGCTTGCCGAGCGCCAGCACGACGAGGCCAGAGCCGAGACCCGGATTGGCGGGATCGGCGAGATTGATCCGGCCGAGATCGGCCGCCTGGCGCAGGACATGATTGGTCGCGAGCTGCGTCGCCGTATCGGCAGTCGCGGTAAGAGCGGCCGTCACGGTCTCGACATCCCAGGCGCCGCCGATATCGGCCAACGCGATCAGGAGCGCCATCGAGCGGCGGAAGCGGCGCAGTTCCCGCATCAGGTCCGCGGTTTCGCAGCCAGCAGCAGCAAAGGCCGCGATGCCGCCGAGCAGCGTGTCGCGACGGGCTTCCGGCGCTTCCGTCAAGGCGGCAAGCAGCCCGGCCGGATCGAACCGCATGATCTGCGTCAGGAAGGGCGAATGGGCGAGGATGCCGGCAACGAGCGCCGCGCTGCGCGGATGCTCCGCCAGATGCGCGCTCAGCGCCCCGGCCGCTTCCTCGTCATGGAGCCGCTCGATCAGCTCGCGCTTCAGCAGCGCCTCGGCCTTGGCCTTCGCCGGCAGGACCGGCGCAGCCTCGAGCCTGTCACAGAGCCGTTCCGCCATTGTTCATCGTCCTGCCTTAGTGGGTGGGCAGGCCAGCAGGGTTTGGCGCCGCTGTCGAGGCGGCTGGCTCCGAGAGGGCCGGCGTGTCCACAGGCTTCGGACTGCCGGCCGGCAGGAGGATGACGACGCGCAGGCCCGGCGCATTGTCCTCCAGCCTGATCTGGCCGCCATGGAGCCGCACCACGCCGGCTGCCAGCGAGAGGCCGAGGCCGAAGCCCGGCTTACTGCGGCTGGCGTCGAGACGCACGAAACGATCGAGCACGCGGCCGCGATCGGCCTCCGGGATGCCGGGGCCGCGATCGGCGACAGAAAGCTCGACCTGATCGCCGATCTGCCGGGCCGAGACCGTAACCGTGCCGTCGCCGCCCAGCTCCGGTGCGCCGTATTTCAGGGCGTTGTCGATCAGGTTGTTCAGGGCCTGCCCGATCAGCTCGCGGTTGCCATGCACCTTCAGGCCCGGCTCGACCGCGCAGGCGAGCGACAGGCCTGCTTCCTCGGCGAGGGGCTCGTAGAGCTCGGCGAGGCCTGAGACCACTTCGGACAGGTCGAGTTCGCTGATGTTCTCGCTGATGCGGCCGGCCTCCAGCCGCGCGATCATCAGGAGCGCGTTGAAGACGCGGATCAGGTTGTCCGCCTCCTCGATCGCGCCGTCGAGCGCGGCCCGCAATTCATCCGGCGATTTGGCCGTGCGCAGCGCCTCCTCGGCGCGGTTGCGCAGGCGTGTCAGCGGCGTCTTCAGGTCATGGGCGATGTTGTCGGTGACCTGCTGCATGCCGGCCATCAACTCGCCGATGCGGTCGAGCATGGCGTTGAGGTTGAGCGCCAGCCGGTCGAGCTCGTCGCCCGTGCCGGTGATGGCGAGCCTGCCCTTCAGGTCGCCCGCCATGATGCCATGCGCGGTCTCGGTCATGCCGTCGATGCGCTTCAGCACGCGGCGCGCCACGAACCAGCTGGCGAAGCAGCCGAGGACGAAGACCAAGGCCAGCGACCAGCCGGCGGCACGGCGGATAACGATGCCGAGCCGGTCACGCTCCTCGAGGTCGCGGCCGACGAGAAGGCGAAAGCCGGCCGGCAGCATGTAGACCCGCACGAGCGCGCGGCTCGGCGTATCAACGGCCTCGCTGGAGCGGGCATATTCGATCTCGCTCTCGCCGGTGCGGTCGAGCGTGCCGGGCGGGATCGCCTCGACATTGCCGGCGATGCGCTCGCCGACCGGCGTGGTGACGAGATAGAGCGAGGCGCCCGGCGCCCGCGAGCGGCGCTCGATGATGTTGACGAGACGGCGGATGCCGCCCTGGCGCTGCTGCTCGGCCAGTCCCTGGATCTCGGCATCGATGGTCGAGCGGATCTGGTCGGTCAGCAGGCGCTGCGCGTTCCAGGCGACATAGCCGAGTGCGAACGCCGCAAAGAGCGCGAAGATGACGAGATAGGCGGCCGTCAGCTTGAAGGCGGTCGTGCGGAACAGCGTCGGCAGGAAGCGCTGGCGCTTATGCGGGGAGGCGTCAGCGCGCGCTATCACGGACCATGTATCCGGCGCCGCGGATGGTGTGGATCATCGGCTGCTCGAAGCCCTTGTCGACCTTGGCGCGCAGGCGGCTGACATGCACGTCGATGACATTGGTCTGGGGATCGAAGTGATAATCCCAGACATTCTCCAGCAGCATGGTGCGGGTCACGACCTGGCCGGCATGCTTCATCAAGTATTCGAGCAACCTGAATTCGCGCGGCTGCAGCACGATCTCCTGGCTCTCGCGGGTGACGCGATGGGCGAGCCGGTCGAGCACCAGTTCACCGACGCGGTAGGTCGTCGGCTCCGAGGCGGGCGCACTGCGCCGGCGGGCCAGCACCTCGACACGGGCCAGAAGCTCCGAGAAGGCATAGGGCTTGGGGAGATAATCGTCGCCGCCGGCACGCAGGCCCTTCACCCGGTCATCGACCTGGGCGAGCGCCGAGAGGATCAGCGCGGGGGTGTCGTCCTTCTGCTCGCGCAGCGAGCGGATCAGGGAGAGCCCGTCGAGGCGCGGCAGCATCCGGTCGATGACCAGCACGTCATAACCGCCGCCCTCGGCCATGGCATAGCCTTCCAGCCCGTCCGCGGCATGGTCGGCAACATGGCCGACCTCACGGAACGCCTTGGTCAGGTAGGCCGCAGCCTCGGCATCATCTTCGACGATCAGGAGTCGCATGGATCAACCCTAGCCTATCAAACGCGAGAACGGCAGGCCGGATGATACGCATCCGGCCTGCCGCCGCGACGGCAAGGTCCCTCGGCTGGGGCGACAGGAAACCGAAGGGACCCTGCTCAGCATCGGACCGGAAAGCAGGGCAGCTTTCCGGGGAAGCCCGATGCACTTCCGGTTCAGGCCGCCGGCTGGCGGCCGACCTCGAAGGTCACGTCCCGCGACTTGCCTTCGCGGAAGAGCGTGATCGTGGCCTTGGCGCCCGGCGCGAAGGTCGCGATCTTGCGCGACAGCTCGCGAGCGTCCTTGATCGCCTCGCCGTTCACAGCGGTGATGGTGTCGCCGCGGCGGATGCCGGCCTTGGCGGCAGGGCCGTTGCCCTGCGCCTCGGCGACGAGCGCGCCCTTGGCGTCCTTCAGGCCGATGGCGTCGGCCATCTCGGTCGTGACCGGCTGGATCTGCACGCCGATGAAGCCGCGCGCCACCGTGCCGTCCTTCTTCAGCGATTCCACGACCTGCTTGACGGTGGAGGCCGGGATCGCAAAGGCGATGCCGACATTGCCACCGGAAGGCGAGAAGATCGCGGTGTTGACGCCGACGACCTCACCCTTCTGGTTGAAGGTCGGGCCACCCGAGTTGCCGCGATTGATCGGCGCGTCGATCTGGATGAAATCGTCATAGGGACCCGAGCCGATATCGCGGCCCTGCGCCGAGACGATGCCGGCCGTGACCGTGCCGCCGAGGCCGAACGGATTGCCGATCGCCAGCACCCAGTCACCGATGCGCGCCTTGCCGTCGGCAAGCTGCACGAAGGCGTAGTCGCCGGCATCCTTGACCTTCAGCAGGGCCAGGTCGGTGCGCGGGTCGGTGCCGACCACCTTGGCATCCAGCGTCTTGCCGGAGTCGGTGACGAGCTGGACCTCGACGGCGTTCTCGACGACGTGGTTGTTGGTCACGACGTAGCCATCCTGGCTGACGAAGAAGCCCGAGCCCTGGGCCATGCCCTGGCGCGGCTGCGGCTTGCTCGGAGCAGCGCCCTCGCCGCGCTCACGGAAGAAGCGGCGCAGCTGCGGCGGCAGGTCATCGAGATTCTGCTCGTCGCCGGCAGCAGCGGCCTGTGTCTTGACGCGGACCGAGACGACGGCCGGCTTCACCTTCTCGACGAGGTCGGCGAAGGAGGGCAGCGACGTCTGCGCGCCCGAGAGCTGGATCGGCTGCGCGATGGCATTGTGGTTCTGCATCAGGGCGCTGTCGGCGATGCCTGCGGCGAGGCCGATGCCAAGGATGGCGGTGCCGGCGAGAAGCGCGCCGCGCTTCAGGATGGACTTACGGGTGTCGTTCTGTGTCGTCATGATTTGAACCTCGTGGAGCCACAGGGCTCTTTCCCCTGCTCTTGACGAGGACCATGATGCCCGCCGCCTTACGCGGCTTTGGCCTGAAGATGACGCTTTCGTAAGGTTGCGGCGCGGGGCCGAGGCGTCATTCTCGGGCTTGACCCGAGAATCTCAGGCCGGAAGAGCATCGCAGCCTCCTTCGGCGAGAGATTCTCGGGTCAAGCCCGAGCAAGACGGTAGTGGCTAGCCCTGCTCGTCCCGGAGCAGCCTGTCGATGCGGCTGCGCTCCTCATCGGTCAGCGGCACGGTGGCAGCGACCTCCTCGCCGATCCGTTGCCGGCCGCGCCGCCAGACGAAGGCTATACCGGCAAGCAAGATGAGGAACGGCGCACCCCAGAGCAGCAGTGTCTGCGCGTTGAGCGGCGGGCGCAGCAGGACGAAATCGCCATAGCGGGCAACGACGAAATCGACCACGGCCTTGTCGTCGTCACCAGCGACGATGCGCTCCCGGACAAGGATGCGCAGGTCGCGGGCGAGCGGCGCGTCGGAATCGTCGATCGACTGGTTCTGGCAGACGAGGCAGCGCAGGCCGCCGGAGATGTTGCGCGCCCGCTGCTCCAGCGCCGCGTTGGGCAGGATCTCGTCAGGCTGCACGGCTTGCACCGCAGGCGCCGCCAGCAGCATCAGCCCGAAGATGAAAGCGATCCGCCGCATCGCCCTCACTCCGCCGGCTGCGGGGCGGTCACGGGCACAGCGCGCTTCGGCGTCGCCAGCCGGAAGCGCCGGTCGGTCAACGAGAGCCCGCCGCCGAGCGCCATGACGAGCGAGCCGATCCAGATCAGCAGGATCAACGGCTTGTCGTAGAGACGCACCGCGACGCCGCCATCCTGCGCTTCGCCGAGGCTGACATAGGCCTGGCTCAGGCCGTCCGTGCGGATACCGGCCTCGGTTGTCGGCATGGAGCGGGCCGTATAGACGCGCTTCGAGGCCTCGACCGGCGCGAGCTCGCGATCGCCCGAGAAGACTTGGAAGCTGGCGACCTCGGACCGGAAATTCGGGCCGGTGCGCGGCGACATGCCTTCCAGCACGATGGTGTAACGGCCACTGGTCAGGCGCTCGCCGGGCTTCAGGACAGTGATCGCCTCGGTGCTCCAGGCCTGGGCGGCGATACCGATGATGCTCAGGCCGACGCCGGCATGGGCGAAAGCCGTGCCCCAGGCCGAACGCGGCAGGCCGCGCGCCCGCGACAGCATCGCCCGCCAGCCGCTGGCGCGCATCATGATGCGCTCGCCGAGATCGAAACCGGCGGCAAGGACGAGGAAGACGCCGAGGCCCACGCCGAGCGGCGCCAGAACCGGCCCGCCGCGCGTGAAGAAGAGCAGCGCGAGAGCGGCCAAGACGGCGATCCCGAAGGCCATGGCGTTGCGCTGGGCCGCGCCGAGCAGGTCGCCGCGCTTCCAGGCCAGCGACTGGCCGAGCGGCAGGATCAGCAGCAGCGGCACCATCACCGGCACGAAGGTCGCGTTGTAGAAGGGCGGGCCGACCGAAATCTTGTCGCCGGTCACCATCTCCAGCAGCAGCGGATAGAGCGTGCCGACGAAGACGGTGGCGCAGGCCGTGGCCAGGAAGACGTTATTGACGACGAGCGCGCTCTCCCGGGAGACCGGCGCGAACAGGCCGCCCTGCCGCAGCAGGGGCGCGCGCCAGGCGAAAAGCGCGAGCGAGCCGCCGACGAAGAAGATCAGGATCAGGAGGATGAAGAGGCCGCGCGCCGGATCGGTCGCAAAGGAATGGACCGAGGTCAGCACGCCCGAGCGGACGATGAAGGTGCCCAGCAGCGAGAGCGAGAAGGTCAGGATCGCCAGCAGTATCGTCCAGACCTTCAGCGCGTCGCGCTTCTCCATCACCACGGTCGAGTGGATCAGCGCCGTGCCGACGAGCCAGGGCATGAAGGAGGCGTTCTCGACCGGGTCCCAGAACCACCAGCCGCCCCAGCCGAGCTCGTAATAGGCCCAGTACGAGCCCATCGCGATGCCGAGCGTCAGGAATATCCAGGCCAGCAGCGTCCAGGGCCGGACAGCGCGCGCCCACATCGCGTCGATGCGCCCGTCGATCAGCGCCGCGACGGCGAAGGCATAGGTGATCGAGAAGCCGACATAGCCGACATAGAGCAGCGGCGGATGGATCGCGAGGCCGAGGTCCTGCAGGATCGGGTTGAGGTCCTGCCCCTCGGCCGGCACAGGCGAGAGGCGCTGGAACGGGTTCGAGGTCAACAGGGTGAAGGCGAGGAAGGCGACGGCCACGAGCCCCTGCGCGGCGAGCGCCCCAGCCCGCAGGCGCGGCGGCAGCGAGCGGCGCGACAATGCGACGAGCGCCCCGAACAGCGTCAGGATGAGCACCCAGAGCAGCATCGAGCCCTCGTGGTTGCCCCAGACGGATGTGAGTTTGTAGATCAGCGGCTGCGCCGAATGGGAATTGGCGACGACGTTGCCGACCGAGAAATCGGAACGGACATAGGACGTCACCAGAGCCGCGAAGGACAGGGCGACCAGCGCGAACGAAACCAGCGCCGCGCTGCTGCCGACCGAGGCCAGCGTCCGATCCTGCCGGAACACGCCCCAGAACGGCACCACCGCCTGGATCACGGAGACACCGAGCGCGAGTGCCAACGCGTAGTGGCCAATCTCGACGATCATATCAGGCTCACGGCTTTGCCGGCGCAGTGGCAGGAGAGTCGGCACCGCCCGGCTGCCAATGCCCCTGCTTCTTCAGCGTGTCGGCGACTTCGCGCGGCATATAGGTCTCGTCATGTTTCGCCAGCACCGAGTCCGCCTTGAAGCGCCCGGCGCCTTCGAAGACGCCCTCGGTGACAACGCCCTGCCCTTCCCGGAAGAGATCGGGCAGCAGGCCATCATAGCCGACCCTGATCGAGGTCTTGCCGTCGGTCACCGCGAAGGTAACGCGCTTGCCGTCGCTGCGCTGAACCGAGCCGGCCTCGACCAGCCCGCCCAGGCGCATACGAGTGCCCGGCAGCACGCCCTTCTCGGTGATCTCGGTCGGGCCGTAGAAGAAGACGATGGTGTCGCGCATCGCGAAGAGGACGAGGCCGGCGGCCAGGGACAGCACGGCACCGGCCATCGCGATCAGCGTCAGCCTGCGCTGCTTGCGGGTGAAGCGGCGCTTCGCCGGGAGCGGCCGCGTCGGCTGGGCAATCGTCATGGCGCGGCCTCCTTCAAGGCCAATTCATCGGCGAGAGCGTCGATGGCCGCAAGCGCGTCCTTGTCTTCGGCGAGGCGTTCGCGCGCGGTCTTTACGGCCTGCAATGCCGCAGGCTTGTCGCCGAGGACGGTGCGGGCGCGGATCAGGCGGCTCCATTCGGGCAGGCTGCCGCCGCCTGCACTCAGGCGCTCGGCCAACCCATCGACCATCGCCTTGATCGCCTGCTGACGCTCGGCTTCGGGAAGGGCTGCGACCGCCTTGCGGCCGGCATCGGCCTGCATGCGTTCCAAACGGGCACGCACGGCGCCGGCCCAATCGGCATCGGAGGGGGCTTCGGCCAATAGCTGGGTGAGAGCGGCCTGCGCGCCCTCGCCATCGCCGTCCTGCTCCTTGGCAAGCGCGAGGTAGTAGCGGGCTCGCGGGCTTTTCGGATCGAGCTTGACGGCCTCGGCGAAGGCTTCACGCGCAGCGGCGGTGACGACGCCGCCGGCTTCCATGATGCGGGCCTCGCCGAGCCCTGCCAGCAGATCGGCATCGGGCTTGCCGAAGCGGGCGGCCGCGGCAAAGGCTTTCGCGGCCTCATCGTAGCGGCCCTGGCGGAGATAGATCGGCGCGAGCAGCGACCAGCCCTTGGCATCGCCCGGATTGGCCGCGAGATGGGCCTCCATGCGCGCGAGGATGATCGCGAAATCCTGCTGCGGGCCGGCCTTTTCCAGCCGCGCCGCCAGCGGCTGGTCAGGCAGGTTCGGCGAGCCGTAGAGCCCGTAGATCAGGAGGGCGAGCAAAGGCACGACCGAGAGCATCAAGGCCGAACTTGCCCGGCGGCGACGCAGGGACGGCTCGGTTTCGCCCGCGGCTCCGGTTTCGTCGCCAGCGGCGCGCAGAAGCCGGCGGGCGGCTTCGGTACGGGCGGCTTGCGCGTCGTCCTCGCCGATCAGCTTGCGTGCGAGATCGCGGTCGATCTCCTTGAGCTGGGCGCGATAGAGGCTGCGGGCATCGGCCGTATCGCCGAACCCTTCCGTCCGGCCATGACTGAGCGGCCGGAGCAAGGCGAAGATCGCCGCTCCCGTCATGGCTGCAAAGATGGCCCAGATCATCATGCGGCGTTCTTAGCCAATCGTCCGCCCGGGTTCATGGTGACAAAGGGTCACGCGGCAAAGAATTCTTCTAAACCGAAGGCAGCTCAAGCCGCGCCCTCAATCCGCCCAGTGGCGAGCGATGCAGGGTGAGCCCACCGCCATAAAGCTTGGCGATGTCGACGACGATGGAGAGGCCGAGCCCCGATCCCGGCGTGGTCTCGTCGAGCCGGCGACCTCGCTTCAGGACTTCGGCCATGGCGCCCTCCGGCAGACCGGGGCCATCATCGTCGATCAGCAGCGCGATCCGCTCGGTGTCAGGTGCCTTCTCGTCCGCAAGCGAGACCTCGACGGTGGAAGAGGCCCATTTGAAGGCGTTGTCGAGGAGATTGCCGAGCATCTCCTCCAGATCTTGCTTCTCGCCGCGGAAGCGTAGGCCGGGTGCGATCGTGTGCGAACCGGAGATGCCCTTACCCTGCGATATCTTGGTGAAGGTCCGCAGAAGCGCATCGAGAGAGGGGGGGATTTCGGTCACGCCGCCGAGCGCGCCTGAAAGCGCCGCGGCCCGCGCCCGGTCGAGATAGTACTGGACCTGGTCGCGCATGATCGCGGCCTGCGCGCGGACGGTTTGAGGCAACTGGCCGTCGCCGCTCGTGTCGGCCTCGTTCATCATCACGCTGAGCGGCGTCTTCAGTGCATGCGCGAGGTTGCCGACCTGCGTGCGGGCGCGGTCGAGGATTTCGTGATTGGCGTCGATGAGCTGGTTGAGCTCGCTGGCGAGCGGTGCGAGATCGGGCGGATATTGCCCGACGATGCGCGGGTTCTCACCCGTCCGAACGGCGCCGACGGCAGAGCGCAGGCGCACCAGCGGGCGCAGACCGAAGCGGACCTGCACCAATGTCGATGCGACCAGGGCGATGCCAAGCAGCAGGAAGGTCATCGCCAGCGCGAAGCGGAAATCCCGGATGTCCCCCTCGATCTCGTCGGCGGGGGCCGCAACGGCAACAGTGAAGCGCCCATCCTCGCCCACATCGATCTCGCGCTCCAGGATGCGCAGGAGCCGGTCGTCCGGACCGGAGACATAGCTTTCGCGTAGCCCGCGGCTGTTCGGCACGATCGGCTGATCGAGCAGCTTGGGGAGCTGTCCACCGACGAGGGAACGTGAGGCGCGGACATTCGGCCGCTCGCCGTCCAGCCTTGTGATCTGCCAGTACCAGCCGGTCAGCGGCAGGTCGAAGCGCGGCTCGCCGAGATCGCCGATCGTCTGGCGCTCAGTCTCGGGCGGCGCGGCGAGGTCCGCGACCAGCTGCTTGATGTAGACCGAGAGCCGCTCGTCGAAACCGCGCTCGGCCGAACGGCGGTAGAAGGTGGTCAGGCCGACACCGGCCAGTACGAGGATCAGCACGCAGCAGACGGCCGCGGAGAAGAACAGCCGCGTTCCCAGCGAATAGCGATGGGATTTGAGCGGCATCGCCCGCGATCAGACCTTTTCCGGGGCGGCGGCGATGTAGCCGAGGCCTCGGACGGTCTCGATGATGTCGACGCCGAGCTTCTTGCGCAGGCGCCCGACGAAGACCTCGATCGTGTTGGAATCGCGGTCGAAATCCTGATCGTAGAGATGCTCAACCAGCTCGGTTCGCGACACCACCCGGCCCTGATGGTGCATCAGGTAGGAGAGCAGGCGGTACTCGTGCGAGGTCAGCTTCACCGGATTGCCGTCGACGACGACGCGGCTCGCGCGAGTGTCGAGCCGGACGGGGCCGCAGACCAGCTCCGAGGTCGCGTGACCCGCCGCGCGTCGCAGCAACGCCCGGACGCGCGCCAGCAGTTCCTCGATATGGAAGGGCTTCACGACATAGTCGTCGGCGCCGGCATCGAAGCCCGAGACCTTGTCGCTCCAGCGGTCGCGCGCGGTCAGGATCAGCACCGGCATGGTCTTGCCGGCCCGGCGCCAGCCCTGCAGCACGGCGACGCCATCGACCTTTGGCAGGCCGAGGTCGAGAATCACCGCATCATAAGGCTCGGCCTCGCCGAGATAGAGGCCTTCCTCGCCGTCAAAAGCCTTGTCGACGGCATAGCCGGCATTCTCAAGCGCAGTCACGATCTGGCGGTTGAGGTCCTTGTCGTCCTCGACGACGAGCAATCTCACGGTAGGGTCGCTCCAGTTGGGGAAGCCGCAACGGCTGTCAGCGGATGGTGGCGATCTTGCCGGATTGTCCTTCCAGCGTGACCCGCGCGACGCGGCCGTCGCGCTTCAGCGTCGTCACGACATAGACGAAATCCTCGCCCTGTCGACAGAGTCTGATGCGAACGACCTCGCCAGGGGCGGCGTGGCGGGCATGGCGCGAGGCTTCCGCCGGCTGCATGACGCGCCCTTCGGCGACCGCGTCGCGGGTCTCTTCGGAAGACAGGCAGGAGATCGGCGTCGCATCGTCGACGCGGATCACCGGCATCGGCGAGGAGGCGATAAGCGCAAAAGCAAGGATCGGTTCGACCGGCATCATCGACATGGGCTAATCCCATCCGCGTGAATGCGCCATGAATGCATCGCCTCGTTCACAACTCACAGTAGATCAGCGTATCGATACTCGTCCACGCCATTCGCTCCCGCGGCCGACCGTGGCGCTGAGCTGGCGGAGCGAGAGCGCGATCTCCTGCTGCTGCGAGCCGAAATCGGCGAGTTCCTGCGCAGCGGGATAGGTCCATTCCGGCGCGTTCACGATTTCGGTACGAAGCAAAGCCTCGCCGTCGAGCACGCCGAGTTCGTAACGCTCTCCCTCCTCTCCGAGAGGCACCTCCACCAGATCCCAGGAATCGCCGTCGATTCGCGTCCGCCTCAACCAGTCGATGACGATGCCTGCACCCGTCCTCGCCGCCTTGGGCCGGACTGGCGATAGCGGCACGAGCGCCTCCCCGGCGATCGGGACCGTGAACTCCACCATCGTGGCATCGCCGACATCGTCACGGACAGGCCCGACGCGATAACGCCGCGTCCGCCCGAGATCGGCCAAGTCTGCCGTCAACGAGACGGCCGCGCCATCGAACACGACGACGCGAGCGCCGGCCGGAAGGGTGCGCGCCGCCGCAGCCTCGCTGCCGCCGATTCCGCGAATCAATCCCGACAGGCGAAACTGCTGTGGCCCGATCAACTCGACCTGCGCAGCCGTGACGATCTCGACAGCGCCGTCCGCTCCAAGCAGGGCCAGAGCATTCGCGCCCGCCAACGCGGCCTCCGGCGAGACGGAGGAGAGCACGCCACCGCGCAACCTGACCTCCAGCACGGCACGACGGTCCGTTCGCCAGAGCGGTCCCTGAGGCAGCGCCGTGAGGGTCTCGCCGACGATCGAGGGCGCCTCGACGAAACCGTCGAGATCGAACAGGCCTGCCTCGTCGGCCCGCCAGATCGCCAGAGCGCCGGGCCAGGGGGCAGCGAAAGCCGCCAGCGACAGCAAGGGCGGCGGCTGCACGGTGACGATCGGCAGGGCGAGCGGCACGGCCAATGGGCGTCCGGGCAACGCCGGAGGCGTTCGCGGCGGGCGCGTGCCACCGCTGGTTCCCGTCGAAACATAGATCGCCGGCTCGACGGCGCGAGCGCTCACCCGCCGCGTTGGCCCGTCGGCGATGCGGGTCACACGAAACAGGCGGCTGCCCGACTCGACCGGGACGGACAGGACATCCCCGGGCTCGATCGCGATGCAGCGTGGAGACAGCTCGCATTCGAGGCTTTCGCGCCCAGCCCAGGCTTCCTGCAGGCGCTGGTCCGCGAGACGCCGGCCTTCGGCGGAGCGGGTCACGATCGCGGTTTCGACGGAGACTTCGCGCCGAGCCGCGCCCGCCAGGCGGCGCGAACGCGCGGCGGCGTTGCGGTAGTCTGCCTCGCTGTCGCTGAAGCCAAGGCGCAGTTCGAGCGGCAGCTCGGTTTCCTGGTTGCGCCTGAACGTGAAGGGTTCGCCATCGCGATCGGGAACGAGATCATCCGTGCCCAGCAGGCGCGAGACCTTGCCGCCCCTGCCCTCGAAACGCAGAGCGCCTGCGCTCATGATCGCGTCGAAGCCGAAGCTCTGGGCCAGCGGTTCAAGGGCCTGCCGGGCCGATAGCGGACGGTCCAGCACATAGCCATCCACGAAGCCGTCGACCACGATCCGGTCAGCCACAGGCAATCCGAAATCGGCGAGCAGGTTCGCGACGAGCCGGTCGACCGGCGTGCCTTCCAAGCGGCCGTTCAGCCAATGGCCCGTCTCGAAATTCGCTCCGTCGGCCCAGATCCCGGAGAGGTCGGGAAAGGCTGGGAAAGGCCGCGTGTCCCAGTTCCACACGAAGATCCGGTTGGGATCGACCATGCGGATACCGCTGACCGGATGGATCGGATTGCGCGCAGCGTCGAAGCCGACCCGGGCCGGATCGAAGCCGGAGATGATGGCTTCCAGCCCCCGCGCCTGAACAAGGTCGTCGCGCGCGCCGCTGGAAAACGGCGGGTAGCCGCCCTCGTCCGATTTCGGATCGGGGAACATGTTGGGCGCATTGGCGCCCTTGTCGACGGCGGGAATGCCGATCTCGGTCAGCCAGATCGGCTTTGCGCCCGGCACGAACGGAGTTGCCGTCGTCTCGATGCCGCCGGCGCGACGGATATGGGCCTGGCTCCACCACCCCGAGAGATCCTTCGGCCGGAAGGTCCAAGGCTTGCCGTAGGCGCCGTCGGCGATCGGCAGGCGCGTCTGTGCGGCGCGGCCGTCCTCGTCGGCGTAGTACCAATCATAGGCTTCGCCGGCGGTCAGGCGCTGGCGCAGGTGAGCCAGATCGGCCGGCCCCCGCGCGACCGCAGCATCGGCGTGGCTGCCGGAATCACGCCAGTCCGAGAGCGGCGGATAGAAATCGACGCCGATCGCGCCGATGGCGGGCGAGGCCCAGAGCGGATCGAGGGGGAAATCGATGCTATCGCCGCCGCCGCGGACATCCGCGCCATATTCGGTCCAGTCGGCAGCATAGGTCAGGGTGGCGCCGGGCAGCATGGCCTTGACGTCCTGTGCGATAGCCACGAGCGCGTCGACCATCGGATAACCGGCCGCGCCGCGCAGATGCGTCAACCCCATCATCTCGGAACCGATGACGAAGCCCTCGACGCCGCCAGCAGCCTGAGCCAACGCGGCGCAATGCATCACGAGCCGGCGATGGGACCATTCATCCGGTTTGGCGCAGGTCACGTTCGAGCCCGCGGCGGCCATATCGGCGGGAACAACCGTGCCGACGAAGGACGCGACCTGCGCCGCGACGGCCGCGCCGCCTTCCGGGCTTCCCGGCTCGCCCAGCGCCGGATCGCAGGTGATGCGGCCCCGCCAGGGATAGCGCGGCTGGCTCGCCGCATCCGAATAGGGGTCGGGCAGCGTGTTCCCGGCCGGGATATCCATCATCAGGAAGGGGTAAAGCACGACCTCCAGACCGTAATCGACACGCAGGCGCCGGATCAGCGCGACGATGCTCTCGTCCGAGGGCGTGCCCCCGAACGCAGGCCTGCCGCCGATCTGGCTGACGACACGGGCCGAGGACCGCGACAGCCCGGCGACCGACCATTCCGCCCCGACCGTCGGCTTGTGCGGGATCTCGACGCGGGGGGCGACGCTGCAGGACCCGACACGCAGATCGTCGCCGAACCAGGACACGACCAACGAGACGCGGCGCAGATTCGGGCAGAGCGCCATGAGATGACCGAGCGCGGTATCGGCGTCGCTGCCGCCATAGAGCTGGTGGCGCGTCAGGCTTTCGGTGACGCCGGGCGCGGACTCATGGCTGACCGGGCGGACGTCATAGACGAATTCACCGGCGCCGGGCGTCAGCGCCACCGCCCGGATCATGCCGCCCAGCCCATCGACAGCGCGCACGACCTCGAAGTCGAACTGCGGCACGCGGTTGCCGTAATCGGCCAGCGGAAAGCGCTCTAATACGACATAGGCGAGCCCGCGATAGGCCGGCGCCTCGCCCGCCTCCTTCGCTGCGATCAGCGGGTCGGGCTCCTGCGTCTCATACCCGTGATGGACGCGCATCTGCACGGTCTGGACATCAAGTTCGCGCCCATCGACCCAGATGCGCCGGATGAAGGCGATCGGCCCCTCGCACAGCCCGATCGCGAGATTGGCATGGTAGCTATAGGTCGTCTCGAAGGTCTTCTTCGCACGGCTGCCGCCCTTGCCGCCGCTCTTGGTGCGCGTGATCGAGACCGTGACCTCCTCCTCGAAGCGCGTCGCCCAGATCAGTTGCCCGCCAAGCCGCGCGCGGCCGTAGAGGCGCGGGATCGCCGCGCCCTCCGTCGCGGCGAGGCCATTGACCTCCTTGAGGCGCGGACCATCGACGATCTTGTTCCCGCCCGAGCCGCCGAGCCAGGCCTGGTCGATGCTGGCACCGGCGAGGCCGCCGAGCGCCTGACCAATCGCGCCGCCGACCGGCCCGCCCAGGGCCGTGCCGAGAGCTGCGCCAGCAACCTGGAGAAGAAGCGTCGCCATCAGTCGGTCACTCCGGGGAAGGAAAAGGCGTGGCTGAGATGGCGCCGCCACCAGGGCGTGAACGCGACCTCGGCGACGGCCGCGCCGTCATGGGCATGGATGATGCGATCCGGGCTTGCCAGGATCGCGCAATGCTTGGCCGGCAGATGCTCGCGCCAACGAAACAGCAGCACGTCGCCGCGTTGCGCTCCCGTAAGGGCGAGCGGTTGCAGGTGGCGCTCGGCAGCCAAGGCGAGCGTCTCCTGCCGCAGGCTTTCGGCCCAGCTCGGCGAATAGGGTGGCGGCGTTTCCGGCTCGTCGCCGCAGAGGTCGCGCCAGACGCCGCGTACCAGCCCGAGGCAATCGCAGCCGACGCCGCGCAGCGAAGCCTGATGGTGATAGGGCGTGCCGAGCCAAAGCCGCGCGGCATCGACGATTTCGTCGCGCGTCATCGGAACAGGCTCCCGCCGTCGAGCGCGCCATCGCCGGGCCGGACGCCGCCGATGATGAAATCCGTCGTCGGCATATGGGGGAAACCGCGAAAATTGACGCCGTTGGCGAATTTGGCGCGGCAGGTCGCGAAGCTCTTGTCGCAGCCCGGCGTCACCCGGAAGCCGTCGCCGGGGGCGATCGGCGCAGCCGGCGCTTGCCAGAGCTGGAACAGTGCCTGCGCGCCCTCGCGGCCGTGCCGCTTCACCTCGGTGGCAAAGCCCGCGTTGGCACCGCTGGTGAAGATAAACCGGCCACTGGTGAAATGGCCGTCAGGATAGGACGCCATGCCTTCAGCCGAGAGCGAGAGGCGGCTATCGCTTTCGACGACCACCGCTTCCGCCGCGACAAGCGAGAGCCCACAGCGCGCATCGCCGAGATCGGCCGAGCAGGAACGCATATAGAGCCGGCCGCGCTCCTCGTCGAAAGCCTTCGCGAAGCTGCGGATTTCGGCGATGAAGCTCGCTTCGCCGCGCTTGATCTCGCCGACGAAGCCTTCCTCCAGCAGCACGCGCTGACCGGGATCCGCCCAGTTCACCAGCCAGACGCGAACGCGCGCATCATCGTAGAGCCCGCGCGCCAGATCGGCTTCGTTCAGCCCGAAGGCAGCGAATGCACCCGCAACCTCGCCGCCGCCGATGGCGAAGCCGAGCTCGGCCGCGCTCTCAGCCGCTTCGAGACCGGTCGTCGCGGCGAAATCGATCCCATCGAAGGACAGCTTGCGGTCGTGATCGGTGAAGCCGAGCACGAGCCCGTCGCGGCGCGTCAGGCTCCAGCAATGGCAGAGTGTGGTCGCAGCCGTCTCGATATGGGCGGCGAGACCTGAGGGAATGTCACGCATGAGCGGGCCTCACGGGATGATCTCGACGACGGGGACGCGCGGGATCTCGCCGGCCGCAAAGGCGGAGAGATCGACCTCGATCGCGTCGGTGTCGAAGCGGACGGGCACGTCGAAGGCGAAGCCGGCGGTCAGGACGGCAGCCGGCGGCGGGATCGACCCGACGGCGAAAGTGACCTGCCCGGTCGAGAGGTTGCAGGAGAAGGCACTGCCCGCGAGCTCGACGCCATCCATGGCGACCCGGACCGTGCCGGCGCAGGGCTTGGTGATCTCGCGGCTATAGGCGGACGCGCCGGAGCCATAGGCCTTGCAGAGCTGAAAGGCGGCGACGACACCGTCACCGACCCCGATGACCTGGTCGGTCGCGGCCGGCTGCTGCGAGGGCGGGCAACTCTTCCAGTCGAGCTGATCGCGCCAGCGAAAACCATGGAGCCGGCCGCGACGCTCCTCGAAGAAGCTCACCACGGCCGCCAGCGCATCGAGATTGCGGATGCCGAGTCCGGCATCGTAACGGCGCCGCGAATGCGCCCAGCGGCTGTTTCGAACTTCGCGCCCGGAAGCGAGCGTCACGATCTGGGTCTGGCGCTCCGGCCCGCCCCGCGCGCCGCGCGCGACATCGAGCGGAAAGCGGACCTCATGGAAATCCGGCATGCCTCCCCTCCCTCAAAGAGCCCGTCGCCCGCGCGCAACGGCGCGGGCTATCGCCGCGGAGACCTGCGCCTCCGAACGGCGGAAGCTGTCGGCATCGGGAGTCGAGACCTGCACCACGACGCTGAGCGGCCGCCCCTGCCCGCTACCCGCACGCACGCCGAGGCGCCCGTCCGGACCGCGGGCGAGCGGCATGATCGCCTCGGCGCCGCGCTCGCCCATCAGGCCGAGCCCGCGCCCGGTCGGAAAATAAGAGGGCGAGGCGACGATGCCGCCCTCGGCGAAGGGAGCGATCGGCACCGTTCCGCCGGAGCCGCCGAAGCCGAGACCTCCGAAGAGGCCCGTCAGACTCTTGACGCCCGTGCTCAACAAACTCGACAGGCCGGTCTGCAGCGGCTTCAGCGCGGTCTTGAGCAGGCTGTCGGTCATCGAGCGGCCGACGCTGCGCAGCACATCCTCGAAGCGCTTGCCTTCGACGACGCCGCGCGAGAAGGCGCTGACGATCGACTTGCCGAAGCTCTCGGAGGAGCGGCTCAGCGATTGGGTCAACCGGTCCATCGCCCTCAGGTCCGAGAGGCGCCCTCCCGACTCGATACCGTCATCATCCGTCATGGCCACTCTCTCGCTATGGTGGTTGGAATTGCCGCCTCAGGCGTCGGGAAAGGCGTCCATCAGCGCCGCGAGCGCCGGGCGCTCCGGGGCGGAGCTTCGGGAGAGGTCCTGATGCGCCCGCAACGCCGCCGCGATCTCGCGCGGCGTCGCGGCCCAGAAGCGATCAGGCGGCCAGGCCAGCCGGCCGAGCCCGAAGGCCATCACCTCGTCCCAGGGGAAAGCCGCCGACGCGCCTATGCCGGCGGCTGCTGAGGGCGGGCCGCGTCCCCCCCCTCGCCGAAAGTCGCCTCGAGCAGCGCGATCGCCGCCTTGATCGCGCCGCTCAGGCCGCCATCGAAGGAGAGCTCCGCGACATCCTCGTCGCGGATCGCCCTGCCCGCTCCGCGCAGGCCCGCTGCGATGATGCGGATGATATCGCGGGCAGACAGTCTGCCCTCGACGAAGCGCTCGCCCAGCGCGGGAAGGCTGTCGACGGCGAAGGCCTGCTCGAGCTCGGCGAGCGCGCCGAGGGTCAGGCGCATCGGCAGGGTTTCGCCGGAGACCATGAGCGCGGTCTCGCCGCGATGACGATTGACCATGACCGCCTCCTCAGAGCGCCGCGAAGGCCAGGAGCCCGGCGGATTCCAGCGACAGGTCGAAGGTGACCTCGCCGGCATGGTCGCCGCGGTACTCCAGGCCCGTGAGCTGGAACGGCCCGGAAATCGTGCCGAAATCAGGCACGACGATCTGCCAATCCCGGATCAGCCCGTCGAAGAAGCTCTGCCGGACGAGCGCATCGGAGGCCTCGTCCTTGAAGATGCCGGCGCCGCTGATGCTGGCGCGGCGCACGCCGGCCCCCGCCAGCAATTCGCGCCAGCGCCCGGCCGATTCCGAATGCGTCACGTCGACGGTCTCGGCGTTGAAAGCGATCTGCCGCGCCCTCAGGCCGGCGACCGTGACGAAGCCGCCGGCACCATCCCCCGCCTTGAGCAGCAGGTCCTTGCCCTTCTGTGCCGCCATGCGGCTTCTCCTTTTCGAACTAGAGCGTTTCGGTGGCGGCGCGGAAGCGGATCGTCACCTGAGGCAATCCGTTGCGCGTTTCGCGGGCGAGCCGGCTCGACAGCCAGCGCAGATTGACCAGCGCATGCCCGTCCAGGGTGAGGTCGACCTGATCGAGCGCCGCGGCGATCAGGCCTGCGGCTTCCAGCGCCTGCCGCGACGAGCCGCTCTGCGCGGCCCAGACGACGAGCGCGAACTCCTGCTCGCAGCCTCGGTCGCTGCCGGTCGACCAGTCGCGTGCCTCGACCTCGCCATGGACGACATAGAGCCCGCGCGCAGCGCGCGGCGCCTCGTCGAAGATGCGATCGGGACCGATCAGCGTGGTCAGTGTCGCGTTTGCGACAAGGCGCGCCTGAACGGCAGCGCGGAGGGCCAGGATGGCGTCGCTCATGGCGTCACCTCCTCGGCGAGGCAGACAAGCCGCCGGCGCGCGCCATCGGGATCGGCGGCAGAGCGGATGTCGAACAGGCGATCGCCATCGCGCAGGCGCCGGCCGGCATCGACGTCACCGCGCCAGCGCATCGTGATGCGATAGTTGCGCGACTGTTCCGGCCGGCCCTGCCGCCAGGCTTCGGTGCCGGACATCCACTCGACCTGCGCCCAGAGCGCGGCCACGGCCTCGAAAACCTGCGTTGCGCCGCCCAGCCCGTCCGGCGAAGCGACCGGCGCTTCCAGCACCAGCCGGCGCCGCATCCGGCCGATGGCAGCAGATTCCAGCGCCATCGTCAGAGCCTCCCGCGACGAAACGGCGCGACCAGCGCGGCGATCGCAGCAGGCAAGGCCTGAGCATCGCGCCCTGCGACATCCCCGCGCAGCTCGAACCAGCGTGCGGCGAGACGCAGCACGGCCTGCCGCAGCGGCGCGGGCACTGCCGCAGCCGTTGCCCCGAAGCCGACGGCGACGTCGATCTCGATCGCGCCATGGGCACGGCCGATCTCGGGCACCTCGCCCGTTAGCCGGATGACCGGTGGATCGGCAGCCTTGTCGATGGTCAGCGCCGCGTTTGCGACAGCCTGAGCCACGCCGAGCACGTCGTAGACGCGCGCGGCCTCGATGCGCAGCAGCGGCGAGAGCGGCAGGCGGATTTCGCCGCCGGCAGGCCAGCGGTCGAGTACGATCCGCCAGGGCTGTTCGATCAGGCAGCGACCCGACGCAGCCTCGATCATCAGGCGGGCAGCCGTGACGAGCGTAGAGAGCAAGGCGTCTTCGTCAGTCTGATCGAGGCGCAGGAACTGGCGGGCTTCAGTGAGCGTCACCGGTTCCATCACCGGTGGGCCCAGGGCAAGCGGCGTCATGGGCGCTCCCTTCATTCGTTCGATTTCATGGATTCGACCGCGAAGCCGCAGCCGAGAGGGTTCATCTGCGGCGCCGGGCGCGCTATTCAGCGCCCTCTCGGAGAGGAGCACCCGATGCACATCGCCAACCGGATCGCCGCCATCGGCCTCGCCTGCGCCGCCGCAAGCTTCGGGAGCCTGCCGGCGCGAGCCGTCGTCGCCGGGCAGGAAGGCGGGCCGGAAGCCGGCTCGACCCTGATGGTTCTGAACGCCCGCGGCGGGGTTTGCACCGGCATCGTCCTATCGGCGCGCGCCATCCTCACCGCGGCGCATTGCGCCGCCGGCGGCGCGGAATTGCGCGTTCACTGGCGCCAGGGCGGCGAGCCCGTCCTCGTCGTGCCGTCTTCAGTCGCGATGCATCCGGAATTCGATGCCGGCGCGATCCGCAGCCGCCGCCGCACGATCGACCTAGCGCTGGTCCGCCTGGCAGAGCCCCTGCCCGGCCGGTTCAGCGCAGCGAGCCTTGTCGACGGTTCGCTGCCACGCGCCGGCAGCAGCGTGACGCTCGCCGGCTACGGCGTCGCCCGCGAGGGCGAAGCCCGCAGCACGGGCACCTATCGCTCGGCAGCACTGACCACGGTCGAGCCCTACGGCCCCGGCCGCATCCTGCTCTGGGCGGCCGACGGTGCCGGCGGCGGCAAGCGCCCCGGCGCCGGCGCCTGCCAGGGCGATTCCGGCGGACCGATCTTCGGCGATGACGGCATCGTCGCCGTCACGAGCTGGTCGACCGGCCCTTCCGGGCGCCAATGCGGGCTGCTCAGCCAGGGCGTTCTGGTTGCGCCGCAACGCGGCTGGATCGATTCCACCCTGTCGAAATGGGGCGAAACCGCACGCTGGACACGCGGTCGCTGACGGAAGGACTGGACTGTGCCGCGCCACAGCCTAGATTGATCGGCCGGTCCATTGGTTCGTTTCATGATCTTGCGCTCGTCACTCGCTCTTGCCTGCTTCCTGGCCATCAGTGCCTCTCAGCCGGCGCTCGCCGTGGTCGGCGGTGTCGATTCACGTGACGCGCTCGGCGCCCGCGCCTCGACCGTCCGGGTCGAGACCAGTCGCGGCGAGCTTTGCTCGGGCGCGGTGATCGCCCCCGAGATCGTGCTCACCGCGGCCCATTGCCTGATGGGCGGCGGCTCGATCAGCGTCGTCAGTCTCGACACCCAATTCCGGGCGCGCCGCCAGATGGTGGTCGCGGTCCTGCCGCATCCGAGCTTCGTGCCGGGAACGACGCCGCGCACCCAACCCGGCACCGACCTCGCACTGCTGCGCCTGGCCCAGCCCCTGCCGCGCGATATCGAGCCTTTGACGCTCGGCAGCGGCCTCTGGCAGGGCGAGACCGTCACCATGGCAGGCTACGGCTTGTCGGCGGAGAACAACAAACGCACGGCACGGCGGCTGCGCGAGACGCAGCTCGTCAATGCCGGCAACTACACCACGCAGAACACCGTCAAGGTCGCGGTCGATGCCGAGAACCGCGGCGAGACGCCGGGGGCCGGCGCCTGCCGCGGCGATTCGGGCGGGCCGGTGCTGCGCGGCAGCGGGGCCCGCTCGCGTGACCTCGTCGGCATCGTCAGCTGGTCCAGCGGCCCGCTGAAGACGCAGGCGCGCCGGATCTGCGGCGGCTTCACTGCGATCACGCCGGTCAGCGATTATCGCAGCTGGATCGCCGAAGGCGCCGCGCGGCTACGTTCGCTCGGCAGCGAAGCGCCGCCTGAGCAGGTAGCCGAGCCGCGCGCCGCCTTCAGCTGGTGGTTTTCGCGCTGATTAGCCCTAGACGGCGAATTTCAGGCCCTTGATAGCCGCGAAATCCTGGACGCCGCCGCCGACGCGCTTGGTCGTGTAGAACAGCACATAGGGCTTGGCGGAATAGGGATCGCGCAGGATGCGCACGCCGGCCCGGTCGACGACCAGATAGCCGCGTCGGAAATCGCCGAAGGCGATCGAGACCGCGTTGTTGGCGATGTTCGGCATGTCCTCCGCCTCAGCCAGCGGGAAGCCGAGCAGCGTCGCCGGCGCGCCGGCCGAGGCCGGGGGCTGCCAGAGATAGTGGCCGTTGGCGTCCTTGAACTTGCGGACCGTCGCCTGAACCTTGCGGTTCATCACGAAGGAAGCGTTCTGACGGAAGCCTGCCTTCAGCGCATAGACGAGGTCGACCAGCACGTCGGAGGGGTTGGAGGCCGGGAAGGCCCCGGCCACGCCCGTATTGAGCACGCCGATATTGCCCCAGCTCCAGGAGGCGTCTGCGACCGTCGGATAGGCCAGGAAGCCCTTGGGCTTGTCGACGCCGTCGCCGGTGACGAAGGCAGCACCTTCCTGCTCGGCGAAGGCGCTCTCGACCTCCTCGGCGATCCACTGGTCGATATCGACGATGGCGTCGTCGAGCAGCGTCTGCGTCGCAGCCGGCATGGCGTAGAGCTCCATCGCCGGGAAGGAGAGCTCGGCCAGGGTCGGCGACGCGCCTTGTGGCCGCGCCGCCGTCTCGGCCACCCAGCCGGAGGCCGGGCCAGTCGTCGAGAAAGCCTTCTTGTAGGTGCCCGACGAGATCGTGCGAACCGTGGCCAGCGAGCGGATCGGCGAGACATTGGTCAGGCGGCGCAGGATCTCGCCCTCGACGGTTGCCGGCGCGAGATAGCCGCCATCCGGGCCGGAGCCGGCAGAGAGCGCCTTGGATTCCAGCCGCTTCAGGCCGCCGGCCTCGCCGGTGCGGACGTAAGAAGCGAAAGCCGCCTTGTGCTCCGCTGTCAGCGGATCGCGCGGACCGTCATGGCCGAGCGCCGGGCGAGCGCGCTCCAGCGTCAGCCGGTCGATGCGGCGCATGGTATCGTCGAGCGCAGCATCCATGCGGACGAGCTTCTCCTCGGTCAGCGGATCGACGCTCTGGCGCGCCTCCAGACCGGCGAGGCGCTCCTCGTTGGTGGCGCGGTAGTTCTCCAGCGTGTAACGCAGGTCCTCGAAAGCCAGCGCGAGATCGCCGCCGGCGGCCTTGGTCTCGGGCGCGGTGTTGAGATGGCTCATGGTCTCTCCTCGGGTGATGGGTCAGATGAAGGCGGAGGGTCGCGTCGCCTTGACGGCGGCGATCCGGGCCTGGGGCAGCATGGGGAAGGTCACGATCGACACCTCCCAGAGATCGATGCGTTCGAGCCGACGCAGGCCGGTTCGCGGCTCGGTGCGGGCCTTCTCGTGGCGAAAGCCGATCGAGAGCCCGTCGATCGCCCCGTCGCGCATCAACGCGTGGAGCTCGCGGGCGCGGGCAACGGCCAGCGAGAGCCGGCCGCGCACGAACAGGCCGCGGCTATCCTCGATCAGGCTCGACCAGCGGCCGATCGGCTCGGCCGGGTCGTGCTGCCAGAGCATCCTCACGCCACTCGGTCCTCGGCGCTGCAGGCTCTCGCGGAAAGCGCCGGGCTCGACGATGTCCTTACCCAGATCGGGGATGCGGAAGAGGCTGGCATAACCTTCGAAGACGCCGTCCAGCCCGATCCGGGCCGGCGGGAGCGGCAGCAGCTTGGATTCGAACGAGGCGCGGGCCGGACTGCGCGGCATCATCGATCGCCCTCCCCGCCATCCCTGCCACCCTTCGTCCGTTCGTCCTCAAGCTTCGCAAGCTGACGGACAAAACGACTGAAAGTCTCGACAGGCGCGCCGCTGCGTGACGCCCTGCCCGCGCGAGCTGGCGCGGGCGCCTTGGGCGGTGGCTTGGCTGCGCCGTTTCTGCCTTTCATGACGGGTCCCCCTCGTGGCGTGCGTTGAAGCGATTGAGCTCGCGGACGAAATCATCGAAGCGCCGGTTGGCTGCGGTCAGCTCGCGCAGGACGAGCCAGGCCAGCCCCGAAGCACTCGCTGCCCAGAGCAGCAGGCCGAGATGGCCGACATCGGCGCGGCCGACGAAGGCCGCGACGACCTGTTCGAGCATGTTCATGAGGCCTCCTTCCCGGAGGCGCGCCGGCCATAGCCGACGGCCTCGCGCTTCTCGTCCTCGTCGAGGAAAGCCGCAGTACCGAGCCGCCGCCAGAGCGATTCACGCTCCTCGGCCAGCGCCTCGATGGCGTCGAGATCGGGCTCCAGCACCAGCTCGTCGCCGAAGGCGGGCCCAAGCCATTGCGCCAGCGACTGCGCGGTGCGGCGCACCAGCGGGATGACCGTCTGACGCCAGAGCGCGCGATTGGCCTCGGCAAAATTGGCGTGGGTGTTGTCGCCGGGCAGGCCGAGCAGCAGCGGCGGCACGCCAAAGGCGAGCGCGATCTCGCGAGCCGCGACGCCCTTGGCCGCGACGAAATCAAGCTCCGCTGGCGTCAGCGAAAGCGGCTTCCAATCGAGCCCGCCTTCGAGCAGGAGCGGCCGGCCGGCATTGCGGGCGCCCTGGAAGGAGTCCTCCAGCTCCTGCTTCAGCCGCTCGAACTGCGCATCGGTCAGCGTCGCGCCTTCCGGGCCGTCATAGACCAGGGCGCCCGAGGGGCGCGCAGCGTTGTCGAGCAGGGCCTTGTGCCAGCTACCAGCGGCATTGTGGATGTCGAGCGCGACCGCCGCCGGCTCGATCGGCGACAGGCCGTAATGATCGTCGACGGGGTGGAACAGCGTCAGGTGCAGGATCGGCGGCAGGCCGCCCTCGTCCTGCCGGAAGCGGACCGTGTCGCCGCCGACCGTGTAGTCATAGGCTTCAGGCCAGCCGTCGCGACCAGGCACGACGCGCATCCGGTCGGGCCGGAGCGCATAGAGTTCGCGCGGCTCGCGGCCGGCGCTGACCGCCTCGACATAGGCATTGCCGGCGACGAGCAGGTGCCCGACGAGCATCTCGCGGAAGGCGATGCCGCCCTGGCGCGGATTGGGCCGCTCGATCAGCGCGAGCGCCGGATGCTCCGGCACCTCGCGCGAACCGACCTTGGCGACAAGCGGCGTCTGCGCCGCCGCCTCCGCGATCAGGCGGATGCAGCGATGCACGACCGGGTTGCGCTCATAACCCTCCCGCGAGAGCGCGACATAGTCGCGGGGCGTCCAGACGGCACGCCCCGCCTCATGCAGCGCGATCAGCGGCCCGACGCGCGAGCGCTTCTGGCCCGGCGCGGCTCGGCCGCGCAGGCTGCGAAGAAAATCGAACATGGATGTCTCGCTGTTGGAGCGTGAAACAATCTGCCGTCATGGTCGGGCTTGACCCGACCATCTCGGAAACCAGTGCCTTCTCGTCCTGAGATTCTCGGGTCGGCGTTTCACGCCGCCCGAGAATGACGCATCAGATGCCCCTCACCCGCGGCCGGGCCTTCGGCGCCAGCATCAGATGGGTCAGCGCCCAGACGAGTGCGTCGAGCCGGTCCGGCGAGCGGCCGGTCTCGAGGCCGCGCGGCCCGAAGGCGCACATCTCATCTTCGAGCGCGGAAAACGCCCCGGCATGGCGCACCCGTCCCTGCGCATAGAGCGCAGCGACCGGCTCCGCGCGGAGATATTTGCCGCGCGTTGCCCGCACCGAAATGACGGGCACGCCGGCATCGACCTCGCGGATGATGCTTTCGACCATCTCGCCGCCCTGATTGACCTCAACGACGAGCGCATCCGCTTCATGGCGGCGATAGAGCACGACCGCCCGCTCCGCCCATTCCTGCGGCCGCGCCCCGGCCAATGTCGCGTCCTCCAGCACATGGCCGATCCCGTCATGGTCGATGCCGGCGACGACGAGACCGCAACGGTCCGCCCGCTGCGAGGAGGTAGCCGGCGGATCGACGGCCACCGCGATGCGGGCAAGCGTGGGGGTCTCGCGCTCGCGGGCCGCCTCGATCATGGCCCGCGTCCAGAGCGCGTCCGGGCTTTCCTCGACGATCTCGCCGTCGAGTTCCTGCCGGCCGAGCCGCGTGCCGCCATAGGTCTGCGTGACCGTGCGGACGAACTCTGCCGCGAGATTGTAGCGATTGTCCTGCGTCCGCGCCCGGCTCACTGCGACATGCGGCTCGACCAGCAGGCGCTTCACCAATGGCAGCGGGCGCGGCGTCGTCGTCACGACCTGGCGGGGATGATCGCCAAGGCGCAGGCCGAATTGCAGCATGTCCCAGCACTCCCCAAGATTCGGCCACTTGGCCAGTTCGTCGGACCAGGCGGCACCGAATTGCGGGCCGCGTAAGCCCTCCGGGTCCTCGGCGGTGAAGACCTGCGCGATCGCGCCGTTCGACCATTGCAGGCGGCGCAGCGAAGGCTGCCAGGTTGGCCGCTCCCAGCGCGCATGGATCGAGAGCAATCCGGAGACGCCCTCGATCATCACGTCACGGACCTGCGCTTGCGTTTCGCCGACCAGGGCGATCCGCTCCGTCGGCATCTCCGCGAAGGGCGGATGGCCCAGCGCCATGCCCTTGACCCATTCTGCGCCGGTGCGGGTCTTGCCCGCGCCGCGACCACCCAGAACGAGCCAGATCGGCTTCAACGGTTTTGGCGGCAACTGATCAGGGCGTGCCCAGATCTCCCAGGTACTGCGAATGAGCTCGACGTCATCCGCTGTCGCCGTCGGCATCAGCTTCTTGAGAATTCTCACCCGCGTCTTGAGCGGCCAGCGCTTCAAGACGTCGAGCAAGATCCTGACGGAGCTGTGCGACATGTCGCAGATCGTCGGCAGCGGAAGGGTCATCCGTGCGCTTGTCCTTCCTCGTGGCCGGAGGCTCCTCGATCGCGACCAGCTCGCGCACGGTGCGGGCGAGCACGGCCAGCGCCTTGGCGTCGGCCTCGCTCGCGGTCGTGCCTTTCGGCAGGTCGGCGAGATGCTCTTCATGGGTGTCGATCTGGCGCTTGGCGGCACGCCAGAGCTGGCCCACCACCGCCCTGCGCGAGATCGTCTTCCGTTTCGACTTCGGCCCGGCGGCCAGCTGCGGCGTTGTCTCGTCGTCTTCGGCCATCGCGTCCTTCCCGATGACAGGCACGAAAAAGCCGCCGGCTGGAGAGCGCGGCGGCTTTGTTCGGGCAGATTTCGTGAGCGTTCCTGATCTCTATCAGATCAGCGTCGCGATGTCAAGGACAAAATTCCTACAATCCTGAGATGCATCCAGCCGACGGTCAGGCCTGTTCCTTCTCGATCCATTTATAGGTCGCGGCCGGCACGTAGTTCTGCATCCGGTCGAGCAGCGTCGCCGGCTCGGTGTCGGTCATCGCCATCGCCCGGTGGTTCTGCTTGAGGAAGCCCGCCTCGACGGTGCGGTCGAGGAAGGTTGCCAGCGGATCGTAGAATCCGGCGACATTGAGCAGGCCGAGCGGCTTGGCGTGGATGCCAAGCTGGCCCCAGGTCCAGATCTCGAACAGTTCCTCGAAGGTGCCGATGCCGCCAGGCATGGCGATGAAGCCGTCCGAGAGCTCGGCCATGCGCGCCTTGCGCGTGTGCATGGTGTCGACGACCTCGAGCCGGGTCAGCCCGACATGGCCGACCTCCTTGTCCTTCAGCGCCTTGGGAATAACGCCGTGGACCTGGCCGCCGGCCTCCATCGCGGCATTGGCGACGATGCCCATCAGGCCGACCGCACCGCCGCCATAGACCAGCGTCAGGCCGCGCCGGGCGATCTCCGCGCCCATGGCGCGGGCGCCCGCCGCATAGACGGGGTCATTGCCGGGATTGGAACCGCAGAAGACACAGACAGATTTCATGAACCGAGAGCTTGCAAGATGCGGGCCCAGGAGCGCTGGCCCTTGTGGAAGGAGGATAGATCGTACTTCTCGTTCGGCGAATGGACCCGGTCGTCGTCGAGGCCGAAGCCGACGAAGAGCGTGTCGATACCGAGCGTGCGCTTGAAGTCGCCGCCGACGGGGATCGAGCCGCCGCTGCCGATCGAGACGACGCGCCCGCCCCATTCATCGGCAAGCGCGATGCGCGCCTTCTGGAGCACGGGCGAATCCACCGGCACCGCCAGCGCCGGCGAGCCGGAATGGCTGATGAATGCGGCGGTCACGTCCTCTGGCAGGCGCTCGCGGATGAACTGGTGGAAGGCGGCGGCGATCTTCGCCGGGTCCTGATCGCCGACGAGGCGGAACGAGACCTTGGCCGAGGCCTGGCCCGGGATGACCGTCTTGCTGCCTTCGCCGGTATAGCCACCCCAGATGCCGTTGACGTCGCAGGTCGGGCGCGACTGGATCTGCTCGATTAGCATCCGGCCCTTCTCGCCGATGGAATGCTTCAAGCCGACCTGGCCGAGGAATTCCTTCTCGGTCAGGTTCAGGTCGGCCCATTCCGCCTTCTGGGCATTGGTCGGCTCGTGCACGCCCTCATAAAAGCCGGGAATGGTGATGCGGCCGGTCTCGTCGTGGATCTCGCCGAGGATGCGCGCGAGGAGATGGATCGGGTTCGCGGCCGCGCCGCCGAACAAGCCGGAATGCAGATCGCGATCGGCCGCGGTCAGCGTGACCTCCTGATAGACCATCCCGCGCAGCGTCGAGGTGATCAGGGGCGTCTCGCGGTCCCACATACCGGTGTCGCAAACCAGCGCGTAGTCGGCCTTCAACTCAGCCGCATTCGCCTTGATGTAACCTGGAAGATTGACCGAGCCGGATTCCTCCTCGCCCTCGACGAGGACGGTCAGGCCGATCGGCAGGTCGCCGGTCTCGGCCAGCGTCGCGCGCACGGCCTCGATGAAGGTCATCACCTGGCCCTTGTCGTCGCAGGCGCCGCGCGCGGAGATGATCTTGCGGCCGGGCTCCAGCTCGCGAACGACCGGCTTGAACGGATCGGTATCCCAGAGGCCGACGGGGTCGACCGGCTGGACGTCGTAATGGCCGTAGAACAGCGCATGCGGCGCGCCGGGCTTGGGGCGGTGGGCGAGGACGACGGGGTGCCCGCCGGTCTCGCGCAATTCCGCCGTGAAGCCGAGCCCTTCCAGATCGGCCCGCAGCCATTCGGCAGCAGCGCGGGTCTGTGCGTTATAGGCCGGATCGGTGCCGATCGAGGGGATTTCGAGCCAGGTTGAGAGGCGATCGAGCGAGGCGTCGAGCCCATCGTCGAGACGGGCGAGAATGGCGGGAAGCTTGGTCATGGCAGCCATCGGATGCGATTCAGATGACGTCATCATGGCAAGCCCAGGTGCAAGCGTCAGCTCCTATTCACGCATGACGGGCAGGCTCCGCCAGCCCGGCGGGGACCTAATTGCCAACCATTTGCAATTGCATTGACATGCCTGCACGGAGCCGTTACCCCTTATTGCAACCAAGTTGCAGCAAGGCATCGTCATGTCGCAAAGCGCCCCCGAATCCTCGTCGATTTGGCTTCGATCGCGCGGCGAACCCTCGCTGATGGATGTCTTCCGCACCATCAAGGTGACGCCGACCTCGTCGAACTGGCGCAAGTTCCTCGCCTTCTTCGGGCCGGGCTATCTGGTCGCCGTCGGCTACATGGACCCCGGCAACTGGGCGACCTCGCTGGCCGGCGGTGCCCAGTACGGCTACACCCTGCTCGTCGTCGCGCTGGTCTCCAACCTGATGGCGATCATCCTGCAGTCGCTCTGCGCGCGGCTCGCCATCGCCTCCGGGCGCGACCTCGCCCAGGCCTGCCGCGACGCCTATCCGCCCTATATGGCCTGGCCGCTGTGGCTGCTTGCCGAGCTCGCGATCTGCGCGACCGACCTCGCCGAGGTGATCGGCACTGCGATCGGCCTCAACCTGCTCTTCGGCATCCCGCTCGAGATCGGCGTGCTGATCACCGCCTTCGACGTCTTCGTCATCCTCTGGCTGCAGACGCGCGGCTTCCGCTGGATCGAGGCCTTCATCATCACGCTGCTCGGCGTCATCGCGGTCTGCTTCGGCATCCAGATCGCGCTGGCCGATCCTAACTGGGGCGAGGTCATCCGCGGCTTCGCGCCGACGACGGAGATCGTGACCAACCCGAACATGCTCTACATCGCGCTCGGCATCATCGGCGCGACGGTGATGCCGCATAACCTCTACCTGCATTCCGGCATCGTGCAGACGCGCGCCTACGGCGAAACGATCCCGGAGAAGCGCGAAGCGCTGAAATTCGCGACGATCGATTCCACCGTCGCGCTCTGCTTCGCGCTCTTCATCAACGCGTCGATCCTGATCCTCGCCGCCGCGACCTTCCACAAGGCGGGCCATACGGACGTCGCCGAGCTCGGCCGTGCGCAGGAGCTGCTTCAGCCGCTGCTCGGTGCCTCGATCGCGCCATCGCTCTTCGCCATCGCCCTGCTCTGCTGCGGCCTGAATTCGACGGTGACGGCGACCATGGCCGGCCAGATCGTGATGGAGGGCTTCCTGCGCATCCGCCTGCCGGCCTGGATGCGGCGGCTGGTGACGCGCCTCGTCGCCATCATCCCGGCAATCGCCGTCACGCTGATCTATGGCGAGGGACAGACCGCCAAGCTCCTGATCCTGAGCCAGGTCATTCTCAGCCTGCAATTGCCCTTCGCGGTGGCGCCGTTGGTGATGTTCACCGCGTCGAAGGCCAAGATGGGCGCGCTCGTCGCGCCGCGCTGGCTGAGCCTGACCGCAGCCATCATCGCTGCGGTCATCATCGCGCTGAATCTCAAGCTGCTCTACGACTTCGCCACAGGGGCGTGACGAACCGCCGTCATGCTCGGGCCTGACCCGAGCATCTCTGAAACCAGCGCCTTCTCGTCACGAGATTCTCGGGTCTGCGCTTCGCTCCGCCCGAGAATGACGCCGTAAGCAACCTTCAGCGTTTTCCGCCCGACATCGAACCCAGAATCCCGCGCAGGATCGCGGTGCCGACCTGCCGGCCAATCGAGGTCGCGGCCGAACGCGCCGCCGAGGTGATGATCTTCTCGGCCATGCTCTGGGGCAATGCCCCGGCGCGCGAGCCCGGCCCGGTCTTCGGGCGCTGCTGGGGCGCACCGCCGCCGAGCCAGCCGCCGATCGTGTCGAGGATGCCGCCGCCCCCGCCATCGGTAGACGCCTCGACCGGCGAGCCGTCCGGATTGAGGTTCTTGCGCGCCATCAGAATCTCATAGGCCGACTCGCGGTCGACCATGGTCTCGTACTTGCCCTTCTCGGGCGACGCGTTGATCGCCTGCTGGCGCTGCTGCGGCGAGCAGGGGCCGACCTGCGCCATCGGCGGCGCGATCAGGGCGCGCTCGACCATCTCCGGCGAGCCCTTGCCTTCGAGCATCGAGATCAGCGCCTCGCCGACTGCGAGCTGGCTGATCGCCTCCTCGGTCTTGATCTTCGGGTTCTGGCGGAAGGTCTCGGCAGCGGCGCGCACCGCCTTCTGGTCGCGCGGGGTGAAGGCGCGCAGCGCGTGCTGGACGCGGTTGCCGAGCTGGGCCAGCACCGTGTCGGGAATGTCGAGCGGGTTCTGCGTCACGAAATAGACGCCGACGCCCTTGGAGCGGATCAGGCGCACCACCTGCTCGACCGCCGTCAGCAGCGCCTTGGGCGCGCCGTTGAAGAGCAGATGCGCCTCGTCGAAGAAGAAGACGAGCTTGGGCTTGTCGAGGTCGCCGACTTCCGGCAGCTGCTCGAACAGCTCGGAAAGCAGCCAGAGCAGGAAGGTCGCATAGAGCCGCGGATTGTTCATCAGCTTGTCGGCGGCGAGGATGTTGACGATGCCGCGGCCGTCGCGATCCGTCTTCATCAGGTCGTTGATGTCGAGCGCCGGCTCACCGAAGAACAAATCGCCCTTCTGGTTCTCCAGCACGAGCAAGGCGCGCTGGATCGTGCCGACCGTTGTCGCGCTGACGTTGCCGTATTTCGTCGTCAGCTCCTTAGCATTGTCCGCGATGAAGGTCAGGATCGCGCGCAGGTCCTTGAGGTCGAGCAGGAGGAGCTTCTGCTCGTCGGCGACGCGGAAGGCGATGTTGAGCACGCCCTCCTGCGTATCATTGAGGTCGAGCAGGCGCGCCAGCAGCAGCGGCCCCATCTCGGAGATGGTGGCGCGGACCGGATGGCCCTGCTCGCCGAACACGTCCCAGAAGACGGTGGAGAACTGGTCCGGCTCGTATTTCAGGCCGAGTTCCTTGGCCCGGTTGACGAAGGGCGGCTTGGAATCACCGGGGGCGACGATGCCGGAAAGATCGCCCTTGATATCGGCCGCGAAGACCGGGACACCGTTGCGGGCGAAGCCCTCGGCCATGACCTGCAGCGTCACCGTCTTGCCGGTGCCGGTCGCGCCGGTCACCAGCCCATGGCGATTGGCGAGCTTCAGCAGGAGGTTTTCAGGCTTGCCGCTCTTGCCGATCAGAATCGCGCCGTCATTCGCCATTGAAATTCGCCCATAAGGTTTCGTGCCGGTACGGCAAGGGTGTAACCAAAGGACGCAGAAGGCGGAAGCCCGCGGCCGTTGGAAATCAGATCGTAAACATGTAAACTATTTTTCGAAGGCTTCGTGGCGAAGCCGTTTGGCGAGGGGTTTAAGGTCCATGGAAGAGTTGCTCACGCGCGTGGCCGCGGTTGCCGGCATCAATGAAGAGCTCGCCCGCAAGGCGGTCGGCATCATCCTCGCCTTCCTGCAGAAGGAAGGCCCGGCCGCCGAGATCGGCCAGCTGATGGCGGCTCTGCCGGGCGCGCAGGCGCTGGCCGATGCCGAAGGCGGCGCCAAGGGCGGCATGCTCGGCGCGATCGGCGGGCTGATGGGCGGTGGCGGCGGCGTGATGGCGCTCGGCGGCCAGCTGATGGGCGCCGGCCTCTCCATGGGCCAGATCCAGAGCGTCTCGAAGGAAATGTTCGCTGTCGGCCGCGAGAAGGCCGGTGAGGACGCGATGGGCGCGATCGTCGGCGCGATCCCGGGCCTCGGCCAGTTCGTCTGATCTCACTCGTATTCCCAAACGCCGCGGCGCTGTCTCAGGATAGCGCTGCGGCGTTTTTGCATTCTCGCACCTGTCTTGCGACGAAGTAGGGATGGCGGTGCGCGCGCGCCCATGGCAATCAGCGCTCCACGGCTGCACACTATGCGGAAGAGGAGTATCGGCGCGCATGAACTCGGCTGCCCCATCCGACCTTCCCTATCTCGACGCTTTCGCGGCGCCGTCGCATGACGCCTGGCGCTCAGCGGTCGACAAGGTCCTGAAGGGTGCCGATTTCGAGAAGAAGCTCGTCGGCCGCACCGCCGATGGCATCCGCATCGAACCGCTCTATCCCGCCGCCGCGGCGCCCCAGCGCGCCCTGCGTGCCGAGACCGGGCGCTGGCATGTCGCGGGCAGGCTCGACCATCCGCAGCCGGGCGAGGCGCGGGCGCTCGCCCTCGCCGACCTCGAAGGGGGTGCCGACACGCTCACCATCAGCTTTGCCGGGGCGTTGGCGGCGCGCGGCTACGGCCTGATCGCCGACGATGTCGCGACGCTCGACGCCGCGCTTGACGGCGTGATGCTGGACCTGATCCATCTGCGGCTCGATCCGGCCCCGCAAGGCCGGATCAATGCCTTGCTGCTGGCCGCCCTGATCGAGAAGCGCGGCCATGCACCCGGCGAAGTCTCCGTCTCGTTCGGGCTTGATCCGATCGGCGTCTTCGCCAGCCGCGGCTCGCTCGCGGCACCCTGGCCCGAGCTCGGGCGCCGGCTGACGGCGACGATCCGTACGCTCAAGGAGCATGGCTTCGCCGGGCCGTTCATCGAGGTCGACGGCCGCCCCTATCATGAGGCCGGCGCGAGCGAGGCGCAGGAACTCGGCGCGGTGCTTGCCACGTCGGTTGCCTATCTGCGCGCGCTCGAAGCACAGGGCATGACTCTGTCCGAGGCCCGCGATGCGCTGGCCTTCACGCTGGTCGCGGATACCGACGAGTTCCTGACGGTGGCCAAGTTCCGCGCCGCGCGCCTGCTCTGGAACCGCGTCCAGCAAGCCTGCGGCCTGACGCCGAAACCCGCCCGCATCCATGCGGAAACGGCGTGGCGCTCGCTGACGAAGCGCGATCCGAACGTCAACCTGCTGCGCGGCACGGTCGCGGCCTTCGCGGCAGGCGTCGGCGGCGCCGATTCGATCGCCGTCCAGCCCTTTACCGCCGCGCTCGGCCTGCCCGATGTCTTCGCGCGCCGCGTCGCCCGTAACACCCAGCTCATCCTGCTCGAAGAGAGCAATCTCTGGCGCGTCGCCGATCCCGCTGCCGGTGCCGGCGGCTTCGAGACGCTGACGCAGACCCTCTGCGAGCAGGGCTGGCAGGCCTTCCAAGAGATCGAACGGCAGCGCAACGGCGATCTCGGCGGCATCGTCGCAGCGCTGGTCGACGGCCATCTCCAGAAGGCGCTCGCCGAACAACGTACCGCCCGCGCCAAGGCCGTGGCGACGCGCCGCGAACCGATCACCGGCACCAGCGAATTCCCGAACATCGGCGAGGAGACGGCCAAGGTGCTCGCCATCGCGCCGGTCAAGCTCGACGGCAAGCGCGTGCAAGGCAGCCTCGCCGAGCGCAACCAGGGCGAGATCATCCGGTCCTTCGTCGGCGGCGCCGGCCGGGCCGATGCGCTGGCTGCCCCCACCGCCGGCCTGCGCGCCGAGCCCCTGCCCTCGCTCCGGTTGGCGGAACCGTTCGAGGCTTTGCGCGACAAGGCCGATGCCCAGCCGCAGCGCCCGGTCGTCTTCCTGGCGACGCTCGGCCCGATCGCCGATTTCACCCCTCGCGCCGGCTTCGCCCGCAACCTGTTCGAGGCCGGCGGCCTTGCCGCCCCCAGCGGCGATGGCTTCGCCAAGGATGGCTCTACCGATCTCGACGCTCTTGTTGGCGCCTTCCGCGCCTCGGGCGCGAAGCTCGCCTGCCTCTGCGGCTCAGACGCTGCCTATGCTGCCGAAGGCGCCGCAGCAGCCGAAGCGCTTACGAAGGCTGGAGCGACGGTCTGGCTCGCCGGGCGCCCGGCCGAAAGCGAGTCGTTGAACAAGGCCGGCGTCACCACATTCATCTACATGGGCTGCGACGTGGTGGAGACGCTCACGCAAGCGCAGGCCCTCACAGGCGCCTGACCGGAGACAAGAGTTTGACTGCCATCGCCCTCACCATCGCCGGTTCGGATTCGAGCGGCGGCGCCGGTATCCAGGCCGATCTCAAAACGTTCGCCGCGCATCAGGTCTATGGCGCCAGCGTCATCGTCGCGCTGACCGCGCAGAATACGAAAGGCGTCAGCGCCATCCATGCCGTGCCGCGCGATTTCGTCGCCCAGCAGATGGACGCCGTCTTCGAGGACCTCGACGTCGGCGCGGTCAAGATCGGCATGCTGGCGACGGCAGAGCTGATCGAGACCGTCGCGGCCGGCCTGAAGCGCCATGGCGCGAAAAACGTCGTGCTCGATCCCGTCATGATCGCGGCCTCCGGCGCGCGGCTGCTCGAAACATCGGCGGTAGACGCAATCCGCACGCATCTCTTCCCATTGGCGACCCTGATCACGCCGAACCTGCCGGAAGCCGCCGCCCTGCTCGGCTCGAGCCTGGCCGAGACCGATCAGGCGATGGACGAGCAGGCCGAGAAGCTCGCGGCGCTGGGCGCCGCCAATGTGCTGGTCAAGGGCGGTCACGGCACCGGCGAGATCAGCAGCGACCTCCTGCTGCTCGCGGGCGGTGCACGCCAGCGCTTCAACGCGCCCCGCCTCGCGACGCGCAACACGCACGGCACGGGCTGCACGCTCTCCTCAGCCATCGCGGCCAATCTCGCCAAGGGATTGGAGCTTCCGGAGGCCGTCGGCCACGCCAAGACCTATATCTCCGCCGCCATCGCCGCGGCCGATCAGGTCGCGGTTGGCCACGGCCACGGACCGGTGCACCATTTCCACCATTGGTGGGACAAGGCGTGAGCGCGATGGCGGCCTCGTCCGGTCCTCTCTCGGTGCTGCGTCGGCGCCGCATCGAAAGATTGCGGCGCGAAATCGCGTTACTGGAGCATACGGACGGCCAGCTCTGGCGCAGGGCCATTATCGATATGCTGGTCGCCGTGGGCCTGATTGCCCTCTTGCTGATCGGGGTCGCGGCGAAACTGCACTATTTCATGTATCATCCGCTCGCCGTCGCAGCAGCCTGCCTCGGCACGGCGGCGTTTGCCTGGTGGCTTGGTCGCTATACGCTCTGGATTCCGGTGATCATCGTCTCCCTGCTTCTGGCGATCCTCTTTGAAGGCCATATCGGCGGGCTCGACTTTAGCGACAACGACAAGAGCGACGCCCGGTCGGACAAGCGCAGAAAACTCGAAGCGGCGCTGGCGAAACGGCGCCGGACCTTGGCGAAACTGGAGGCACGGGCATGACCGCGATCCCGGATTTCACGAAGCTGTCCTTCGCCGGATCGGCACGGCCTGCGCAGGGCGCGCTGCCCACCGGCGAAGCCTGGCAAACGCCCGAAGATATCCCGGTCAAGCCGGTCTACACCGCCGCCGACCGTGACGGCCTGCCCTTTGTCGAGACGCTGCCGGGCATCGCGCCCTATCTGCGCGGCCCCTACCCGACCATGTATGTCAACCAGCCCTGGACGATCCGGCAATATGCCGGCTTCTCCACGGCCGAGGATTCCAACGCCTTCTACCGGCGCAATCTCGCCGCCGGGCAGAAGGGGCTCTCGGTCGCCTTCGACCTCGCCACCCATCGCGGCTATGACAGCGACCATCCGCGTGTCGGCGGCGATGTCGGCATGGCCGGCGTCGCGATCGACTCGATCTACGACATGCGGACGCTGTTCTCCGGCATCCCGCTCGACCAGATGAGCGTGTCGATGACGATGAACGGCGCCGTACTGCCGGTGCTGGCGCTCTATATCGTCGCGGCGGAAGAACAGGGCGTGCCGCAGGCCAAGCTCTCGGGGACCATCCAGAACGACATCCTCAAGGAGTTCATGGTCCGCAACACCTATATCTACCCGCCCTCGCCCTCGATGCGGATCATCGGCGACATCTTCGCCTTCACCTCGGCGAACATGCCGAAATTCAACTCGATCTCGATTTCCGGCTACCACATGCAGGAGGCCGGGGCGACGCAGGACCTCGAGCTCGGCTACACGCTGGCCGACGGCGTCGAGTATATCCGTGCCGGCCAGCGCGCGGGGCTCTCGGTCGACGTGTTCGCACCGCGCCTGTCCTTCTTCTGGGCGATCGGCATGAACTTCTTCATGGAAGTCGCCAAGATGCGCGCCGCGCGCCTGATCTGGGCGAAGCTGGTCAAGGATTTCGGGGCGCAGAACGAGAAGTCCCTGCCGCTGCGGACCCATTGCCAGACGTCGGGCTGGTCGCTGACGGCGCAGGATGTGTTCAACAACGTGCCGCGCACGATGATCGAGGCGATGGCGGCCACTCAAGGCCATACCCAGTCGCTGCACACCAACGCGCTCGACGAGGCCCTGGCGCTGCCGACCGATTTCTCGGCCCGCATCGCCCGCAACACCCAGATCCTGCTGCAGCAGGAGAGCGGCACGACACGGATCATCGACCCGTGGGGCGGCTCTTATTATGTCGAGCGTCTGACCGCCGAGCTGGCGGAGAAGGCCTGGGGCCATATCCAGGAGGTCGAAAAGCTCGGCGGCATGGCCAAGGCGATCGAGGCCGGCATCCCGAAACTCCGCATCGAAGAGGCGGCCGCCAAAACCCAGGCCCGCATTGATGGCGGCCAGCAAGCCATCATCGGCGTCAACTGCTACAAGCCCGACAACGAAGCGACGATCGACGTGCTTAAGGTCGACAATGCCGCGGTGCGCGCCCAGCAGCTGGACAAGCTCAGACGCCTCAAGGCCGAGCGCAACGAGACCGAAGTGCAGGCCGCGCTGACCGCGCTGACCAATGGCGCGGCCGGCAATGCCAACCTGCTCGATCTCGCGGTCAAGGCCGCCCGTGCCAAGGCCACTGTCGGCGAGATTTCCATGGCGATGGAGCAGGTCTTCGGGCGCCACCGGGCCGAGATCAAGGCGATCTCGGGCGTCTACAAGCGGGAGGTCGGCGAGATGAACCCAGCCGTGACGCGCGTCCAGCTGCTATGCCAGGATTTCGAGGAAGCGGATGGGCGCCGCCCGCGCATCCTCGTCGCCAAGATGGGGCAGGACGGGCACGATCGTGGCCAGAAGGTCATCGCCTCGGCCTTCGCCGATCTCGGCTTCGACGTCGATATCGGCCCGCTCTTCGCGACGCCGGACGAGGCGGCGCGACAAGCGGTCGAGAACGACGTCCACATCGTCGGCGTCTCGTCGCTCGCGGCCGGACATCTGACGCTGGTGCCGGAGCTGAAGGCGGCGCTGGCCAAGGCCGGCCGCCCCGACATCATGATCGTGGTCGGCGGCGTCATCCCGCCCCAGGATTTCGACGCGCTGATCCAAGCCGGCGCCTCGGCGATCTTCCCGCCCGGCACCGTCATCGCCGACGCCGCCGAGAAACTGCTGCAGGAACTCAACCAGCGCCTCGGCTACGCCCAGCGGACGGCAGCGGAATAAAAGGAAGGCGGGCGCTGCCAGCCGGCAGCGCCTGCCCCATGATCACGACCGACGTGGCGACACTTACTGCCAGCCGTAACCATAGCCGTAGCGCGGCGGAGGCGGCCGCGTGCCGTAACCGTCATAGTAGCGATGCCAGCGGCGCTGGCCCCAGAAGCCGTGGACGGCGGGCGGCGCCGGGCGCCAGCCATAGCCGTAGGCCGGGCGATCGTAGGAGCGCTCATAGCCGCCGAAGGCCTTCGCTTCGCCCGCTCCGGCGAAAGCCGAGGCTGCGAGCACGGCGCCGCTGAGCGCGAGCGCTGCCAAACCGATCCGGGCGCGATTGCCAAACATGGTCTCATGTCCTGTTCCGGCAGGGATCGCCCTGCCACGGATCGGACATTCGCAGGTTCTGGCTGAACGGGCTTTGAGGGCGCCGTTCAGCCGCCGTTTAACTGCCGGCCAATTGCTCGCGCTTCAAAAGCAGCGAAGCGGCGATCACGACGACGGCGACGGCGCCGATCATGATCGTGCAGGCGGCGTTGATCTCGGGGGAAACGCCGAGCTTCACCGCCGAATAGAGCCTCATCGGCAGCGTCGTCGCGCCGGGCCCCGTCGTGAAGCTCGCGATGACGAGATCGTCGAGCGAGAGCGTGAAAGCGAGCATCCAGGCAGCCGCCACCGCCGGCCAGATCAGCGGCAGGGTCACGGTCCAGAAGGTGACGAAGGGCGTGGCGCCGAGATCCTGCGCCGCCTCCTCCAGCGAGCGGTCGAAACCGGCGAGCCGCGACTGCACGACGATGCAGGCGAAGCCGAGGCTGAAGGTCGCGTGGGCGATCGTGACCGTCCAGAAGCCGCGCTCGACATCGACAGCCACGAAGAGAAGCAGCAGCGACAGGCCCGTCACCACCTCGGGCATGACGAGCGGCGCCAGCACCATGCCGGAAAACATCGTGCGCCCGATGAAGCGGCCATGCCGCGCCAGAGCCAGCGCCGCCAGCGTGCCGAGGACCGTCGCCAATGTCGCCGAGACGAAGCCGAGGCGGATCGACAACCAGGCGGCGTCGAGCAGCGGCTGGTTCTGCATCAGCGCGCCGTACCAATGCGTCGAGAAGCCGCCCCAGACCGTCACCAGCCGCGAAGCGTTGAAGGAATAGGCGATCAACGTCAGGATCGGCAGGTAGAGGAAGGCGAAGCCGACGATCAGCGCGAGGATCAATCCGGGGCCGAGCCGGCTCATGCCGCCCCCTCGCGGCTCAGGCGAGCACGCTGAAGCAGGACGAGTGGCAGCACCAGCACGACCAGCAGCACGACCGCCACCGCCGAAGCCAAGGGCCAGTCGCGGTTCGAGAAGAATTCGCTCCACAGCACCTTGCCGATCATCACGGTATCGGGGCCGCCGAGCAGATCGGGGATGACGAACTCGCCGACCGCCGGGATGAAGACCAGCGCCGAGCCGGCCAGGATACCGGGTAGCGAGAGCGGCAGCGTCACCGTCAGGAAGGCCGTGACTGGCGTGGCTCCGAGATCGGCGGCCGCCTCCAGCAGACCGCGATCGAGCTTCTCCAGCGTCGCGAAAAGCGGCAGCACCATGAAGGGCAGATAGGAATAGACCATGCCGAGGAGCACCGCCGTCTCGGTATTGAGCAGGCGCAGCGGCTCGCCCTCGAAGCCGAGCAAGCCAAGAGCCGCATCGAGCAATCCTTCCGGCCTCAAGATGCCGATCCAGGCGTAGACGCGGATCAGGAAGGAGGTCCAGAACGGCAGGATGGCGAAGACCAGCAGCAGGCCGCGCCAGCGTGCGGGCACTGATGCCATCGCGTAGGCAAGCGGATAGCCGATCGCGAGCGCGAAGACGGTGGTCAGCGCCGCGATGCGCAGGGAATAGAGATAGCTCTGCCAGTAGAGCGCGTCGTCGCCGAGCAGGCTGAAATTCGCGAGGTCGAGCTGGGAGAGGAATTCACCGAGCTGGGCAAGACCTTCCCAATGCGGCGCATAGGGCGGCAGGGCCGTCGCGGCCTGCGAGAAGGCCATGCGCAGCACGATGGCGAAGGGTGCGAGGAAGAACAGCGCTAGCCAGAGATAGGGCACGGCCACGACGAGGCGCCGCAGCCGCTGCAGCGAGGCGACCGCACTCATGGCGGCAGCACCACGCCGGCCTCGACATCCCAGGAGAGCCAGACCTTGTCGTCCCAGGCGAAGGGCCGGGCCAGTCGGCGCGTGCGATTGGCGAGCGCGACCTTGACGAGCTGACCGCCCTCACCACCCAGCATCACCTGGATCATGGTGAAATCGCCGAGATAGCCGATATCCCAGATCTCGCCCGCGACCTTATTGATCGTCTGCACCGGCTCGTCATGGCCGATCTCAATCTTCTCCGGCCGAATGCCGACGACGAGCGGCTCGCCCGGCTTCAGGGCCGGCGCCTCCTCGTCGAGCTCGATGGTGCCGACATGCGGCATCTCGGCCCGGATCAGTTCGCCTTCGACGGCAGCGATCCGGCCCTCGAAGATGTTGATATCGCCGACGAATTCCGCGACGTGACGATTGGCCGGCGCCTCGTAGATCACATCCGGCGGGCCGATCTGGACGAGCTTGCCATGATCCATCACCGCCATGCGGTCGGCCATGGTCATGGCCTCGTCCTGGTCGTGGGTGACGACCATGAAGGTGAGGCCGAGCTCGCTCTGCAGGTCCATCAATTCGAATTGGGTCTGCTCGCGCAGCTTCTTGTCGAGCGCCGCCATCGGCTCGTCCAGCAGCAACAGCTTCGGCCGCTTGGCCAGCGAGCGGGCGAGCGCGACGCGCTGACGCTGGCCGCCGGAGAGCTGGTGCGGCTTGCGGCCGCCAAGGCCGGAGAGTTTGACCAGCGCCAGCATCTCCTCGACGCGCCGGTCGATCTCGGCGCGCGGCAGCCCTTCCCGCTTCAGCCCATACGCAATGTTGCCGGCCACGCTGAGATGCGGGAACAGCGCATAGGACTGGAACATCATGTTGATCGGCCGCAGATGCGGCGGGATGCCGGTGATGTCCTGCCCGTCGAGCAGGATCGTGCCGGAATCGGGCGTCTCGAAGCCGGCAAGCATGCGCATCAGCGTGGTCTTGCCGCAGCCGGATGGCCCGAGCAGCGCGAAGAATTCGCGCGGATAGAGCGAAAGCGAAAGGTCGCCCACCGCGGTGACGCCGCCGAAGCGCTTGGTCACGCCCTGGAACGCGACGAGCGGCTTCGCCGCCGGGTCGTTCCAGGGCTGGAAGGCCCGGCGCACGCTGCCGGGCGAGGTCTTCTTCATGGTACTCGCGACCTGTCCGAAGCCGGTCACTTGCCGGTCTTGACGCGGGTCCAGAGCCGGTTCACCAGCCGCTGGGCCTTCTGGTCATAGGGCGTGATCGTGTAGAGCCGCCCCATCACCGCGTCCGACGGATAGATGCCGGGATTGTCGCGCACCGCCGCCGACAGGAACGGCTTCGAGGCCAGGTTGCCGTTGGCGTACTGGATGAAGTCCGAGTTCTTCGCGGCCATGGCGGGCTTGTTGACGAAGTCGATGAACTTCAGGGCAGCCTCAACATTGCCGGCATCCTTCGGGATCACGAGGGAGTCGAACCACATCAGCGCGCCTTCCTTCGGGATCGAATAGGCGATCTGGACGCCGTTCTTGGCTTCCTCGGCCCGCTTCTTCGCCTGAAGGATATCGCCGGAATAGCCGACAGCCAGGCAGATATCGCCGTTTGCCAAGGCGTTGATATATTCCGATGAGTGGAACTTCTGGATGTGCGGACGGATCTTGCGCAGCAGCTCGCCGGCCTTGTTGAGATCGGCCTCGTTCTTCGAGTCGGGGTCGAGCCCGAGATAGCGCAAGGTCGCCGGGAACATCTCCTCGACTGCGTCGAGCACATGGACACCGCAATTCGAGAGCTTCTTCAGCGTTTCCGGCTCGAAGACGACCTTCCAGCTGTCGATCACCGCATCGGGGCCGAGGCGCTCCTTGATCTTGGCGGTGTTGTAGCCGATCCCCGTAGTGCCCCACATGTAGTTCACGGCGTATTTGTTGCCGGGATCGTATTTCGAGAGCCTTGTCTGGATTTCCGGCCAGAGGTTTTTGAGGTTCGGCGCCTTGTCCTTGTCGACCGGCTGATAAAGGCCGAGCGGGATATGGCGCGGCAGGAAGGAGGCGGTGACGACGATCAGGTCGTAGCCGGTCTTGCCGGCGAGAAGCTTGGTCTCGACCGTCTCCATCTGGTCGAAGGTGTCGTAGACGACGGTGATGCCGGTTTCCTTCTTGAAGGCATCAAGCACCTCCGGATCGACATAATCAGACCAGTTGAAGATGCGCAGTTGCTTGTCCTGCGCGGCCACCGGCGTGGCCAGAAGTCCCAGTCCGATCGCGCAAGCGGCAATCGCCTCGGTCAGTCGCTTCGTCGCCCTACCCAATCCGCCCCTCCATCGTGTTGGCGCGCGCACGCTACCAGCTTTCCCCCCGGCATCAACCGCGATCGGGCGCGACCGGATGCCCGCGCACAGGCAAGCTGCGCCTGACGCAAGCGTGAACGGCGGCAGCCTTGCCGGCCCCCACCGTCATGCACATACCGTACCGCATGCGCCTGTTCCGCCGCTTCCTGCTGTTCTTCGCGATCGCCTTCCTGCTACCGCTCGCGAGCCATGCGGGCTGGTGGTACTGGCAGACGCATGCGCCGAACTGGCAGCGCGCCGACTGGACCAGCGCCAAGCTGCTGCCGGCAGCTTCCGTCGAGCCCGAAGCGACGGTGCATGTCTTCGCCGCGCGTGTCGGGCGCTGGCGCGGCATCTTCGCCCACCATTCCTGGGTCGTGGTGAAGGAGCGTGGCGTTTCCGCCTACACCCGCTTCGATGTCGTCGGCTGGGGCGCGCCGGTCCGGGTCAACCATCGCGATGCCGATGGCCGCTGGTTCGGCAACATGCCGGAGCCTGTCGCGGAAATTCGCGGCGAGGCGGCCGAGCGTTTGATCCCGCGCATCCGCGCCGCGGTGGCTGACTACGCCTATTCCAGCCCCGGCAGCTATATCGCCTGGCCGGGGCCGAACTCGAACAGCTTCGTCCAGCATGTCCTGGCGGAGGTGCCCGAGCTCCGGCAGGCGCTGCCGCCGACCGCGCTGGGCAAGGACTGGCGCGCCGACGGGCTCTTCGCCGGGCTGACCGCCAGCCGCACCGGCATCCAGGCCTCGCTCTACGGGCTCGCCGGCGTCACCGTGGGCTGGGTCGAGGGCATCGAGATCAACCTGCTCGGCCTCGTCGCCGGGCTCGACCTGCGCAGCCCGGCGCTGAAGCTGCCGGGCTGGGGACGGGTCGGGGTTTAAGCCTCGCAGCGTCCGGCAGCTTGCAGGGCAAGGCGATGAACGTTACATGTAACGCTCATCAGGAAGTATCCGAATGGCCAGTTCGACAGCCAGACGCGTCCAGAAGCGCCGCGACGCCTTGCGGGCGGCCGGATTGCGGCCGGTGCAGATCTGGGTTCCCGATACGCGACGGCCGGGGTTCAACGAGGAATGCCGCCGTCAGGCGCGTCTGGTTGCCGTCAGCGACAGCGCCGATCGGGAACTGGATGCGTTCCTCGACGCGGCGCTGGACGACCTGGACCGTGCGCCTGAATGAAGCGCGGCGACCTCGTCACCGTCGCAATCGCGGGGGATTTCGGCAAGCCGCGCCCTGCCCTGATCGTTCAGGCCGATCCGTTCGGGCCGACAGCGACAGTAACCCTGCTGCTTATCTCCAGCGATCTCGTCGACGCGCCATTGATCCGGTTGACGGTGGAGCCCGACGCGACGAACGGCTTACGCCTTGCCTCCCAGATCATGGTCGACAAGGCGATGACCGTGCGCCGAGAGCAGATCGGCCGGGTTTTCGGCCGTCTCGACCCCGAGATGATGATCGCGGTGAACAGGTCGCTGGCGCTGTTTCTTGGGCTCGGTTGAGCTCGATCGTCATTCTCGGGCGAAGCATAGCTTCGACCCGAGAATCTCAGGACGCGAAGACGCTGGTTTCCGAGATGCTCGGGTCAAGCCCGAGCATGACGGCGGACGCTCCTCAAACTGCCTCGAAAGCCTGCGCCAGATCCGAGATCAGGTCCTCGATATTCTCGATGCCGACGGAAATGCGGATCAGCGCATCGGTCAGACCGATCTCCTCGCGCATTTCACGGGCGACGCCAGAATGGGTCATCGCGGCCGGGTGCGAGACCAGCGTCTCGGTGCCGCCGAGGCTGACCGCGAGCTTCATGATCTGGAGGTTGTCGAGCAGCGCGAAAGCCTCCTTCTCTCCGCCCTTGACGTCGAAGGCGAAGGTCGAGCCCGCCGCCGTGCACTGGCGATCGAAGACGGCCTTGCGCGGGTCGCCATCCGCAAGATTGCCGAGATAGTGGACACGAGCGACCTTCGGATGGCTCTCCAGATACTCCGCCACGAGCTTGGCGTTCTCGTTGGCGCGGCTCATGCGGATGTCGAGCGTCTCCAGCGAGCGCATCAGCATCCAGCAGGAATTCGGATCGGCCTGCGTGCCGAGCGAGCCGCGCCAGGCCTTCACCTGCCGCACCAGCGCCTCGGAGCCGCTGATCGAGCCGCCAACGAGATCGGAATGGCCGCCGACATATTTGGTCAGCGAGAGCAGCGACAGGTCGGCGCCCTGCTTCAGCGGCTTCTGGTATTTCGGGCCGAGCATGGTGTTGTCGACGACGACGGGCGGGCGGTGGCCCTGAGACTTCTCCAGCTCGTCGGCGATCATCTTGCAGGCGGCGAGATCGACGAGGCCGTTGGTCGGGTTCGCCGGGGTCTCGACCAGGATCATCGCAACGCGGCCCTTGGCGGCAGCGGCGCGGGCGACGTCACGCATCTGCTCGATGTCGAGACCATCGGTGAAGCCGAAGGGCGTGACGCCGAAGGCGCCCATCTGGTTCTTCAGCAGCGTCTCTGTGCCGCCATAGAGCGGGCGCGAATGCAGGATCGTGTCGCCCGGCCGCAGGAAGGCGAAGCAGGTCGTCGCGATCGCCGCCATGCCTGAGGCGAAGACCGCGCATTTCTCGGCCTCGTCCCAGATCGCCAGGCGATCCTCCAGGATCTCCATGTTGGGATGGTTGAAGCGCGAATAGACCAGGCCAGGCTTCTCGCCGGGCTTGGGCTGGCGCCGGCCCGAGGTGAAGTCGAAGAAGTCCTTGCCCTGCTGGGCGTTCTCGAAAACGAAGGTCGAGGTCAGGAAGACCGGCGGCTTGAGCGAGCCTTCCGACATGGCCGGCGAATAGCCGAAGCCCATCATCAGTGTCTCGGGATGGAGCTTGCGGTTGGCGATCCGGTCCTTGTGGTAGTTATCTTCGCTCATGGCCGTCTCCCTTGCGATCCTGCGATGCAGGCCGGTTTCTGACACCAGATTATTCCCATCATCGCGCCATTGCTTGGCCGATCAGCATCATCCTAATGTGCCGTGAGCAGCTTTCTGCTCATTTTTGACAGGGATGGAGCATATCGTGCTCGACAGCATCGACCGCCGGATTCTCGCCGTGCTGCGCGAGGACGGGCGCATCACCAATCAGGACCTGTCGCAGCGCGTCGGGCTGTCACCGACCCCCTGCCTCAGGCGCCTGAAGCGGCTGGAAGAGACCGGCGTCATCCAGGGCTATACGGCGGTCATCGACCCCAAGGCCTATGGCCTGCCCTTCAGCGTCTTCGTCTCGGTGCGACTGACCCAGCAGAACCAGGAGCAGATATCCGAATTCGAGAAAGCCGTCGAAAGCTGGAGCGAGGTGGCGGAGTGCTACCTGATGACCGGCTCGCAGGATTACCTGCTGCGCGTCGTCACGGATGGCATCGAGGGCTATGAGCGCTTCCTGAAGCAGAAGGCGACGCGGCTGAAATGTATCCAGTCGGTCGAATCCAATTTCGCGCTGGCGACGATCAAGAAGCGCTCGGGCCTGCCGCCTATCTAAAAAGCTTCAGCGAGAGCCGAACAGCTCCGCCGCCGCAGCCTTGGCCATGCCGCTCTGCTGATGCGCGACGCCGGGCACGACGACCTCCCGCCAGCGCAGCATCACCCCGAGGCGGCGCGCTTCGTCGCGGGCCGCAGCCATGAAATGCTCGCCGCGGGCGAAGCGGGTCGCACCCTGCTCTTCGGCACCGCGCGATTTGTTGAGCTGGTGGTGATTGGGATCGATGTCCTGATCACCGAGCATGACGAACATCGGCTTGGCGAGGGCGCGTGCCAGCGCGGCATCGGTGGCAGGCGTACCCTTGAGCGAATAGGGATAGGCGCGCTCGCCAGCGAGCGCCGGCAGCGTGTAGTAGCCGGCATTCGCCACGGCCGCCGTCGCGATGCGCGCCTCCGGCATCAGCATGACCATGCGATGCACGAACTGCGCGCCGGCCGAATGGCCGAAGATCGTGTAGCTGTCGCCGGCAACACGGCCGCTGGCGCGGGCGGCGTCGAACAGCCGCTCGATCAGGCCGAAGGTCCATTTCGCCATGTCCGGCTCGCCGCGCACCCCCGCCTGCTGGAACACGCGGCTCGGAAACTGCTCCTTGTCGAAGCGTGGCGCAAGCACGAGGAAGCCGGCCCGGTCGGCAGTGTCCTTCCAGGCATCGCGCGCACCCTTCGCATTGCGGCCCATGCCGTGGATCGCGATCAACAGCGGGCAAGGCCTAGTCGCGCAAGCCGGCGGCGCATAGGTCGACACCGCGACGGTCGCCGGCAGCGGATCGGCATAGCTGCCCTCGGCCGAGCCGGTCCCGACGAAAAGTGCCGGCGTTTCGGCAGGGGCGGCGGAAAGGCCGAAGCCCAGCGCCAGCGCGACGACCACCGCTCTCCTGCCAAGGACCTTCATTTCGCCCGCTCCTTTAGCCGCCGCGATCCATGGCGCGGCGCACGACCTGCGTGACCTCGCTATTGGACAGGAAGAGATCGTGACGCAGCATGCTCCAGCCCCGCCCGGACGTATCGGCGACCCTGACACCCAAGGCCTCCAGCCGCGAGCGATCCGCAGCACCGGCGCGCGCGACGCCGCCGGCGATACGGGCGGAGACGGCCAGTGCCCGGTCGCCGGGATCGATGATCACGGTCATGCGCTGCGCCAGCGGCCCGAGCTTCTTCACCGTCTGCTCGAAGGCATCGATATCGACATCGGGCGAGGCCAGCACGACCGAGCCGATCCGGGCGTAGATCTCCTGGGAATCGCGCAATTCGCGCAGGCCTTCCAGCGTCAGGAAAGTGCCCATCGAATGGGCGACGATATGGATGCGGCCGACGGTCGGGTTGGCGACGAGCGCCTGCAGCGCCTGGACGAAGCCGTCGCGCGACCAGAGCGCGCTCTCGCGATCATAGGCGTAGTCGAAGAGCTTGCCGCCGGAGGGCCAGGTGAACAGCGCCGTGCGGCCCTGGAACTCCAGCGAATGCGAGAGCTGGCCGGCGCTGCGCGCGGCGGTCTCGAAGGTCTCGTTGAAACCGTGGATGTAGAGCAGGACGTCGCGTCCGTTCGCAGCGTCCGCGAAGGCCCGCGCCGCATCTCCCGACGTCTCGCGCGAAACGCCGAGCACCGCCCAGTCGCCGCTCACCGCAGAGGAGACCCTGCCCGAAATGCCGCGCCCGGGCGGCGACAGTCTGACCTCGGCAAAGGTCAGCGGGCCGCGATCCGTGTTGAAATAGGGCGTGGCGTTACCGGTCGAGCGGCGCGTCGTTACGACGAGCAGCCGCGGGTCCTTGCCGAGCGCCGAGGTATCGGCGCGTTCGGGCTCGGAAAAGGGCGACACGCTCGCCTCGCTCTGCGCGCAAGCGGCGAGGCCGAGCGGCAGGAACGCGGCGAGGGCCAGCGAACGGCATGAAAAGGCGCGCCTTGTAACGGGCATGGAGACAGGCATCCGGTCAGAATGTGAGAGGCCGAACTGGCAGCCGGACCTCTAAAGGCAGGGCAAGGCGGCCAGAATGGGGCAAGGCTGCCGCCGCCTGCGCGCAATCGCGCAGGCGCTGCACGGAAGCGACATCACTGCGCCGCGCCGGAGATGATCTGGATCGGCGCGGTGACGACCAGTCCGACGGTCGATCCGACCGTTCCCATCACGCCACCGGCGACATCGCCCAGCCTGTCGCCGAATTGCGGCCCGGCGAAACCGATACCCTTGTCCTGCTGTAGCCGCTGGCCGATCATCTGCACGACCTTCGGCGAGGATGCGAATTTCGCATGGTTGAGGCTGTCGCCGGAAGAAACCTCGGAGAGGTCGATCAGCCGCACGCCGAGCTTTTCCAGCTCCGCGATCGTCTCGGTGTCCTTGCTCGACACCGCGCCCAATCGCTTCTTGTCACCGGCGAAGCGCCGGGAGAAGTCGAGCGCCCGGTCATCAGCCGAAACGAAAACCGTTATCGGCCGCCGGATTTCGCGCATCTGCATCCGGAACACGTCGAGATCGACGTCGGGTGCCGCGAGCATGACGTCGCGCAACTTGCCGCCGAAGGCGCCGTCGCCCCGGATCGCGGCCTGCCGAAGCGTCTCCAGCGTCAGCAACGTGCCCATGGAATGAGCGAGGATGTCCATGCGCGACGGGCCGAGATCGCGGGCAATGGCACGCAGGTTCGCTTCGAGGAAATCGCGGGAATAGAAGGCGCTTTCGCGATCATAGGGATAGGCCAGCAATTGGCCGCGCGAGGGCCAGGTGAACAGCACCGGCACGCCCTTGAAGCCGGAATCATGGACGATCTGGGCAAAACGATAGACGGAATCGGCGAAATTCGTGTTGTAGCCGTGGACGAAGACCAGCACGTCGCGCTGGGAAGCCGGCCGCCGTGCGAGCTCCCTGCGCACGTCGGAAACGACCGGCGCGAGGTCGAGCTTCTGGAGATTGGTCGCGGTGAAATGCTTCGCCGGGTCGCCCGGGCCCGAGTCGGGCAGCTCCAGATTGCCGGACTTGTGGACGAGCGGCACGGTGATGTCGAGGCGGGCGAAGGAGAGCTTCGGCCCACGCTCGCCGCTGAAATAGACCGGCTGCGCCGAGGCCTCGCGGGTCGTCGCGACATAGATCTGGACGGTCCCCGCAACGTCCGCCTTAGGGGCCTGGCTCAGCTCCAGCACGCGCGGCGTGCCGCAGGCCGCGAGCGCCAGCGGGAGAAACAGGGCCAACAGGAAAACACGAAGCCGCATCGCCACGCACATCATCGCCAAGTCGTCTCACCGCAACAGCGAATTCACAAGATGCGCACATGACACAGTGATGAAGCAAGTGAAGCGCGAGGACGCCTTGTCGCCCGCTCCCGCGACTTGCTAACTGGAGGCATGGTCGAAAGCAGCTCTCCAGCCGATCCGCTCGGCGACGCGATCCTCGCCGGCGAGCGCGCAGCGCTGGCCCGGGCGATAACGCTGGCGGAATCGCGCCGTGCCGACCATCGCGAGCAGGCGCAGGCCCTGATCCAGCGGCTGCTTCCGCATACCGGCCGTGCCATCCGGGTCGGCATCACCGGCGTGCCCGGCGTCGGCAAATCGACCACGATCGATGCGCTCGGTACCTATCTCACGGAAAAAGGCCACAAGGTCGCAGTGCTGGCGGTCGACCCCTCCTCGACCCGTACCGGCGGCTCGATCCTCGGCGACAAGACGCGGATGGCCCGGCTCGCGATCGACCCCAATGCCTATATCCGCCCCTCGCCTTCCTCGGGCACGCTCGGCGGCGTCGCCGCCAAGACCCGCGAGACGATGCTGCTCTGCGAGGCCGCCGGCTTCGACGTGATCCTGGTCGAGACGGTTGGCGTCGGCCAGTCGGAGACCGCAGTCGCCGACCTCACCGATTTCTTCCTCGTGCTGATGCTGCCCAATGCCGGCGACGAATTGCAGGGCATCAAGAAGGGCATCATCGAGCTCGCCGACATGATCGCGGTCAACAAGGCCGATGGCGACGGCGCGACGCCTGCCCGCGCGGCCGCCGCCCAGTACAAGGCGGCGTTGCACATTCTGGCGCCGGCCCCGTCTTTGTGGAGCACGCCGGTCGTGACGATCTCGGGATTGACCGGGCTCGGGCTCGACGCGCTTTGGTCGAAGGTCGAGGATCACCGCGCCCGCTTCGAGGCCAAGGGACTGATCGCCGACAAGCGCCGCCGGCAGGACGTCAAATGGATGTGGGCGATGGTGCAGGACCGGTTGCAGGCCAGGCTCCGGCACGATCCCGCTCTGAAGGCCCGCACGCCGGAGCTGGAGGCCGCCGTCGCGGCCGGCCGCCTGCCCCCTACATCAGCCGCTGACGAAATCGCGCGGGCGCTGGGATTGTAGGGCTCGCGTCGTGCACCCCGGTTCCAGATCGGCACAGCCGAGGCTGGCATACGGCTTGATCCGTCGCCGCCGAGCAGGAGATTCCATGGTGCTTTCCCGACGCAGCGCGCTGGCGATGGGCCTTTTCGGCACGGCCTCGGCCGTTCTGCCCGCCTCGGCACAGTCGCGCGGCACGGCTGCCGGTCCGCTCGGCCATCTCGGACTCGACGCCAGCCAGTTAGGGCTGCGGCCCGGCGCCACTGAGGATCAGTCGCGGCAGTTGCAGGCCGCCCTCAAGCAGGCTGCCACGCGCGGAAGCCCGCTCCTGTTACCACCCGGCCGCTACCGGGTCGGCAGCGTCACCCTGCCCGAGAATGCACGGATCGTCGGTGTGCCCGGCGAAACGCATCTAGTCACGGCAAGCGGCCAGCCGCTGCTGCTCGCGCGCAATATCGGCCGAGCCGAGCTGACCGGCCTGAGCTTCGACGGGCTCGACATTCCCTCGGCCCAGCGCAGCGGTTTGCTTGTGGCGGAGAATGTCGGCGAATTCACGATTTCCGGCTGCGCCTTCGCCAAGGCTGGCTCGGTTGGATTGACGCTCGATCGTTGCGGCGGACGCGTCACGGCGAGCCGCTTCCGCGACATGCGGGATGCCGCCCTGTTCGCCATCGATTCGAGAGGGCTCACCGTCGAGCAGAACCGGGTCGAGGATTGCGGCAATAACGGCATCCAGGTCTGGCGCAGCCAAGTGGGCGACGACGGATCGATCGTGCGCGGCAACCATGTCCTGCGCATCCGCACCGATGGCGGCGGCAGCGGTCAGAACGGCAACGGCATCAGCGTCTTCCGCGCCGGCGGCGTCATCATCGAGGGCAACCAGCTGCGCGACTGCGCGCTGAGCTTCATCCGCAACAATTCCGGCTCCGGCGTCCAGATTCTCGGCAATCAGGGGCGGCGCTGCGGTGAAGTCGCTCTCTATAGCGAATTCGCCTTCGAGGGCGCGATCATCGCCAACAACCATGTCGAGGACTGCACGTCCGGCGCCTCCATGACCAATCTCGACCAGGGTGGGCGCATGGCGGTCTGCGCCAACAACATCATCCGCCGGGCGACGCGCAAGGCCGTGCCCTACAGCAAGGACCCGGTCGGCGGCTACGGCATCCATGTCGAGGCGGAAGCAGCGGTGACCGGCAACGTCATCGAGGAGGCCAGCGATATCGGCATCGCGCTCGGCTGGTCCTGGGGCATGCGCAACCTCGCCGCCACCGGCAACGTCATCCGCAAGACCGGGATCGGCATCTCGGTCTCGCTGGTGCCGAAGGAGCGCAACGCGCTGGTCGCCAACAACGTGATCGCCGAAGCCCGCGACGGTGCCGTGATCGGCACCGAATACGGCAAGCCCGTCACGGGCGACTTGACCAAGGCCCCCGATGCCAGGGCCTCGGGGATCGTGGTCGCGAACAACGCGGTGCGTTGAAGCTCGCCTCAGGCGGGAGCGCGGATGCGCCCGACCTCGGTGCCGTTCCAGTTCTTCAGCACGGTCTCGCGCAGCGGCGCGAAGGCGGCCTGCGTGGCGTCGTCCATCGGCAGGAAACGCGCGATCAGCGCGCCGAGTGCGATCTCGGCGGCGCGGCCGGCGCCGTCATCGCATTTCAGGGCGATGCCGTAGCCCAGCTCCGGCAGGGCGGCGCAGTAGACGCCCTCGGCGCCGGTCTTGGTGAAGGCGCGAGCCCCCAGCAGGTCCATCAGGCGGGTGTCGTAGCGACCGGTGCCGGCGACCATGAAGGGATGGGCCGCCGCCGCTGCGCGAATACGCGCCGCCGCCTTCGCCCGCTCCGGCCCGAAGCCGCGGCCGGTGCCGAAGCGGGCGAAGCCCAGCGCCAGCGCCGAAAGCGGCACGGCATAGGACGGGATCGAGCAGCCATCGATGCCCATGCGGTCGGCACTGTGCGCGGCGCCCGTCACCGCCTCCAGCGCGCCGCGCACGGCCTGCTGTACCGGGTGGCCCGCCGTCACATAGCCTTTGGGATCCTCGTCCATGTTGCAGGACAGGCAGACGAAGCCGGCATGCTTGCCGGAGCAGTTGTTGTTGAGGGCGCTGGGCTCGGCGCCCGACTTCGCCAGGGCGCGGGAGACCAGCTCGTTCGACGGCCAATGCGCGCCGCATTCGAGGCAGCCGGCATCGCGGCCGGCCTTGCGCAGCATCGCGAGCGAGGTTTCGGCATGGAGCGGCTCGCCCGAATGCGAGGAGACGGCGAGCGCAATCTCGGCCTCGGTCAGCCCGTAGCGGTCGGCGGCGCCGCTCTCGATCAAGGGCAGGCCCTGGATCGCCTTGACGGCCGAGCGCGGGAAAACCGGCCGCTCGACATCGCCGGCCGAGAAGACCACCCCGCCATCGGCATCGATGACGATCGCCGCGCCACGATGGCGCGATTCGACGACATTGCCGCGCGTGACCTCGGCGAGAACAGGGTTTTCCATGGCGACCTCCGTTGCCCATTGCTATGGGCTTGCCGCCTTTTGGCGCCGGAGCGGGGCCCTGTCAAAAGCGCTGGCGCGAAGCGCGCCGGGCTGCCACGGTGCCGCCCGACAGACCCACGCCCCTCAGCGATGGAAGACCGATGTCCCCGGACTACGAGACCGAATATAACAATCGCGCCCGCGTGCCGGAACATCCTGGCATCATCGCCGGCTGGCAGGCCGATGCCGCCGCCTATCGCAGCGAGGCGCTGTGCGAGCTCGACGTCTCCTATGGCGAGGGCGAGCGTCAGGCCTACGATCTGTTCAAGCCCGAGACGATCCGCGGCAACGCGCTGGTGATGTTCATCCATGGCGGCTACTGGCAGGCGCTCGACCGCAGCTATTTCTCTCATATGGCACGGGGGCTGAACCGACTCGGCCTTCCCGTCGCGGTCGTCGGCTACGATCTCTGCCCGCAGGTCCATCTCGGCCATATCGTCTGGGAACTGCAGCAGGCGGCGGCTGCCCTGTGGCGGCGTTTCGGCCTCCCGGTCGTCGCGTCCGGGCATTCCGCCGGCGGCCATCTCAGTGCCTGCACGCTTGCCACCGACTGGAAGAATGTCGATCCCGACCTGCCCGATCAACTCGTGCCGGCCGCCTATGGCATTTCCGGCCTCTACAACCTGAAGCCCCTCGTCGAGACCAGCATCAACAAGGCATTGAATCTCGACCTGGCTGCCGCGGAACTGGAAAGCCCGCTGTTCTGGCCCGCACCGTCGCGATTGACGATGGATGCCGTGGTCGGCGGGGGCGAGAGCGACGAGTACCACCGGCAGAGCCGCCGGCTTGTCGATGTCTGGGGGCTGGAAGGGGTGACGACACGCTATGAGGAAATCCCCGGCGCCAACCATTTCACCGTGATCGCCGGGCTGACCGATCCGGAGAATGCGATGACACGACGCATCGCCGCGCTCGCAGGCGCTTGATCTTCCCACGCCTGGGGTTCTATCCAGACCCATCAGAGTTTCGGAGCGCGCGATGCAGACCTTCTTCGTCGAGATCAAATGCAAGCTCGGCAAGACCTACGAGGTCGCCAGCGAGCTGGCCGATCGCGAGATCGCTTCCGAGATCTACTCGACCGCCGGCAATTACGACATCCTGGCCAAGTTCCACGTGGCGGCCGATGTCGATATCGGCCATTTCGTCGCGCAGAAGGTGCAGTCGATCCCCGAGATCGCCGACACCCACACGATCATCACGTTCAAGGCGTTCTGATCCTTCGCGCCGGCGGCGCTGGAAATTTGTCGAATCGTTTCCAACGCTTGCGTGCGGTTTCTCGCAAGCCGATTCAGCATCTTGCCAGATTGATTCAAGTTCGCGCCCGCATCACCCTTTCCGCACCGGCGAAACTGCTAGCGGTGTCGACGGCTTGACGGCATGGGGGCTTTCGCGCGACCAGCATCCTTCGGACTGCAGGGATCTTCGCGCCATGAAAAGCACGCTCTCCACCGATCTGCGCTCGGGCGCGCTCGTCTATCACCGCCAGCCCCGGCCCGGTAAGCTTGAGATCCAGGCGACCAAGCCGCTCGGCAACCAGCGCGACCTGGCGCTCGCCTATTCGCCCGGCGTCGCCGCCGCCTGCGAGGCGATCGTCGACGATCCCTCCGAGGCGGCCGAGCTGACCTCGCGCCAGAACCTCGTCGCCGTCATCACCAACGGCACCGCCGTGCTCGGCCTCGGCGATATCGGTCCGCTCGCCTCCAAGCCGGTGATGGAAGGCAAGGCCGTCCTCTTCAAGAAATTCGCCGGCATCGACTGCTTCGACATCGAGGTCGAGCAGAAGAACATCGAGAAATTCGTAGAGGTGGTCGCGGCGCTGGAGCCGACCTTCGGCGGCATCAATCTCGAGGACATCAAGGGGCCGGAATGCTTCGAGATCGAGGAGCAGCTCAAGGCCCGGATGAAGATCCCGGTCTTCCATGACGACCAGCACGGCACGGCGATCATCGTCTCGGCCGCCGTCCTCAACGGGCTCGACCTCGCCGGCAAGAAGATCGCCGACGTCAAGATCGTCGTCTCCGGCGCGGGCGCGGCCGCACTCGCCTGCACCAACCTGCTGGTCGAGCTCGGCGCGCAGCGCAAGAATATCTGGCTCACCGATCTCGACGGCGTGGTCTACAAGGGCCGCAACACGCTGATGGACCGCTGGAAGGAAGTCTATGCGCAGGAGACCGACGCACGGACCCTGGCCGAGGTCATCGGCGGCGCCGACGTCTTCCTCGGCCTCTCCGCCGCCGGCGTGCTGAAGCCCGAGATGGCGAAGCAAATGGGGCCGAAGCCGCTGATCCTGGCGCTCGCCAACCCCAACCCCGAGATCACGCCCGAGGACGCGCTCGCGGTGCGTCCGGACGCGATGATCTGCACCGGCCGCTCGGACTATCCGAACCAGGTCAACAACGTCCTGTGCTTCCCCTATATCTTCCGCGGCGCGCTCGACGTGCAGGCGACGACGATCAACGAGGCGATGAAGCTCGCCGCCGTGCGCGCCATCGCCTCTCTCGCCCGCGAGGCGACCTCCGACATCGCGGCGCGCGCCTATGGCGGCGAGGCCTCGACCTTCGGCGCGAACTCGCTGATCCCGAACCCGTTCGACCCGCGCCTGATCATGCGCATCGCCCCGGCCGTCGCCGAGGCCGCGATGGTCACCGGCGTCGCCCGCAAGCCGCTGGTCGATGTCGAGGCCTATCGCGAGCAGCTCTCGCGCTTCGTCTTCCGCTCCGGCTTCCTGATGAAGCCGCTGTTCCAGAAGGCCAAGGCCGATCCCAAGCGGGTGATCTACGCCGAGGGCGAGGACGAGCGCGTGCTGCGCGCCGCCCAGGTCGCGCTGGAGGAAGGGCTCGCGATCCCGATCCTGATCGGCCGCCCGAGCGTGATCGAGACCCGCATCCAGCGCTTCGGCCTGACGCTCAGGCCCGGCACCGATTTCGAGGTGGTCAACCCCGAGGACGACCCGCGCTACCGCGACTACGTCCAGAGCTATCTCGACATCGCCGGCCGGCGCGGCATCACGCCGGAGGCCGCGCGCGCGCTGGTGCGCACCAACAACACCGTGATCGCGGCGCTCGCCGTGGCGCGCGGTGAGGCCGATGCGATGATCTCCGGCCTCGAAGGCCGGTTCATGTCGCGGCTGCGGCATATCAAGGACATCATCGGCCTGGCGCCGGGCGTCTGCGACATCGCGGCGATGACGCTGATCATCACCAACAAGGGCGCCTTCTTCCTGTCGGACACCCATGTGAAGCACGACCCGACGGCGGAAGAGATCGCCGACATGACCGTGCTCGCGGCCGACCATGTCCAGCGCTTCGGCATCGCCCCGAAAGTCGCCCTGCTCTCGCATTCCGATTTCGGGGCGGCCGATACGCCCTCCTCGCTCAAGATGCGCAAGGCGCTGAAGCTGATCCGCGAGCGTGCGCCGCATCTCGAATGCGACGGCGAGATGGAGGCCGACACCGCCCTCGTCCCGCTGATCCGCGAGCGCGTCCTGCCCTCCTCGACGCTGAAGGATGTGGCGAACATCCTGATCTTCCCCAATCTCGACGCCGCCAACATCTCCTACCAGTTCGCCAAGGTGATGGCCGATGCGCTGCCGGTCGGCCCGATCCTGATCGGCACGGCCAAGCCCGCGCATATCCTCACCGGCTCGGTGACGGCGCGCGGCGTGGTCAACATGACCGCCGTCGCAGTGGTCGAGGCGCAGGAGCGCGCAGCCGCTGCGGCGGCCGGCTAGCCGGCACGGGGCCCATGGCACGCGTCCTGCCCGCCCTTGTCATCGGCCTCTGCCTGCCCGCGGCGGCGGCAGGGGCACAGGAGGCGCTGCGCGAGGAGCACGGATTCCTGCGCGTCCAGATCGAAGGCCGCGCAGCGCGCCTCGAAACCCTGATCATCCGCCCGGATCGGGGCTCGGGCAAGTTGCCACTCGCATTGATCACGCACGGCAAGGCGCCGGGCAATATGCGGATGAGCGATCTGCGCGCCGTCAACTACGCCTCGATCGCCCGCGATCTCGCCCGCCGTGGCTGGCTTGCCGCGGTCGTCGTCCGGCGTGGCTTCGGACAATCGGACGGTCCCTTCTCGACGGAAGGCGCGAGCTGCGCACTGCCCGACATGGCGCAGCGCTTCGAGAGCGACGCGAAGGAGCTCGAGGCCGCGCTCAAGGCGCTGGCCGAGCGGCCCGACGTCGCGTCCGACCGCATCATCGCCCTGGGCGAATCGGCAGGCGGCGCCGCGGTCATGGCACTGGCCCAGCGCAAGCCGCCGGGCCTGAAGGCCGTGATCAACGTCGCCGGCGGGCTCGAACTCGGCGATTGCGTCGAGAAGGGCCGGGACGCACTTGTCGCGACCATCCGGCACTGGCCGTGGAAGGATACGCTGCCGCAGCTCTGGGTCTATGCCGGCAACGACGAGCTTTTCCCACCATCCCTGGTCGACCGCATCCGGGCGGTGGCCCTCGACCGTGGCGGCGACGTGCGCCTCATTGCGTTGCCGGAGGTCCTCCCTCGCGGCCATGCGGCCTTCCAGAACGGCCGAGCCCGTTTTGTCTGGCTGCGGGAGATGGACGCCTCCTTGCGTGCCTGGAACCTGCCGACCCTGACGCCCGGACGGCCCAAGGCAGAATTCGAACGCATCGGGCTCGAAGGCCGTGCTCCGGTATTCGAGAACTATTTCAGCGCTCCCGGTGAAAAGGCGATGGCCGTGAGCCCGACTGGCAAGAGCTTCACCTATCGCTTTGGCGAACGGGACCTCGAAACGGCCAGACGGAACACGCTGGCGGATTGCGGCAAGAAGGCCGGGGATTGCCGCGTGGCCTTCGAGAACGACCGGGCCGTCGAAGCCCCCTAGCGCAAGGTCGGCTTTTCCGACTTGGCAGACTCAATCAGGCAGGCTCTACTTCATCGGTCGGGCATCGCTCGCAACGGCGCCCGGCTGAGGGAGGTTGCCATGCTCGACGTCACGCGCCGCCATGTCCCTTTGGCCTTCGCCGCCATCCTGGCCGCGACCCGCGCCGCGGCGCAGGGCCGCATCGTCTTCCACCGCGGCAATGACGGCGATCCCGAGACGCTCGATCCGCACAAGACCTCGACCGTCGCGGAAGCCCATCTGCTGCGCGATCTGCGCGAGGGCCTCGTCATCCACGACATGAAGGGCGAGGTCGTGCCCGGCGTCGCCGAGAGCTGGACGATGAGCCCGGACGGCAAGAGCTGGCGCTTCAAGCTGCGCGGCAATGCCAAATGGTCGAACGGCGACCCGGTCAAGGCCTCGGACTTCGTCTATTCCTTCCGCCGCATCATCGATCCCGAAACCGGCGCGAAATACGCCAACCTGCTCTTCCCGATCCGCAATGCCGAGGCGATCCACAAGGCCGCCGCCGGCTCCTCGCTTGAGACGCTCGGCGTCAGCGCGCCCGACGAGGGCACGCTGGAGATCACGCTGGAGCGGCCGACGCCTTATCTTCTCGAACTGCTCACCCATCAGAGCGCCCTGCCCGTCCATCAGGCGAGCACGGCCAGGGCGGCGCAGGAGCCCGGGCGGCCGGAGAACTGGATCACCAACGGCCCCTATATGCTCAGGGAGTTCGCGCCGAACTCGCATATCCGGCTCGACCGCAACCCGCATTTCCATGCAGCCACTGAAGTGAAGATCGACACCGTGATCTTCTATCCGGCCTCGGACCTCGCGGCCGCCGCGCGACGCTTCCAGGCCGGCGAACTGCATCTCACCACCGACATCCCGGCCGACCAGTTCAAGAGCCTGAAGGAGAAGCTCGGCGATCAGGTGCGCATCGGCCCCTATCTTGCGACCTATTTCCTGATCATCAACAGCGCCAAGCCGCCTTTCGACGATGAGCGTGTCAGGCGGGCGCTCTCGCTGCAGATCGACCGCGAATTCATCGCCGACCGGATCTGGGGTGGGACGATGCTGCCGGCCTATGGCGTGATCCCCCCGCATATCGGCAATTACGGCGAGCGCGCCGAACTCGATTTCCGCCATGCCTCGGTGCTGGAGCGCGAGGACGAAGCCAGGCGCCTGCTCGCCTCGGCCGGGTTCGGCAGCGTGCCGCTCCAGGTCGAATTCCGTTTCAACACCACCGACAACAACCGCCGCACCGCCGAGGCAATAGCGGAACAATGGCGCGCCATCGGCGTCGAGACCCGCTTCGTCGAGACCGATTTCCGCACGCATTTCGCCTATCTACGCGACGGCGGCGATTTCGACGTCGCCCGCTACGGCTGGATCGGCGATTATTCCGACCCGCAGAACTTCCTCTTCCTGTTCGAGAGCGACAATGCCGGCTTCAACATCGGCAAGTACCGTAACCCGCAATTCGATGCGCTGATGAAGCTCGCTGCCGAGGAACTCGACATCGCCCGGCGCGCCGCGATCCTGCGTGAAGCCGACAGCATCGTCATCCGCGAGGAGCCCTGGATCCCGGTGCTGCATTACTCGACCAAGAACCTGGTCTCGCCGAAGCTCTCGGGCTTCGAGCAGAACCTGCGCGGCGCGATCCCGACGCGGTTCCTGAGCCTGAAGGCCTGAACGCCGGCCCTGCATCAGACGCCGGGCCGTTTCCCCGCCTTGAGGCTCGCAAGCGGCGCCAAGCTTCGCTAGGAAGGTCCGGCGTTCCCTTCCAATCAGCGAGTCCGCATCGATGAGCCGCATCGTCTACGTCAATGGCGCCTATCTTCCCGAGGAAGAGGCCAAGATCTCCGTTTTCGACCGCGGCTTCATTTTTGGCGACGGCATCTACGAAGTTTCGGCGGTGATCGGCGGCAAGCTGGTCGATTGCGAGGCGCATCTCACCCGGCTCGAGCGCTCCTGCGGCGAAATCCGTCTTAGCCTCCCCTGGTCGAAGGCCGAGCTCGTCGCGATCCATGAGGAGCTGATCAAGCGCAACGCCCTCGACGAGGGCGGCATCTACCTGCAGGTCTCGCGCGGCGCATCCGATCGTGATTTTCCCTTCCCGAAGGATGTCCAGCCGACGCTGGTGATGTTCACCCAGGCCCGCAACTTCGTGAATGCGCCGACGGCCAAGACCGGCATCAAGGTCGTCTCGACCCCGGACCTGCGCTGGGCCCGCCGCGACATCAAGAGCGTCAACCTGCTCGCCCCCGTGCTCGCCAAGCAGTTCGCGCTGGAAAATGGCGCGCAGGAGGCCTGGCTCACCGAGGACGGCGTGGTGACGGAAGGCGCTTCCTCCACCGCCTGGATCGTCAAGGGCAAGACGCTGATCTCGCGCCCGCTCTCCAACAAGGTGCTGCCGGGCATCACCCGCAAGGCGGTGCTGGCCTATCTCGCCGAATCCGGCTTCAGCTTCGAAGAGCGTGAATTCACGCTGGAAGAGGCGCTCGACGCCGAGGAGGCTTTCATCACCTCCGCGACCAGCCTCGTCATGCCGGTGACCACGATCGACGGCCACACGATCCATAACGGCGCGCCCGGCCCGACCGCGCTGCGCCTGCGCGAAATCTATATCGACTACGCCCGCAAGGGCGGCGTGCTGGGCTGAGGCACTCCAACAGCCGTCATGGTCGGGCTTGACCCGACCATCTCGGAAACCAGCTTTCTCGTCATGAGTTTCTCGGGTCGGCGCTACACGCCGCCCGAGAATGACGAGCCGGCGGCCAATTCCCCCATCACATAGGTCGCGGCGACATTGCGCTCGTCGCCCAGCGTGACGAGCACGAAGAGCTCCTCCGCCAGATCGCGCACCGTCTCCATGCGATGCGCCATCGCCCGCGTCGCAGCCGTATCGAGCACGACGACATCCGCCTCGCGGCCGGGCTCGAAGCTGCCGACCCAATGATCGAGGCCAAGCGCCACGGCATTGCCACGCGTGATCGCATGCAGGGCTTCCAAAGCCGACAGGCTTTGCCCCTGCAATTGCAGCACCTTGTAGGCCTCGGCCATGGTCCTGAGCATCGAATAGGAGGTGCCACCGCCGATATCGGTGGCGACCGCGACCTTGACGCCGCGCTGTCTCGCATGAGCCCAGTCGAACAGCCCTGAACCGAGGAAGAGGTTCGAGGTCGGGCAGAACACCGCGACCGCCCCTGTCTCCGCAAAGGCCTGCCACTCATTGTGGGTCATGTGGATGCAATGGCCCATCAGGCTTTTCGGGCCGAGCAGTCCGAAACCGCGATAGATGTCGGCGTAATCCGCAGCTTCCGGATAGAGCTCGCGGGCGAAGGCGATCTCGGCCCGGTTCTCGTCGATATGGGTCTGGACATGGCAACCGGGATGCTCGGCCGCGAGCTTCCCGGCCGCCGCCATCTGCTCGGGCGTCGAGGTGATCGCGAAGCGCGGCGTGATCGCATAGAGCTGCCGGCCCTTGCCGTGCCAACGCGCTATCAGCGCCTTCGAATCGCGATAGCCGCTCTCGGCCGTGTCGGTCAGCGCTTCCGGCGCGTTACGGTCCATCATCACCTTGCCGGCGATCATGCGGGTGTTGCGGCGCTGCGATTCCGTGAAGAAGGCCTCGGCCGATTGCGGATGGACTGAAGCATAGACCGCCGCCGTGGTCGTGCCGTTAGCGAGCAACTCATCGAGGAAGAAGCGCGAGAGCTTCTCGGCATGGCCCTGTTCGCTGAGCTTCTGCTCCTCGACGAAGGTGTATTTGTTCAACCACTCCATCAATTGCGCGCCATAGGAGGCAACGACCTGGGTCTGCGGCATGTGGATATGGGCGTCGATGAAGCCCGGCATGATCAGATGAGGGCGATGGTCGACGATCTCGGCATCGACCGGCAGCGTCCGCAGCAATTCCCGCGCCTCGCCGGCCTCCTTGACCAGCCCGTTCTCGATGACGAGCAGCCCATCCTCGATGAAGCGATGCGCCGATTCGCCGGCAGTCTGCGGGTCATCGACGAACCAGAGCAGGCGGCCGCGTAGCGCGCGCAAGGCGGTTGGTGCAGTCACGTCGGGCAGCTCCGGCACAATTCCACATCACATCTGCACCAAATCGAAGCTTCCGGCCAAGCGCAGATCATGCCTAATCTGGAGGCATGAATTGGCTTTGCAAATGGGGCGGGCAGGATGCGTGAGAGCTTGCGCTTCCTGCTCGGCGACAGGCTGGTCGAGATCGACCGCTGCGATCCGACTTTGACCGTGCTCGACTGGCTGCGCCTCGACCAGCGCATGACCGGCAGCAAGGAAGGCTGCGCCGAGGGCGATTGCGGCGCCTGCACTGTCGTCGTCGGCCGGCTGGATCGCGGGCAGCTGCGCTACGAGGCGATCAATGCCTGCATCCGCTTCCTGCCGACGCTGGACGGCTGCCAGTTGCTCACCGTCGAGCACCTGAAGGGCACGGATGGCAGCCTTCACCCGGTTCAGCAGGCGATGGTGGAATGCCATGGCTCGCAATGCGGCTTCTGCACGCCGGGCTTCGTGATGTCGCTGCTGGCGCTGAGACTCAACGAGGCGGCCCCGGACACCGGCCGCATCGAGGACGCGCTCGCCGGCAATCTCTGCCGCTGCACCGGCTACGAGCCGATCATCGCCGCCGGCCGCCGCATGAACGAGATCGCGCCGCGGGACGCAGACCCTTTCCTGCGCGAGCGGGAGGTCGTCGCCGCGCGGCTTGCAGCGCTGAACGATGCCGAGACGCTGGCCCTGCAAGGCGATGGCGGGAGTTTCTATGCGCCCGCGACAATCGAAGCACTGGCCGAACTCGTCGCGGCACACCCACAGGCGACTCTTGTCGCCGGCGCGACCGATGTCGGGCTCTGGGTCACCAAGGCGATGAAGCGTCTCGATCCCGTCATCTATCTCGGGCGGATCGAAGCTTTGCGCGCCATCAGCAACGAAGGCGATCATCTGCGCTTTGGGGCGATGGCTGGTCACATCGACGTCCGCACAGCGCTCGCTGCCCTCTCGCCACAGCTCGACGAGTTGATGCGCCGCTTCGGCGGCGAGCAGGTGCGCAATGCCGGGACGATCGGCGGCAACGTCGCCAATGGCTCGCCGATCGGCGACCTGCCGCCAGCCCTGATCGCACTCGACGCGACGCTGGTGCTGGCAAGGCGCGGCGGGACGGGGATCGAGCCTCGGAGCATCCCGCTCGACAGCTTCTTCATCGAGTACCGCAAGCAGGACCGGCGCCCCGACGAATTCGTCGAGGCGGTGCTGGTGCCGAAGCTGGCGGAGGGCGTGCTGTTCCACGTCTCCAAGGTCTCGAAGCGCTTCGACGAGGATATCTCCGCCGTCTGCGGCGCCTTCCGGCTGACGCTCGGTAGCGACGGGCGCATCAGCGAAGCCCGCCTCGCCTATGGCGGCATGGCCGGCATCCCGAAGCGCGCGGCGGCGGCCGAAGCTGCGCTTGTCGGTCAACGCTGGAACGAGGCGGCAGTCACGGCGGCCATCGCTGCCCTCTCACAGGATTTCACGCCGCTCGACGACATGCGCGCCTCGGCGCAGTATCGGCTCAAGATCGCCGGCAACCTGCTGCGCCGCTTCCTGATCGAGACGACGCAGGCTGAGACGCAAACGCGGGTCGCCGGCCTGCTGGCGGAGGCCGCCCATGGCTGACGCACGCCGCAAGCTCGATATCCCGGTGGAGAGCGGCCCTCTCGGTAGCTCCCGCATCCATGATTCCGCGCCTAAGCATGTCGCGGGGGAAGCGCTCTATATCGACGACATCGCCGCACCCGAGGGATTGCTGCACGCCTATCTCGGCACGAGCACGATCGCTCATGGTCGGTTGCTCTCGCTCGATCTGGAAGCGGTTCGCGCCGCGCCGGGCGTCGTCGCCGTGCTGACGGCGGCGGATATCCCCGGCGCGAACGACATCTCCTCGACGCATCTGCGTGACGAGCCGGTCTTCGCGACCGAGGCCGTCCTGTTCCACGGCCAGCCGCTCTTTGCCGTTGTCGCCGAAACGCGTGAGCAGGCGCGTCATGCCGCGGCGCTGGCCAAGGCCGAATATGCCGAGGAAACGCCGCTCATCGACATCGCCGCCGCCCGCCAAGCCGGTGGGAAGCTGGTCACAGCCCCGCTCAAGCTGGAACGCGGCGAGATCGCAGCCGCCATGGCAGCGAGCCCGCGCCGGCTGAAAGGCGCGATGACGATCGGGGGCCAAGAGCATTTCTACCTCGAAAGCCAGATCGCGCTGGCCATCCCCGGCGAGGACGACGACATGGCGGTGCTGGTCTCGACCCAGCATCCGAGCGAAGTCCAGCACATGGTGGCCGCCGTGCTCGGAGTCGGCTCGCACGCGGTCACCGTCGAGGTCCGGCGCATGGGAGGCGGCTTCGGCGGCAAGGAGACGCAGGCCAATCTCTTCGCCTGCGTCGCTGCCATCGCGGCCCGCAGGCTGAAGCGGCCGGTGAAGCTAAGGCCCGACCGCGACGATGACATGGCGATCACCGGCAAGCGCCACGATTTCGTTTGCGATTACGAGATCGGCTTCGACGATGACGGCCGCATCCACGCGCTCGACGCCGTCTATGCGGCGCGCTGCGGTTGGAACGCCGATCTGTCGGGGCCGGTGACCGACCGCGCCCTGTTCCACATGGACAATTGCTATTTCTATCCGGCGGTGCGTGCCCGCTCCGAGCCGCTCTTCACCAACACCTGCTCGAACACCGCCTTTCGCGGCTTTGGCGGGCCGCAAGGCATGGTCGGGGCCGAACGCTTCATCGAGGAGGTCGCCTATGCGACCGGGCTTGATCCGCTGGAGGTGCGCCGACGCAATCTCTATGGCGGCGCCGGACGCAACGTCACGCCCTATCACCAGACGGTCGAGGACAATATCGCGGGCGACGTCATCGCGGAGCTGGAGCGGCGCTGCGATTATCAGGCGCGCAAGGCGGCGATCCGCGAGGCCAACAAGGCGAGCCCCGTCATCAAGCGCGGCATTGCGCTGACGCCAGTGAAGTTCGGCATCTCCTTCACCGCGACCTGGTTCAACCAGGCCGGCGCGCTGGTCCATGTCTATACCGACGGCACGGTCGCGCTGAACCATGGCGGCACCGAGATGGGCCAAGGGCTCTATATCAAGGTGGCGCAAGTGGTGGCCCACGCCTTCGGCATCGGGCTCGACCAGATCAAGATCACCGCGACGACGACCGGCAAGGTGCCGAATACCTCGGCCACCGCCGCCTCCTCGGGCTCCGATCTCAACGGCATGGCCGCGCTCGATGCCTGCGAGACGATCAAGAAGCGCTTGACGGAATTCGCTGGGAAGCATTGGCAGGTCGAGGCGGAGGACATCGCCTTCCTGCCGGGACGCGTGAAAATCGGCGCTCGCGAGATCGCCTTCAGGGAACTGATCGCCGCCGCCTATATGGCCCGCGTCCAGCTCTCGGCGACGGGCTTCTACGCGACGCCAAAAATCCACTGGGACCGCAAGGCTGGGCGCGGCCACCCGTTCTACTATTTCGCCTACGGCGCCGCCGCGGCTGAGGTCGCGATCGATACGCTGACCGGCGAGTACAAGGTCGAGCGCGTCGATATCCTGCATGATTGCGGGCAGTCGCTGAACCCGGCGATCGACAAGGGCCAGATCGAGGGCGGCTTCGTGCAAGGCATGGGCTGGCTCACCACCGAGGAGCTGGTCTGGGACAGGAAGGGCCGCCTCTGGACCCATGCCCCCTCGACCTACAAGATTCCTGTCGCTTCCGACCGGCCACGCATCTTCAACGTGCATCTGCTGGAGAATGCGCCGAACCGCGAGCCGACGATCCATCGCTCCAAGGCCGTCGGCGAGCCGCCGCTGATGCTGGCGATCTCGGTGCTGCACGCGCTGTCGGATGCGGTGGCGAGCGTCGGCGACTACCGGGTTTGCCCACGCGTCGACGCGCCGGCGACCCCGGAACGGGTGCTCGATGCGGTCGAGCGGGTCAGGGCGGAGGCAGCGCCATGAGCCTCGCCGCCTTCCTCGCCGCCCATCAGCGCGACGGTATCGTCCTCGTCCGGATAGAGGCGGCGGAAGGCTCGACCCCACGCGAGGCCGGCGCCTGCATGGCCGTCAGCCCCGGCGCCATCGCTGGCACGATCGGCGGCGGGCAGCTCGAATTCCACTGCATCGACATCGCCCGGCACATGCTGAGCGAGAATGCCGAGGATCAATTGCTCGATATCCCGCTCGGCCCCCAGATGGGGCAGTGCTGCGGCGGGCGGGTGCGTGTCTCGCTGCGCCATGCCGGCGTAGCGGAAATCGCCCTGTTCAGCGCCCGCGAGAAGGCGGAAGCCGCGGCGCGGCCGCCGGTCCTGATCTTCGGCGCAGGCCATACCGGCCGCGCGCTGGCGCACGCACTGGCGCCCCTGCCCGTCTCGGTCTCGCTGATCGACGATCGCGACGATGTCATGAGCGGGCTTCCAGCCGCCGTCACCTGCATCCGCATGGCCGATCCCGTCGATGCGATTGCGAGCGCTCCGGCCAAGGCTGCCTTCGTCGTGCTCTCGCATAGCCACGCGCTCGACTACCGGCTGACCGAGGCGGCGCTGGCGCGCGGCGATGCGGCTTATGTCGGCATGATCGGCTCGGCTACGAAGCGCGCCCGTTTCGAATCCGGCTTCCTGCGCAGCGGCGGGCGGCGCGAGGCGCTCACGCGCCTGACCTGCCCGATCGGCGGTTCGGATGTGGACGACAAGCGCCCGGAAGTGATCGCGGCCTTGACGGCGGCCGAGCTGGTGCGTTGCTTGCTTGGCCGCCGGGAGCCGGCGAAAGGGAGACGTTCGCGACATGAATCAGCCGCGTGAGCAGGACGTGCCGTCGCGGCTGGCGCTCGCCCATGTCTCGAAGAGCTTTCCCGGCGTCAAAGCCAATGAAGACATCAGCCTGAGCGTTCAACCTGGCGAAATCCACGCCCTGCTCGGCGAGAACGGTGCCGGCAAATCGACGCTGGTCAAGATCATCTACGGCGTCCAGCAGGCCGACGAGGGCACCATCTCCTGGAACGGTTCTCCCGTTTCGATCCCCTCGCCCAAGGCCGCGCGCAAGCTCGGCATCGGCATGGTCTTCCAGCATTTCTCGCTGTTCGACGCGATGACGGTGATCGAGAACATCGAACTCGGGCTCGACGAGGCCGTCGACCGCGAGGACCTGAAAGCCCGCGTCGCCGCGATCCTGCAATCCTATTCGCTGCCGCTCGATCCGGAGCGCGAGGTCCATACGCTCTCGGTCGGTGAGCGCCAGCGCATCGAGATCGTGCGCTGCCTGTTGCAGAAGCCGAAGCTGCTGATCATGGACGAGCCGACCTCGGTGCTGACGCCGCAGGAGGTCGAGCGCCTGTTCGCGACGCTGCGCCAGATCGCGACTGAGGGCTGCTCGATCCTCTACATCTCGCACAAGCTGCACGAGATCAAAGCGCTCTGCGACAGCGCCACCATCCTGCGCGGTGGGCGCGTCGTCGCGACCTGCGATCCCAAGGTCGAGACCACCAAACGCATGGCCGAGCTGATGATCGGCGCCGAACTGCGCAAGATCGAGCACGGCAAGGCGACGAGCGCCGGTGCGGTCCGGCTGGAGGTCAAAGGTTTGTCTCTGCCGGGAGAGCCGCCCTTCGGCACCGATCTGGAGAACGTTTCCTTCGAGGCGCGGGCCGGCGAGATCCTCGGTATCGCCGGTGTCGCGGGCAATGGACAGGCCGAACTCCTGACCGCACTCTCGGGCGAGCAGCTCGCGACCCATGCCGAAGCGATCAAGCTCGACGGGAAAGCCGTCGGCCTGGAAGGTGCCGGCGCGCGCCGGGCGCTCGGCCTCGCCTGTGTGCCCGAAGAGCGCAACGGCCACGCCGCCGTGCCGGATTTCTCGCTGGCCGACAATGGCATCCTGACGGCGCGCCATCGCCTGCCGCTGGCACCGCATGGCTTCATCAGCCGCGCTAGCGTGAAGCGCTTCGCCGATGGCGTGATCAAGCTCTTCGACGTCCGGACCACCGGCAATGCCGCGCTCGCCCGCTCGCTATCGGGCGGCAATCTGCAGAAATTCATCATGGGCCGCGAGATCGGCCAGCAGCCGGCGGTGCTCGTCGTCTCGCAGCCGACCTGGGGCGTCGATGCCGGTGCGGCGGCCGCGATCCGGCAGGAGCTCGTCGACCTCGCGGCCAAGGGCTCAGCGGTGGTGGTGATCTCGCAGGATCTCGACGAATTGCTCGAACTGGCCGACCGGCTCTGCGTCATCAACGAGGGCCGCCTCTCGGCGCCGCGCCCGGTCGCGAGCCTCGGCATCGACGAGATCGGCCTGATGATGGGCGGCGTCCACGGCGCGGAGGCGGCCCATGCTTGAATGGCGCCGCCGCCGCGAGCCGAGCACGCTGATGCTGCTAGCGAGCCCGCTGATCGCGATCGGGCTCACGATGCTGATCGGCATGATCGTCTTCACCGCCATGGGCTATGACGGCTTCCACGCGGTCGAGAGCATCTTCCTGACGCCGTTCCTGGAGCCGCAACGCTGGGGCGATATCGGGGTCAAGGGCGCGCCGCTCGTCATGATCGCGCTAGGGCTCGCCATCGGATTCCGGGCCAATGTCTGGAATATCGGCGCCGAGGGGCAATACGTCATGGGCGCCATCGCCGGCACCGGCGTCGCGCTTCTCACCTATGACATGACGGGTTGGTGGATCCTGCCCGCCATGGTGCTGGCCGGCATTCTCGGCGGCATGGCCTGGGCCGCGATCCCGGCTTTCCTGCGGGTGAAATTGCAGGTCAGCGAAATCCTGACCAGCCTGATGCTGACCTATGTCGCCGTGCAGTTCCTGTATTTCCTGGTGCGCGGCCCGTGGAAGGACCCGGGCGGCTTCAACTTCCCGCAGACACGGATGTTCACGGCAGACCAGACTTTGCCCACGGTATTGGAGGGGACGCTCGTCCATCTCGGCATCCCGGCCGCGCTCGTGCTCGCGGTCGTCGCCTGGCTGCTGATGGAGAAGACCACCGCGGGCTACGCGATCAAGGTCGTCGGCCTCGCGCCGGCCGCGGCCCGCCATGGCGGCTTCAGCGCGGCGCGCACGACCTGGGCGACGCTGCTGATCAGCGGCGCGCTCGCCGGCCTCGCCGGATTGTTCGAGGCGGCCGGCCCGTTCGGACAGCTCACCCCGCAATTCCCCGTCGGCTACGGCTTCACCGCGATCATCGTCGCCTTCCTCGGCCGGCTGAATCCGCTCGGTATCGTCTTCGGCGGCATCGTGCTGGCGGGCACCTATGTCGGCGGCGAGATCGCGCAATCGACCGTCCGGTTGCCGCAGGCCGCGACCGGCCTCTTCCAGGCGACGCTATTGTTCATGCTGCTTGCGACTGACGTTCTGGTGCGCTGGCGGATCGCCTTCAAGCGGAGGACGGCATGACCTCCGCCATGCTCGCCTCCATCCTGATGACCCTGATCGCGGCTTCGACGCCGCTGCTGCTGGCCGCATTGGGCGAGCTCGTCGCCGAGAAGGCGGGCGTGCTCAATCTCGGCGTCGAGGGCATGATGCTCTGCGGCGCGGTCGCTGGCTTCGCCGTCGCGTTCTCGACCGGCAGCACCGGGATCGGCCTCGTCGCGGCGATGGCCGCCGGCATCGCCGCCTCGATGGTCTTCGCCGTGCTCGCGCTCTCGCTCACCGCCAATCAGGTCGCGACCGGGCTCGCGCTGACGATCTTCGGCATCGGCGCTTCCTCGCTGATCGGTGCGGGCTTCGTCGGGCGCACGATCACGCGGCTCCAGCCGGTCTTTCCGGCAGCGCTGTCGGAGCATCCGATCCTGCGGGTGATCTTCGGCCACGACATCCTGATCTATCTCTCGCTTGCGCTTGTCGCGGGCGTCAGCTGGTTCCTGCGCCGGACGCGGCCGGGCCTGATCCTGCGCGCCGTCGGCGAGAACGATGCCTCGGCCCACGCCATCGGCTATCCGGTCGTCGCCATCCGCTATGCGGCGGTTGCCTTCGGTGGCGCCTTGGCCGGGCTCGGTGGGGCCTATTTCTCGCTGGCGCTGACGCCGATGTGGGCCGACCGCCTCACAGCCGGCCGCGGCTGGATCGCACTCGCCCTCGTCGTCTTCTCGGCCTGGAAGCCGGGGCGCCTGCTGCTCGGGGCCTATCTCTTCGGCGCCGTGATGACGCTCGAACTGCAGCTCAAGGCGGCCGGCGTCACCTGGCTCGCGCCGGAGGTTCTGGCGATGGCCCCCTACCTTGCGACGATTGCAGTTCTGACCATGATGTCGCTAGGACGGAAGACCGGCCGGCTCGACGCGCCCGCCTGCCTCGGCAAACCCTTCTCGGCGTCCTGACGCCGCAACTCACAACGGGGAGTTCTCGTAATGACCAGCATCATCACCCGCCGCAAGCTGACCTTCGGTGCGGCCGCCGCCTCCACCCTGCCGATCCTCGGCCGCGGCGCTTCGGCGCAAGCCCCGCTCGGCGTCGGCTTCGTCTATGTCGGCCCGATCGGCGACCATGGCTATACCTGGACGCATAACCAGGGCCGGCTGGCGCTGGAGAAGGAATACGGCGCCAAGATCAAGACGAGCTTCATCGAGAACGTCGCCGAGGGGCCGGACGCCGCCCGCGCCATCCGCCAGCTCGCCCAGGCCGGCAACCAGCTGATCTTCACGACCTCCTTCGGCTTCATGAACCCGACGATCCAGGTCGCCAAGCAGTTCCCGAAGATCCATTTCGAGCACGCTACGGGCTACATGCGGGCCGAGAACGTCGCGACCTACGATGCGCGCTTCTACGAAGGCCGCGCCGTGATCGGCACCATCGCCGGCCATATGTCGAAGACCGGCCAGGCGGGCTATGTCGCCTCCTTCCCGATCCCGGAAGTCGTGATGGGCATCAACGCCTTCCACCTCGCCGCCCGCAAGGTGAACCCGAACTTCAAGACCAAGGTCGTCTGGTGCTCGACTTGGTACGACCCCGCCAAGGAGGCCGATGCCGCCAAGGCGCTGATCGACCAGGGTGCCGACATGATCACCCAGCACACCGATTCCGCCGCCCCGCTCCAGGCGGCCGAGCAGCGTGGCGTCTTCGCCTTCGGCCAGGCCTCGGACATGAGGTCCTTCGCGCCGAAGGCCCATCTCTCGGCCATCGTCGACGACTGGTCGGGCTACTACATCAAGCGCGTCAAGGAGGCCATGGACGGCACCTGGAAGACCGGCGCCGTCTGGCACGGGCTCAAGGAGGGAATGGTCAAGATCGCGCCCTATAACGACGCGGTCACGCCCGCGGCCCGCGCCGCCGCCGACGAGGTGACCAAGGGCATCATCGCCGGCACGCTCCACCCCTTCACGGGCGAGCTGAAGGACCAGAAGGGCGTCGTGCGCCTCAAGGCGGGCGAGACGGCCAGCGACGAACTGCTCTCGAAGATGGACTGGTACGTGGACGGCATCCAGGCCTGAGTTCAACACTTTCGCTGCGGCGGCGGCCCGTCCCCGCCGCAGCGATTCGCCGGCTCCGGCACCTGACGATTGGTCAATTCGACCGCAAAAGCCTGTCATGGCTCTAAATTGGGCTCGTTCTCGCCTGAATCCGATGGAACGAAGCCGTTTCCTGTGCGTATCTACCGCCGCGGGCATCGTCTTTCCGCGTTAGCCGTGGCAACTGCGTGAGTTGCGCGCCGCGAATGGCACCCATGTGCCGCGGCCGCTCATGCCGGAAACGAGCATGAACGGCCGTCATCGAGCACGCGACGCCTGAACAACCTTCTCAAGGAGGATTTCATGACCAAGAACGAACTGATCGCCGCCATCGCCGAAGAGACCGGCAAGACCAAGGCCGACGTCTCGGCCATCCTGGCCTCGCTCGGCACGACCGTCGCCAAGACCCTGAAGAAGGGCGACGACGTCACCCTCGGCGGCATCGGCAAGCTCTCTGCTGCCAAGCGCGAAGCCCGCGAGGCCCGCAACCCCTCGACCGGCGCGACCATCAAGGTTCCTGCCAAGACCGTCGTGAAGTTCAAGGTCACCAAGGACCTCGCCGACGCGGTGGCGTAAGGCCATCATCGGGATCGAGCGGCGTTCGCGCATGAAACGCGGACGCTGCTTGTGTCTCGTCGTCATGCTCGGGCTTGACCCGAGCATCTCTTCGACGAGATTCTCGGGTCTACGCTGCGCTCCGCCCGAGAATGACGCTGTCTCATGTTCCTTCGCCTCTTCACCGATCTGCGCGCCGCCAAGGTCCCCGTGACCCTGCGCGAATATCTGACGCTGCTCGAAGGGGTGGAGGCCGATCTCGCCGAACACAGGGTCGACGAGTTCTATTATCTCGCCCGCGCCACGCTGGTGAAGGACGAGCGCCATCTCGACAAGTTCGACCGCGTCTTCGCCCAGGTGTTCAAGGGCATGGAGACGCTGCAGCAGGCGATCGAGGAAGCCGGCATTCCCGAGGAATGGCTGCGCAAGCTCGCCGAGAAATTCCTGACCGACGAGGAAAAGGCCCAGATCGATGCGATGGGCTGGGAGAAGCTCTGGGAGACGCTGAAGCAGCGGCTCGACGAGCAGAAGGGCCGCCATCAGGGCGGCAACAAATGGATCGGCACCGCCGGCACCTCGCCCTATGGCGCCTATGGCTACAATCCCGAAGGCATCCGCATCGGCCAGGACAAGAACCGCAACTTCCGGGCGGTGAAGGTCTGGGACAAGCGCGAGTTCAAGGATTTCGACGACACGCGAGAGCTCGGCGTACGCAACATGCGGATCGCGCTCCGGCGCCTGCGCCGCTTCGCCCGCACCGGCGCGGCCGAGGAGCTCGACCTCGACACCACGATTTCCGAGACGGCCAAGCACGGCTATCTCGACGTCCAGCTCCGGCCCGAGCGCCGCAACGCCGTCAAGGTGCTGCTCTTCCTCGATGTCGGCGGCTCGATGGACTGGCATATCGAGCTGGCCGAGGAGCTGTTCTCGGCGGCGCGGGCCGAGTTCAAGCATTTCGAGCATTTCTACTTCCATAACTGCCCCTATGAGCGGGTCTGGAAGGAGAACCGGCGGCGGCACGATCAGCAGATCGCGACCTGGGACGTGCTTCGGACCTATCCGTCCGACTACCGCCTCGTCTTCGTCGGCGACGCCTCGATGAGCCCCTACGAGATCGCGATGCCCGGCGGCTCGGTCGAGCACTGGAACGAGGAAGCCGGCGAGGTCTGGATGGAGCGACTGGCGACCAAATTCCCCAAATCGGTCTGGCTCAACCCGGTGCAGCCGAATCTCTGGAATTACACCCAGTCGATCCGCCAGATCGGCGGATTGATGGGCGGGCGCATGTTCCCTCTGACGCTCGACGGGCTCGATGGCGCGATGAAGGTTCTGGCGCGGTGACCAATACTGTCATGAACGAAGACGATGACGGCCCTGCGCCGAGCTGGCGCCAGCGGCCGAAGCCTGTCGGCTTCGAGATCGGCTACAAGCTCGACGGCGACACGCTGGAGGTCGACCGGACACGCCGGGTCGACAGCATCCGCCTCAGCGCGGTCGAGCAGGTGCGCTTCGTCTATGCCCCCGGCAACATCTCGTCGAAGGGCTACAAGACGCAGCTCAGGCTCAGCGACGGCCGAACCGTGACCTTCGGCAACCTGTCCTGGCGCTCGCTGACGGATCTCGACCGTGACGATCCGCGCTACCACCGCTTCGTCACGGCGCTGGCGGCCGCGATCGCGCGGGCCAATCCCAAAGCCCGCTTCGTCGCCGGGCGGCCGAAGCCGATCTGGCTCGGCGTCACCGTCGTCGGCGCGCTCTCGGTCCTGATGCTGACAGCCTTCACGCTGCGCGCGTTCCAGCAGGGCGCGACCAATGCCAGCCTGCTCGGCGTCCTGCTGATCGCCGCCTCGTTCTGGCAGGTCTGGCCATTGGTCAGCCTCAACCGGCCGCGTGAACTCGCGACCGGCGAGGTGCCGGACAGCCTCGTCCCGGGCGGGACCGGCTGAGGCTCAGCGGACGACCAGCACCGAGCATTTCGCCCGGCGCACGATGGCCGAGGCGTTCGAGCCGATGACATAGGCGAGCATGCCGGGCTCATGCGAGCCGATGACGATGAGGTCGATCCCGCCGGCATCGGCCTCGGCGAGCACCTCGCCATGGACGGAGCCGATCAGCACCTTGGCCGAAACCTGCTCGGCCGGGAGATCGACCTTCGCAGCGATCTCGGCGAGCTTCGCCTCGGCATCCTCCTGCTGCTCGGAATCGAAATCGGCCGGCACGAATTCCATATATGTGACCGGGATCAGCGAGCGGACATAAACCAGTCGCACCTTTCCGCCCGAGATCTTGGCGAAGGATACGGCTGCCGCGATCGCCGGCTGGGCGAGATCGGCTTCGGCGAGATCAACGGGGACCATGATCGATCTGTACATCGCATCCTCCAAGGCTGGTTTCGAAACCATCATGGAGTTTGCCAGTACGCGCGCCATGATCCAGCGCAAAATGCGGGATGCGTCGCAGCGCCGCGCGCCGGACTAGATCGGCAGGGCTAGCCCTGGCGCTCGGGCGTGCGGACGATCAGGCCGTCGAGCTCGTCGCGGATGCGGATCTGGCAGGACAGGCGCGAATTGGGGCGGACGTCGAAGGCGAAGTCCAGCATGTCCTCTTCCATGTGCTCGGCAGGGCCGACAGCGGCAGTCCAGGCATCGTCGACATAGACATGGCAGGTAGCGCAGGCGCAGGCGCCGCCGCATTCCGCCTCGATGCCGGGGATCGCGTTGCGGATCGCCGTCTCCATCACGGTCGAGCCGGCTTCGGCCTCGACGGTGCGGCTCTCGCCCTGAGCGTCGATGAAGGTGATATTCGGCATGAAGGACTCCGGCGGCGCGATGACGGCCTCCGCTTAGAGCATTTCAAAGCGGCACGGAACGGGGTTTCGCGCCGCAGCCACCCGCTCAGGCGGCGCAGTCGAAGCGGGCGATGACCGCCCTCGCCTCGGCGGCAGCCAGGGCAAGCGCATCGAGCGCGCTCTCGCTTGCCTGCTGCTGCGACCCGGCCAAGCTCTCCTCGATGCGGTCGGCAGCCTCGGCGACCTGCCAGGCGCCGACGGCGCGGGCCGCGCCCTTCAAGGTGTGGGCCGCATCCATCCGGGCCTGCCGGTCCGCGCTGCCATGGATCGCGCGCAGGTGGACGACGCATTGCTGGGCGAAGAGCGTGAGCAATTCGCGCTCAAGCTCGTGGTCACCGGCGGTCTGGCTGGAGAGATAGGCGAAATCGATGGCCTTCTCGGTCATGTCGGGAACTCTTCAAAACGGGTCATCAAATCGCCGCATCGGCCGGTCTCATGCCCTTCAGGAAGCGCCCGGATGGTAAACGAGGCGTTAACGACGTTTGTGAATCGCGCGGTCAAATGGGTTTCCAAGGCTCCAGGGGTCCACTACCCTTCCAATTGGTAAATGATGGGCGCAGTGTCTCCGTTCACCCGGCCAGAGGCGGCATGGGGCGGCGGAGATCACCATACGCGCCCATGTTCAGTAGCGTGGCGAGGCGGCAACGATGAATCGACCCAAGAAGCTCCAGGATCCCACTGAAGCTGCGATGTCGGCGATCGAAGAGGCGCTCCGCCTTGACCAACCCAAGGACGGCACTGACACGCCGGTCGAGACCGAGCCCCGGCTACCCACGACCAGCGAGAACGACCTGAAGCTCGAAATGCCGCGCGTCGAGCCGGCTCCGGCCGCGATCCCGCCCGCGCCTGCCGCTCCCGCCCAGCAGCAGCCCGCGCCGCCGCGCGCCGCGATCGCGCCCGATACCAGCCGCGTCGCCAATGATGACCGCCGGGATTCGAGCTCGCTCGTCCAGGCCTTCGCCGTGCGCCCGTCGCGCAAGCCCTACTGGTTCGCAGCGCTCGCCTCGCTCGCCTGGCTCGGCGGCGCCGCCTTCGTCCTACTCGGCCGCTATGGCTCGTTCAGCAACGGCCTGCCTGAACCCGTCGCCAGCTTCGGCATCGGCGAATGGACCTTGCTCGCGCTCTCGATCGGCGCGCCGGTCGTGTTCTTCTTTGTGCTGGCGGCGCTCTATCGCCGCACTCAGGAAATGCGCCTGATCTCGCGCGCCATGACCGAGGTCGCGCTGCGCCTCGCCGAGCCGGAGGTTGCCGGCGCCGATTCCGTGCTGTCGCTGAGCCAGACCATCCGCCGCGAGGTCGCCGCCATGGGCGACGGCATCGAGCGTGCGGTTGCGCGCGCCGGAGAGCTGGAAACCATCGTCCGCGGCGAAATCTCGACGCTGGAACGCGCCTATGCCGATAACGAGATTCGCCTGCGCTCGCTGATCGACGAACTCGTTACCCAGCGCGAGGCCGTGGTCGGCAATGCGGAGCGCGTGAAGCTCGCGATCAGTGGCGCCCATGACGGGCTTGCCAAGGACCTCGACAGCGCCAGCCGCGCCATCGCGGAAGCCGTCTCGCAGGCCGGCGACCGCGTCACCGGCTCGCTCGGCGCCAAGGGCGACCAGATCACGCAGGCGCTTGGCCGCGCCGGCGAGAAGATGATCGAGGAGATAAGCGGCCGCAGCCACGACCTCGTCGAGCGCCTGCAGATCACCTCAGGCGAAGTCTCCGAGCGCCTGGCCGGCGCCAGCGGCAACCTGTCGGACATGCTCGACGGCCGCGCCAAGGAAATCGCGAGCTCGCTGGAACGCACCGGCGCGGTTCTCACCGAGGGCCTGACCACCGGTGCCCAGGACGTCACCCGCGCCATCAGCGAGACCGGCAACCAGGTCGCCGAGACGCTGACCGGCCGCGTCGAAACCGTCAACGAACTGCTCAAGAAAACCGGCGAGACGCTCGCCCGCGACATCTCGGCGCGCGGCACGGAAGCCGCAGAGCGCTTCGAGGCCAGCAGCCGCACCATGGTCGCGCAGATCGAAAGCCAGAGCGAGGCCCTGCAGGCGCGCCTGGCCGAATCCGGCGAAGCGCTGCGCAGCGCCCTCTCCGACGAGGGCGAGAGCGTCACCACCCGCCTCGCCGAGGTTGGCCGCGGCGTCAACAGCCTTCTCAACCGCCAGAACGAAGCCATCGCCAGCCGCCTCACCGAGGTCGGCGAGAGCGTCCATGGCCTGATCGGCACCCATGGCGACACGCTGGTCAGCCGCCTCAACGAGACCGCCCGCACCGTCGACGACGTGCTGCGCGAGCGCAGCGAGGCGATCATCCTGCGCGTCAACGACGCCAGCCAGTCCCTGAGCGAGTCCGTGGCGCAGCATGGCGACACCCTCACCGGCCGCATCACCGATGTCGCGGGTCAGGTGAACGGGCTCTTCACCGAGCAGGGCGGCAAGCTCGTCGACCGCCTCAACGAGACCGGCCAGACCGTCCACACCCTGCTCGACCAGCAGGCCGAGAAGCTCGTCGACCGCGTCTCCAGCGCCGGCAGCGAACTCGCCGACCTCGTCGGCCAACAGAGCGACGGTGTCGTCGAGCGCGTTGCCGAAGCCGGCCGCAGCCTCGCCAGCCTGATGGGCGAGCACAGCGACGCCACCGTCGCGCGCGTCTCCAACGCCGGCGCCGATGTCGCCAAGCTCCTGTCGGAGCGCAGCGAAGCGTTGGTCTCCAGCGTCTCGGGCGCGGTCAATACCGTCGAGACGCGCCTGCGCGACGAGAGCGAACTGCTCGTCAGCCGCCTCACCCAGGCCGGTCATGATGTCAGCGCCGTCGTCGGCAGCGAAAGCGAGCGCCTGCTTTCCGGCCTCTCGGAGACCGGCATGCGCGTCAGTGCCCTGCTCGACGAGCAGGCCGGCGCGATGACCGTCAAGGTTTCGCAGGCCGGTCTCGAGATCAAGGATCTGCTCGGCAACGAGAGCCAGGCGCTGGCCAGCCGCGTCGCCGATGTCGGCCGCTCGGTGCACGGCATCCTGGCGGAGCGCTCGAACGCGCTGATCTCCCGCCTCGCCGAGACCGGCGCCAGCATCGACCAGCAGCTCGACGAGCGCGGCGCGACGCTGGCCTCCCGCATCACCGGCAGCATCGAGGCGGCGCAGAACGCCCTTGAACAGCAGCAGACCGGCTTCCTCGCCAGCGTCAGCGAGACCGGTGAGAAGGTCGGCGCCCTGCTCGGCGAGCAGCGCGAGACCATGGTGCGCGACCTCGTCAGCACCGGCCGCGAGGTCCACACCCTGCTCGGCGAGCAGAGCGAGGATCTGGCGCGCCGCATGACCGAGGCGACCCGCACGCTCACCGAGACGATCAATGTCGACGGCCGCCATGTCGCCGACCGCGTCTCCGAGGCGACGCAAGGGTTGCGCGACACCTTCACCGTCCATGCCGAGGACGCGCGGACCCTGCTCGCCGGCACCGGCCGCGAGATCGTGCTGGCGCTGACCCAGCAGGGCGGGCGCGTCAACGAGGCGCTCTCGGCCAATGCCGAGTCGATGCTGCGTTCGGTCGAGGGCCGCGCCCAGGCGCTGAACGAGGCGCTGGCGCTGCGCCACGACGCGCTGACCAAGCTGTTCGACGAGCGCGGACACGAGATCGAGGCGGCGCTCGGCGGGCGCCTCGCCGCGCTCTCGACGCTGTTCGATACGCAGGGCCGCGACGTCGAGACCGCGCTCGCCGCGCGTCTTGGCGCCTTCGAGGACCTCATCGTCGTCCAGGGCGGCGTCCTGACCGCCAAGATCTCAGGCGACGCGCAGCAGCTCACGGCCGCGCTCCATTCCGGCATCGCGCAGGTCGAGAAGCTGATCTCCGAAGACAGCGTCATGCTGGCCGACAAGGCCGGCACCCGCGCGCTGGAAGCGGCCGAGCTGCTCGCCAGCCGCACCCGCGAGGCGGCGGAGGCGATGGAAAGCCAGATCAAGCTCTTCGAGGACCGCTCGGGCACGAAGAGCGCCGAGATCGCCGGCACGCTCGACAGCCTGATCGCCCGCATGGACGGCAGCCTCGGCTCGCGCGCCACCGCCCTCAACGAGGCGCTGGTCGAGCGCACGGTCGATATCGCCCGCGTGCTGGCCGAAGGCGGACGCGAGGTCACCCGCGCGCTCGCAGCCAAGGCCGACGAGATCGGCGAGGTCGTCACCTCCAAGAGCGAATCGCTCACCCGCACGCTCAGCGACAAGGCCGACACGATCAATGCGACGCTCGGCGGCCGCGCCCTCCAGATCGCCGATACGCTCGACCAGAGCGTCGCGCGCTTCGAGGAGCGCGTCGTCGGCCGGCTCGACACCGTCTCGAACACGCTCGACACGCGCGGCGACGAGATCGCCGCGACGCTGCAGGGCCGTTCGGAAGCGATTGCTACGCTTCTTGCCGAGCGGGCGCAGGAACTGCGCGCCCTCTTCGACGACCAGGGCGGCGGCATGGTCTCGGCGCTCGCCGGGCAGAGCGAGGCGATCGCTGCGGCGCTCACCGAGCGCGCCGAGCAATTGCGCACCCTGTTCGACGATCGCGGGCTCGGCATCGTCGCCGCGCTCGGCCGCCGCGGCGACGCGATCTCGGGCGCGCTCGACCAGCGCGCCGAGCAGCTGCGCGCGATCTTCGAGGGCCAGGGCGCCGGCATCGTCACGGCGCTGGAACGCCAGGGCGTGGCCATCAGCAATTCGCTGGACGAGCGGACGGACGCCATGCGCGCCGCCTTCGACGCCAAGGGCCACGGCCTCGTCGAGCTCATCGGCCGCCAGGGCGAGACCCTCACGCAGTCGCTCGACGAGCGTGTGGAGACCCTGCGCGCCGTGTTCGACGCCAAGGGCAATGGTGCCGTCGAGGCGCTGAACGAGCGCGGCGAAGCGCTGGCCGCCGAGTTCGCCACGGTCGGCGAAACGGTGGTGCGCGCGCTCGAAAGCCGCGGCAATGCCATCGTCGCCGGCCTGCGCGATCGCGGCGCGGTCATCACCAACGCGGTGGAGGCTTCGTCCAACGCGCTGCGCGAGACGCTCGAAGCCGGTTCGCGCCAGTCGATCGAGGCGCTGGTCGGCACCAACGAGCAGCTGCGCGAGGAGCTCGGCGGGATGCTCGGACGCCTCGGCGAGGCCAACAAGCTGATGCAGCAGATCGTCAACGGCGCGAACAAGAACCTCGCCGCCGTCGAGAACAGCCTGTCGACCCGCGTCGGCGAATTGCAGAACGTGATCGGCACCGTGATGGCGGAGGCCGGCTCGGCCTCGCAGCAGGTCACGGCGCAGATCGCCGAGCTGAAGAGCTTCTCGGAAGGCACGCTGCGCGAGACGACCGCGCTGATCGGCCAGCTCGACGATCGCGGCACCTCGCTCAACGAGGCGACCCAGGCCAGCAGCGCGGCGCTCAACGCCGTCGCCGGCCGGCTGGAGCAAATCGAGGGCCGCGTCGGCAAGGCGCTGGCCGAGCGCCGCGATGCGCTGGAGCAGCTGCACGGGCTGATCGCCAACCGCACCGACGATGTCGAGTCGATCACCCGCTCCTTCGCCTCGCTGATCGACGACTCGCTCAGCACGGCCGAAGCGCGCGCCCGCCAGATCGGCACGGTTCTGTCCGACTCGGCGGAATCGACGACGAACGCGATCGCCCAGCAGTTCGAGGCCATCCGCTCGGCCACCGGCCAGGAGCGCGAGCGCACGGCGGAAGCCCTGCGCCTGGCCTATGCCCAGGTCTCGACCGAGATCGGCGGCGAGATCACCAAGGTGACCGAGCGCTTCCAGAAGGCGGCGCAGGACATGCGCGGCATCACCGGCGACATTCAGCGCGAGCTGGAGGCGACCCGCGCCGAACTGAAGCGCGGCGTGCTCGAACTGCCGGCGGAGGCCCAGGAATCGACCTCGGCCATGCGCCGGGTCGTGGCCGAGCAGATCAAGGCGCTGAACGACCTCACCGAGATCGTGACGCGCTCCGGCCGCCGTGGCGACGTTTCGCTGCCGATCGACCATGCCGCCACCCGGCGCCCGGTCGCGGCTGCCGCCGTCGCCGCCCCTGCCCCGGTGGCTCCGACGCGGCCTGCCCAGGCGTTCACGCCGGCCCCGCAGCCTGCGCCTGCCCCTGAGGAACCCCTGCTGCGGCCGTCGATCGATGCGGCGAGCGAGCCCGCGCAGCCTGCCGCGCCGCGCACGACCGTCCGGATCGAGACCGCGACTGTGCCGAGCCGCCCGGCCACGGTGCAGGAAGCGCCGCGCCGCCAGCCGGAGCCGGCTCAGCAGCAGCCAGCCAAGGCAGGCTGGCTTTCGGACCTGCTGACCCGCGCCTCGCGCGAGGACAAGCAGCCCGAGCCGAGCAAGCCGACGACGCATTCGATCGAGAAGCTCGACTCGCTCTCCGTCGATATCGCGCGGATGATCGACCATGACGCCGCCGTCGAATTGTGGGACCGCTACAAGCGCGGCGAGCGCAACGTCTTCACCCGCCGGCTCTACACGCTGCAGGGCCAGCAGACCTTCGACGAGATGCGCCGCAAGTATCGCCGCGACGCCGAGTTCAAGGACACGGTCGACCGCTATATCGAGGAGTTCGAGCGCCTGCTCGGCGAAGCCGCGAAGGACGACCGCGACTCGATGGTGGCCAAGACCTACCTGACCTCGGAGACCGGCAAGGTCTACACGATGCTGGCCCATGCCAGCGGACGCTTCGAGTAAGCGCCACTATCCCTGTCGAAACGGGAAAGGCCGCCTGCAAGGGCGGCCTTTCCTTTTGGTGGGGTGCTGTCGAGAGGCCGATGGCCTCCTAAGCCGCAGCCTGGAAACGCGCCTCGCCGCGGTTCACGAAACAGGTCTTGTCGAACAGGGAGAGATCGAGCGGGTTGGGCAATCGCACATCCGCGATCTCGGGGAATGGCCTGCCCGCGCCTTCATAGGAACGATCGACCTGCGAGAGGAAAACGAGGATCAGCCCCCTCTCCCGCGCGAACGCCTTCAACATACTCACCTGCAGAGCCAGCTCCGGCGTGTCGCGGCGCTGGTCGAGCAGTTGCAGGTAGTCGATCACCGCCACGGTGCCGCGCGATGCGTCCGCCAACCTCGCAACGACATAGTCCGCGCTGATCGCATCGGAACAGTCGCAGTCGAACAGGCCGGCGAATTCCTCCGGTTCGATCTTGATCGCATGCAGCCGGGAGAGCACGTCGGCCGGCGTGTATTCAAGCGTCAGGAACACGCCGTGACGCCCGGCCCGCATGGCTTCCGCGAGCAAGGCGAGACTCGCCAGCGTCTTGCCCTGTCCCGGCCGCCCCGCGATCAGGACGAGATCGCCCGGCTCCAGCAGCGGCCACAACGCGCGAACGGACGTCATTCCCGGCAGCTTCGCCGCGAGCAGGCTCCAGCTGCGATAGCCTTCCTCAGCCGCAATGCGATCGAGCGCGGCATGGAGCGGTATGCGCTGCGCCCGGCTCATGAGCCTGGCCTTGCGCTTCAACTGATGGATCGGGGCCGACAAATTCATGACGTGAACCTCCTATCGCGAGCAGCTGGCGCAATCCCTCCTCATGCGTGATGCCCGGACAGTCGGTCAGGTCGTCGGAATGCCCTGCATGATGATGCTTCCCCGGCTGGAGGGGGGAGGCTCGGGCCGAGCCGGAATCAGAATCTAGCGCAGGCGTGGGCGGAAGGAAATCGCCGAGGGGACGCGCTCAGCGCGCCCAGCGCACGATCTCGACCAGCACCTGCGACAGCGCCCGGTCGAGCGCCTGGGTCGCGCCCGCCCCGTCGACCGCGCCGGCCGGCACCCGCGCCGCGAAGAGCCGCGCCCGCTGGATCTGTCCAGTCCGGTCGCCGACGATCCGCGCGGTGATCTCGACCACCGCCATGCCCGTCGCAGCGTCGATGTTGAAGCTGCGGATATTGGTGTTGAGCTGGACGTCGGGGGAGATGCGTTGCCCCGGCCCCGAGACGGAGCCGACCCGGCCGGCATTCTCGAAGGTCTGGATCAGGCGGGCCTGCACCAAAGCCGGCACCCGGTCCGCCCATTGCGCCCCGCCGACGAAGGACAGCGCGCCGCTCGAATCCCTGACAATGACGCGATCGGAATCGAGCGCCTGCACCGCCGTCGGCTCGGCCACGACCATGATGGCGCGCGAACCACCGACCTTACTGAGCCCGCCCGGTGCCGACAGATCGAAGGTGGTCGGCGTCGCCCCGCCGCCGCAGCCGGCGAGGAGCGCGGCGGCGGCCACGGCCAGAATGGGGAGGAAGCGGCGAGCCCGGCGGGCCGGAGGAAACTGAACCTCGGTCGTCATGGGGCTAGCGCGATCCGTTGTACTGGGGAAGCGGCGGCCTGCCGCCGAAAATGAACTGCTGCGGGTTGCGTTCGAAATTCCGCAAGGTGCGGTTCAGTTCCGTGAGCGTACGCTTGCCATCGGCCGCCAGCGATTCGACATCGCGCAGCCCCGGCCCGGTGAAGCGGTTGATGCCGGCGGTGATCTCGGCGGTTCGCTTGTCGAGATTGTCAGCGAGCGTCCGGATCGACTTGGCGGCGTCGGCGACTTCCTGGAAGGCGCTGCGGCCATCGGGGCCGGAACCGGATTCGAGGAAGCCCTTTGCTGCCGTCAGCACACCCTCGATCTGATCGGCCGCCTTGTCGAGCTTGGCCGAGATCGAGGCGGCGTCCTTCACCACCTTGGCCACTTCGGCGCTGGAGCCGCCAAGCGCCCCAGTGAACTTGTCGACATTGTCGACGATGCTGGCGATCCGGTTGCGATCGACCGAACGGACGACGGCCGTCAATTCCTCGCTGAGCGCCTGCAGCTTTTGCGAGAGTGGCTGGATCGTCTCGGCAATGCTGCCGAAGCTCGCCATCAGCTTGTCGACGCCATCGGCGTTGTTGCCGAGCGCCTGCGAGAATTTCTCGACATTGCGGACGGTGTTGTTGATCGGCCCCGTGTTCTGCTTGATCAGCCCGTCGAGCGAGGTGAGCATCCCGTCGGCCTTCTGCGCGACGTTGCGCACGGTCTCGATGATGTCCTGCAGCTCGGAGCGCTCGGCGATGATCGTTGGCATCGGCTCGCCCGGCTTGGCCCTCAGCATCGGGGCGGCGGGGTCACCGCCGATGAGCTGCAATGCGACCACGCCCGCCAAACCTTGAGCCTCGATGCGCGCGCGCGTGTCGTCGCGCACCGGCGTGGTGTTGGCGACCTGGATCACGGCGTAGATGCGGCGCGGATCGTCCGGCTGGAGCTCGATACTGGTGACCTCGCCGACGCGCAGGCCGTTGAACAGCACGCTCGATCCGCGTCCAAGCCCGGTCACGGTGCCGGTGAAGATGACGCGGATGCTCTCCTTGCTTCCTGCCCCACCGCTGTTGAACCAGTAGACAAAGCCGAAGGCCGCCGCGAGGACCGCGAGCGTGAACAGACCGACGAGTGCGTAATTGGCGCGCGATTCCATGGCCTAGCCGCTTCGTCCCTGCTCTCCCGCCGGCAGCCTGGCCATGGCGCGCTCTCCGCCGAAATAGGCCTTCAACCATGGATGGTCGGACGCCAGCATCGTCGCCAGCGGGCCAACCGCGATCACCTTCTTGTCCGCCAGAGCGGCGATTCGGTCACAGGCATGATACAGGCTGTCGAGATCGTGGGTTACCATGAAGACGGTCAGACCCAGAGTCTGCTTCAAGGTCATGATCAGGTCGTCGAATTCGGCGGCGCCGATCGGGTCCAGCCCCGATGTCGGCTCGTCCAGGAAGACGATCTCCGGGTCGAGCGCGAGCGCGCGGGCGAGTGCCGCGCGCTTGATCATGCCGCCTGACAGTTCGGAAGGCGCCTTGTCGGCGGCGTCACGCGGCAGGCCGACGAGATCGAGCTTCACCATCGCCAATTCGTCGAGCAGATCCGGCGAGAGCTGGAGGTACTCCCGCATCGGCACCTGGATATTCTGCTTCACGGTCAGGGCCGAGAACAGCGCGCCCTGCTGGAACATCACGCCGAAGCGCCGCTCGAGTACCCGCCGCTGCTGCTGGTTGAGATCGTCGACATCCTCGCCGAAGACCTCGATCGTGCCCCGCCGCTTGCGGACAAGACCGAGGATCGTGCGCGTCAGCACCGACTTGCCCTGGCCAGAGCCGCCGACGAAGCCGAGGATCTCGCCGCGCAGCACGTCGAGATCGAGCCCGTCCATGATCACCTTGTCGCCGAAGGCGACCTTGAGATCGCGGACGCGGATGACCGCCTCGGGTTCGCCGGGCGCCTGCGCCGGATGGTGGGAATGGGGAGCGTCCTGCCGCGTCATCGTCAGAACTCGATCGAGGCGAAGAACATGGCGAAGAGCCCATCGACGACGATGACCATGAAGATCGCCTTCACCACCGAGGCCGTGACCTGCCGGCCGAGCGATTCCGCCGAACCCTTGACCGCGAGCCCCTCGATCGAGGCGATCAAACCGATGACGAAGGCCATGAACGGCGCCTTGATCAGCCCGACGGCGAAATGCTTCCAGGTGATGACCGATTGCAGGCGGGCGAGGAAGGTGTCGACGCCGATGCCGCCATAGAGCCAGGAGACCAATCCCGCCCCGACCAGCCCCGCCATCGCCGAGATGAAGGTCAGGATCGGCAGCGAGATGATCAGCGCGAGGATGCGCGGCACGACCAGAACCTCGATCGGATCGAGGCCCATGACGCGCAGCGCATCGATTTCCTCGCGCATCTTCATCGAGCCGATCTCGGCGGTGAAGGCCGAGCCCGAGCGGCCGGCGATCATGATCGAGGTCAGGAGCACCGCGAGTTCGCGCAGGATCAGGATGCCGGTGAGGTTCACGACGAAGGCGGAGGCGCCGAACTGCTGGAGCTGGAAGATGCCCTGCTGTGCGACGATGCAGCCGACGAGGAACGAGATCAGCATGATGATCGGCGCGCCGTTGAAGGCGATCAGCTCGATCTGGTTGACCAGCGACGGGCCCCGGAACTTGCGCGGGCCGAGCAGGACGCTGGCCGAGCCGACCACGACCTCGCCGAGGAACATGGCGCCGCCGACCATGTCGCGGCCGAAGCGCACGACGCCCTCGCCGATATCGACGAGGATGTCGACCACGCCGACATGCCGGTGCGGCTTCGGGGGATCGTCGTCATGGACCTGGACCTCGGCCAGCAGGAGGCCGTGCTCGGGCCTGCTGCTGACGAGTTCGACCGCGACGCCGTCCCGCTCCTGCCGCGCCTTCAGGCGGTTGAGGACATAGGCGCCAAGCGTATCGAGCCGCGTCACGTCGGAGAGGTCGATCCGGGCGCCCGCCGTCGTCAGGCTTTCGGTGATCTCGCCGACCACTTCCTCGATGCGCGGCGCGCGGTCGGCGCTCCATGAGCCCGAGAGCGCCACCACGAGCGCGCCCGCGTCATCGCGGATGGTCGCCTGCGGTTCGGCGGTATCGAGGCTCGCCATGTCGCCGTGAGGTCCCTGTTCCCCTGGCCGAAGCGGCCCTGCAGCTCGACGCAACCGCGCATTGCCGGTCGCCTCAGCCTCCACCCCCGCCCTGTATTGCCGTGCCGCGCCGGCTTGGCAAGCTGCGGGCCATCCATTGCTTTCCGCGGTGTCGCCAATGCCGCGAAAGGCCCGGGAACCACGCCTTCTCGGGCGACCTGTTCCAATTCGGGGCGAAAGCAGCAATTCCTTAAGAAATCGCAAGGCAGGCTCGACAGATAACGTCACGACCGCCCTGCTGATTCGGCCGGTCCTTCGAAGGCAGATTCGTCATGGGCGACGCGCGCTCGCTGACACCGCTGAGCCAGGCCGATTACGAGGCGATCGAAGCCGCGGTGATGGAAACCGCGCGCGGCCGCTGGTTCATGGTCGAATATGCCAAGCGCAACCGGCAGGCGGACACGCTGCAGCTGCTCGGCGCCATCCAGCGGATCGAGCGGGTCGTCGGCCTCGGCGTGCAGGAGACGAGCCGGGAAACCAACCTGATCGAGGCAGCCGCGCTGATCAGCGACCTGCGCACCGATCTCGAACGCATCAGCGGCAAGGCCGAGGCCCGCTCGTCGGGGCTCGCCGCCCAGATCGAGAAGGCGGCCGGCACGGTGCTCGCCGCGACCGAGAGTATCCAGGAAGCGGCCTGGGGCCTGCGCGAGACCGGCGCAGATCAGGAAGCCTGCGACGCGCTCGACCGGCGCGCGGCCGAAATCTCGACGGCGATCGGCGTCGTCGACAGCGTGGTGCAGCGCATCGACAAGATCGCCGACACCATCGCGATGCTGGATTCGAGCCTGCGGGCCTTCGGCGAGGTTTCGCGCGAGTCGAGTGTGAGCTTCGAGTCGATGGCGGCGATGACCGTGCCACCGCCCTCCTCGATGCCGCGCCAGTACGACGATCTCGAGATCGCGACGGAGGGTCACCAGCCCGTCCCGATGGAGCGCATCGACCGGCCTGCGGATGAAGCGCGCCTGGCCACCGCACCGCTGCTCGACGACGATATCGTCTTCAGCGATTCCGACGACGCGATGCCGGAGGCCCTGCGTTTGGCGACGAGCCCGTCCGAGACCGCCATGCGCGAGATCGACGCGCTGCCGGCCGAGCGCAAGCTCGCCTATTTCGTCTAACTGCTCGGCCAGCCGCTCAGTTCTCGCGGCGGATCGCGCTTTCGTGCCAGCGGTGCAGCAGCAGGTACGAGATCAGGCTCGTCGCCAGGAAGATCGCGATACCGGAGAGCGAGATCATCACCAGCGCCGCGAAGACGCGCGGAATCTTGAGCTGATAGCCCGCTTCCAGAATGCGATAGGCGAGGCCCGAAGCGCTGCCGCCGGTGCCGGCGACGAACTCGGCGACGACCGCGCCGATCAGCGCGAGACCGCCTGAAATCTTCAGCCCGGCGAGGAAATAGGGCAGCGCCGCCGGCAGCTTGAGATAGCGCATCGTCTGCCAACGCGAGGCGCCGTAGAGCTCGAACAGGTTGACGAGGTTGTGGTCGGCCGAGTTCAGCCCGAGGATCGTGTTCGAGAGGATCGGGAAAAAGGCGACGATCCAGGCGCAGATCAGCAGCGAGAGGTCGATATCGTTGGCCCAGATGATGATCAGCGGGGCGATGGCGACGATCGGCGTGACCTGCAGGATGACGGCATAGGGCAAAAGCGCCATCTCCAGCCATTTCGACTGGCTGAACAGCACGGCGAGCGTCACGCCGACGACGACGGCAGCGGCGAGGGCCATGAAGGTGATCTTCAGCGTGACCCAGAGCGAGCCCGAGAGCGTGCCCCAATCCGCGACCAGCGTCTGGCCGACCAGGATCGGCCCGGGCAGCACATAATGCGGGATCTCGTTCCAGCGGACGGCGAATTCCCAGAGCGCGAGCACGGCAACGCCGATCACGAGCGGCGCGAGGATGCGCGGCCAGATGCTGGCGGGCAGGCCGAGAATACGAGCCTCGGCCATCGCGACGGGCAATGCCTGCGCGTCGGTGCCGTCCGGGCTCAGTGTTTCGACGGGCGCGCTCATTGGCCGATCGCCTCCTTGAGCTTGGTGGAGGCGACGCGGCAGAGATGGGCGTATTCGCCGGAGGTCCGGAACAATTCGTCGCGCGGATAGGCGGCATCGACCTGGAGATCGGCCATGACCCGGCCGGGACGCGCCGCCATCACCACGATGCGCTGCGAGAGATAGACGGACTCGAAGACCGAATGAGTGACGAAGACCGCGGTGAAGCGCTCGCGCCCCCACAGGGACAGCAGGTCGTCGTTAAGGCGGTGGCGGGTGATCTCGTCGAGCGCTGCGAAGGGCTCGTCCATCAGCAGAATCTTGGGCCGCATCACCAGCGCGCGGGCGATCGAGACCCGCATCTTCATGCCGCCCGAGAGCTCGCGCGGATAGGATTTCTCGAAACCCTTGAGCCCGACCAGCGCCAGCATCTCGGCCGCGCGCGCCTCAGCCTCGGCTCTGGCCACGCCCTTGAGCTTGAGCGGCAGCATGACGTTGGCGAGCGCATTGGCCCAGGGCATCAGCGTCGGATCCTGGAAGACGAAGCCGAGATCGCGGGCGCCATGGCCGGCGCTGCCCTGCGCCTCGCCGGTCTCGCCCGGCCAGGTGATCGTGCCGGAACTCGGCGCGCCGAGGCCGGCGATCATGCGCAGCAGCGTCGACTTCCCGCAGCCTGACGGGCCGAGCAGGCTGATGAACTGCCCTGCCCCCAGCTCCAGATCGACATCGCGCACGGCGAGCGTGCCGTTGGCGAAGCGCTTCGAGACGTGCCGGACCGCCACCAGCGGCGTGCTCGCGGCGGATTGCGGCTTCGTCTCGTCCATCGTCACAGTCATCTTTTCAGCAATGCTCGTCCGGCTCAGCCCTTGCCGATGCCCTTGTTGACGAAGTCGAGGCTGTAGGCCTTCTTCACGTCGACGCCGGCCGGAACGACGCCGGCCTCGCTCATCGTCTTGTAGAAGCTCGCCCAGCGCGCGTCGGTCATGGCGCCGATGCCGAGCGTCTTGGCGTCGCCGGAGACGACGATGCCGCGCTCGTTCATCACCTTGAGGGCGTAGTCGATCTTCTCCTGATCCATGTCGGGATTGTCCTTCAGGATCCGGGCATTGGCGGCCTCGTTGCCGGCGCCGCCCTTCATGTATTCGGCCCAGCCTTCGAGCGTCGCATCGGTGAAGCGCTGTACCAGCTCCTTCTTCTCCTGGACCATCTTCCGGGAGATCGTGATCGTGGTGTTGTAGTTCTCGAAGCCGGCATCCGCGAGGAGATGCACGACCGGATCGACGCCCGCCTTGCGGATGACGAAGGGCTCGGAGGAGAGGAATCCCTGCTGCGTCAGCTTCTTGTCGGCCAGGAACGGCGCCATGTTGAAGGTGTAGGGACGGATCTGCTCGTCCTGGAAGCCGAACTTGAGCTTCAGGAAGGGCCAGAAGCCGACGCGGGCTTGCGCCGCGATCAGGATCGGCTTGCCCTTGAGGTCGGCGAGCGTGTCGTTGCCCTGGCCGGGATGCGAGATCAGGACCTGCGGGTCCTTCTGGAAGATCGAGGCGATGCAGAGGAAGGGCAGGTTCTCATGCGCGAAGCTGAGCGCCTCCAGCGAGTTGCCCATGATCATGTCGACGCGGCCGCCGAGCAGGAGCTGGGTCGGGTTCTGCTGCGGGCCGCCCGGGCGGATCTCCACGTCGAGGCCGTATTTCTTGTAGATGCCGTTGGCCGCAGCCAGATAGAAGCCGCCATGCTCGGTCTGGGCGCGCCAGTTGGTCTGGTAGCTGACCTTGTCGAGCGTCTGCGCATTGACGCGCGCACCCGGCATCGGGATCAGCAGGGAGGCGGTGGAGCCGCCGATCAGCCCCAGCGCGGCGCGCCGGTTCACGCGATATTTCATCGTCGTCATCTCGCTATCTCCCCTCACGCTGCGGCCGACCCGGCCACTGGCCCGTCTCCTTATCCCATGCGATAGGACGACGGGACAATGCAACGCCGTGCCGCCGGGTTTCTGCACAGAAACAAGGCGATCGCAACGGCTCCTGACAGGCCTGATCATGACCGCACGTTTCTGGGGCGACCTGAAGAGCTCCGACTTCGCCACGCTTTCGCCTGACCGCACCGTCGCGGTGCTGCCCCTGGCTGCGATCGAGCAGCACGGCCCGCATCTGCCGGTCTCGGTCGATACCACCGTGATGAACGGGATGCTGGCCGAGGCCATGCCGCTGGTGCCTGATGATCTCGACGTGCTCGTGCTGCCGACGCAGGCCGTCTGCAAGTCGAACGAGCACCTGCACTCGCCAGGCACCGTCACGATCGGCTGGGAAAGCGCCATCCGCTCCTGGATCGAGATCGGCGAGAGCGTGAAGCGGGCGGGCCTGCGCAAGCTCGTGCTGATCACCTCGCATGGCGGCAATGTCGACCCGATGAAGATCGTGGCGCGGGAGCTGCGCGTCGATCACGGCATGCTCGCCGTCTGCACGGCCTGGATGTCCTTCGGCCTGCCGGAGGGGCTCTATGGCGAACTCGATATCCGCCATGGCATCCATGGCGGCGATGTCGAGACCTCGCTGATGCTGCATTTCCGGCCGGACCTCGTCGACATGAGCCGGGCCGCGCTGTTCAAGCCGCATACCGTGACGATGGCCGAGGAAGGCTACACCCATATACGCCCCACCGGCCCGCATGCCTTTGCCTGGATGGCGCAGGACGTGAACCGCGCCGGCGCGGCCGGCTATGCCAGCCTCGCGACAGCTGCGAAGGGCAAGGCGACGGCTGCGCTTCAGGCGCAGGGCTTCGTCCAATTGATGGCCGATGTCGCGCGGATGCCGCTCGATACGCTCTACAAGGCGGGCTGAGCCTCACTCCGGATCGAGGAGGCGCGGCCCCGGCCCCTCCTCGGCCAGGCGGTCGAGCGGATTGTGCAGCGGGCAATCCCGCACCGACAGGCAGCCGCAGCCGATACAGCCGTTGAGATCGTCGCGCAGCCGGGTCAGCCGGTCGATGCGGCGTTCCAGCTCCTGTTTCCAGGCGGATGACAGCCGCGCCCAATCGGCGACGGTCGGCGTGCGCTCCTGCGGCAGGGCCTTGAAGGCCTCGCGAATGGTCTTCAGCGGAATACCGGCACGCTGCGCCACCTTGATGATCGCGACCCGGCGCAAAACCTCGCGGGCATAGCGGCGCTGGTTGCCCGCCGTGCGATGGCTGCGGATCAGCCCTTCCGCCTCGTAGAAATGCAGGGCCGAGACGGCAAGCCCGCTGCGGCGTGCGACATCACCGACGCTGAGCTCGCCCGGCAAACGCACCTGCTGGGACATCGGAATACGCCTCTTGACCTTAACCTTACTTGAGGTTCTATAAGCCCTGCTCCCGTGATGCAAACCGGAGCGTTTCCATGCACCAGAAGGTCGATACGCGGATCAGGCTCGCCCTGATCTATGGCAGCAGCCGCGAAGGCCGCTTCTGCGACAAGGTCGCCGGCTGGGCGATCTCGCAGATCGCGGGCGACGGCCCGTTCGACCTCGCGGTCGTCGACCCCGGCGAGATCGACCTGCCGCCGCGCCATGTCAGCGGCAAGCACCCTGCCCTCGAAGAACTCCGGCAGATCATCGGCTGGGCCGACGGCTTCGTCGTGGTGACGCCGGAGTACAATCGAGGCTACCCCGCGATCCTGAAGTTCCTGATCGACGCGGTCGGACCGGAATGGCGCGGCAAGCCGGTCGGCTTCGTCTCCTATGGCGGCATCTCCGGCGGCCTGCGCGCCGTCGAGCAGCTCCGCCTCGTGTTCGGGGAACTGCATGCCGCGCCGATCCGCGACGGCGTAGCCTTCGCCGATGTCTGGAGCCGCTTCGACGCGGAGGGCGCCCTGCTCGATGCCGACCGCGCGGAACAGGCGATGGCGACGATGCTGGCGCAGCTGCATTGGTGGGCGAGCGCATTGCGCAAGGCGCGAGAGAGCGTGCCCTACGGCCAGTTCGCCGCGGCCTGATACGTCACGCGAACGTGGAAAGAGCTTCACAAATCCGAACTGGTCTCTTCGTGGCGGGATGCGGAACAATGCCCCTCCCTGACGAGGAGCCGACGGATATGAAGCTCAAACTTCTCCGCAACGCGACGCTGAAGCTCACCTATGGCGGCAGGACCTTCCTGATCGACCCAGATTTCGGGCCGCGCCATAGCCGGCGCTCCTTCACCGGGCGCTCGGAGAACCCGATGGTCGAGCTGCCCGAGCCGATCGAGGACATTATCGCTGGCGTCGATACCGTGATCGTCTCGCATCTCCATGCCGATCATTTCGACGAGGTGGCCAAGGAGCGCCTGCCGAAGGACTTAGCCATCATCTGCCAGCCCGGCGATGAGGCCGCGATCGCGCAGGCGGGCTTCTCCTCGATCACCGCGATCGACTGCTTCATCCGATTGGGCCAGATCATCCTGAAGCGGCACCCGGCCCAGCACGGCACCGGCGCCGTCGTCGAGACGATGGGGCGGGTGATGGGCCTGAGCTTCGAGGCACCGGGTGAGCCGACACTCTACTGGTGCGGCGACAGCGTGTTCTACCCGCCGCTGCGCGACGCCGCGACGGCGACGGGACCGGACGTCATCGTGACGCATTCCTGCGGGGCGATGTGGGACAGCACGCTGATCGTGATGGATGACGAACAGACGCTCGATCTCGCGGAGGCCTTCCCGCTGGCGACGGTGATCGCGACGCATATGGAAGCGCTGGACCACGCGACCGTCAGCCGGACAGCGCTCCGCAAGGCAGCGAAGGAGCGCGGCGTCGACACGCGGCGCCTGCGCATCCCCACTGACGGCGAGACGATCGAACTCGGCGTGCCCGCGCTGGTGTGAACCGTCTGAGCTTAGCCGTCATGCTCGGGCTTGACCCGAGCATCTCTGGAAAGAGAAGGCGCCTCTTCCTGCATGAGTTTCTCGGGTCGAGGCTCCGCCTCGCCCGAGAATGACGCAGTGAAGGAGGTTTACTCCCCCGCCTTCAGCTGTTTGGCGTAGATGTCCTTGTACTGCTCGCGCAGCAGGTTCTTCTGGACCTTGCCCATGGTGTTGCGCGGCAAGTCGGCGACGACGAAGACCTGCTTGGGCTGCTTGAACTTGGCGAGACGCTGCTCCAGCGCGGCGGCGATGCCCTTCGCGGTGATCTCGGCGCCGGGCTTGCAGACCACGACGGCGGTTACGCCCTCGCCGAAATCGGGATGCGGACAACCGATGACGGCGCTCTCGATCACGCCCGGCATCTCGTCGATCTCGGTCTCGACTTCCTTCGGATAGACGTTGTAGCCGCCGGTGATGATCAGGTCCTTGCCGCGCCCGACGATATGGACGTAGCCGGCGGGATCGATCTTGCCGAGATCGCCCGTGATGAAGAAGCCGTCCGGCCGGAACTCGGCGGCCGTCTTCTCGGGATTGCGCCAATAGCCCTTGAAGACATTCGGGCCCTTGACCTCGATCATGCCGATCTCGTCGCGGGCGATTTCTGTACCGGTCTCGGGATCGGTGACACGGGCCGAGACGCCCGGCAGCGGGAAGCCGACCGTGCCGGCGACCCGATCGCCCTCATAGGGGTTCGAGGTGTTCATGTTGGTCTCGGTCATGCCGTAGCGCTCGAGAATGGCGTGGCCGCTGCGGTCGCGCCATTCTCGATGCGTCTCGGCCAGCAGCGGCGCCGAGCCGGAGACGAAGAGGCGCATATGCTTCGTCGCTTCCTTGGTCAGACGGGCATCCTGCAAAAGCCTGACGTAAAAGGTCGGCACGCCCATCATGCTGGTCGCCTGCGGCAGGTATTTGAACACCTGCTCCGGGTCGAACTTGGGCAGCAGGATCATCGAGGCGCCGGACAAGAGGATGACGTTCGTCGCGACGAAAAGGCCGTGTGTGTGGAAGATCGGCAGGGCGTGCAGCAGCACGTCGCCCTTGCCGAAGCGCCAGTAGTCGACGAGCGCCAGCGCGTTGGACGATAGGTTGTCGTGGCTCAGCATCGCGCCCTTGGAGCGGCCGGTCGTGCCGGAGGTGTAGAGGATCGCAGCGAGATCGTCCGGCCCGCGCGCGACGTCGGCGAAATCGCCCGAGGCGGCATTGGCCTTGTCGAGCAGGCTGCCGGCGCCGATGCCGAGCGTCTCAAGCTTCGCGCCGGCCTTCTCGGCATAGGGGCGCAGCGCTTCAGCCTTGGCGGGATCGCAGACGAAGACCGCAGGCTCGGCATCGCCCAGGAAGTACTCGATCTCGGCTGGAGTATAGGCGGTGTTGAGCGGCAGGAAGATCGCGCCCGCCCTCACCGTCCCGAGATAGAGCATCAGCGCCTCGAAGCTCTTCTCGACCTGCACCGCGACACGATCGCCCGGCTTCACGCCGAGCCCGACCAACGCATCGGCAAAGCGGGCGGAAACCGCGACCATGTCGCCATAGGAGAAACGCCGGCCGTCATCGAGCAGAGCAAAGGGCGCATCCGGCACCGGCATGCGCGAGCGGATCAGGTCGAAGAGGTGATTGCCCATGATTTCGGGTCCTTTCAGGCGTTTCCGTATCAGCTCGTAGCAGGGCGCAGCAGCTTGCGCACGCTGGAGGAGGCCACCACCGTGTTGCGGGTGGCGAAGGCCTCGTGGTTGGTCTCGATATCGTCGAGGTCGTAACGGTAATTGACCATCACGCCATGCGACTCGCGCAGGCCTCGCGCCGAGAGATTGCCGCCGACATTGATCCGCTCCAGCCGCGCGCCGTTGCCGAGGTGGAAGCGTGCGACCGGATCGATGACGCGGCCCGACGCCGTGCGTGCCCGCAGCATGTACTGCGCCGTCATCTGGCCGAGCAGCTTGTCGCGGCGCGCCTTCGTCGCGTCGTCGAGCGAGATCGTCTCGCCGGCCGGGCGGGCGAGTTCAGCGCGCTCCTCATTGGTGAGGGTGAGATCACCGGGCTCGTCGGCGATGCCGGCCAGCCAGCGGGCGAAGCCCGGCACCGGCGAGAGCGTGACGAAGGTATCGAGCCCCGGCAATTCGCGCTTCAGGTCCTCGGCCACCTGCTTGATCAGGAAATTGCCGAAGGAGATGCCGCGCAGGCCCTCCTGGCAGTTCGAGATCGAATAGAACACCGCCGTCGTCGCCTGCTGCGCCGGCAGGATCGTGCGCTCCGGCTCCAGCACCTCGCCGATGCTGCGCGGAATGTCGCCGGTCAGCGCGACCTCGACGAAGATCAGGGGGTCATCGACGAGCTGCGGATGGAAGAAGGCGAAGCAGCGCCGGTCCGCCGGCTCCAGCCGGCGCCTCAGATCGTCCCAGCCTTGGATCTCGTGCACCGCCTCGTAGCGGATGATCTTCTCCAGCACATTGGCCGGCGTGCGCCAGTCGATCCGGCGCAGAACGAGGAAGCCGCGGTTGAACCAGGAGCCGAAGAGATGGCGGAAATCATCGTCGATGCCCTTCAGCCCAGGCTCCGCCGCCATCGCCTCGAACAGCGCCTCGCGCATCCGCACCAGAACATGCGTGCCCTCGGGCGCAAGGTTGAGACGACGCAGCAATTCCTGCCGGCGCGGCTCGGCCGCGAGATGGAGCGCGGAGACGGTCGCGGCATCCGGCTTAGCACGATAGGCCTCGATCGCCTGGTCGAGCCGGTCGTGATCGGGGCCGAAGCGCTCCTGCAGCATATTGAAGAAGGCGAGCCGGCCGGGCTTGTCGAGGCCCTGCCAGGCTTCCAGCACGGCCTGCGCCAGCGCCATGCCCGAGGCCTCGCCGCGGCCGGAGAGCAGATCCTCGCAGAGCTTGTCGATCGGGCGCGAGCGGCTGCCGAGAAAACGCTCGAAGCCGATAAGCGCGCGGCCACGATCCGCTACGTTGGTCAGAAGTTCGCCCAGAAATGCCATGTCCATGCCGGCTCCCAGTTCGCAGGCTGATCCTATACGAGATTCAGCGCAGGCAAATCGGGCATCAGCGCAGCAGGCTCCAGGCCTTCAGGAAGAAATCCGGCGTGCCGAAATTGCCGGATTTCAGCGCGACGACCATTTCTGGCCCGTCCACGACGCGAGTCCAGGGCACGCCGGGGTCGATTTCCGGGCCGATTTCCAGCGTGCGGATGCCCAAGCCCAGCACGGTCGCGCCCGATGTCTCGCCGCCCGCGACGAGAAGCCGCGTCACGCCGCCCTCGGAAAGCCGGCGCGCGACCTCGGCGAAGGCATGCTCGACGATGCTGCCGGCCTTGTCGCGGCCGAGCTTGTCCTGCACGGCCGCGACCTCGGCCGGATCGTCGCTGGAATAGAGGAGGAACGGCTTGTCGGCGGGCTGCGCCAGCGCCCAGGCGGCGAGGCCGGCGGCGTCCTGCCTGCCATCGGCCAGCGCGAAGGGATCGACCTTGAGCGCGGGAAAGCCCGCTTCCAGCGCCGCCTTGATCTGGCCACGCGTCGCGGTCGAGCAGCTGCCGGAGATGATGCCGGCGCGGCCAGCCGGCGCCTGCAAGTCCTGCGGACCGGGACGCTCAGGTAGCAGGCCGGCGCGTCGGAAATTCTGGGGCAGGCCCATGGCAATGCCGGAGCCGCCGGTCAGCAGGACATGCTCGGACACGGCATGGCCGAGCGTCATCAGGTCCTCATTGGTCAGCGCGTCGGTGACGGCATAGCGGATACCGTCTGCCTGAAGCTTGGCGAGGCGCGCCTTCACGGCGGCCGGGCCGGCGAGGACCGTCGCGTAATCGACGAGGCCGGTTTCGGTCTTCGCCTGCGCCGACATCAACCGCATCAGGCTGGAATCCCGCATCGGCGTCAGCGGGTGATCCTTCATCGAGCTCTCATGCAACGGCACGGCGCCGACGAAGAGATAGCCCTGATAGATCGAGCGGCCATTGGCCGGGAAAGCCGGGCAGACGATGGCGAGCTTCGCGCCGAGGCGCCCGGCCAGCGCATTCGCCACCGGCCCGATATTACCCTCGGCGGTCGAATCGAAGGTCGAGCAGTATTTGAACAGGATCTGGCGCGCGCCGCCCTTCAGCAACGCCTCGCAGGCGGCGAGCGAATCCGCGACGGCCTCGGCCACCGGATTGGTCCGCGACTTCAGCGCGACGACGACGGCATCGGCCTCCGGCAGGGCGGAGCCGGCCGGCGGGACACCGATCACCTGAACGGTGCGCATGCCCGCCCGGTTCAGCATCAGCGCGACATCCGTCGCGCCCGTCATGTCGTCGGCGATCACGCCCAGCAGCATGCTCATTCTCCCTCACGCCCTTGTCGAGCGTCGTTCTAGAGGCTGCGGCCCGCCGAGGCGACCGCCATCGCCGCATCGTGCATGTCCTCCCCGGACATGGAACCCCGGTTTCCGGGCCAAGTCATATCTGCCTAAGGGGCAGGCAAACTTGCCTGCGAATTGATGCGGCGCATCATCGACGGCGGGCGCGATCTGAGTCAGATTAGTGCCACAAGGAACGAATTGAGCAGGACGATCCGCGCATGACGCGCCGGGAACGTTCGCCGAAAACCGTCCGGAACGAGGGGAAATCATGAAGCTGTTGAAGGTTGCGATCTCGGCCGCCGCATTTGCGCTCGCGATAGTGCCGGCGCTGGCACAGGCGCCGTCCACCCTGCGGATCGGCCTGCAGGAAGACCCAGACATGCTCGACCCGCACAAGGCGCGCACCTTCGTCGGCCGCATCGTCTTCATGGGGCTGTGCGACCGGCTGGTCGACATCACGCCGGAATTGAAGCTGGTGCCGCGGCTGGCGACGGAATGGAATTTCTCCGCTGATGGCCTGACGCTGACCATGAAGCTGCGCAGCGATGCGAAGTTCCATGACGGCGAGGCCTTCAACGCCGAGGCCGCCAAGGCCAATCTGGAGCGTGCCCGCACCCTGCCCGACTCGCTGCGCAAGGCCGAGCTCGCCTCGGTCGACACCATCGAAGCGCCTGACGCCACTACCCTGGTGATCAAGCTGAAGCGCCCGGACGCCACGTTGCTTTCGCAGCTCACCGACCGCGCCGGCATGATGCTCTCGCCCAAGATCCTGTCGGGCGACGTCGGGGCGAAACCGGTCTGCTCCGGCCCCTACAAGTTCGTCGAGCGCGTGCAGAACGACCGGATCGTGCTCGAAAAATTCAAGGAGCACTGGGAGGCCGACAAGTACAATTTCGACCGCGTGCTCTATCGCTCGATCCCCGATACGACGGTCCGCCTCGCCAACCTGCGCTCCGGCGAGCTCGACATGCTGGAGCGACTGGCGCCGACCGACGTGAAATCGGCCCAATCGGACAAGTCTCTCAAGATCGAGAGCATCGCCAATCTCGGCTACCAGGGCATCACCATCAACACCAACCACGGCGAAGCCGCCAACCAGCCGATGGGCAAGGACAAGCGCGTGCGTCAGGCGCTCTCGCTGTCGATCGACCGCAAGGTGCTGAGCCAGGTCGTGTTCGAAGGGCTCTATGCGCCGTCGAACCAGCCCTTCAACCCCGGCAACTTCTTCGTCAGCGCCGACCTGCCGGTGCCGGCCCGCGACCTCGCCAAGGCGAAGGCGCTGCTCAAGGAAGCCGGGCAGTCCAAGGTCTCGGTCGAGCTATTCGTCACCAACAACCCGGTCGACGCCCAGCTCGGGCAGGTGATCCAGGCGATGGCGCAGGAAGCCGGCATCGACATCCAGATCCGCTCGACCGAGTTCGCCAGCCAGTTGCGCGACCAGCAGCAGGGCAAGTTCCAGATGAGCCGGGTCGGCTGGTCCGGCCGCATCGATCCGGACGGCAACATCCACCCCTTCGCCCATTCGAAGGGCAACCAGAACGACGGCAAATACGCCAATGCGGAGGTCGACAAGCTGCTCGACGAAGCCCGCACGATCTACGAGCCGGCCGAACGCAAGAAGCGCTACGACGCCGCGCAGAAGATCCTGCAGGACGAGCTGCCGATCGTCTATCTCTATAACCAGACGGTGTTCTTCGCGATGCGCTCCAATCTGCAGGGCTTCGCGATCAATCCCGACGGAATCATCCGGCTGGCGGGAATGAAGCGCTCGTGAGGGGAGCTTTCAGCTTCACAACCGCGCCGTCATCCCGGGCGGCCGAAGGTCGACCCGGGATCCATCGTAGAGCGCAGTTCTCTACGATGGATCCCGGAGTTCCGCTTCGCTGCATCCGGGATGACGGAGCAGGTTCGAGCGCACCATGTTCACCCTGATCCTCCGCCGCTTCCTGATCGCGATACCGACGCTCTTTCTGGTATCGCTCTTCGTCTTCGCCCTGCAGCGCGCGCTGCCGGGCGATCCCTTCCTCGTCATAGCAGGCGAGGAACGCGACCCCGAGGTGATCGCGCGGCTGCGCGAGATCTACCGGATGGACGATCCGATCTTCGTCCAGTTCTTCGCCTGGCTCGGGCAGGTCGTACAGGGCGATTTCGGCCGCTCGCTGCGCACCGGCGAGCCGGTGCTCGGGCTCATCCTGCAGAAGCTGCCGGTGACGATCCAGCTCGCCACCGCCTCGATCCTCGTCGCGGTCGCGATCGGCATCCCGATCGGCATCCTGGCGGCGCGGCACAAGGGCACGATCGTCGATTATTCCGCCAGCGCGGCCGCCCTGTCGGGACTGTCGATCCCGAATTTCTGGTTCGGGATCATGCTGATCCTGCTGGTCTCGGTTCACCTGAAATGGCTGCCGGCATCGGGCTATGAATCGATTTTCGAGCAACCCTGGGAGGCGATCAAACGCCTGATCATGCCGGCCTTCGTGCTCGGCAACGGTCTTGCCGCCTTCCTGATGCGCCATACCCGCTCGGCGATGCTGGAGGTGCTGCGCTCGGACTATGTCCGCACTGCCCGCGCCAAGGGGCTCGACGAGGATACGGTCGTGCACCGCCATGCGCTGCGCAACGCGCTGGTGCCGATCATCACGCTGACCACGCTGCTCTTCGGCGAATTGCTCGCGGGTGCCGTGCTGACCGAGCAGGTCTTCACCATCCCCGGTTTCGGCAAGCTGATCGTCGATGCCGTGTTCAACCGCGACTACGGCGTGGTGCAGGGCGTGGTGCTGTGCACCGCCATCGGCTTCATCCTGATGAACCTGATCGCCGACATCCTCTACATCCTCGTCAACCCGCGCCTGAGGACCGGCTGATGGCATCGCTCGATTCCATCGCCTCCGCCGGCGCATCGGCCGGCTCCAAAGGCCGGCCCGGCGTTCTGGCGCGCCTCGTCCGCAACAAGTCCGCGCTGCTCGGCGGCGGGCTCGTCCTGATCTTCGTGCTGATGGCTGTGCTCGCGCCGGTGTTGCCATTGGCCGATCCGTTCAAGTCGAACTTCCTCGCCATCCGCAAGCCGCCGTCGGAACTCTACTGGTTCGGCACGGACGAGCTCGGCCGCGATCAGGTCACGCGGCTCTTCTTCGGGGCGCAGGCCTCGCTGCTCGCCGGCATCGTCTCGGTGCTGATCGCGGTCGCGATCGGCCTGCCCTTCGGCCTGCTCGCCGGCTGGTATGGCGGCTGGATCGACATCGTGATCTCGCGCGTCACCGAGGCTCTCCTCGCCTGCCCCTTCCTGATCCTCGCCATCGCCTTTGCCGCCGTGCTCGGCCCGTCGCTGACCAACGCAATGATCGCGATCGGCTTGTCAGCCGTGCCGATCTTCATCCGGCTGATCCGCGGACAGGTGATGAACGTCAAGGCGGAGGATTTCGTCGAGGGCGCGCGGGCGGTCGGCGCGCGCGATCTTCGGCTGATGTTCCGCCATGTCCTGCCCAACACCCTGTCCCCCATCGTGGTGCAGTCGACATTGTTCATGGCGCAGGCGATCATTCTGGAAGCCGCCCTCTCCTTCCTCGGCCTTGGCCAGCAGCCGCCGGCGCCCTCCTGGGGACAGATGCTCAACGTCGCCAAGAACTTCATGGAGCAGGCGCCGTGGATGTCGGTGGCACCGGGTGTCTGCATCTTCCTCGCCGTGCTCGGCTTCAACCTGCTCGGCGACGGCCTGCGCGACGCGCTCGACCCGAAAGAAAACTAGAAGATGATCTCTGCCACCCTCAGCCCTCATCCTGAGGAGCCGCGCAGCGGCGTCTCGAAGGATGCTCCAGGAGGCGCCCTGTGCGAGACCATGACGGGTGCTGGCTCTACATCGTGAAATGCAGCGACGGCAGTTTCTACACCGGCACGACACGAGCGGACGTGGCAACACGCGTCGGCCAGCACAATGCAGGACTTCATTCCGACAGCTACACTTTCACCCGCAGGCCGGTTAGCCTCGTATTCGCAGAGCATTTTCCCAGTGTCCTCGACGCAATCGCCATGGAGCGGCGCGTCAAGGGTTGGTCCCGACGGAAGAAGCAAGCCATGATCGATGGTCGCTGGGACGAATTGCTCGAACTTGCGAGGCGCCAGCGATGAGCTTTCCTTTGCCGCGCGTTTCCCAGCCTTCCGGAACATCCTTCGAGACGCCGCTGCGCGGCTCCTCAGGATGAGGGCTGAGCCGAGATCCAATCCCCTTCTTCCTGTTTGACTGGATACGCCCATGTTCACGACCCGCCCCGAAATCCTCGGCACCTTCGGTGTCGTGACCTCGACCCACTGGCTCGCCACCGCCTCGGGCATGGCGATGCTGGAAAAGGGCGGCAACGCCTTCGACGCCTGCGCCGCCGCCGCCTTCGTGCTGCAGGTGGTGGAGCCGCATCTCGTCGGCCCGGCCGGCGACATGCCAGCCGTGTTCTATTCGGCCGAGACCGGGAAGGTCGAGACGCTCTGCGCGCAGGGGCCCGCCCCGCAGGCCGCGACCATCGCCGCCTACAAGGCGCTCGGCCTCGACCTGATCCCCGGCTCCGGCCTGCTCGCGACCGTCATCCCCGGCGCCTTCGGCGGCTGGATGACGCTGCTGCGCGACCATGGCCGGCTCAAGCTGCGCGACGTTCTCGAACCCGCGATCGGCTATTTCGAGAACGGCCACCCGATGCTGCCGCGCGTCTCGGATTCGATCCGGGAGCTGACCGACCTCTTCAGCAACGAGTGGTCGACCTCCGGCGCCGTCTACCTGCCCGGCGGCAACGTGCCGGAGGCGCGCAAGCTCTTCGCCAACAAGGCCGCGGCCGAGACCTACAAGCGCATCCTCGCCGAGGCTGAAGCCAAGGGCAGCGACCGGCAGGAGCAGATCCAGGGCGCCTATGACGCCTGGTACAAGGGCTTCGTCGCCGAGGCGATGGACCGCTTCTGCCGCACGCAGGAGGTGATGGATTCCTCCGGCCGCCGCAACAAGGGCCTGCTGACCGCGCAGGACATGGCGAATTACAAGCCGACCTATGAGACGCCGACCTCCGTGACCTATCACGACTGGGAGGTCTTCAAGATCGGCCCGTGGGGCCAGGGTCCGGCCTTCCTGCAGACGCTTAAGATCCTCGAAGGCGTCGATCTCGCCGGGATGGGCCCGGCCAGTCCCGAATTCGTCCACCATGTCGTCGAGGCGATGAAGCTCGCCTTCGCCGATCGCGAGGCCTATTACGGCGACCCGGATTTCGTGAAGGTGCCGCTGGCGACGCTGCTCTCCGAGGATTATGCAGCCGGACGGCGCGGCCTGATCGGTGAGCGCGCCTCGCTGGAGCTGCGGCCGGGCGTCGTCTCGGGCTACGAGGCGCAGGTCGCGCATGCGATGAAGGCGCTCGGCGCCATCGCCCAGCCGACCCAGGGCGGCGCCAGCGTCGGCGAGCCGACCATGGCCTCGATGGTCGCGGCCGGCCGCAAGGGCGACACCGTCCATATCGACGTCATCGACAAATGGGGCAACATGATCGCGGCGACGCCCTCGGGCGGCTGGCTGCAATCCTCGCCGGTCATCCCGGAGCTCGGCTTCCCGCTGAATTCCCGCGCCCAGATGTTCTGGCTGGAAGAAGGCCTGCCCTCCTCGCTCGCGCCCGGCAAGCGCCCGCGCACGACGCTGACGCCCTCGATCGCCTTCGAGCACGGCAAGCCCCGCCTCGCCTTCGGCACGCCGGGCGGCGACCAGCAGGAGCAGTGGCAGCTCGGCCTGTTCCTGCGCCGCGTCCATCACGGCCTCAACCTGCAGGAGGCGATCGACCTGCCGCTGTTCCACACGCAGCACTTCCCGTCCTCGTTCTATCCGCGCTCGTCGCGGCCGGGCCACATGATGATCGAGGAGAGCATCGGCGCCGCCGCACTCGCCGAGCTGGAGCGCCGCGGGCATGCCGTCGAGAAGGCCCCGGCCTGGACGGTCGGGCGCCTGACTGCGGCAGAACGCGGCGATGACGGCCTCTTGCGCGCCGCCGCGACGCCGCGTCTGATGCAGGCCTATGCCGCCGGCCGTTGAGGAACTGACCGCATGACCTGGTCCATCGTCGCCCGCGACGCCGCGACCGGCGCCTATGGCGTCGCCGTCTCGACCTGCGCCTTCGCCGTCGGCGCCCGCGTGCCCTATGGCGGCGGGCGGATCGGCGCGATCGCGACGCAGGCCTTCGTCAATCCGCTCTACGGGATCGACGGCCTCAGGCTACTGCAGGAGGGCCGCTCGGCGGTTGAGATCATCGCGACGCTGACAGCAGCCGACGAGGGCCGCGCCCATCGCCAGCTCCATGTCATCGACCGCGACGGCAAGACCGCCTCGCATACGGGCGCGGCCTGCATCGACTGGTGTGGCGCCGTCGATGGGCCGCAAGTCTCGGTCGCCGGCAACATGCTCGCCGGGCCCGAGGTCGTGCAGCAGACCCTGAAGGCCTACATCGCCGCCTCGGCGCTGGATTTCGACGAGCGCCTGCTGGTCGCTCTGGAGGCCGGCGAGAAGGCCGGCGGCGACAAGCGCGGCAAGCAATCCGCTGCGATCCGCGTCTGGGCCGGCGAGCCGGTGCCCAGCCTCGACATCCGCGTCGACGACCACGCCGACCCGCTGGCGGAGCTGCGCCGGCTCTGGCGCGTCGCGCATCAGCGCTCGGTGCCGTTCCAGCAGGCCTCGCCCTCGCGCGGGCGCCCGGCCGGCGTCACCGACCGCGCCGAGCTCGACCGGCTCTGCACGGAATACGCCGCCGCCTGGAACGCCCGGCACCCGGAGAGCTGACCGGCCAAATGCATTCTCGCCACCTCAGGCGCATGATAGGCTGACGCTTCGTCACCCCATCATGCCGACGAGAAGGGGAATGCGATGGCCGACCCGAGCACCGAAGCCCTCCAGAAGCGTATCGCCACGCTGGAAGCGCAGGTCGCAGCCCTGCTTCAGGCGATCTCAGCGGATCGCGGCGGCAATGTCGTGATCAACGCGCCGGGCTCGCTGACGATCACTTGCGGGATGGGCATCGCGCTGACGGCCGGCAGCGCAATGACGCTAACCTCGGGCGGCAACCTCGCCGTGACCGCGGGCGCCAATGCAACGATGGTGATCGGCAACCGGCTGCGCGTCAGCAGCGGCCATGAAGCCTCGTTCGAAACGCGCAGCTTCAACGTCAGCGCAGCGGTGGGCTGCGATATCGACAGCGGGCAGAACTTCGCCATCACGGCCGGCAAGGAGATGGCGATGAGCGTCGGAGCGGGCATGGCCGTCAGCGTCGGCAAGACGCTTTCGATCGAAAGCGCCGACGCAGCCTCACTGAAGAGCGGCGATGCCAGGCTGAACATGAAGAAGGACGGCAGCGTCCAGCTGCAAGGGCGCGATATCACGCTCAGCGCCTCCGGACGCCTCGAAGCCAAGGCGTCCGGCAATGTCACGATCAAGGGATCGAAGATCCTGCAGAACTAGCTCAGGTCAGGCGGCCGCGCGCCGCGACCGGCAATTCCCCGATCAGCTTGTCGCCGCGCACGGTGATCAGGCGATCGACCATGTTGACGACGACGCAGACATGGTTCGGCACCACGCGTACGACCTCGCCGACGAGCGGGCGCTTGTTCGAGGCGGAGAGGTCGAGGAAGCCATGCTCCTCGGCGAATTGCGCGATCCGCGCTGCCGGATACTCGAGAATGTAGCCGTGGCCGTCGAGATTGCCCTTGTCGCTGGTCAGCGTCTTCGAGCCTGAATCGAGGATGCCGCGCTCCGGTCCGGCCCGGCTCACCACCGTCGCGTAGACGGTCAGCGCGCAATCCTCGAGCGTCGCGACGCCGGCCGCGATCTGCATGCGATCGTTGAAGATCGAGGTGCCCGAGCGATGCTCCGTCGCGCCCTTGAGCTTGCCCATGTTGGGGATGTTGGGCGAGCCGCCGGTCGAGATGATGTCGGCCTTGAGGCCGGCATCGCGCAGGCCGGCATTGGCCGTGTCGAGGAAGACCTGCGTGCGCTCCCAGCCATCCTCCGGCGGGTACATCAGGAAGCCGGCGAAGCGCAGCCCCGGCGATGCCGCGACCATCTTGGCCAGCTCGACCGCTTCACCGGGTGTCTCGACGCCGGCGCGCTTGCGGCCGGTATCGCATTCGATGACGACTTCGAGATCGCGGCCGGCGATCTCGCCCGCACGCGGCAGGCCGGAGATGGTGACCGGGTTGTCGGCGGCGACGATCATCCGGACGCGGCGCTGGAGGGCGCCGAGGCGGCCGAGCTTCTCCTCGCCGAGGATGTTGTAGCTGATCATGATGTCGTCGATGCCGCCATCCGCCATGACCTCGGCCTCGCCGAGCTTCTGGCAGGTGATGCCGCGCGCGCCGGCCTCGACCTGGAGCCGTGCCAGAACCGGCGATTTATGCGTCTTGATATGCGGGCGGTTGGCGACGCCGGCCGCATCGCAGACGGCCTGGAGGCGCGCGATATTGGCATCGACCTTGTCGAGATCGATCACCACGGCGGGCGTGCCGTAGACGCGGGCGATCTCGGCGGCGAGCGGGGTCGCGGCCGGCTGATCGACGGATTTGGAGGTGGTCGCGGTCACGCTCATGGATGCACCTTGATGATGACTTCGATCTCGACGGTCATGCGGTTGGGAAGCGAGCCCATGCCGACGGCCGAGCGGGCGTGGCGGCCACGGTCGCCGAGCACGGCGACGAACAGGTCCGAGCAGCCGTTGATGACCTTGGGATGATCGGAGAAATCGGGGGCGGCGTTGACCATGCCGAGCAGCTTGACGACCTCGACCTTGTCGAGCGAGCCGACCGCTTTCTTCATCGCGGCAAGCAAGCCGAGACCGGTCTGCCTGGCGTGCTCATAGGCCTGCTCGATCGTGACATCGGCGCCGACCTTGCCGGTCGGATAGGTGCCGTCGGCTCGCTTCGGGCCCTGGCCCGAGAGATAGACCATGTCGCCGACCTGCTTGAAGCTGACATAGGTCGCGACCGGCGTCGGCACGTCCGGCAGGGTCAGCCCCAGTTCCTTCAGCTTGTCTTCGGCGCTCATGGCGTTCCTCTCCTCAAATCCCGCCGGCATCTCTGGTGCCGGCCTATCCTGTCAGTCGTTCAGTTCGCGGCGCATATAACGGGCCGCATCGTCATAGCTCGCAAGCTTGCGATCAAGCGCAGGGTCATGCACCTCGCGAAAACCCTGCCGCCGCCAGAAGCCGGTCGAATCGTTGACCGCGACCAGCGCCAGGCTCGTATAGCCGCTTTCGGCGGCCTGACGGGCGATATCGGCGACGATCGCCCCGGCCGCACCGCTGCCACGGCCGGAGGGCAGCAGGGCGAGGTCGTGCAGATACCAGTTCGCGGAGCCGCTTGGGATATCGCCGAGCAGGGAGTTCAGGGCGGGGACCGTGCCCGCCGGCCAGGGATGGCTGACGAGATAGCCCTGGAGCGCCCCGTCTCCCGCCGCCAGCACATGGCAACCCTCGGGCGCCAGACGCAGACGCTCGGCGAAGACCGCCTCGTCCTCGGGGTAGTCCGGGTGCACGACGGCCGCGATTTCCATCGCGGCCGGCAGGTCGACCGGCGCCATGCGGCGCCAGAACGCGCTTCGCAACTGGCTCTTCCTTTGTCATTCCGGGGCGAGCCGAAGGCTCGAACCCGGAACCCACGACCGGGCACCACGCTTCGAGGCGCCCCAGTCCATCGGGCTCACCCAGTCGTGGGTTCCGGGTTCTTCGCTGCGCGAAGCCCCGGAATGACAGGGTTGAGCCCTCGATTCAGGCCGCGACCTTCGGGAACTTGCTGGTCCGCTTCGGGTGCCACCACTTGCCCTTGAGCACGACACCCTCGGAGACGATCTTGCGGTCGCCGGTCAGGATCTCGCCGACCACGTCCTCGTAGGCGAACTTGCCTTCCTTGACGGTGAGGATCGTCGCGTCGCCGAGCGAGCCGACCTTGAGCGAGCCGTATTCCGGGCGCTTCAGCGCCATGGCGGCGTTCACGGTCGAGGCGGCGATGACGTTGTTCAGGCTCATGCCCATGCAGAGGAACTTCGACATGGTTGTGACCTGGTCATAGGCCGGACCGTCGATGCAGAGCTTGTGCACGTCCGACGAGATCACGTCCGGCTCGAAGCCGTTGGCGAGCATGGCGCGCGTGGTCTTGAAGGAGAACGAGCCCTTGCCGTGGCCGATATCGAAGATGACGCCGCGCTTGCGGGCAGCGAGCACTTCCGGCTTCACCGTGCCCTGCGCGGTCGCCGGCGCATTCGGGAAGGGGCGGAAAGCGTGGGTCAGCACGTCGCCCGGCCGCAGCATGCCGATGACCTCTTCGTAGGACGGCGGCGGATGGTCGATATGGCACATCAGGGGCATGCCGACCTCGTTGGCGACCTGCAGCGCGATATTGAGCGGCGCGGTGCCCTGCTCGCCCGAGGCATGCAGGCCGACGCGGACCTTGATGCCGACGATGTAATCGCGGTTCTTGTCGGCAACCTCGGCGCAGTCGATCGGGTTCATCAGGCGCAGGTCGCCGCTCTCGCCGACCATGACGCGATGGTCGAAGCCGTAGATGCCGGCATGCGAGACGTGGAGATAGGCAAGGATGCGCGCCTGGCTCTGCTCGATGACGTGCTTGCGGAAGCCCGGCCAGTTGCCGGGGCCGGCCGAGCCGGTATCGACCGAGGTGGTGACGCCTGAGACGCGGCAGAATTCGTCGGCATCGATGCCGAGCGAGGTGCCGCCCCAGTAGACATGGGTGTGCAGGTCGATCAGGCCGGGCGAGACGATGTAGCCGGAAACGTCGCGGATCTCCTTGGCACCCTTCAGGTCCTTGCCGAAGCCGGAGACCTTGCCGTCCGTGAAGGCGACATCGAGGATGCCGTCATGCTTCTGGGAGGGGTCGATGACGCGGCCACCCTTCAGGATGAGATCGTGGGTCACTTTTTTGTCCTTTGGAGGCTGATCAAACCGGGGAGACGGCGCCCTTGCGCTCGACGATCAGGCCGTAGGCCTGAGGCTCGCGATGCCTGGCGAAGTTGAAGGTGGAGGCCTTATAGCTCTTTCCGAGGTCCATGTCGCAACGGGCGACGACGAGTTCGTCGCCCTCCGTCACGGCCTGCGCCACGACCTCGCCGGTGGGGGCGATGATGCAGGAGCCGCCGATCTGGTCGACACCGGCCTCGAGCCCCGCCTTGGCGACGCCGACGACCCAGGTGGCGTTCTGATAGGCACCGGCCTGCATCACGAGCTGGTTGTGGAAATTGCCGAGCCGGTCATGGTCCGGGGCCGGCGGGTTGTGCTTGGGCGTGTTGTAGCCGAGCACGATCAACTCGACATCCTGCAGGCCCATGGAGCGATAGCTCTCGGGCCAACGGCGGTCGTTGCAGATCATCATGCCGATATTGGCATCCATCGTCCGCCAGACCGGCCAGCCGAGCTCACCGGTCTCGAAATAGCGCTTCTCTAGGTTCTGGAAAGGCGCGGCCGGGCGATGCTCGGGATGGCCCGGAAGATGGATCTTGCGGTACTTGCCGACGATCGCGCCCGACTTGTCGACGAGGATCGCGGTGTTGAAGCGGCGCTTGCGGCCCTGTTCGAAGGCGAGCTCGCAATAACCGAGATGGAAGCCGACGCCGAGGCGCTTGCTCTCCTCGAAGAGCGGCGCGGTCTCGTTCGAGGGCATCGCCGCCTCGAACCAGCTATCGATCTCGGCTTCGTCGTCGATCCACCAATGCGGGAAGAAGGCGGTGAGCGCGGCTTCCGGATAGACGACGAGATCGGCGCCGTGGCTCTTGGCCTGTCGCATCAATTCGACCATGCGGGCGACGGCGGAGGCCCGGCTCTCATCGCGCTGGATGGGGCCGAGCTGGGCAGCGGCGACGGTCAGGATGCGGGTCACGTCATAGGCTCCGGATGAGGATCACCCTGCTGGCAAGGCTTTCAAGCACTGAGCCGGCGCGTCAAGCGCCGGCAATGCGGGGCGTGGGTTGTCCCAGCTGCGGGGCAGGCTCTCAGAGGGTCTTGGCAAGGCGCGGATCGAGCGAGTCGCGCAGGCCGTCGCCGAGCAGGTTCACCGCGAGCACCGTGATCGAGAGGAACACGGCCGGGAACAGGATGATGTGCGGCCGGACCTGCCAGAGTGCCCTGCCCTCGGCCATGATGTTACCCCATGACGGCGTCGCCGGCGGCACGCCCGCGCCGATGAAGGACAGGATCGCCTCGACGATCATGGCGCTGGCGCAGATATAGGTCGCCTGCACGCTCATCGGCGCGAAGGTGTTGGGCAGGATATGGCGCCAGATAATGCGCGGCACACGCGCGCCATTGGCCACCGCCGCCTCGACATAGGGCTGCTCGCGCAGGGAGAGCACGACGCCGCGCACGAGGCGCGCCACGCGCGGGATCTCCGCGATGGTGATGGCGATGATGACGTTCTGGATCGAGCCACGGGTCAGCGCCATCAGGGCGATGGCGAGCAGGATCGGCGGAATCGACATCATGCCGTCGATGATGCGCATGATGATGCCGTCGGCCCAGCGCACGAAACCGGCGAAGAGGCCGATGGTGAGCCCGATGATCGAGGACAGGACCGCGACGCTGAAGCCGACGAGCAGCGAGACGCGGGCGCCGTAGACCACGCGCGAATAGACGTCGCGGCCGAGCATGTCAGTGCCGAACCAGTAGAGTTCGGAGGGCACGCGGGTGCGGCGGGCCGGCGAGATCGCCGTCGGGTCGGTGGTCCAGAGCAGCGGCGCGAAGATGCCGATCAGCGCCATCAGGACGAGGAGCCCGCCGCCAATCGCCACCGAAGGATGGCGGCGCAGGTAGCGGCGGAAGCGGGCAGCACGGCTCAATTCAGCCTTCACCGGTTCAGCGGCTGGTGCCGCAAGGGTCGATTGCGCGGTCAATAGCGGATCCTCGGGTCGACGAGGGTATAGGTCAGGTCGATCAGCAGGTTCACGAGCACGTAGACCAGGCTGAACATCAGCACGACGCCCTGGATGACGGGATAGTCGCGACGCAGGATGGCATCGACGGTAAGCCGGCCGAGGCCGGGAATGGCGAAGACGCTCTCGGTGACGACGGCGCCGCCGATCAGGAGCGCGATGCCGATGCCGATGATGGTGACGATCGGCACGGCCGCGTTCTTGAGCGAATGCAGGAACAGCACGTCCTTCTGCGCCACGCCCTTGGCCTGGGCGGTGCGAACATAGTCCTGCTGCAGCACTTCGAGCATGGTGGCGCGGGTGATGCGGGCGATCAGCGCGATATAGACGAGGCCGAGCGTGACGGCCGGCAGGATGAGATTCCTGAGCCAGGGCCAGAAGCCCTGCGAGAACGGCGTGTAGCCCTGCACCGGCAGCCAATCGAGCTTGAGCGCGAAGAAATAGGCGAGCAGGTAGCCGACGACGAAGACCGGCACCGAGAAGCCGAGCACGGCGAAGCCCATCGCCGCCTTGTCGATCCAGCTGCCGGCCTTCCAGGCCGCGACAACGCCCATCGGCACGGCGACCACGACGGCGAAGATCAGCGTCAGCACCATCAGCGAGAGCGTGGGCTCGATGCGCTGCCCGATCAGCTGCGTCACCGGCAGGTTGGTGAAGATCGAGGTGCCGAGATCGCCCTGGATGACGCGGAAGGACCATTCGGCGAAGCGCACGAGATAGGGCCGGTCCAGGCCCAGGCTGGCGCGGATCCGCTCGACATCGGCCGGCGACGCCTGGTCACCGGCGATGATCGCGGCGGGATCGCCCGGCGCGATGTAGAGCAGCGAAAACACAAACAGCGCCACGAAGGCCATCACGGGGATGGTCGTAATGATGCGCCTGACGACGAAAGCGAGCATAAGGCAGTCGGACCTCGATCACGGCAAATCCGGGAGCCGCGGCCGGGAGTTCTTCCGGGTCGCAGCAAAGCGAGGCAGCAGAGCCGAGCGGGCTCCGCAAAGGCGGAGCGGCGTCGCCGCTCCGCGAGAGGGACTTCAGCCCTTCTTGACGTCCCAGAAGAACGGCAGCGGCCCGCTGACCACGCCGGTGACGTTCTTCCGCCAGGCCTGATAGCTGAGATAGAAGCCGGTCGGCGCGAAGACGACGTTCTCGACCGCCGCCTTGTTGAGCCGCCCCATCGCCGCCTTCTCCTCGGTCAGGTCCTTGGCGTTGAACCAGTTGGTGACCTCGGTCTCGACCGCGGGCACGTCGGGCCAGCCGAACCAGGCCTTCTCGCCATTGGCGCGGATCGCGGTATAGGCGGCCGGATTGATGCAGTCGGCGCCGGCATGCCAGGTGTGGAACATGCTCCAGCCGCCCTGGCCCGGAGGCGTCTTCTGGGCGCGGCGGGAGCCGACCGTGCCCCAGTCGGTGGCGACGAAGTCGACGTTCATGCCGATGCTCTTGAGCAGCGAGGCGGTGACGTCGCCCATCGACTTGGTCGCGGCCATGTCCTGCGCGACGACGCAGACCACCGGCTCGCCCTTGTAGCCGGCCTCGGCGAGGAGCTTCTTGGCCTCGGCGACATTGCGCTTCTTGAGGATGTCGCCGCCTTCCTCGGTGTAGAGCGGGGTACCCGGCGTGAAGAAGCCCGGCAGCGGCTTCCAGAGCTTCTCATCGTCGCCGACGACGGCGCGCATGTAGTCTTCCTGGTTCAGCGCCGTGAGCACGGCCTGGCGCACCTTCACGTTGTTGAAGGGCGGGAACAGGTGGTTCATGCGGAAGGCGCCGACATTGCCCAGGGGATCGCCGATATCGACGTTGATATCCTTGTGGCCCTTCAGCACCGGCACGAGATCGGCGAGCGGGGTTTCCCACCAGTCGACCTCACCGTTCTGGAGCGCGGCGGCGGCGGTCGCCGGATCGGGCATGATCACCCATTCGATCCGGTCGACGAGGATGTTCTTGCCGCCGGCGAGCCAGTCCGCCTTCTCGGAGCGGGGCTTGTAGTCGGCGAATTTCTCGAACACCGCCTTGGCGCCCGGCACCCAGTCGCTGCGCAGGAATTTCATCGGACCCGAGCCGACGAACTCGGTGATCTGCGTGAACGGGTCTGTCTTGGCGATGCGCTCCGGCATCACGAAGGAACAGGGCGCATTGTTCTTGGCGAGCGCCAGCAGCATCTTCGGGAAGGGCTGTTTCAGCGACCATTTCCAGGTCAACTCATCGACGGGAGCGAGCTCGACCTGGATGGCGCGCAGCATCAGGCCCATCGGATCGCGCGCCGACCAGCGAATGAGGCTCGCGACCACGTCCTTGGAGGTGACCGGCGTGCCATCATGGAATTTCAGGCCGGAGCGCAGCTTGAAGGTCCAGGTCAGGCCGTCTGAGGAAACCTCCTCCGCCTCGACCATCTGGCGTTGCGGCTGGAACTTCGAATCGATGCCGTAGAGCGTGTCCCAGACCAGCGCCGCAGCGTTGCGGACGACGTATTGCGTTCCCCAGATCGGGTCGAAATTCGCGAGATTGGCCTGCGGTACGAAGCGTAGCGTCTTGGCTGGACTTTGCGCGAGGGCCGGCATCGCCAGCCCACCGGTCGCAGCGGCCATGCCGGCGCCCGTCGCGGATTTCAGAAACGTCCTGCGATCCATCATGCTCTCCCCTGAAGCGGCGCCTCTGAACGGGCTGCCTTGCCGCAAGTTTGGGCAGAAAAAATCCGCCTGACAACACGCAGCAGCACCCGACCGAGGCCGGATCTTCGCCTGCACGGTTCGTGCCAGACGGAACTTTCGGGGGCGAACCCGGTGTTTCGGCTCCCGGACGGGCTTTTTTAGCCCGTTCCGGGAAAGCGAAAAATATTCGCGGGCTAAATCGGTTTGACCGGTTCATTGACGCGGGCGAAGGGCCGCGCCTGCTCGAAGGCCGCCGCGGCCCGCAGCACGAGCGCATCCTTGCCGAAAGCGCCGACAATCTGGAGCCCGGCGGGCAGGCCCGCCTTGGTCAAGCCGCAAGGCACCGAGACCGCCGGCTGCTCGGTGATGTTGAACGGGTAAGTGAAGGGCGTCCAGCGCGTCCAGTCCTCGCCATAGGCGCCGTGCTCGGGCGTATCGCGCCCGACCGCGAAGGCCGGCAGCGGCAGGGTCGGCGTCAGCAGCAGATCGTATTGCTGGTGGAACTGCGCCATGCGGTAGGCCAGCGCGTTGCGCTGGTTCAGGAGCGCATCGACATAGGCCGAGGCCGGGATGCGTTCACCCTGCTCCGCCACCGCGACGAGGCCCGGGTCCATCTGCCTGCGCCCGGCCGCATCGATGCTCTTCAAGGCCAGCGCCGCCCCAGAAGACCAGAGCGTCATCAGGATCTCGATCGGATCGTCGAAACCGGGATCGACCTCCTCCACCGTCGCGCCAAGCTCGGTGAAGGCCTGCGCGGCCGCCGCCGTCAGGGCGGCGATCTCGGGATCGACGGTCACATTCTGGCCGAGGCGCGGCGACCAGGCGACGCGCAAGCCCCTCATGCTGCCCTTGAGCCCGTCGACATAATCCGGCGGGCGATCGAGCAGCGCCGTCATGTCGCGCGCATCGGGCTGGCCGATCGCCTTCATCGCTAGCGCCGTATCCATGACGGTGCGGGTCAGCGGCCCGAGATGGGCGAGGAAGCCCATGACCGAGATCGGCCAGGCCGGGACGCGGCCATAGCTCGGCTTCAGGCCGACGACGCCGGTGAAGGCCGCGGGAATGCGCACGGAGCCCGCCCCGTCGGTGCCGATATGAATGCAGCCGAGATTGAGCGCCGCGCAGACCGCCGCGCCCGAGGAGGAACCGCCCGGCCCCGTGCCGGTGTTCCAGGGATTGCGGGTGATGCCGGTCGCGGGCGAATCGCCGACGCCCTTCCAGCCATATTCCGGCATGGTGGTCTTGCCGAGGAAGACCGTGCCGGCCTCGCGCAGCCGCGCCGTGACCGGGGAATCCTCGGGAAAGGGCGCATTGGAGGCGATGGCGGAGCCACGCTGCATCGACCAGCCGGCGACGCCGAGATTGTCCTTGATGGTGACCGGCACGCCGTCGAGCGGGCCGATCGCCTCGCCCTTCAGCCAGCGCGCCTGCGAGGCCTCGGCCATGGCCAGCGTCACCGCCTCGTCGCGGACGGCGAAGGCGTTGACCTCAGGCTCGAAGCGCTCGATGCGAGCGAGCGTGTCTTTCGCGACCTCGACGGGAGAGAGCTGCTTGCTGGCGTAGAGTGGGCCGAGTTCGGCGGCCGACAGCGTGGCGATCGTCGTCATGCGGAGACCTCTCAGGCGTTGGCGACGCGCCAGGCGGTGGTGAGCAGGATATTGGCGCCGGCGACCATGTCGTCATCGGTGCTGAACTCGGCCGGGTTGTGCGAGAGCCCGCCGATGGAGGGAATGAACACCATCGCCGTCGGGCAGAGACGCGCCATCATCTGGGCATCGTGGCCGGCGCCGGAGATCATGCGGCGGATCGGCAGGCCGAACTGGCCGGCGCTGCGCTCGACCTCGGCGATGAGTTCCTCGGCGAAGGGCGTCGCCGGGAAGCGCGCGAGGTCGCGGAAGGAAATCTCGATGCCGTCGCGCTCGGCGAGTTCGGCGCAGAAGGCGCGGACCGCAGCCTCGGCCTGGGCCAGCGGCGTGTCGAGCGGATTGCGCAGGTCGAGCGTCATCACCACGGTTTCGGGCACGACATTGACGTTGCCGGGCTGGACGCGGATGACGCCGCTATTGGCGAGCTGGTGCGGGATGGTCTTGGTCAATTCGTTGGCGAAGATGTTGATGCGCGCGGCCGCCAGCCCCGGGTCCTTGCGATAGGCCATCGGCGTCGTGCCGGCATGGCTCGGGCGGCCCTTCAGGGTGAGTTCGAGCCAGCAGATCGCCTGGATGCCGGTGACGGCGCCAAGCCCGCCGCCCTCGTTCTCGAGGACCGGACCCTGCTCGATATGCATCTCGATATAGGCATGGGCCGGCAGGAAGCCCGGCTTCTCGGCGCCCTCATAGCCGATGCGCTTCAGTTCGGCGCCGAGGCCGACGCCCTCGGAATCGACCTCCCGATGTGCCGCCTCGACGCTCATGCCGCCGGCCCAGACATAGGAGCCGAGCATGTCGGGGTGGAAGCGCGCGCCCTCCTCGTTGGTGAAGGCGATCACCGCCATGTCGCGCTTCGGCGTCAGGCCGGCATCGCGCAGGGCCGCGAGAACCTCGACGCCCGCGACGACGCCGAGCGCGCCGTCGAAGCGTCCACCCGTGCCGACTGTGTCGATATGCGAGCCCATGATGACGGCCGGGCCGCTCTCCTGCCCTTTCAGGATGCCGACGATATTGCCGATCGCATCGACGCGGGTATCGAGGCCGAGCGCCTTCATCTGACTGAGGAGCCAGTCGCGGCCCTGCTTGTCCTCATCGGTCAGGGCGAGGCGGCGGCAGCCGCCTTCCGGCGTCGCACCGATCTTCGAGAGTTCGGCCAGGCGCGAGGTCAGCCTCGCGCCATCGATCCTCAAATTGGTGCTCATCGCCTCAGGCCCTCCAGCAGTCTGCGAGGCAAGATGCAGACCACGGCGGGACTTGTCGACCCGCGTGCAGCGCATCGGCTCAGGGCGGTGAACAGCGTGGCGCCGGCTATTTCGACTTTGCAATCGGCGGTAGAAGCGGCGCCCATGTCTGCAATCGCCGCATCCCGTTCCGATCATCCCTGGCTGACTGAGTCGCGCGCCATGCTCGCCCTGTGCTGGCCGATGGTGCTGACCAATATCGCGCAGACGGCGATGATGGCGACCGACGTCATCATGATGGGCCAGCTCGGCCCCGAGGCGCTGGCGGCGGGCGCGCTCGGCACCAATCTCTACAGCGCCGCCCTGATCTTCGGCATCGGCGCGATGGGGGCGGTCGCCCCAATGATCGCGATCGAGCTCGGTCGCAACCGGCATGCGGTGCGCGATCTGCGCCGAACGGTCCGGCAAGGTTTCTGGGCGGCTGCGACCATGGTCGGGCCGATGTGGCTCTTCCTCTGGCAGGCCGAGTTCATCCTGAGGGCAATGGGCCAGGACCCCGTCCTCTCGAAGGCGGCTGCCTCCTATATCCACACGCTGCAATGGGGCCTGCTGCCCTTCTTTCTCTATCTGTGCCTGCGCGGTTTCGTCGCCGCGCTGCAGAGGCCGCGCTGGGCCTTCATCGTCGTGCTTTTCGCAGTGGCGTTCAACGCCTTCGCCAACTGGTGCCTAATGTTCGGGCGGCTCGGCTTCCCGGCGCTCGGCCTGCCGGGCTCAGGGCTGGCGACGGCGATATCCTCGGCCCTGATGTTCCTCGGCCTCGCGCTCGTCGTCTCGCTCGACCGACGCTTCCGGCGCTATCAGGTCTTCGGCCGCTTCTGGGTGCCGGACTGGCCCCGCTACCGCGCCTTCTGGCGCATGGGCCTGCCGATCTCGCTGACGCTGTCCTTCGAGTCTCTGATCTTCTACGGCGCGGCCTTCATGATGGGGCTGATCGGCTCGACGGCGCTCGCGGCCCATGCCATCGCGATCCAGATCGCCTCGCTCGCCTTCATGGTGCCGCTCGGCATCGGACAGGCCGGGACCGTGCGGGTCGGGCGTGCCTTCGGCTCCGGCGACAAGGAGGGCATCCGGCGCGCCGGGATGATGGCGCTGATCCTGGCACTGAGCTTCATGTGCTTCACGGCCGTCTTGATGGCGATCGTGCCGCATTGGCTGATCGCGCCCTTCCTCGACCGTTCGAAGCCCGGTGCGGAAGCGGTCGCCCAGATCGCCACGGTCTTCCTGTTCTATGCAGCCGTCTTCCAGATCGCCGACGGGGCGCAGGTCATCGGCTCGTCGATCCTGCGTGGCCTCGGCGACACCCGCCGGCCGATGATCCTCGCCGGCATCGGCTACTGGGGCATCGGCCTGCCGCTCTCGGCCGTGCTCGGCTTCATGACGCCGCTCGCCGGCAGCGGCATCTGGATCGGGCTGGTGACCGGGCTCACCGTCGTCGCCGTGATGATGCTCTGGCGCTGGTGGGATCGCGAAAGGCTGGGTCTGCTGAAGAACCTGCGCGTCGTCAGGTTCTGATCAGAACTCTTCCCATCCGGAATCGCTGGCCCGGCCGCCGCCGCCATTGGCGACCTTGCGCGGTGCGGGCGCGCGCGACTGGACGAAGGCGGCCTCGGCCAGCTGGCGCAGGCGCTCCGGCTCGCCGGACGAGGCTGCGGAAGCAGGCGCAGGCCGCCCGGCCGCGCGCACCGGCGCCTTCGCACGCGGCGCCGAGGCCGGCTGGGCGTAAGCCCCCTGGCCGGCCGCCTCGCGGCCGGTCTTGAACGCCGCGACCAACGCGTTGAGCTGCTCGATCCGGCCGGACAGCGAGCCGGCCGAGGCCGCGCTCTGCTCGGAGAGCGCCGCGTTCTGCTGGGTCATCTCGTCGAGATGCGCCACGGCCTGGCTCATCTCGTCGATGCCGTTGGCCTGCTCGCCGGATGCCGCCGAGATGTCGGCGATCGTCGCCGCGACCTTCTGCGAGGCCGCGAGGATGCGCGCCAGCTGGTCGCCGGCCTGACGCACCAGCTTGACGCCCTCGCCGACCTCGACATTGGACGAGGAGATCAGCCCGGAGATGTCCTTGGCCGCGGAGCTCGAGCGCTGCGCCAGGGTCCGGACCTCGGAGGCCACCACCGCGAAGCCCTTGCCGGCGTCGCCGGCGCGGGCCGCCTCGACCGCCGCGTTGAGCGCGAGCAGGTTGGTCTGGAAGGCGATGTCGTCGATGACGCGGATGATGTCGGAGATCTTCTGCGAGGCGGTCTCGATGCGGGCCATGGCATCGACCGCCTGGCCGGCGATCGTGCCGCCGGACTGCGCCGCCTGCATCGCCTCGTCGGCGATCCGCGCTGCATCCTTCGAGGCCTGGGCCGAGGCCTTGACGGAAGCCGCGAGCTCCTCGGTCGTGGCGGCCGTCTCCTCCAGCGAGGAGGCCTGCTCTTCGGTGCGCTTCGACAAATCGTCGGCACCCATGTTGATCTCGCGCGCGGCGAGGCCGACATCGGCCGAGGTCGTCTGGATCGTCGCCACCGTGTCCGAGAGGCGGTCCACCGTCTCGTTGAAATCGTCGCGCAGCTTCACATAGGCGGCCGGCATCTCGGCCTCGATGCGATGGCGCAGATCGCCTTGCGAGAGAGCCGAAAGCCCCTCGGCCAGCGCGGCGACAACGTCCTCCAACTCCCGAGCCTGCTCGATCTGCTGTTGTGCCGCGGCCTGTCGCTGGGCCTCCGTCTGACGGCGGGTTTGGCCCATCAATTCGGCCTGCGCCGTGGCGTCCTGCTCCAGTCTGACCTTCTCGATCGAGGCCTGACGCAACACCTCGACGGCGCCGGCCATGGCGCCGAACTCGCTGCCGCCACCGAAAGCGGGAACCGGCGTGTCGAGATCGCCCTCGGCGAGACGCCTCAGGGCTGCGCTCAGGCTGCCAAGCGGTCTCATCATGCGGCGGACCAGCCAGAACAGCAGGCAGCCAGCGACGGCCGCGATCGCCAGACCGGCGATGATGTTGGCGCGGATCATTTCGCCGATGACGGTCAGGAACTCTTCCTGCTTGATGCCGACATAGAGAATGCCGATCACGTTGCCGTCCGACTTCTGGACGATCGGCTCATAGATCGTGAAATAGGGCACGCCGAGAATGTCGGCGGCGCCGGAATAGGTCCGCTTCTCCTTGAAGACGGCATCGTAGGCCGGGCCCTGCGCCAGCTTGGTGCCGACCGCCCGCGTGCCATCCGGCTTGGTGACGTTCGTCGTCACCCGGGTGTCGCCCATGAAGACGGTGGCCGTTCCGCCCGAAAGCGCCTTGACCTTGTCGACTGCCGCGAAGTTGTCGTTGATGGTTTCGTTGCCGAAGATGAGCTTGCTGCCCTCAAGCCTCGGCTCGCCCTTGGTCAGCAGGATGTCCCGCAGCAGGTTGATGTTGATGGCCAGGCTCGACTGGGCGCGTTCGCGCATCGCGCTGTCGGCTGCGCGCAGCGACACCGCGACCGAAGCCGCGACGGCGACGCCGACGATCAGCACGGCCAGTATCGCCAGACGCGTCGCGATCGGCAGACGCAGCGAAGGCAGTTTCAGCATGGAGGCCCATCTCCCGGGAAGAGCGACATGATGCAGCGCTCTCCGGAGTGGCGCGCCGCCAGCAACACGTAGGCATAGGCGGCAGGCAATCGTCTAAACTCGCATGGCTTCGCCGGTGATCAGAAGACTGATGTAAAGCGGCAGCGGCTATCGACGAAACAGGGTCACTATTGAGCCTCATCGTCAAAAAATATTTAACTGATCGAACATGCCCGAGCGACAACACGGCAGCCATCGCGGCCCGATCTGGAGCGAGCTGCCGATGCCCGGCATGTGCCTGTCCGGCAACTCACCTGTTGCCCGATCGCAACAGGCGCCGCCAACCACATTTTTGCCACATCACGTTCACCCCACGGCCATCTCGGCCACCTTGAACGGAGGTCAACAGCGGCGCATGGAACCAACGCACCGTTCTGCCGTTCATTTTTGCCCGTAACGCCGAGTTTTCCGTCGATGTCCCCCGACCGTCCGTCCGCCTCCCCCCTCGCCCGGCCGACCCGCCGCGTCTTTGCGGCCCTGAGCCCGCTCTTCCTGGCGGCTTGCGTCGCCAATCGGCCGCCGGAGCCGTTCGAGGTTGCGCATCAGGGGCCGCATATCAGCGCCGAGTACCTGGCGATGTATGGCGAGCGGCCGGATGAGCAGCACCCGTTGCCGGCGACGGATCTCTCGGAAGTCGAGCCGCAGTTCCTGCGCCGCATCGTCTCCTACCCGACCCGCGAGCAGCCCGGCACGATCGTCGTCGATACCGACAACCGCTATCTCTATCTCGTGATGGAAGGCGGAAAAGCTGTCCGCTACGGCATCGGCGTCGGCAAGCAGGGCATGTCCTGGCGCGGCCGCGCCACGGTCGCCCGCAAGGCGCAGTGGCCGCGCTGGACCCCGACGGCGGCGATGATCGCCCGCGAGCCGGAGCGGAACCGCCCCTGGGCGGCCGGCATGGCCGGCGGGCTCGAAAACCCGCTCGGCGCCCGCGCGCTCTATCTCTACCAGGGCAACCGCGACACGCTCTACCGCATCCACGGCACCTCCGAGCCGTGGTCGATCGGCAAGTCGGTCTCGTCCGGCTGCATCCGCCTGTTCAATCAGGACATCATCGACCTCTACAGCCGCGTTCCGTCCGGCACGACGGTGGTGGTGCTAAACCGCGGCTCGCTGCAGGCCCCCTCCGATGTCGACGAGATGCCGCCGCCGGACGACGATCTCGGCAGCATCTGAGGCCGATTGGGCCTCTTCGTCGCATCGGATTCGGGAAAGGCGCAATGCGTTTCCCGGCCCGATGCGCGCCCGTCACGGCGACGCCTTGATACCGTCACAGGCCGATCCCACCTCTTGAGCACGGCGCAACCGCGCCGCGCAACGAGAGGAGATGACGATGACGCCGCAAGAACGCGACGTGATCGCCGGGATTTTCGACCGCCTTCGGCAGGCAGCCAACCAGCCCCGCGACCCCGAGGCTGAGAATTTCATCGCGGAACGCCTGCGCGAGCAGCCCTATGCGCCCTATGCCATGGCTCAGGCGGTCTATGTGCAGGAGCAGGCGCTCGCCAACCTGAACCAGCAGGTCGAGAGCCTGCAGGCGCAATTGCGCGAGGCGCAGACGCGCGCGAGCGAGGCGGCGCAGCCGCAGGCCGGCGGCTTCCTGTCCGGCATCTTCGGCGGCGGATCGGTGCCGCGCACTGGCTCGGTTCCGCCCGTGCCGCCGCGCACTGATGTGGCAGCCCCATCCGGCGCCTGGAACACGCAGCCGCAGGCCGCTGCCCCGGCTCAGGCCATGCCGATGCAGGCGCAGGGCCAGCCCGGCCCGTGGAGCAACCAGCCGCAGCAGGCGCCCGGACGCGGCGGCGGCTTCATGGCCAGCGCGCTGACCACGGCGGCCGGCGTCGCCGGCGGCATGATGCTCGGCAATGTGCTGACCAACGCCTTCGGCGGCGGCAGCAAGCCTGCGGCGCAGACCGCGAGCGACACCGGCGCGAACTCCAGCTCAAGCCCGGCTGCGCCCCAGCAGGCGGCCGCCGACCAGAGCGCCAGCGCCCAGCCGGCGTCCGACCAGACCGCGCAGGATAACGGCTACGGCCAGGGCTATGACGGCGAGGCCAATTACCAGAACGCGAGTCACGATGATGCCGATCCCGGCTTCGACGATGGCAACGCGGATGATGACAGCTGGGTCTGACGGCGCCTTTCGCCCCTGACCGGCTAAGATACGAAAAACGGCGGCCCGCGATGCGGAGCCGCCGTTTTTCATGGTTCGTCGATGAGGACTTGCCTCAGATCACCAGCACCTTGGCGCCGACGCGGACGCGTTCGTAGAGGTCGGTGACGTCGTCATTGGTCATGCGGATGCAGCCCGAGGACACCGCCTGCCCGATCGTGTTCGGCTCGTTGGTGCCGTGGATGCGATAGAGCGACGAGCCCAGATACATGGCGCGCGCGCCCATCGGGTTGTCGGGACCGCCGGTCATGAAGCGGGGCAGGTCGGGCCGGCGCTTCAGCATCTCGGCCGGCGGCGTCCAGCTCGGCCATTCCGCCTTGCGGCTGACGGTCTTCATGCCGGCCCAGGAGAAGCCCGGCCGGCCGACGCCGATGCCGTAGCGCAACGCCCGGCCGCCCGGCTGCACCAGGAACAGGAAGCGCTGCGGCGTGTCGATGATGATCGTGCCCGGCTTGTGGGGACCGTCATAGGCGACTTCCTGCTTGCGGAAGCGCGGGTCGACGATGTGCTGGATGCCCTGCTGCGGCTCGACAGGCTCGCCGAGCGCCGCCATGCGGCGGCCGGCGCGCGGCTGACGCGCCGCCTCGAACGGGTCTTCATAGCCGCCCTGCGGCTGCACCCGCTGGCCATAGGCATAGCCGCCGGGGCGGTTATAGACCGCGCCGCCACGCCCAGCGGGCGTCGGGTCGCGGCCGGTCATCAGCATCTCGATGAAGCCGCCGCCATAGTTGCCGCGCCCGCCGCCTGAAGCCATCGGGTCGTTCGGCGCGGCGTAGCCGTGATTCTGGCGATAGCCCTGCGCGAGGGCCGGCCCGGCCACGGCCAGGGCTCCGGCAGCAGCGAGGAGCGGAAGGATAATCTTTCGACGCATGACGCGGGTACTCTCGACATCGACTGCCTGAAAGCCTGCGGCGTGCCCAGAAAGGAATGGTGAATCGTTGACTCTTCAGCGCGAAAACCGGCCTTAACCGGCGCAATTCGCGGAATTAACCTTAGCGACCAGTCAAGCGACAGGGTGAAGGAAACCTTGCTGCCTCACCGGCGCGCGGAGCGCCGGGCGAGCCAGCGCAGCTTCAGGCCGGTGCGCCAGCGGCCCACATCGCAGGCCAGGATCACTCCCGCGTAGCCCAGCCCGCCGAGCCCGATCTGCAGCGGCAGTTCGAGGGCAGCCGGAAGCGTGCCGCGCAACGGCCAGATCGCAAGGCCCATCGCGACACCGGCGGCGAGAACGCAAGCGATCTCCCGCAGCGGCGGCAGGGCCGGAAGCGCGCGCAGGGCGACCACGGCCATGACCAGGAGCGCCGTCAGATAGGCGGCGCTTTGCGCGATCGAAACCGTTGCGGGTGCCAGCGTTCCCGGCAGCGCGAAGATGATGGCGAGATTGACGGCGAGCCCGATCAGGGAGGCGAGGATCGCGACGAGCGTGCGCTTCGCCAGCAGGAAGACAGGCGCGAGACCGGCCTGAAACAGTGCGATCGCCGCGAAGCCCGGCAGCAGAAGCACCATATGGCCGGCGAAATGGCCACGGAAGCTCGCCGGCACGAAAAGCCGCTCGAAGGCCGGCAGGATCAGCCAGAAGCCGAGCGCCGCCGGCAGCACGCAGGCGATCACGGGGACCATGTTGCGGGCGATGCGCTTCTGCGCGGCGATCGGCCCCCGCGTCTCGTCGAGGCGGATGACCTGGCGCAGCAGCACGATCTCCAGCATCGAGGCCAGCACCGGGAAGAGCCTGAGGCCGATATCGGAGGCCAGCGAGAAATAACCTGCCTCGGCGAAGCCAAGCCTGTCGGCGAGGATCGCACGGTTGAAGAGCGGGATCGCGGCATAGACCGCGTTGCCCGCGACCAGCGGCAGGGCATAGCGCGCGAAACCGCGCATCAGGTCGGTCCGGAGTGCGCCCGGCGCGGGTTTCATATCGGCGAGCCGGTTGCGATTGGCGATAACGGCGGCAACTGCGCTGAGCACGCCGCCCAGCAGCACGACGGCCGGATCGCGCGTCCACCAGGCGCCGCCGACCATCAGCAGCAGGGCCGCGACGCTGCGGACGAGGACGAGCCGGGCATAGGCCGCATCGAGGAAGCGGGCCCGCGCGATGGCCGCGTGATAATCGAACCAGCCCGCCGCGATGCCGCCCGCGACCGAGACCATCAGCAGCGCCGCCGGGAGCCCGGCATCGACGCCCGCCAGCAGCGCAGCGGCGAGGAGCGCGCAAAGCGACAGGCTGACGCCGGCAAAGAGCAGATCGAGTGTCGCCCGGATGCCGGGATCGCTCTCGCGGGTTTCGACAGAGTAGAACCGGACGATGGAGAGCTTCAGCCAGTCGAGCAGCGCCGTGTTGACGAGCACGATTGTGGCGGCGCCGATCGCATAGAGCCCGAACGCCTCCGGGCCAAGGAACAGGGCAACGAGCAGCCCGAGGACGAAGTTCAGCCCGGCATTGACGATGAAGGGCAGAAGAACGGTCATCGGGCCTTCGTCACTCCCTTCCGATCCTGCGGCTGCCACGCCGAAGCGCACGACTCATCGGCGCTGACGCCGTCTAAACCGGGGGTAGCCGGACGAAACCGGTTTTCCAAGAGGCGTTGCGAAGCATCACCCTCTTCGCCCTGCCGCCACGGCATTGGGTGACGCCATTCCCGCATCTTCACGACGACAGGATTTGACCGTAAGGCCAACATCATGACGACGCCCATCCGGCCTGCCCGCGACAACGATTCCGGCCCGCTCTCCGCCCTCATCGCGGCGAGCTTCGCGGAATATCCGGGTTGCATCTTCGTCGAGGACGAGCTGCCGGAACTGCGCCGGCCGGCCTCCTATTTCGCAGCCAAGGGCGGCGAACTCTGGATCGTGGACGGACCGGACGGGCGCATCGCCGGCTCGCTCGGCATCGTGCCGGTGCCAGAACAGAATGCGGTCGAACTCGCCAAGGTCTATGTCGACGGCGCCCTCCGGGGCACCGGGCTGGCGCAGGCGCTGTTCGCCAGGGCGATGGATTTCGCCGGACAGGGCGGCTTCACCGAGATGACGCTGTGGTCGGATACGCGCTTCACACGCGGCCATCGCTTCTACGAGAAGCTCGGCTTTACCCGCTGGCCGGGCGAGCGCTATCTCGGCGACGTCTCGGCAAGCTGGGAATACCATTTCCGCAAGCCGCTGCACGTCAGCCCATGACGCTCTCCGTTGCCTTCCGGGCCGCGCTCGGCATCGCCCTGCTCACCGCCATGGACGGGGTGATCAAGGGCCAGATGCAGGAGCACCCGTTCATCGTGGCGCTGTTCATGCGCTTCCTGATGGGCGGCATCTGCGCGCTCATCGTGCTCGCCATCGCCCCGCCCGCCCCGGCCGACGCAGGCCAGCCTGATCGGCAATCTCGCGCGCATCCCGCTGGTGGTGCTGACCGCCGGCAGCTTCTTCTATTCGGTCTCGGTGCTGCCCCTGGCGGAGGCGTTGACGCTCTCCTTCCTCGCGCCGGTCTTCGTCGCCCTGTTCGGCGGGCTCCTGCTCAAGGAGAAGATCGACAAGCGCATCCTGCAGGCGCTCGGCTTCGGGATCGCCGGCATGCTCGTGATGGTCTGGCCCCGCCTGCAGGGCCATGTCAGCGGCGCCGGTCTCGGCGTCGCCGCGGCACTATTCTCGGCAGTCAGTTATGCCTTCAACCTGATCCTGCTCAGGCGCATCGCGGTCAGGGAACGTCCGACCGTCATCGTCGCCTTCCAGAATGTCGGGCCGGCGGTCTGCCTCGCCATTCCGGCTGCGCTGGCCTTCGTGCCGATGACCTGGACGGATCTCGGCGCCTATCTCTTCGCGGGCGCACTCGGCGTCGCCGGACACCTGACGCTGACCTCGGCCTATGCGCGGGCCGCTGCCTCGCGCCTCGCGCCGATCGAGTACACGGCGCTGATCTGGGCGAGCCTGCTCGGCTTCTTCGTGTTCGGCGAGGTGCCGCTCTACACGACCTATCTCGGCGCATTGCTGATCGTCGCGGGTGCCATCGCCGTCAGCCGGCGCTAGGCTTCGCCGGAAAGACCAGACAGGTCTCGGTGCCATGCGCGAGCAATTTGCCGCGCGCATCGACCAGCTTGCCCTCCGTCGTGATCACCGAGCTGCCGCGATGGATCAGCTTGCCTTCGCAGCGCACCGGGCCGCTATCCGGCATGACCGGGCGGACATAGTTCAGCTTCATCTCCAGCGTGGTGTAGCCCTCGCCCGGCTTCAGCGTCGCATGGGCAGCGCAGGCCATGGCGGAATCGAGGATCGTCGCGGTCCAGCCGCCATGGATCGTGCCGAGCGGATTGAAGAAACGCGCCGAGGGCTGGCCGACGAAGACCACCCTGCCCTCACCGGCCTCTGCCAGCTCGAAATCCATGGCGTCGGCGAAGGGCGGCGCCGGATTGGTGCCGGCGATGATCCCGCGCAGGAAACTCAAGCCATCGCCCGCGACCAGTTCCTCGCGAGACACCACCCCAACCGCGCGCTTCATGCCGATCTCCATTCGTGTATCTGCACGATAGAGATGTGACCGGGCACTGGTCAACCGGTGAGCGCGGCTTCAGCGCTCACCGCGCGCGGCCCGGCGCAGCGCCTTGAGGCCGTCCCGGGTCTCGCGCCAGCGGTCCTCGCCGAAGCCGCCTTCGATCTTGTCCTGCGCCTCCCGCCAGTACGGGATCGCGGCCTCGATCGCGGCCCTGCCCTTCTCGGTCACCGCATAGACCGAGGCCCGGCCACGGCACTCCACGGGCTCGACCATGCCCTCGGCCGCCAATAGCTGGAGATTGCGCGTCAGCGAGGTCCGCTCCAGCGCGAAGCGTTCGGCCAGCTCCGTGACCGATTTCCATTGCCCGGTTGAGAGCGCCGAAAGCAGCACGAACTGGGTGATCTTGAGGCCACTCGGGCGCATTGCCTCGTCATAGGCCCGCGTTACGGCGCGTGCGGTCATGCGGACATGCAGCGCGACGCAGGAGCGGGCGATGGCGTCGAGGCGCGGGTCGGGCGAGGGTGTCGTCATTCCGCCATGTTAGCGTGTTCAAGCGCTGCTGCCAGCAGGTCCGAGGCCGCCTGCGACACCGCATCCGCCGCGTTCACTTTATCGCCCGGTGCTTCCTTGACTCTCCGGACCCCCGCGCCTATCTCCGCTGGCATCTGTTAGCACTCTCACTTGGTGACTGCTAACAGCCTCCCCCGGGAGCCCTTCAGAGGCACCCGAAACGAATAAGACCGAGAGGAAGACAGAACCATGAAGTTCCGTCCGTTGCATGACCGCGTCGTGGTCCGCCGCCTTGACAGCGAAGAGAAGACCAAGGGCGGCATCATCATCCCCGAGACCGCCAAGGAAAAGCCCCAGGAGGGCGAGGTCATCGCCGTCGGTTCCGGCGCGCGTGACGAGGCCGGCAAGCTCGTTGCCCTCGACGTCAAGAAGGGCGACCGCGTCCTCTTCGGCAAGTGGTCGGGCACCGAGGTCAAGATCGACGGTCAGGACCTCCTGATCATGAAGGAATCCGACATCATGGGCGTCGTCGGCTGATCGCCGCCTGACCGCTCTCTTCCGTTTCAAGTTCTAAGGAGTAGCTCTCATGGCTGCCAAAGACGTCAAATTCGGCACTGAAGCCCGCGACAAGATGCTGCGCGGCGTGGATGTCCTCGCCAATGCCGTGAAGGTCACGCTCGGTCCGAAGGGCCGCAACGTCGTGATCGAGAAGTCGTTCGGCGCTCCGCGCATCACCAAGGACGGCGTCACCGTCGCCAAGGAGATCGAGCTCGCCGACAAGTTCGAGAACATGGGCGCCCAGATGGTCCGCGAAGTCGCTTCGCGCCAGAACGACCATGCCGGCGACGGCACCACCACCGCCACCGTTCTCGCCCAGGCGATCGTCCGTGAAGGCGCCAAGTCGGTTGCGGCCGGCATGAACCCGATGGACCTGAAGCGCGGCATCGACCTGGCCGTCGAGGCCATCGTCGCCGACCTCAAGAAGAACTCGAAGAAGGTCACCTCGAACGCGGAAGTCGCGCAGGTCGGCACCATCTCGGCCAACGGCGACTCGTCGGTCGGCGAGATGATCTCGAAGGCCATGCAGAAGGTCGGCAACGAGGGTGTCATCACCGTCGAGGAAGCCAAGACCGCCGACACCGAACTCGACGTCGTCGAGGGCATGCAGTTCGACCGCGGCTACCTCTCGCCGTACTTCATCACCAACTCCGAGAAGATGGTCGCCGAGCTCGACGACCCCTACATCCTCGTCTTCGAGAAGAAGCTGTCCTCGCTCCAGGCGATGCTGCCGATCCTCGAGGCCGTCGTGCAGACCGGCAAGCCGCTCCTCATCATCGCCGAGGACGTCGAGGGCGAGGCCCTGGCCACGCTCGTCGTCAACAAGCTCCGTGGCGGCCTGAAGGTCGCGGCCGTCAAGGCTCCGGGCTTCGGCGATCGCCGCAAGGCCATGCTCGAGGACATCTCGATCCTGACCGCCGGCCAGATGATCTCGGAAGACCTCGGCATCAAGCTCGAGACCGTGACGCTCAACATGCTCGGCCGCGCCAAGCGCGTGCGCATCGAGAAGGAGAACACCACGATCATCGACGGCGCCGGCAAGAAGAAGGACATCGAGGCTCGCGTCGGGCAGATCAAGGCCCAGATCGAGGAGACCTCCTCGGACTACGACCGTGAGAAGCTCCAGGAGCGTCTGGCCAAGCTCGCCGGCGGCGTCGCGGTCATCCGCGTCGGCGGCGCGACCGAGGTCGAGGTCAAGGAGAAGAAGGACCGCGTCGACGATGCCCTGAACGCGACCCGCGCTGCGGTCGAAGAAGGCATCCTCCCCGGCGGCGGCGTTGCGCTCCTGCGCGCGCTGTCCTCGGTCAAGGGCATCAAGACCCAGAACGACGACCAGAAGACCGGCGTCGAGATCGTCCGCAAGGCGATCGCCGCTCCGGCGCGCCAGATCGTCGACAACGCCGGCGATGACGGCGCGGTCGTGATCGGCAAGCTGCTGGAGTCGAAGGACTACACCTACGGCTACAACGCCCAGACCGGCGAGTACGGCGATCTGGTCAAGGCCGGCATCATCGACCCGACCAAGGTCGTGCGCACGGCGATCCAGGACGCGGCTTCGATCGCCGGCCTGCTGATCACCACCGAGGCGATGGTCGCTGACCTGCCGAAGAAGGACGCCCCGATGCCCCCGATGGGCGGCGGCGGCATGGGCGGCATGGACTTCTGATCCATCCCCCTATCAAGCCTACGGAAGGCCCGGCGCAAGCCGGGCCTTTTTCGTTTCACGGCACTGTCATCCGCCCGCCATCCAGCCGTCGTGGCGTGCGCGCATCGAGGCGCGATCAGATCATCGCGCCAGAGACCATCATGCCGACACGCCGCTTCGTCCTCGCCGGCCTTGCCGCCGGCAGCATCGCCCCCGCCTTCGCGCAGGCACCGGACTGGCGGCAGAGCATCAAGGAAATTCGCTTCGGCGTTTCCTCCGCCGAGAACGAGGTCGGCGCCATCGCCCGCACCCAGCCGATGGTCGACTACCTGTCGCAGCGCCTCGGCGTGCCCGTGCGTTTCTTCCGGGTCTCGGACTATGCCGGCCTCGTCGAGGCGATGCGGGCCGATCAGGTCGATTTCGCGCGCTTCGGGCCTGCGGTCTACGCGCTCGGGCGCCGCGTGCTCGGCGACAAGCTGCAGCCGCTGATCCGCGGCGTCGATAACCAGGGTCAGGAAGGCTATTACTCGGTGCTGCTGGTGCGCGCCGAGAGCGCCTATCAGAGCGTTGCCGATCTCAAGGGCAAGGTCATGGCCTTCGCCGACCCGAACTCGACCTCCGGCTACGCCTTCCCGTCCTATTTCCTGCGCAAGCAGGGCATCGACCCGAAGGCGCATTTCAGCGGCACGGTCTTTTCCGGCGGCCATGACAATTCGGTGCTGGCGCTGGTCCGCGGCCAGTTCGACGTCGTCGCGACCTATCAGGTCAATGCGGAGCATGGCGTCGCGCAAAGGCTCGCCCAGCGCGGCATGATCCCGGCCGGCTCGACCCGCGTGCTCTGGACCTCGCCCTTGATCCCGGCGAGCCCGTTCTCGACCCGCGCCAACCTGCCGCAGGGGCTGAAGGACGATTTCGTCGCCGCCATGAACGCGATGAAGGACGCCGCTCCCGAGGCCTGGAAGAACTTCACCGACGGCCATGTCTCGCGCTATGCGCCGGCCCGCCACGAGGATTATCTCGACGTGATCGCGGTCACCGAGGAGCTCGAGGCCCAGCGCAAGGCCCACAAAGGCTGAATGCGGGCACCGCCTGCCGCACAGCCATGCATTTCCCGACAGGGCTGATGAAAGCTTGGGCAGTGCCCTCGGACGGCATCCTGGCCTATACAGGCGGCAAGCGATCCCGCGCGGGATCGCGCGCTAAAGTTGCATGTCGTAGGGAGATGCAAATGAAAAAGTCCCAACTCCTATCGGGCGCCGCGCTCGCCGCCGCCCTCTTCCTCTCTGCCCAGGCCGCACAGGCCGACATCACCATCGGCCTCGTCGCGCCGCTGACCGGCCCGGTCGCCGCCTATGGCGACCAGGTCAAGAACGGCGCCCAGACCGCCGTCGACGTGATCAACAAGAATGGCGGCGTGCTCGGCGAGAAGCTCGTGCTGAAACTCGCCGACGATGCCGGCGACCCGAAGCAGGGCGTTTCTTCCGCCAACCTGCTCGTCGGCGACAAGGTCAAGTTCGTGGTCGGGCCGGTGACCTCCGGCGTCGCCATGGCGGTCTCGGACGTGTTCGCCGAAAGCGGCGTACTGATGGTGACGCCGACCGCGACCTCGCCGGCGCTGACGACGCGTGGCCTGACCAATGTCTTCCGCACCTGCGGCCGCGACGACCAGCAGGCCGACATCGCCGCCTCCTATGTCCTGAAGAACCTCAAGGACAAGAAGATCGCGATCGTCCATGACAAGGGCACCTACGGCAAAGGCCTGGCCGATGCTTTCCAGAAGGGCATCAATGCCGGCGGGCTCAAGGAAGTGGCGGCGCTGACCGTCAATCCCGGCGACAAGGACCTCTCGGCCGTGGTGACGCGCCTCAAGGCCGCGAATGTCGAGGTGATCTATTTCGGCGGCTATCATCCGGAAGGCGGCCTGCTCGCGCGCCAGCTCGCCGATGCCGGCGTCAAGGCGGTGATCATCGGCGGCGAAGGCCTGTCCAACACCGAGTTCGCGGCGATCGGCGGCGATCATGCCACCGGCACGCTCTTCACCAACGCGACCGACGCGCTGAAGAACCCCGACTCGGCCCAGGCCGTCGCGGCGCTGAAGGAGAAGGGCATCCCGCCCGAGGCCTTCACGCTGAACGCCTATGCCGCGGTCGAGGTGCTCAAGGCCGCGATCGAGAAGGCCGGCAAGCCGGGCGACGCGAACGGCGCCGCCAAGGCCCTGCAGTCGGGCATGCCGGTCAAGACCGCGATCGGCACGCTGACCTATGGCAAGACCGGCGACCTGAGCTCGCCGAGCTTCTCGATGTACAAGTGGGACGCCGGCAAGATCGTCGCCGCCCCATGATCGGCTAGAGCCAAACCTTCCAGCTTCGCGCCCCGGACGAGCCCCGCTCGCCCGGGGCGCTGCGTTTCAGGCCCCTTGGCTCGCCGCCAGCTCTCCACGAGATGACAATTTGCTCATCCGGGCGCGCCGCCATTGAAAGGCCACTCCCGCTGCGACATGGTCCGAATCGTGGCTTTCACCGTTTCCCGCCAGGATTCCCATCTATGCGCTTGTTGAGCATTCTCGTCGCCGCGCTGGCGGCAGCCGCGCTGGTCGTCGGCCAGCAGGCCGGATCGGCCGGCGTGATCGGCATGGGCGTCATCGGCCTGCTGCTGGCGGTCGTCACCTTCCGCTCGCCGGCCCTGCCCTTCTTCCTGCGGATCTTCTCCAGCGTCTTCGCGATCGAGTATCTCGTGTTCGGCGCATCCGCGATTGCGGCGCAGTTCGGCTGGTGGCCGGCGGCTCTCGGCATCCCGCCGATCCCGACGAGCCTGCCGACAACGGTCGGCGTCTTCGCGATCCTGATCTACGCGATCTCCTTCGTGCCGGTGATCGCGCGGATCGCCCGCATCGCCTCGCCTTATTTCGAATCCGACCAGATCACGACCGCCAATCTCTGGCCGATCGGGCCGTTCAGCATCCGGCTCGGCACGCTTGCGGTCTCTCTCTTCGTCTTCCTGATCGTGCTGAATCAGGTGCAGGTCGGCATCACGCTGCGCCTCTCATTCTTCAACCGCGACATGTACGACGCGCTGCAGAACAAGGACGCCGCGGCGTTCTGGTACCAGCTCTTCTACGTCTTCTGCGTCTGGGCCGCGCTGTGGGTGGCCTCGAACCTGATCGAGCTGTTCGCCAACTATACGATCCTGATCCGCTGGCGCCAGTTCATGGCGAACGAGTACACGAAAGCGTGGCTCGACCATGCGACGCATTACCGGATCGCGCTCGCCGGTACAGTCGACAACCCCGACCAGCGTATCGCCGAAGACACGCGCTCCTTCGTTAACTCGACCTATGGCTTCGCGCTGCCCCTGCTCTCGCAGGTTTCCACGCTGGTCTCGTTCTCGATCATCCTCTGGAACATCCCCGTCGCCTTCACCCTGCCGGGCACGTCCTTCGCCGTTCCCGGCTACATCTTCTGGGTGGCGTTCTTCTATGCGGCAGCTGCGACCTGGCTGACCCATATCATCGGCCGCCCGCTCATCCGCCTCGAATTCGAGCAGGAGAAGCGCGAGGCGAATTTCCGCTTCTCGCTGGCGCGCTTGCGAGAATATTCCGAGCAGATCGCGCTGATGGTCGGCGAACCGACAGAGCGCGGCCAGCTCGCGCAGCGCTTCCGCGACATCGTCGAGAACTTCTACCGGCTGGTCTGGCGCCGGCTGAAGCTGACCAGCTTCACGCTGTCCTACAACCAGCTCAGCGTCGTCCTGCCCTACATCATTCTGGCGCCGTACTATTTCGCCGGCACGATCACGCTCGGCGTCATGATGCAGGTCGCCGGCGCCTTCGACCGGGTCCAGACGGCCCTGTCCTTCATCATCAACAGCTACTCCTCGATTGCTTCCTATCTCGCCTCGATCAACCGCCTGACCTCCTTCGAGACCGCGATCACTGATGCGCAGCACGGTTCGATCAGCGAGGAGGCGCTCGGCCGCGAGACCTCGCGCGACGAGAGCCTGCATATCCGGGACGCGACCCTGCTCCTGCCGAACGGCAAGCCGATCGTGAAGCTCGGCGCGCTCGATCTCGGCACCGCGCGCTCGACGCTGCTGATCGGCCCTTCCGGCTCGGGCAAGTCGACGCTGTTCCGCGCCATTGCCGGCATCTGGCCCTTCGGCGACGGCAAGGTCGGCATCCCCGCCAACGCCGAGGTCATGCTGTTGCCGCAGCGGCCCTATCTGCCGCAGGGCTCGCTCCGGGCGGCGCTCGCCTATCCGGCCGAGGAAGGCGACTATGACGATGCCGCGATCCGCGCCGCGATGGAGAAGGTCAAGCTCGGCCATCTCACTGACAAGCTCGACGAGGTCGATCTGTGGGGGCAGCGGCTCTCGGGCGGCGAGCAGCAGCGGCTGGCCGTCGCGCGTGCGCTGCTGAGCAAGCCGGACTGGCTCTTCCTCGACGAAGCGACAGCCTCGCTCGACGAGAAGCTGGAGGGCGAAATCTACGCGACGATCGACCGCGAACTGCCGCAGACCCGCATCGTCTCGATCGGCCACCGCACGACGCTGCGCAACATGCACGACGCCCTCGTCACCATGGAGCCGAATGCGGACGGCACCTTCACGCCGACACCGACTGCGAAAGCCCCGGCCGCCTGAGGGCAGGCGAGGCGCAACGCAACAAAAAGGGTCGCTCACGCGACCCTTTTTGTTGTCCGTCGATGGTGTCGAAAGCCTCTCACGAGGAGAGGAACAGCCTCATAGCGAGCGGCTGAGGGTCAGCTCGCCGGCCCCGCCCTTCAGGACGAGGCGGCCGCTGACCAGATCCCATTTCTGGGTCGCGCGCAGCGCCATCAGGAAGGCTCGTTCGAAATCGAGCATGCCCTTGTCGCAGCTGCGGCGGGTCACGGCGATCGGACCGACCGCGAAGCCCTGCTGGCGCAGCGGATAGGCCGCGGCCGAGAAGGTGTTGCAGCCGCCGAAACCGGTGCCGCGCAGGTTCTGGTCGACGAGCAGGGTCGCGCGACGGTCCTGGACCGGCTTGCCGTTCAGCGCGACCACGCTCCAGCTCGCACCGAGCGGGAAGGTCTTCTCCTGCTGCGGCATCGGGATCGGCGTATTCCCGCCGCCAAGCTCCGTGCGCGACGGCATCTTCTGGCGGCTCTGCGCCATCGCCTCACCGGACATCAGCATCGGCGCGGCAAACACCGCAAGGACGGCCGCAAGGCCAAGGCGTCGGATCATGATCGTCTTACCTGCATTCACTCGCACGGCCGCGCCGCGTGCCGCCAAACCGGTTAACACGCCTAGAGGCCAATTCGTTCGGGATCAAGGCTGAACAGCGGGCGATCCCGTCATTCCGATGCTGCCGCGCAGCATCAGATGCGGGCGTTCAAGCGCTCCAGCAGGCGGTTCGCGCGGCGGAAGACATAAGCCGGGGCGCTGACAGTGATATCGTCGGCGCCGAGGCCGTCGAGATGCTCGACGAGCGCGAAGACGGCCTTGTCCGGGCAATGCAGCGTCAGGGGCGTGCCGCTGGCCGGCGCTCCGAACGGCAAACGGGCGCCGAAGCGTTCTTCCAGTGCGGCCAGCGCATCCGTCGCGAGATCGAGCCGCGCCCGGACCTCGCGGAGCGTGCGCCCCTCTTCCTCGGCCGCAATGCGCGACAGGATGGTCTTTGCCGCCGCCTTCGCCCGCGCGCCCCACGGAGCCTGCATCGAGGCGACGAGATTGGCCTCAGACGCCAGCATCACACCGTCATCGAGAACTTTCAGCGCATTCGCCGAGAGCGTCGCGCCGGTCGTGGTGATGTCGACGACGATCTCGGCCGTGCCGGCAGCCGGCGCGCCTTCGGTCGCGCCGAGGCTTTCGACGATGCGGTAATCGGCGAGACCATGCTGAGCGAAGAAGCGCCGCGTCAGGTTCACGTATTTCGTGGCGACACGGAGCTTCTTGCCATGGCGCGCCCGCATGGCGGAGGCGACGTCGTCGAGATCGGCCATGGTACGCACGTCGATCCAGGCCTGTGGCACGGCGACGACGACATTGGCATGGCCGAAGCCGAGCGGGGTCAGCATCTCGACGGCCGCATCGGCATCCGAGAGCTGCTCGCGGACGAGATCCTCGCCGGTGATGCCGATATGGGCGGCGCCGGACGACAGCTGCGCGACGATTTCGGAGGCCGAGAGGAAGGCGACTTCCGCCCCGTCGACGCCAGCAATCGCGCCGCGATAGTCGCGTTCGCCGCGCGACTTGACGAATTTCAGCCCGGCCCGGCCGAAGAAGGCGGTGGCATTCTCCTGCAGGCGGCCCTTGGAGGGCACGGCGAGGACGAGCGGGGCGTCGTTATCCGGCGTCTGGCTCATGCGGCGTCTCCCGTCAGGCGGTCGAGCCAGAGCGAGGCGCCGACAGCCGGGATCGGCCGGCTCGCGCCGAGGCGTCCGAGGACGTTGTCGTAGCGGCCGCCGCCGGCCACGGGCTTGCCGTCGCCGCGGGCCGTGTCGTGAAGCTCGAAGATGAAGCCGGTATAATAGTCGAGATTACGGGCGAAGCCGGACGAGAAGCGGATCGCACCGATATCGACGCCGCGTGCGGCGAGGAAGCCGGTGCGCTCGTCGAAGGCATCGAGCTGCCGGCCGATATCGAGCGAGGCCTGATCGGCCAGTGCGCGCAGCGAGGCCGAAGCCGCATCGGGATCGCCGGAGACGGCGAGCACCTGAGCCAGCAGCGCCTTGACGTCGCCATTGACCGGATTCTCGCGCTCGGCGGCACGGGCCAGAAAGCGCTCGGCGATATCGGCAGCGGAGCGTCCGCCTACAGTCGAGATGCCGGCGATCGAGAGCACATCCTCGACGAAGGCGCGGGCGGCCTTGGGGTCCTGCCCCTCGAGCGCCTTGAGCAGCCCGGCATGAGCGGCATCGCCCTCGGCAGCCGGGGGATCGAGCGCATCGACGGCGTCCGTGCCCTTGCCCTGCACGACGGCGCGGACCAGCCGGCGACGCGCGGCCTGCGGCACGTTCAAGCCGTCGAGCAGCGCGCCGAGCACGGCGACATCGCCCATGACGATATGCGGCTCGGCGAGGCCGAGCATGGCCGTCGCGTCGATGGTCAGCGCCATGATCTCGGCGTCAGTGGCGGTGAAATCGTTGCGACCGAAGGATTCAAGCCCTGCCTGAAGGAACTCGCCCGGTTCGCCGGAGCGCATGCGGAAGACCGGGCCGGCATAGGCATAGGCCGCAGGCTCGGTCGAGCCCGAGGCGATGTGATCGAGGGCTACCGGGATGGTGTATTCCGGGCGCAGGCACCAGTCGCGGCCATCGGCATCCTGCGTCATGAAGATGCGGCGGCGGATATCCTCGCCGGAGAGATCGAGGAAGACATCGGCCGGCTGCAGGATCGCCGGCTCGGCATGGGCGTAACCCTCGCCGGCGAAGAGCGCGATCACGGTCTCGATGCTGGCGCGGCTTGCGGGCACGGCTCGTCCTGTCCTGTTGCGAGCGCCGTCCTAGCAGTCGCGTCGCCGGTTTTCGAGGGATTTGAATGAAATGGGTGAACGGGAATCGATAGCTCGTGAAATCTGCGGCTGGCTCTTTCCTTCTCTCCTCGGGGGAGAAGGTGGCAGCGCAAAGCGCTGACGGATGAGGGAAACACAGCGCTGACGGCCCTCATCCGTCTGCTTCGCAGACACCTTCTCCCCCGAGGGAGAAGGGTTCAGGCGTGTCGCGCCAGCACCCGCTTCACGCCTTCGACCAGCTCCGCGACCGGCACGGCGAACTGGGCTTCGGCCTGCTTGGCCTTGTGCTCGGCGGAATCCTTGACGTCGCGGCTGGCGGCGGCGAGTTCGGCGCCGAGGATCAGGTCCTTGATGACGACCGTGCCGGCCTCGCGCTCCGACGAGCCCTGGATGATCGCGCAGATGGCACCGCGGCGGTCGGCATATTTCATCTGGGCGTTGAAGCCGGAGGCGCCGAGATAGAGATCGGCGCGCAGCAACGGCTTGCCGTCCGCGTCCTTGGCCTGACGCAGCGCCGAGACCATCGCCTGATAGCCCGGCATGAACTCCGGCGACTTGTTGTCCATCGCGGTGACGACGACGAGCGGAAGCTCGTTGCGGCTGTCGACGATCGGCGACTTCACCGCCTTCAGCGCCGAGAAGAGCCGCGAAACGCCGATGGAGAAGCCGGTCGCCGGCACGGGCTCGGGCCGGAAGCGGCCGACAAGGCCGTCATAGCGTCCGCCGCCTGCGACCGAGCCGAAGCGCACGACCTGTCCGTCTTCGTTGGTGACAGGGAAGGTCAGCTCCACCTCGTAGACCGGGCCGGTGTAATATTCGAGACCGCGGACGACCGAGGGGTCGATGATGACCCGCCCGAGATAGCCAGCCGCCGTGATCAATTCGCGGATCTGCTCCAGTTCCGCGATGCCGGCCTGACCGTTCTCGGCGCCCTCGACGAGAGCGCGCAAGTCGGTGAGGGCTGCGGCGGAGAGCTTGGCGGAACCTTCGCTATCCTCGGCATTGGCCTTGCCCAGCTCAGCGAGCTTCTGACCGAGTTCGAGATAGCGCAGGATGCGGTCGGACTGGGCATCGGACAGCCCGGCGCCCTTGGTGAAGTCGCCGCTCTCGTCCTTGCGGCCCTCGCCGAGGAGCTTGCGGACTTCTTCCAGCGGGAACTTGTCGGCCTTGTCGATCGCCCGGAGCACAGTGAGGCGCGCGGCAGGGTCGATCCCAGCAGCATCCATCACACCATCGAGCACCTTGCGGTTGTTGACCTTCACGACATAGTCGCCGCGCTTGATGCCGAGCTTCTCCATCGTGTCGGCGGCGAGCATGCAGATCTCGGCATCGCCCGCGACGGTGCCCGAACCGACGATATCGGCGTCGAACTGCATGAACTGGCGGAAGCGGCCCGGCCCCGGCTTCTCGTTGCGGAAGACATAGCCAACGCGATAGCTGCGATAAGGCTTGGGCAGCGCGTCGAAATTCTCGGCGACATAGCGGGCGAGCGGTGCGGTCAGATCGTAGCGCAGCGAAAGCCACTGCTCGTCATCGTCCTGGAAGGAGAAGACGCCCTCGTTCGGCCGGTCCTGATCCGGCAGGAACTTGCCGAGCGCGTCGGTGTACTCGACGAAGGGCGTCTCCACGGGATCGAAGCCATAGACCGAGAAGCTCTCGCGGATGACGGAAAGCATGCGCTCGGTGGCGGCGACATCGGCCGGGCCACGATCGACGAAGCCGCGCGGCTGGCGGGCCTTCAGCTTGGCAGGGGCGGTCTTGTCGGCGGACATGGCGTGCGGAACTCAATCGGAGTGGAGAGCGTGCATCAAAAAGTATGCACGCGGGTTAGACCGCCGCGACGCAGGGGGCAAGTCACAGGGCGTCATTCTCGGGCGAAGCGCAGCGCAGACCCGAGAATCTCAGGACACGAAGGTACTGACGCCCTCTTCGGCAAGAGATGCTCGGGTCAAGCCCGAGCATGACGCGCTGCTTGGCTATTCCGCCGCCGCCAGCGCCTTTTCCCGCAACGGCCGATCCTCGATCCCGGCCCGCGCCAGCTTCTCCGGCAACGGCCCGCCGGTCGCCCAGTCCAGCAGCTCAGCCGTATGCACGACCGGGGTCGTCGCGCCCTTGTCCGCAAAGCCCTTCGCGAGCTGGGTCATGCAGCCGATATTGCCGGTCGCGACCAGCATCGGCTTGGTGCGCTCGATATTGCCGACCTTGCGCTCGCGCAGCTTCCCCGCGATCTCGGGCTGGAGGATGTTGTAGACGCCGGCAGAGCCGCAGCAGATGTGGCCCTCCGGCACCTCCTTGACCTTGAAGCCGGCGCCCGAGAGCAGGCGCTTCGGCCCGTCCTTGAGCTGCTGGCCGTGCTGCATCGAGCAGGCGGAGTGATAGGCGATCGGCATCGCGACATCGCGGACGGGAGCGAGCTCCAGCGTCTCCAGGAACTCGGTGACGTCCTTCGCCAGGGCGGAGACCTTCGCCGCCTTCTCGGCGTAAGCCGGCTCGCCACGGAACATGAAGCCGTAGTCCTTGATCGTCGTGCCGCAGCCGGAGGCCGTGATCAGGATCGCGTCGAGTCCCTCGCCGTCGACCTCCGCCATCCAGGCGTCGATATTGGCGCGGGCGAAGGACAAGGCGTCGTGCTCCTGGCCCATGTGGTGGACGAGCGCGCCGCAGCAGCCCTCCCCCTTCGGCAGGACGACCTCGACGCCATGGCGGTTGAGCAGGCGGATCGTCGCCTCGTTGATGGCCGGGTCCAGCACCGGCTGGGCGCAGCCGGAGAGCAAGGCGACGCGGCGCTTGCGCTCGGCCGGCGGCGGGAAGGTCTGCGGGCCTTCCATAGCGGAACGCGTCGGCAGGCGGGCGGGTGCCAGCGCCAGCATCGCCTTCAAGCGCGGACCGATAACCGGGATGACACCGAGCACCGGCGCGAGAGGCTTGCCGATCAGCGCCATCAGCATCGCGGCGCGGAAGCGGCCAGGATAGGGCAGGATCGCCGCCAGCACCTTGCGCAGCAAACGGTCATGCCAGGAGCGGGTGTAGGTTTCCTCGATATGGGCGCGGGCGTGGTCCACGAGGTGCATGTAGTGCACGCCTGACGGGCAGGTCGACATGCAGGAGAGGCAGGAGAGGCAGCGGTCGACATGCTTGACCACCTCAGGGGTGGCGGGCTTGCCGTTCTCCAGCATGTCCTTGATCAGGTAGATGCGCCCGCGCGGGGAATCGAGTTCGTCGCCGAGCAGAAGATAGGTCGGGCAGGTCGCGGTGCAGAAGCCGCAATGCACGCAGGTCCGCAGGATCTTCTCCGAGGCCGGCATGCGCGGATCGGAAGCAAGGCGCTCGGGGGTGAAGTTCGTCTGCATCGCTCAGGCTCCACCCTGCCAGGCTTTGATCCAGTCCATCGGCCAGAGCAGCATGATGACGTTGAGGGTGAGGTTGTCGCGGATCAGCCAGCCGACGATCAGCTCCATCGCCAGCGCACTCGTCACCGTCAGCCAGACCGGCGCGAAACGGGCAAAGAAGAAGCCCAGCACCATCGAGAGGATGTCGCTGACCGAGTTCAGGACGCTGTCGCCGTAATAATCGAGCGAGATCGTCGCCGAGCGGTAGTGGTTGATCACGGCATTGGTGTTCTCGGCGATTTCCCAGGCGCCTTCGAGCAGGATCGAGAGCAGGAGCGCGAGGCCGAAGGAGATCGGCAGGCCGGTGATGCGGCGGATCAGCCAGAACAGGCCGTAGAACAGGAAGCCGTGGATGATGTGCGAGAAGGTGTACCAGTCGGCGATGTGCTGGGAATTCTCGGAGGACATCACCGTGCCCTGCCAGAACTTGATCGTCCCGCATTTGCAGATCGGCTCGCGGCCCATCCAGAGCAGGATCGCGGCGACGCCGGCGATCAGCAGCGCGGCGGCCAGGGCGAGCGCGACGGGGCTGAGCCGGTTGGGGGCCCAGCTGGCGCGGGTTTCAGTAGGAAGGCTATCGGCGAGCGTCATCAGATCCCCGCATAGATCCGGCCGGGCTCGAAGATGCCGGCGGGATCGAAGCTCTTCTTGATGCCGGCCGTTACCCGCATCAGCGGCTCGGCCAAGGGCTGGAACACGTCCACGGCAGCGCGGATCGAATCGGGCGCGCGGACCAGCGTGGCATGGCCGCCGAGCGGCTTCAGCGCGGCGCGGATCGCGGCGGCGCCGGCATCGCCATAGGCGGGAACCGCGAGCCAGACCAGTCCGCCGCCCCAGTCGAAAAACCAGCGTGCGGCCGGTATCATCCGCGCGATCGCAGCCGCGGCCTTCGGGCCGTTGGTCGGGGCCAGAGAGAGCCGCCAGACCGCGTCATCGCTACCGGCGAAGAAGGCCGCATCGCGGATGTCGACCCAGAGCTCGGTCGGGGCTGCTCCTTCCAGCCGATCGGGCGTGCCATAGTCGTCGAGCAGCAGCGCAAGTTCATCGGCACGGTAATCGATCGAGTCCGAAAAATTCTCCAGACGCAGCAGGGTCAGCGCCTCCTCGCCAGCGATCCGGGCGGGGAGATGCGCCGCCGCCATCGGCTCGAAGGGCGAGCCCAGCGCTTTCGCCAGCAGCGCAACTCCCACTTTGTCGGAGAGGCCGCGCCATTGTAGCGTCGCGACACGCTCCGGCCGCGGCAGCACGCGGAAGGTGACTTCGGTGAGGAAGCCGAGCGTGCCGTGGCTGCCACTCAGCAGCTTCACGAGGTCCAGCCCAGTGACGTTCTTCATCACGCGCCCGCCGGACTTGATCATCTCGCCGCGGCCATTGACCAGCCGGACGCCGATCAGGGAGTCGCGGGCGGCGCCGGCATTGATCCGGCGCGGGCCGGAGATGTTGCAGGCGGCGACCGCGCCGATCGTCGGCTCGCCCTCGCTGCCATAGAGGGCGCGATGGTCCATCGGCTCGAAGGGCAGCATCTGGCCGCGCTCGGCGAGGGTTTCCTGCACGAGCGCGAGCGGTGTACCGGCGCGGGCGGCGATGACCATCTCGGCCGGCTCGTAGAGCGTGATGCCGGTAAGACCCGCGCTGGAGAGCGTGCTCGCGGCCTGGGCCGGGCGGCCAAGGCCAGAGCGCGTGCCGCCGCCGCGCAAGGTGAGCGGCACGGCGCTGTCGATGACCGATTTCACGACGGCGCAGGCCTGTGCCTCGGTGGTGGGAGTGTGGACGATCATGCTCCGCCCTTTGTCATTCCGGGGCTTCGCGGAGCGAAGAACCCGGAACCCACGACTGGGCGAACCCGTTCAAGCCAGCCCTTCATAGAGATCCGCCCATTCGGGATTGATGTCCTCGATCAATGTGATCTTCCAGGCGCGACGCCATTTCTTCAGTGCCTTCTCCCGATCGATGGCTTCATGGACCCATTCGAACTCTTCGTACCAAACCAGTCGATCGACATCGTATCGAGAGGTGAAACCGATATTCTGCTTCGACTTGTGTTCAAGAACACGTCTCGCGAGATCATTGGTGATGCCCAGATAGAGCGTACCGTCCTTCTTTCGGGCGAGGAGATAGACGAAGTACGGCATCCCTCTCACCCGGTCGTGGGTTCCGGGTTCTCGCTGCGCGAGCCCCGGAATGACAAAGCTTAGGCAGCCACCCTGCCTTCCAGCGGGAACACTTTCGCCGGGTTGAGCAGCCAGCGCTCGTCGAACACCGCCCTCACCCGCATCTGCTGGGCGAGGTCCTCCGGATTGAACTGGAAGGTCATCAGGTCGCGCTTCTCGATGCCAACGCCGTGCTCGCCGGTGAGGCAGCCGCCGACCTCGACACAGAGCTTGAGGATGTCCATGCCGGCATCCTCGGCCTTCTGCGCCTCCACGGGATCGTTGCAGTTGTAGAGGATCAGCGGGTGCAGGTTACCGTCGCCGGCGTGGAAGACATTGGCGACGCGCAGGCCATAGCCCTTCACGATCTCGTCCATGCGCCGGAGCACATAAGGCAGTTGCCCGGTCGGGATCGTGCCGTCCATACAGATATAGTCGGCGATGCGGCCGGTGGCGCCGAAGGCGGATTTGCGGCCCTTCCAGATCGCAGCCGCCTCCATCGCCGATTTCGATTCCTTGACGGTCTTGACGCCGTGCTCCCTGGCGATCGTGACGATGCGGGCGAGCTGGGCGTCCATCTCGTCATCCGAACCCTCGACCTCGATGATCAGCAGCGCCTCGACATCCATCGGGTAGCCGGCCTTGGCGAAGGCCTCGCAGATCTCGATCGCCGGCTTGTCCATGAATTCCATCGCGACCGGGATGATGCCGGCACCGATGATGGCGGCGACAGCCGCCCCCGCCTGCTCGCTGGTCGGGAAGCCGAAGAGCACCGGTCGCGCGCCCTCGGCCGCGCGCAGGATGCGCACCGTCGCTTCCGTGATGATCCCGAGCTGGCCTTCCGAGCCGTTGATCAGGCCGAGCAGGTCGTAGCCGGGGGAGTCGAGGTGGGAGCCGCCGATTTCAACAATGCTGCCGTCGAGCATGACCATGGTCACGCCGAGCACGTTGTTCGTAGTGACGCCATATTTCAGGCAGTGCGCCCCGCCCGAGTTCATGCCGATATTGCCGCCGATCGAGCAGGCGAGCTGCGAGGACGGATCGGGCGCATAGAAAAAGCCCTCGGCCGAGACCGCGCCGGTGACGGCGAGATTGGTCACGCCGGCCTCGACCCGCGCGACGCGGTTGGCATAGTCGATCGCGAGGATGCGGTTCATCTTGGAGACGCCGACGACGACCGCGTCCTCCTGCGGGATCGCGCCGCCCGCGAGCGAGGTGCCCGAGCCGCGCGGCACAACCGGCACGCCCTGCTCCCGGCAATAGCGCAGGACGGCTGCGACCTCCTGCGTGGTCGAGGGCAGGACGACGGCGAGCGGCATGCGGCGATAGGCGGTCAGCGCATCGGTCTCATAGGGGCGGCGCTCATCGTCGCTGGTGATCAGCGCCTGCGGCGGGACAAGGCGCGCGAGGCCAGCGATGATCGATTCGCGGCGGGCGAGAATGCCGGCATCCGGCACCGGAAAGGCTATCGCGCTCATCTCTCCCCTCCACTCTCGACGACTCATCCACACCACTGAAGGGCATTTGTCTGCGCGGCAGATTAGATCAATTCAATGGCACTTGCAGCGCGGCCAAAGCCAGCCATTATTTCCAGATTGGAAAAGGTGGCGTAGCGATGGACCGGTTTGGCGACCTCGACGTGTTTGCACATGTGGTAACGACCAAGAGCATGTCGGCGGCCGGCCGGCAGCTCAACCTGTCGCCGGCGGTGATTTCGAAGCGTATCCGCCGACTGGAGGAGCGGCTGGGCGTGCGCCTGCTCCAGCGCACGACGCGGCAGCTTGCCCTCACCGAGGCCGGACAGGGCTTCTACGAGCGCGTCGTCTCGATCCTGTCCTCGATCGAAGAAGCCGAGTCCTGGGTGTCGAGCGGCGCCGGACAGGTGCGTGGGACGCTGCGCGTATCGGCGCCGACCTCGTTCGGCCGGATGCATGTCGCGCCGCATCTCAAGCGCTTCCTCGATGCCAATCCGCTGGTCACGGTCGAGCTCGTGCTCAGCGATGCCTTCGTCGATGTCGTGGGCGAAGGCTTCGACCTCGCGATCCGCATTGCCGACCTGCAGGATTCGAGCCTCGTCGCCAAGCGCCTCGCCCGGAACCACCGGGTGCTCTGCGCGACGCCGGGCTATCTTGCCGAGCACGGCATGCCGGCCGATATCGCCGAGCTGTCGCGCCATACGCTGATCGCGCACAATGCCGACCACTGGCGGCTCGACGGGCCGGAAGGTCCGGTCTCGGTGCGGGTCAACGGCCCGTTGCGCACGAATTCGAGCGAGGTCGTGCGCGAGGCCTTGCTGGGCGGCGTCGGCATCGCCTTGCGCTCGACCTGGGATGTCGGACCGGAGCTGAAGTCGGGGGCGTTGCAGCGCGTCCTGCCGGCCTATGCGGTCGGCTCGCGCGTCGCAGTCTACGCGGTCTATCCGAGCCGCCGGCACATGGAGCAGAAAGTACGCGCCTTCGTCGATTATCTCGGCAAGCTCTATGGCGCCACGCCCTATTGGGATGCGGGGCTTGCGCTGTGATCAATACCGATGACTTCATCGCTTTTTGGCGCCGTGCGGATGGCGCATATCGACATCCTGACGATGACGGCGCGCTTCTTAGTCAGTTTCCCGATCTCAGAATCCAATTGCATCCGGTACCTTGGGTTGGGTCCATTAAAACCGCGAAGGTTTTTCTTCTGTACCTCAACCCCGGATTTAGCGAAATTGATGAGCGATATGAAATCAAAAATCCCGAATTTGTAGCTTCTTTAAAAATAAATCTCAAAAGAGACACACCATATCTGTTTTTCGATAAGAAGTTTATCGATCATCCAGGACACATTTGGGCCAATAAAACATTCAGATCAGATATTTATAAATTTGATACATTGCGCATATGCGTCATACAACTAGTCCCATATCACTCAAAGTGGGGAAATCCGGCCCGTTTGATCGCCGATAAACTCCCATCGTCAAAATTCGCTCAGAAATTCGTCATTCATAATTTGCTGCCTCGCGCACAACGCAGAGAGATCGGCCTGATCGTTGCTCGCGCTTCTCGCTTGTGGGGCATTCGAGAGACTGACTCTCACGGTAACGTGGTCGTTTATAAGGGTTGGCAACCACGGCGAGCACTGCAGACCAAGAACACCGAAGGCGGCGCCCACCTACGTCGCTGGCTAACGGAGAAGGAACGGTAGATGTTCGGCCAGCTCGAAGGCACGGGGGTTACGGTCCTCGATCCACGCTTCCATCGCGTCGTTCCAGGCTCCGCCCGGGTCGAGCGGCTCTGGACCGGCGCGCGCTGGTCGGAGGGGCCGGCCTGGTTCCCGGCCCATAATACGCTCATCTGGTCGGATATCCCGAATGACCGCATGCTGCGCTACGACGCGCTGAGCGGCCAGGTCGGCACGTTCCGGCAGCCGGCGCGCAATTCCAACGGCAACACAGTCGATGCGCAGGGCCGGCTCATCACCTGCGAGCATGGCGGGCGGCAGGTGACGCGCACCGAGCATGACGGCTCGATCACCGTGCTCGCCAGCCATTTCGGCGGCAAGCGACTGAACTCGCCGAACGACGCCGTGGTGAAGTCGGACGGTTCGATCTGGTTCACCGATCCCGATTACGGCATCCTCAGCGACTACGAGGGCGACAAGTCTCCCGGCGAGATCGGCGCCTGCAACGTCTATCGCATCGATGGACAAACCGGCGAGATCGCCATCGTCGCCGATGATTTCGTCAAGCCCAATGGCCTCGCCTTCTCGCCGAACGAGAGCATCCTCTACATCGCCGATACCGGCGCAAGCCATGATCCCGAGAACGGGCCGCGGCATATCCGCAGCTTCCGGATGGGGAGGGACGGCATCACGCTCGGTGCTTCAAAAGTGTTCGCGACCTGCACGGCCGGGCTGTTCGACGGCTTCCGCCTCGATATCGAGGGGCGCATCTGGACCAGCGCGGCCGACGGCGTCCATATCTACCACCCGGACGGCACGCTGATCGGCAAGGTCCATATTCCCGAGATCGTCGCGAACGTCTGCTGGGGCGGACCGAAGCTCAACCGCCTGTTCATCTGCGGCACGACCTCGCTCTATTCCGTGATGACGCACACGAACGGGGCGGTCCGGCCGGCCTGAGGCCCCTCGCTCATGCAGTCAGCCCGGCGGCGCGTTCTTCACGCGGCTGAGCACGAGCGGCATCGCCAGCCCGATCGCGACGAAGCGCACGAGATGGTGCGCGCCGACATAGAGCGTATCGAGCCCCATCGCGAAGGCGAGCATCGCCATCGCTTCCAGGCCGCCGGGCGCGAAGGCCGCCATGCCGCTGGCATAGGACACGCCGGCGAGCCAAGCGGCCGGCCAGGCGAACAGGAAGGCGACGCCGATCGAGACCGCGAAGCCACCGATGGCGAGCGGAAACAGGCCCTTCAGCTCGTCGCGCGGGATATGGGCAATGCGCCCGCCCATGGTGGTGCCGAGCAGGACCTGCACGACGATCTGGATCGGCATGGGCAACGAGCCCTCGACGAGCCCGCTGCCATGCAGGGCCGCGCTGGCGAAGGTCGCGCCGAACATCAGCGGAGCGGAGAGGCCGAGCCGCTCGAAGACGAGCCCCAGCGCCAGCCCCGCCATGGCGACGCCGAACATGGTGCCGGCATCGACCGACTTGATATCGGGCACCGGCATGCCGGCAGCCGCCCCGCTCAATTGCATGACGCTCGGCAGCAGCGCGACCAGCACGAGCAGGCGAAACAATTGGACGACGGAGATACGGCCGATATTGGCGCCCTTTTCCTGGGCCACCGCGAGCACGGTCGACAGGGCGCCGGGTGCGGAAGCCAGCAGGGCATCGATCCAGGGCCAGCGCGCGACGTGGCGCAGATAAGCGCCGGTCGCGAGCATGATCGCCGTGGCGCCGACGAGGAGCAGAACGAGAGAGGCGGGATAGCGGGCGGCAGCCGCGAGCGCCTCCGGCGTCACCGCGGAGCCGAGGATCGCGCCGGAGAGCACCATGGTCGCGTCGAACCAGGGCCGGCGCAGGTTCGGCAGCGGGCGCACCAGCGCGACTGCCGCGCTGATCAGCATCGAGCCGGAGAGCCAGGCGGCGGGCATGCCGAGCAGGGCGAAGGCCCCGCCCCCGACGGTCGCCAGCGCGATGACCAGAATTTCCCGCCAGAGGATGACCAGCCGGTTCGTGGGATAGCCGAACGGTTTCATCGCGTTCCCGCCGCGCCAAAAACAGGCGGCACTGGGCGTTCATGGCGATGGTCCGGCAGCGGGTCAACCGACCCGCTCCCCACCAGATGCAAGGCGGCGTTGCGCCGCCCGCCTTGGCCTCAGGCCGCGGCCAGGGCCTTCTGCAGGCGCGCGACGGCCTCGACCAAGTCAGAGGACTTGCGGGCGAAGCAGAGACGAAGGCCAGTCTCGCCGCCGGGGCCGAAGGCCGTACCGGGTGCAAGGCCGACATTGGCGCTGTCGACCAGATCGAGCGCGAGCTTGCGCGAATCCTCGCGGCCATCGACCGAGAAGAACTGGTAGAATGCCCCGACCGGCGCCGAGAGCGTGACGCGGTTCGTTGCCTTCAGCCCCTCGAACACGATGCGGCGCCCTTCGGCCGCACGCGCGATCTGCTCGGCGACGAAGCCCTCACCCTCGTCGAGGGCGGCGATGGCGCCGCGCTGGACGAAGACCGGGGAGCCCGAGGTCGAGTACTGGATCAGGTTCTCGACGACCTGCCCGAAGGCGAGAGGCACCTCGATCCAGCCGATACGCCAGCCGGTCATCGCCCAGTTCTTCGAGAAGGTCTGGACGAAGATGACGCGGTCCTCCGCCTCCATGATGTCGTGGAAGGAGGGCGCGCGCTCCGAGCCGTCATAGATGAAGCGGCCATAGATCTCGTCGGCGACGATCCAGATGCCGTGCTTGCGGGAGAGCGCGAGCAGCGCCTCCTGCTCGGCCTTGGTCGCAGTCCAGCCCGTGGGATTCGACGGCGAGTTCACGAGAATGCCGCGGGTGCGCGGCGTGATCGCGGCGGCGAGCCGGTCGAGATCGAGGGTGAAGCTGCCCTGCGCGTAGGTCATCGGGACGCAGACGGTGCTCGCACCGCTGATTGAGACCGCCGCGCCGAAATTCGGCCAGGCCGGAGTCGGGATCAGGATTTCGTCGCCGGGGCCGGCGATCATCCGCACAGCGATCTGGACCGACTGCATGCCCGAGCCGGTGACGTAGAAGCTCTCCGCCGAGAACGGGCGGCCATAGAGGCGCTGGTGATAACGGGCGAGCGCCTCGCGCAATTCGGGAATGCCGCGCTGCCAGGTGTAGAAGGTCTCGCCTGCCGCGAGCGAGCGCGCCGCGGCGTCAGCGATGAAGGCTGGCGTCGAGAGATCGCCCTCGCCGACCCAGAGCGGGATCAGGCCCTGCTTGAGCCGGCCGTGATTGACCACCTCGACGATCCCGCTTTCCGGCGCGTTCCGGGCTTCCGGACGAAGCTCGGCAAGCAGGGTGCTGCCCGGCAGGATGGCGCTGTTCATGGGGTTCGGCCTCGCGAAATTCAGTGCCCCACCTTTAGCCGATCACGGCGCGGCGAGGCATGAAATCGCGAGATCGGGTCGATCGGCGGCCGTGATGATTCACGGCCGCGCGGGGGCAGGATCAGGCCTGCTTCTGCTTGAGCAGGTCGCGGATCTCGCCGAGCAGGACGACATCCTCGGCCTTGGCCGCGGGAGCCTCTTCCTTCGGCGGCTGCTTCTTCTGCAGCTTGTTGATGCCCTTGACCACGAGGAACAGGACGAAAGCGATGATTATGAAGTTGATCGCCACCGTGACGAAGTTGCCATAGGCGAGGACCGCGCCCTGCTTCCTGGCTTCCGAGAGGATCGGCGAGGTGACGGCGCTGTTCAGGCCGAAGAAATAGTTCGAATAATCGACGCCACCGAGCGCGCCGATGAACGGCATGATGATATCGGAGACGAGCGAGTCGACGATCCGGCTGAACGCGGCGCCGATGATGACACCGATGGCGAGATCGACGACATTGCCCTTCAGGGCGAATTTCTTGAATTCTTCCAACATGAAACACCCCTTGAGAATCGGCAAGGCTACCCCGACAGCCTGTCCCGGACGCTAGACCAGCGGCGCAGAACAGGGAAAGCCCGAAAACGCAGCAATGCCGGCGCTGATCGGCCTGAAACGCAAAGACTTGGGGATGAATCCGGCCTGAGCACTTGCGCCAATGGCCTATGGCGAGCCGACAAGCCGTCCGATACTCTGCGGCGAACCAAGAAGCGGAATTCCATGGCGCCTGCATCCCGGCCTCGTTCGCATACCGCACCCGCGAGGGCGGCATGATCCCCGCATGGTCCGTGGTGCTGGTCGCGCTGGCCTATCTGTGCGGGCTCTTCGCCGTCGCGCATATGGCCGACACCTCCGGGCGCAAGCTGATGGCCGGCCGGGCGCGCACGACGGTCTATGCGCTGGCGCTTGGCGTCTATTGCACCTCCTGGACCTTCTACGGCTCGGTCGGCTTCGCCAATCGCGCGGGCTTCGACTTCCTCGGCATCTATGTCGGGCCGATCCTCGTGATCGGGCTGGGCCACCGCTTCGTCGGCCGCATCGTCACCATCGCCAAATCGCAGAACATCACCTCGATCGCCGATTTCGTCGGCGCGCGCTATGGCAAGAGCGAGCGCGTCGCGGCGCTGGTCTGCCTCGTCGCGGTGATCGGCGCCCTGCCCTATATCTCGCTGCAACTGAAGGCCGTCGCCAACTCGCTCTCGGTCTTCCTGGCTGCGACCGGCGGCCATCCGCCGACACCGGACGTGCCGGTATTGAGCGACCTGCCCTTCCTCGTCGCGGTCGTGCTTGCCGGCTTCGCCTGCGCCTTCGGCACCCGCCATATCGACGCGACCGAGCATCAGGACGGGCTGGTGCTGGCGATTGCCGTCGAGTCGCTGATCAAGCTCGTCGCCTTCCTCGTGCTTGGCTTCTTCATCGTCTACGGGCTGTTCGGCGGTGCCGGCGACCTGCTGGCGCAGGCGGCCCATCCGGCCAACGGCGCCCTGCCGATCTGGGAGCGCACCTCGAGCTGGCCGAATTTCCTGACGCTGACCTTCCTGTCGAGCTGCGCGTCGCTGCTGCTGGCCCGGCAGTTCCACATGACGATCGTCGAGAACCGCGACGTCCGCGACGTGCGCCGCGCGGCCTGGATGTTCCCGCTCTATCTCGTGCTGATCAACCTGTTCGTTCTGCCGCTGGCGGCGGCCGGCGAGATCCTCATCCCCGGCAGCGGCATCGACCGCGACATGACGGTGCTGCTGCTGCCCTTGCAGCGCGAGGCCGGGATGATCGCGCTGCTCGTCTTCGTCGGCGGACTTTCGGCGGCGACCGCGATGGTGATCGTCGCCTCGGTCGCGCTCGCCATCATGATCTCCAACCATCTCGTGATGCCGCTGCTGCTGCGCGGCAGGCGCGGCCTGAGCGATCCCGGGCGCGCCGTGCGGCTGTTCGGCCGGCGCGGCGACGGCAACAGCAATCTCGGTGGCGATCTCGGCTCGCAGGTGGTGGTCATCCGGCGGATCAGCATCTTCGTCGTGATCCTGCTCGGCTATCTCTATTACCGCGCCTCCGGCGAGGCGGCGCTGGTCTCGATCGGCCTGCTCTCCTTCGCGGCGACGGCGCAGATCGCGCCGGCTTTCTTCGGCGGCCTGTTCTGGCGGCGCGGCACGGCGCTGGGCGCTGCGGCCGGGCTGACGGTGGGAACGCTGGTCTGGGCCTATACGCTGCTAATGCCGAGCCTCGCCCTGCCCGGCGGCTGGTGGAGCGAGATCGTCGCCCATGGCCCGTTCGGCGCCGGCATCTTCCGGCCGGAGGGGTTGTTCGGGCTTGAATGGCCGGCACTGCCGCACGGCGTGTTCTGGAGCCTGAGCTTCAACGTCCTCGCCTATATCGGCTTCTCGCTGCTGCGGCCCGCCAACGCGATGGAAAGGCTGCAGGCCAACGCCTTCGTCGAATCCCAGCCGACGACGATGGCGCAGTCCTTCTCGCTCTGGCGCACCACCATCACCGAGGGCGAGCTGCAATCGACGATCGCGCGCTATCTCGGGGCGGAGCGCACCCAGCGCGCCTTCGAGGGCTTCAACAGCGGCCGCGGCGAGGCCTCGGAAAGTGGCCGACAGGCCGATATCCACCTGCTGCGTTTCGGCGAGCACCTGCTCTCCTCGGCGATCGGCGCGGCCTCCTCGCGCCTCGTGCTCTCGCTGCTCTTGAAGCGGCGCAACCTCTCAACCGAGGCCGCCTTCAAGCTGCTCGACGATGCCTCGGCCGCGCTCCAGTACAATCGCGACATCCTCCAGCACGGGCTCGACCATGCCGGCCAGGGCATCACCGTGCTCGACCGGGACCTGCGCCTGCTCGCCTGGAACCAGGCCTTCATCCAGCTCTACGACCTGCCGGCCTCGCTGGTCCGATTCGGCACGGGGCTCGACGAGATCGTCCGCTTCAACGCAGCGCGGGGCGCCTATGGCACGGGCGCGCGCGACGAATTGATGGCGGCGCGGCTGGAAAGCTTCATCAACGACCGCGAGCCGGTGCGCCTCAAGCTCTACCCGTCGAAGAAGGTCATCGAGGTCCGCACCAACGCCCTGCCGGATGGCGGCTTCGTCACGACCTATACCGACATCACCGACACCGTCGCCGGCGAGGAGGAACTCGAACGCGCCAACGAAGGCCTCGAACGCCGCGTCGCCGAACGCACAGAGGAATTGCTCCACGTCAATGCCGAGCTCCAGCGCGCCAAAGCGGAAGCCGAGGCGGCCAATGCCTCGAAGACGCGTTTCCTTGCCGCCGCCAGCCACGACATCCTGCAGCCGCTCAACGCCGCGCGGCTCTACGCGACCTCGCTGGTCGAGCGTGATCGCAGCGGCGGGCAGCCCGAGCTGGCCGAGAATATCGACGCCTCACTCGACGCCGTCGAGGAGATCCTGACGGCGCTGCTGGAGATATCACGGCTCGATGGCGGCGCGCTCAAGCCGGAGCTGTCCTCCTTCCGGCTCGACGAGCTGATGCGCCAGCTCCAGCGCGAATTCGAGCCGAGCGCCCAGGAAAAGGGCCTGAAGCTGATCTTCATGCCGACCAGCCTGACCTTGCGCTCGGACCGGCGCCTGCTGCGCCGTCTGCTGCAGAACCTGATCTCCAACGCGATCAAGTACACGCCGAACGGCAAGGTGCTGATCGGCTGCCGCCGCCGGGGCAGCCAGGTCGCGGTCGAGGTGATCGATACGGGTCTGGGCATCCCCCAGAGCAAGCAGAAGACCGTGTTCCGCGAGTTCCAGCGGCTCGATCAGGGCGCGAAGGTGGCGCGGGGCTTGGGCCTCGGGCTCTCGATCGTGCAGCGCATCGCGCGCGCGCTCGACCACGGGCTGACACTCGATTCGGCACCGGGACGCGGCACGCGCTTCTCGATCTCGGTCCCGCGCGCCGCGCCGCTGCCGGCGATGACGACGGCAGCCGCACCGCGCAACGCGCCTGCGGGCCAGCTCGCGGGCATGCGGCTGCTCGTGCTCGACAACGAACCCGCCATCCTCGACGGCATGAAGCGCCTGCTCGAAGGCTGGGGCTGCCGGGTCACCATCGCCGCCAGCCTCGAAGAGGCGCTGCCCCATGTCGGCAGCAAGGGCGAGGCCGATGTCCTGATCGCCGATTACCATCTCGACCATGGCAACGGACTGACCGCGATCAGCGCGCTCCGGGCCCGCGCCCGCACGCCGATGCCGGCGATCCTGCTCACCGCCGACCGGACGCCGCATGTGCGCGAGGCCGCGAACGCGCTCGACGTCCACCTGCTCAACAAGCCATTGAAGCCCGCCGCCCTGCGGGCGCTTCTGGCCCAGTGGCGGGCGACGCGGCTGGCGGCAGAGTAACGCCTCCGCCGCATTTCACACTCGGAACCAAGACCGTCATCCCGGGCTTGCCCCGGGATCCATCGTAAAGCGCTGAGCCTTACGATGGATCCCGGAGTTCCGCTTCGCTCCATCCGGGATGACGGTAGAGGTTCGTGCGCTCTCTCAGGCCGCCGAGGCGGCGTTGCGCATGGCGTCTTCCGAGGCGAGGAAGGCCGCGACTTCCGGGCTCGGCTCCGGGCTCTCCGCGGTGACGCCGATCTCGCCGAGCAAACGCGCGACCGGGACATAGGCCCGCGCCTTCTTGTCGTAGAGGGCGGCCCGGACCAGCGCGACCGCAGCGACGATCTCGGTACCGTCGCGGCCAGCCATCAGCATGCGGTGCTGCATCACCAGCCAGCTCTCGCTCCAGCAGATGATCTTCGTCTCGACCCGGAACGGGCGGAACAGGCGCATCTCGCGGCGGAAGCGGATCGTGCCGGCATTGACCACCGGCAGCCAGCGATGGCGCAGCACCGCGCGCCACAGGCCGCTGCGCAGCATCAGGTCGAGCCGGCCGAGGTCCATCAGCGTCCAGTAGCGGCCGTTGTTCATGTGCAGGCTTGTGTCGAGATCGTGGAACCAGACCCGGAAGGGCAGGACGGACGCGTCTGCCGGCAGGTCGAGCCGCGGGCGGAAGCGCGTCGTCAGCAGGAGCCAGATCAGGCGGAACCAGAGATTCATGGGGAGCTTTTCGGCGCTGGATCGATCGGAGCTGTGCCTCCATGTCATGGAGATGCCGGCACTGTCGATCATGCTATCGTCTGCCACTGCTCCGGAGCCCGTCCTTGCCCACCCTCCACGTTTCCCCGCTGTCGCGGCTCGACGAGACGGTCGCAGCCGTCCGCGCCCGACATCTCGTCACGCTGATCAATGTCGGCACGACCGTCGCGCGGCCGGCGGGAATCGCGCCCGAGCGGCACCTTTTCCTGGGGATGTCCGACATCAGCCAAGCGCTCGACGGCCATGTCCTCGCAGGGCAGGAGCATATGGCGCGGCTCCTCGCCTTCCTGCGCGACTGGGATCGCGCGGAGCCGATGGTGATCCATTGCTGGGCCGGGATCAGCCGTTCGACGGCTGCCGCCTATATCGCCGCCTGCGCGCTTGGCCCCGACCGAGACGAGGACGAGGTGGCCGACGCCCTGCGCGCTGCTGCCCCTTCAGCGACACCGAATGCCCGGCTTGTCGCGCTGGCCGATACGGCGCTCGGCCGGCGCGGCCGGATGATCCGCGCGATCGAGCGAATCGGGCGCGGCGCCGATGCTTTCGAAGGCACGCCGTTCGCCATGCCGCTCGCCTGAAGTACCGCTTCAGGCCACGCAGCTTCCTGCAGGCTTTCTCTACCGACGCTGTGAATGCTACGGCACTTTTGCCCAATCGCTGCAGAAGATTGCTTGCATCACGTGAATTTTGCGACGATGCATCGCGCGGGAGGCCTTCATTGTGACCACGACGATCGAGCTCGATTCGCGCGACCGCTCCATCCTGCGGATTCTCCAGCAGGACGGGCGCATCACCAATTCAGACCTTGCCGAGAAGGTGCATCTCTCGCCTTCGGCCTGCCTGCGCCGCGTGCGCCAGCTCGAGGAAAGCGGCCTGATCCGCGGCTATGCGATGATGCTCGACGACAAGATCGCGGGCTTCCCCGGCACGGCCTTCGTCTTCGTCACGCTGGACCAGCAGGGCCGCGCCTCGCTGGAGAGCTTCGAGCAGGCAGTACAGAGCCTGCCCGAAATCCTCGAATGCCATCTGCTGGCCGGCGCGCATGACTATCTGATGCGTGTGATCTATCGCGACAGCGCCGATTTCGAGCGCATCCACACCGATATCATCACGCAATTGCCGGGCGTCACCCGCGTGCAGTCGACGCTGACCTTGCGCACGATCAAGAAGACCTCGGCCCTGCCGGTCTGAGTCAGCAGTGCCCCGAGACGGGTTGCGGCCGGACGCGCTCCAGCCGATAAGCTCACCCGCAAAGAGGAATCAGGCCGTGAGCGAAGAGAAGACCAACGCCGATGTCGCCGCCCTGCCCTTCGAGGCGGCGATGAAGGAACTCGAAGCCATCGTCGCGCGGCTGGAGCGCGGCGACGTACCGCTCGAGGAATCGATCGCCATCTACACGCGCGGCGAGGCGCTGAAAGCGCGCTGCGACGCGCTGCTGAAGCAGGCGGAGGCCCGCATCGAGCGCATCACGCTCGGTGCCGACGGCAGGCCGACGGGCGCTGCCCCGCTCGACGTCGAGAACTGAGCCGGCCGAGCGCCAAAGCGCTCAAAGCTGAGATTACCACGCAATGCCGCGGCACCCCGGGTGTCGCGGCATTGCATTTCTGCCAGCAGCCGGTTGCGGCCGGGCGCTTGCCTGCGCGCCTCTCCGGAGCGAGATTCGGTCTCAACCAAGGAGGCCCTCATGTCGCAACTTCCCGCCGACGACCCGATCCTGGGCGATGCCCGCTCCTGCGAGGCGATCGAGAAGGTGATCGTGCCCCGCTCCCATGACCTCGGCGGCTTCCAGGTCCGCCGGGCGCTGCCGGCGATCGGCCAGCGCATGGTCGGCCCCTTCATCTTCTTCGACCAGATGGGCCCGGCCGAATTCCATCTCGGCGAGGGGCTGGACGTGCGCCCACACCCGCATATCGGGCTCTCGACCTTGACCTATCTCTTCGACGGCGAGATCATGCATCGCGACTCGCTCGGCACGGCGCTGGCGATCAAGCCGGGCGCGGTCAACCTGATGACGGCCGGGCGCGGCATCGTCCATTCCGAGCGCACCGGCATGGAGGCCCGCGCCAGCGGGCCGAAGCTCTACGGCATCCAGGCCTGGCTCGCCTTGCCGAAGACACATGAGGAGGTCGCGCCCGAGTTCAAGCATCATGGCGCAGGCGATCTTCCGCGCATCGTCGAAGGCGGCAAGCGCATCAGCCTGATCATGGGCTCGGCCTATGGCCAGACCTCGCCGGTGAAGTTCCCGTGGGATGCGCTCTATGCCGAGGCCGTGCTCTCGCCCGGCGCGATCCTGCCGCTCGATCCCGACTATGACGAGCGCGCGATCTATATCGTCTCGGGCAAGGTCGACATCGCCGGCGACGAGTTCGGCGCAGGCCAGCTCCTCGTCTTCAAGCCGGGCGACCGCATCTCGATCCTCGCCATCGACCAGGCCCGCGTGATGATCGTCGGCGGCGAGCCGATGGACGGCCCGCGCAACATCTGGTGGAACTTCGTCTCGTCCTCGAAGGAGCGGATCGAGCAGGCCAAGCACGAGTGGAAGACCGGCCGCTTCGACACCGTGCCCGGCGACGAGAGCGAGTTCATCCCGCTCCCGGAGGGTTGAGGCCGTCTCAAACCGCCTCGGAAATATCCCGCAGACGCGGCACTCGCGAGAAGCCGATCAGGAGCAATTGGACTAGGAAGCCAGCGGTCGCCAGAGCCAGACAGGCGGCGATGCCGAGGTTTGCCGCGACGGAGGCGCCGATCGCGGCGCCGATCGGCCGCGCGCCGAAGGTCGCCGTCATGATCAGGGCCGAGACGCGGCCCAGCATCGCGTTGGGCGTCACCGCCTGACGCAATGTCATGGTCGAGATCGTCCAGATGATCGGCCCGACGCCGAACAGGAAGAAGCTCGCGGCGACCAGATAGACCGAGGGCATCCAGAGCGTCGCGAACATCACGCCGGCCGCGCATAGCCCGGCGAAAGGCCCGAGCAGGATCAGCGTTCCGAAGGTGACTTGCCTCGCGATGGCCGGTGCGAGGATGGCGCCGACGATCATGCCAGCGCCGTAGATGCCGAGCGAGATGCCGACCTGCGTGGCGCTCAGGCCCAGATTCTGGACGGCATAGGCGACATAGACCGCCTGGAAGATGAACCAGGAGACATTGAAGAACACGGCGGTCATCAGGATCGGCCGGAGCAGATCATGGCCGGCGACGAAGCGGGCGCCCTCCTTCAGGTCATGCAGCAGGTCGCGGCGCGGGCCTGACGGCGCCTCGTCCCTGGGCAGGCGGGCCAGCAGCATCGCAGCGAGGATCGAGAGCCCAGCCGCCAATCCATAGGCGGTGGAAACGCCGATCCAGCCGACGAGCGCCCCACCGAGTGCCGGGCCGCCGGCATAGGCGGCGCTGCGCGCCAGCTCCAGCCAGCGATTGGCATCGGCCAGCCGCTCGCGCGGCACGACGGAGGGAACGAAAGCCGGCGCGGCGACGCTGTAGCAGACCGTGCCGATGGCACCGAGCGCGCCGAGCAGTGCGAGCCAAGACAAGTTCAGGCTTCCGGCTGCGAGCAAGAGCGGGATCGCCAGCAGGGACACTGCGCGCAGCATTTCGGTGCCGACCATCAGCCGACGCCGCGAGGCGCGGTCGACCATCAAGCCGGCGGGAATCGACAGCAGGAGGAAGGGTAAGGTCTGCGCCGTCTGCAGCCAGCCGGTCTCGGCCGGCCCGGCCGCGAGCAGGAGCACGGCCGCCAAAGGCGCGGCGGCAAGCGCGATCTGCTCCGAGAACTGGGCGAAGAGATTGGACCAGCCGATGCGGCGGAATGCCGTAGGCAAGGGCGTGGCATCGGTCGGTTGCATGGTGTGATATCCCCGGAAGCGGTCGTTTACGCACTGAAATCCGTTGCCGGCGCCGGAACCACCCGTTTCGTGGCAAGGTGGCGTGCGTCGTCGACTTGGTCGAAACCGCAACTGCGGTTTGCAAGCGCGGCGCGCAGGCTCTATTTCGAGGGCATCCCAGCGAAGGATCAGACAGCCTCGTGCCCCGTCCCGCCACGCCGCTCCTCGACACGATCCACGACACCGCCGATCTGCGGGCCCTCGACGACGCCAAGCTGCGTCAGGTCGCCGACGAGCTCCGGCTCGAAACGATCGACGCCGTCTCCGTCACGGGCGGGCATCTCGGCGCCGGGCTCGGCGTGGTCGAGCTTACCGTCGCGCTGCATCATGTCTTCGACACGCCGCGCGATCGTTTGATCTGGGATGTCGGCCACCAAGCCTATCCGCACAAGATCCTGACCGGGCGGCGCGAGCGCATCCGCACGCTGCGCCAGCCGGGCGGACTCTCCGGCTTCACCAAGCGAGCCGAGAGCGCCTACGACCCGTTCGGCGCGGCGCATTCCTCGACCTCGATCTCGGCCGGGCTCGGCATGGCGGTCGGGCGCGATCTCGCCGGCGAGCGCAACAACGTCATCGCCGTGATCGGCGACGGCGCCATGTCGGCCGGCATGGCCTATGAGGCCATGAACAATGCCGGCGCGCTCGGCTCGCGGCTCATCGTCATCCTCAACGACAACGACATGTCGATCGCTCCGCCGGTCGGCGCCATGTCGGCCTATCTGGCGCGGCTCGTCTCGGGGCGGACCTATCGCTCGATCCGCGAGGTCGCCAAGCAGCTCGCCGAAAAGCTGCCGCGCTTCTTCCACGACAAGGCCAAGCGCACCGAGGAATATGCGCGTGGCTTCTGGACCGGCGGGACAATGTTCGAGGAGCTCGGCTTCTACTATGTCGGGCCGATCGACGGGCATAATCTCGACCATCTGCTGCCGGTGCTGCGCAATGTCCGCGATGCCGAAAGTGGCCCGATCCTCGTCCATGTCGTTACGCAGAAGGGCAAGGGCTATGCCCCGGCCGAGGCCAGCGCCGACAAGTACCATGGCGTGGTCAAGTTCGACCCCGTCACCGGCCAGCAGGCCAAGGCGCCGGCGAATGCGCCAAGCTACACCAATGTCTTCGCCCAGGCCCTGATCAAGCAGGCGCGGGAGGACGACAAGGTCGTCGCTGTCACCGCCGCGATGCCCTCCGGCACCGGTCTCGACGCTTTCGGCAAGGAGTTCCCGGGCCGCACCTTCGACGTCGGCATCGCCGAGCAGCACGCCGTGACCTTCGCGGCCGGTCTCGCGACCGAGGGCTACAAGCCCTTCGTCGCGATCTACTCGACCTTCATGCAGCGCGCCTACGACCAGATCGTGCATGACGTGGCGATCCAGAAGCTGCCGGTGCGCTTCGCGCTCGATCGCGCGGGGCTCGTCGGCGCCGATGGCGCGACCCATGCCGGCTCCTTCGACATCGCCTATCTCGCCTGCCTGCCGGACATGGTGGTGATGGCGGCGGCGGATGAGGCCGAGCTCACCCATATGGTCGCGACCGCCGCAGCCTATGAGGACGGGCCGATTGCCTTCCGCTATCCGCGCGGCGAAGGCGTCGGCGTCGAGATCCCCGACGGCGGCGTACCCCTCGAAATCGGCAAGGGCCGCATCGTCCGCGAGGGCTCGCGGATCGCACTGCTCTCGCTCGGGACGCGTCTGGCCGAATGCCTCAAGGCCGCGGATTTGCTGGCGCAGCGTGGCCTGTCGACCACCGTCGCCGATGCCCGCTTCGCCAAGCCACTCGACGAGGCCCTGATCCTGAAGCTCGCCCGCGAGCACGAGGTTCTCGTCACGGTCGAGGAAGGCTCGGTCGGCGGTTTCGGCAGCCATGTCCTGCATCTGCTGGCGCAGAACGGCGCGCTCGATGCCGGCCTGAAGATTCGGAGCCTGACCCTGCCCGACGTCTTCCAGGACCATGACAAGCCGGACGCGATGTATGCCGCCGCCGGGCTCGACGCCGCCGGGATCATCAAGGCCGTCGAGACCGCGCTGGGCACGCCAAGCGCGGTGAAGCTGGCCTGACGGCACCGGCATGAAGAGCCGGGCCGACCAGTTGCTCGTCGAGCGCGGCTTCTTCGAGAGCCGGGCAAGGGCGCAGGCCGCGATTGCGGCCGGACTGGTCACCGTCAACGGGACGCCTGTACGCAAGGCTTCGGAAATGGTGGCCCATGATGCCGAGCTGACCGCGCAGGCGCCGCATCCTTACGTCTCGCGTGGCGGGCTGAAACTGGCGGGTGCGCTCGGCGCCTTCGGCTTCGATCCGCAGGGGCTGACCTGCCTCGATGTCGGGTCCTCGACCGGCGGCTTCACCGACCTCTTGCTCCAACGCGGCGCGCGCCATATCGTCGCCGTCGATGTCGGGCGTGACCAGCTCCATCACTCGCTAAGGACCGATCCGCGCGTCACCAGCTTCGAGGGGCAGGATATCCGCACGCTGGATGTCGAGGCCCTGCCCGAGCGGCCGAGCCTTGCGGCAATCGATGTCAGCTTCATCTCGCTCAAGCTGGTGCTGCCGGCAGTCGCTGCCCTGCTCGCGCCGACCGCCGGCATCGCGGCGCTGATCAAGCCACAATTCGAGGCCGGCCGTGCTGCGCTCAAGAAGGGCATCGTGCGGGACGAGGCGATCCAAATCCAAGTCTGCGACGAGATCGTTGCGACATTGCAGGGGCTGGGCTTCGCGGTTGAAGGTCCGATCCCCTCCCCGATCGAGGGCGGCGACGGCAACCGCGAGTTTCTCGTGGGAGCGCGGCGCTAGCATCGGATGATTCCGAAAAGTGGCATGCACTTTTCGGAATCATCCGATGCTGCGACGAATGCCTAACTAGCGCGCGAGCAAGGCGTCGATCTGCGCCTGGAGGGCGGTATCCTCGAACTTTCCGATATCGATCGAGCCATTCGCGTTGATGAACTGGGTTGTGCGGGCGATCTGCCGACGCAGGGCCTCGCTGGCGACCTCGATGATGACCGGCAGCTCGGGCTGAGGCGGCGTTTCCGCGAGAAGCGCCGTCACCGTGCGCACCAGCCGCGTCATCGCATGGCAGGCCTCGTCGAAGGCCCGGGCCCGGTTCGGGTTCAGATCGTCGTAAGCAGCGAGAGCCGAGGCGGCGCAGCGCAGGGCCGATGCGGCGAAATGCTCGCGATAGCCGACGGATTGCCAAGCCTGGAGATCGGCGAGGATGGTCTCGTCCATCGCGACCATCTCGATCAGCATCAGGGCTTCGCTGTAGCGATTGAGAAAATCGGTCGACAGACGCGGGTGGACACCGGCATCGAGCCGTTCGGCCGCCGTTCCCGCCAGCATGTCCGTCGCGATGACGCTCATCCGCTACCCCAAATCGGCGCGACTATGTTGGTGCAACCGCAAATAAAGTGTTGATTCCGAGCGCTCGTCTCGACGTAAACAGCGGGCATGTGCGGACGCTATGCGATCACCCTGCCACCCGAGGCGATGCGCGAGACCTTCGGCTATCGCGAGCAGCCGAATTTCCCGCCGCGCTACAATATCGCGCCGACGCAGCCGGTGCCGATCGTCAGGCTGCATGACGGCGCGCGGCAGTTCATGCTGATGCGCTGGGGCTTCATTCCCGGCTGGGTCAAGGACCCCAAGGATTTCCCGCTCGTCATCAATATCCGCATGGAGAGCGCGGCCGAAAAACCCTCCTTCCGCAACGCCCTGACGCGGCGGCGCTGCCTGCTGCCGGCGGATGGCTTCTACGAATGGCGGCGCAGCGGCACCGGCAAGGAAGCCCGGAACGAAGCCTTCCTGTTCCGCAAGCCGGATCGCGGTCTCTTCGCCTTCGCGGCGCTGTGGGAGACCTGGCATTCGCCTGACGGGTCCGAGATCGACACGGTCGCGATGATGACGGGGCCGGCGAACGGCACGATGGCCCCGATCCATCACCGCAGCCCGATCATCCTCGATCCCCGCGACTACCAGGCCTGGCTCGATCCGCAGGCCACGCCTGAACAGACCGGGCGCCTGCTCAGGCCGCCGCCGGACGATCTGCTGGAGGCCGTCGCCATCGGCAACGCGGTCAACAAGGTCGCGAATGACTCGGCCGAAATTCAACTGCCGCTGGCCGAGCTTCCGCATCAGGAAGCGCCCGAGGAACCGAAGCGCCATGCGCGCAAAGCGACCCGGCCTCCCGCGGATGACGGGCAAGGCAGCCTGTTCTAGCGCCGGATTCGTGCTCTGATCGTCATCAGAAGACGACGAGGAGACGCTGACATGCACGGCCGCCGCCCCACCATGACCTCCCGCCACGGCATGGTCGCCGCCGCCCATCCCCTGGCGGCACAGGCCGGCGCAAAGCTACTGGCACAGGGCGGCAACGCCTTCGACGCCGCTGCCGCCACCGCCGCCGCGCTCAACGTGGTCGAGCCCTTCATGTCGGGGCTCGCCGGCATGGGTCTCTCGACGATGTGGGTCGCGGCCGAGAAGCGCGTGCGCGTGCTCGATTTCGTGCCGCCGATCCCGGCAAGCTTCCCGGCTGACCGGTTCAGCCAGCGTACCGACCTGGAGCGCGGCGCGCTCGCCGTCGCCTCGCCCGGCAATCTCGCCGGCTGGTGCGAGCTGGTGAAGACCTATGGCCGCAAGTCCTTGGCCGAGGTCTTCGCGCCGGCCATCGCGCTGGCGCGGGACGGTTTCGCGCTGGCCGAATTCGGCGCGGCGGAGTTCGAGGAGAACGACCCGCTCTTGAAGGCGATTCCCGCGCTCTATCCGGCCTGGTCGAAGAATTACCAGCCCAACGGCCCGATGCATCTGGGCTCCGTGGTCGTCCAGTCGGATCTCGCGAAGACGCTAAGCGAGATCGCCGAGAAGGGGCCTGAGCATTTCTATCGCGGCGCTCTCGGCGAGAAAGTCATCGCGCATCTGCAGGCGCTCGGCGGGTCATTGACCATGGCCGATCTTGCCGCTGTTAAGACGGTCTGGCGCGAGCCGATGGCGGCGAGCTTCAAGGGGCTCTCCGTGCATGTGCCGCCGCCGCCCTGCGAAGGCTTCCAATTCCTGCTGACTTTGCGCCTGCTCGACGGGGTCGATCTCGCATCCAAACCGAGGGACGGGGCTGATCATCTCGACCTGGTCTATCGCGCGATCCGCCTCGCGGCGGGCGAGCGCATCGCCCATAACAATCCCTCGCCGGAGAAGCTCGCCGAGATCATGTCGGATGCCTCAGTCGCGCGTCTGCGCCAGCGCCTGACCGACGGCAAGCCAGTGACCGGGCCAACCGAGCAATGGGTGCCACAGGACAAGGAAGACCCGGCGCACACCACCTCGCTCTCCGTCGCTGACGCTGAGGGCAACCTGATCTGCATCACGCAGAGCCTCGGCAGCCCGTTCGGCAGCGGCGTGGTCGTACCCGGCACGGGGCTCTGCTTCAACAACTTCCTGTACTGGGCGGATGTCCAGCCCGGCAGCCCGAACCGCTCCAAGCCCGGCGACGAACTGCCGATGTGCATGTCGCCCACGCTCTCGACCCGCGACGGCAAGCCCGTACTCGCGCTCGGCACGCCCGGCAGTTACGGCATCATGCAGACGCAGGCTCAAGCCATGGTCCAGCATCTCGTCTACGGCCTGCCGCTGCAGGAGGCGATCGAGGCGCCGCGCGCCCGGCTCTGGGACGGCCGCCTCGTCGAGATCGAGAACCGGATCACGCCCGAGACGATCGCCGAACTGGTCAGGCGCGGACACGAGGCGCGCGCCTTCGATGTCGGCTGGACGATGCGCTGCGGCGGCATGCAGGCGGTCGCGGTCGATCCCGCGACCGGCGTCTTCACCGGCGCTGCCGACCCGCGCCGCGACGGCTACGTCGCGACGCCATAGCTCAGGCGACGATCTCGCCGCGGAAGGCCCAGCGGGTCATCCGCCGCTCGACCAGGGCACAGAGTGCATAGAGCGCGATGCCCATGATGGCGATGGAGAACAGGCCGGCAAAGGTCGTCGGCGCGTCGTTGCGCGCGCCGGCCGACAGCATCAGGAAGCCGATGCCGCGATTGCCGCCGACCGTCTCCGACAGCACCGAGCCGACGAAGGCGAGCGTCACCGCGACCTTCAGGCTGGCGAAGAGATAGGGCATCGCGCGGGGCACGCCGACCTTGGTCAGGATTTCCCATTGGCTGGCGCCGAGCGAACGCATCACGTCGCGCATCTCGGGCTCGATGGTGGCGAGGCCCGTGGCGACGTTCACGACGATCGGGAAGAACGAGATGACGAAGGCGGTGATCACCGCCGGCAGCGCCCCCACGCCGACCCAGATCATCAGGATCGGCACGATCGCGACCTTCGGGATCGCGTTGAAGGCGATCAGCAGCGGATACAGGCCCGAATAGACGAAAGGCGATGCGCCGACGGCCAGGCCGAGCAGCAGGCCGAAGCCGATCGCCAGCGCGAAGCCGATCAGCGTCGTCCAGAGCGTCTCCAGGCAGAAGCGCAGCAGGATGTCCCAGCGCAGGATCATCGTCTCGATGATGCGGCTCGGGCGCGGCGCCAGGATTTCCGGCACGTCGAAGACGATGCAGGCGATCTCCCAGGCCAGCAGCAACCCGCCCATGGCAAGCCAGGGCATGGCGAGAAGCAGGATGCGCTTCTGAGGTTCCGTCATGATCTTTGTCCTGCCGGGGGCCGCATCACGCATGCTCCATATGGATGCGCTCGCGCAGCTCATGGACGATATCGACGAACTCGACCGTGAAGGTCGTCTCCAGCGTGCGCGGACGCGGCAATTCGATCTTGCGGATCTTGACGATCTTTCCGGGGCGCCGGCTCATCACATAGACCGTGTCGGCCAAATAGACCGCCTCGCGCAGGTCGTGCGTCACGAGCACTGCCGTGAAGCGGCGCTCCATCCAGAGCTTCTGCATCACGCCCCAGAGTTCTTCGCGCGTGAAGGCGTCGAGCGCGCCGAAGGGCTCGTCGAGCATCAGGATATCGGGCTCGTGGACGAGCGCGCGGCACAGGCTCGAGCGCTGCTGCATGCCGCCCGAAAGCTGCCAGGGATATTTCTGGCCGAAGCCGCCGAGGCCGACCGAAGCCAGCAGCGCCTCGCCACGCGCGACATACTCGGCCTTGTTGGCGCGGAAGCGGCGCTTGTGCGGCTCGACCACCTCCAGCGGCAGCAGGATGTTGTCGAGCGTCGTGCGCCAGGGCATCAGCGTCGGCGCCTGGAAGGCCATGCCGACGCCGCGGATCGGGCCCTTCACCACCTGCCCGTGCACGCGGACCTCGCCGCCGGTCGGCGGCAGCAGCCCGGTGACGAGCTTCATCAGGGTCGACTTGCCGCAGCCGGACGGGCCGACCACGGCAATGAACTCGCCCTTGGCGATGGAAAGCGTCGCATCCTCCAGCGCCTGCATGCGGCCGGGGCCGCTGCCATAGGCGAGGCTGACCTGCCGCAGTTCGACGAGGGGACCTTCGTGTGTTTCAGCCATCCGGGCGTCGTCTCGGGCTTGCCCCGAGAAGCTCGGGGAGGAAAAGGCTCGGGCGCGATGGCCGGGTCTGGCCCGGCCATGACGGCTGAGGATCAGGGGCCGAGAATCCGATCCGCCTTCGGCGGCAGGAATTTTCCGGTGAAGACCTTGTCCGGCTCAGGCGCCGACGGCAGCCCGAAGGCCTCGGCGACATCCTTGACCGAGCGGGCGAAGCGCGCGGGATCGACATCGCCCATGCCGTTCGCCTTGACGAAGGGGGTCAGCACGTTGAGCCTGAGCGACATGTCGAGGCGCTCGGCCTCCAGCTTCTCGTCGATCAGCGGATCGCGCTTCTTGGCGGCGGCGATGCCGATGGCCGGGCTGGCGGCGACTTCCCGCCAGGCCTTGGCGGTGGCGCGCAGGAAGCCGGTCACGACCTCCGGCTTCGCGGCCAACGCCGGCGAGACGATGATGCCGTTGCCGTAAACATCCATCTTGTAGTCGGAGTAGTTGAAGGAGACGACATCCTCCGGCTTCACGCCGCGCGCCTTCAGGTCGAGGATCGACGAGAAATAGTGGCCGGAGATGAAATCGACCGTGCCCTGCACCAGCGACTGCTCGCGCAATTGCGGGGTCAGGTTGACGTGCTGGACGGAGGCCGCGTCGATGCCGTTCTTCTTGGCGAAGGCCGGGAAGAGGCGAAACGAGGCGTCGAAGACCGGCGCGCCGAGCTTCTTGCCGGCGAGGTCGGTCGGCTTGGTGATGCCGCTCTTCTTCAGCGCGTGGACGCCGAAGGGCGGAAAGTCGTAGGCCATGAAGACGCAGAGGATTTCCTTGCCGACGTTCTTGGCGTTGTACTCGATCAGCGAGTTCACATCGGCGAAGCCGATGTCATAGGCGCCGGTCGCGACGCGCTGGACCGCGCCGGCGGAGCCCTGGCCGGGGTCCATGGTCACGTCGAGCCCCTCGGCCTTGTAGTAGCCCTTGTCGAGCGCGACGAGGAAGGGCGAGGTCGGGCCCTGGAAAACCCAGTCGAGCGTGAACTTGATCGGCGTCTGGGCGGCGGCGGGCAGCGCCCCGGCCATCGCAGCCGCTCCGGCCAGAGCCAGCGCGGCGAGCGCGCGGCGCGTCGGCCCCCTGCCCCGCTTGCGCGCACAATTCGACAGCATCCGCGTCACGCCGATCATAGCAGCCAACCCCTCATGTTATCGTTATGAGGGCGAAGGCTAGAGATGCCGCGAAAAACGGTCAATCGAGCGGCCGGGCCATCCTGCCAAATTTTTGAGCAGGAGCCTCCGGCGACAGCCTTTCCCGGTGCAGGCTGCCGATTGGACGGTCAGGCTCTCGACCTCAGGATCAATCCTGCGCCAGCACGGCGCCCGGATTGAGAATCCGCTTGGGATCGAGCGTGCGCTTCAGCATCCGCATCAGGTCGAGCTCGACGGGATCCTTCACGCCGGGCAGCAGGTCGCGCTTGAGGCGGCCGATGCCGTGCTCGGCCGAGATCGAGCCGTGCAATTCGGTGACGATGGCGTGGACCGCCTCGTTCATCTCGCTCCAGCGCCCGAGGAAGCCCGCCTTGTCGACGCCGACCGGCTGGCTGACGTTGAAATGGATGTTGCCGTCGCCGAGATGGCCGAAGGGCACCGGCCGGCAGCCCGGCACCATCGCCTCCACTGCCGCGATGGCCCGCGCCAGGAATTCCGGCGTCGCATGGATCGGCACGGAAACGTCGTGCTTGATCGAGCCGCCCTCATAGGTCTGCACCTCCGAAAGCATCTCACGCAACTTCCAGAAATCGGCACGCTGGGCGAGCGAGCCCGCCAAAGCCGCATCGGTGACAATGCCCTTCTCCAGGGCCTCGCCCAGGAAAGCCTCGACATGCTCGTCGAGGCCGGAAGCCTGCTGGGCGGAAACCTCCATCAGCACATACCAGGGCGACGGCTCGGAGAGCGGATCGCGCGTGCCGGAAGCGTGGCGCAGGACGAAATCCATGCCGATACGCGGCATCAGTTCGAAGGTGGTGAGCGTGCCACCCGCGCCGGCCTTGGCGGCGTTCAGCAATTCGAGCGCCGCCGCCGGGTCGGGAACGGCGAGGAAGGCGGTGGCGCGCGCCGCCGGCGCGGGGAAGAGCTTCAGCACCGCCGCAGTTATGATGCCGAGCGTGCCTTCGGCGCCGATGAAGAGGTTCTTCAGATCGTAGCCGGTATTGTCCTTGCGGAGCTGGCGCAGCCCATTCCAGATGCGCCCGTCCGGCAGCACGACCTCAAGCCCCATGCAGAGTTCGCGGGCATTGCCATAGGCCAGCACGGCGGTGCCGCCGGCATTGGTCGAGAGGTTGCCGCCGATGGTGCAGGAGCCTTCCGAGGCCAGCGAGAGCGGGAAGAGCCGGCCGGCGGCCTCCGCCGCATCCTGCGCCCGCTTCAGGGTGACGCCGGCCTCGACGATCATCGTGTCGCCATCGGTGTCGACGGCGCGGATCTTGTCGAGGCGCTGCAGCGAGAGGATCACCTCCCGGCCCTCGGAGATCGGTATCTGGCCGCCGACGAGACCGGTATTGCCACCCTGCGGAACCAGCACCGTGCCGGTCTCGGCCGCAAGCTTCACCAGCTCGGCAACCTCGGCGGTCGAGCCGGGGCGGACAATGCCTTGCGCCTTGCCGCGGAAGAGATCGCGCCATTCCTTGAGATAGGGCACCATCGCGTCGGCGTCGGTGATGACGTTCTTCGCGCCGACGATACCGGCCATGCGATCGAGAATTGCGCTCATCCTGAAGCCCTGCCCTCACAAGCCTTTTCGAACCTCAGCCCTCATCCTGAGGAGCGCTTTGTAAGAAGCGCGTCTCGAAGGATGCTCCAGATGTCTCCGGAGCCTCCTAGACCATCCTTCGAGACGCCGCTTCGCGGCTCCTCAGGATGAGGGCTGAATGTTCGGACCGGCGTTAGCCCTTCCTGCCCCGCCGGAACACGCCGACGAGCTCGACATGAGCGGAATAGCGGAACTGGTCGACCGGCGTCACGGCCTCCAGCGCATAGCCGCCCGCAACGAGGGTCGCGGCGTCGCGCGCGAAGCTCGCCGCATCGCAGGAGACGTAGATCACGTCCTTGACCTTGGACGCCGCCAAACGCTTGACCTGCGCCTCCGCTCCGGCCCGCGGCGGATCGAGCACGATCACGTCGAAACCGTTGAGCTCATGCTCCAGCAGCGGGCGGCGGAACAGGTCGCGCGTCTCGGTCGCGATGGGTTTGAGCCCTTGCGTCGCACCGGCGCCCTTGGCCAGCGCCAGCATCGCCGCCTTGTCGCTTTCGATGGCGAGCACCTGCATCTTCTCCGCGATGCGGAAGCTGAACGGGCCGCAGCCGGCGAAGAGATCGGCCGCGCGCTTGCCCTTGGGCAGGGCCGCCATGACGAGCCCGGCCAGCACCTCCTCGCCAGCCGCGGTCGCCTGCAGGAAGCCGCCCGCGGCCGGTGCGACGAGTGCCTTGCCCATGCGCTGCAAGGGCGGACGGCGCTCGACGACGATCTCGCCATGGTTGGAAAGCCGGGCGAGATCGAGCCGCTCGGCAAGCTGCGTCAGGGCAAGCCTCAGCTTGTCACCGATCGGGCCATGGCCGCGCATATCGACATCGAGCCCTGCTTCCGAGGCGGTGACCTGAATATCGAGCGGCTTGTTCGCGCCGCCCATCCGGTTCGCCAGCATCAGGGCGACGGCAGGCGCGCGGTCGAGCCTCGGCGCCAGCACCGGGCAGGCTTCGACGGAAATCAGATCATGGCTGCGCGCCGCCATGAAGCCGACAATCATCGCCTCGCCCTGGCGGCGGGCATGAAAGGTGACGCGGCGGCGGCCGGCGCCATGGGCATCGACGAGATCGCCGACCGGAGCCTCGATGCCGGCACGGCTCAAGGCGGTGACGACCTGCTGGCGCTTCCATTCGCGGTAGAGGCCGGGCGCCATGTGCTGGGCCGCACAGCCGCCGCAGCGGGTAAAGAGCGGGCAGATCGCGGCGATGCGGGACTCGGAGGGCGCGATGATCTCGACGAGCTGGCCCCGCTCGCCATCGACCACGGCGCGCACGGTCTCGCCCGGCAGCGCATAGGGAATGAAGATGCTGCCGGAGGCGGCCTGCACGATGCCATCGCCCTTCTGGCCGAGGCGATCGACGGTGAGAACTTCATTCATGGCGAGCTTCGGAGAAGAAATTTCTCCGGCTTGCGGCTTGGCAACTGGCATTGTTCCGAACTCGGGGCGAAAGGCCCGCTCACTGATGACCGCTGAGAGGCTTTCGCCTATCAGGTCGGAGAGAAATTGGGAAATCCTGCCATGACTATCCGCAACGGCGTCATCGAAGCCATCGGCAACACCCCGCTCATCAAGCTCGAACGCGCCTCGGCGGAAACCGGCTGCACCATCCTCGGCAAGGCCGAGTTCATGAATCCCGGCCAGTCGGTGAAGGATCGCGCCGCGCTCGCGATCATCCGCGATGCCGAGGCGAAGGGGCAATTGAAGCCGGGCGGCGTCATCGTCGAGGGCACGGCTGGCAATACCGGCATCGGCATCGCGCTCGTCGGCAATGCGCTGGGCTATCGCTCGGTCATCGTCATCCCGGAGACGCAGAGCCAGGAAAAGAAGGACATGCTGCGGCTGGCCGGCGCGACCCTGGTCGAGGTGCCGGCTGCGCCCTACGCCAATCCGAACAACTACGTGAAGGTGTCCGGCCGGCTCGCCGAGGAACTCGCGAAGACGGAGCCGAACGGCGCGGTCTGGGCCAACCAGTTCGACAATGTCGCCAACCGTCAGGGCCATCTCGACACGACGGGCCCGGAAATTTGGGAGCAGACCGCGGGCCAGGTCGACGGCTTCATCTGTGCTGTCGGCTCAGGGGGTACGCTCGCCGGTGTCGGCATGGCGCTCAAGGCGCGCAATCCCAAGGTGACGATCGGGCTGGCCGATCCGATGGGCGCGGCGCTCTATTCCTACTACACGGCGGGCGTGCTCAAGGCCGAGGGTTCCTCGATCACCGAAGGCATCGGCCAGGGCCGGATCACCGCCAATCTGGTGGATGCACCGGTCGATGTCGCCTTCCAGATCCCCGATGCGGAAGCGGTGCAGATCGTCTTCGACCTGCTGGAGCAGGAGGGCCTGTGCCTCGGCGGCTCGTCGGGCATCAATGTCGCCGGCGCGATCCGGCTGGCGCAGCGGATGGGGCAGGGCCACACCATCGTGACGGTGCTCTGCGACTACGGCACGCGCTACCAGTCGAAGCTGTTCAACCCGGAATTCCTGCGCTCCAAGAACCTGCCGGTTCCCGGCTGGCTGGAGCGCGACGGTTCGGCGCTGAAGCAGGTCGTCGCGAAGGTGATGGCCTGAGGCGGCAGCCGCCCCAGGCCACTTATCGTCACGCCGCCCGCGGGCTCGCGTCGATCGCCTCGATATCGCCGGCGCGGTCGTATTGCGCCTGGTCGAGCATGCCCTGACGCTTGGCGACGAGGGTCGGCACCAGCGCCTGACCGGCGACGTTCACCGCCGTGCGGCCCATGTCGAGGATCGGGTCGATCGCGAGCAGCAGGCCGACACCGGCCAGCGGCAGGCCGAGCGTCGAGAGCGTCAGCGTCAGCATCACCGTAGCCCCAGTGAGGCCGGCAGTCGCGGCCGAGCCGATCACCGAGACGAAGGCGATCAGGACGTATTCCTGGATGCCGAGCGGCACGCCGTAGAACTGCGCAACGAAGATCGCGGAGATCGCTGGATAGATCGCAGCGCAGCCATCCATCTTCGTGGTGGCGCCCAGCGGCACGGCGAAGGCGGCGTATTCGCTGGGCACGCCGAGGCTCTTCTCGGTCACGGCCTCGGTCACCGGCAAGGTGCCGATCGAGGAGCGGGAGACGAAGGCGAGCTGGATCGCGGGCCAGGCGCCCGCGAAGAAGCGCGCCGGCGACAGCCCGTGCAGGACGAGCAGCGCGGGATAGACGACGAGCAGCACGATCGCGAGGCCGAGGTAGACGGCGAAGGCGTACCAGGAGAGCTGCTCCAGCGTCTGCCAGCCATATTGCGCGACGGCGTTGCCAAGCAGGCCGATGGTGCCGATCGGCGTCAGGCGGATCACCCACCACAGGACCTTGCGGACGATCGCGAGGAACGACTCGTTCAGCGCAAGGAAGCTGTTGGCGCGCTCGCCGACCTTCAGGGCCGCGACGCCAACGACGATCGAGATCACCAGCAATTGCAGCACATTGAAGCCGAGGCGCGTGGTCGCGCCGCTACCCTCGACGCGCGTCGTCGCCTGCAGGCCGAACATGTTGGCAGGCACCAGCCCCTTCAGGAAATCGAGCCAGGAGCCGACCGAGCCCGGCGCCTTGGCGCTGGCGGCGGCGACGCCGGCATTGATGCCGGGCTGGATGATAAGGCCGAGCGCGATGCCGATCAGCACGGCGATGAAGGCAGTGATCGCGAACCAGAGCAGCGTCTGCCAGACCAGAGCGGCGGCATTCGAGAGCTGGCGGAGGTTGCTGATCGAGGCGACGATCGCCGTGAAGATCAAGGGCGGCACCAGCGCCTGCAGGAGCTGCACGAAGATCGAGCCGGTGGTCGCGAGCGTGACGGTCAGCCAGTTCGGCTGGCCGGGCGCGACCGGGCCCATATTGCGCGCGACCCAGCCCAGCACGAGGCCAATCACCATGGCCGCCAGCACCTGGAAGCCGAAGCTCGAATAGAACGGTTTTGAACCGGCGCCGGCTGTGCCGGTCCGGGGAATTGCGGTGGTCATGACAGGATCTCTTCTGCTTCGGCCCATGGCCGTAGATGAATGTTCCTATACACCTCCGGAACCGGCCGCTGCAAAAGCGGATATTTTCGTTCTTTGGCCTTCAAGCGATAAAAATATTCTCCCTGATCCGCTTGAGACTCGCTCACCTGTCATTCCGGGGCTTCGCGGAGCGAAGAACCCGGAACCCACGACTGGGTGAGGCATTCCATGTCGGGTTATAGGCGGCTCGCCCGGTCGTGGGTTCCGGGTTCGCGCCTTTGGCGCGCCCCGGAATGACAGGGGGCGCGGATGCGCGCGGCGGCGAGTGTCCCCTCGCCGCATCATCCCATTTGCCGGAAAAGTGTTTCCCACGGAGATCGAACGGTTCTAGCCTGCACTCCGATGATCCAGCGATCGGCGAGGTGGTCGCATGTCAGTCTCGGAAGTCCGGCTCACGTCCCCCGCCCCGCGGGCTACGCCGCACGCCGCCATGCCGCCCGAACAGGAGCACCCGCAGCAGGACGGCGTCGTCGCGTCCGGCGTCTATGTCCATGGCGTGCGCGTCGCCGATATTCCCGTCGCGGAGGCAGGCGAATGGGCACGCAAGGACGACCATGTCGTCTGGATCGGCCTGTGCGAACCCGAGCCTGCGCTGCTGCGCTGCGTGCAGCAGCAGTTCAACCTGCATCCCCTCGCGGTCGAGGACGCCACCAACGCACATCAGCGGCCCAAGCTCGAGCAATATGGCGACGCGCTCTTCGTCGTCGCCCGCACGGCCCAATTGATCGACGGGCGTATCGCTTTCGGCGAGACACATATCTTCGTCGGGCGCGGCTATATCGTCAGCGTCCGGCACGGCGCCTCGACCTCGTACAAGTCGGTGCGGCAGCATTGGGAGACCTGCCCGACCTCGCTGGCGAAGGGCGAGGACTTCATCCTCTACGCGATCCTCGATTTCATCGTCGACAACTACATGCCGGTGCTGGAAGCGATCCATGACGAGGTCGAGGAGATCGAGGACAAGATCCTGGCCAAGCCGATGGGACGCTCCGATATCGAGCGGCTCTACATGCTCAGGCGCGACCTGCTGCGCCTGCGCAATGCGGTGGCGCCCTTGGTCGATGTCTGCCAGCGCCTGATGAACGGCACGGTGCCGCAGGTCCGGCCGACGCTCGCGCCGATGTTCCGCGACGTGACCGACCATGTCCGCACCGTGCAGGAGAAGATCGACAGCCTGCGCGAGGTGCTGGCCTTCGCCTTCGAGGCGAGCCTGCTGGTCGGGCAGAGCCAGGAAAGCCTGATCACCAAGCGACTGGCATCCTGGGCCGCCATCCTGGCCGTTCCGACGGCGGTGGCCGGCATCTACGGCATGAATTTCGAGAACATGCCGGAACTCAAGATGTATTACGGCTACTATTCCGTGCTGACGCTGATCGTCTGCACCTGCTCGATCCTGTACTGGCGCTTCAGGCGGAACGGCTGGTTGTAGCTATTTGAGCGGCCAGATCAGCAGGATCATCGGCACGGCGAGCAGGATGACCAGAGCCGAGAGCGGCGCGCCGAGCCTTGCGTAGTCGCTGAAGCGATAGCCGCCCGGCCCCATCACCAGCGTGTTGCACTGGTGGCCGATCGGCGTGAGGAAGTCGCAGGCCGCGCCGATCGCCACCGCCATCAGGAAGGCATCGGGATTGTAGCCGAGGTTCTTCGCGAAGCCCGCGCCGATCGGCGCCATGACCAGCACCGTTGCGGCATTGTTGAGGAAAGGCGTCACGGCCATCGCCGCCACCAAGATCAGCGCGACCGAGGCCCAACCCGGCAAACCGCCGCCGATCATCGCGAGCCAGGAGGCGAAGAGATCGGTCGCGCCGGTGGTCCGCAGGGAATCGGAGACCGGGATCAGCGCCGCCAGCATCAGCAGGATCGGGGCATCGATGCTGTGATAGGCCTCGCGCAAGGGCACGCAGCGGAAGGCGATCAGCAGCACGGCGGCAGCGAAGAAGACGAGCGGCACCGGGGCCAACCCCGCCGCCAGTGCGATGATGGCGGCCAGCACGATCGTCACGGTCAGGACGACGCGGCGCGTCGAGCCCAGCGGCACCAGCCGGTCCGCCAGCGGCAGCAGGCTGAGCTCGGAGAGCTTTTCGGGCAGCAGCTTCTCGTCGCCCTGGATGACGACGATATCGCCGGCCCGCAGGCGGATATCGCGCAGGCGCTGGCTGAAGCGCTCGCCCGATCGGCTGATCGCGATCATGTTGACGCCGAAGCGGCTATGCAGGGCGATATCGCCGGCCGACTGGCCGATCAGGGTCGAATCCGGGCCGATGATCGCCTCGGCGATGCGGTCGGGATCGAGCGCATCCTCCTTTTGGGTCGGGCGGTCCTTGCCGGTGAGGTCGAGCCCGCCTTCGGCGACGACCCGCTCCAGCACGGCGGCATCGCCGCGCAGAAGCAGGATGTCGCCGGCCTTCAGCGAAGCATCGGGCAGCGGCGCCTGGACGCGGCGCTCATTGCGCAGGATCGAGACGATCTCGATGCCTTCGCCAATCGCCTTGAGATCGGCGACCGTCTTGCCGGCAAGCGGCGATTTCCCGTTGAGCTTGGCCTCGGTCAGATAGTCCTTGATGTCGATCGCCTGATCGAGCGAGACGGCGCCACGGCGATCGCGCGGCAGCAGGCGATAGCCGAGGCTCAGAAAGATGCAACCGGCAACGGCCACGACGATGCCGACAGGAGCAAAGTCGAACATGCGGAACGGCTCGCCGCCGAGCTCCTGCCGGACGCGAGCGACGATGACGTTGGGCGAAGTGCCGACCAGGGTGACGATGCCGCCGAGCAGCGAGGCGAAGGCCATCGGCATCAGGAAGACCGAAGGCGATGTCCCGCTCTTGCGGGCGAGCTGGTAGGCGATCGGCAGCATCATCGCGAGCGCGCCGATATTCTTGATGATCGCCGACATCACCGCGACGACGAAGACGAGCAACGGCACCTGCAATTGCGTCGAGGACAAGCCGGAGCCGAGCTTCGAGAACAACCGCTCGATGATGCGCGAGCGCGCCACCGCTGCGCTCAGCACCAGCGCGCTGCCGACGATGATGACGATGTCGTCGGAGAAACCCTTGAAGGCCTCAGTCGCCGGCACCAGCCCGAGCGCGACGGCCGTGAGCAGCGCCAGCATCGCGACGATGTCGTAGCGCAGCCGCCCCCAGAGGAAGGCCGCCATCATGCCGGTGACGAGAAGGACGGAGAGAATCTGCGGCTGGGTCATCCGGCCTTCAGCGTAGCGCGCGCGGTCAGCACCTCACAGCCACTTCTTCCAGCGGAAGAACAGGTAGGGCAGGATCGCGGCCACCACCATGATGCCGAGCGACAGGGGATAGCCTATCTGCCATTTCAGCTCGGGCATCTTCTCGAAATTCATGCCGTAGATCGAGGCGACCAGCGTCGGCGGCATGAAGACCACGGCGACGACCGAGAAGAGCTTGATGATCTTGTTCTGCTCGATACTGACGAGGCCGAGCGTCGCGTTCAGCATGAACTGCAGCTTATTCGACAGGAAGGTGGCGTGCTCCTCGATCGCCTGCACGTCGCGAATCGCGGCGCGCCATTCCGGGGTGAAGCCGCTAGCCGCCTTCTTCGTGCGCTTGAAATTGGCCGAGAGGTACAGGAGCACCCGCTCGATCGAGACCATGCTCTCGCGGACGTTCGAGATGATGTGCTCGTACTGGCCGATCTTGCGCACCACCGCCTGGTAGACGCGGCCCTGCTCGACGCTGGCGCTGTTGCCGTCGAAGATCTGGCGCGAGCGCAGGTCGATGCGGTCGCCGACGCCGCGCAGCACCTCGGCGGCACGGTCGACGATCGATTCGACCAGCCCTTCGATCACCCCCGCCGGCTCCAGTTCGCAGCCGCCCGGCTTGGTCGCACGGTTGAGGAAGATGTTGAAGGCACCGGGCTCGTCATAGCGCACCGTGACCAGCGCCTTCTCGGTCAGGATGAAGGTGACGTCGGCGAGCCGCGGCACATTGCTTTCCGAGTGGCAGATGACGCGCGCCGTCATGTAATGCGCACCGTCCTCGGCATAGATCGTCTCGGACGGCTCGAGGTCGTGCATCTCCTCCCGCGTCGGAATGGAGATGCCGAGATGCTTCTCGACCTTGGAATCCTCGGTGCCACTGGGATTGAGCAGGTCGATCCAGATCGAGCCGGGCGGAATCTCCTCCTCTTCGGCCAGCGAACGGTGAGAAAGCTTGTCACCGTTCTTGGGACAGATTCCGTGGATCAGAAGCATGGCTGGTCATCCGGGAGCGTGGCGTTGCTCGGCGCGATTTGCACTGCACCAACTCCAAACTCCCGGCGGTGTCAAACCGATGACGGCGTCAGACGCCGCCCCTCACGCCCTGCGGCGGCAGGCTGTCGGCCGGCACGAAGAAATCCGGCATCAGCGGCACCGACGCGTCGACGCGATAGGGGCTGAAATCGGTGACGCCCTCGCCCGCCATGAAGCTGTCATCGATCAGGAAATTGCCCGAGAACTCTCGGGACGGCTTCGAGAAGATCATATGGGCGGCGTCGGCGAGGATCTCCGGCGTGCGGCTCGCCTGCACCATCTTGTCGCCGCCGAGCAGGTTCTGGACCGCGGCGGTCGCGATCGTCGTGCGCGGCCAGAGCGCGTTGACCGCGATGCCCTGGCGCGCCAGCTCGCCGGCAAGGCCGAGCACGCAGAGGCTCATGCCGTATTTGGCGATCGAGTAGGCCAGATGCGGCGCGAACCACTGCGTCTTCATGTCGAGCGGCGGCGAGAGCATCAGGATATGCGGGTTCTCAGCCTTCGCCAGATGGGGAATGGCGTATTTCGAGACCATGAAGGTGCCGCGCGTGTTGATCTGATGCATCAGATCGAAGCGCTTCATATCGGTCGTCTGCGTGTTGCTCAGTTGGATCGCGCTGGCATTGTTCACGACGATATCGATGCCCCCGAAGGTCTCGGCGGTCTCGGCGATCGCCTCGGCGACGCTCTGCTCGTCGCGGACATCGACCATCAAGGGCAGGCACTTGCCGCCGGCCGCCTCGATCTCGGCGGCGGAGGTGTAGATCGTGCCGGGGAGCTTGGGGTGCGGCTCGGCCGTCTTGGCGGCGATGGTGACATTGGCGCCGTCCCGCGCTGCCCTGAGCGCGATGGCCAAGCCGATGCCGCGCGAGCCGCCGGTGATGAAAAGCGTCTTACCCTTGAGCGACATCGCCGCCTCCCTGTTGATTATCGATGACGTAGCGAGCCGGTTGCGAACCGTCCCGGTCGGTGAAGCCATAGGCACGCGCGAGATCGGCGACATGCAGCACTCGCCCGGCATGCCGAGCGACGTCGGGGTCGCCAGCCAGCGCCGCGACGGCCCGGCCGGCATAGAGCGGGGTCTCCGTGGTCTGATCGCCCAAGCCCGCATCGCGGACGCGCTCGGTCAGGACATGGCCGGGCGAGAGGCCCAACGCCGTAACGCCGAAAGGCTTCAGCTCTTCGGCCATCGCGAAGCTCAGGCGGTTCATCGCCGCCTTGGCGAGGTCGTAGAAGACATCGCCGAGATAGAGGCCGCCCATATCGAAGCTCAACGTGACGATGATGCCCGCGCGTGCCTGGACCATGGCCGGCGCGACCGCCCGCGCCAGCAGCAGCTGGGCATAGACGCCGCTCTCGAAACTCTCGCCCAGTCGTGCCGCCGGGCGGCGCCAGAACGGCGTGCCGAAGCCGGAGCCGTCGGGATAGCGCTCGCCGTCATAACCTTCATTGCCGCCCCAGACCGCGTCGACGACGCAGTCGAGCCGGCCGAAGCGGCGCAAGGCCCAGGCTATGAGCCCATCGACATCCCGCTCGCTGGTATGGTCGCAGCGATAGGGATAGCCCTTGCCGCCGGCCGCCTCGACCTCGCGGGCCGCGTCCTCGAAGGTCTCGGAGCGCTGGTCGGTGCGCGGCCCGGCCTCGCTGGAGCGGCCGGTGACGATGACGGTCGCGCCCGCTTCGCCGAGCGCCCTGGCGATGCCGCGCCCGAGCCCGCGCGAAGCGCCAGCGACGAGGCAGATGCGGCCAGAGAGGGACGGTTGCTCAGCGCTCATGGGCAATCCCCACGAAACGCCGCTAGCCACATTCCATCCTCTGCTCTATAGCCCCGCTCCCCTCGCAACGGAGCAGCACCATGGACAGCACCGATGTCGCCGCTTGCTGGGAGGCCAATGCCGAGACATGGACCCGGCATGCGCGGGCCGGCTACGACCTCTATCGCGACGCGCAGAACACGCCCGTCTTGCTGGCGAACCTGCCCGACATCACTGGCCTGAACGGGCTCGATATCGGCTGCGGCGAAGGCTCGAACACGCGCAAGCTCGCCGAAGCCGGCGGGCGCATGATCGCCGTCGATATCGCGCCGACCTTCATTCGCCATGCGCAGGAAGCCGAAGCCGCGAAACCGCTCGGCATCGACTACCGGTTCGGAGACGGCACCGCGCTGCCTTTCCCTGACTCTCAGTTCGATTTCGCCACGGCCTTCATGTCGTTGATGGACATGCCGTTTCAGGACAAGGCGCTGGCAGAAGCGGCGCGCGTGCTGAAACCCGGCGGGTTTCTGCAGTTCTCGATCCTGCATCCCTGTTTCGCGCCGCCCTACCGCAAGGTGCTGCGTGACGATGCCGGCAACATCCGCGCGATCGAGGTCGGCCGCTATTTCGACGGCGTCGATGGCGAGATCGAGACCTGGCGCTTCGGAGCGGCCCCAGTCGAGATCAAGGCCAGCGTCGAGCCGTTCCGCGTGCCGCGCTTCCACCGCACGCTGAGCGAATGGGTGGCGATGATCGTGGCGGCCGGGCTCACGATCGAGCATATGGCCGAACCGCATGTCGATGCGGAGACGGCGCGGGCCATCCCCTATCTCGCCGACACGCATATCGTCCCGCTGTTCCTGCATATCCGCGCCCGCAAGGGCGCGGCGGCCTGAACGGGGCGCGGCTGCGCTCACGCGGCGAAAACCGCGGCCGCGTCGGCAATCGCACCGGCGCCCTCCGTGACCGCAAGTTCGAGGGCAGGCGCCTCGGTCGCGATGCATTCGGCGTAGAAGCGGGCCGTGGCGAGATCGGCAGTGCTCTCGGCTTCCGAGCGGGTGGCGAGCGCCTTCTTCGCCAGCCCCGTGCCGCCCTGCGCCAGCGCGAAGAGCTTGAGATAGGGCGTGGCGCCGGCCAGCGCGTCGGCCGGCTTGCCGCCGAGCGCGCCGAGCATCCATTCCGTGGCGCGCTCAAGGGAATCGACGGCGGCGCCGAGGCGGGCGGCGGCATGGCCGAAGCCCGGATTATTGGCGCGCTCGACCTCGGCGACGATGCCGCGCATCTCGTTGATCAGGGCATGCACGGCATCACCGCTGGACAACGGCAGCTTGCGGGTAACGAGATCGATCGCCTGGATGCCGTTGGTGCCCTCGTAGATCGCGGCGATACGGGCATCGCGCAGATGCTGGGCGGCGCCGGTCTCCTCGACGAAGCCCATGCCGCCATGGATCTGCACGCCGGTCGAGGCGACGTCGATGCCGATATCGGTGGCATAGGCCTTGGCGATGGGGGTGAGGATCGCGGCGCGCTCGGACGCCGCCTTGCGCCTGGCCTCGTCGGTCTCGCGATGCGAGCGGTCGAGCGCTTCCGCGACCTGATAGGAGATGGCGCGGGCGCCTTGCGTCTTGGCGCGCATGTCCATCAGCATGCGGCGCACGTCCGGATGGACGATGATCGGGCTCATCGGCGCGCCCTTCGGCGCATCAAGCGCCGCGCCCTGCTTGCGCTCATGGGCGAAAGCGAGCGCCTGCTGATAGGCACGCTCGGCGATGGCGACGCCCTGCAGCGCGACATTGAGGCGGGCGTTGTTCATCATCGTGAACATACAGGCGAGGCCGCGATTCTCCTCGCCGATCAGCCAGCCGATGGCGCCGTCATTGTCGCCGAAGGCCATGGAGCAGGTCGGCGAGGCATGGATGCCGAGCTTGTGCTCGATGCCGGAGCAGCGCAGGTCGTTATGCGCGCCGAGCGAGCCGTCGGCATTGACCATGAATTTCGGCACGAGGAAGAGCGAGATGCCGCGCGTGCCGGGAGGGGCATCGGGCAAGCGCGCCAGCACCAGGTGGATGATGTTCTCGGTCAGATCATGCTCGCCATAGGTGATGAAGATCTTCTGGCCGGTGATGCGATAGGTGCCGTCCCCGACGCGCTCGGCCTTGCTGCGCAGCGCGTTGAGATCGGAGCCGGCCTGCGGCTCGGTCAGGTTCATCGTGCCCATCCACTCGCCGGAGACGAGCTTGGCGAGATAGGTCTCCTTGAGATGGTCGGAGCCATGCGCATGGATCGCCTCGATCGCGCCGACCGTCAGCAGCGGGCCGAGCGCGAAGGCGAAGGCGGCCGAGTTCCACATCTCGATGCAGGCCGATTGCAGCAATGCCGGCAGGCCCTGCCCGCCATAGGCTTCCGGCGCCGGCAGCGCGTTCCAGCCGGCCTCGGCCCAGGCCTTGTAGGCCTCCTTCCAGCCCGGTGGCGTGGTGACGGCGCCGTCCTTCAGCTTCGAGCCGGTGAGATCGCCGACGCGGTTCAGCGGCGCGATCACGTCGTTGGCGAATTTTGCGGCCTCGTCGAGCACGGCTTCCGCCACGCCGCCGTCCAGCTCCGGCGCCAGCCCGTCTGCGATCAGCCTGTCGAGACCCGCGACGTTGCGCATGGTGGAGAGCATGTCCGAAACCGGGGCGCGATAGCTCATAACCGTCTCTCCCTGAGGCCGGCTCTTGCCCTTGAAGGCAGCCGCAGCCTGCATTTGCCGTTGCCGCGATGGTAGCGAGGAACTATCGCCTAAGCCACGCGCAAGCGAGCGCGACCTTCGTCCCGTGCCACACTCCTCAGTTAGTTTATATATAAACCATCTTTGGTCAATCGCATCGTGAACCAGCCCGTGTCTCCTCCTCGCCAGACGAAGCTCCTTGCCGCCGATGCCTCCGGCATCACTGAGGCTGCGGCACTGCTGCGCGCGGGCGGGCTCGTGGCGATGCCGACCGAGACGGTCTACGGGCTTGCGGCCGATGCGACCTCCGGCACGGCGGTTGCCGGCATCTACGCGGCCAAGGAACGGCCGAGCTTCAACCCGTTGATCTCGCATCTGCCCGATCTGGCAAGCGCGCGCCGGCAAGGCCTGTTCGATGCGAACGCGCTGGCGTTGGCGCAAGCCTTCTGGCCGGGTCCGCTGACGCTGGTCGTGCCGGCCTCGCCGGGCTGCACGGTGAGCGATCTGGCGCGGGCGGGACTGCCCTCAGTCGCCTTGCGCGTCCCTGCCCATCCGGTCGCGCATGCCGTGCTCGAAGCGGCGGGACGGCCGATCGCGGCACCCTCCGCCAACCGTTCCGGCCGGATCAGCGCCACCAGCGCTGCGCATGTGATCGCGGATCTGGAAGGGCGCATCGATGCCATCCTCGATGCCGGACCGACCGAGGTCGGCGTCGAATCGACCATCGTCGCCTGCCTGGACGGTGCGCCGCGCCTGCTCCGCCCCGGCGGGGTGCCGCGCGAGGCGATCGAGCGTGTCATCGGCCGGCCGCTGGTGATCGCGGGGGATGCCGGCCACGCCCCGATCTCGCCCGGCATGCTCGCCTCGCATTACGCCCCGGCGGCGCGGGTTAGGCTCGATGCCGAGGCGCCCTATGACGGCGAAGCCTGGCTCGGCTTCGGTCCTGAGGCCCAGGAGCGTCCGGCCTCGCTCAATCTCAGCCCGAGCGGCGATCTGCGCGAGGCTGCCGCCCATCTTTTCGGCTATATGCGCCGGCTCGACGAGATCGGGCGGAAGACCATCGCGGTCGCTCGCATTCCCGAGCATGGGCTGGGCGAAGCCATCAACGACCGTCTGCGGCGCGCGGCGGCGCCGCGCTGAAGGTTTCACAGCCCTCATCCTGAGGAGCGAGCCAAAGGCTCGCGTCTCGAAGGATGCTTCAGGAGGCTCCGGAGATTCCTGGAACATCCTTCGAGACGCCGCTGACGCGGCTCCTCAGGATGAGGGCTCAGATATTCTGCCGCTTATGGGTTACCCGCTCTCCCGGATTTGAATTCCTCCAGCTTGCATCATTGCAAGATATCGGCTTGCGTGCCCGCAGGAGGATGCCTTGCCGATGAATGCCAAGCTTGCCTGGGACGATTTCCGGCTGATCAAGGCCATTGCCGATCATGACGGGCTGACCGGGGCGGCGGCGGCGCTCTCCGTCAATCATTCGACCGTGTTCCGGCGGCTCGGCCAGATCGAGGAGCTCGTCGGCATCCCGCTCTTCGAGCGCCGCAAGACCGGCTATGTCGCGACGGTCGCCGGGGCCGAGATGGCGGCGCTGGCGAGCCGGATGGACGAGGACGTCACCGCCTTTGCCCGGCGCCTCGCCGGGCGGGACGTCGCGCCCTCAGGCGAGTTGCGGATCACCACGACCGACACGCTCTACCAGAACGTGCTGCTGCCGATCTTCGCGGCCTTCCGCAAGGCGCATCCGCTGATCCGACTGGATGTCGTCATCGGCAATCAGGCGCTCAACCTGTCGAAGCGCGATGCCGATATCGCGATCCGCGCCAGCGACACGCCGGGCGAGACGCTGGTCGGAAGGCGCATCGCCACGATCGCCTGGGCGATCTATGGCCGCGCCGCGGACGGGATCACCCCCGAGGAGGAAGCCAGCCCCGCCCTGCTCTACCAGCGCGACTGGGTCGCGCTCGGCGACCAGCTCTCGCATGTGAAGGCGGCCCGCTTCGTGCGCGAGCATGTCGCGCCGGAACGGATCGCGCTGAAGAGCTCGGCCGTGCTGGGGATCGCGGAAGCGGTCGCGCAGGGTCTCGGCATCGGGCCATTGCCCTGTTTCATCGCCGACCAGCGGCCGGAGCTGATCCGGCTCCTGCCGCCCAATCCGGATTTCGCCACGGGCCTCTGGGTCCTGACCCATCCCGACATCCGGCATGTGCCGCGCGTGCGCGCCTTCATGGATTTCTGCAGCAACGAGCTGGCGCGGCAGCGGGCGCTGTTCGAGGGGTAGGTCAGCCGATCTCGACGACGACGCGGCCCTTCACCTTGCCCTCGACGATCGCCTTGCCGGTCTCGATCACGGCCTCCAGCGGGATCGTCGTGGTGATCAAGGCGAGCTTGTCGCGGTCGAGATCGCTGGCGAGGCGCTGCCAGGCCTCGATCCGGCGCGGCTTCGGGCACATCACCGAATCGACGCCGAGCAACGCGACGCCGCGCAGGATGAAGGGCGCGACCGAGGCCGGCAGGTCCATGCCCTGCGCCAATCCGCAAGCGGCGATGGCGCCGCCATACTTCGTCATCGAAAGCAGGTTCGCGAGGGTATGCGAACCGACGGCGTCGACGCCGGCGATCCAGCGCTCCTTGCCGAGCGGGCGGCCGGGCGCCGCCAACTCGTTGCGGTCGATGATCTCGGCTGCACCGAGGCTCTTGAGATAGTCAGTCTCCTCGGCCCGGCCGGTCGAGGCGATGACATGCCAGCCGGCCTTGGCGAGCAGGGCGATCGCGACCGAACCGACGCCGCCGGCCGCGCCCGTGACCACGACCGGGCCGTCAGAGGGCTTCAGGCCGTGCTTCTCGAGCGCCAGCACGCAGAGCATCGCAGTGTAGCCCGCCGTGCCGATCGCCATCGCCTCGGCGGGGGTGAGCTCCGCCGGCAGCGGCACCAGCCAGTCGCCTTTCACCCGGCTCTTCTGGGCGTAGGCACCGAGATGGGTCTCGCCGGTGCCCCAACCGTTCAGGACAACGAGGTCACCGGGCTTGAAATCAGGATGGTCGGAGGTCTCGACCCGGCCGGCGAAGTCGATGCCGGGGATCATCGGCCAGCGGCGCACCACCGGCGCCTTGCCGGTTACGGCGAGCCCGTCCTTGTAGTTCACCGTCGAATGGGTGACGCGGACGGTGACGTCGCCCTCCATCAGGTCGCTCTCGGCGAAATCGGTAAAGGCGAGGTTCGGCCCGGCCTCGCCCTTGGTCGCCACGAGGGCCTTGAACGTCGTCATCACCATCTCCCGAGCGCTGGGCATCGGACCGAAAAGTGGAATCCGGTTTTCGGGAATTCCGATGCCGCTTCAAAAAAGCACGAAGGCCGACAAGGTTGCAGCGGCGTGCCGCCACCGCAACCCCATCGGCCGTGTGCAGGTTCGTCTTCCCGATCAGGCGGGCTGCGCTTCCGGCCGGTTCACCGGCCGCTCGACGATCGGCAAGTTGATCAGGGCCGAGGCGACGCCGAGCGCGACCGAGAGCCACCAGACGAACTGGTAATTGCCCATCGATTCGTAGAGCACGCCGCCAAGCCAGACGCCGAGGAAGCCACCGACCTGGTGCGAGAAGAAGGCGAAGCCATAGAGCATCGCCATGTACTTTGTGCCGAACATCAGCATGACCAGCGAGGAGGTCGGCGGCACGGTCGAGAGCCAGAACAGGCCGATGACGATGCCGAAGGTGATCGCGGTGGTCGGGCTGGGCGGCAGCAGGATGAAGGCGGCGATCGCGACCGCGCGGCCGAGATAGATCCAGGCGAGGAGATGGCGCTTCGGCATCCGCGTCGAGAGCCAGCCCGAGGAGAGCGAGCCGACGGCATTGGCGAGGCCGATGACCGCCAGCGTCCAGCCACCGACCCAGGCCGGCAGGCCGGCATCCTTGAGATAGGCCGGCATATGCACGGTGATGAAGGCGAGCTGGAAGCCGCAGGTGAAGAAGCCGAGCACGAGCAGGACATAGCTGCGATGCTTGAAGGCCTCGCTTAGCGCCTGCACGATCGTCTGGTTCGGCAGGTTGGCCGCAGCGGCGCCGGCCGCAGCACCGGTCTTGCGCGTCGCCATGACGATCGAGATCGGCAGGATCGGCAGTAGCGTGAAGGCGAAGACGATCAGCGCCTGCTGCCAGCCCAGCGTTTCGATCAGGATGTTGCCGATCGGCGGGAAGAGGAACTGGCCAAAGGAGCCGGCCGCCGTGCCAGCGCCGAAGGCCATCGGCCGCCACTGCTCCGGCAGGAGCTTGCCGAAGGCGGCGAGCACGAGATTGAACGAACAGGCCGAGAGGCCGAAGCCGATCAGCACGCCGGCGCCGAGATGGAGCTGCAGCGGCGTCGTCGCATAGGCCATCATCACGAGGCCGGCAGCGTAGAGAAGCGCGCCGACGCAGAGCACGCGCACGGTGCCGTAGCGATCGGCGATGGCGCCGGCGAATGGCGCGCCGAGACCCCAGAGCAGGTTCTGGATCGCCAGCGCCAGACTGAAGGTATCGCGGCCCCAGTTGAACTGGATCGTCATCGGGATCTGGAACAGGCCGGCGCTGGCGCGGGGGCCGAAGGTGATGAGCGCGATCAGGCAGCCGGCTGCGACGATGATCTCCGGAGCGTAGCTGCGCGCTGGCGTGGACGTCATGGCTATCTCCGAAACGTCGAATGTGTGGCTACACGTTAGCGCCCTGCCCGCACGGCAACCAGCGCGATTTCGTGACATTTCGCATCACGGCAAAGCATGGAAGGCAAGGCGCGTTCGCGCGTCTCCCGTCTGGGAGAAAATAGCGCGACGAAGCCGAAACGACGAGGTGGCGCGTGCGGCCGCATCATCGTCCCCTACGAAGCTCCGCCGTCGTTAACCGGCGCTCAACCTTACCGAGGCGATAACGGATTCCAACGAAGGCGCTCAGAGTTCGGCAGCGTCTTTCGTTCCGTGCGATCGGGACGGGTGTGTCGCTTTGAGTCATTGGCGTGTGCACAGGCATGGGCGGAAGGCGCGCCCCCTCGGCATCAAATGGGCCGCGAGCACCGTCGCGCCCTGGGCCCTGTCCGTCGGCATGCTCGTTTCCTTCACCGCCTCCGCCGGCCAGAATTTTGGTCCGACCGGCCTGCCGTCGAGCGCCATGGCCCGGGTCGCGCCCGGCCCCATCTCCGAACTGGCGGAAGGTCCCTCGATGCTTGTCGCGGCCAGCGCCTTCCGGTTGCCTGGCCTCGCGCTGACCTCGGCCGTCACACAGGCGAAACTTTCCTTCGAGGACCCGGAGCGGCGCATCGTCGTCGACCCGCGCGCGCCGCGCGAGGACATGAAGCGCTCCGTCGCGGCGAGCTTCCCCGAGGTCGATCGCACCGCCAAGGGCGACATGCTGCCGAGCCTGCGGCCGGGCCTCTCCGAACATCCGTCGATCGAGCTGGAGCGCGTCGTCTTCGGCGATACCCAGCCCAAGCTGATCTCCGGCGGCTTCTCGCTCGACGCCATGCGCGCGGCCGAGGCCGTCGACGGTCCGCAGACCGGCTTCGAGCCCTATGCCAATGACGAGGGTCTGACCGATCCGGCCCTGTCCGATTCCTCGCCGGTCTCGCCATTCAAGCCGAAGATCCTCTCGGCACGGCAGGCGGAACTGCATCTCGAAAGCATCGACGGCTCTTCGCCGTCAGTGCCGCAGGCAAGCCAAGGCTCGTCCTCGACGCCGCTCGTTGGCTCGGTCATCGGCACGCTGACGCCCTCTGCCCTGCCGGCTCAGTCCGCCCCGCAACAGCGCGGGCGCATCGCGCTGGCCTCGGCGCCGGCCAATCGCGACCTGCGCCTGGCCGAGCCCGGCGTGAAGCAGGACTACACCAAGCTGATCGCACCGGAGAGCATGGCGAAGGAGCAGCGCTGCCTCGCGGAAGCCGTCTATTTCGAGGCTCGATCCGAGTCGCTTCAGGGCCAGGCGGCCGTGGCGCAGGTCGTGCTCAACCGCGTGAAGAGCGGGCTTTATCCGAGCAGCGTCTGCGGCGTGGTCTACCAGAACAGCAACCGCTACCTCGCCTGCCAGTTCACCTTCACCTGCGAAGGCAAGTCGCTGCGCATCACCGAGCCCGCTTCCTGGCGCGACGCTGTCAGGATCGCACGCGAGGTCCATGACGGCACGACCTATCTGCCGGAAGTCGGCGCCTCGACCCATTATCACGCCAATTACGTGCGGCCTTACTGGGCGAAGCGACTGAAGAAGATGGATACGATCGGCCAGCACGTCTTCTACCAGCTGCGGCCGGGGCAGACCTGACGGGGCAGACCGCCTGTGGCCTCATCCACCTTGACGTGGCAGGCCGGCGCGGGCGCTACCCGAACAGGAAATGCCAGACGCCGTAACCGATGACGCCGACCCAACCGAACGTCACGACCGCGGTCAGGCCCAGGTAAAGCGCGATGAAAGCGTTGTCCTTGATATCGTCCATAAGGCCCTCCGCGGCGCGCGACCCGGCCACTCTCGCGAGTGACCGGGCCAGCCCAAACGGATGCGGCATGAAGGCTGGGCCAAGCCTCGCGAATGTCATAGCCAAGCAATTCCGGTGCCGGCGTCCTTTGTTCGAAGGGCGCGCGGCCTTTATGTATGACCTCCGGCCAACGACGCCGGTCAGGACTGCCGGCGACCGCGATCGGCTCTCTCCGTTAATGGAGCCGCGCTCCCAGATCGCCGCTCGGCCAGTGCCCGACTGACTAGAATCCGAGCGTTTTCCTTTACTTGGGCGCAATCTGCGTGAATGCGCGCACCAGCACCGAATTGGTTAATTTTACCTTGTTTTAGCGTTTACCTTGCGTTCATCACTTCGAGCAGGCTTCCTGTCCCCCAACGAACGGCGCCCGGCGCCGTAACCGACAGGTCAGGTCAACATGGTGCGCTCGCTTTCTTCAGGCATCATCGCCGCTTCCAGCCTCACCGCTGCGCTCGTGCTCGGCGCATCAGTCGCCCAAGCCGGCGGCGGCTGCCGCGGCTCCGCTTGCTACAACCTCGTCAACACGCCGCCGGTGTACGGCACGATCGACGAGACCTACCAGGTCCGCCCGGCGCAGGTTCAGCGCCGCGTCGTGCCGGCCGAGTACGAGACGGTCACCGACACGGTGATGATCGCTCCCGAGCGCCGCATCCCACATCACCGCGCCGCCGTCTATGAGACGGTGACCGAGAAGGTGCTGATCTCATCCGCCACCCGCCGCTGGGAGGTGACCCGCGACGCCTGGGGCAACACGGTCGGCTGCTGGGTCGATGTGCCCGCCCGCTACGGCTACCAGAGCCGCCGCGTCGAGGTTTCACCCGCTACCATCGATTACGAGACGGTTCCGGCCGTCTACACGCAGCGTCAGCGCCAGGTGATGGTGCGCCCCACTCAGGTCGTGCGGGAGGAGATTCCCGCCGCCTACGAGACCCGGCAGCGCCAGGTGATGGTCAGCGCCGGTTCGCAGTACTGGTCCCGCTCGCGCTACTGAGCGAACCGACAGAGTTTCACGCAGACCCTTTTATACCCACGGAACGACCACTTTCACCCCGGCCCTCGCGCCGGGGTTTTTTCTTGGCCGGTTTTCCCACGGCGCAGAGCGCCGTCATCCCCAGGCACAGCAAAGCCGTGAGCCCGGAATCAGGAACCGCTGAATCTGATCGAAAACTGCGCAGATCGGCACCACCCCGAAAGGCGGCGGTTCCGGACCCCGGAATGGCGGCTATGCGCGATGTGACAGGAAGCGTCCGCTCAGGCGAGCTTGTCGCCGAGCAGGAGAACGCAAACGCCGACGACGAAAGCGAGGAAGCGAGCGGGCATGCGGACCAGCGTGCCCGGAGGACGGCCCGTCGCAAAACCGACGAGCAGTTCGACGATCCCCAGACCGAACAGCACGATGGCGAAAGGCGGCAGGGCTCCGTCCGGGGCGATGAGACCGGCCCGGACCGCCCAGGCGACGATCGTTCCAAGAACGGCGCCCAGCGCGATGAACAGAAGCTCGTTTCGCGACAGGCGCATCGTTTCGTCAGCGCCGGCGGAAGTTCTGGCGCGGAGCGGACGGACCGGGGCCCGCGGTCTTCTGGCGGAAGTTGATGCGGCCGCGATCAAGGTCGTAGGGCGACATCTCGACGATGACGCGATCGCCCGCGATGGTGCGGATGCGGTTCTTCTTCATCTTGCCGGCGGCATAGGCCAGGATGATGTGATCGTTGTCGAGCTTCACCCGGTAGTTGCCGTCCGGGAGCACCTCGACCACGGTGCCGTCGAATTCAAGCAGTTCTTCTTTCGCCATCTGTCGTCCTTCGTGAGCCCTAGGGCGCGTGGGCGAGCCTTCGTCTCAGAGACTCGCCCTTGGTTCTGGTCGATCGCGCGTCAGCGCGCGCGCCGCCGGGCGCCGTTGGTGCGTGGTTGCTGTGTTCTTTGCTGCAAGAACGCGACGCCGCCAAGCCCTTCTTTTGCGGAAACGCCGTCTTTTCGCTGTGCCGCCTGCTCAGGGCGCGGGGCACGCTCGGGATGGCGCGGACGCTCGTGACGCTCCTGGCGCTGGCCGCCATTGGCAGGCTGGTTGCGCTGGCCGCCCTCAGCGGGCTTGCCGCCGCGCGGCTGCTGCTGCCCTTGCGGGCGAGCCTGCTGCTGGCCCTGCGGACGGGCACCTTGCTGGCCCTGCGGGCGGCCTGGACCACCACGTCCGCCACCGTTCTGCTGCTGGCCACGCCCGCCGCCGCGCTGGTTCTGCGGCGGCTTCTTCGGCGTGCGGCCATCCCAATAGGGCACCGCGCCGATCGGGGTGATCGCGACCTTGGTCAGCTTCTCGATGGCAGCGAGATCGCCGCGCTCTTCCGGCGTGCAGAAGGCGATGGCGAGGCCCGACGCGCCGGCGCGTGCGGTGCGGCCGATGCGGTGGACATAGGTCTCCGGCACGTTCGGCAGGTCGAAATTCACGACATGGCTGATGCCGTCGACATCGATGCCGCGCGCCGCGATGTCGGTGGCGACGAGGATGCGCAGGCTGCCGTCGCGGAAAGCGCCAAGTGCCCGCTCACGCTGGCTCTGGCTCTTGTTGCCGTGGATCGCGGCCGCTTCGATGCCTGACGCGCCGAGCTGACGCACGACCTTGTCGGCGCCGTGCTTGGTGCGGGTGAAGACGATGGCGCGCTCGAGCTCGGGCACGTTCAGTGTCTTCGCCAGCAGCGCCGGCTTGTCGCCCGGCTCGGTGAAGATGACGCGCTGGTCGATCTTCTCGGCGGTGGTCGCGACAGGCGCCACCGCGACCTCGACCGGATCGGTGAGATAGGCGGAGGCGATCTCGCGGATCGGCTTCGGCATGGTCGCCGAGAAGAGCAGCGTGTGGCGCTCCTTCGGGATCAGGGTCGCGATGCGGCGCAGCGCATGGATGAAGCCGAGGTCGAGCATCTGGTCGGCCTCGTCGAGGACGAGGAACTCGATCTCGCGCAGCGAGACGGCGCGCTGGTCGACGAGGTCGAGCAGGCGGCCGGGCGTGGCGACGAGGATGTCGACCTTCTCGCCGAGCGCGCGGATCTGCTTGCCGACGGGTACGCCGCCGAAGATCACCGTCGATTTCAGCGAGGTGTAGCGGGCATAGGTGCGGATGCTGGCTTCGATCTGGGCCGAGAGCTCACGCGTCGGCGACAGGATGAGCGCACGCACGGCGCGGGCCGGCATCTGGCGCGGCTTGGCGAGCAGGCGATGCAGCATCGGCAGCGAGAAGGCAGCGGTCTTGCCGGTGCCGGTCTGGGCGGCGCCGAGCAGGTCGCGGCCCTGCAGAATATGGGGGATCGCCTGCGCCTGGATCGGCGTCGGCGTTTCATAGCCCTCGGCCGCGAGCGCCTTGAGAAGGGGCTCGGCGAGGCCGAGATCGGTAAACTTGGTCAAGAAGGATCTTTCCGGACGCCGCGATGCGAGGGGCGCATGTGGGTTTCGGCTGCGCCGCAGGCTCGCATCCGGCCTGAATTCAAAAATAGTCGGACCTGCCGGCGAACCGCTAGCCACAGCGCCGGCAGGCTTGTCGTGGACCGGGGCCGCTATAGCATCGGACCGAAAAGCGGGTTCCACTTTTCGGAGAACTCCGATGCGATAACTAAGAGATCGATCATCGTGACCGCGTCCTATCGGACGCGCGATGATCTGGGCTCTCCCGGTCGATCAGGTATCAGCTCAGGCGACGACGAGGTTGCCGGCCGAGGTCTTGCCGGTCTTGCGATCGGCAACGAGTTCGTAGGAGACGACCTGGCCGTCGCGCAGCTCGCGGAGACCCGCGCGCTCGACAGCGGAGATGTGGACGAACACGTCCTGGCCGCCGTTCTCAGGGGTGATGAAGCCGTAACCCTTGGTGGCGTTGAACCACTTCACGGTGCCCTTTTCCATAGTTCTAGAATCCTTACGTTTCAGATCCGCGTATCGTTGCGACCCAGAGCTCGACGCGCGGACGTCTTGCAGTGGTATTGTAGCGATGTGTGGTGGATCTGAATCGTGCCCGCCGACCGGATTGCCCGCGCGGAGGATTGGCCAGAACCCGGCCGCATCTCGTCATACATCGGTGCGGATAGCACGAAATGCAAGAAGGGTCCAGCAAGGGCCGGAATCAGGCGCCTTGCCTAGACAAGGTCATCCGACTGCACATGCAGGGCCTGGGCGATCCGCTCCAGCTTCTCTGCAGCCGCACGCCGCGCGCCGGTCTCGATCTGGCTGAGATAAGGCTGCGACAGGCCAGCCGCCTGCGCGAGACCGCTGACGCTCAGGCCGCGATGCTCCCGCCAAACGCGGATCGGGCTTTCGCCTGCGAGAAGGCGTTCGACCATGGCAGCCGGCAGCAGCTCCTCCTCGCCCGCCTCCAGCCGCTCGCGGAAAGCCCGCACCGCGGCGCTATCGGCAGCGTCCTCGGCCGCGGCCAGCAGGAGCTGATAGTCCGCTTCCGAGAGCATCACCATCCGCTCACCATTGGGGGTCGTGAAGATTTGCGCGTTCATCGCCTCAAACTCCTATTCGTAGACGGAGCCACGCGGCGCGATCCTCAGGATGGCGATGACGCGACCGTCCTCGGAAAACAGGATGCGCCAATCACCGACCCGTAACCTGAAGATGCCGGCTTCGCCCTTCAATGCTTTCACATTGTTGGCCAGCGAGCCCGGATCGGCGGCATACTGGTCGATCTTCAGGCGGATCGTCGCGGCGACATTGGCAGGCATCCGCCGCAACGTCCGCACGGCCTCCCTGCTGTATGTCACCAGCTTCATGGCCAATCTATAGCAAATCTATTGCTAATTGCAATAGATTTGCTCAACGCAGGCGCTGCACGACGCTGCACAAACCGCCCAGGTCGGCCAGCGTGACGAAGCGATCATGCCCCGCCGGTTCCTCGGCATGCTCCAGGACCCAGGTCAATTCATGCGGCACATGGACGGCCCAGGAACCAGCCTCCAGCGCCGGCAGGATATCCGACTTCAGGGAATTGCCGACCATCATCGCCCGCCCTGCCCCGTCGCCATGGCGAGCGAAGATGCGACCATAGGTCTCCGGCTTCTTGTCGCTGACGATTTCCACGGCATGGAAGAAATCGCCGAGGCCGGACTGCGCGAGCTTGCGCTCCTGGTCGAAGAGATCGCCCTTGGTGATCAGCACCAGCCGGTAATCGCTGGACAGCGCTGCAAGCGTCTCGTGGACATGCGGCAAGGTCTCGACGGGATGAGCCGCCATTTCGCGCCCCGCGGCGAGGATCTCGCCGATGACGGAAGCCGGGACCTGTCCCCGCGTGATCTCGATCGCCGTCTCGATCATCGAGAGCACGAAGCCCTTGATGCCGAAGCCGTAGAAACCGAGATTGCGCTTCTCCGCTTCGAGCAGGCGGCCGGAAATCTCGGCCGCCTCGCCATGTTCGCCGAGCAACGCGACGAAGCGATCCTCCGTCATCCGGAAGAACTGCTCGTTCTGCCAGAGCGTGTCGTCGGCATCGAAGCCGATGGTGGTGAGCTTCGGCACGTCTGCCGTCTCCTTGCAATCAAGACCCTCTCCGGGCCGGCCACTTGCTCTGCCCGGAAATTGAACTAAGTCTAATGGCCTAAGTCCTGTGAGGCAGCCATGGACATCGTCAACATCCACGAAGCGAAGACGCATCTGTCCCGCCTTGTCGAGCGCGCCGCCAAGGGCGAGAGCTTTATCATTGCCAAGGCCGGCAAGGCCATGGTCAAGGTCGTCCCGGTCGATGCGCCCGATCAGAGCCAGATGCGCCGGATCGGCTTCCTGAGCGGGACCTTCGAGGTGCCCGACGATTTCGACCGCATGGGCGAGGACGAGATCGCGCATCTGTTCGGCGCCGGCTCATGAAGCTGCTGGTCGACACGCATCTGCTGCTTTGGCTCGCGCTGGGCTCCAGCAAGCTTTCAACGCAGGCCCGCACCGTCATCGAGGATGCCGGCAACAGCCTGTTCTTCAGCGCCGCGAGCATCTGGGAGGTCGCGGTCAAGCGCGGGCTTGCTCGCGACGATTTCACGGTCGATCCGCGCCTCCTGCGCCGGGGCCTGCTCGACAACGGCTATGAAGAACTCGCCATCGACAGCCGGCATGCGATCGCGACGCTCGACCTGCCGCCTTTGCACAAGGACCCGTTCGATCGCATCCTCGTCGCCCAAGCCATGGTGGAAGGCATGACGCTGACGACGGCCGACGAAGCCGTCGCACGCTACCCCGGAACGATCCTCAGGGTCTGAACTAAAGCGCGACGTTCGGGAAACGGGCCTCAACGGATACACTGCTTCGGCAGTTCCATCCGCTCCCAGGCCGCATAGGCCGAAGCGTCGAGCACGCGCAGTTCGATCGGCATCTCCCGAAAACCCTTGCCGGAGATCGCGGTCGCTTCCCCGCGGAAGAGCCCTTCCTTCTCCGGCTTGATGTCGACGACATCGAGCAGGCCGGGAATGGCCGAGGACCGGATGCCCAGATCCGGCAGCGACCATTCGTGGATGACGTCGTCCGAGGTCAACTGGAGGCGTGTCGGCTCGCCGGCAGGCAGCATGAGCGGCCCCGGAATCGTGCAATCCGTATCGCTTGCGGCCGTCGGCAGCCGGTAGCGATAGCTCCAGCCGAATTGCCGCCCCGTCACGAGGATCGTCCGCGCCGGAGCATCCGGGACCGGGCGCAGCAGAATATCCAGGGCCTTCTCGCAGCCCTCGCGCATCGGTGCCGGCTTCTGGGCACAGACGCGCGACCACTCCTCAGTGCCCGGCGCGGCGAAGGCCGCACCGGACGTCATCAGGAGGCCGGCAAGCCCGGCGCACCATCGGCGCGCCGGGCGCGCGATCACGCGTCCTTGGCCTTGATCGCGCCCAAGGCCGCCTGCGCGGCGGCAAGACGCGCAATCGGCACGCGAAAGGGCGAGCAGGAGACGTAGTCGAGGCCAACGCTCTCGCAGAAGCCAATCGATGCCGGGTCGCCGCCATGCTCGCCGCAGATGCCGAGCTTGATGCCGGAGCGGGTCTTGCGGCCGCGCTCGGCGGCGAGCTTCACCAATTCACCGACGCCGTCCTGATCGATGGTGACGAAGGGATCGGCGTCGAGCAGGCCCTTGGCGGTGTAGGAGCCGAGGAAGGAGGAGGCGTCGTCGCGGCTGATACCGAGCGTCGTCTGCGTCAGGTCGTTGGTGCCGAAGGAGAAGAACTCGGCGCTCTCGGCGATCTCGGCGGCGCGCAAGGCGGCGCGCGGCAATTCGATCATGGTGCCGACCTGATAGTCGATCTTCGTGCCGCTCTCCTCGATCACGGCCTTGGCCATGGCGTCGATGCGGGCCTTGACGAGGTCGAGCTCGGGCTTGCCCATGACGAGCGGCACCATCACCTCGGGGATCACCGGCTTGCCGGTTTCCTTGGCGGCGATGACCGCCGCCTCGAAGATGGCGCGGGCCTGCATCTCGGCGATCTCGGGGAAGGCCACCGCGAGACGGCAACCGCGGAAGCCGAGCATCGGGTTGAATTCGTGCAGTTCGGCCGCGCGATGCTTCAGCGCGTCCGGGGTGACGCCGAGCGCAGCGGCGACCTCGCCGATCTCCTTCTCGCCATGCGGCAGGAACTCGTGCAGCGGCGGATCGAGCAGGCGGATTGTCACCGGCAGGCCGCTCATGATGCTGAAGAGCTGGACGAAGTCCTGGCGCTGCACCGGCAGGAGCTTGGCGAGCGCGGCCCGCCTGCCCTTGTCGTCATGGGCGAGGATCATCTCGCGGACGGCCTGGATGCGATCCCCTTCGAAGAACATGTGCTCGGTGCGACAGAGGCCGATGCCCTCGGCGCCGAATTCGCGGGCCGTCTTCGCATCCTCGGGGGTCTCGGCATTGGCGCGGACCTTGAGGCGCCGGACCTTGTCGGCCCAGCCCATCAGGGTCGAGAATTCACCGGAGAGCTCCGGCTTCTGCATCTTGATCTCGCCGAGCAGGACCTGGCCATTGCCGCCGTCGATGGTGACGAAATCGCCGGCCTTCAGCGTGGCCGGGCCGACGGCGAGCGTGCCCTTGGCATAATCGATGCGGATCTGGCCGGCGCCGGAGACGCAGGGCTTGCCCATGCCGCGCGCGACGACCGCCGCATGCGAGGTCATGCCGCCCCGCGAGGTCAGGATGCCCTCGGCCGCGTGCATGCCGTGGATGTCCTCAGGCGAGGTCTCGACGCGGACGAGGATGACCTTGCGGCCAGCCTTCTTCGCAGCTTCGGCATCGTCGGAATTGAAGACGATCTCGCCGGCGGCGGCGCCGGGCGAGGCCGGCAGGCCGGTGGTCAGCACGCGGCGCTCGGCCTTCGGATCGATGGTCGGGTGCAGGAGCTGGTCGAGCGCACCGGGCTCGACGCGGCCGACCGCCTCCTCCTGCGTGATCAGCCCTTCGGTCGCAAGCTCGACCGCGATGCGGAGCGCTGCCTTGGCGGTGCGCTTGCCGGACCGGGTCTGCAGCATCCAGAGCTTGCCCTCCTGGATGGTGAACTCCATGTCCTGCATGTCGCGGTAATGCTTCTCGAGGATGCCGTAGATCCGGCAAAGCTCGGCATAGGCCTCCGGCATCTCCCGTTCCATCGAGGGCTTGTCGGAGCCCGCCTCCTTGCGGGCGGCCTCGGTGATGTCCTGCGGCGTGCGGATGCCGGCGACGACGTCCTCGCCCTGAGCGTTGATCAGGAACTCGCCATAAAGCGCGTTCTCGCCGGTCGAGGGATTGCGGGTGAAGGCGACGCCGGTCGCGGAGGTGTCGCCCATATTGCCGAACACCATCGACTGGACGTTGACCGCCGTGCCCCAGCTCGCCGGTATGCTGTTCAGCTCGCGATACTTGATGGCGCGGGCGTTCATCCAGGAGGAGAACACGGCGCCGACGGCGCCCCAGAGCTGCTTCTCGGGCTCCTGCGGGAAGTCGGAGCCGAGCTCCTTCTTCACGATCTCCTTGTACTTGCCGACCAGCAGCTTCCAGTCGGCGGCCTTGAGATCGGTGTCGAGATGGAGGCCCTTGCGCTCCTTGTAGTCCTCCAGCGCCTCCTCGAAGAGGCCGTGGTCCACGTCGAGCACGACGTTGGAATACATGGTGATGAAGCGGCGATAGCTGTCCCAGGCGAAACGTTCGTCGCCCGAGGCCTTCGCGACAGCCTCGACCGTCTCGTCGTTGAGACCGAGATTGAGGACAGTGTCCATCATGCCCGGCATCGAGGCGCGGGCACCGGAGCGGACCGAGACGAGCAGCGGATTGGCCGGGTCGCCGAAGGTCTTGCCGGTGAGCTTGCCCATGCCGGCGAGCGCGGCCTTGACCTGCCCGTCGAGCTCGGCCGGGAAGCTTTTGCCGTTGTCGTAATAGGCCGTGCAGACCTCGGTGGTGATGGTGAAGCCGGGCGGAACGGGCAGGCCCAGATTGCTCATCTCGGCGAGGTTCGCGCCCTTGCCGCCGAGCAGGTTCTTCATTCCCGCCTCACCCTCGGCCTTGCCGTCGCCGAAGGTATAGACCCACTTCCCACCTGCCATCACATAGCCTCTTCTGTTCAACCGGACGAGGCAAACGCCGCGCCGGCGTGAAAGTTTCGTGTGCGTGCCGCCAATGACTCAGGGTCATCGGCCGCGGGGATGAGGCGCTCATGCCCAAAACGACATGAACAATCAATGAGCGTGTGCAGCATCGGCTGATGCAGCGCAATAGCACGGCTGGGTTGCGTCAGGCTCCCTCCCCGCGCGCGGCCCGGGGCCAGCGCAGCGGCCAGTTGACGATGCGCTCGGCGACCTCTTCCTCGGGAACCTCATCCTCGTTGGCGAAGACGCGGCCGCGCACGGAGACGCCGGCCGCAACCACCGTCTCGGGATCGCCGGAGACCAGCGGATGCCACCAGGGCAGATCCTTGCCTTCAGCGACGAGGCGATAGCCGCAGGTCGGCGGCAGCCAGGGCAGCGTGCGCACCTCCTCCGGCGTCAACGTCACGCAATCCGGCACTTTCTGCGAGCGGTTCGGGTAGTCCCGGCAGCGACAGGTGCCGGCCTCGAACAGGCGGCAGCCGACATCGGTCGCGAAGATGCGGCCGGTATCCTCATCCTCCAGCTTGACGAGGCAGCAGCGGCCGCAGCCGTCGCAGAGCGATTCCCATTGCTCGCTCGACATCGCCTCCAGCGGCGTCGTCAGCCAGAAGGGCTGATCTTTCGGCGGGGTCTGCGTCATGGCAGGCTTATGCGCCGACGGAAGCGAAGATGGAAGACCATCGAGCTCCACCCTAGGTCGGAATGGCACAGCATCCGGCGCAGTTTACGGTCCCAAAGGCGAAATTTACCGTCCCGCCTCTTATCCGGGCGCTAGCGATGCCTATGTGTCCATTCCCTGGCGCTCGCCTGTTGCCAAGACGCCAAGCTCGCGGCAGGACTTAGGCGGGGGCCATTCGGAAAGCCTGGAACGCCATGGAGTTCAGGAAGGCGGGCTGGAGGACGCGGCTGAAGCGCTTCGCGCTGGCCGCCGACTCATGGCTGGACGCCAGCCTGTGGGGCGCCGGGCGCCGCGCCGGCGAAATCCATGAGCGCATCCGCAGCATCGCCGATCGCCTGACTGTCAGCGGCGGCAAGCGCATCGCCGCCGAAGTCGCCAGCGAAGGGCTTAATATCGGCATCGTCGGCGCCATTTTCGTGCTGGCGCTGGCGCTGCCCTCTTTCCGGATCGGCAACGAGGAAGCGCTCAAGAACCAGGTCTTCGCCGTCACCTTCCTCGATCGCTACGGCACGCCGCTCGGCCATCGCGGCGCTCGGCATGACGATTCGCTCAAGCTGGAGGAGATGCCGGACCATCTGCTCAAGGCCGTGCTCGCCACCGAGGATCGCCGCTTCTACGATCATTTCGGCATCGACCTGATCGGCACCTCGCGGGCGCTGCTGGTCAATACACGCGCCTCCGGCGTCGTCCAGGGCGGCTCGTCGCTGACCCAGCAGCTCGCCAAGAACCTGTTCCTCAACAACGAGCGCTCGCTCGACCGCAAGATCAAGGAAGCTTTCCTCGCCCTGTGGCTGGAAACGCGGCTGAGCAAGAACGAGATCCTCAAGCTCTATCTCGACCGCGCCTATATGGGCGGCGGCACCTTCGGTGCTGCTGCGGCGGCGGAATACTATTTCGGCAAGTCGGTGCGGGACGTCACGCTGGCCGAGGCCGCTATGCTCGCCGGCCTGTTCAAGGCACCGACGAAATACGCTCCGCATGTCAACCTGCCGGCGGCGCGCGCGCGCGCCAACGACGTGCTCAACGCCATGGTCGATGCCGGTTTCATGACGGCCGGCCAGGTCGACAGCGCCAAGCGCAACCCGGCGACGCCGATCGACCGCAAGCGCGATTCCAGCCCGGATTACTATCTCGACTGGGCCTTCGACGCGGTGAAGGAGCTCGCGTCCGAGGGCAAGCTCGGCGCCGACCGCGTGCTGACCGTGAAGACGCCGCACGACACCGCGATCCAGGAGCGCGCCGACGAGGCGATCGAGTCGATCCTGCGCCAGCATGGCCCGGCCTATCGCGTGAAGCAGGCGGCGACCGTCGTGATGGACCCGGACGGGGCGGTGCGCGCCATCGTCGGCGGCCGCGACTACGGCGCGAGCCAGTTCAACCGGGCAACCGCGGGGCAGCGCCAGCCCGGCTCCTCGTTCAAGCCCTTCGTCTATGCCGCCGCGCTCTCGGCCGGGCTCTACAAGCCGAACACCATCGTCACCGACCGGCCGGTCTGCATCGGCAACTGGTGCCCGAACAATTACGGGCGCTCCTATGCCGGCTCGATGCCGCTGACGGTGGCGCTGGCGAAGTCGATCAATACGATCCCCGTGCAGATGTCGATCGCCATCGGCCGCGCTACGGGCGAGACGCATGAGGCCCGCGCGGCCACGATCGGCCGCAAGAAGATCATCGAGACGGCCCATGCCATGGGCCTGACCACGCCACTGACCGACACGGTCTCCCTGCCGATCGGCGCGGGCGAGGTCACGGTGATCGACATGGCCGCCGGCTATTCCGTGCTCGCCAATGGCGGGCGCCGGGCCAAGCCCTATGCCGCGCTCGAGATCGCCAATTCGCAGGGCGAGGTGATCTACCGCCATGACCGCGACGAGCCGGAGCCGAAGCAGGTGCTGAGCCCGCAGGTGGCGCAGGACATGAACTTCATGCTCTCGAAGGTGCCGACCGAAGGCACCGCCCGGCGCGCCGCGCTCGACGGCGTCGTCACCGCCGGCAAGACCGGCACGACCAACGGCTACAAGGACGCCTGGTATGTCGGCTATTCCGGCAATCTCGTCGGCGCCGTCTGGTTCGGCAACGACAATTCCGCCGAGACCGCGAACATGACCGGCGGCTCGCTGCCGGCGATGACGTGGAAGGAGATCATGCAGTTCGCCCATCAGGGGCTGGAGCTGAAGCCCATCCCCGGCGTGCCCGCAGTCGATCCGAAGAGCGCAGCGATCGCCAAGGCCGGCAGCGCCGCGACGCCGGCAGCCACGGTATCCGGTCCCGGCGCCGGCCATATGCCGCGCCAGTCTTTCGAGGTGCTCTCGGCCGTCGGCTCGCTGTTCAAGGCTGTGGAGCCGCGGCGCGTCGCCAGCCGCCCGGTGCAGGTCGGCATCCGCGAAATCTCGGGGAACGAGCCGCGGGTGCGCTGAGGCTGTTGACGTCAGCGGGTGCGGCGGATCAACTCCGCCGCGGAAGCCTCTCCCAGGCGGAAGGACAGCGTGCGGATTCTCGATCTCGCCTATATCCTCGCCCTCGGGGCCGGGCTTGGCCTCGGCTCCGCGCATTGGGCCGTTGCCGGGCGCCCCGCCATCGGCAAGGTCGAGGTCGGGGCCTGGACGGCGTGGCCACGCAGCGGCAGCCGCGAGGTCGATCCCTATATGCGCGCCTATCTCGCCCGCGGCGTGCATCTGCCGTTCGGCTCCGGCGAGGGGCTAGAGCTGATCGCCGAGCGGGACGATGCGGGGCGAGCGCTGGACGGGCGCTGCCGCTACCGGCTCTCCGGCGCGACGCCGACGACGCGCGGCTGGACCGTCGGCATCACCGATGGCGACGGGCTACCTTTCCGCCTGCCGCTTGAGCGCACAAGCTTCACCGATTCGGAGATCGTCCGGCCGGAGAACGGCGGCCTCGCCATCGTCGCTTCCTCTGCCCCGGAGGCCGGCAGCTGGCTGCCGCTGCCGGCGAGCGGGCGCTTCCAGATCCGTCTGCGGCTCTACGACACGCCGATCTCCAGCCAGACCGGCGAGACGCGCGCCAGCAACCTGCCGCGCATCACGCGCGTCGATTGCCGATGACCGCCGTCAGCCAAGATCCGCCGGAACGGCGCAACGCGCCCTTCGCCGGCTGGCGGCAACGCTTGCGCGCTGGATTCGCGCGCTTCGTCATGACGACGCTGGCCGGGCTCATCCTCGCGGCGATCGTGCATATCGTGACGGTGCTGGCGATTCCCGCCCTCTCCCGGCACGACGCGGCCCATGCCTATCGCGAGCTCGGCACCGAGGGGCATGCGGAGCCGGTGCCCTCGCCCGGCAACAGCCGCGGCCTGCCAGCCTTGCGGGAGGCCGATCCCCATGTCGTCACCGCCATCTGCAGCTACGACCTCTCGGCCGGGCCGATGCGGATCGTCGCCCGCACCGGCACGCTGCCGCTTGGCCTGACATTGCACCGGCAAGGCGGTGGCGTGCTCTACGCGATCACCGACCGCGCGGCGATCCGCGGCACGCTCGAATTCCTGGTGATGACCGAGGCCCAGCGCGACGAACGCATCGCTGCCGACGAGGAGGGCGAGACCAGCCGGGAGCTGCGCATCGTCTCGGATACCGAGCAGGGCCTGCTCGTCGCGCGGGTCCTGCAGCGCCTGCCCTCGGACAGGGCGGATGCGGAAGCGCTTGCGACCGGCGTCGCCTGCGGGGCGGCGAACTAAGAGGCTCTAAGCTAGCCCTTGTAGACGACGGGGCGCTTGCCGCCTTCGCCGAAGGCGCCGTTGAGCTGCATCTGGCAGAGCGGCTTGGCTTCCATCTCCAGCGCCATGATCGCGCGCTCAGCCTTCACGGCCTCACGAGACGGCATCTCGACGACGAGATTGGCGAGCGCATAACGGTAGCTGCGGATGCGGAAATCGATGCGCTCGCAGACCCAGAAGACGAGCCCTTCGTTCTCGACGACGCGCGCCATCGCCGGTTCCTGCTTGTCGGCCGGAACATCGGGAGAGGATTCGGCCGTGCGCATGCGCACCCGGTCCATGTTCACGACGCGCCCCGCATTGGCGCGGAAGGGGCCGATCAGCAGGCGGTCGGCATTGGCGTCCTCCGCCAGCCGGTTGTAGCGCGAGGCCTGCGAGGCAAAGGACATCGAGGTCAGCGCCCGGAAATAGTCGCCGACATCGGTCGACTGGGCCGCGACCGGCAGGATGCGGGTATGGGCGAGATTGGAGACCTCGCCCTGGAAGACGCTGCGCTCGTGGCCGGGCATGACGAAGCGCCAGGCGCGGTCACGCATCTGCTCCTCGTCATCGGTCAGGCGGAAATAGGATGTCTGCTCGCCGCGCATGGTGGCGGACCAGAAACCCGCTTCGGGCGCGATGAGCTGCGTCCAGACCGTCGGCCGCGGACGGCCGAGGTCGCCCGTGGTGGCGGTGCAGGCCGAAACCGACGCGGCCGCCAGCAAGGCAAGCAGCAGCTTGGCCGGCCCTCGTGTCACGCAGGCTGCCTGCGGGCGCTCTTGCGCGGGGCGACCTTGCGGGCCCGCCCGGCGGAGGAGGTCTTGGCGGCCGGCTGCCGGGCCTCGGGCGCGCGCTCGTAACGAACGCCCGTGAAAAACAGGATCTCCGCCGTCTGCGGCGGAAGTGAAGAGGCCGAAGCCTGCTGCGGGCGCCGCTGCGGCGCAAAGGGGATGACGACGGCCATGATGCGCCTCCTTATCCAGCGCCAGAGTTGCAACGCGAAGGCAGGCGAGGTGCGGGCAGCACCGAGTCGCAAGGCCCCGCAAGCTCATCAGGCCCGGACATGGTTAACGCGGCCTTAACGGTCGGGGATTAATAGTGCTGCATCTTCGGTTTCCCGGTCCGAGTCTGCCATGCCTGCATCCGTTTCCCAGGAACTCGCCGACCTCGCCCGCCTCGCGCGGGAAGGCGGGCTCGACCTCAGCCCGATCTCGCTGCGGGTCAAGGCGGATCTGCTGCTGTCGTCGCCACAGCCCTCGCCTGCCGATCTTGCCGCCTTCAGCGAGATGGCCGAGGCGCTGCTGCCGGGCATCGACGAGGCGACGGCGCTGATCCTGGCCCGCAAGCTCGCCGGCTGGCCGCAGACGCCCGCGCCGGTGCTCGCCGGGCTCGCCGCGAAGGGCGGCGCCGTGCTGGCCGAGCTCCTGCGCCACAGCATGCCCGTCGCGGAAGCAGAGATCGAACGCCTCGTCGAAACCGGCGACGAGGCGATGCGCGCGGCGCTCGCCGTCCGCTCCGACCTTTCGGCCCAGGCCGTCCTCATGCTGGTCGCTCATGAAAGCAGCGCGCTCGACCTCGCCCTGATCGCCAATCACAATGCCCCGATGCCACGCGCGGCCGTCGACAGCCTGATCGCGCGGGCGCGGACGGAGCCCGCCTACCGGCCCGGCCTGCTGGCACGTCCCGACCTGTCCAATCTCGAGCTCGCGCCGCTCTTCCTCCATGCCGGCGCGGAGAGGCGCCTCGCGGTCCTCGAATCGCTGATGGCGCGCGAGGCCCTGCATCCCAGCGAAAGGCGGCCTGCCCTGACCGGCCCGGTCTTCGCCGGCTGGCTCGACCTCGCGGCTGAGGATCGCGGCAGCGCCTTTGCGGCCATCGCCGAGCATCTCGGCGGCGGCGGAGCACTCGCTGCCGCCATGGCCGGCGACGCGTCACGGGACCTTGCGGCGCTTGCGCTGACCGCCAGCGGCACCACGGTCGAGGAAGCGACGCGCTTCCTGATCCGGCTCGGCGACGATGCCGCCCATTCGGTCGAACGGATCTTCGCGCTGGTCGCACTGATGCGCTCGGTGAGACCCGCCATCGCCTTCCGCCTGGCCATGCTCATCGCCGGCACGAGCACCGCCGCGCCGCAACGCCGGGGCCAGCACCAGCCGGCCATGGACCCCAGCGGAACGCCGGCACGCGCCGGCGCCGCCCGGCCCGATGCCCAGCCGGCCCTGTCGGACGTTCTTGGAAAGATCGGCCGGCGCGAGCGCGGCTGAGCCGGCGCGCTTCGGCGGGCTCTGTCAGCTCTCGACGAGCTGGAGGCGCGGGTCCCCGGCCCGGTTTTCGATCTCGACCAGCCAGAGGTCGCTGTCGAAACGCAACTCGCGATCGACGCGGTCTTCAACGGCGAGCGGATCGGCATCGAGCAGGAGCTGGAAACGGCGCTCGCCATCGTCCTCGGCCAGCGTCTGCGGGGCCGGGCCATAGAGCGCGGCGGTGCCGTCCAGCCGGTCGAGCTTGACGAAGATGGCGCCTGCCTCGCGCGCGCCGCGACGGCGCAGCACGGCGACGAGACCTTCGAGCCCCGCCTGGCGGATATAGGCCGAAACCCAGAAATCGCTGGTCAGGCGCGCCATCTCAGGCGCCCCGGATCACGTGCGAGGAGCTCCAGCGGAGCGGTTGGCAGACTTAACGTCCGCCGGCGGACGCAGGTCGCCGCCATTGATCAGGTCGGCGATCGGATCGCGCGCGGGAGCCGCCGCAGCACGGGGAGCAGCCGGGGCAACCGGTGCAGCGGCGCGCGGTGCGGCCTGGATGGGCGCGGGCGGGCGCGGCTGAGCCTCACGGGCAGTCTGCGTCTGCGAGAGGTCGGTGGGGCGCGCCGGCGGGCGGATCGGCTGCGCGGGCACTTCTGCCGCCGGAGACGGTGCGGGCGCCGGCTCGGCACGGCGCTCGGTCGTCGTCCGCGACTGGGAGGCCGGCGTAGAGGCGGAGAGCATCGGGGCGGGATGGCGCGCCTTCTGGAACATCAGCGCATTGGCGACGATCGCGACCGAAACGATGCCGAAGGTCAGCAGGATGAGCGCCCGGCCCGGCCGCTTGCCGGCGGCGCGCGCGACGCGGCCGAGCCAGGACGTCTTGCGGCGCGCCGGCTGGGCGCGGCGCACCGGAGCGGAGAGAGAAGCGCCGGAATGGGCGCGGGCTGCCATGGTCATCGACATTACGTCAGCTCGTCTTCAAGCGGTCAGGCGGAGAGGTTCTTTGGTTTCGAGGCCCCGGCGCGGAGCCCGGGCGAAGGTCACGATCTTGGCAGGCTGCTCGAGGCCCTCGGTGCCGCCGACCGGCAGCCGGACCGAGACGCGCGTGCCGACGCCCGGCGCGCTCTCGACCGTCAGGCGGCCGCCATGCAGGCCGACGAGCCCGCGTACCACGGAGAGGCCAAGCCCGGTGCCCTCATGGGTCCGGTCATAGGCGCCCTTGGCCTGGAAGAAGGGATCGCCCAGCTTGGGCAGGTCGGCGGCGGCGATGCCGATGCCGGTATCGGCGACGGACAGGTCGATGGTGTCGCCGTCACGCACGACAGCGAGCGTCACCCGGCCGCCGGCCGGCGTGAACTTGATGGCGTTGGACAGGAGGTTGAGCACGACCTGCTTCAGCGCGCGCCGATCGCCTTCCATCGCGGGTAGCGCCGGCCCGACCACGCGCTCCAGCGCGATGCCGCCGGTCTCGGCCCGCAGCGCCATCAGCGTGCAGCAATCCTGCGTCATCGCGGCAAGATCGAGCGGCTCGCGCTCGATGGTCATCGCGCCGCTCTCGATCTTCGAGATGTCGAGCAGCGTGTTCACGACCTCGAGCAGGTGATGGCCGGAGGCGTGGATGATACGGGCGTATTCCAGGCGCTTTTCGGCATCGAGCCAGCCATTGTCCTCGGTGCTCAGCATCTCCGAGAAGCCGATGATGGCGTTGAGCGGCGTGCGCAATTCGTGGCTCACCGTCGCCAGGAACTGACCCTTGACGTCGTTGGCCCTGAGCGCCTCGGCATGGCCGCGCTCGCGGGTCTCCTCGTCGGCGCGCCGCGCGGTCACGTCGCGCATCACGCAGACGACGGCGGCGCCATCCGCGGCCGCAGCGCCTGCGACGCGGCAAGCCTGCATCTCCAGCCAGAGCGAAACCGGCAGGCGGGCGCCGCCCGCGACCTCACGCGGCACGAAGAGCGTGCGGAAGCAGACCGTCACGCCTTCCCGGCCATGGGCGGCATCGCTCAAAGCCTTCAGGAAGAGCGGCCGGTCGGCGATATGGACGCGCTCGAACAGGCCTCGTCCGAGCAATTCGCGCGGATCGGCACCGGCGAGCGTGCGCGCCGCCGCATTGGCGAAGACGACCGCGCCACTGGCGTCGTGCCAGGTGACGAGATCGCCGACATGATCGAGCAGAAGCTGCGAACGCGCATCGGAGACGCGCTGCTCGCGCTCCTCGGCATGGCGCCGGCGCAGCAGCACGGCCGTCACGACCAGGGCCTGGGCGAGCGCGGAAACAGCCAGAAGCGGCACGGCCTCGCCTGTCCAGAACGTCGCCTCAGCGAAGGCCCCGAGCCAGTGCAAGCCCATGGCCGCGAACAACGCCGCCACGGCGATCCATCCAGCCCGCAGCATGAAGCCACGCGAACCGAAGAAGGCTGCCTCGACCGGCACGACGGCCAGCCAGAGCAGCAACGGCGACGACACGCCGCCGGTCGCGCCGGCCAGTGCCACGATGAAAAGCGACAGTGCCGCGGAAGACAGCGCATGCGCCGCGCCGAGACGACCGGTGCGGGAGACGAAGGCGACGGACAGGACCGCGAGAGCGGCGGCGACGATCATCGCCGCCTCGAAGGCGCCGGGCGCGCCGCGCCAGGCCAGATAAGCGGGAGCGAGGCCGAGCATGCCGCCGCCGACGAGCAGGCGCGACAGAACGAAACGTTCGTGACGCTGCCTTTCCGCCGGGTCCGGCTGCACCGATGCATGCACCAGTGCCGCCGCCTGTGTCCTCAATGCTGTCATCGCCATACGGAACGCAACGCCTTACTCTTGCGGATACCCCCATCCGCTTGGCTCAATCTCGTCATGGCGGGTTTAAGCGGGGCTTAAGGCGCCCGGCAGCGAAAGGGCCGACCAGATCGAGAGATCGAATTTTACGACGGCTTTTCATATAGTTATCTCAATTCGACTTGATTTTTCCGGTTCGACCGATGTTCATGGCAAGGTGAATGGAACCTGAAGATGATCCGCTGCATTCGACTCGCATTTGAGCGTTCGGAATGACGCGATTTTTCGATATCCCGGTCTAGGTTGTCCTCGCGGCGCACAGGAAGGCGCCGGCGACGGAGACCAACATGGCCTATCTGCTGCGCAAGATCGCGATCATCGGCCTGATCGCCGTGAATTCGCCCGTGCACAGCGGCAAGCCGGCCGATGCGGCCTTGCCGCAGGCCGTGCGGCAGGTCACCGAAACCGTTCGCACGGAGAGCCGCACCGTGGCCGGCAGCCTGACGGCCGCGCGCGAGGCGGCCGAAATCCTGGCAGGCATGGACCCCGCCCTGCGCGAGCGCATCCTGAACGCTGCGGCGACGGCCATGGTCGGGAAGCAGGGCGCACAGCGCTGACCGCTTGACGCCCTCCTGCAATCGCGGGAAGAGGCCGACATGACGACAAGCCTCGACGACATCGTCGCGAATTTCGAACTGCTCGAAGAGTGGGACGATCGCTATCGCTACCTCATCGAACTCGGCAAGAGCCTCGAGCCCCTGCCCGAGGAAGATCATGTCGACGCCAACAAGGTTCGCGGCTGCGCGAGCCAGGTCTGGCTCGTCGCGCATCGCGCGGGCGGCAACGGGCCGCAGACGCGGCTGCACTTCGTCGGCGACAGCGACGCCCATATCGTGCGCGGGCTCGTGGCGCTGGCACTGGCGATCTTCTCCGGGCGGGAGGCTTCCGAAATCCTCGCGACCGACGCCTTCGCCATCTATGAGCGCCTCGGCCTCGCCGCCCATCTCACGCCGCAGCGCTCGAACGGGGTGCGCGCGATGATCGACCGGATCAAGCGCGACGCCCAGGCAGTGGCTGCGGCCTGAACGTATTCAGCCGGTTGCCGGGAACTCGCTCGGCCGGGCGCCATCTGCCTGCCAGCTGCGTAATCCGGCCTGCCGACTGCGGCGATCAAGGCCGTAATGCGTCACCAGCGCCGCCAGCGCGACGCGCAGCACGACCTTGGCCGAGCGCGGCGGCCAGCGGCGCTCCTTCTCGACGAGATCGAGCCCTTTGAGAAAGCCGCAGATGTCGATCGCCAGGCCCGAGAGCTCCGGCCCGAGGCGATCGCAGGCGAGCCTGACGCGCTGACGCGCCGCAAGCGCCGTGTCGGACGAGCCTGCGACGTCGCGTGGCCCTGTACTGGCCTGATCCGGCGTGAAGGCGGCATCCCAGTTCATCGTCGTGCGCGGCAGCATGCCCGCCAGGGTGATATCGGCCCGGAAACGCTCCCCCGCCGCGAATTCCGCATCGCTGATCTGCGGCCTGCCATCCTTGCCCGGCCGGCGATGCAGCCAGAGCAGCGGGCTCTCGCGATCATCCATGGCGGGGGCCTGCGGCCTATCCGCCTGAGACCGGGTCTCCTCCGTGGGTGTCGAGCCCGGCTCCGACGCGGCAAGGCCGAGCCGGGCAGCGCCTCCCTTGGCCCACCAGGCCACGAGGCCTTCGGCTTCCAATGCCGCGACCGATTCCGGAGAGACATAGCCGGCGCCGAGGCTGGTTCCGCTGACAGTGCGGAAAAGCGCGATGCGGCCGCAGCCCAGAGGCGATACGAGGCCGTAGCACCCCGGTCCTGCGAGATGCTTCAGCAGCCGATTGCGCTCGTTGCGTTGGGTTTCGCCGGTCATCGCCCGGCCTCCACGACCGGACCGCCGAGCTTCGCCATCGTGGCGAGGAGAGCAGCTTCGAGCGCCGTCAGACCGAATTCGAGCTGGGGATCGTCGCGACGGTCCTCGATGAGAGCGCAGGCATGGCGGACGGTCGTGCGGTCCCGGCCGAAACAGACGCCGACACGGGTCAGGCTGAGGCCGAAGGCCACATGCGAAAGATACATCGCCGTCTGACGGGCGAGCGCGATCGGTTTCCGGCCCCGGCTCGCGGAACGCAGGCCGGCCAGCGAGATGCGGGCCGCCGCCACGGTCGTCACTTCCGCCAGGCGCGCGCCGGCCGTTGCGCGCAGGACAGCTTGCGGTTGGTCGCCTTGAATGTTCATGATATGTTCCTATTCGAGCCTGCCACGCCTGCACGGCGAGGCATCACAGAAATAGGATTATATTCTTAATTCTCGCTTGGCAAGCCCGCAGCCTGCCTTATCCCCGCCCCTCCCCGCGAGGCACAACAAAAAAGCCGCCGAGATCATCGGCGGCCTTTTCATCTTGAAGTATTCCGAGCCTCTCGGCGCTCCTCCGAGCAACCGAAGAAACTCACCGATGCGGCGTGCCTTACGCCGGAGCCATTGCTCAGCGGCGCTTGCGGCGCTGCTGGCCGAGGCCCATCTTCTTCGCAAGCTGAGAGCGCGCCTCGGCATAGTTCGGCGCAACCATCGGATAGTCCGGCGGCAGGCCCCACTTCTCGCGATACTGCTCGGGCGACATGTTGTACTGCGTGCGCAGGTGGCGCTTCAGCGACTTGAACTTCTTGCCGTCTTCCAGGCAGATCAGGTAGTCGGCCGTGATCGACTTCTTCACGGGGATGGCGGGCTTGGGAGCCTCGACCTGCACCACTGGCGCGGCGCCGCCGATCACGCGGCTCAGCGCCGAGTGAACTTCGCTGATCAGGGCCGGCAGATCGGAGGCCGGCACGGAGTTGTTGGAGACGTAAGCGGAAACGATATCCGCCGTCAGTTCAATGAAATCCGCTCCATCGGTCTCGGTCATGGCGATGTCTCTCCTTATCGTTCTTGGTAACGTTTTACGCTGATCGCCCACCGCCTCGCACCCGACAGCCTGATAAATACTACCAATAGTGGGTCAAGCACCATCGGCCCAGAATCGGACAATGCGGACTGATCGAGGTATGCGTTTATTCGATACTGTTTAGTTGTGCAAGTCAGCATATCTCAACAATTGAGACACTCAAAGCTCAACAAATCATCATTCAGATGCTGCGCTGCACTGGCCGGAAAACCAAAGCCGCTGCGGCCTGAATGTCTTGCAAGCTGTTCCCGCCGCCTCTACCTGTCGCGTCCCAAGTCGGAGATCGTCATGAGCACGGATCAGGCACGCCACGCCCCAAGCAAAGCGACCCGCAGGCGGGGACGCCTGCCGTCGCCGCCACTGGCTGAGGTCCGGACAACGGAGACCCGGGTCCATGGCGTCACCTTGCGCGACGATTATGGCTGGCTGCGCGCCAACAACTGGAAGGATGTCCTGCGGGAACCCGATGTCCTGCCTGCCGACATTCGCGGTTATCTCGAGGCCGAGAATACCTATTGCAAGGCGCTGATGGCACCAACCCGCGCCTTGCAGAAGGACTTGATCAAGGAAATGCGCGGCCGGATCAAGGAGGACGATTCGAGCGTCCCGCAGCCGGACGGGCCGTTCCTCTACTATTCACGTTATCGCAAGGGCGCCGAACATCCGCTGATCTGCCGCAAGCCGCGCGGCATGGCAGGCAAGGCCGGCCGAGCGGGCGAACAGATCATGCTCGATGCCGATGCCCTGGCGGAAGACAAGGATTTCTTCGACCTCGGCGATGCGCAGCACAGCCCCGACCATCGCCTCCTGGCCTGGAGCTCGGACGAAGCCGGCTCGGAGCTGCATGCGATCCGCATCAAGGACCTGGAAAGCGGCAGCGAGCTGCCGGATCGCGTCGAGGATACCACCGGCGAGATCATCTGGGCCCGCGATTCCCGCTCGTTCTTCTATGTCGCGCTCGATGACGATCATCGCCCCTCGCGGGTGAAGCGCCACCGCCTCGGAGAGCCCGCCGAGACCGACGAATTGCTCCACGACGAAGGCGATGCCGGCATGTTCGTCGATATCGACAAGACCCAGTCCGGCCGCTTCCTGCTGATCACGATCGGCGACCACGAAACCTCGGAAACACGGATCCTCGACCTCGACCGGTCAGATGCGCAGCCGGTGCTCGTCGCAGGCCGCGAGCCGGGGCGTCAGTATAGTCTGGAGCATCACGGCGACGTCTTCGCGATCCTGACCAACGCCGACGGGGCCGAGGACTTCAAGATCGTCACGGCTCCCGTCGACGCCCCGGTTCCGGCGAACTGGCGCGACCTGATCGCGCACCAGCCGGGACGCCTCGTCCTCGACCATGTCTGCCTGAAGGGGCGCCTGATCCGGCTCGAACGCGAGGACGGACTGCCACGCATCGTCATCCGCGATCTCGCGAACGGCTCGGAAAGCAGCATCGCCTTCGACGAGGAAGCCTACGCGCTCGGCATGGATGCCGGCTACGAATTCGAGACCGATACGCTGCGCTTCATCTATGCCTCGATGGCGCGGCCGGCCGAAACCTATGATTACGACCTCGCCACCGGCGAGCGCACCCTGCTGAAGCGGCAGGATGTACCATCCGGCCATGATCCCGCGAAGTATAAGGTCCGTCGCATCTTCGCCACGGCGGCGGACGGGGCAAGCGTGCCGATCTCGATCCTGCACCGGGCCGATCTCGCGCTCGACGGTAGCGCGCCTTGTCTGCTCTACGGCTACGGCTCCTATGGCTCGGCGATGTCGGCCTCGTTCCGGACGCGGCCGCTCAGCCTCGTCGATCGCGGCTTCGTCTACGCGATCGCCCATGTGCGCGGGGGCACCGAGAAGGGCTGGGGCTGGTATCTCGACGGCAAGCGCGAGAACAAGCGCAACACCTTCACCGATTTCATCGCGGCTGCCGGAGCGCTGACCGACGCCGGCTTCACCCGGCGCGGCCGCATCATCGCCGAGGGCGGCAGCGCCGGCGGGATGCTGATGGGTGCGGTCGCCAACATGGCGCCTGAGCTGTTCGCAGGGATCGTCGCCGAAGTGCCCTTCGTCGACGTGCTCAACACCATTCTCGACGACACCTTGCCGCTGACGCCACCGGAATGGCCGGAATGGGGCGACCCGATCCGCGACGTGAAGGCGTTCGAGACCATCCGCAGCTATTCGCCCTATGACAATGTCACCGCACAGGCCTATCCGCCGATCCTCGCGATGGGCGGGCTGACCGATCCGCGCGTGACCTATTGGGAACCGGCGAAATGGGTCGCCCGGCTGCGCGCCACGATGACCGGCGGCGGGCCGGTGATGCTGCACACCAATATGGAAGCCGGCCATGCCGGCTCGGCCGGGCGCTTCGACTCGCTGAAGGAGACGGCGCTGGCCTATGCCTTCGCCATCCACACGGTCGGCGAAGGCTGGGACGCGGCGAAGGGCGTCTGATCAGACGCCCAGCCGGCTCTTCTCGCTGGCGAGATAGACCTTGAGCTCGTCCATCGAGGCGAAGCTGTACTCGCCATCGGGCGTCCGCGCCCGGATCGAGCCATCGGCGTAGATGGTGAAATGCGCGTCGCCGACCTGATAGGCGCCGACGATGCCCTCATCGGACGCCGGACGGGAATCCGCGGCAGCAGGAGCCTCGTCGACAGGCGGTTCCTCGGCCACGACAGGCGCGGCGGCTTCCGCCGGCTCGAAATCGTCAGCTTCCTTGTCAGCAAGCATGTCGGCAGCGGCTTCCGGTTCGGCAGCAACGGCCTCGGCCGGCGCATCGAAGGCGGGAGCTTCGGTTCGCGGCGGCCAGATCGGAGCCTCGTCGGCCGCAGCCGGCTCCGGCTCTTCGGCCGGCGGCGTGTCGAGCCAGGGCTCGCGGCGCGGCGAAGCGCGATCCATCCAGGACTCCGCCACGGCGAAGGGGTCCGGTTCCGCGGAAAAGGAGGGCTCGATACGGCCGGTTTCGCGCTCCGGCTCGTTCAAATGGCCCGCGAGGCTCGCGCGCAAGGCGCTGAACTCGTCGAGTTCGCCTTCGCCTTGGGCCGCAACCGGTGTTTCCGCCGCCTCGACAGGCCCCGTCGGCTGCTCGTCTGCGGCGGGTTCATCCGAAGCCCGATCGTCGACGGGAACCTGTTCATCATGCCGCGTGAAGGCCCAATCCTCGTCCGAAAATTGGACTGCGGCCTTGGCTCGTTCGTCCGGCTCGTGCAGTTCGGCCTCGATCTCGACCGGAGTCTCGGCGGGCTCCGGCGGTAGTGCCGGCAGATCTTCCGGCAGCGACAACGGCGCTTCGTCGAACATGTCGGGCAGCGGTTCGGCCGGTTCGGCCACAGCGGGAACGGCTTCATGAGCCTCCTCGGACTCATCCTCGGCAGCCGGCTCCTGCTCCTCCAGGCTGCGCGTCACGAGCGCGCCGAACAGATCGCGGTCCGTGGAGGCGGGCGCCGGCGGGGCTTCGTCGTCGGAGGCGGCGAGAGCCTGTGCCACGGCGCCCGTCGCAACAACGCCAGCCGCCGCACCGATTGCTGCGGGAGCTGCCACGCGCGCGAAGGAGGGATATTCAGCCGGCATGGATGCAGCCGGCGGGGGCTCCGCCACCACGACCTCCGGAGCCGGCTGTTCGGGACGAAGCGCCAGCGCCTCGACCAGCGCGCGCCGGACGGCCCTGATTTCCTTCAGAACCCAGGCGAGCGAAAGCAGGATCAGGCCGGCGCTGCTCGCGATCGAGCCGATAATGACCTGGGTGAACCCCCGCTCGAGCACCAGATAGGGCCAGCCGTCATAGATGGCATAGGCACCACCGCCGGACAGGATCAGGCCCAGAATGGTAAAAATCGCGATCAATTCGGTATCCTTGCAGGGCCTGACCGGCGCCGGGCCGTAGCGAGCGTCGCGTCACTATCTAACGTATTGAATAAGGGAGAGTTTCCAATCGAGAGGGCTTAGGGCGAGAAATCTGGCGCGATTGTGGCGGCCTGTCGAGAAGACATATGCTTTTCGCAGCAGGAGCGGTTGTGGACCGGCCCGCAGGCGCTTAACTATCGCGGGGAATGGCAGGGCCTCCACGGCTCAGCCTGCCCCCGGCAGGCCATTCTCATTTCAAGCGATTTCACAGCCCAAGGAGAGGCCTCATGTCCTTTACCCTTCCCGATCTGCCCTACGCCCATGATGCGCTCCAGCCCTTCATGTCGAAGGAGACGCTCGAGTACCATCACGACAAGCACCACCTCGCCTATGTGACCAACGGCAACAACGCCATCAAGGGCACGGAATTCGAGGGCAAGTCGCTGGAGGAGATCGTCAAGGGCTCCTATGGCAAGAACCCGGCCGTCTTCAACAATGCCGGCCAGCACTACAACCACCTCCATTTCTGGAAGTGGATGAAGCCGAATGGCGGCGGCAAGATCCCGGGCGCGCTGGAGAAGGCGATCGTCGACTCGTTCGGCTCGGTCGAGAAGTTCAAGGAAGACTTTGTCGCGGCCGGCGTTGGCCAGTTCGGCTCGGGCTGGGCCTGGCTCGAGGTCAAGGGCGGCAAGCTCGCCGTCAGCAAGACCCCGAACGGCGAGAGCCCGCTCGTCCATGGCGCCACCCCGATCCTCGGCGTCGACGTCTGGGAGCACTCCTACTACATCGACTACCGCAACCGTCGCCCCGACTATCTCAAGGCCTTCTTGGAAAGCCTGGTGAACTGGGACTACGTGGCCGAGCGTTTCGACGCCGCCAAGTAATCGGCGGGTAGCCGGATACGAAAACGGGGCCTCGCGGCCCCGTTTTTATTTGCGGTCATCCCGCACGCGCTGCGGCACGAAGTGCCGCTGCGCAGATGCGGGACCGTGCCCAGAAAGAGGCGCCCTCTCGTCACGCGGTCCCGTGTCTGCGGCGCATCGCTTTGCGCTGCACCGCGCACGGGATGACCCGCGCCCCGCGCTCAGGCGGCGACGTTGCGCAGGAACTGGTCGACGGTCGAGTCGAGGCGCTGTGCCTGGTCGGCGACTTCGCCGGCCGCACTACGCACCTGCTCCGCCGAGCGCCCGGTCTCCTCGACGCTGTCGGCGAGCACGCTGAGATCGCTCGACACCGAAAGAGCCGAGGTGCTGGCCATGGCGACGCCGCTGGCGATCTCGCCGGTCGCGATGGCCTGCTGCTCGATAGAGGTCGCGACCGAGTTTGCGAATTTCTCGATCGCGTTCATGCGCTCGGCGATGTTCTGGATCGAGCCCACGACCTGGCCGGTGGCGCCCTGGATCGCGGCGACCTGCGCCACGATGCGGTCGGTCGCGTCGGCCGTCTGGGCCGCCAGCGACTTGACCTCGTTGGCCACCACGGCGAAGCCGCGGCCCGCCTCGCCCGCGCGCGCCGCCTCGATGGTCGCGTTGAGCGCGAGCAGGTTGGTCTGGGCGGCGATATCGCGGATCAGATTGACGACCTCGCCGATCGCCCGGGCGGTCTCGTCGAGGGCCTGCACGGAACCTGCCGTATCGCGCGAGACGGACGCCGCCTCGACGATCTCGGTGCGGACACGGCGGACCTGGAACTCGACCTCGCGGATCGCCGCGCCCATCTCCTCGGCCGCCTGCGCGGCGTTCTCGACATTGCCCGAGGCACCATGGGCGTTGTCGGCCGCGCGGGCCGCACGCTCCGAAGATTCGGCGGCGACGCGAGCGAGGCCGTCGGAAGCCTCGCGCATCCGTTCGGCGTTGTTCTTGAAGGCCTCGAGCGCGAGGCCGACATCGGTGCGGAACGAGGTGATCGCATGGTCGACGCCCTGCTGGCGCGCGATCCTCTCGACCTCGGCCACGCTCTGCTTCTCCTCGAGGGTCGCCCGTTCGGCGAGGCGGATCTTGAGGACGCCGAGTGCCCGCGCGATCGCGCCGATCTCGTCGCGCCGGCCGAGCGCATCGATCGGGGTCGAGAGATTACCGTCGGAAATACTCACGATCGCCTTGGTCATGCTGCGCAAGGGGCGCATCGCCCGCGAGAGCGAGAACCAGAGCAGCGGGCCGAGCACGAGCAGGATGAGCAGGCCGAGCCCCATGGTCACGAACTGCTCCCAGGCGGCGCGGGCCACCAGGCGCGTCTTGTCGAAGCGCAGGGCGACATAGCCGATCTGCTTCTGCAGATTGCCGACGCGGACGGCATAGATCTTGGTCAGATAGACATCGTCCTCGATATCGATCTCGTTGCGCGTCTGCAGCGCATTCCAGGGCTCTTCGCCGATCCGCTCGGCCAGCCAGCGCGGCGTCAGCGACAGGCGCGCCTCGACGGTGCGCCCGGCAGACGCCAGGCTGGAGATATCGTCGGCGACGATGCCGGCGTCGAAATCGGGGTCGCGCTGCAGCGAGGCGAGGATATATCCGAGCGTGCTGTTGTCCCGCGACAGGATCAGGGACGGTGCCGCGTTGACCACCATCAGGGTCAGTGCCGTGACCTTCTGGTCGAGATCGGCCCGTGTGCGGGCGTCGTTGTAGCGGGCGATCGCCATCACGACAAAGACGACGGCGATGGCGACGATCGCCACAGCCGCCGCCGCGATCTGCCGGCTGAGTGAGCCCAGGCGCTGCCCGCCCGGCTGCGCCGGCTCTCCCGCGCCGGCTGCGCGCCTGAACACCTTCATCGAGCCGATCATCTCCGAAACCGGCGCAAACTGCGGCAAAGCGCGGCGCCTCCAACCCTGCAAGAGAATGGCCGATGCCGGTAAACAAATCGCTTGCAGGCACGTCCTCGGCGGTCAGCCTTCAAGGGCGCCGAAGCGACGTAACGGAAGATCCGGCGGCGGCACGAAAGCGGCGATGGCGGCGTGCTCGACGGGCCGCGTCGCGATGACGGGATCGAGGCTGGCGAGCTCATCGTCGATGAAGCCGGGATGGCACATCACGAGATGGCGCGGACCGGGCGCGATCAGGAAGCGCCCAAGGTCCGCACCGAAATCGCGCTGCGGATCGAAGGGCGCCACACCGGAGAAGCCGCGATTGACGCGCAGGCCCCGCCGCAACGCCGCACTACGGAAGCCCGCGGCGAGGCCGGCGATGACGAAAGCCTTGCCGACTGCGATGCCGCGCGCCTTGATCGCTGCGGGACGATCCGCAGGGTCGCGCACATAAAGCGAACCGGCCGGGTAACGCCGGGCGAGGCTGTCGAGCAACGCCCGGCGTACGCCGGGCAGCACATGGACATGCTGGTGACCGTCGACGAAATCCGGCGGACGCCCGAGCGCATCCTCGAAGGCATCGAGCTGTTGCGCGATCTCCGTCGCAATCTCCTTGCGCACCGCCGGTGAGAGCGCGGCGGCGCGTGCGAGGTCCTTGAGACCCGGCAAGGTACCACCCGGCGCGAGCCGCGGCATCGCCGAGAGCGGTGCGGCGCAGGTCAGGTTGAGATGCAGGCCGAGATCGGCCCTGTCGGCGAAGGCGCGGAGTTCGGGCGCGAGCCGGCGCCAGTGCGAACGATTGGTCATCGCCCCGGTCGCCGTCAGCTTGCCGCGCCCGAGCAGGTCGAGAATCGCGCGGCTGACGCCGTCCGTCATGGCGAAATCATCGGCGCACAGGATAAAGCCCTCGGCCATCGCGTTCTCATCCTCCATGCGCGCCAAAGCCGCCGTCGCCCGTTTCCGCGATCGTGGCAACCCTTTTGTGGAGCAAACCCCGGTTCGGCTGCGCCTGAATGAAAGGGCCGGCCATTCCGGGCTTGTCGGGCGGCAAGCTTTGCGGTTCTGTGCGTCGCGCCTCGTCTGCGAGGCAATGCATCCAAGGTTGAAAGGTCGTTCGTGTCGGATATCGGGCCCCAGCCGGTTCAACGTACGCCTCGGGCATCCCGCTGGCCCGAGCTGTCCATCGTCGTGCCCGTGCACAACGAGGCCGCCAATCTGCCGCTTCTCGTCGAACGGCTGCGGACGGCACTGACCGGCGAAGTCGCCTCCTGGGAAATCGTCTTCGTCGACGATGGCAGCCGCGACGAGACGCTGGCCGCGATCCGCGACCTCAACGCCGCCGACCCGCGCATCAGCGCCGTCTCCTTCAGCCGCAATTTCGGCAAGGAGATCGCGATCGCGGCCGGACTCGACCATGCGCTCGGCGACGCCGTCGTCATCATGGACGCCGATCTCCAGCATCCGCCGGAGACGATCTCCGCCTTCCTCGCCAAATGGCGCGAGGGCTATCTCAACGTCTACGGCCAGCGCACCGATCGCGACGGCGAGACCCGGATGAAGCGCGGCTTCGCCAAGCTGTTCTACCGGCTCTTCGGCTATTTCGGCGAAACCCCGCTGCCGGAAGGTGCCGGCGATTTCCGCCTGCTCGACCGCAAGGCCGTCGATGCGCTGCGGGCTCTGCCGGAACGGGCGCGCTTCTCGAAGGGGCTCTATGCCTGGGTCGGCTTCCGCTCCATCGGCGTGCCTTTCCATGTCGCCGAACGCGAGCACGGCCAGTCCAAGTTCAGATACGGCAAGCTATTCTCCTTCGCCTTCGACGGCCTTTCCTCGTTCTCGACGGTGCCGCTGAAGATCGCGACCTGGTCGGGCGCGATCATCGCCGTGATCGCCGCGTTCTCCGCCGTCTACTTCCTGCTGCGCACGCTCTTCTTCGGCACCGACCTGCCCGGCTTCCCGTCGCTGATCGTCTCGATCATGTTCTTCTCGGGCATCCAGCTTTTGTCGCTCGGCATGATCGGGGAATATGTCGGGCGCATCTTCGCCGAGGTGAAGCGCCGGCCGCTCTACCTGATCGGCGAGCGCATCGGCTTCGACGCCCGCACCGTCGACCATCCGCGCGGCGACGCTCTGCCGCCGCTGATCCGCTAGGCCTTCATGCTCAAGAACATCCTGTCGGTCGGCGGCTATACGCTGATCTCGCGGATCACCGGATTCGTCCGCGACATCGTGCTGGCGGCGGTGCTCGGCGCGGGCGCGATCATGGACGCCTTCTCGGTCGCGCTGCGCCTGCCCAATCATTTCCGCGCCATTTTCGGCGAGGGCGCCGTCAACCAGGCCTATGTGCCGACCTATGCGCTGATCGCCGAGAAAGAGGGGCGCGAAGCCGCCAATCTCTTCGCCGACCGGCTCTTCACCGTCCAGCTGATCGTGCAGATCGTCCTGCTGGCGCTCGCCCTGCCCTTGATGCCCTGGCTGGTGACGCTGCTGGCGCCGGGCTTCACCAAGGACCCGGCGGTCTTCGAGCTCGCGGTCGCGCTGACGCGGATCACCTTCCCCTATCTTTTGTTCGTGACCATGGTCACCTTCCTCGGCGCGACGCTCAACGCCGTCGAGCGCTATGCCGCCTTCGCGGCCGCGCCGATCCTGCTCAACGTCTTCATCGTCGCCGCACTGGCCGTGCCCTTCCTGTTCCCGAGCGCCGCCCATGCTGCCGCCTGGGGCGTCGCGATCTCCGGCGTGGCGCAATGGGTCCTGCTCTATGTCGCGGCGCGGCGGGCCGGCGTCTCCGGCAAGGTGGTGCGCCCGCGCATGGATGCCGGGGTCCGGCATTTCCTCAAGGTGTTCGGGCCGGCGGTGATCGGCTCGGCCGGCGTCCAGATCGCGATCTTCACGGACGGCATCATCGCCTCGATGCTGCCGCGCGGCGGCTATGCCGCGCTGTACTATGCCGAACGGCTCTACCAATTGCCGCTCGGGCTGATCGCGATCGCGGTCGGCACCGTCGCGCTCTCGGCGATGAGCCGCGCCATCGCGCGGGGCGACGAGGCCGCCGCCAATCGCGCGCAGAGCCGCGCCATCGCGATCTCGCTCGCCGCCAGCGCGCCCTTCGTCGCCGCCTTCGTCGCGGTTCCCGAAATGATGATCGCGGGACTGTTCCAGCGCGGCGAATTCGATGCGCCGGCAAGCGCGGCGGCCGGCGCGGTTCTGTTCGCCTATGCGCTCGGCCTGCCGGCGATCGTGATGATCCGCACACAGGTCTCGGCCTTCCAGGCGCGCGGCGACACGATGACGCCGATGCTGGTCGCGCTCGCCGCCATCGCCTGCAATGTCGCGATCAAGCTCCTGCTCTGGCGCGACTGGGGCGCACCCGGACTGGCGCTCGCGACGGCAGCCGGCGCCTGGGTCAACCTGATCGTGCTCTTCGTCCTGGCGCGGCGACGCGGCCTGACCGAGCTCGACCGGCGCCTGCCCGGCTTCGCGGCGATCATCTGCGGCGTGGCGGCGATCTGCGGCCTGCTGGCCTGGTGGGGGAAGCCGCTCGCGCTCAAGCTGACGGCGGCCCTGCCCTTCGAACCGATTTTGATGGCGGTGCTACTGTTGTCAGGCGTCGCAGCCGTGCTCTACGCGGTGCTGGCCGGCGGGCTGCTCAAGGTGACGGGGCTGCTCAGGTTGCTGAGATAGAGCAGTTCTTCAGGCTGGACCCTTGTCATTCCGGGGCTTCGCAAAGCGAAAAGCCCGGAACCCACGACTGGGTGAGCCCGTCCCAACCGATACGTCGCACCCAGTCGTGGGTTCCGGGTTCGCCTTCGGGCGCCCCGGAATGACAATGTGACCCTGAAACGTATCAGGCGAGGAAGTGCTTTGCGCCACCGAGCAACGCAGCTGCCTCGACCACCATGCGCTCGACGATCTCCGCGGCGCTGGGAACATCGGAAATCAGCCCGGCTGCCTCGCCAAAGATGACAGCCGCCTTGTCAGGATCGCCGGCCATGAAGGCCTCGCGATAAGCCGGGCCCTCGGCTGCGATGGCATCCTTGAGCGCAGCATCGCGGCCCGCCCAATTCGCGATGAAGGCGTTGTCGGAGACGCGGATATCGAAGGGCTTCGGCCAGTCGAGCTGGCGGGCGATGTCGGGCAAGGAAGAGCGCACGGTTTGGTCGCCCGTCGCTCCGACGGCCGCAGCATGATGGCGCTCATGCACCAGCGCCTCGCGGCTCGCCCAGAAGCGCGTACCAGCCAGCACGCCATCGGCACCGAGCATCAGGGCTGCGGCGAGCCCGCGGCCATCGGCGATGCCACCTGCGGCAACGAGCAGCGTGTCGGGGCTTTCGCGGGCGATGAGATCCGCTGCCTCGGGCACGAAGGGCAGCGTCGCGCGGTTGGCGCCATGTCCGCCCGCTTCGGAGCCTTGCGCGACGACGATCGTAGCGCCGGCCTCGATGGCCTGACGGACATGGGCGAGCGACTGGCACTGGCAGATCAAAGGCACGCCCGCCGCCGCGATCTCACCGGCGAAGGGGCGCGGGTCGCCGAAGGAGAGCATCAGAGCGGCCGGCTTGTGCGCCAGCGCCTGCGTCAGAAGCTCAGGCTTTTTCGCCATCGACCAGGTGATGAAGCCGCAGCCGACCTGTGTGTTGCCGGCTGCAGCGAATTGCTGCTCGATCCAGGCGGCATCGCCATAGCCCCCGCCGATCAAGCCGAGGCCGCCGGCGCGCGTGACCGCCGCGGCCAGCGCCCCACCGCCTGCCAGCGCCATCGGCGCCGACAGGATGGGATGGGCGATGCCGAGGCGTTCGGTCAATCGCGTGGCGAGGCGCGCCATGGACCGGGCCTTCAGGCTCAGGCGGCCTTCGGCTTGCTGTGGGCGTAGTCCATGTAGAGCTCGCGGGCGCGGCGGAAGAGCGGGCCGGGCTGGAGCGTGCGGTTGTCGATGCGGGTCACCGGCATGCATTTCGAGTAGTTGCCGGACATGAAGATCTCGTCGGCCTGCTCGAAATCCTCATAGCGCAGGCTGCATTCCTCGACCGGAATGCCGCTCTCGCGCATCAGCTTGATGACGCGCTGGCGGGTGATGCCGTTCAGGAAGGTGCCGTTCGGAACAGGGGTCTTCACGACGCCGTCCTTGGCGAGGAAGATGTTCGAAGTCGCGGTCTCCGCGACATTGCCCTGCATGTCGAGCACCAGCGCGTTGTCGAAGCCGGCGGCCTTCGCCACCTTCAGCACGCGGGCATTGTTCGGGTAGAGGCAGCCGGCCTTGGCGTCGGTCGGGGCGGTCTCGTAGCTCGGGCGGCGGAAGGCGCCCTTGGTCACCGAGAAGCCGGCCGTCGGCTGCGGCATCGCTGCCTCGAACAGGCAGAGCGCGAACTGGGTCGAGTCCGGATCGGGCATGATCGTGGACGGGCCGTCCGCCTCGCCCCAGTACATCGGCTTGACGTAGATCGCCGTGCCGGGGGCGAATTTCTTGACGCCCTCGAACATCTTCCCGACGATGAAGTCGGCCTCGACGGTCGGGTTCAGGCCGAGCGCGGTGGCCGAGCGGTTCACGCGGGCGGCATGCAGGTCGATGTCCGGCGCGACGCCGTCGAAATAGCGGCCGCCGTCGAAGACCGAGGAAGCCTGCCAGAGCACATGGCTGCGCGGACCGACGATGCCGGGGTTGCCCTCATGCCAGGCGCCATCGAACCAGGTCCACGTCTGAGAATACCATGCCATGACGGCGCTCCATTGTAGGCGATTTAACTCAGCCGCACCGTCCTCCCCCCGCCCTTCGCCGTCAACATGCGGCGATGCATATCGGGATGACGTGATGTGATGGAAGCAATCGGCCCGCGTGATGGATCAGTAGCCGAGCGCGCGCAGGCCCGAGATCGCCGCCATGCCGACGAGCAGCGCCAAGAGCTCGCTACGCCGCAGGATCATGGTGCCGACAGCGGCCAGCAGCGCGATCGCCGCGGCCCAGCCGAGCCGCTCGATCAAGGGCAGGACGGTCGCCACGACGATCGAACCCGGCAGGGCCGCGAGGCCGCGCCGGACATGCGGCGTCAGCGGGATGATGCTCATCAGCGCCACGCCGGAGATGCGGCAGAGATAGGTCGCGGCGGCCATCGCGGTGATGGCGATGATCGGGCCCCAGGTACCGAGGTCAGGCAGCGTCATCGCTGAACGCTCCCGTGATCGCGCCGGCGAGCGAGCCGACGATGATGAAGGCGTAGCCATCGACCAGCCGGGCGGTGACCAGCGCGACGAGCCCGGCGACGACCCAGGGCACCATGCCGCGCCGCCCACGCCAGAGCGGCACAATCATCGCGGCGAAGAAGATCGGCATGACGAGATCGATGCCGTAGCGGCGCGGGTCGCTGACCAGCGCGCCGAGCATGTAGCCGCCGCCGGTCGCGATCACCCAGACCAGCCAGAGCGCGAGCCCGGCCCCGACCAGCACGCCGAGGTCGCGCCCGCCTTCGGCGCGGTAACGCGTGCCGATCAGCCAGTTGGCATCGGTGAAGAAGAAGAGATGGAAGGCGTTGAGCGTCTTCGGGTATTTCGCGAACCAGGGCTGCAGAGAGGCCCCCTGCAGCACCATGCGCGCGTTGACGGTTGCGGTGACCACGGCGATGCCGGCAATCGCCCCCCAGCTCCATTCCGGGCGCCAGAGCTCCAGCGAGACAAGCTGCGCGACGCCGGCATAGACGAAGCCGCTCATCAGCAAGGTCTGGAACAGGGTGAGCCCCTTCGCCGCCGCCGCCGCGCCGAAGGCGACGGCGAAGACGACGATGCCCGGCATCAGCACGGAGACCTTGCGCAGGCCGAGCATCATGCCGGCGGCGGTGATCGGTGCTTCCGGGACGACCGGCGGCGTGTTCGGGTCGGGTGACATGATCCTTCCAAAAGCGGGAAAGCCTGCGCGAAGGTCAACGCGCAGGAACGGCGCGCCTGCATGAATTCCGCGCAGGGCGCGACAGCCTTCGGCAGGAGCCCTACAGATGAGCCATGCACTGGTTTGACGACGCCGATGCCATCGCCCCTGCCCTGCCCGCGATCTGGCTTATCCGGACGAATGCTGCTCCGCGCAACCTGACGGAGCGCTCCGCGCTGAGACGTGGCACGGCGCGGCAGATCGTGGCGCATCAGCTTGGTTGCCGTGAGGAGGACGTCGCCATCGCGCATGATGCGCTCGGGCGCCCTCTGCTTGATCTTCCCAGGAAATCTGGCCTGCATCTTTCATTGGCGACACGGGCCGGGATCGTCGCCGTCGGCCTCGCGCGTCATCCGCTGGGCATCGACGTCGAACAGGTCGATGAACAAGCTGCACCGCCGCTCGACCTGTTGCACCCCGACGAGCGCGCCGCCCTCGTAGCAGCGGATACTCCCCAGCGAGCCCAGAGCTTCGCCCGCCTCTGGGCCGCGAAGGAGGCTTACGTGAAGGCTTTGGGAACGGGCTTCCGGCGGGCGCCGGAGAGTTTCGCGGTGTCGCTTCTGTCGGAGACAGCCTTTCGGGTGACCGACGCGCCCGCTCCCACGGACGCCATCGGCGTTCTCCGCACCATGAAAAACGGCGGCCATGAGATCATGGCCGCCGCGTTCGTCGCTACCGGTCAGGCTGAAGCAAATCAGCCGGCCTGATCGATCGGCTTCTTCTTGAGGGAGTAGCCGACGATGCAGACGAAGGCCGCGCCGAGCACCGCCGCCGTATAGAACGGCACCTTGGCGGGCAGGAGACCGGCCGGGTTCGTCTCGGAGACCGGCACGCTCTGGACCCAGCTCGGCATATGGACCTGGAGCCACTGCATCACCGCCATGTCGCTGAGCAGCATCTCGCCCGCGATCCAGCCGAGCAGGGCCGCGCCGAGCCAGATCAGGATCGGGAAGCGCTCGAGGACCGACGAGAGCAGGCGGGCGCCGAAGATGATCAGCGGGATCGTCAGCAGCAGGCCGAACACGAACAGCTCGAAATGGCCGCGTGCGGCGGCGGCGATCGCGAGCACGTTGTCGAGGCTCATCACCGCATCGGCAATGGCAATGGTGCGTACCGCCTTCCAGAGATTGTCGCTGGCAGCGATCTCGCCATGCGCCTCTTCCTCACCCTTGGCGAGCTTGATGGCGATCCAGAACAGGAGCAGCGCGCCGACGACCTTCAGGAACGGGATGTTCAGGAGGTAGCTGACGACCACCGCGAAGATGATGCGCAGGCCCACCGCCGCGCCGGCGCCGAGCCAGATGCCGACCTTGCGCTGCTTCTCCGGCAGCGAGCGCACGGCGAGCGCGATCACGACCGCGTTGTCGCCCGAAAGCAGCAGGTCGATCCAGATGATCTGGAGCAGTGAGGTCCAGAAGGCGGAAGATGCGAAATCCATTGGTCAGGTTGCCCCTTTTTGCGGTTTGTCAGAGAGCCGGATCAGGCCGGCGTGTTTTGATGAAGTAGCCGATCATCCTAGAGCGCCTGCTCAACCGCCTTGCCGGCGGCTTCGGTGCCGAGCGAGCCGCCGAGATCGCGGGTGCGGGTCCGTGCATCGCCGAGCGCACGCTCGATTGCCGCCTCGATGCCTTTGGACGCCTCGTGCTCGCCGAGATGGTCCAGCATCATCGCGCCGGACCAGATCATGCCGACGGGATTGGCGATGCCCTGCCCGGCGATATCGGGCGCCGAGCCGTGGACCGGCTCGAACAGCGAGGGGTGATCGCCGGTCGGGTTGATGTTGCCGGAGGGCGCGATGCCGATCGTGCCGGTGCAGGCCGGTCCGAGATCGGAGAGGATGTCGCCGAACAGGTTGGAGGCTACGACCACGTCGAAACGATCCGGGTTCAGCACGAAATGCGCGGTCAGGATGTCGATATGGTACTGGTCGACCGCGACGCCGGGGTAGTGCTTCGCCATCTCCTTCACCCGCTCGTCCCAGTACGGCATGGTGATCGAGATGCCGTTGGACTTGGTGGCCGAGGTCAGCTTCTTGCGCGGGCGACGCTGCGCCAATTCGAAGGCGTATTTCAGCACGCGGTCGACGCCGACCCGGCTCATCACCGTCTCCTGGATGACGATCTCGCGCTCGGTACCGGCATACATGCGCCCGCCGACCGAGGAATACTCGCCCTCTGTGTTCTCGCGCACGACGAAGAAGTCGATATCGCCGGGCTTGCGGTTGGCGAGCGGGCCGGGCACGCCCGGCATCAGGCGCACGGGGCGCAGGTTGACGTATTGGTCGAACTCGCGCCGGAACAGCAGCAGCGAACCCCAGAGCGAGATATGGTCCGGCACCTGCTGGGGCATGCCGACGGCGCCGAAATAGATCGCGTCATGGCCGCCGATCTTCTCCTTCCAGTCGTCCGGCAGCATCTTGCCGTGCTTGGCGTAGTAGTCGCAGGAGGAGAAATCGAACTCGTCGAGGCGCAGTTCGAAGCCGTATTTCTTGGAAGCGGCCTCGAGCACGCGCAGGCCCTCGGGCATGACCTCCTTGCCGATGCCGTCGCCGGCGATCACGGCGATGCGGTAAACGCGGTTGGTGCCGGTCATGCGGTTTCTCCGAAGAAGGCCCTGAACTCCGCGGCGACGAGATCGGGAACCTCCTCCGCCAGATAATGTCCGCCCGGCAGAGCCCGGCCGCGCACATCCTGCGCACGCTCGCGCCACAAGGCCAGAGGGTCGAAGCATTTTCCGATGACGCCGCGCTCGCCCCAAAGCGCCAGCAGCGGGCAGGCGAGCTTGCGGCCGCCATCGGCATCGTCATGGGCGATGTCGATCGTCGCGGCGGCGCGATAATCCTCGCAGCTCGCATGGATCATCGCGGGATCGCGGAAGCAGCGCAGGTATTCCTGCAACGCCTCGGGCTCGAACAGCCGCATGTCCGAGGCACGCCGGCTCGTCCAGTAGAAATCCGGGTCGCTCTCGATCATGCGCTCCGGCATCGGCGCGGGCTGGATCAGGAAGAACCAGTGCCAGTAGGCGCGGGCGAAGGCATCTGTCGTGTCGCGACACATCTCGCGGGTCGGCGCGATGTCGAGGGTGGCGAGCTTCAGCACGCGCTCGCCATGATCGAGCGCCAGACGATGCGCGACGCGGGCGCCGCGATCATGCGAGCCGACGCAGAAGTGCTCATGCCCGAGCGCGCTCATCACCTCGGCCATGTCCTGCGCCATGGCGCGCTTCGCGTAAGGCGCGTGATCGGCATCGCTCGGCGGCTTGTCGGAATCGCCATAGCCGCGCAGATCCGAGCAGATCAGGGTGAAATGCGGGGCGAGCAGCGGCGCGATCCGGCGCCACATCACATGGGTCTGCGGATAGCCGTGCAGCAGCAGAAGCGGCGGCCCCTCCCCGCCGATCCGCACGCGAATCCGCGGCCCCGACGTCGCGACGTCGAGCAGGCGAAAACCGGGGAACAGATTGTCCGCGACGGGACGTTCGGTAAGGCTCATAGGACCGCGAAGATGCAAGAATGCGTCAGCGCATACCCTGATAGCGCAGGGATTTCGCGCATGGATTATTACATAATGTCGATCAATGGTGGGAGACCCCGGCACCCCACGGCGTCATTCTCGGGCGCCGCGAAGCGGTGACCCGAGAATCTGCCGCCGAAAGAGCGCGGGAGCCTCATTCAGCACGAGATGCTCGGGTCGAGCCCGAGCATGACGCGCCTTGGATGATCACTCAGCCGCGCAGCGTCGCGCCGTAGCGCTTGCCGATCTCGGCGACGATCTTGCTGCCGACGGCCTCGATCTCGGCCTCGGTCAGCGTCTTCTCGGTCGGCTGCAGCGTGACGGCCAGCGCGACCGATTTCTTGCCGGCCTCGACGCCCGCGCCCTCGTAGAGATCGAAGACGCCGACATTGGCGATCAGCGCACGATCGGCGCCCTGCGCCGTCTTGACCATGTCGCCGGCCGCCACCGCCTTGTCGACGATGAAGGCGAAGTCGCGCGTCACCGGCTGGAAATCGGAGAGCGCGAGCTTCGGCTTGACCTTGGTCGGCTTGGCCTTGGGCAGGGGCAGCGCGTCGAGATGGATCTCGAAGGCGACCAGCGGCCCCTTCACGTCGAGCGCCTTCAAAATCTTGGGGTGGACCTCGCCGAAGGCGCCGATCACGCCCTTGGGGCCGAACTGGAGCGTGGCCGAGCGGCCGGGATGGGCCCAGGCCGGGCCGCCCGCGACGATCTGGAGACCGCCGGTCGGGATGCCGAGCCCAGAGAGCAGGCCGAGCACATCGGCCTTGGCATCGAAGACGTCGACGGACTTGGCGCCGACATCCCAGCGACGGCCAACACCGTCAAGGCGAGCGGTGCCGCGGCGCAGGCCGGTCGCGGCGATGAGCTGGCCTTCCGGCTCGTCGCTCTTGAAGACCTGGCCGACCTCGAACAGCGCCACATCCGGGAAGCCGCGATCGGCATTGCTCTGCGCGGCGCGGATCAGCCCCGGCAGCAGCGAGGGCCGCATGTCCGAGAGATCGGCGGCGATCGGGTTGGCCAGCGCGAGCTTGGGCGAGCCACCGCCGAAGAGCTTCGCTTGGTCATGCGAGATGAAGGACCAGGTCACCGCCTCGACGAGGCCGCGCGCCGCGAGCGTGCGCTTGGCGGTGCGGGTGCGCTTCTGCAGCACGGTCAGGACCGGCTTGACGACCTCGCCCTTGATGCGCGGCAGCGGCGTCGAGGCGACGCGGTCGAGCCCGGCGATGCGGACGACCTCCTCGACGAGATCGGCCTTGCCACCGACATCGGCGCGCCACGACGGCGGCGCCACTTTCACTCGGTCGCCCGCGCCCGAAACGTCGAAGCCGAGCGAGGTCAGCGCCTGCTTCATCTCAGCCTGCGGCAGGTCGAGCCCGGTCAGACGCTCAACCTCCGACCAGGGGAAATCGATCGCGGCGGGGCTATCCGGCAACTCGCCGACGAATTCCATCTCGGACGCTTCGCCGCCGCAGAGCTCGATCACCAGCGCGGTCGCGAGATCGAGGCCCGGCCGGGCGAAATCGGGATCGACGCCGCGCTCGAAGCGATAGCGCGCATCCGAATTGATGCCGAGCGCGCGGCCCGAGCGGGCGACGTTCAGCGGGTCCCAGAGCGCGCTCTCGATCAGCACGTCGGTCGTCGTCTCGCTGCTGCCCGAGGCCTCGCCGCCCATGATGCCGGCCAGCGACTCGACGCCGTGCTCGTCGGCGATCACGACCTGCTCGTCGGTCAGCGTATAGGTCTTGCCGTCGAGAGCGAGGATGGTCTCGCCAGCCTTGGCGCGCCGAACGGTGAGATTGCCCTTTACCTTGGCGGCATCGAAGACGTGCAGCGGCCGGTTGCGGTCGAGCGTCATGAAATTGGTGATGTCGACCAGCGCGTTGATCGGACGCAAGCCGACGGCGCGCAGGCGCGCCTGCAGCCAGTCCGGCGAGGGGCCGTTCTTGACGCCGCGCACGAGGCGCAGCGCGAAGGCCGGGCAGAGCTTCCGGTCTTCCGCAGCGAAGTCGAGCGTGACCTTCACAGGGCACGGGAAGGAGCCGCTGATCGGCTGGATCGGCGCGTTCTTCAACTTGCCGAGGCCGGCGGCGGCGAGGTCGCGGGCGATGCCGGCGACGCCAAGTGCATCGGCCCGGTTCGGCGTCACCGCGATCTCGATCACGGCATCGTCGAGCCCGGCATAGGGGGCGTAGGGCTGGCCGACAGGAGCGTCCGCCGGCAATTCGATGATGCCGTCATGGTCGTCGGACAACTCCAGCTCGGCTTCCGAGACCAGCATGCCGTTCGATTCGATGCCGCGGATCACGCCCTTGCCGAGCGTGACCTTCTTGCCGGGGATGTAGCTGCCCGGCGGCGAGAACACGCCCTTCATGCCGGTGCGGGCATTCGGCGCGCCGCAGACGACCTGCACGGGCTCGCCCGCTCCGGTATCGACCAGGCAGACGCGCAGGCGATCGGCATTCGGGTGCTGCTTCGCCTCGATGACATAGGCGATGGTGAAAGCCGACAGCGCGGCGGCGCGATCCTCGATCGCCTCGACCTCCAGGCCGACGCGGGTCAAGGTCTCAGCGATCTCCGCAACGGAGGCGTCGGTGTCGAGATGCTCTTTGAGCCAGGAGATCGTGAACTTCATCGGTCTACGTCCATCGGGGCGAGCACTTCCACCAGACGGAAGCGTTCGCAAAGCAAGGGCATGTCGGGGCTGAAGACACCGATGCGCCGGAAATAGGATTCGTGGGCGTCCCGCCAGAAGGCCAGGGAGCGGTCCCCCTCCCCTTCGTCGAAGGCGAAGGCCTCGTCAACTTCATCGAAGCGCCGCGGGGTGAGTTCGAGCGTCTCGATGACGCAGACGGGCCGGCCGGTGCCGTCGAGCACGATCCAGAGCTCGTTGAGCTTGGGGCAATCGGGCGCGTCGAGCGTGTTCACCGTCGCGATCTTGCGACCGCTCACGACCAGCGCAGCAAGCTCCGTCGCGAGTTCCGGGCTGTCGCCGAAGGAAAAGCTCGGGCAATCGCGATAACGCTCCGGCAAGGAGGCGATCAGCTCAGCGTCCATCGCGCCCCGCCTGTGCCGGCGCCGTCGCATCGTTGAGCTTGTTGGCGCCGTCGGTGCTGATCTTCATGGCATTGCCACGCCAGCTCACCTCGCCGCCGACGAAGGCATAGGCCCAGATGCCGGGGAAGGCGATGTCGCGTGCCAGCATGGCGAGCGGAGTACGCCAGTTCAGGAACCAGCCGACACTCGCGGACAGCACGATATCGCCGGCATACCAGACGAGCAGCACGAAGAGCGGCGCAAGCCAAGCCGGCAGGCCGATGGCAGAAGCGCCGAAGGCCGCCAGCACGGCCGCAAGGAATGGCGTGGACAGGATTTCCAGCGCGAAGAAGGGCAGGAAGGTCACGCGCCGCAGACGCGCCCAGCGGAACTGGCGCTGCACGGCGTCCCTCAGTCTGCGCCGGCCAAGCGGCTGCTCGAAGGGCTGGCCGACGAGATGGACCTGCCGCCCGGTGCTGCGCACCAGCTTGGTCGAGGCCGCATCCTCGGCGATCTCGGCGCCGAGCGCGGCGATGCCGCCATTGGCGTCGAGGAAAGGCTTGTTCCAGAGCATCGACTTGCCCTGTGCGAAGCCAAGGCCCAGCGCCTCGCCAACATATTGCCAGCGCGCCTGGAAGGCGTTGAGGAAGGCGCATTCGACTTCGGCGCCAATGCACAGAGGCCGGGAACCGGCCGGCGTCGAGCAGACGAGCCCGGTCGTCGGCTGCCAGGCGGCGAGCATGCGCTGGATGTAATCCTTGGGCATCAGCACATTGGAATCGGCGAGGATGACCCAGTCGGTCTCCGCCGCCTCCCAGCCGCGCACGCAGTTGTTGAGCTTGGGATTGGCGCTGACCGGCACGTCGCCGACGATCAGGCGCGCCTTCTCGTTGCCGTAGATGCCGACCAATTCCTCGATCAGCGGGATGATCGGGTCATGCGCGTCGGCGACGCAGAAGATCGTGCTGTAGCGGGGATAGTCGAGTTCCAGCCCCGAGATCGCCGTCTCGCGGCTGAAGGCCTCGATGCCGCGCACCGGCCGAACGATGGTGACCGGCGGCAGTTCTTCGAGCAGAGCGGAGCGCTGCAAAGGCCGGCGCAGCCGCCAGAGCGCGATGGCCTGGCTCGCCAGGTTCATCACGACCAGCAGCACGGCGATCGTCGCCGCCCAGCCCGCAGGCGTCATCGCGCCCTCCCCTGCCCGGCCGATGCCGTCATGAGGACAGGCCGCCCGTCAGCGTCGGCAGGTCGAGCGGACGGAAGCCGTAATGGGCGAGCCAGCGCACATCGGCCTCGAAGAACGGGCGCAGGTCCGGCATGCCGTATTTCAGCATGGCGATGCGGTCGATGCCCATGCCCCAGGCGAAGCCCTGATAGACCTCCGGGTCGAGCCCGCAATTTTTCAGCACGTTCGGGTGGACCATGCCGCAGCCGAGGATCTCCAGCCAGTCGTCGCCCTCGCCGAAGCGGATTTCGCCGCCCTTGCGCGAGCACTGGATGTCGACCTCCATCGAGGGCTCGGTAAAGGGGAAGAAGGACGGGCGGAAGCGCATCTTCACGTCGTCGATCTCGAAGAAGGACTTGCAGAACTCTTCGAGGATCCACTTGAGGTGGCCGAGATTGGCCGACTTGTCGATGACGAGCCCCTCGACCTGATGGAACATCGGGGTGTGGGTCTGGTCGGAATCGTTGCGATAGGTCCGGCCCGGGCAGATCACGCGGATCGGCGGCTCCTGCACCAGCATGGTGCGGACCTGGACCGGCGAGGTGTGGGTGCGCAGCAGCTTCCGCTCGCCGTTCTCATCCGGCGCGAAGAAGAAGGTGTCGTGCATCTCGCGAGCGGGATGGCCGACCGGGAAGTTCAGCTTGGTGAAGTTGAGGTCGTCGGTCTCGACATCCGGCCCTTCGGCAATGGCGAAGCCCATGTCGCCGAAGATCGCGGTGATCTCGTCGATGACCTGGCTGATCGGGTGGATGCGGCCGCGCGCTTCCGGGCCGTCCTGCACCGGCAGCGAGATATCGACGCGCTCGGAGGCAAGCCGGGCTTCGAGAGCGGCCTCGCCGAGCGCTTCCTTGCGAGCGGCGATGGCGCCCTGCACACGGTCGCGCAGGCCGTTGATCTGCGGGCCCTTCTCCTTGCGCTCGTCCGGCGTCATGCCGCCAAGCGTCTTCAGCAGCGCCGAGATCGAGCCGGACTTGCCGAGGGCGCCGATGCGCACATCCTCGATGGCGGCTTCATCGGCGGCAGAATCGATCGCGGCGAGGACGTGGCGTTCCAGGGTGGCGATATCGGTCATGAATTAAGTCGCAAGCGTTTGAAGGCGTGGGAACGGGCGCGTTCTAGCGGGAACGGCCGGCATATGCCAGAGCGAAGCGACGACTTGAGGAGGCTGCCTTGCCCGACAATACCCGCCAGAAGGAATCGCCCTCTTACCGGATGGCCGCGCTCGACCCGGATTTCATCCTCGGCGATTCGATGCGCGGCGCGCGCTTCATGCTGGAATACCAGAAGGCGGAGGACAGCCTGAGGGCGCGCGGCGTCGTCTCGACCATCGTCGTCTTCGGCTCGGCGCGGGTGCGCGAGGGCAATCCCTGGTACGAAGCTGCCCGCACCTTCGGCCGCATCGCGTCGGAGCGCGGCGGGGCGCTGCGCGACGGCGAGGCCGGGCGCCATCACGTCATCGCCACCGGCGGCGGGCCGGGCATCATGGAGGCCGCCAATCGTGGCGCGACCGAAGCCGGCGCGATCTCGATCGGCTTCAACATCACCCTGCCGCACGAGCAGGAGCCCAATGCCTGGTCGACGCCGGACCTGACCTTCCTGTTCCACTATTTCGCGATGCGGAAGATGCATCTGGCGATGCGCGCCGCGGCGCTCGTGGTCTTCCCCGGCGGCTTCGGCACGCTCGACGAACTCTTCGAGATCATGACCCTGGTGCAGACCGGCAAGATGGGCCCGGTGCCGATCGTGCTCTACGATTCCGGCTACTGGAAGGGCCTGCTCAATCTCGACCAGATGGCAGCGGCGGGCTTCATCCGGCCCGATGACCTGAAGCTGTTCAGCTATGTAGATTCGCCTGAGGAAGCCTATGACCGGATCGTCGAAGGCGCCGGCGAAGGCTGGAACCCGCCGAAGAACGGAAGCGTGCAGACGTAGACCCCAAAGAAAAAGGCCGGCGTCACCGCCGGCCTTTTCCAATTCAGCACTGCAAGGCTGCTCAGGCAGCCTTGGCCTCGGCGCCCAGCACGCCCTTGACCGTCTCGACCACGGCAGCGAACGAGGCTGCGTCGTCGATGGCCATGGCCGACAGGGTCTTGCGGTCCAGCTCGATGCCGGACTTGATCAGGCCGCCGATGAAGACCGAATAGGTCAGACCGTGCTCGCGCACCGCAGCGTTGAGACGCTGGATCCAGAGAGCGCGGAACGTGCGCTTCTTGTTCTTGCGGTCGCGATAGGCGTACTGCATCGACCGATCGACGGCCGCCTTCGCGGCGCGGATCGTATTCTTGCGGCGGCCATAGAAGCCCTTGGCAGCCTTGAACGTCTTCTTGTGCTTGGCGTGGGACGTTACGCCCCGTTTCACGCGAGCCATGTCATGATCTCCGGAATGTCAGGTGGCGTCAGCCGTTGGGGAGGAAGAACTTCTTCACGTTGGCAGCATCGCCCTCGAAGAGGGTCGTGGTACCGCGGTGATTGCGGATCTGCTTGTTGGTCCGCTTGATCATCCCGTGACGCTTGCCGGCCTGGGCGTAGAGCACCTTGCCGGTTCCGGTGATCTTGAACCGCTTTTTGGCGGCCGATTTGGTCTTGATCTTGGGCATTTGAGCTCCTCAATGGTCGTGGCTGCGCGTCTTTTGAACGCGTTGCCAATGTCTTGCTTTCAGGAAGCAAAGCACGATCGCCACGGCAGCCCTTATCAGCCGGGCGATCGAAGGCCGGGCCTATCGCAGAAAACGGCGTCTATTGCAAGTGCGAAGCCGGCAATCCCCAATGGGGCTGCCCGGAAAAGCAGCAGCGTTTTATCCGCTTCCTTCAAATGATTGTCACGCCGTAAGCTCAACAGGCGCGTTCCGCATCTGGAGTCTCCCCGTGAAGAAGCTTCTCACCCTCGCCACAGGCCTGGCCCTGACGGCCGCCGCCTCGGCCCCTGCGCTTGCCCAATCGACGCTCGACAAGATCAAGGCGCGCGGCAACATCATCTGCGGCACCAGCGAAGGCGTTCCGGGTTTCTCGCTGCAGGACAAGAACGGCGTCTGGCAGGGCTTCGACACCGATGTCTGCCGCGCGCTCGCGGCCGCGATCTTCAACGATCCGAACAAGGCGACCTACCTCTCGCTGTCGAGCAAGAACCGCCTCGTCGCGCTGCAATCGGGCGAGATCGACGTGCTCGCCCGCACCACGACATGGTCGCTCGGCCGCGATATCGGCCAGGGCGTCAGCTTCACCGCGATCAACTATTACGACGGCCAAGGCTTCATCGTCCGCAAGAAGCTCGGCGTGAACAGCGTCAAGGACCTCAACGGCGCGTCGGTCTGCGTCGCGCAGGGCACCACCACCGAACTCAACCTCGCCGATTACGGCCGCACCAACGGCCTCAAGTTCGAGACCGTCGCCTTCGCGACGCTGGAGGACACGGTGCAGGCCTATGAGGCCGGGCGCTGCGACGCCTACACCACCGATCTCTCCTCGCTCGCCGGCACGCGCGGCCGGCTGAAGGACCCGGAAGAGCATGTGCTGCTCCAGCAGGTCATCTCCAAGGAGCCGCTCGGCCCGTGGGTGCGCAAGAGCGACGCATCCTGGTTCGATCTCGTGCGCTGGACGGTGATCGCCACGATCAATGCCGAGGAGCTCGGCGTGACCCAGGCCAATGTCGAGGAACTCGCCAAGACCTCGCAGAACCCCGAGATCCGCCGCATGCTGGGTAGCGAGGGCAAGTTCGGCGAAGGCCTCGGCCTGAGCAACGACTGGGTCGTGCGCATCATCAAGGCGGTCGGCAATTACGGCGAGAGCTTCGAGCGCCATTTCGGCGCCAAGACCACCAACCCGCTGCCGCGCGGCGTCAACAACCTCTGGACCAAAGGCGGCCTGCAATACGGCCCGCCGATCCGCTGAGGCGAGCCCCCATCTGAGACCGGGCCGTTCCTTCCGGGGAGCGGCCCTTCTCTTTAAGCGGCTTCGCAGACCAGCGTTTCGGCCCGCGCACCGAGCAGGCGGCCATAGCCGATCAGCACGACCAGCAGCGCAGCGACGCCCGCCCCGACCGAGATCCAGAAGCCGCTCTGGGCGCCGTAGGCGTCGATCAGGATGCCCGCAGCCGAGGCGCCGGCGGCCATGCCGATATTGATGCCGGTGATCGCCCAGGTCATGCCCTCGGTGAGCTGGCGCGCCGGCACCAGCCGCTCGACCAGGCCCATGGCGATGATGATCGTCGGCGAAACCGCGGCGCCCGCCATGAAGAACACCAGCGCCAGCGAATAGAGTCCGGTCACGGCCAACAGCGGCAAGGTGGTCGCCGCTGCCAGCGCGATTGCCGCAAGGAACTGCATGGCGAGCGAAGCCTTGAGCCGCAACGTCCCGAAGACGAGGCCGACGATCAGCGAGCCCGCCGCGTAGACGGCGAGCGGCAGGCTCGCGGCGGCCTTCTGACCCTGCGCTTCCGCAAAGGCGACGGCGGTGATCTCGGCCGTGCCGAAGATTGCGCCGATCGCGATCATGACGAGCACGACGATCTGGACGCCGCCGACGCGGATGACCGAGATGTCCGTGCCGGCCACATGAGCGCGGACCGGCGGCTCGGTGCGCCGCTGCGCGCAGAGCAAGGGCACGCCGACGACGAGGAAGATCAGGGCGGCCAGCGGCCCGGCCTCGGGAAACAGCCCGACACTCAGCCCGATCGCGACGATCGGCCCGATGATGAAGATCACTTCGTCGACCACCGATTCGAAGGCGAAGGCGGTGCGCAATTGCGGGGTGTCGCGATAGAACTCGGTCCAGCGCGCCCTGACCATCGCGCCGATGCTCGGCGTCACGCCGGCGAGCAGCGCGAAGACGAAAAGCAGCCAGCTCGGCGCGCCCGTCCAGGTCGCGACCATCAGGCCGCTCAAGGCGAGCGCCCCGGCAGCGGCAGCCGGCATCAGCACGCGGCGCTGACCGTAGCGATCGACGAGGCGCGAGACCTGTGGCGTGATCATCGCACTGGCGAGCGCAAAGGTCGCCGCCACCGCGCCTGCGATCGCATATTCGCCGCGCCGCTCCGACAGCATGGTGACGATGCCGAGCCCGACCATCGAGGCCGGCAGGCGGGCGATGAAGCCGGCACCGGAAAAGGCGAAGGCGCCCGGCACCTGGAAGATCTCGCGATAGGGATTAGGCATGACTCGGACCGTGATTGCGAACATACGCCGCGTATGTGAGTGAATGCGTAATTGCATACGCCCCGTATGTCAATTAACATACGAGGCGTATGTGATGGGGATATGATGGCTCGCAGACTTCGTGCCGACATGATCGCGGAAACCCGCGCCAGCCTGATCGCCGCCGCCCGCGAGGCGTTCGGGACGGTCGGCTATGCCGGCGCCTCGATGGACGAGATGACGGCGGCCGCCGGGCTGACGCGCGGCGCGCTTTATCACCATTTCGGCGACAAGAAGGGCCTGTTCGCGGCCGTCATCGACCAGATCGATGCGGAAATGACGGTCAGGCTGCGCGCCGTCTCCGCCAGGGCCGGAGATCGCTGGACCGGCTTCCGCGACGAATGCGCCGCCTATCTCGCCATGGCGCTGGAGCCGGAAATGCAGCGCATCATGCTGCGCGACGGCCCGGCCGTGCTCGGCGACCCCTGGAGCTGGCCGATCCAGAACGACTGCATCCGGATGATGGCCCGAAGCCTCGACGAGCTCGTCGCCGAGGGCGTTCTGGCGCCGCTCGATCCGGAGGCGGTGGCGACACTGATCTTCGGCGCGACCCAGCATGCGGCGCAATGGATCGCGCATGCGCCAGATCCGGAGGCGGCGCTCAAGGGCGCCACCGACGCCTTCGGCGCGATGCTGGACGGGCTGCTGAGAAAAGCGACATGAAAAAGGGCGCCAGCGGCGCCCTTTTTCTCGATCTGTAGCGATCGCGGGTAACGCGCGCCTCAGCGCGGCGCGAGCACCATGACCATCTGGCGGCCTTCGAGCTGCCAGTCGCTCTCGACCTTGGCGATCTCGGCGGTATCGACCTTGACCCGCTCCAGCACCTTCACGCCGAGGTCCTGATGCGCCATCTCGCGGCCGCGGAAGCGCAGGGTGACCTTCACCTTGTCGCCTTCCTCGAAGAAGCCGTGCATGGCCTTCATCTTCACGTCGTAGTCGTGCTTGTCGATGCCGGGGCGCAGCTTGATTTCCTTGATCTCGATGGTGCGCTGCTTCTTGCGCGCCTCCGAGGCCTTCTTCTGCTCGAGAAAGCGGAAGCGACCGTAATCGAGGATCTTGCAGACCGGCGGAACGGAGTTCGGGGCGATCTCGACGAGGTCGAGGCCGGCATCCTCAGCAAGCTTCAGCGCATCGAAAAAGGACACGACGCCGCGGTTGGCGCCGGTATCGTCGATGAGCTGAACCTCGCGAACTCCACGGATATCGCGGTTCGAGCGGGGACCTTCTTTGGTCGGGGTCGGGGCAGCGCGGTAGGGACGACGAATGGGGGTATTCTCCTGTACTTGGCGCGCTTCGCGCCGTTGTTGCAGACACATTGCACAAAGACGGGCGATGTCAATGCATGACACCGCCACGGCAGGCATCTCCCACCGCGCAGAAGCCGGTCAGCGCCCCAGCAACGCGCAATAGACGTCAAGGGTTTCCGCGACCATCGCTTCGAGCGAGAAATGCCGCTCGACATGCACCCGCGCCCGCCGCGCCAGCGCATCGCGGGCGGAAGGGCGCAAAGCGAGCGCCTCGTTCAAACCGGCCGCGAGGGCCGCGGCATCGCCCGGAGGCACGTGCCAGCCGGTGCGCTCGCCCGGCTCGATCTGCGGCGGCGCCAGCACCGTCTCGGGGACCGCTCCGAGATCGGAAACGACGACGGGCGTGCCCATCGCCTGCGCCTCGACCGCGACGCGGCCAAACGCTTCCGGATCGGTCGAGGGGACCGCGACGACCGCCGCCGAGAGCATCGCCGCCGGCATGTCCGAGCAATGGCCGACGCGCTTCACCCGGCCTTCCAGCCCGGCCTTGGCGATCAGCGCGTCGAGCTCCTTGACGTAGCCATCCCTGCCCTGCGCATCGCCTGCGAGGATGAAGGCCGTGTCGGTATCGCCGCCGTCGCGCATGATGCGCGCGGCCTCGATCAGCACGCGCTGGCCCTTCCAGTTGGTCAGCCGGCCGGGCAGCAGCACGATGCGCTGGTGGGGCTCGACGCCCCAGGCCTTGCGCAGGGCCTGCACCCGCTCGGCACCGACGGCAGCCGGCGCGAAGGCCGAGAAATTGGTGCCGCGATTGACGACCCGGACCCGGTCGCCGGCGACCGGGTGCTTCGCCTGGATCAGGCCCGCCGTATAGACGGAATTGGCGATCACGACGTCGCCGCGCGCCATCACCGAGTTATAGAGCGTCTTCACCGCCGAACGGCTGTTATAGGAGCCGTGATAGGTGGTGACGAAGGGCAGCTTCAGGAGCCGCGCCGCGCCGAGCGCGACCCAGGCCGGGGCACGCGAGCGGGCGTGGATCAGCTCCACCCCCTCCTGTTTGCAGAGCCGCGCGAGCTTGCGGATGTTGAACAGCATCGCGACCGGGTTCTTGGACGCCGCCGGGAATGGCAGCCAGACTCCCCCCTTCGCCTGCAATTCGGCGACGAGGCGCCCGCCCTCCGTCGCGACCAGGGCGCGAGCGCCAGAATCGGTCAGCCCCTTGGCGATGTCGACGGCGGTGCGCTCGGCCCCGCCTGCTTCCAGCTCGGGAATGATCTGCAGGATCGTCCGCCCCGCCAGCGGATGCGTTTCGGTCGATGGCAGCGAAAGATGGGCACCTGGCTGGAAGGACATTCGCTCTCGGTCTGGACTTTCGTAAACGAGGGCGAATATGCCCCTATCGGATAGACGCCGCAGCCTTTAATCGCCGCGGCGCCCTGATTCGTCACAGGAGATTTGCCTTGGAGCGCCAGCCACCGCAATGGCTCGAGGTCGGAGACGGCCCCTCGAAGCGCCGCCTCGCCTATCTCCTGCAGGAGGGTACGGCTGCGCCAGTGGTCTGGCTCGGCGGTTTCCGCTCCGACATGCGCGCCACCAAGGCCGAAGCGCTGGCGGACTGGGCCAAGGGCGCCGGCCGCGCCTTCCTGCGCTTCGACTATAGCGGCCATGGCGAGAGCGATGGCGATTTCGGCAGCTTTACCCTGTCGGATTGGCTCGGCGACGCGCTGGCGGCGATCGAAAGCCAGTGCCGCCAGCGCCCGATCCTGGTGGGATCCTCGATGGGCGGCTGGATCGCGCTGCTCGCCGCGCGCAAGCTCCTCGGAACGCCGCTTCAGCCCGCGGGACTCGTGCTGATCGCGCCGGCCGTCGATTTCTCCGAGGATCTGATGTGGGCGCAGATGCCCGATTCGATCCGCCGGATGATCATGGAGGAAGGTGTCTGGCAGCGGCCTTCGGAATACTCGCCGGAACCGACGCCGATCACCCGCGCCCTGATCGAGGACGGGCGCCGACACCTGATGTTCGGCGGCGAGATCAAGGCCGGCTGCCCCGTGCATATCCTGCAGGGCATGCGCGACCCCGACGTGCCCTGGCGCCAGGCGCTGAAGCTCGTCGAGCATCTCAGCGGTGATCCCGTCGTCCTGACCTTGATCAAGGACGGCGATCACCGCCTGTCCACGCCGGACGATATCGTGAGGTTGCAGTCGGCCGTGGCCGGGATGGCGAGCGCGCCCTGAGAACCGGGCTGGCCAGCGTCAGTGGACGCTGACCATCCGCAGATCATGCTCCCAGGCATTGGCCGTGGCGGCCTCGCGCGAATCCGTGACGAGGATCGGCGCGCCGTCGGCCGAGAGCAGGGTGAAGAGCTGCAAGCCGGACTCGATCTTGGGAGCCTGCGGGAAGATCCGCATCAGCTCGTCCGAGCTCATCGACTTGAGGTAGGCGACCTCCCCGGTGCCGAGCGCGGCGAATTCCGCAGGGGTCAGCGGGTTGATCTGGATGAGATTCCTGTCCTGTTTCATCGCGCCCTCCTTCAGAGCAGTGCGAACGCGGTTCTGATACTGCGCCTTCAATTATGAACAGATGCGAAAACCGCTGGCGCATCCTTCAAAGCTGGACGGGTCCCCGTCCTCTACTCCCGGCTCATGATATCGATACGCCGGACGAGCCGTTCCGGTTCCGGCCTGACCAGATCAATCGCGAGCAGGCCGTTCGACAGATCGGCGCCGAGGACCTGCATGCCGTCGGCCAGCAGGAAGCTGCGCTGGAACTGACGGGCAGCGATGCCGCGGTGCAGGAACTGGCGATTCTTGTCGTCGCTCTGGCGGCCGCGGATGGTCAGCTGGTTCTCCTCCAGCGTGATCTCCAGCTGCTCGCGAGCAAAGCCCGCGACGGCCAGCGTGATGCGCAGACGATCGGGCTCGTCCTCCGTCCGGGGCAGCCGCTCGATATTGTAGGGCGGGTAACCCTCGCTCGCGCCCTTGGCGACGCGATCGAGCGCACGCTCGATATCGTCGAAGCCGAGCAGGAACGGGTGGGACAAGCTAGGTGGACGCGTCATCGCTTCAGGCCCTCGAAAGGCGCCTCATGGACATCGGGACCCGCCGCCGGGCAGCATCCCGCAGGCGAAAGGCGAACCCTTCCGCTTGAGCCAGATATGGCGAAGCGCAAAGGCCGCTTCAAGGGGCGGCGCTGAGCCGGCTCAGCCTGGAAGGGGGAAAGTTCCTACAATGTCCGGAAGGAGAATGGTACAGCCACCCCGGCTTGAACGGGGGACCTCTAGATCCACAATCTAGCGCTCTAACCAACTGAGCTATGGCTGCCCAAACCAGGCTTCGCGACCGGCCGCCGTGGCGGGGGTCGTCAGCGGCGCGGACCCTAGTGCCGAGTTTCCGCTTTTGCAACCGCGTAATTCAACTCCGGCCATGGAAATTCGGCGCGGCCGTCGCACGCGCCGAATTCGGCCACTCGATCAGTCCTTGCGCAGGGCCGCGTTGGCGGTCCGGGCGAGCTCCTTGAGGTGCTCGGCATAGGATTCGTAGCTGCGGCGCACTGCCTTGGCCTGGAGCGCGACCGCCTCCGACGCGCTGTTGCTGCGGGCGAGCGATTGCGCATCGCCGAGCGTCGCCTCCAGCTCGGCGCAGGCATGGTCGAGCATGCGGGCCTGCAAGGCACCGAAGGCGCGCGCCATGGTCAGCGCCTGGCTCATCGCCGTCGCCGTGACCACGGCGGCCGCCTCGGGCGGGCGAGGCAGCGGCAGCGATTCGAGGGATGCAGGCGGCGGAGGTGGCGCCTTGGCAGCCGGAGCAGGAGCAGGAGCAGGCTCAGTCGGCTTTGCAGCGGGGGCGACAGGCGCGGCCTCGACGGTCGCCGGCTTGCTGGCGACGACAGGCTTGGCAGGCGCCGGCTCGGCAACGGCCGGCTTGGCAGGCGCGGGCTTGGCTTCGGCGACCACCGGCTTGGACACTGCTACGGCAGGCTTGGCGGCCTTGGCGGCAACCTTCGGCCCGGCGACCTTGGCCGCAGGCTTCTCGACCCGGACCTTGATCGGCGCCGCCTTTTTCGGGGCGCTCGCGAGCGCGGGCTTGCTGACGGGAGCCGGCTTGGCCGCAGCGGCAGGAGCCGGCGACGGCGCGGGAGCGGCGACCTTCACAGGCGCGGGCTTGGCAGGCGCAGCAGCAACGGGTTGCGCGGGGGCCTTCGGCTTTTCAGGTTCAGCGGCGGATGGCGGCGTCGCGACGGGCGCGGACGTCAGCGCCTTCACCGGGGACAGGCTGACCGGAACCTTGGACTTGGTCCGGGTCGGAGCAGGCTTGACCATGACAGCTCTCCTTCAGCGGCAAACAGCGAAGGCCGGACACAGGGTCCGGCCAAAAGCAATGGCGGCGCCATGCGGCGCCGAATCAGTCTCGTCTCAGCGGCCCTTGGTCGCCTTGCTGACAGTCTCGGCAGCCTTGGTCGCAGCATCCTGCGCGGCGGTGCCGAGGTCCTTGATCTGGCTCTGAAGCGCGGCGACCTGCGACTTCAGGAAGTCGGACTGATGCTGCATCACCTCGGTGAGGTCCTTGGACTTCACCAGCTTCTGGGCGAAATCGAACGCGGCCGCGACATTGTTCTCGGCATAGGAGATCGCCTTGCGGGTCGCTTCCTGGGTGTTGACGCGGGCGCTCTCGGCCGAGCCATGGGCATTGTCCACAGCCTTATGGGCAGCGCCCATGAAGCCGTCGAACGCCTTGCGGGCCTGCTCTACGCTGCGCTCGGCGAACTCGCGCATTTCGGTGGGCACTTCATAAGGCTGCTTGCCGTTCATCGAATCCTCCTGTCGAGTGACGATCCATCCCTAGATCATTGTGCAGTGCAATATCATTGTTGCGCTGCAATGACAACAGCGCGACAAGCCGGCGACGCCGACCATGTTAACGCTGTTTCGATGAGAAGCGGGAGAGCGATCTTCGGTTCCATGGATTTGCCGCCGTTTGGGGTCTATTAAGGCTTTGTTAGGCATAACGGGCGCGGATCGAGCGAGCAGGCAGGCATGAGCGAGGCCGGAGAGGACTGGGCGGAGTGGAGCGTGGCGGCGGCTGAAGACGCCGCCCTTGCGTCCTTTGCCGCCGGTGGCGCCCTGCTGCTGTGGGATCCGGCCGCCGAGAAGCCCCATTTCGTCAATGCGGCAGCCGAAGCGCTGCTCGGCGGGCAAGCGAGCCTGCCGGCACCGACCCGGCAACGCCTGAACCTGCTGGCCGGCGGCCTGGCCTCGGCCAACGGCATTCGCCTGGAGCGCCTGCGCCTGACCGCGAGCTTCGCCGCAGTGCCGGTCACTTGCGGCAGCAAGCTGGTTTCGCGACCGGACGGGCGCTCGGCCCTGGCCATCGCCGTGCAGGCCTCCGAACTGCGCCGTCTCGGCGTCACGGTTCCGAAGGCCGCGCCTGCCGAACCCGCCCCCGTCGCCGCTCCGACTGCACTTGCACCCCAGGATGAAGCCGCCTCGCCCGCCAAGCCGGCCATGGTCCGCTTCCTCTGGCAGAGCGATCGCGAGGGCAAGCTGACCAAGCTCTCCGACAATATCGCCGCCCTCACCGGGCAGACGGCAGCGGCCGGGCTGATCGGCCAGCGCTGGCAGGACCTGCTCGGCTTGAGCTTCGCCGACAGCGATGGCGGCCTGATCGAGCGGTTCGCCAAGAATGCAACCTGGAGCGGCCATAGCGTTCTCTGGCGGACCGATTCGCCCGGCGAGGCTGCACCGGTCGAGCTTTCCGGCGTGCCGGTGCTCGACGCCGCGCGCCAGCTCGCCGGCTTCCGCGGCTTCGGCATCGCCCGACTCAACGAGCGCTGCCCCTTTCCGGTGCCGGCGGCCGATGCCATGGTGACGGAGAATGCCGAGCCGGATTCGGAGCAGGTTCCGGCTATCGCCGATGCGATCCAGGACGACGCGGCACAGCCGGCCGCCGATCTTGCCGCCATGGACGAAGCTGGCCGGGCCTCGCCCACCGCGGAGGATCGGGAAGACCTGACGGTCGACGCACCTGAAACGGGCGATCTGCCGGATCTGGCTGAGGAAGATGAGGAGGAAGCCGAAGCCGCCGCCTCGACCAATCTCGACACACCGCAGGAAGAAGCTGCGGCGGAGCAGGCTCCCGAAGCGCCCGTCTTGCCTGAACCTGAGCCCGATCCGCTGCCCGGCAAGATCGTGCCGCTGCGCAACGGCCATCTCACCGCGATCCGGCCGGTGCTCGAGCCGTCGAAGTCGCATCTGAGCTCGGCCGAGCGCAACGCCTTCCGCGAGATCGCCAAGGCGCTGGGCGCCCGGCTTGCCGGTGACGACGAGCCGAGCACGCCCCGCCTGCCGCCGGTCGCGCCCTTGCAGGTCAAGGAGAAGGAGGAGGCCACCGTCGCCAAAGCGGCCGCGGAGGCTGACGCTGGCATGGCCCCTGCCCGCCAGCGCAATTCCCATGCGGATGTGCTCGACCGGCTTCCCGTCGCCGTTCTCGTCAATCGCGGCGATGAGGCGCTCTATGCCAATCGCACGCTGCTCGAACTGCTTGATTATGCCGATCTCGCCGACCTGAAGGCGGGCGGCAAGGTCAGCCGCCTGATCAAGGAGGCCGCCCGCACCGATGGCGGCACGATGACGCTGATCGACCGGCTCGGCCATCTCGTCCATGTCGATGCCGTGCTGTCGAGCGTGAGCTGGCAGGACGAGCCGGCGACACTGATGGCCTTCCGCCGTCCCAGCAGCGACGGCAGCGAGGTTCCAGTTCTGACGCCGGAAGAGGCTGAGGAAGCCGAGCTTGCGGCCGAATTCGCGGCGGAGGAAGCCGAGTCGGCTGCGCGTGTCGAGGCGCTCCGGCTCGATGCGGATGCGCGCGATGCCCGCATCGGCGAGCTCACCGCCATGCTCGACACCGCAACCGACGGCGTCGTCACCGTCGACGATCGCGGGCGCATCCTCTCGCTGAACAAGGCCGCCGAGGCACTGTTCGGCTATGACCAGCGCGAGGTCACCGGCGAATTGTTCACACTGCTCTTCGCCGGCGAAAGCCATGCGCCTGCACTCGACTATCTCGAAGGCTTGAAGGGCGGCGGCGTCGCCTCGGTGCTCAATGATGGGCGCGAGGTGCAGGGCCGCGTCCGCCAGGGTGGCAAGATCGCGCTGTTCATGACGATGGGCCAGATCGCCCATGGCAGCGAGCCGCGCTTCTGCGCCGTGCTGCGCGACCTGACTGCCTGGAAGAAGACCGAGGGCGAGCTGGTCGAGGCCCGCAAGGCGGCCGAGACGGCGAGCGCCCAGAAATCCGACGTGCTCGCCAAGATCAGCCACGAGATCCGTACCCCGCTCAACGCGATCATCGGCTTCGCCGAGGTGATGGCGGAGGAGCGTTTCGGGCCGATCGCCAACGAGCGCTACAAGGAATACCTGCGCGATATCCACCAGTCGGGCGGCTACGTCATCAGCCTCGTCAACGACCTGCTCGACCTTGCCAAGATCGAGGCCGGCAAGCTCGATCTCGACTTCGTCAGCGTCAACCTGAACGAGATCGCGCTGTCGACCGTGTCGCTGCTCCAGCCGGAGGCGCAGCGCGGCCGCGTCGTCCTGCGCTCGGGGCTCTCGCCGAAGCTGCCGCCCGTCGTCGCCGACGAGCGCTCGATCCGCCAGATCGCGATCAACCTGCTCTCGAACGCGGTGAAGTTCACCGATGCCGGCGGGCAGGTCATCATCTCGACGGCGCTCGGCGACCAGGGCGAGGCGATCCTCAGGGTGCGCGACACCGGCATCGGCATGGACGATGACGAGCTCCGGCTCGCACTCGAACCCTTCCGCCAGGTTCCGACGACACGCCGCGCCGGTGGCACGGGGCTCGGCCTGCCGCTGACCAAGGCGCTGGTCGAAGCGAACCGCGCGGCCATGGCGATCACCAGCGTCAAGAAAGAAGGCACGCTGGTCGAGATCACCTTCCCGCCGCAGCGCGTGCTGGCGAGCTGAGCCGGACCGCCCAACGTCATGCTCGGGCTTGACCCGAGCATCTCGGGCCGGAAGAGGCGCGTTAGCCTGCCCGAGATTCCCGGGTCGAAGCTGCGCTTCGCCCGAGAATGACGGCCTTCATCGTGCGATGGATTGCGCCAAATACGGAAATCCCGTATAGTCACTGCATATGTCGGAAGACAGATTTGACCCCGTCAAGGACGCGACCAACCGTGCAAACACGGGCTTCCGCTGGCGTTCGGCGACCGAATCTTCGGGGACGGCGATCACCTGATCATCCCCTCCATCCGCGAGATCGATGGCGAGGAACGTTTCAAGGTTGTCGGGATCGTCGAGGAGAAGCTGTTCACCGGCATTTTCGTCTGGCGGGGTGACCTACCCCGCTTCATCTCGGTGAGAAGGAGCAACAAGGGTGAAGAACGAGCCTACCGCTCTTCCTGCTGATGCAACCGATGCCGAGGATTTCCACGCATCGGCCAAGGCGTTGGACCGCGGCCAGCGCGCGCGTCTGATCCGCCAGACGCGGAGCCGACTCGGCCTGTCGCAATCCGAGTTCGCCACCCGTTTCCATGTTCCGGTCGGCACACTGCGCGATTGGGAGCAGGCGCGGGCGACCGCGCCTGATTTCGCGATCGCCTATGTGCGGGTCATCGGCCAGCATCCGGAGATGGTGGCGAAAGCGGTCGCCTAGCCGGCAGACGTCATGCTCGGGCCTGACCCGAGCATCTCATGCCCACTATGCGCGGGAGCCTCATCCTGCGCGAGGTTCTCGGGTCGAAGCTGTGCTTCGCCCGAGAATGACGGCCTCTGCCTTACAGCAGCGTCCCGGTCAGGATCGCCGCCGCCACGCCGAAATAGATCACCAGGCCGGTGACATCGACCAGCGTCGCGACGAAGGGCGCCGAGGCGCTGGCCGGGTCGAAGCCGAGCCGCTTCAGCGCGAAGGGCAGCATCGAGCCGGCGAGCGAGCCGAAGGTGACGATGCCGACGAGCGCGCCGCCGACGGTCGCGGCGATCAGGATCCAGTGCGGCCCGTAATCGTAGAGGCCGAGCCACTGCCACGCGATGATCCGGACGACGCCGATCAAGCCGAGAATGCTGCCGAGCGTCAGGCCGGTCGGCAGTTCGCGTAGCGCGATCCGCCACCAGTCCTTCAGCGTGACCTCGCGCAGCGCCAGCGCCCGGATGATCAGCGAGGTCGCCTGCGAACCGGAATTGCCACCGGAGCTCATGATCAATGGGATGAAGAGCGTCAGCACGATCGCCTTCTCCAGCTCGCCCTCGAAGAACTGCATGACGGAGGCCGTCAGCATCTCGCCGACCAGCAGGATCGAGAGCCAGCCGGCGCGCTTGCGGATCATCGCGAGGAAGCCGATTTCCTTATAGGGCTGGTCCAGCGCTTCCATGCCGCCGAGCTTCTGTACGTCCTCGGTGGTCTCGGCGATCATCGCGTCGATGACGTCGTCGAAGGTGACGATGCCGATGAGCTGCTCCTCGGCATCGACGACGGGCACGGAGAGCAGGTCGTATTTGGTGATGAGGCGAGCGACCTCCTCGCGATCGACCTCGGGCGTCACGCAGATCGGCTTGTGCGCGGGCACCACCGATTCGACCGGGGCCTCGGGATCGCCGCTGATCAGGCGGCGCAGCGAGACGGCACGCACCAGCTTGCGCGTCACCGAATCAAGCACGTAGATCGCGTAGACCGTCTCACGCGAACGCTCGACGCGGCGGATATGGTCGAGCGTCTGCTGCACCGTCCAGTTCGAGGGCACGCTGACGAACTCGGTCGTCATGATCGAGCCCGCGCTGTGCTCGGGATAGGCCAGCAGCTTCTTCAGGTCGGACCGAGTCTGGCGGTCGATGCGGCCGCTCAGTCGTTGTCGAACCTCCTCGTCGAACTCCTGGAAGACGTCGGCCGCCCGATCCGCCGACATGGCGGAGAGCAGCGCGCCCGCGCGTTGGTCCGGCAGCAGCGCCACGGCTTCGGCAGCCGTGGTGAATTCAGGCTGGTCGAGCACTTCGACGGCGCGCTCGAAGGGCAGTTCAGCCAGGACATGCGCGATGGTCGCGGTGTCCTGGTCGTTCAACGTCTCGACGATGTCGGCGACGTGTTCCTGCGCCAGCGTCTGGGCCAACGTCACGGCAAGGAGGTCCGTGGTGGCGGCGGTATCATTCATGGCTCTGTTCCTTGCGATCGGGCCGTCGTGGCCGGATCGCAGGCGAGCCGGGGGACCCGGTCAGGCGCGCGAGACGGCGGCGGACGGCTTCGACTGTCGGCTGGGACTGTCGCTGGGCATCGGGTCGGGGTTTCCTGTGAGCAGCCGGCCGCAGAGGCCGGGAGCAGGAGGCCAATGCACCCGCAAGGCGCGCGCGTCAAACGGTTTTTTGCTTCGCGCGCGGCGATGATTGGCATTGGCCGATGCCACGCGACCGGCCTATTGTCGCCGCGACGCGCCGGCCCCTGCCGGAGGCGTCCCCGTTCCGCACTCTCTTGCTGGATTCCGCCGATGTCCCTGACGATCTATGGCTGTTACCGCTCGCGCGCGACGCGCGTCATCTGGCTCGCCAACGAGCTCGGCCTGCCCTTCAACCATGTGCCGGTGATCCAGGCCTATCGCCTGCCCGATCCGACCGCGCCGGGCGTGCCGCTGCATACCCGCAGCGCCGATTTCCTGAAGATCAACCCGAACGGCCATATCCCGAGCATCGACGATAACGGCTTCAAGCTGCACGAATCGCTGGCGATCAACCTCTACCTCGCCCGCAAGCATGGCGGCCCGCTCGCGCCCAAGGACGCGCAGGAAGAAGGGCTCGCGGTGATGTGGTCGCTCTGGGCCGCGACCGAATGCGAGACCCATGCGCTCAACCTGCAGTTCCATCTCGCGGCCTACCCGCCGGAGAAGCGCAAGCCCGAGCTGGTGGAAGCCGCTCTCGCCGCCCTGCCCGCCCCTTTCGCCGTGCTCGAAAAGACGCTCGTCGAGAATGGCGGCTACGTGATGGGCAACCGCTTCACCGTCGCCGACATCAATGTCGCCGAGATCATCCGCTACGCGAAGCCCGCGACCCAGCTCTTCGACGCCCATCCGCGCGTGAAGGCCTGGCTCGACGCCTGCCAGGCGCGGCCGGCCTTCCAGGCGATGTGGCAGGCGCGCGACGCCGAAGCTGCCTGAACCAGGACAGAATACGGGTGGCCGGGCCTCGTCCGGCCACCTACTGACGCGGGATGACCCGGCCCGAGAGCAGAGCTTCCGCCATGACACAGCCGATACCCGCTCCCGCGCTGCGCATGGGCCCGCTCGAATGGCTCCTGCTGATCGTCCTGTCGGTCCTGTGGGGCGGCTCGTTCTTCTTCAACAAGCTGACCGTCGCGGAATGGCCGCCCTTCGCGGTGGTGCAGGTGCGCGTCGGCCTCGCCGCGCTTGCGCTGCTGCTCGCCGTGCGAATCGCCGGGCACTCGATGGCGGTTGGGCGCGAGCTCTGGCTCGCCTTCTTCGGGATGGGCATCCTCAACAACCTGATCCCGTTCAGCCTGTTTCTCTGGGGGCAACAGCAGATCGCGAGCGGCCTCGCCTCGATCCTGAACGCGACCACGCCGATCTTCGCGGTGCTGGTGATGCATTGCTTCGGCAATGAGAAGGCGACCGGCCTGAAGCTCGGCGGCGTGCTGGCCGGTCTCGTCGGCGTCGCCATCCTGATGGGCCCGGACGCGCTCAGCGGCCTCGGCTCCAATCTGGCGGCGCAGATCGCCTGCATCCTCGCCGCCGTCTCCTATGCCTTCTCCGGCCTGCTCGGCCGGCGCTTCCGCGGCGTGTCACCGCTGGTCGCCGCCACGGGCCAGCTCTCGGCCTCGACCCTGATGATGCTCCCGATCGTCTTCGTGATGCACCCGCCCTGGACGCTGCCGGTGCCGTCGCAGACGGCCCTGCTCGCCCTCGTCGGGCTGGCACTCATCTCGACGGCGCTGGCCTATCTGCTGTTCTTCAGGATCATGCGCACGGCCGGCCCGAGCAATGTCATGCTCGTCACCTTCCTGATCCCCGTCAGCGCGATCCTGCTCGGCTCCGGCCTTCTGGGCGAGGCCCTGCTGCCGCGCCATTTCGCCGGCATGGCGGCGATCTTCGTCGGGCTCGCCCTCATCGACGGCCGCATCATCCGCCTGGCCCGGACCGACCCGGCACCCACCGCCTGACCTCAACTCCCGGTCGCCATAGCCCTTCCACAGCCGGGCTCCCTGCGGGGCGCTCAGTCGAAAGGCTTTGTTGCCAAAAGATTATGAATTTCTGTAGGGTCGACACCTTGGCCGGAACCGCTATTGGCCACGGCCACCGATAGAGATATCGCGGCAAGCGATACACGGGACAGGGGACGGCTCATGGATGTGCGGCAACTGCGATGTTTCATCGCGGTAGCAGAAGAGCTGCATTTCGGCCGGGCGGCCGAGCGGCTTGGCATTGCGCCTCCTGCGCTGTCGCGCCAGATCAGCACCCTCGAAGACGAGCTGGGCGTCGCCCTCCTGACCCGCACCACCCGGCAGGTCGCGATGACGCGCGCCGGGCTGATCATGCTGGAGGAAGCCAAGGGCATCCTCGTCAAGATGGAGCATGCCTCGCGTGCCGTGCGCGAGGCCTCGCTCGCCTCGGGCAAGGTGCTGCGCGTCGGCGCGATCGACGCGGCCTCGTCGAGCTTCGTGCCGGAAGCGCTGGTGGCCTTCCGCACCCGCTTTCCCGGGATCGAGATCAAGTTCGTCGAGGCGATGACGGCGGCGCTCGTCCAGATGCTGGAGGCCGGCAAGCTCGACCTTGCCCTGACCCGCCCGCCGCGCAAGCCGACCGACTGCGCCTTCGAGATCCTGCGGGTCGAGCGCCCGATCGTGGTGCTGAACGAGAATCATCCACTCGCCGCGCGCGAACACCTGACCATGCTTGATCTGGTCGGCGAGCCCTTCGTCGTGCCGTCCAAGCGCATCCGGCCCTATGCCTATGATCTCGTCATGGCCTATTTCGAGAGCGTCGGCGCGGTTCCGAACGTGACGATCGAGGCGACCGAGAAGCCGGCGATGATGTCGGCGGTCGCTGCGGGACTGGGCATGGCGCTCGCGCCGGACTGGGTTTCCCGCCTCTCCTTCCCCGGTGTGACGATGCGGCGCCTGCGCGGCGCGATGCTCGATCCGCCGCCGCCCGGCGCGCTCGTCGGCGTGTCCTGGCGCCCGCAGCAGAAGCTGCCGTCGCGCGACGATTTCCTCGCGATCCTCCGGGAAAGCGTGACGCTGCTCGATGAGCGCCACATCCTGCCTTTCGCCCTACCAAAAACGCAGAAACGGACCGCCCGCACCGGGTCGCCAGTCGGAGGAGCCTGATGAGTTTGAACCAGATAGAGCGGGCCCGGGGCCTGCGCGTGCGATCATCGCAGGATTTGGCCGGCGGCCTGTTCATGGTGCTGCTCGCACTCGGCGCCTTCGTCTTCTCCTGGGAGCTGCCGGCCGGCACGCTGCGCCAGCTCGGGCCGGGCATGCTGCCCAAGACCTTCGCGGTGATCTGCGGGGCGCTCGGCCTCATGCTGGTGCTCGCATCGCTGCGCTACAATGGTGAGAAGCTCTCGGGCTGGTCGTGGAAGGGCATCTTCTTCGCGCTGGGTGGCGCCTGCCTGTTCGCACTCACCATCCGCGGCTTCGAATTCGGCCCGATCCGGGTGCCGGCACTGGGCCTTCTGGTCTCAGGCCCCCTTCTGATCTTCTTCTCGGGCCTGGCGGCCGATGATCGCAGGCTCAAGGAGCTGGTGATCTTCGCCGTGGCGATGTCGGCAGCCTGCATCCTGCTGTTCAAATACGCGCTGAGCCTGCCGATCCCGCTCGCGCCTTGGCTGCTGGGGATCTGACCGATGGATATGTTCTCCAATCTCGCACTGGGCTTCGGCGTCGCGTTGACGATGAAGAACATCGCGCTCTGCTTCGCCGGCTGCCTCGTCGGCACGCTGATCGGCGTGCTGCCCGGCGTCGGGCCGATCGCGACGATCTCGATCCTGCTGCCGATCACCTTCGGCCTCGACCCGACCGGCGCGCTGATCATGCTCGCCGGCATCTATTACGGCGCGCAATACGGCGGCTCGACCACGGCGATCCTGGTCAACATCCCCGGCGAGGCGACCTCGGTCGTCACCACGCTGGACGGGCACCAGATGGCGAGACAGGGCCGCGCCGGCGTCGCACTCGGCACGGCCGCGATCGGCTCCTTCTTCGCCGGCTGCGTCGCGACCCTGATCATCGCCGCGCTCGGCGCGCCGCTGACCAAGATGGCGCTGCTCTTCGGCCCGGCCGAGTATTTCTCGCTGATGGTGATGGGCCTGTGCTTCGCAGTCGTGCTCGCGCGCGGCTCGATCCTCAAAGCCTTCTGCATGATCATGCTCGGCCTGCTGTTCTCGACCGTCGGCACCGACCTAGAGACCGGGCAGGAGCGCCTGACCTTCGGCATCGCCTCGCTCTCGGACGGCATCGACTTCTCGGTTTTGGCGATGGGCGTGTTCGGCTTCGCCGAGGTGCTGCGCAACCTCGAAAGCCCGGAGGCGCGCGACGTCGTCAAAGGCAAGATCGGCCGGCTGCTGCCGGACTGGAACGACATCAAGCAAGCGACCGCGCCGGTGCTGCGTGGCACGGCGATCGGCGGCATCCTCGGCATCCTGCCGGGCAACGGCGCCGTGCTCGGCCCCTTCGCCAGCTACACCATGGAAAAGAAGATCGCCAAGGACCCCTCCCGCTTCGGCAAGGGCGCGATCGAGGGCGTGGCGGGGCCGGAATCGGCCAATAATGCCGGCGCGCAGACCGCCTTCATCCCACTGCTCACGCTCGGCATCCCGCCGAACGCGGTGATGGCGCTGATGGTCGGCGCGATGACGATCCACGGCATCATCCCCGGCCCGCAGGTCATGACCCGCAACCCGGAGCTGTTCTGGGGCATGATCGCCTCGATGTGGGTCGGCAACCTGATGCTGCTGGTCATCAACCTGCCGCTGGTCGGCCTGTGGGTCCGGCTGCTGCAGGTGCCCTACCGGCTAATGTTCCCGGCGATCCTGATCTTCTGCTGCATCGGCATCTACTCGGTGAACAACCAGCCGCTCGACGTCGCCTTCACGGCGCTGTTCGGCCTGTTCGGCTACCTGCTGATCAAGCTCGGCTTCGAGCCGGCGCCACTGCTGCTCGGCTTCGTGCTGGGCAAGCTGATGGAAGAGAAGCTCCGGCAGGCGCTGATCATCTCGCGCGGCTCGTTCTGGACCTTCGTCGAGCGGCCGATCTCGGCGGGACTGCTGCTGGTCGCCGTGGCCGTGCTCACCATCGCGCTCTTGCCCTCGATCTCGAAGAAACGCGAGGAAGTCTTCACCGAATGACGGGGTTGCCGCCCCGGCGGCGTCCCCCCAGTTTCATCTCAAGCCAATCCCAGGGAGGAATACGCATGAAGAAGCTCGTTCTCGGCCTTGCCGCCGCCGCCACGCTGGCCGTTGCCGGCGGCGCACAGGCGCAGGCCTACCCGACGAAGCCCGTCACCATGATCGTGCCCTTCGCCGCCGGCGGGCCGACCGACATCATCGCCCGCATCGTCGCCGACCACATGTCGAAGACGCTCGGCCAGCAGATCGTGATCGAAAACGTCGCCGGCGCCGGCGGCACGACCGGCATCGCCCGCGCGGTGACTGCCGCGCCGGACGGCTACACCATCGCGATGGGCCATCTCGGCACCTTCTCGGCGGCGCCCGCCACCTATCCCGGCCTCAAGTACGACCCGATCAACGGCATGCAGACGATCGGCCTGGCCGGCGGCACGCCGATCCTGATCGTCGCCCGCAAGAACCTCGAAGCGCCCGATCTCAAGGCCTTCGTCGCCGCCGTGAAGGCCAATCCGGACAAGTTCAACGAAGCCCATGCGGGCCTCGGTTCGGTGTCCTGGACGACCTGCACCCTGCTCAAGGGCATCCTCGGCACGCCGAAGATCAATGCCGTTGCCTATCGCGGCACGGGTCCTGCCCTGAACGACCTCGTCTCCGGCCAGGTCGACTTCATGTGCGACCAGATCGTCTCGGTCGCCGAGCAGGTTCGCGCCAATACGATCAAGGCCTATGCCATCGCCTCGGCCCAGCGCTCGCCGGCCCTGCCCGACGTGCCCACCACCAAGGAAGCCGGTCTGCCCGAGTACCAGATCGAGGCCTGGAACGGCATCGCCGGCCCGAAGGGCATGCCGAAGGAGGCCGTGGACAAGCTGGTCGACGCGCTCGGCAAGGCGCTCAACGACGAAGGCACCAAGAAGCGCCTGCTCGACCTCGGCACCGTGCTGCCGACAGCCGAGGAGCGAACCCCGTCCGGCTTCGCCGCGCTGATCAAGCGCGACGCCGACAAGCTGACGCCTGCGCTCTCGGCCGCGCCGAAGCAGTAAGCTTCCAGCGCTCTCAGACGACGATGCGGCGGGCCCTTATGGCCCGCCGTTTTCGTTTCCGGCATCGCGTTCATCAGGTACGAATATGGGTCAGGCTTCTGCTCTGACCCGCCAAAGCCTTGTTCTGGAAAGCTTTTCCTAGGTCCATTTCCGGGCGTTAACATCTCGTGACCCGATTTCCGGGAACTGTTCCCGCGCGCCTTGGTTGTCCCGCCGAAGATTAGCTTCGAAAGGAGACATCCCATGTTCAAGAAGCTTGCTATCGTTGCCGCCCTGGCCATCACCCCGGCGGTCGCCTTTGCCCAGAGCCAGCCCTCGGGCGGCGCGGTCGGCGGTGCGACCAGCGGCGCTGCGGCGGGCGCGGTTGGTGGCGCCGTCGTCGGCGGTCCTGTGGGCGCCGTGGTCGGCGGTGTCGGCGGTGCCGTGGTCGGCGCGATCGTCGGCGATGCGGCTTCGCCGCGCTTCCGCACCTATGTCGTCGAGCAGCGCGTGCCGTCCTACACCTATGCCGAGCCGGTCGCGGTCGGCACGGTCTTGCCGCAGCAGGGCGTCGTCTACCACCAGCTGCCGGCCGATTACGCGCCGAACGCCTCGAACTATCGCTATACGGTCGTGAACGACCGCACCGTGATCGTCGAGCCGCAGACGCGCCGCATCGTCCAGATCATCGAGTGATCCGGCACCTCGATTCAGGCGGCACCTGAATCGGTTGGAAAGCCCGCCCCTAACCGGGCGGGCTTTCTGTCGTTCGGATATTGCGAGGCGTCAGCGGGTTCCGAACATGCGGTCCCCGGCATCGCCGAGGCCGGGGACGATATAGCCATGGTCGTTCAAGCGCTCGTCGATCGCCGCGGTCCAGATGCGGACATCGGGATGGGCGCCGCGCAGGCGGGCGATGCCCTCAGGCGAGGCCAGAAGGCAGACGAAGCGCAGGTCCTTGGCGCCACGCTCCTTCAGGCGCTCGACCGCCGCGACGGCGGAGTTCGCGGTCGCCAGCATCGGGTCCATCACCACGATCATGCGGTCCGCGATATCGGAGGGCGCCTTGAAGTAATACTCGACGGCCTGGAGCGTGTCGGGATCGCGATAGAGCCCGATATGGGCGACGCGGGCGGCCGGGACGAGCTCCAGCATGCCATCGAGGAAGCCGACGCCGGCGCGCAGGATCGGGGCGAAGACCATCTTCTTGCCGGAGATGACCGGCTGCATCGATTTCTGCAGCGGCGTCTCGATCTCGATCAACTCGGTCGGCAGGTCGCGCGTCACCTCGTAGCAGAGCAGCATGCCGATCTCGTTGAGGAGCTGGCGGAAACTCTTGGTGGAGCGATCCTTCTCGCGCATCAGCGTGAGCTTGTGCTGGACCAGCGGATGGTCGACGACGGTGACGCCGTCCTGGCTCGAAGTCATACGCCGGTTACCCCTCTATCTCTCGGACTTGGCTTACCCTCAAAATACCGTGCCATCGCTGACGATGGTCAAGGGCGGGCCGCCATCCACACGCTTTTCGCGCGCGATCCGGCGCCCGGCCGCCCAGGTCCCGCCTTCGAGCACCTTGGCGAGCGGCAGTTCCTCGCGCGAACGGCCGAGGCGCTGGCGGATGAGAGCGCCGACCTCGTCGAGCAACGCGACGGTCAGCGCCCGCCATTCGACCACGAGGGGCGACGAGACCTCGTGCGCCTTCGCACGGTCCGCCTCGTCCTTCAGCGCGATGACGCCGCTGTCGAGGAAGAGCCCGCCATTGCGGTATTCCGGCAGGCCGGTCATCTCGTCGATATCGACCACGGTGATGCCGGCCCATTCCAGCGGCTCGATCAGCGAATAGGTCAGCCATTGCGAGAGCTTGTGAAAGGGCACGAGCCCCTCGGTCGGCTTGCCCGGCGCTATCAGCGGATGGCGCCAGGTATCGCCGAGCGCAATACCGGCCAATGTCAGGCGCGACGGCCAGATGCCGCCGAAGGTGCCGAGCACCTCGCCGAGCATATGTGGCGCCCGCAGCGTGCCGGTCTCGGCTGATGCCGCGAAGCGGTCGAACAGCGCGCCAGGACGAGACAAGCCCTGCCTTTCGAGTTCCTCGCCGAGGCGGTTGAGCAGGGCGGCACGGCCTTCGAGCGCCAGCAGCGGATTATCCGGGCCGGCCTGGAAGCCGCGCGCCAGAGCCGCCGCGTCGAGCCGCTTCAGGCCGGCCGCATCGGCCTGCAAGGGCTTGGCGGGATCGCTGGAGAACAAGCCGGCGGCGAACATGTCGAGCGAGGCCAGCGCCAGCCCCTCGGAGCGGCCGATCTCGCGACCGGTCGCGGCATCGCGATAACGCCAATCGGGGCCGGCGCCGGCATCGAGCAGGACGCTGACGACAGCGAGATCATAGGCGGCGCGACCTCGTGCGGCGGGGTTGGCGAAGCCGGCGGTCTTGTCGAGCTTCTGCCAGCGATCCTCGCCATCGACAGTGAAATGGCGCCAGCGGGCATGGAAGGGGATGTCGAGCGTCGGATAATTCGCGCGGATCGTCTCCAGTACGTAGCCGGCGCAGGCCTCGAGCCGGTCCGGATGCACGCTGAAATGCAGGAGCTGGCCGGCGAGCCCGAGCTCCAGCATCTCCTGTGCGCGCTCGCGCACGGCAGCGGGTTTCAACAGGGCGCGGAACGCCTCGGGATCGCGGTCGGGCATCATCAACTCGGGCAGGCGTGACGGAATCAGAACTTGTCGAGGTCGCGGCCGACAGTCGATTTCAGGGCGTTGTCGCCGGGCGCGCCGTCGGGCGAGTAATAGCCTGCGGCCTTCTTCGCCTCGATCTCGACGGAGGCATCGGGCGGGATCAGCTCCGGCGGGATCGCGACGCGCTCGCCGATGGTGATGCCGCTCTCGACCATGGCGTCGTATTTCATGTTCGACATCGACATCAGCCGGTCGATATGCGTGACGCCGAGCCAGTGCAGCACATCCGGCATGAGCTGCTGGAAGCGGGCATCCTGCACGCCGGCGACGCATTCGGTGCGCTCGAAATAGGTCGCCGCGGAATCACCACCTTCCTGGCGCTTGCGGGCATTGTAGACGAGGAACTTGGTGACCTCGCCGAGAGCCCGGCCCTCCTTGCGGTTGTAGACGATCAGCCCGACGCCGCCGCTCTGGGCCTCCTTCACGCATTCCTCGATGCCATGCGTGAGATAGGGCCGGCAGGTGCAGATATCGGAGCCGAACACGTCGGAACCGTTGCATTCGTCATGGACGCGGCAGGCGATGCGCGCCTTCGGATCGGCGAGCCGCGAGGCTTCTCCCATGACATAGGCCGTGATCGAGCCGATCGGCGGCAGGAAGACCTTGAGATCCGGCCGCGTCACCAGCTCGGGATACATGCCGCCAGTCTGCTCGAAGAGCGTGCGGCGCAGATCACTCTCGGTCGCGCCGAAGCGCTCAGCGATGCCGGGCAGATACCAGACCGGATCGACCGCGATCTTGGTGACGCTGATATCGCCGGACGCGTGCAGGATATGGCCGTCGGCCGCGAGACGATGCACGCCCATCGCGGCGAGGATCTCGGGGAGGTTGAGCCTGGCCTTGGTGATCGCGATCGAGGGGCGGATGTCGATGCCCTCGCCGATCAACTGGCCGAAATCCTGCGCGACTGTGTGCCCGAACGGATCGAGCGAAACGATCCTCTTCGGATCGCCCCATTGCGGCTGCGGCAGGATTTCCGCCGTCGGATAGGTGTTGGTCAGGTCCGGACGCTGCGAGGGGTTCATCGCGCGGGCCGAGATCGCCAGCGCCCGATACACCGAATACGAGCCGCCATGGGCACCGATGACGTTGCGGTCGGCCGGGTTGGTCGTGGAGGCGATGATCGGGCCGCGCTCAGTGGCGGTGGCAGCGCCCCATCGGATCGGGAAGCGCGCGGCGGCGCTGCCCGGCTCGGGGTGGGAAGTCAGCCTGATATGGCCGTTGCGGTTCGGCGCGTTCATCGCGGTCACGTCCTGAAACGGAAAAGGGCCCCGGACGGGGATCGTCCGGGGCCCTCTGGACCTCGTGAAGTCTGAACCAGCGCGGTGACGCCGTCAATCGCCTTAGAAAACAGCGAGATAGCGCAGCAGCGAGATGATGCCGATCACGATCACGATGATCTGCACGACGTTCTTGATCTGCCCATCGAGCGGCAGCATCCGCACGAGGTAGAGCACGAGGCCGATGACGAGAACGGTGATCAGCAGCGAAATCAGAATGGACATGCTTTCAGCCCTTTATCTCGGCCGGTAGCCGGCCCCCCGGAGCCCAGCCGCGACGCATTCGCGGCTTGTCAGCCCCGCCGACAGAACGTCGCAGGGCGGGGATTGGTTCCGGAAGCGGGTTTGCCGGCGAAAGGCGTTAGTGGCGGTTTTCAGGGAGCGTGCGGGAGCCACAACAGAAAACCCCTCTCCTGTAAGGAGAGGGGTAGGGGTGAGGTGTCGGCCGCTGGACCAGTTCAGCGCCAAACCAACCGCGGGCGCGGTTAGGGCAGAGCACGGGCGACCAACGGCCTACCCCTCACACTGCCCTCTCCCTACGGGAGAGGGTTCCCCGCGGTACCCGCGCCTTACTTAGCCCGCGATGCGATCGAAATCCGCGACCGCGCGCGTCGCCTGGCGAAGCTGGTTGAGCAGCTTCAGGCGGTTGGCGCGCAAGGCCGGATCGGGATCGTTGACCGTGACCTTGTCGAAGAAGGCATCGACCGCCGGGCGGATTTCAGCGAGCGCGGCCATGGCGCCCTCGTAATCCTCGTTAGAGACGGCAGCCTCGGCCTTCGGCGTCGCCTGCGCGAGGGCGACGGCGAGCGCCTTCTCCTCGATCAGGCCGGCCTCGGCGATGAGGTGGAGGTCGGGAGCAGCGGCAAAGGCGCCCTCCCCGTCCTTCTTCTCCTCGGCCTTGAGGATATTGGCGGCGCGCTTGTAGCCCGCGAGCAGGTTCCTGCCGTCCTCGGTGTCGAGGAAGCGGCCAAGTGCGGCGACACGGCGGGTGATGAGGAAAAGATTGCAGCTTCCCGGCGCGATGACGGCATCGATGATATCGTGCCTGGTGCCGATTTCCCGGAGATGAACCCGGAGGCGATCCTGGAGGAACAGGCGCAGATCGTCGCTGATGGCGGGGTCATGCTCATCGACGAGCCGCAGCCATTCGGGCTTCTCGTCACGGCTCGCGGCGATCAGCGCGCGCGCCTGCTCACCGAACATTCCGCTGGTAGCGGCTGCGGACAGGATGGCGCCGAGTTTTTCGGGAGCCGATGGTGAGGAGCCGATCTGGTGACGCAGCAACTGCACGTCGTTGAAACGGTCGATCGAGAAGTTCAGGCCGTTTTCCAGCACGATCCTGATCACGCCCAGCGCAGCCCGTCGCAGCGCAAAAGGATCCTTGCTGCCGGTCGGCTTTTCGTCGATCGCCCAGAAGCCGGTGAGCAGATCAACCTTGTCGGCCAGCGCCACCGCCACCGAGACCGAATCCGTCGGGATGCGGTCTGTCGGCCCGAGCGGCTTGTAGTGCTCCTCGACCGCTGCGGCGACCGAAGCGTCCTCGCCCTGGAGCTCGGCATATTTCCGGCCCATCAGGCCCTGCAACTCCGGGAACTCGCCGACCATCTCGGTCGGCAGGTCGGCCTTGGCGAGCTTGGCGGCGCGCTCGGCCTTGTCCGGGTAGGCACCGACGATCGGGGCCAGGTCCTTCGCCAGCGCCGCGATGCGCTGGACGCGCTCGCCTTGCGTGCCGAGCTTGGCGTGGAAGACGACGCCGAGCTTGTCGAGCTTGGCCATGCGCTGGTCGAGCGGCTTGGCGAGATCGAGCCCGAGCTTCTCGGCGCTGTCCTTGAAGGTGCCGAGGTCCGGCAGCGAGCCGCGATCGGTCTGCCAGAAATAGGCGGCGTCCGAGAGGCGCGCGCGCACGACGCGGCCATTGCCGGCGGTGATCGCCACGCCACCATCGCTGGCGACGAGGTTCGAGACCAGGATGAAGCGGTTGGCGAGGTTGCCGGTCGCCGGATCGCGCAGCACGAAGCATTTCTGGTTCGCGCGGATGGTGGCGCGGATCGCCTCGCCGGGGATATCGAGGAAGCGCTCCTCGAAGGAGCCCATCAGCACGACCGGCCATTCGACGAGGCCGGCGACCTCCTCCAGCAGCCCCTCGTCCTCGACGAGATCGAGCCCCTGCGCGAAGGCAAGGTTGCGGGCATCGGTGAGGATGATCTCCTTGCGGCGGTCGGCATCGAGCACGACCTTCGCCTTCTCGAGCGAGCTCACATAGTCGTCGAGGCGCTTCACCGTGATGGGCGCAGGCGCATGGAAGCGATGGCCATAGGTGACATTGCCCGAGACGATGCCGTCGACCGCGAAGGGCACGATCTCCGGGTCCTCGACCTCGGCAGCGCCGAAGGTGCAGAGGATCGAATGCAGCGGGCGGACCCAGCGCAGGCTCGCGCCGGCCGCCGAGGCCTTGCCCCAGCGCATCGATTTCGGCCAGGGGAAGGCGCGGATCACGGCCGGCACGATCTCGGCGATGGCCGCGACGGTTTCCTGGCCAGGCTTCTCGATGATGGCGACGTAGCTGTCGCCCTTCTTCGGATCGCTGACGATGGTCGCCTGGTCGAGCGAGGTCAGGCCGGCAGCCTTGAGGAAGCCCTGCACGGCAGCGTCGGGCGCGCCGACGCGCGGACCCTTGCGCTCCTCGCGCACGTCGCGGCCGCGCACGGGCAGGCCGGCGATGTGCAGCGCGAGACGGCGCGGCGTCGCGAAGGCCTTGGCGCCCTCATAGACCAGGCCGCGCTCGACCAGCGCATCGGTGACGAGCTTCCTGAGGTCATCCGCCGCCTTGCGCTGCATGCGCGCGGGGATTTCTTCCGAAAACAATTCAAGGAGAAGATCGGGCATCAGTTCGCTCCGCCGCCGTCGGTCTTCAGCCAGGCCGCACCGCAGGCCTTGGCGAGCTCACGCACGCGCAGGATGTAGCTCTGCCGTTCGGTGACCGAGATCACGCCGCGCGCATCGAGCAGGTTGAAGGTATGACCGGCCTTCAGGCACTGGTCATAGGCGGGCTGGACCATGAGATGGCGGTCGCCGGCCTCGCCCTTTCGCAGGAGGGCGCGGCACTCGGCCTCCGCCTCGGCGAAGCGCCGGAACAGGGCATCGGTATCGGCGTGCTCGAAATTGTAGCGCGAATATTCCTGCTCGGCCTGCAGGAAGACATCGCGATAGGTGACCTTCTCGTCGCCCTCGAGCCCGTTGAAATTGAGCTCCATGATGCTCTCGACGTTCTGCAGATAGCAGGCGAGGCGTTCGAGACCGTAGGTCAGCTCGCCGGATACGGGCGCGCATTCGATGCCGGCGACCTGCTGGAAATAGGTGAACTGGCTGACTTCCATGCCGTCGCACCAGCATTCCCAGCCGAGGCCCCAGGCGCCCAGCGTCGGGTTCTCCCAATCGTCCTCGACGAAGCGGATGTCGTGCAGCAGCATGTCGATGCCGATCGCTTCGAGCGACTGGAGGTAAAGTTCCTGCAGGTTCGGCGGGTTCGGCTTCAGGATGACCTGGAACTGGTAATAATGCTGCAGCCGGTTGGGGTTCTCGCCATAGCGGCCGTCCTTGGGCCGGCGCGACGGCTGGACATAGGCCGCCCGCCAGGGCTTCGGCCCAAGCGAACGCAGCATCGTGCCGGGATGGGAGGTGCCGGCGCCGACTTCCATGTCGTAGGGCTGCAGCACCACGCAACCTCGCTCGGCCCAGAAGCGCTGCAGCGTCAGCAGCAGCCCCTGGAAGGAGCGGGTCGGATCCATCGCCGGGGAAGAAGCCGGGATGGTGGAAAGCGAGAGTGGCGCGGGGGCGGACAAGTGCCTGCAACCTTCCGATAACAAGGGGATGGTGCGGTGATTAGGGTTCGTATCCGCCAGGGTCAAGCGCGGGCCGGAACCGAACGCGGACAGGTTTCGTTCATAACCGGTCTGATATCGACACAACCAACCGCATGGTTCGCGATGTTCGGGGCGAGCATTTGATGCCGGGCCGGCGGCTGTAAAAACCTAAGGAGTAAGCCCATGTTGACAACCCGCATCATTGCCGCCGCGTTCGGCGCCGCAACCTTGCTCGGTGCCGCCATGAGCAGCGCCCCGGCCTCCGCGGCCCCGATTTCCGCCGGCACGACCTTTGCCGCCGGCGCCGAAACCGGGCTCGTCCAACAGGCTTGGCATCGCGGCCGGCCGCATTACGGCCCGGGCCGCCCGCATGTCCGCCGCTGCTGGACCGAGACCCGCCGCTTCTGGAACGGCCGGCGCTGGGTCGTGCGCCAGCATCGTATCTGCCGCTAAGCCGGCCTCCCGCCGGTTTCGACTGGGCGAGCTGAACGGCGCCGTTTCGCGCCGTTCAGCAGCAACGGCCTCGCCTTCCGGCGGCAACGACGCGTCACCCATCGGCACTGCCGATGGCTCGATCGACGGAGAAGACCATGTTCCGGACAGCGCTTATCGCGACCGCCGTGGCGGGTGCCCTCGGGGGCTTCGCCCTGACGGCCGCCTCTGCCCCTGCGGCTCCGGCTAGCGCTCAGGCAGGCCAGACCACGCAGGCTGGCGAAAACCTGGTCGAACAGGCTCAATACCATCGCGGCCCGCGCCGCCATTATGGCCCGCGCCCCTCCTATCACCGCCCGCGCTGCTTCTGGTCCGAGCGGCGTATCTGGGACGGCTGGCGCTGGGTTGTCCGCCCGGTACGGGTCTGCCGCTGAGCGGCAGCAAGCATGGCCGCATTGCGGCCATTGGCTGAAGGCAAGGTGAACGGCGCGATCCCATACCGTTCAGGTTCGACGACGTAATGTCACAACTCAAGGGCGGCGTTTCATCCGACGGCAAGCGTTGCCGACGCCATCTCATGGAGGTTTTCATGTTTCGGACAATCATCGTCACGGCGGCGACCGCCGGTGCGCTGGGCTTGGCCGGCCTCGGCAGCACCTCTGCCTCCGCGGCTCCGGTCGGGGCCGCTCCGATCGCGGCCACTGCCGACGCGAGCGAAGGCATGGTCCAGGAGGCGCAGTATTATTACGGCCCGCGCCGCTATTACGGGCCGCCGCGCTACTATGGCCCGCGCTATTACGGCCCGCGGCGCTACTATGGTCCGCCGCGCTTCTATGGTCCGCGGCCCTATTACGGCCCGCCGCGCTTCTACGGCCCGCGTCCCTATTACTGGTAATCGGGAGCCAGGCGCGCGCGGCCGCGATGCACCGCATCGCTAAGCGGCGTCAGCCGTCCGTCGGCGCCATTGATTACGAAAGCCGGCAGCAAAGCTGCCGGCTTTTTGCTGTTCAGGACGGCGGTGACGATGATCCGGATCGCCGGCTTGTCGGCGAAGGCATGAACCGGCCGGATCGCGACCGCACCGAAACCGGTTTGGAGACCGGCCAGCACCTCCGGCAGTGCCTCCGCCGTGTGAATGAGCGCCAGATGCCCCCGGGGCCTGAGCAGGCGCCGGGCAGCCCGCAGCCACGGTTCCAGGGCACCCTCGGCCATATGGGCCGCCTTGCGATTCGGAACCGGCGAAGCCCTGCTCCCGCCCGGCGGGTAGAAGGGTGGGTTCATCGCGACCGCATCATATGAGGCGGCAGTCAAGCCGAGCCCGGAGAGAATCGCGGCGCGCGCCGTGACATCGCCGGCAACGGCCGTCGCGCGTCCGGCCATGTCGTTGAGCCCGGCATTGCGCGCCGCCAGCGCGGCAAGCTCCGGATCGCGCTCCAGCAACGTGACACGCAGATCGGGCTGGGCCAGCGCAGTCGCGAGGCCGACCGTGCCCACGCCCGCGCCGATATCGAGCAACGCACCCTGCCCAAGCTCCGGCAAGGCAGCTGCCAGCAGGATCGCGTCGCTGCCGGCGCGATGGCCCTTGCGCGGCTGGAGCAGCCGCAACCGGCCATCGAGCAGGCGATCCTCGACGATCTCGCCCAGCGCCGAGGCTTCCCCGATTTCACTCATCGCGGAGTTCGGCGCCGTAGCCGGCCTCGACCAGCAAGGCGCGAGCACGCTTGCGGTCGGCCTCGCGCACCAGCAGGCGGCGCGGGAAGGCGCCGATCATGCCTTCAAGCGAGCTGATATGCTGGTCGGCGATCAGGCAATCGAGATTGGCGGAGGCCAGCAGCGCCTCGACGGCGCCGAGCAGGATAAGATCATTGGTGCGCATGAGTTCGTGCATGGCTCCATGGAGCCCAAGCACCCCGCCCCGCGCAAGAGCCGAGCGCTTTCAGGCCCCCGCTCACGCAAAGGTGCGGCGTCGCGCCGGTTTGCAGGGGCTGGCGTCCCATGCGACGGTTGTGGCATGGCAAGCGCGCGCCGTCCGGCGCGAGTATCCGACTTGGAGTGCGTTCAGTGGGTGTCGTCGTCTCCCTCGAGGAACGGGAATCGAACCAGGCCAGCATCGAGCCGCTGGTCGGGCTGACGCGCGATGACATGGCGCGGGTCAATGCGATGATCCTGTCGCGCACCGGCTCCGACGTGACGATGATCCCGGAGGTCGCCAATCACCTGATCTCGTCTGGCGGCAAGCGCCTGCGGCCGATGTTGACGCTCGCGATGGCCGATCTCTGCGGCTACCAGGGCGAAGGCCACGTCAAGCTCGCGGCTTCCGTCGAGTTCATGCACACCGCCACGCTGCTGCATGACGACGTCGTCGACGAGAGCGACATGCGCCGTGGCAAGCTCGCGGCCCGCATGCTCTGGGGCAACGAGGCGAGCGTGCTGGTCGGCGACTTCCTGCTCGGCCAGGCCTTCAAGATGATGGTCGAAGTCGGCTCGCTGCGCGCGCTCGACATCCTGTCGACGGCCGCCTCCGTGATCGCCGAGGGCGAGGTGCTGCAGCTTTCGGTCGCCAAGAACACGGAGACGACCGAGGACGAATACCTCTCGGTGATCCGCGGCAAGACGGCCGAGCTCTTCGCCGCCGCCTGCGAAGTCGGGCCGGTCATCGCCAATTCCTCGAAGGCCGATGCCGCCGCCTGCCGCAGCTACGGCCTCAATCTCGGCATCGCCTTCCAGCTCATCGACGACGCGCTCGACTATGGCGGCGTTGCCGCCAAGCTCGGCAAGAATACCGGCGACGATTTCCGCGAGGGCAAGATCACCCTGCCCGTCGTGCTCTCGTTCCGGCGCGGCGACGAGGCTGAGCGCGCCTTCTGGAAGCGTACGCTGCAGGACGGCGAGATTCGCGACGGCGACCTTGAGGAAGCGCAGGCGATCATGCGCCGGCACAAGGCGCTCGACGACACGATCGCCCGGGCCGAGCATTATGCCCGGATGGCCAAGGACGCGCTCGGCCTGTTCCCGGCCTCGCCGATGAAGCAGGCGCTCAACGCCGCCGTCGATTTCTGCGTGGCGCGGGCGCATTGAGCAGCCCACCGGCCGTCAGTTCAGCAGCGTCGGCTTGATCCACCAATCCGGCCGCTCGCGCTGCAAAGCCTTCGCCGCAGCGGCGCTGGCCATGCAATCGTCGAACAGCGCGTAGCAAGTCGCGCCGGAGCCCGACATGCGCGCGAGCCGGCAACCCGGCAGCGCCGCAAGCCGTTCGAGAACCTCGCCGATCACCGGCGCGATGCGTTGCGCCGGCGGGGCAAGATCGTTGGTCGTTGCTGTCAGGTGCCCAAGAAGCTCGCTGGCCGATGCCGGCGCTGCAAGGTTGATCCTACGCGCTTCGGCAACCACTTCACCGACCTTGAGCCCGAGCGCCCGGAACACCCCGACGGTCTCGACCCCCACACCCGGATTGACCAACACCGCGAAGAGCCGCGGCAGGCTGAGCACCGGACCAAGCTTTTCGCCAATACCGGCCATCAACCGCGCCCGCGAATCGAGGCAGACCGGCACATCGGCGCCGACGCCCGCAGCAACCTGCCGCAGCAGCGGATCGGTTAGCGCGATGCCGTTCAACCGCGCGAGCAGACGCAGCGCCGCAGCCGCATCGGCCGAGCCACCGCCGATACCGGAGGCGACCGGCAATCTTTTCACGAGATGGAAGCGCCCCAGACTCAGGCCAGGACGCGCGGCAGCGAGCGCACGGGCCGCCCGCAGGATGAGGTTGCCGTCATCGACCGCCAACCCTTCGGAGCGGGGCCCGGTGAGCGTGAGAGATAGCGGCGCGCCCGGATCGAGCGAGAGCGTATCGCCCACGCCTGCGAAGGCGACGAGGCTTTCGAGCTCGTGATAGCCGTCGGCACGCCGGCCGAGCACGCGCAGGTCGAGATTGACCTTGGCGCGGGCGCGCGTGGTCAGCGGCAGGGCCACGGCGTCAGGCCGGCGACGCGAGAGCGTCAGCCGCCATCCTTCTTCGGGGCTTCGGTCGCATTGGCCGAAGGCTCCTCAAGACCGCGATCGATCTTGCGCAGGATCTTCTCCAGGTCCTCGGGCTCGGGCTTGAGATCGCGGGCGTGGTTCCACTGGAACTTGGCCTCGAGCTGGCGGCCGGTGCGCCAGTAGACGTCGCCGAGATGGTCGTTGATGACCGGGTCGGAGGGGCGCAGCTCCGAGGCGCGCTCGATCTCGCGCGCCGCATCCTCGTAGCGGCCGAGGCGGTAATAGGCCCAGCCCAGCGAATCGATGATGTAGCCGTCGCGCGGCCGCAATTCGACGGCGCGGCGCAGCATGTCGAGCGCCTCGTCGAGCTTGAGATGCTTGTCGACCAGCGAATAGCCGAGATAGTTCAGCACTAGCGCGCGCTCACGGCCGAGCGGATCGGGCAGGAGTTCCAGCGCCTTGCGCAGGTCGGCCTCAGCCTCAGGCCAACGATTGATGCGCTCGCGGGCGATGCCGCGGAAATAGAACAAGTCCCAGTTGGCCCGGCCCGGCGAAGCGAGCTTCGAGATCGCCTTGTCATAGGCCGCCGCGGCCTCGGCGAACTGCTTGCGCGAGCGATAGATGTTGCCGAGCGCCGAGAGCGCGTCGACATCGTCAGGACGCTCCGCGATGACCTTGTCGAGATGCTTCACCGCCTCTTCGGGCTTGCCGAGATTCTCCAGCGCCAGACCGGCCTGGATTTCGGCATTCGGGCGCAGCGGAGAGGTCGCCGGCATCTTGTCGTAGACGGCGACGGCATCTTCCGGCTGGCGCGCGCGCTCGAGGATGTCGCCGAGCGTCAGGATGGCGAGGTCGTGGCCGGGATCGAGATAGATCGCCATGCGCAGGTAGAGCAGCGCGGCAGCTTCGTCGCCCTGGCGATTGCCGGCGCTGGCGAGGCCGTAGAGCACCTCGGCCGCGCCCTGCTGCGGCGTGGAGATCTGGCGCGGCGGCTGCTCCTTCTTGCCGACCAGCGCCATGCCCTCGCGGATGATCGGATGGTTCGGCAGCAGGCGGTCGAAGCCGGCATAGGTCTCGGCTGCGCCGTTGAAGTCGCCGTTGCGGGCCTGGAAGCGCGCCCAGAGATCGACGAGGCGGAGCGTGGTCTTCTCGGCGTCATAGGCCGATTTCAGGCGCTTCTCGGCATCGGCCCGGCGGCCGGCGGCGTCGAGGATCAGGCCGGCATGGTAGTCGCGGAAAAGATTGTAGGAAGGCTCGCCCTTCAGGCGCTCCAGCGTCTCGATGGCGCGCTTGGGATTGTTCGAGCCGAGATAGGACCAGGCCGAGAGCAGGGTCGCGGTGATGTCGGCCGCGCGACCCCTGCCCCCGCGCTGGAGATGGTTGCGCGCGGTCTGGTAGCTCTTCTGCTTGATCGAGCGGATGCCGATGACGAGCTGGGCGAGGCCGTTGCTCGGGTCCTGCTGGATCAGCTTGTCGGCAGCCCGGAAGGCGTCCTGCATGGCACCGTCGGCCAGGAAGGCGACGAAGGCGCGCTCGGTCAGATCGTTGTTCTGCGGATCTTCCTTGATCGCCTCGCGCAGATAGACGGAGGCCGCGCCGAGATCGCGCGAGGCGCCGGCGACGATCGCGGCGAGGTAGTTACCCTCCAGGCTATCACCCGGCTCAAGCGAATCAGCCGAGCGCGACTGGGTCGCGCCCTGGGCGGCGGCCACGGCTGGCAGGAACATCAACAGCGACAACGCAGCAGCCGTGCCGGAGGCACGAACCTTCTTCAATAATGTCACGACTGCCATTCTCCCTCGGCCCGCAGCCTCACCATCTCGGGGCGCACTCTTCAAGCGGACCGTGATCGCTTCGCGTAGGCCGCCAAGATGGCGGTTTCCGGGCGGGCGGGCAAGCCGGCCTCCCCATGAATGCGGCGGTTTCGTAGCAGCTGCGCAACACCTGGTGGAATCCCGGTGACGAAGGGGCCGGCACAAGAAAACGGCAATCATCCGCTAGGGATATCGTGTCTATATTCGGCTCGCTTGCGGTTCCCGCAGCGATTCCACTGGGACTATTCCAATGAAGAAGATCATTCTGAGCGTTGCCGCCGTCGCGCTTCTCGGCGGCTTCGTCGCCGGCTGCGCCAAGGAAGAGACCAAGCCGGTCGCCCCGATCGTCCGCAAGGGCTGATCAGACCGGTTTTAACGACAAAGGGCGCGCCGGCAGGCGCGCCCTTTTTGATTCGTCAGGCAAGTAAATCGCGGCGATCACATATTCGCGTAACCGGGGCCGCCGCCGCCTTCCGGCACCGTCCAGGTGATGTTCTGGGCGGGATCCTTGATGTCGCAGGTCTTGCAGTGGACGCAATTCTGCGCGTTGATCACGAAGCGCGGATTGGTCTTGGTCTCCGCGTTCTCATAGACGACCTCGTAGACGCCCGCCGGGCAATAGAGCCGCGCCGGCTCACCATAGAGCGGCAGGTTCTGCGAGATCGGAACCGACGGGTCGGTCAGCTTGAGATGCGCCGGCTGGTCTTCCTCGTGATTGGTCGAGGACAGGAAGACCGAGGACAGCTTGTCGAAGGAGATCTTGCCGTCCGGCTTCGGATAGGTGATCGGCGTGACCTCGGCGAGCGGCTTCAGCGTCGCGAAATCCGGCTTGCCGTGCTTGAGCGTGCCGAAAGGCGACCAGCCGAAGAGCTGGTTCAGCCACATGTCGATGCCGCCGAGCCCGATGCCGAGGAAGGTGCCGAACTTGGACCAGAGCGGCTTGACGTTGCGGACGCGCTTCAGGTCCTTGCCGATAGCGCTGTCGCGCCAGCTATTCTCGATCTCGACGACCTCGTCATGCTGGCGACCCGCCTGCAGCGCCGGCACGAGCTTCTCCGCCGCGAGCATGCCCGACAGAATGGCGTTGTGGCTACCCTTGATGCGGGGAACGTTGACGAAGCCGGCCGCGCAGCCGATCAGCGCACCGCCCGGGAAGGTCAGCTTCGGCACCGACTGGAAGCCGCCCTCGGTGATGGCGCGGGAGCCATAGGCGATGCGCTTGGCGCCCTCGAAGGTGTCGCGGATCAGCGGATGGGTCTTGAAGCGCTGGAACTCGTCGAAGGGCGACAGCGTCGGGTTCTGGTAGTTCAGATGCACGACGAAGCCGACGGAGACGAGATTGTCGTCGAAATGGTAGAGGAACGAGCCGCCGCCGGTCTTGTTGTCGAGCGGCCAGCCGAAGGAGTGCTGGACGCGCCCCTTGTGGAATTTCTCCGGCTTGACCTGCCAGAGCTCCTTCAGGCCGATGCCGTATTTCTGGGGCTCGCGGCCCTCGTCGAGAGCAAACCGCTTGATCGCGATCTTGGAGAGCGAGCCGCGCGCGCCCTCGCCCAGCAGCGTGTAGCGGCCGCGCAGTTCCATGCCGCGGGTGAAGCGATCCGAGACGGTGCCGTCCTTGGCGATGCCCATGTCGCCGGTGGCGATGCCGGCGACCGAGCCATCCTCGTTGAAGAGCAGTTCGGCAGCGGCGAAGCCCGGATAGATCTCGACGCCGAGCGCCTCGGCCCGCGCGCCCAGGAACTTCGCGACCAGCCCGAGCGAGCCGACGAAATTACCGTGGTTGTTCATCAGCGAGGGCATGCCGAAATTCGGCAGGCGGATGCCGTTCGGCTGCGTCAGGAAATAGAAGATGTCTTCCTTGACCTCGGTGGTCAGGGGGCGATCGGGATCCTCGCGCCAGTCCGGCACCAGCTTGTCGAGGCCGATCGGATCGATGACCGCGCCGGAGAGGATATGGGCGCCGACCTCGGCCCCCTTCTCGACCACGACGACGGTAAGGTTCTCGTCGAGCTGCTTCAGCCGGATCGCGGCGGCCAGGCCAGCAGGACCCGCGCCGACGATGACGACGTCATAGTCCATGCTCTCGCGCGGTTCGCTCTGCGCTTCCTTGAGATCCATCCTGCCCTCCGCCTCAGCAACCGCGCCGCTTGATAGTTTATATATGAACTATTTCGCCGGGTCGTTCAATGCCGGCTTTCGTCCAGTCTGGAACCCCTCTATCCAAGCGTGCGTTCCATTTTGCAACTGCGTCGGCTCGCGAAGCGGCCTTGCAGGGTATAGGATACCCCTATGAGCCTGTCCGATGCAGTCGGCCCCGACGCGCCCGATCCCTATGAGTTGCTGAGCTGGTACGCCGAGATGGGCGTGACCGAGGCGCTCGACGAGACACCGCGAAACCATTTCGCCGATCCGGTTCCCGCCGGCGGCAACGGCCAGCCGCGCCTGCGCCCCCTGCCCGGCCGCCCGGCTGCACCGGTGCGGCCTATGACGGCGGCTGCGACGGCTCCGGACGACGCGACGGTCAGCGCGAAGGCATTGGCGCGAGAGGCCCGCACGCTCGACGAGCTGAAGACCGCGCTCGCCGGGTTCGAAGGCTGCGCGCTGAAGGCCACCGCCAAGAACCTGGTCTTCGCCGACGGCAATCCGGAAGGCCGCGTGATGATGGTTGGCGAGGCACCCGGCGCCGATGAGGACCGGATCGGCCTGCCCTTCGTCGGACGCTCCGGCCAGTTGCTCGATCGCATGCTGGCAGCGATCGGGCTGAGCCGGAAAGACGACGTCTATATCGCCAACATGCTGCCCTGGAGGCCGCCGGGCAACCGCACGCCGACGCCGCAGGAGGTCGCGATCTGCCTGCCCTTCATCCAGCGCCAGATCGAGCTTGCCGACCCCGACATCCTGGTCTGCGTCGGCGGCCCCTCGGCGCAAGGTCTGCTCGGATTCACCGGCATTCTGCGCTCGCGCGGAAAATGGGTGGAATACGACACCGGCGCGCGACGCATCCGGGCGATCGCGACGCTGCACCCGGCCTATCTGCTACGGCGACCGCTCGACAAGCGCCTCGCCTGGCGCGACCTGCGCGCGCTAAAGGCGGCGCTCGACGGGAAGAATTGACGCAGCGACGTTGCGCGCAGGGGCGGCGCAAGGCAGAGTTACATTAGATCACATCCAGAAGCGCCCCAGCGGGCGTTCCCCAGCGCCTTGACGGCGTGGCCGACGGAGTTCTGCGATGGTCATCGATGCATTTCTGCTCTCACGCATCCAGTTCGCCTTCACGGTTTCCTTCCACATCGTCTTTCCCGCCTTCACGATCGGGCTTTCGGCCTATATCGCGACGCTGCTCGGGCTGTGGCTGAAGACGGGCGATGCGAAATTCCATCTGCTCGCGCGCTTCTGGACCAAGATCTTCGCGGTCTCCTTCGCCATGGGCGTGGTTTCCGGCATCGTGCTGTCCTACCAGTTCGGCACCAACTGGAGCCGGTTCTCGACGGCGGTCGGCAACGTCATCGGGCCTCTGATCGGCTACGAGGTGCTCTCGGCCTTCTTCCTCGAGGCCTCCTTCCTCGGCGTCCTGCTGTTCGGCTGGAAGCGCGTGCCACCCTGGCTGCACTTTCTCTCCGCCGTCATCGTCGCGGGCGGCACGGCGCTCTCCGGTTTCTGGATTCTCTCGGCCAATAGCTGGATGCAGTATCCGGCCGGGCACGAAGTACGCGACGGCATCGCCTATCCCGTCGACTGGATGAAGATCGTCTTCAACCCGACCTTCCCCTTACGCTTCGCCCATATGATGACGGCCGCCTATCTCACGACCGCCTTTGTCGTGCTCGCGACCGGGGCGCGCCACCTGCTCGCCGGGCACCGCACCGAATCGGCCAAGACGATGGTGCGGATGGCGATCCTGATGATCGCGCTCACCGCGCCGCTGCAGGCGGTGATCGGCGACTTCCATGGCCGCGATACCGCGACCTACCAGCCGGCCAAGCTCGCCGCGATCGAGGCGCACTGGGATTCGTCGAAGCCCGGCGCGCTCGTGCTCTTCGCCTGGCCGGACGAGAAGGCCGAGCTCAACCGGTTCGAGATCTCGATCCCCGGCGTCGCCAGCCTCGTCACCCACGGCAGCATGAACGCACTGTTCCCGAGCCTGAAGGACTTCAAGATCGAGGACCGGCCGCCCGTGCTCATCCCCTTCTTCGCCTTCCGGGCGATGGTCGGGATCGGCGTGCTGATGATCCTGTTCGGTTGGGTCGGCGCCTGGCTCTGGCGCAAGGGCACCGTCTTCGAATCGCGGCGCTGGCTCTGGCTCGCGCAATACACCTGGCCGGCCGGCTTCATCGCCATCCTCTCCGGCTGGTTCGTGACCGAGGTCGGGCGCCAGCCCTGGCTGGCGACAGGCATCATCCGCTCCGCAGACGCGGTCTCACCGGTCACGACGCTGCAGGTCGCGATCTCGCTTGCGCTGTTCGTCTGCGTCTACTCCGTCGTCTTCACGGCCGGAATCCTGCTGATCAACCGCCTGATCGACAAGGGGCCGGACGAGATATCCGGCGAGGATGCGCCCGAGCAGCCATCGCAGCGCCCGCTCAAGGCGGCGCAGGGGGAGGCCGCCGCGATCTTCGGCGACGGCAAGCCCGGCGACGACAAGATCCAGCCCGCGATCTGAGGAGACGACCCATGGAATGGTATCTCCCCGTGATCTGGGCCGGGCTGATCGGCACCGCCGTGATGCTCTATGTGGTGCTCGACGGCTTCGACCTCGGCATCGCCATCCTGTTCCCGACGACGAAGGACGAGGGCGAGCGCGACCAGATGATGAATTCGGTCGCGCCGTTCTGGGACGGCAACGAGACCTGGCTGGTACTGGGCGGCGGCGGGCTCTGGGTCGCCTTCCCGCAGGCCTATGCCATCATCATGCCGGCCTTCTACATCCCGGTGATCCTGATGCTGCTGGCGCTGATCTTCCGTGGTGTCGCCTTCGAGTTCCGCTGGGTCGCCAAGCCGCATCACCACCGCTGGGACCTCGCCTTCTGGCTCGGCTCCACCGTCGCCGCCTTCTCGCAGGGGCTCATCCTTGGCGGGCTGATCCAGGGCATCACGGTCGCGAACGGCCAGTTCGCCGGAGGCCCGTTCGACTGGCTGACGCCTTTCACCGTGATGTGCGGCATCGGCGTCGTGGTGGGCTATGCCCTGCTCGGCGCGACCTGGCTGATCTTCAAGACCGAAGGCCCGGTCGCGGAGCGGGCGCGCCGGCAGGCCAGGGCGCTGCTGCTCGCGCTGATGGGCTTCGCCGCGCTGGTTTCGCTGTGGACGCCCCTCGCCCATCCGCGCATCGCCGAGCGCTGGTTCACGCCGGGCAATCTCGCCCTGCTCTGGCCCTTCCCGGTGCTGACGGCGTTCTGCGGCTACATGGCCTGGAAGCGGCTCCACGGCGCGCATGAATTCACGCCCTTCGCCTTCACCATCGCGATCTTCCTGCTCTGCTTCCTCGGGCTGTCGATCTCGAACTTCCCCTATCTCGTGCCGCCCTCGGTCACGATCTGGGATGCCGCCGCCGCGCCGTCCTCCCATATCTTCGTGCTGATCGGCGTCGCCTTCCTGCTGCCGATGATCCTGTTCTACACGGCCTTCGTGTACTGGACCTTCCGCGGCAAGGTCAGGGCCGATAGCGGCTACCACTAAGAGTCTCCAACAAGACCCGGAGGGGTCTCGATGGAGGCTCTCAGGAACCGACGCGGTCAGCCGGCGTTCAGGAGCAGCTTGCAAAGACGACTTGAGTTCCCTGCCTCTCCCAGCGAGATTGCGGGGACGCTTCGTCGGGGACGCCTTCATGCAGTGGGAAGATTACCGCCAGTCCGAAAATCTCGAGGACAGGCGCGGCAGCGGCGGCGGTTTCGCCGGCATGCCCGGCGGGCGCGGCGGCGTCGGCATCGGCACGATGGTGGTGCTGGGCCTGCTCGGCTGGGCGCTCGGCATCGACCCGCGCCTGCTCATCGGCGGAGCCGAACTGATCGGCGGCATCGGCGGGCGCCCGCAGACGCAGGAGACACGCCGCTCCTCCGGCCCGCCGCAGGACGAGATGGGCCGTTTCGTCTCGGCCGTGCTGGCGCAGAACGAGGATATCTGGTCGAAGATCCTGCCGCAGCAGGCCAATATCCGCTACCAGCCGCCGCGCCTCGTGCTGTTCTCGGGCGTCGACCGCTCGGGCTGCGGCACGGCGCAGGCGGCAATGGGGCCATTCTATTGCCCGGCCGACAAGAAGGTCTATCTCGACACCTCCTTCTTCCAGGAGATGCAGCGTAAGCTCGGCGGCGGCGGCGACTTCGCCTATGCCTATGTCGTCGGCCACGAGGTCGGCCACCACATCCAGAACCTGCTCGGCATCCTGCCCAAGGCCAACCAGCTGCGCGAGCGCTCCTCGGAGCGCGACGCGAATGCGATCTCGGTCAGGATCGAATTGCAGGCGGACTGCTTCGCCGGCGTCTGGGCCAATAACATTCAGGCGATGGGCCGGCTCGACCAGGGCGATATCGAGGAAGCGCTGCGCTCGGCTGCGGCGATCGGCGACGACAAGCTGCAGCAGGCCTCGCAGGGCGTGGTCGTGCCCGATTCCTTCACGCACGGCTCGTCCGCCCAGCGCACGAAATGGTTCAATGTCGGCTTCCAGTCCGGCTCGATGCAGCGCTGCGACACGTTCCGGAACCCGGTCTAGGGCGGCACGCGCTCTGTCTTTCGTCGAGATGGGCCCTGCCGCATAAATTACAGGAGACCTCTCATGTGCCGTTTGCTGATCGCCGCGGTGCTGCTTGCCGCCGGCGCAACCATGATGGCGCCGGCTGCGTCCGCATCCTCCGTGAGCGAGGCGCTTCCGGCGGCGACCGCCGGGCAGCTCGACGGACAGCCGATAGCCTTCACCGCCAGCGCCGCCAGGCGCGAGCGGATGATGACCATCCAGCAGAACATGGAAGAGCAGCGGCGCTTTGGCCGCAGCGGAGGGCGCGGCTACGGCGGCGGCTACTACAATCGCGGTTACGATCGGGATCCCAACTACCGGCGGCGTCCCGGCAACCTGCCGCCTTACGGCTATCGCCGTCCTCATTCCAACCGGTGGTAATCGGGCAAGCTCGCAAAACAGAAAGGGCCCGAACAGGGCCCGCGACGTTCACATGCTGCGCGGAGGGCTGCATCCAGCCCTCCGCTTCGTTTTCATGGAGCCTTCAGCTCCAGAATCCTTCCTGATGCACGCGAGGCGAGAACGTATCCTCGTCCTCTTGCTGTTCCTCGCGTTTGTCCTCTTCGCGCTCGGCTTCAAACGCTGAACAGGAATCGTGCCGGTCAAGCATGGGTCTCTCCTTTCGAAGGTCTGAGGGAGGTGCTTTGGGCAACCGTCAACATATGAACTTATGCTGCATTGCACAAGTTCCGATGCGAAACGCGATCTGCCATGCGCCCGAAGCATGACCAGCCGATGACAATAAGGAGGGTGCGAACGGCTTAGCCGGCCCGTTCCCGCAGGACCGGCAACCGCAGCGGTGCCCGGTCGATTCGGCCGGCCGCTGCCGCCGCGCGGAGCATGACGAGGCCGGGCCCAAGGCCACGCCCGCCCAAGGAGAAAGCCAGCCGCTCGCGCAGGGATGCGGCAATCCCGCTTGCCGGAATCAGGGCCGGCTTCGCCGCCGCGACCAGCAGATGGCGCTCCACGGCCTGCACCCAATGGGCCTGCGGCACGTCGCCGGCATCGAACAGGACGATACGCTCGCCCCGCGCACCGGCCGCGCCATCGCGCCAAGCGCTGCCATTGCCCGCGCGCAGATAACGGGCGCCCGTCGCATCAGCGGCGCGCTCGGTCTCGGGCGAATCGATGGTGTCGACGATCACCGCATGGCCGAGAAAGCCCTCCGCCACCGCCGGGATGAGGACGGCAAGGGTCGCTGCGAGCGCCTGCTGGGAACCATCGCTGCGGATCACGGCTGTGAGCATGAGCGAAATCCTATGCCGCAACGCAGCATGCCACAATCCCGCCACTTGCCTTTTGTTCTCTATATGTTCACTCTACGTGAGACCAGAATGCGTCGATTCCCGGCGCGCGACCCGGTTCGAAACCATGCCCCAGGCCAGACCCACCTCACGGCCCTTCCCGGCAGCCCAGCCCCTGCGGCGGGCGGACAGGGAGCCGAGTGTTTCCGCTCCGATCGTCGCGCCGGCTGACCCTATGGCCTATGCCGGCCACCGCATCGATCCCGACAGGCGGCGCGGGCGCGGCGCCACGATCAATCCGGGCGGACGCTACGAGACGGAGCAGCGCGTCACCGAGGATGACGGCTGGGGCTCGCTGGAGGAGCTGCCGCCGTTCTCGACCGAGATCGCCTATGAGAAGGCGCGCACCATCATCACGCGCAACGACTCGCCGGACATCTCCTTCGACCGTTCGATCAATCCTTATCGCGGCTGCGAGCATGGCTGCGTCTACTGCTTCGCCCGGCCGAGCCATGCCTATCTCGGCCTGTCGCCCGGGCTCGACTTCGAGAGCAAGCTGACGGCCAAGCCGGATGCGGCGGCGCTGCTGGAGAAGGAGCTCTCATCGCCCTCCTACCAGCCGCGCACCATCGCGATCGGCACCAATACCGATGCCTATCAGCCGATCGAGAAGAAGCTCCGGATCATGCGGCAGATCCTGGAGGTGCTGGCCAAGTTCAACCATCCCGTCGGCATCGTCACGAAATCGGCGCTGGTCCAGCGCGACATCGATATCCTCGCGCCGATGGCGGAAAAGGGGCTGGTCAAGGTCGCGCTCTCGGTGACGACGCTCGATCCCAAGACCGCACGCGGCATGGAACCGCGCGCCGCCTCCCCCGCCAAACGCCTCGAGACGATCCGCAAGCTCTCGGAGGCCGGCATCCCGGTCACGGTGCTGGTCGCGCCGATCATCCCGGCTATCAACGAGCACGAGATCGAGCGCATCCTCGATTCGGCCAAGGCGGCGGGCGCCCAGGAGGCCGGCTATGTCCTGCTCAGGCTGCCGCTCGAGGTCCGCGACATCGTGCAGGAATGGCTGCTGACGCATCATCCCGACAAGCTCCGGCATGTGATGTCGCTGATCCGCTCGACGCGCGGCGGCAAGGACTACGATTCGCAATGGGGCCAGCGCATGGTCGGCTCCGGCCCCTATGCCTGGATGATCGGGCGGCGCTTCGAGATGGCGGCCGAGCGCATCGGCTTCAATACAACCCGGCGCCGGCTGCGGACGGATCTCTTCGTGAAGCCGGAGAAGGAGAAGGCGCAGCTGAGCTTGTTTTGAGGCGCTGGGTCAGCCGTCATTCTCGGGCGCAGCGAAGCGCAGACCCGAGAATCTCCTTCACCAGATGGCTGCCGCAGATCAATCAACCGCAGGAACCCCTCTCCTGTAAGAATAGGGGTTGGGGTGAGGTGTAGGCCTCTCGACCAGTGAAGCGCTCGCCTTTCCGCTGCCGCGGTCAGGTCACAACCACAGTGTCCAACGGCCTACCCCTCACCCTGCCCTCTTCCTCCGGGAGAGGGTTCCCCGCGGTTCCAGCATCTATTGGGTCGGGTAAGAGCATGGCAGTGGAGCGCGCTCCCGCCGCTCTGGCCCAACGTCCCTGCCTGCTGCATAACCCCGCCATGCCCGCCGATTTCCACCGCGAGACCTCCGCCATCGCCAACGGCTTTTGGCCGCTCGCCGGGATCGACGAGGTCGGGCGCGGCCCGCTGGCCGGGCCGGTCGTTGCGGCGGCCGTGATCCTCGATCCCGCCCGGGTGCCTCACGGACTCGACGATTCGAAGAAGCTGCCGGCGGCGATTCGCGAGGAGCTCTTCGGGGAGATCATGGAGCGGGCGCTGGCCGTTTCCGTCGCCAGCGTGACGGCGGTCGAGATCGACGCCATCAATATCCGCCAAGCGACGCTGCTCGCGATGCGCCGGGCCGTGGCCGCGCTGCCGCTCGCGCCGCGGCATGTACTGGTCGATGGCAACGACCCGCCGCAATTCGATTGCTCCTGCGAGGCGATCATCCAAGGCGACGGGCAGGTCGCCTCGATCGCCGCGGCCTCGATCGTCGCCAAGGTGATGCGCGACCGGATGATGGCGCGGCTCTCGCAGCGCTATCCGGCCTATGGCTTCTCCGGCCATGTCGGCTATGGCACGCCGCAGCATCGCAAGGCGATCCTCGCGCACGGCCCCTGCCCCGAGCACCGCTATTCCTTCGCGCCGGTGAAAGGCGTCTGGTTCCGGTAGCCGGCGCATTTGTTCACGCGTCATTCTCGGGCGGAGCGCAGCGCAGACCCGGGAATCTCCGCCAGGAAGAGGCCCCGGAGCCTCGGTGCCAGAGATGCTCGGGGCACGCCGTAGCATGACGGCCAGCTCTGGCCGAAAGGGAAGCCGACCGCCCCGCCAACCTGCCGTAACGGCAGGTCCAGACGTTAACCGCCGTTTACGAATTTCCCTTGATTCCCAATAGGCTAGGCAAATTTTGCAGCCCCAGAATGGGACGCATTTTTTTCAAAGCGGAAACCCGACCTTTACCCTGTCTGACCAATATCGCCCTCGTTGAAGTTGCGTAACGGTCTTGGCGTCATGGGTATCTCGCGTACCGGGACCGCCAGTGCTCCCGTCCGGATTCAGGTTTCGCGTACCGGACGGCCTGCACTGGGGGCTCGGATGAAGGCCAAGGGCCTTCCCGAACAAATCGGCATCCCTCGGGAGCTGCCGCTGGATCAGGTCCTCGTCGGCGATTGCATCGCCGCGATGAACGCCCTGCCACCGGCGAGCGTCGACCTGATCTTCGCCGATCCTCCCTATAATCTCCAGCTCGGCGGCGATCTGCGCCGGCCCGACGACAGCCTCGTCGATGCCGTCGACGACGACTGGGACAAGTTCGCCTCCTTCTCCGATTACGACCGCTTCACCCGCGACTGGCTGTCGGCCGCGCGGCGCATCCTGAAGCCGGACGGGGCGCTGTGGGTGATCGGCAGCTATCACAACATCTTCCGCGTCGGCGCGACGCTGCAGGATCTCGGCTTCTGGATGCTGAACGACATCGTCTGGCGCAAGGCCAATCCGATGCCGAATTTCCGTGGCCGGCGCTTCACCAATGCGCATGAGACGCTGATCTGGGCGGCGCGGGGCGAAGCTTCCAAATACACCTTCCATTACGAAGCGCTGAAGGGCGGCAATGACGACCTGCAGATGCGCTCGGACTGGTATCTGCCGCTCTGCACCGGCGACGAACGCCTGAAGGACGAAAACGGCACCAAGGTTCATCCGACGCAGAAGCCGGAAGCCCTGCTCGCCCGCGTGCTGCTCTCGGCCTCGAATCCCGGCGACGTGATCCTCGATCCGTTCTTCGGCACGGGCACGACCGGCGCCGTCGCCAAGGCGCTGGGCCGCCGCTTCATCGGGCTCGAGCGCGATCCGGTTTATGCCAAGGCGGCGCGCGAGCGCATTGCCGCGGTGACGCCGCTGGCGCCGGAAGCCTTCTCGACCGCGCCCTCAAAGCGCAGCGAGCCTCGCGTGCCCTTCCTCAGCCTGGTCGAGGCCGGGCTGGTGAAGGCCGGCGAGACCGTCCATGACGAGAAGCGCCGCTACAAGGCCACCGTGCGCGCCGATGGCACGCTGCTGCTCGGCCCCGCGGTCGGCTCGATCCACAAGGTCGGCGCGCTGGCGCAGGGCCTGCCGGCCTGCAACGGCTGGACCTTCTGGCATGTCGAGCGAGAGGGTGGGCTGACCGTCCTTGACACCCTGCGTGGCGAGATCCGGGCGCAGATGGCCGCGGTCTGAGCCGCCGGGCGCAGGCGCCCGGCCCTTCCGTCATTCGTTCAGAGGATGCGCGCCCGCCGCCCGCGAGCGCATGCTCGCCCGTATGACATAGAGGGCGGCAGCATGGCGACGATCCTCAAGAACGGCTCCCGTGGCCCCGAGGTCAAGGCGCTCCAGGAAGCGCTGAACGCCAAGCTCAAACCGATACCCAAACTCGTGCCCGACGGACAGTTCGGCACCCTCACCCACAATGCGGTCCTCGCCTTCCAGCGCAAGAACTGGCTGGTCGAGGATGGCCAGGCGGGGCCGGCGACCCAGTCCTGCCTCTACGATACCGAGGCCTTCGCGCCGATCCTGCACAAGGTCCCCTTCATCGCGCAGCCGACCAACACGACCTGTTGGGCGACATCGACGGCGATGATGAAGAAATCGACCGTGCCGATCATCATCGCCAAGACGCCACCGGACATGATCGCCTCCGATGGCGGGCTGCTGAACTCCTCCGAAAGCGACCAGGCGATCGTCACCGGCCAGCGCTATGGCCGCGTCCACGGCCTGCGCTGCAATGCGCCGCAATCCTGGTCGGTCGAGCAGCTTCGGCAGGCGGTGTCGCGCGGGCCGTTGATGTTCGACATGCTCTGGCGCGTCGATGAATATACCGCCGGCCGCGGCAGTCCCGGCCATATGATCGTGATCGTCGGCATGCGCGGCGACGGCAATCCGGACGGCACCGGCACGACGCTGCGCATCCACGACCCCTGGCCGCCGAACCGCGGCAAGGTCTATTCGAAGGGCTATTTCAAATGGTCCGTCGAATTGCCGACGATGACCTATCGCGTCTTCGAGTTGTAGAGCCCGGCGCGCTCGACCACCTTCAGCATCAAGCTCGGCAACGGCTCGCCGGCGAGATCGGCGAGTCTGGTAAAGCGCATGCCTGCCGGGGCCTGCGTGCGCTCGGACACGCTGCCGGTGAACACGGTCAGTTCCAGCGGAAAATGCGTGAAGACATGGCGGACCGGCTCCGCAACCTGCGTCCAACGCAGTGGCAACGGCGCGTCCTGCGCCGCGCCGTCGAGTTCGTAATCGGCCCGCCATTCGCTGGTCGGCACCTCGGCCATGCCGCCGAGCAGGCCCTTGGCCGGCCGGGTGCGGAGCAGGATGGCGCCATCCTGCCGGGTGAGCACGAAGGCCGCGCCATAGCGCGTGACGCCGGCCTTCTTCTTCGCCTTGCACGGAAAGCTCTCCTGCGTTCCGGCGATCCGCGCCCGGCAGGGCTCGCGCCAGGGGCAGAGGCCGCAGGCCGGATTGCGCGGCGTGCAGATGGTGGCACCGAGATCCATCAACGCCTGAGCGAAATCACCCGGCCGGCCGTGCGGCAGCAGCGCCAGCACCTTCTCGCGAATCAAAGGCCGGGCGCCGGGCAGTTCATCCTCGATGGCGAAGAGCCGGCTCATGACGCGCTCGACATTGCCGTCGACCGCCGCCGCCGGCCGGTCGAAGGCGATCGCGGCAACCGCACCGGCCGTATAGGCGCCGATGCCCGGAAGAGCGCGCAAGCCCTCCTCCGTATCGGGAAAGCGGCCGCGATGGCCCTCCATCACCGCCTTGGCGCAGGCGTGGAGATTGCGGGCGCGGGAATAATAGCCGAGCCCGGCCCAGGCCTGCATGACATCCTCGGACGGCGCCTCGGCGAGAGCCTTCACCGTCGGGAAGCGGGTCATGAAGCGCTCGTAATAGGGCTTCACGGCCGTGACGGTTGTCTGCTGCAGCATGATCTCGGAGGCCCAGACCCGGTAGGGATCAGGCCGTTCGCCCGCGCTCGCACGCCAGGGCAGCGCCCGGCGATGACGGTCGTACCAGGCGAGAAGGTCGGCGGCGCGGGCCTCTGGGTTCATGAGGCCGATGTAGCCCGAGAGGCCGGCGATGCGGAAGGGCGGGGATCACCGAGCACCGTCCTAACGTCCGTGCGCTAAGCGTCCATTCCGGATGACGAAGCTCAGGAGGTTTGCATAGCCACGCGCATCATCGATCGCGCGATGCGTGTGCTCGACATCGCCGAGCCATTCGGTGGGATAATTCCCGACATCGCATTCCCAATGCCCCCGCCCCGTGCTGCCCGCGACCATGGACATCAGGCACAGAGGCGCATGAAAAAACAGGCGATCGGAGACCCATGGGCCTTCCAGCAGCGGGCGTCCGGTAAAGCGCCGCAGGCAAAAATCGAACCATGGCCCATCGAGGCTGACCGGGTGCGCGGCAAAGATCGGCTTGCCATCGAATGATCTCACCCAATCGACGAAACGTCCGACTACAGTGGCTGCGGGTTCGGCGTTGCTGGTGGCAGCTGCCCAGGCTTCCGGATGCCTCTGCCAAAAAGCCATGGTGCCGGGATCGCGACCTGCGCCGTCCAGCGGCTCCAGAACGGCCTCGAATTCACCGAGAATGCTGCCGCTGGCCGAGACGGCGACGGAGCCGAACGAGAGCATCGAGTTTGCACCGGGCGTCGGCCCGTCGAATTCGCAATCTGTGACGACGTAAAACGGTGCCATCGCAGTTCCCGCTGTCCTTCAAGCCTCTGAAACGGTCCTCTGTATAGAGCTTCGCCAACCCACCGCCAGCGGCGGCAAGCAACTTGCGGGCAGCCGGCCGCGCCCCCACAATGCAGCCATGTCCGCCAAACCTCTCGCAGAGCTGATCGACGACTGCATCGCGCCCGCGCTCGCCGCTCAGGGCTTCGCGGGGCGCGCCATCGTCTCGCTCTGGCCGGAGATCGTCGGCGAGCGGCTGGCGGCGCGCTCGCGGCCCCTCAAGATCGACTGGCCCCGGCGACGGCCGGCGCCGGGCGAGGCCTCCGAGCCGGCGACGATGGTGGTGCGGGTCGAGAGCGCCTTCGCGCTGGAGATGCAGCATCTCGGGCCATTGCTGGTCGAGCGCGTCAACACGCATCTCGGCTGGCGGGCCGTCGGCAAGCTCGTGCTCAAGCAGGGGCCGGTGGCGGCGCCCGTCGTTGCCAAGCCGGTGCCCAAGCTCGACAGCGAGACGGTGGCGCGCGTCGAGGCGCAGGTTTCGGGCGTCGTCGACGAGGGTCTGCGCGAGGCGCTGGCGAAGCTCGGCCGGGCCGTGGCATTGCGCGCGAAAACGCAAGGCGATGACACGGCTTCGTGAGCGGAGCGGTGCGCGGCACGATGCGCTCTTGCCACAATCGCGATGGCCTCTATAGCTCCAACCGATTTCGACCTTTCCGAGGATATCTCACGATGACGAACAGGCGACAGCTCCTGACCGGCGCAGCCGGCATCGCCGCTGCCGCGCTCGCCGGCGGCACCGCCGCGCGGGCCCAGACCAAGCTGCCCGATGCCGGCCCGCTGGGCGACGTCTGGCTCGGCTCCGCCGACGCCAAGGTCAGCATCGTCGAATATGCGTCGCTGACCTGCTCGCATTGCGCGACCTTCCATTCCGCGACCTGGCCGGAACTGAAGAAGAAGTACATCGACACCGGCAAGGTGCGCTTCAACCTGCGCGAGTTCCCGCTGGATCCGCTGGCCACCGCCGGCTTCATGCTGGCCCGCTGCAACGGCAACGACAAATATTACCCGATGACGGACCTGCTCTTCGCGCAGCAGCGCAACTGGGCCTTCACCGACAAGCCGGTCGATGCGCTCTCCGCGCTGGTGAAGCAGGCCGGTTTCACACAGGAATCGTTTGAAGCCTGCTTGAAACGCCAGGATATCTATGACGCCGTCACCGTGGTGAAGGATGGCGGGGCCAAGGCTGGCGTGGATTCGACGCCGACCTTTTTCATCAACGGGCAGAAGCGTTCCGGTGCGCTCACGATCGCCGAATTCGACAAGATCCTGGAGCCGCTCCTCGGCAATTGAGGCGGCGTGCGATGCACATTCCCTTCTCCCCTCGGGGGAGAAGGAGTCTGCGAAGCAGACGGATGAGGGCAGGCTCGCGCTGCCCTGCCCTTCCCTCATCCGACCCGGCTCCGCCGGGCCACCTTCTTCCCCGAGGGGAGAAGGAAGAAAGCTGGCGCGCCTATGCATCTGACGCGCCTCAAGCTCGCCGGCTTCAAGACCTTCGTCGAGCCGACGGAGTTCCGGATCGAGCCGGGGCTGACCGGCGTCGTCGGCCCCAATGGCTGCGGCAAGTCCAATCTCGTCGAAGCCCTGCGCTGGGTGATGGGCGAAAGCTCGTTCAAGAACATGCGCGGCTCGGGCATGGACGACGTCATCTTCGGCGGCTCGAACGAGCGCCCGGCCCGCAACATGGCCGAGGTCTCGCTCACCCTCGACAATAGCGACCGCAAGGCGCCGGCCGCCTTCAACGAAGCCGATGTGCTGGAGGTCACGCGCCGGATCGAGCGCGAGGAGGGCTCGACCTACCGCATCAACGGCAAGGAGGTGCGGGCCAAGGACGTGCAGCTCCTTTTCGCCGATGCGGCGACCGGCGCGCGCTCGCCGGCCCTCGTGCGGCAAGGGCAGATCAGCGAGATCATCTCGGCCAAGCCGCAATCGCGCCGGCGCATCCTGGAAGATGCCGCCGGCATCGCCGGCCTCCACAGTCGCCGCCATGAGGCCGAACTGCGCCTGCGCGGGGCCGAGGACAACCTGACCCGGCTGGAAGACGTGCTCGGCGAGATCGACGGGCAAATCGACGCCTTGCAGCGTCAGGCAAGGCAGGCCGGGCGCTATCGCAGCCTCGCTGCCGATATCCGCCGGGCCGAAGCGATTCTCGCCGTCATCGCCCTGCACGACGCCCGCGCCCAGGAGGCGCAGGCCGCGCATGTGCTGGAAGAAGCCGTGCGCGGCGTCGCCGATCAGACCGGACTTCAAGCCGAAGCCGCCAAGAGGCAGGCGATCGCCGCGCATGAATTGCCGGCGCTGCGCGAGGGCGAGGCGACCGCCGCTGCCGCGCTGGTCCGCCTGAAGCGCGGGCTCGACGAGCTCGAAGCCGAGAACAGGCGAGCCCGCCAGCGCGCCGAGGAACTCGGCAAGCGCCTCGCCGAATTGCAGGCCGACCTGTCGCGTCAGGAGACGATCGGCCGCGACGCGGCCGAGAGCCTCGCCCGACTGGCGGAGGAAGACGAAGCGCTCGCCCGGGAAGGCGATGGCGCCGGGTCAGGCGCCGAGACCGCAGCGGCGGCGCAGCGCGCGGCGGAAGCCGCACTTGCTGCAGCCGAAGCCGAGCAAGCCACTGCGCAGGCCGCGCTCTCCGATCTCGCCGCACGACGCGGCGCCCTGGAGCGCTCACTGCGCGAGGCGCGCGATCGACAGGATCGCGCCGGAGCCGAACGCGACAAGCTGCGCCGCGAGCTCGAAACCCTCGACGCATCCGATGCCAAAACGTTGCTCGACCGGCTACGCGAAACGCTGGCCGCCGCCGAGAAGGCGCTGAAGGCCACCGACGCCGACGTCGTCACCGCGCGCAATGCCGTCGCTTCGGCGCGCGAGCGCGAAGCCGGGCAGCGGGGGCCCCTTGCCGAAGCCGACCGCCGGGCGCAGCGCCTCGACACCGAGATCGGCACGCTGCGCAAGCTGCTCGCCCCGGCTGCGGGTGATCGCTGGCCGGCGGTGCTCGAAGCCGTCAGCGTCGCCAAGGGTTACGAGATCGCGCTCGGCGCCGCGCTCGGCGACGATCTCGACGCGTCGACCGAGGCGACCGCCCCTGCCCATTGGGACGATACCGGCGAAGGCGAGAGCGACCCCGCCCTGCCTGCGGGCGCCCAACCGCTGCTTGCCCATGTCAAGGCGCCGGCAGCGCTCCGGCGGCGGCTGGCGCAGATCGGCGTCGTCACCTCTGACGAGGGCGAGGCTCTGCGGCGCTCCCTGAAACAAGGTCAGATCCTCGTGTCGCAAGCGGGCGATCTCTGGCGCTGGGACGGTTTCACCAGCGCGGCTGACGCCCCCTCGCCTGCCGCGCGGCGGCTCTCCGAGAAGAATCGCCTTGCCGATCTCGAACGCGAGGCGAAAGCGGCCCGGGAGGCGGCTGAGGCTGCGCGCCGGGCTCTGGAGGCCGTGAGCGCCGAGGCGAGACAGGCCGCGCAGGCCGAAAGCGCCGCGATCGAGGCTGCAAAGCAGGCACGGCGCGGCGTCGACCAGGCCCGCGAGCAGTTGACCGTTGCCGAGCGCAAGGCGGCCGAAACGCTGGTCAAGCGCTCGACGCTCGCGGAAGCGGTCAAGCGCCTCGGCCAAGCCGTGTCGGAAGCTTCGCAGCAAGTCGCAGCGCAGAAGACAGGGCTTTCCGCCCTGCCCGCTTCCGCCGAACTGGAAAATACCCTGCTCAAGGCCCGCGTGCTGCTGGGCGAGGCCCGCGCCGCCGCCTCCGATGCGCGCGCTCGCGTCCAGACCCTGGCGCGGGAGGCCGACCTGCGCGCCCGCCGCCGCGAGGCCATCGCCGCCGACATCAAGGCGTGGAAACAGCGCACGGCTGCAAGCCTCCAGAGCGCCGAGGAGACGCGACGCCGAATCGACGCCGCCGGCGCCGAGCAGAAGGCGCTTCTCGAAGCGCCCGACACGTTCCTGACCGAGCGGCGGCGCCTCGTTGCCGAGATCGAGCAAGCCGAAGCCACGCGCCGGGACGCCGCTGACAAGCTGGCTTCAGGCGAGGCCGCGCTGGCCGAAGCCGACCGGCAGGCGCGCATCGCTCTAGAGGGTTTGTCGAGTGCCCGCGAGCGCCGTGCCTCGGCTGAAGCCCGACTGGAGGCCGCCCGCCAGCGCGTCGGTGACATCATCCGGCAGATCGAGGACGGGCTCGATACCGGGCTCGACGGTTTGCAGGCGATCGCCGGAATCAAACCGGGCGATGCGCTGCCCGAACCGGAAGCGATCGAGCGGCGGCTCGCCAACCTCAAGGGCGAGCGCGAGCGGCTCGGCGCCGTCAATCTGCGTGCCGAGGACGAATTGACCGAAGTGAAGGCCAAGCGCGAAGGCCTCTCCAGCGAGCGCGACGACCTGACCGAGGCGATCCGCCGTCTGCGACAAGCGATCGGCGCGCTCAATCGCGAGGGGCGCGAGCGGCTCATCGCTGCTTTCGACGTCGTCAACGGCCATTTCCAACGGTTGTTCGGCGTGCTCTTCGGCGGTGGCGAGGCGGAACTCAAGCTGGTGGATTCGGAAGACCCGCTCGATGCCGGCCTCGAAATTTTCGCCCGCCCGCCCGGCAAGAAGCCGCAGGTGATGACGCTGCTCTCCGGCGGCGAACAGGCGCTAACCGCGACCGCGCTGATCTTCGCGGTCTTCCTGACGAATCCCTCCCCGATCTGCGTGCTCGACGAGGTCGACGCCCCGCTCGACGACGCCAATGTCGAGCGCTATTGCGACCTGCTCGTCGACATGGCCCGCAATACCGAGACGCGCTTCATCCTGATCACGCACAATCCGATCACGATGGCCCGGATGGAACGGCTCTTCGGCGTGACCATGGCCGAGCGCGGGGTCAGCCAGATGGTGTCGGTCGACCTGGCAACGGCCGAGCGCATCCGCGACGCGGGATAAGCCGGCCTCGAGCGGTCCGGTCATCCCCAAAAACGTGGCCGTGAGCGGCCGCGGCCCGCTGAAAAAATGCCACATTCGGTCCCGCAATGCGGCAAGATTGTCGCACTTTGCCAGAATTTATAAATATTCCAATGCGTTAGACATTATCCACCTGCCTTGACAGCGCGGGGGGCTGCCAATAAAGGAGGCCGTGCTGACGACGGCTCGATGCGCGGGTTTGGTCGTGGTTATAGTGGTTTTTCGCCGGATCGCGGCGTAAACGCGATCAAGACGGAGACCAAGACCATGTCCGAACCCGACCCAAACGCCTCAGACTCGGAGTTGCGCGCAAGACTGGGTTCCCTGAAGTCCGCGATCCAGCGGGCGGAAGAGAACGAAAAGCCGGGCGCGAGCCCGGTTGGAGAGGACAAGGCCCTTGCGGGCGCGATGTCCTCAGGCTTTCGCGCCGCGACGGATCTTGCAGGCGGTGTCATCGCGGGTGCCCTGATCGGGTATCTCGGCGACCGGTGGCTGGGAACGTCCCCGTTCCTGCTGATCGCCTTCCTGGTGATCGGAACCATCGCGGGTTTCAGGGCCGTCTACCGGCTCGGTTCGCGTCCGACCTCCGGGTCGAAGGGCGGTCCGAAGGCGAATTGATCGAAAGGCGGCCGTCCGGGCCGCGCGACGAGGAACGAGACAATGGCGGCCGGCGGCGGAATCGATCCGATCCACCAATTCCACATCACGAATCTCGTTGAGCTGAAGCCGCTCGGCATCAATCTCTCCTTCACGAACACCTCGCTGTGGATGGTGATCGTGCTCGCCGTCGTCTCGGCGCTGATGATCTACGGCTCGAGCCAGCGTGCGGTCGTTCCCGGCCGCCTGCAGTCGCTCGCCGAGATGATCTACGAATTCGTCGCCTCCACGCTGACAGGCGTGATGGGCAAGGAAGGCATGAAGTTCTTCCCCTTCGTGTTCTCGCTGTTCATGTTCGTGCTGGCCAGCAACATGCTGGGCATGATCCCCGGCTCGTTCACCGTCACCAGCCAGATCATCGTCACCGCCGCCTTCGCCGTGCTCGTCATCTCGGTCGTGCTGGTCTACGGCATCGTGAAGCATGGCAGCCATTTCTTCGGCCTGTTCGTGCCGTCGGGCGTGCCCGGCTGGCTCCTGCCCTTCATGGTGCTGATCGAGGCCGTTTCGTTCCTGTCGCGCCCGGTTTCGCTGTCGCTTCGCCTGTTCGGCAACATGCTGGCCGGCCACATCGCCCTCAAGGTCTTCGGCGGCTTCGTCGTCGCGCTGCTCGGCTCGGGCGCCGTGCTGAGCTATGCCATCGCGCCGCTGCCGCTGCTGCTGGCGGTTGCGCTGACCGCGCTCGAATTCCTCGTCGCTTTCCTGCAGGCCTATGTCTTCGCGATCCTGACCTGCGTCTATCTCAACGACGCGCTGCACCCCGGCCACTGAGGCTAAGGGCAGCGCTCGCGAGAGTTCATCCCACCCCGTTAAAACCTTCCACACTGGAGATAAGACCATGGATCCTGTTGCAGCCAAGTTCATCGGCGCCGGCCTCGCCTCGCTCGGCATGGGCCTCGCCGCCATCGGCGTCGGCACCATCTTCGGCAACTTCCTCTCGGGCGCCCTGCGCAACCCGTCGGCGGCTGACGGCCAGTTCCCGCGCGCCTTCATCGGCGCGGCGCTCGCCGAAGGTCTGGGCATCTTCGCGTTCGTCGTCGCGCTCGTCCTGCTCTTCGTGGTCTGACGCTTTCGTCGACTGCTTTCTCGTCGCGCGTTCGGGCCATCCGGCCAAACGCGCGACGGTTTCCTATCTTTAAGCGCTGAAAGGCACGCCATGCCGGTTCGATCTTCAGGGTTCGTGCGAAAAGGATGGCCGGTGGCTGTCGCCTCGTTCGCCACTCTGCTGGCGGGTGCGGCGCAGGCTGCCACTCCGGGCCTGACCGGCGAGAAGGCCTCCTTCCCGCCCTTCGACCCCGCGCATTTCGCCAGCAACCTGTTCTGGCTCGCGATCACCTTTGGTGCGCTGTACTGGCTGATGTCCAAGGTCGCGCTGCCGCGCCTCGGCTCCATCCTGGAAGAGCGCGCCGACACGATCGGCCGCGACCTCGACCAGGCCACCGAGATGCAGGCGAAGGCCGAGGATATGGCGCAGGCCTATGAGAAGGCTCTCGCCGAGGCCCGCAAGAACGCCCAGGGCATCGCCCAGACGGCGCGCGAAGCCGGCGCCAAGGCGAGCGACGCCCAGCGTCACGCCACCGAGGCCGAGCTTGCCGCCAAGATGGCGCAGGCCGAGGCGACCATCGCCAAGACCAAGACCAAGGCGATGGGCAATGTCCGCGATCTCGGCAGCGACATCGCCACCGCGATCGTCACCAAGCTGACCGGTCAGGCTCCCAGCGCCAGCGAGGCGTCGGCGGCTGTCGACCAGGCCCTGACGCGCGGCTGAGGAGAGTTCAGATGGATACTTTCTGGGTCGGCGTCGCCCTCGTCATCTTCCTGGCCATCCTGGTCAAGTTCGGCGTGCCGGGCGCGATCGTGAAGGCGCTCGACGCGCGCGGCGAGAAGGTCGCGCAGGAGCTGGCGGAAGCCCGCCGCCTGCGTCAGGAGGCCGAGAAGCTGCTCGCCGAGTACGATGCCAAGCGCAAGGCCGCCGAGGCCGAGGCCGCCGAGATCGTCTCCTCCGCCAATGACGAGGCCAAGCGCCTCGCGGCGGAAGCCGAGGCCAAGCTCGCCGATTTCGTCGCCCGCCGGACCAAGGCGGCCGAGGAGAAGATCGCCCAGGCCGAAAGCCAGGCCGAGGCCGAGGTTCGCGCCGCCGCTGCGGAGGCTGCCACCCAGGCCGCCGCGACCATCCTGCGCGGCCAGATGGCCGGCAAGGCTGGCGAAGCCGCCTTCGCCGCCGGGCTGAACGAGGTCAAGGCCAAGCTCAACTGAGCCGGAGCCGATTGCTCGATATGATCACGCCGCGCCCGCAAGGACGCGGCGTTTTTCTTTGCCGCTCTCCCGCCGGATTCCTGATCCGAACTGTCACGACCGCAATCACCCGGCACCCGTTGATGCGGGCGGAACACAACGTCATCCCGGACTCAGCGAAGCGGAGATCCGGGATCCATCATAGAGTTCCGGAGCCCTTCGATGGATCCCGGGGCAAGCCCGGGATGACGGAGTGGTTCCGAGCACTAGCCTGCAAGCCTGATCGCGTATTTGGAAGCTACGGAGTTTGGGGATGATCGGTCGTCTTGTCCGCCTACTCGCTATCGCGCTCCTACCGCTTGCCTTGGCGGCAACTCCTGCGAACGCCTTCGAGAGGGTGAGCTTTCCATCGCGCGACTCGGCTGACCTCGTGGGCTGGCTGGCGCGCCCGGCGGGAGCAGGCCCCTTCCCCGTCGTCGTCGGTCTGCACGGCTGCGCCGGGCTCTACGCCCGCTCGGGCGAGATCAATGCCCGCGAAAGCGACTGGTCGCAGCGGCTGACCAGCGCAGGCTATGCCGTGCTGCTTGTCGACAGCTTCGGACCGCGCGGCATCAAGGCGCTCTGCAACGAGCGCGAACGCTCGCTGACGCCGGCCGGCCGCGCCCGCGATGCCTTCGCCGCTATCGACTGGCTGGAGAAACAGGGCTTCGCCCTAAAGCAGCGCATCGCCCTGATCGGCTGGTCGAATGGCGGCTCGACGGCCTTGCGCGTCGCGGGCGCTCCCGAAGCCAGGCGCCTGCGCCATGTCATTGCCTTCTACCCCGGCTGCCGCGTCATCCTGAAGCGCGGCTGGCGGGCGCAGACCGATACCGCGATCTTCCAGGGACTGGCCGATGACTGGACGCCGGCGGCCCCGTGCGAGGAGCTGGCCCGCAGCGGCGGGGCACGCTTCGTCGGCTTCCCCGGCGCCTATCACGATTTCGACCATCCGAACCTGCCACTGCGCGAGCGCAAGGCAGCCTATTCGCAGCGGCCCGATGGCCTGGTCACCATCGGCAGCGATCCGAAGGCGCGTGCCGAAGCCATCGACGCCGTGATGGCGATCCTGAAGCGGCCCTGACGGTTCTCAGTTGCTGGCGGTCGCCGTCGCGGCCGGCGGATTGCCCGAAGCCGTCATCGGCGTCGCTGCAGGCCGTGCCGGTGGCACGACCGCCGCCTTGGGCTTGGGCTTCCGCGGCTGGATCGTGGAGGTGACGATGCCCTGCGGCGTGTCGAGCCCGTAGATGTCGTCGCGGAACTGGACCTGCCCGTCAGCACCCTGCCAACCGGTGAGATAAACCCAGGCGACGGGAACCTGCTTCTTCAGCGTGATGTTCTTGCGCTCGCCCTTGGCGATCTCGTCCTCGATCGACTGGCGGTTCCATTCCGTGCCTTCGAGCAGCCAGGTTCCGAGGTCGCGGACGCCCTCGATGCGGGCACAGCCGGAGGAATTGAAGCGGATATCGTTGCGGAACAGCGTCTTCTTCGGCGTGTCGTGCATGTAGACCGCATCGCTGTTGGGCATGTCGATCTTCATCTGGCCGAGCGAGTTGGTCGGCCCCGGCTCCTGGCGCACGTAGAAATAGGGGTTCTTCAGCGTCGCCCAGTTGACGCTGGCCGGGTCGATTTCCTTGTTCTCGGCGCCGAGCAGCTTCATGTTCGACTTGGCGATGAAGCTCGGGTCCTTGCGCATATGCGGGATGATGTCGGCTTTCACGATCGACATCGGCACCGTCCAGTACGGGTTCAGGTTGACCGAGGAGATATTGGCCTGGATCACCGGCGAGGGCCGGTCCGGCCGGCCGACGATGGCGAGATGGCGCTGCGCGACCCTGCCGTTCTCGACCGCCTCGACGCTGGCGCCGGGGATGTTCACCACGACATAGCGATTGGCGAAGTTGAAGCCGTTGCCCTTGAGGCGCTCCAGCGTCGCGGTGAGCTGGTTCAGACGCGATTCGACCGGCGTGTTCATCGCCTTCAGGGTCAGGCGCCCGACGGTGCCGAGATCCGACAGGCCGTGCCGGCGCTGGAAGCGCTTCACCGCCTCGACCACGTTCGCGTCATAGACGTCGCCGACCACCGCCTCGGGCGCGAGATCGCCGCTGGCGAGCAGGCGCTGCTTCAGCACGACGACATCCGGCCCTTGCGAATCCGGCTTCAGGGATGTGGCGCTCGCCGGCACCTTGGGCCAGCCGCCGCGATTGGCGACGTCCTCATGCGCGATCAGCGCCTCGAGCGTGCGGTCATAGGTGTTGGGGCCATAGCTCGGCTCGTTGGCACGCACGAGCGCCGTCGAGGCCAGCAGAGCAGCGGCCGCAATGGCGAGGATGGAGGGACGCGCAGACATGAAAACCCCCGGGCCGCACAGAGCGGCACCGGGGGATCATTCCGCGACATGGTCAAGGAATGCTTAAGAAGCTGCCAGCGCCCTTCACCATGCTGACGAATGTCGTCAGCATGGCCGAAAACGCTTTACTCGGCGGCCTTGGCGGGAGCGGGCTTCTCCCATTTCAGGACCGGCGAACGGGCGGCGCGGGTCTCGTCGAGGCGACGGATCGGAGCGTGATGCGGGGCGCTGGTGAAGCGCTCCTTGTCGTTGCCCTTGGCCGCGATGGCGAGGTCGCGCAGCGTCGCGATGAAGAGATCGAGCGCCGCCTTCGATTCCGACTCGGTCGGCTCGATCAGCATGGCGCCATGAACGACGAGCGGGAAATAGACCGTCATCGGATGGTAGCCCTCGTCGATCATCGCCTTGGCGAAATCGAGCGTCGAAACACCCGAGCCCTTCAGCCATTCATCGTCGAACAGCACCTCGTGCATCGACGGATGGTCCGGGAAGGGCAGCGACATCAGGTCGGCCAGGCCGGCGCGGATGTAGTTCGCGTTCAGCACCGCGTCCTCCGACGCCTGGCGCATGCCGTCCGAGCCGTGGCTCAGCATGTAGGCGAGTGCGCGAACGTACATGCCCATCTGGCCGTGGAAGGCGGTCATGCGGCCGAAGGGCTGGTTGCCCGCTGGGGCTTCGCCGCGGGACTCGATCAGATGCGGCTTGCCGTTCTCGACATGGATGAAGGGCACCGGCGCGAAGGGCGCCAGACGCTCGGACAGCACCACCGGGCCGGCACCGGGACCGCCGCCGCCATGGGGCGTCGAGAAGGTCTTGTGCAGGTTGATGTGCATGGCGTCGACGCCGAGATCACCCGGACGGGCCTTGCCGACGATCGCGTTGAAGTTGGCGCCGTCGCAGTAGAAATAGGCGCCGGCCTCATGCATCGCCGCGGCGATTTCGACGATCTGCGGCTCGAAGATGCCGCAGGTGTTCGGGTTGGTCAGCATGATCGCGGCGATGTCCGGCCCGAGCAGGGCCTTGACGTCCTCGACCGCGACGGTGCCGTCCGGACGGGCCGGAACCGCCTTCACCGAGAAGCCGATCAGGGCTGCGGTGGCCGGGTTGGTGCCATGGGCCGATTCGGGGACGAGCACGACATTGCGGGTCGCACCCTCGCCCTTGGCGGCGATCGCGGCCTTGATCGCCATCATGCCGCAGGCCTCGCCATGGGCGCCGGCCTTCGGAGAGAGGGCCACCGCCGGCATGCCGGTCAGCGTCATCAGGTAGCGGGCAAGCTCCAGCATCAGGTCGAGCGCGCCGGGCACGCTCGAGAGCGGCTGGAGCGGATGAACGTCGGAGAAGCCCGGCAGCCGCGCCACCTTCTCGTTGAGGCGGGCATTGTGCTTCATCGTGCAGGAGCCGAGCGGGAAGAGCCCGGTATCGATGCCGTAGTTCTTCTGGCTGAGGCGCACGAAGTGACGCATCGTCTCGGGCTCGGAGAGGCCGGGCAGGCCGATCTCGCCCTGGCGGGCATGCTTGCCGAGGCGCGACTTGAACGGCGCCGGCTTGTCGATATCGACGCCGGTCGCCTCATGATGGCCGATCTCGAAGATCAGCGGCTCGACCTGCTGGAGAGCCTTGTTGCCGGTGAAAGTGGCGTGCTCGGCATGAGCGGCCTCGCCGGCCTGGGTGGGACGTCCCTGACGGTTCAGCATCACAGCACCTCCACGAGCGCCGCCACGAGGGCCGCCCGATCTTCATCGGTATTCACCTCGGTCGAGGCGATGATCAGCAGGTCGTCGAGCCCGGCCTTGGGCAGGAGCCGCGAGACGGGGACGCCGGCCAGGATGCCCTTGGCGGCGAGCACCTCGACGACCTCGGCGGCGGGCTTCTTCAGCTTCACGGTAAACTCGTTGAAGAAGCTGTCGTTGAGCACGGTCACGCCCTCGACGCCGGCCAGCAGGTCGGCGACCTTCACGGCATTGGCGTGGTTCACCTCGGCGAGGCGGGCAAGGCCGGTCTGGCCGAGCAGCGTCATGTGGATGGTAAAAGCCAGCACGCAGAGGCCGGAATTGGTGCAGATGTTCGAGGTCGCCTTGTCGCGACGGATATGCTGCTCGCGGGTCGAGAGCGTCAGCACGAAACCGCGCTGGCCGGTCGAATCGACCGTCTCGCCGCAGAGCCGGCCCGGCATCTGGCGGATGTACTTCGACTTGGCGGCGAAGAGGCCGACATAGGGACCGCCGAAATTCAGGGCGTTGCCGATCGACTGGCCCTCGCCGACGACGATGTCGGCGTCCTGGGCGCCCGGAGGCACCACGGCGCCGAGCGAGACGACCTCGGTGAAGACCGCGATCAGCAGGGCGCCATGGGCATGGGCTTTCTCGGCGATCGGCTTGAGGTCGCGCAGGTTGCCGAAGACGTCCGGCGACTGGACGACGACGCAGGAGGTGCTGTCATCGATCTGGGAGAGGATGTCCTCATTGGCGGATACGTCGGGCTTTAGCGCCACGACCTCGTCACTCGCCATCTCGGATAGGGTCTCGACGACCGCGGTGTAGTGCGGGTGCAGGCCACCGGAGAGCACCGCCTTGCGGCGCTTGGTGACGCGATGCGCCATCAGCACGGCTTCGCCCGTGCCGGTCGAGCCGTCATACATCGAGGCGTTGGCGACCTCCATGCCGGTCAGCGCGGCGACCTGGGTCTGGAACTCGAAGAGATATTGCAGCGTGCCCTGCGCGATCTCGGGCTGGTAGGGCGTGTAGCTGGTCAGGAATTCCGAGCGCTGGATCAGGTGATCCACCGTCGCCGGGACATGGTGCTTGTAGGCGCCGGCGCCGACGAAGAAGGGCACCGCGGAGGCGGCGGTGTTCTTGCCCGCCATCTTGCCGAGGATGCGCTCGACCTCGAGCTCGCCCTTGGCGCGGGGCAGGTCGACCGGGGCCTTCAGCAGCTTGCCGGCCGGCACGTCACTGAACAGCGCGTCGACATCGGAGACGCCGATCCGCGCGAGCATGTCCTCGCGGTCGGTATCGGTGAGCGGGAGATAGCGCATGGGGTGATTCCGTTTCGGGGTGTCATCCCGTGCGCGCTGCGGCATGGAATGCCGCGGCGCAGACACGGGATCGTGCGACGGGAAGGCGCCTTATCCTGATGACGGTCCCGCATCTGCGCAGCAGCACTGACGTGCTGCGGCGCGTGCGGGACGACACCCGGTCAGAGCGACTTCACGTAGTCCTGGTACTCGGCCTCGTTCATCAGGGCGTCGAGCTCGCCGGCGTCCTTGATCTTGATCTTGAGGAACCAGCCCTTGCCGGCCGGGTCCTCGTTGACGGTGCCGGGCGCGGCCTCGAGCTCGCCATTGACCTCGACGACCTCGCCGGAAACCGGGGCATAGACCTCGGAGGCGGCCTTGACGCTCTCGACCACCGCGGCTTCGCCGCCCTTGGCCAGCGCCTTGCCGACGCTCGGCAGCTCGACGAAGACGACGTCGCCGAGCTGCGACTGGGCATAATCGGAAATGCCGACGGTGCCGACGTCACCCTCGATACGGATATATTCGTGGTCCTTGCTGTAGCGGGTCTCGGCCATGGTTTCCTCCTGGCGTCAGTTGTCTGGAAAAGGGTTCAGCGCTTGTAGCCGTTCGGCACGAAAGGCATCGTCGCCACGACGGCCGGCAGCGGCTTGCCGCGCACGATCAGGTTGAGCTGCGTGCCCGGCGCAGAATGAGCCTTGGCGACATAGCCCATGGCGCAGGGGCCGTTCAGCGTCGGGCCGAAGCCGCCGGAGGTCACGACGCCGATCACCTCGCCCTCGGGCGTTGCGATCTCGGTGCCCTCGCGGGCCGGAGCACGGCCTTCCGGCTTCAGGCCGACGCGGATGCGCGAAACGCCTTCCGCCAGCTCGCGCTGGACGCGCGCCGCGCCGGGGAAGCCGCCTTCCTCGCGGCGGCGCTTCTGGATCGACCAGTTGAGCGCGGCCTCGATCGGCGAGGTCGTGGTGTCGATGTCATGGCCGTAGAGGCACAAGCCGGCTTCGAGGCGCAGCGAATCGCGGGCGCCCAACCCGATCGGCTTGACGTTGCCGTCGAGCAGCAGCGTGTCCCAGATCTCGCCGATCTTGTTGGCGGCGGCGGAAATCTCGTAGCCATCCTCGCCGGTATAGCCGGAGCGGCTGACATTGGCCTTGATGCCCGCGACCTTCATGGTGCGCGAGGACATGAAGCCCATCTCGGCCGCTTCGGGAGCGATGGCGGCAAGAGCCGCCTCGGCGCCCGGACCCTGCAGCGCGATCAGACCGCGATGCTCGGCCTTGACCAGCTTCACATTGGCCGGCAGGCGCGCCTCGATATGGGCGTAGTCGGCATCCTTGCAGGCGGCGTTGACGACGACATAGAGCGCGCCGTCCTCGTCGGGATCGAGCGAGCGCGTCACCATCAGGTCGTCGAGGATGCCGCCCTCCTCGTTGAGGAGCTGCGAATAGCGCTGCTTGCCAGGCGCGAGATTGACGATATCGGCGGGGATCAGCGCTTCCAGCGCCTTCGCCGTCGTCTCGTGATCGGGGCCGATCAGGAAGCACTGGCCCATATGCGAGACGTCGAAGAGCCCGGCCTTCTCGCGCGTCCAGTTATGCTCGGTCAGGATGCCGCTCGGGTACTGCACCGGCATATCGTAACCGGCGAAGGGCACCATGCGGGCGCCGAGCGCGACATGGCGCGCATGCAGCGGGGTCTTTAGCGGCGCGGCAGCGCCGGCGGTATCGGTAGTGGCCTCGGCAGCCATGGCATGCCCCTCCCAGAGTCAAGCGCAAGCCCCGGACGACAGTGTCCGGAACGCGCCCCCTCTGTCTCGGCACCTGAGAGATTTCCCCGCCCGACCCATAAGATCGGACGAGTTACACCCGTCGGTGGGCGGACATCGCTGCCCGCCGCTTTCCAGAGCGCCAAATCCCCAGCGGCCCTTTTGCCTGAGCGTTTCCGGGGCGGTTGCGCCTTCGGCGCCGGGCTCGAAACCCGGTCTCTCCCGCGGGGATATGCGGCTTCGGCACAGATACAAGACGCGCCGGTTGAGTCAATCGGCGCGCCGTCGTCTTTTACGGCAAAGCCGCCTTAATCAGCGGCGCCGCCGTGCCGGAGCGGCAGGCCCGCCGCCGCCCAGGCCGACGAAGATCTCGACGTCGCCCTTGCCGGCCGGCACCATGATGCCTTCCTCGACATGGATGAAATCGGCGCCGCTCTGCCCGGAGGGAATCGACGCGCCGACGCGCGCGCTGCGCTTGCCGAGGACGGTCGTCCCGCGCATCACCGTGGTCGTCAGCGTGGCGCCATAGCTACCCGGGCTGCCGGCCGGGCCGAGCAGCACGCGCCCCTCGACGCCGACCTTGAGGCGGAACGTGCCGTTTCCGGTCGCGGTGCACTCGCGCGCGACGTTGGTGATCGAGATCTGATAGCGCAGGCCGCTCGAATCCTGTCCCGCCTGGGCGCGGATCGCGGCGCCGCCATCGGAGATGATGACCTCGGGGCAGACCAGCGTCGCGTCAACATCGTCTTCCCGCGGCAGCTGATCGGCCGGCGGCGGCGTGGTGGACTGGAACATCACGACGTTGAGCGCGGTGTTGCCGCCGGATGACATCGATCCGCAACCGGCGAGGCCGAGGCACAGCAGCGGCAAGGCAAGCCAGCGGCTCGCGAACAGAGTCTGGTCGATCACGGCAACGCCTCCACGCCCGGGCCGAAGCCATTGAGGGAAACGGGCACGCCCACCCCCTCTTCCGGCGTCTGAAATACGATGAAAGTCGCGCTCTTGCCGCCCTTGAGCTGGCCAAGCAGGGCATCGTCCATGACGACCTCCGCCACGCAACCGGTGGTCAGGCAGCGCACGAAGCCGGCGCGGCCGATATCCTTGTCGTCGATCTTGAGGCCGAGGCCCGAGGGCAGAAGCACGCCGAGGGGAGCCACGACGCGCAGGAGCCTGCTCTTCTGATCGGCCGTCTTCAGCACGATGACGAGAAGCGTCAGGTTGGGCCGGTCCTCGGCGGCGACGTTCTGGACGAGCGCGCATTGCTCCGCCTTGGCGCCCGGCGGCACCTCGCAGCGCATCTGCCAGTCGCCATGTGTGGAGCGCACCGCGCCCTGCGCGAAAGCGGAGCCGGCGGCGAGGCTCGTCCCCATGAGCGCCAGCGCCAGGGCGCCTGCCGCTCCGATGATCCTCATCATCCCTGCCATCCCTTTCAAACCGGTCCTTGAAACCGCAGCAGAAGCGCAGAATTCAGGCAAAACGCCGACCGCGCCAGAGAATCCCGCCGCTCCTCAACATAAAACGCGTTCGGACCATGCAGGGTGGGTCCTGTCAAGGCGGAACGCCGGCCCAGGAGCCTCGTCAAGGCCTCGTGCGATTTTGCCGCACTGTGGATGGGGGCAGTCTTCATTGCCCCTCTGGCGCAAGCGTGATCTTTGATTTATCGCAATCTCGAAGAATGAGGCGACTTCACGGTCGCCCCTTCATGCGTGGGGCAAAGCCGGTCGGCTCCCAGGCAAGTCGATTGAGGAGCATGTCGGATCGATGCGATTTCTGAGCAGGACCTTTGCAACAGCGGCCGCCACGGCCCTTGCCGTCGCAGCGCTGGCGACCGTCCCGGCGATCGCCGGCACCGGCATGCCGTCCCCCTGGCAGATGAACCTGCAGGGCGCGGTCACGCCCGTCGCCGAGTTCATCCACTGGTTCCATGACTGGCTGAACATCATCATCACCATCGTCACGCTCTTCGTGCTGGCGCTGATGATCTATGTCGTCTTCCGCTTCAACGAGAAGGCGAACCCGGTTCCCTCCAAGACCACGCATAACGCCCTGCTCGAGGTGGCCTGGACCGTGATCCCGGTTCTCATCCTCGTCGTGATCGCGATTCCCTCGTTCCGCCTGCTCAAGCTGCAGCTCGAGGTGCCGCAGTCCGACATGACCCTAAAGGTCACCGGCAACCAGTGGCGCTGGACCTACGAGTACCCGAAGGAGAGCGGCGGCTTCACCTTCGATTCGCTGATGCTGAACGAGGAAGAGCGCGCCAAGGCGATCGCCAGCAAGCGCATCGCCGAGGCCGAGGCGCCCCGCCTGCTCGCCGTCGACAACGAGGCCGTCATCCCGGTCGGCAAGATCGTCCGCGTCCAGGTCACCGCTTCCGACGTCATCCACAAGTTCACGGTTCCGTCCTTCGGCATCAAGATCGACGCCATTCCCGGCCGCCTGAACGAAACCTGGTTCAAGGCCGAGCGCGAAGGCATCTATTACGGCCAGTGCTCGTTCATCTGCGGCCAGGACCACGCCTATATGCCGATCGCCGTCCGCGTCGTCAGCCAGGAGCGCTATGCCGCCTGGCTCGCGGAAGCGAAGCAGAAATTCGCCAATGCCGAAGATGCGGGCAGCAAGTTTGCTGCCGCGTCCAAGTAAGTCGCCGAGGAGAAGAACGATGGCAACAGCGGCTCACGCTCACGGCCATGACGAGGCCCATCACGCCAATCCGACCGGATGGCGCCGGTGGCTCCTGTCGACCAACCACAAGGACATCGGCACGCTCTACCTGATCTTCTCGATCATGGCGGGCCTCGTCGGCGGCTTCCTCTCGATCATGATGCGCATCGAGCTGCAGCAGCCCGGCCTGCAGATCTTCGCCAACGGTCAGAGTTACAACGTCTTCGTCACCGGCCACGGCCTGATCATGATCTTCTTCATGGTCATGCCCGCGGTCATCGGCGGCTTCGGCAACTGGTTCGTGCCGCTGATGATCGGCGCGCCGGACATGGCCTTCCCGCGCATGAACAACATCTCGTTCTGGCTGACGGTCGCCGCCTTCATCCTGATGATCATCTCGATGTTCGTCGAGGGTGCGCCGGGCGCCAAGGGCGTCGGCACGGGCTGGACGGTCTATCCGCCATTCTCGACATCCGGCCACCCCGGCCCGTCGGTCGATTTCGGCATCCTGTCGCTGCACCTTGCCGGTGCCGCCTCGATCCTGGGCGCGATCAACTTCATCACCACGATCCTGAACATGCGCGCGCCGGGCATGACCATGCACCGCATGCCGTTGTTCGCCTGGGGCGTGCTGGTCACGGCGTTCCTGCTGCTCCTGTCGCTGCCGGTCCTCGCCGGCGCGATCACCATGCTGCTGACGGACCGCAATTTCGGCACGACCTTCTATGATCCGGCCGGCGGCGGCGATCCGATCCTGTACCAGCACCTGTTCTGGTTCTTCGGCCACCCCGAAGTGTACATTATGATCCTGCCGGCCTTCGGCATCGTCAGCCACATCATCTCGACCTTCTCGAAGAAGCCGATCTTCGGCTATCTCGGCATGGCCTATGCCATGGTCGCGATCGGCGTCGTCGGCTTCATCGTGTGGGCGCACCACATGTACACCGCCGGCCTGTCGCTCAACACGCAGCGCTATTTCGTGTTCGCGACGATGGTCATCGCGGTGCCGACGGGCATCAAGATCTTCTCCTGGATCGCGACGATGTGGGGCGGCTCGATCCGCTTCACCGCGCCGATGGTCTGGGCGATGGGCTTCATCTTCCTGTTCACCGTCGGCGGCGTCACTGGCGTCGTGCTGGCCAATGCCGGCGTCGACCGCTCGCTGCACGCGACCTATTACGTCGTGGCACATTTCCACTACGTGCTGTCGCTCGGCGCGGTGTTCGGCATCTTCGCGGGCTTCTACTACTGGTTCCCGAAGATGAGCGGCTACGTGATCCCGGACTGGATCGGCACGCTGCATTTCTGGGTCGCCTTCGTCGGCGCGAACCTGCTGTTCTTCCCGCAGCACTTCCTCGGGCTCGCCGGCATGCCGCGTCATTATGTGGACTATCCGGACGCCTTCGCGGGATGGCATTTCTGGTCGTCGATCGGTTCCTACATCTTTGCCTTCGGCCTGCTGATCTTCTTCTACGGCCTCGTGGTCGCCTTCACGAAGAAGCAGCTCGCCGGCGACAATCCGTGGGGCGAAGGTGCGACGACGCTGGAGTGGACCCTGTCCTCGCCGCCGCCGTTCCACCAGTTCGAGACGCTGCCGCGCATCACCGGCTCGGACCACTGAGATTTGAGGCGGCGGGCTTCAGGGCCCGCCGCCGCCCTTCCCCCGAGCGCTCCAAGGAGCGTTCCGGAGACGGGCGGCAACCACGCCGCGAAGACCCCGCGCCCACGGGCGCCGTTCACAAGAGTACGAAGACGATCCAACTGATGTCTGCTGCGTTCGAGACCCGCACCGAGAGCCTGACAGCCTCCACCGGCGAAGCGCGTGACTTCTTCGCGCTGCTGAAGCCGCGCGTGATGTCGCTGGTCATCGTGACGGCGCTGACCGGCATGGCCACCGCGCCGGGCTCGGTGCATCCCGTGCTCGGCCTTGCCGCGCTGCTCGCGATCGCGGTCGGGGCCGGCGCGTCCGGCTGCCTCAACATGTGGTACGACGCCGATATCGACGCGCTGATGAGCCGCACCGCCAAGCGGCCGATCCCGTCGGGCCGCATCCTGCCCTCGGAAGCGCTGGCCTTTGGGTTGACCCTTTCGATCGGCTCCGTGCTGGTGCTCGGGCTTGTCGCGAACGCGCTCGCAGCGGCGATGCTCGCCTTCACCATCTTCTTCTACGCCGTCGTCTATTCGATGTGGCTGAAGCGCTGGACGCCGCAGAACATCGTGATCGGCGGCGCTGCCGGCGCCTTCCCGCCCATGATCGGCGAAGCGGTCGTGACCGGCGATTTCGGCTGGCATTCCATCGTATTGTGCGCGATCATCTTCCTGTGGACGCCGCCGCATTTCTGGGCGCTCGCACTGGTGAAGTCCGGGGACTACGCCCGCGCCGGCATCCCGATGATGCCGAACGTCGCCGGCCCCGCAGCCACCCGCCGGCAGATCGTGCTCTATTCGCTGATCATGGCGCCGGTCGCTGTCCTGCCGGCGCTGATGGGCTTCGGCGGCCTGCTCTACCTCGCCGTCTCGGTCTCGACCGGCCTCGTCATGATCGCGCTGTCGATCCAGGTCTGGCTGCGGACCGAAGGCCCCGCCGCGACCAAGGCCTGCTGGTCGCTGTTCGGCTTCTCCATCCTCTATCTGTTCCTGCTCTTCGCCGTGCTGATCGTCGAGAACGGCTTCGGGCTGATGTGGGCGCTGCCGAAGGTGATCGGATGAGCGAGCAGCGTCAGCAGCAGATCACCCCCGCCCCGTTCTCGCCCGAGGACATGGCGCGCCGTCGCCGCCGCTCCATCGCGCTGGCGCTGGTGCTCGGCGGGCTCGTGATCTTCTTCTTCGTGGTCACGCTGGTGAAGACCGGCCCCGCGATCCTGAACCGGCCGCTGTGATGACGGCGCCCGCCCCCCAGCAACGCAAGGGCAATCCGGCGCGCACCGCGCTGATCTGTGCCGGCGTCGCCTTCGGCATGCTCGGCGCCTCCTTCGCGGCGGTGCCGCTCTACGATCTCTTCTGCAAGGTCACCGGTTTCGGCGGCACGCCGATGATCGGAACGGCCGGCGCCGGAAAGATCCTCGACCGGACGATGGCGGTGCGCTTCGACGCCAATGTCGCGCCGGGGCTCGGCTGGAAATTCGAGGCGGAAAGCCCGGAGATCAAGGTCAGGGTCGGCGAGACCCAGACCGTGTTCTACAAGATGACGAATCGCTCGGACCGTACGGTCACGGGCATCGCGAGCTATAATGTCGCGCCCGAGAAGGGCGCGGCCTATTTCGTCAAGATTCAATGCTTCTGCTTCACCGAGCATACGCTGAAGCCCGGCGAGAGCTTCGAGGCGCCGGTGGTGTTCTATATCGACCCTGAAATCGCCCAGAACCGCGAGCTCGACGGGGTCCACGCCATCACGCTGTCCTACACCTATTTCGCCTCCAAGTCGGGCCAGCCCGTCGCGGAGGACAAGGCCGGCCCCGTCAAGGGTGACGCGGGCAATCCGAAACTGTAGAACCACGCTAGACCACGAGCGCGGACAAAAAGCCGTACGCGGAGACTGAATACGATGGCCGGGGCCCATACGAAGCACCACGATTACCACCTCGTCGATCCGAGCCCGTGGCCGCTCGTCGGCGCCGCCAGCGCGACGATCATGGCGATCGGCGCGGTGATGTGGATGAAGGCCATGCCGGTCGGCGGCATGCATATCGGCCCGCTCGTCTTCGGCGCCGGCCTGCTCGGCGTGCTCTACACCATGCTCGCCTGGTGGATGGACGTGGTGCGCGAGGCCGAGAAGGAAGGCCACCACACCCGCGTCGTCCAGATCCATCACCGCTACGGCATGATCATGTTCATCGCCTCCGAGGTGATGTTCTTCGTCGCCTGGTTCTGGGCCTATTTCGACGCCAGCCTCTTCGCCGGCGAGCACATCAACTACCTGCGCTACGACTTCACCGGCGGGCACTGGCCGCCGAAGGGCATCGAGACCTTCGATCCCTGGCACCTGCCCCTGCTCAACACGCTGATCCTGCTGACCTCGGGCACGACCGTGACCTGGGCGCATTACGCCCTGATCAACAACGATCGCGCCGGCCTGAAGCAGGCGCTGTGGCTGACCGTGATCCTCGGCGTCCTGTTCACGATCTGCCAAGCTTACGAGTATTCGCACGCCACCTTCGCCTTCAAGGGCAACATCTACGGCGCCACCTTCTTCATGGCGACGGGCTTCCACGGCGCGCATGTCATCATCGGCACGATCTTCCTGGCGGTCTGCCTGTACCGGGCCTATCTCGGCCACTTCAAGCCGAACCAGCATCTCGGCTTCGAGTTCGCCGCCTGGTACTGGCACTTCGTCGACGTGGTCTGGCTGTTCCTGTTCGCCGCGATCTATGTCTGGGGCGCGGGCGCGCCTGCCGCCGGACATTGACGCCGCTGACCGCGCTCTCGCGGTATCGTCTGAAGAAAGGCGGCCGCGAGGCCGCCTTTCCTGCTTAGGCCCTTTGATTTTGCATCGGCTTTCCCGAAAACCGCATTCCAGTTTTCGGGGCGATGCTCTGGGAGGCTGCAATGGCCGGTCCTGAACCTACACTGCCCTCCCCTTATTCGACGGGGCTGGCGGGCCGCTGCCCGCGCTGCGGCGAGGGCGCACTGTTCGACGGCTTCCTCAAGCTCAAGCCGCGCTGCAATGCCTGCGGGCTCGACTACAAGTTCGCCGACTCGGCCGACGGCCCTGCCGTCTTCATCATGCTGATCGCCGGCTTCGTCGTGCTGGGCGCCGCGCTCTATGTCGAAATCGCCTATGAGCCGCCGATCTGGCTGCACATGCTGATCTGGCTGCCACTGGCCATCGTGCTCTGCCTCGGCCTGCTCAGGCCGATGAAGGGGCTCGCCGTCGCCCTGCAATATGCCCATAAGGCCGAGGAAGGCAGACGCGAATCGTGACCTCCGTGTCGTCTCCCGCTCCCCGCAGGCCCGGATTGCTGCTGCCGACGCTGCTAACCGTTATCGGCACGGTGGTGCTGTGCACGCTCGGCACCTGGCAGCTCCAGCGCATGGGTGAGAAGCACGCCTATATCGACCGCCTTCAGGAACAAGCGGCAGGAACCCCTGCCCCGATGCCGCCGAGCGCGGGATGGGCGAAGCTCGATCCCGCCGCGCTCGACCTGACCCATGTCGTTGCCAAGGGCAGCTTTATCGATGACCGGATCGCCGGCGTGCGCACCACGATCGCCGCCGGCCCGCCCGGCAGCCGGCAGTTGTCCGGCTTCGGGCGCTGGGTCTTCCAGGCGTTCAAGCTGGAGGATGGCGGCGTCATCCTGGTCAATCGCGGCTTCGTGCCGGAAGGCCGGCTCGGCCAGGTTGGCCCGGCCAATGGCCCCGACACGATCAAGGGCTTCCTGCGGGCACCGGAAGCCCGCAACAGCTTCACCCCGCAGGACCTGCCGGCCATCCGCGAGTTCTACACGCGCGACCCCGCCGCGATCGCGGCATCGCTCGGCCATCCGCCGGCGCCGTTCTATCTGGAAGCAGCCCGCGAGGGCGACGGCATGACGCCACCGGCCGGGGTCGATGTCCGCGAGCTGATCGCCCGCATTCCGGACAACCACCTGCAATATGCGCTGACCTGGTTCGGGCTCGCACTGACGCTGCTCGGGGTCTTCGCCGCCTGGGTCTGGCAGACGCGAAAGGGCACGGCGGCAGGCTGAGCGCCAACGGTTTTGCCCAAAGCGCCGGACCGGCCTATAGCATCAGGCTGAGATCACCGAGGCCAAGATCGTGCTGCATATTTCCACCCGGGGTGAAGCCCCGGCGCTGAGCTTTTCCGATGCGCTCCTGACCGGGCTCGCCCGCGACGGCGGACTCTATCTGCCGCAGAGCTGGCCGACGCTTTCGACCACGGAAATCGCTGGTTTCGCCGGCAAGCCCTACACGGCGGTCGCCGAGCGCGTGCTCGGTGCGCTCACCGACGGAGATATCGAGAGCGGCACGCTTTCGGGCATGATTCATCAGGCCTATGCCGGCTTCCGCCATCCGGCCGTCTGCCCGCTGACGCAGATCGGCGACAATCTCTTCGTGCTGGAGCTGTTCCACGGCCCGACGCTCGCCTTCAAGGACGTGGCGATGCAGTTGCTCGGGCGGTTGATGGACCATGTGCTCGGCCAGCGCGGCCAGCGCGCGACCATCGTCGGCGCGACCTCTGGCGATACCGGCGGGGCGGCCATCGACGCCTTCAAGGGGTTGAAGAGCGTCGACGTCTTCATCCTCTATCCGCAGGGCCGCGTCTCGGACGTGCAGCGCCGGCAGATGACCACGGTCGATGCCGACAACGTCCATGCCATCGCGGTCGAGGGCACCTTCGACGACTGCCAGAACCTCGTGAAGGCGATGTTCAACCATCACGCCTTCCGCGACGAGATCGGGCTCTCTGGCGTCAACTCGATCAACTGGGCGCGTATCGCGGCGCAGGTGGTCTATTACTTCACGGCCGCCGTCTCGCTGGGCGGACCGGGCCGGAAGGTCTCCTTCACGGTCCCGACCGGCAATTTCGGCGATATCCTCGCCGGCTGGGTCGCCAAGCAGATGGGCCTGCCGATCGAGCGGCTGGGCATCGCGACCAACAGCAACGACATCCTGGCGCGCACGCTGGAGACCGGCGCCTATGAGATGCGCGGCGTCCATGCGACGACCTCGCCCTCGATGGACATCCAGATCTCCTCGAATTTCGAGCGGTTGCTGTTCGAAGCCCATGGCCGTGACGGCGCAGCCGTCCGCCGCCTCATGCAGTCGCTGCAGCAATCCGGCCGCTTCGAGATCGCCAGCGAGGCGCTCCAGCGCATCCGCAGCGAGTTCGACGCGGCCTCGCAGAGCGAGGACGAGATCGCGGGCGAGATCCGGAGGAGCTGGAACGAGGCCGGCTATCTGCTCGATCCGCATACGGCGATCGGCGTGGGCGCCGCGCGGCAGGCCCTGAAGCGCGATTCCGCGACGCCGATGATCGTGCTCGGCACGGCCCATCCCGCGAAGTTCCCGGCTGCAGTGAAGGCAGCGAGCGGCGTCGAGCCGGCGCTTCCGGCCCATCTCGCCGATCTGATGGAACGCAAGGAGCGCGTGACGCTGCTGCCGAACGACCTCGGCACGATCGAGACCTTCGTGCGCGAGCATGCACGGGCCGTGCGCGGGGCAGCAGCGTGAGCGCGACCGCCCCGGTGGACGAGCACGAGCTGGCCGCGCCCGCGCGGCCGGACGGGCCTCACGATCCCGATGTCGCCCTGACCACCCTGCCGTCTGGCCTGCGCATCGTCTCGCAGCGCATGGACCATGCGGCCACCGTCTCGCTCGGCATCTGGATCGGCGCCGGCGCGCGCGACGAGCTCCCGAACGAGCACGGGCTTGCCCATCTGCTCGAGCATATGGCGTTCAAGGGGACGGCGCGCCGCAGCGCGCTTGAGATCGCCGAGGAGATCGAGAGCGTCGGCGGCGACCTCAATGCCGCGACCTCGGTGGAGTACACCTGCTACACCGCCCGCGTGCTCGGCTCGGACCTCGGGCTCGCCGTCGATATCCTCGCCGACATCATCACCTCGCCGTCGCTGACCGAGGAGGAGCTGAAGCGCGAGAAGGGCGTGATCCTGCAAGAAATCTCGGCTGTGCAGGATACGCCGGACGATCTCGTCTATGACCGCTTCCTGCAAGCCGCCTTCCCGGACCAGCCGATCGGCCGGCCGATCCTCGGCACCGCCAAGACGGTGAAGAGCTTCACCCCCGATGCGATCCGCGCCTATCTCGCCCGCAACTACCATGCCGGCAACATGGTGCTCGCCGCCTCCGGCGCGGTCGATCATGACGAGCTCGTGGCGCTCGCCAGGGAACATCTCGCGAAGCTGCCGGCCGCTCCCGCCGAACCGCTTCCGCGCGAAGCCGGGGAGTATCGCGGCGGCGAGGCCCGCATCGGCAGCGACGAAGAGCAGGTCCATCTCGTGCTCGGCCTGCCCGGCCTGCCCTTCAAGGGCGGCGCGCATTACGCGCTGCAGATTTTCGCCTCGGTGCTCGGCGGCGGCTTGTCGTCGCGCCTGTTCCAGGAGGTGCGCGAACAGCGCGGCCTCGCCTATGCCATCGACGCCTTCCACTGGCCCTTCTCCGATTGCGGCGTCTTCGGCATCGGGGCCGGCACGGCGCCGGAGGATGCGGGCGAATTGATCGAGGTCGCGCTCGGCTGCCTACGGCAGGCGGCGGAGGATGTGAGTGAAGCGGAAGTCGCCCGTGCTCGCGCCCAGATGAAGGTCGGCTTGCTGGCCTCGCTCGAAAGCCCCGGCGGCAAGCTGGAGCAGATGGCGCGGCAGGTGCTGCTCTTCGATCGGGCGATTCCGCGCGAGGAACTGGCCGCCCGGCTCGATGCGGTGACGCTGGACGACGTGCGTGCCGCCGGCCGCTCGCTGTTGGGGCACCAGCCGACCATTGCCGCCGTCGGCCCGACCCATGGCCTGCCGCCGGCCAAGCGCCTTCGCCACGCCGCCCGGGCGGCGGACTGACCGGCGATGGCGCTGTTCCGTTTCCCGAGCGAGCCGCCGAGCCGCCCGCTGATCCGGACGCCGAATCTCTATCTGCGCGCGCCCCAGGCCAGCGACCACGCGGCCTGGGCACTGCTGCGCATGGAAAGCCGGGAATTCCTGACCCCCTGGGAACCGACCTGGAACGAGGACGACCTCACCCGCGCCTCGTTCCGCCTGCGCGCCAAGCGCGCTGCCCGCGAGATCTCGACCGACGAGGCCTATTCGCTCTTCATCTTCGAGACCGGCACGGAAACCCTGATCGGCGGGCTGACGCTGGGGCTGATCCGGCGCGGCGTCGCGCAGGCCTGCACGCTCGGCTACTGGATGGGCCGGCGCCATGCCGGCAAGGGCCATATGACGGAGGCCGTGCGCGGGGCGGTGCGCTTCGCGTTCTCCGACCTTGCGCTCCACCGTGTCGAGGCCGCCTGCCTCCCCAATAACGAGCCGTCGCGGCGCCTGCTGGAGCGTGTCGGCTTCCAGCATGAGGGGCTGGCGCGGGCCTATCTCAAGATCAACGGCAACTGGGCCGATCACCTGCTCTACGGCGTGCTCTCCAGCGACATATTGCCCGGAAGCAGACCGTGACTGCGGCGGTTGACCACAGCCCCGCTCCGCCTTGCCCTTGCCATGAGCGGCCGATAGGGCTTTTCGTTAAACATCGAATGATCGCTTCCCGCCTGATAGCCGAGCACAGCTTGTCCATTTCCGAGCGCATCTTCCGGGTCGGCCTCGCTCTGGCCGGCCTTGTCCTGTGGTTCTGCGCCGCTGTCCTGCCGGCCCAGGCCGTCGAGGCGGTCCGGGTTCCCGTCGACGCCCCTGTCATCGACCTGACCAATGTCGTCGAGCGCAACAGATCCGACGGCGACGTCATCCAGATCTCGACCGCGCCGGGGCCGGACGGCATCGTCCGGCGCATCGCGGTCAAGGCCCGCGAGGCCGGTGCGCGGCCGGACTGGATCGTCTTCGCGCTCACCAATGATTCCGACGAGCAGATCGACCGCCTGTTGGTCGCGCCCTTCCACCGCCTGATCGGCTCCGGCGTGGTCTGGCCCGATCTCGGCGACAAGCGCATCGAGGCGGTGACGGCGAGCCAGGGCCTTTCGCCCGACCGCGAGCCCAGCCCGGATGCCGACGTCTTCCTGATCACACTCGACCCCGGCACGACGGTCACATTCGTCGCCGAGCTCAAATCGCCGAACCTGCCGCAGCTCTATCTCTACGAGGCCGAGGCCTACCGGCAGAAGACCAATGGGCTCACGCTCTACAAGGGCATCATCATCGGCATTGCCGGCCTGCTCGCGCTGTTCCTGACCATCATCTTCGTGGTCAAGGGCGCGGTCATCTTCCCGGCCGCGGCGGCCCTTGCCTGGGCGGTCCTGGCCTATGCCGGCCTCGATTTCGGCTTCTTCCAGCGCCTGTTCCCACTGACGCCGGCAATCGAACGCATCTATCGCGCCGGTGCCGAGGTGGTGCTGGCGGCGACGCTGCTCGTCTTCCTCTTCGCCTATCTCAACCTGTCGCGCTGGCATGTGCGCTATGGCCACGTCACGCTGCTCTGGATTCTCGGCCTCGCCGGGCTGATCGGTCTTGCCGTCTTCGACGCGCCGATGGCGTCCGGCATCGCGCGCATCTCGATCGCGGCGGTCGCGGCGATCGGCTTCATTCTCGTCGTGCACCTGGCGACGCATGGCTATGAGCGTGCGGTGATGCTGATCCCGACCTGGTTCCTGCTCGCTGTCTGGGTGACCGCCGCGAGCTTCACCGTGACCGGGCAGTTTCAGCGCGATCTGGTTGCGCCTGCCTTGCTAGGCGGCCTCGTCCTGATCGTGCTGCTCATCGGCTTCACCGTGATCCAGCACGCCTTCGCCGGCGGCGCGATCTCGCAGGGGCTGGTCTCGGATACGGAGCGCCGGGCGCTCGCGCTCTCCGGCTCGGGCGACCTCGTCTTCGACTGGGATGTCAGCTCCGACAAGATCTTCGTCTCCCCGCAGATCGAAACGCTGCTCGGCCTGCCGAAGGGTGCGCTCGAAGGCTCGGCCGCGCGCTGGCTGGAGCACATGCATGTCGCCGACCGCGACCGCTATCGCGTCACGCTCGACGCCGTGCTGGAGCAGCGCCGCGGCAAGCTCAATCTCGACTTGCGTCTGCGCTCCGCCAACGGCGCCTATCACTGGGTCAACGTGAAGGCACGCCCGGTGATCGGTTCCGATGGTGAAGTCATCCGCGTGATCGGCACGTTGGCCGACGTCACCGAGCAGCGCACCGCGCAGGAGCGCCTGCTGCACGATGCCGTCCACGACAACCTGACCGGCCTGCCCAACCGCAAGCTGTTCCAGGACCGGCTGGGCGCGATCTTCGGCTTCACCCGCGCCGACGACAATATCCGCCCCACCGTGCTCGTCATCGATGTCGACCGCTTCAAGCAGGTCAACGAATCCGTGGGATTCTCGGCCGGCGATTCGATCCTGCTGACGCTGGCGCGACGCCTCGGCCGGCTGCTGCGGGCGCAGGACACGCTCGCCCGCATCGGCGGCGACACCTTCGCGATGATCCTCGTCTCCGAGCGCGATCCCGAGCGCATTCTGGCTCTGGCCGAGTTGGTGCGCCGCGCCGTCTCGACGCCGATCACCTATGCCGAGCGCGAGATCGTGCTGACGCCCTCGATCGGCCTTGCCCTGTTCGATCCGGCGCCGGCCTCGCGCAAGGAGGACGCGCTGAAGAACGCCGAGCTCGCCATGGCCCATGCCAAGCGCCAAGGCGGCAACAAGATCGAGGTCTTCGTGCCGGCGATGCGGACCGACCGCAACGACCGGCTCGCGCTGGAAAGCGACCTGCGCCGGGCGATCGAACGCAACGAAATCCAGGTCATGTACCAGCCGATCGTCCGGCTGGAGGACCGCACCATCGCAGGGTTCGAGGCGCTGGTGCGCTGGGACCATCCGCGCGAAGGCCGCCTGATGCCGCAGGATTTCCTCGCCATCGCCGAGGAGACCGGGCTGATCGTCGATCTCGGCGTCTATGTCATGGACAAGACGGCGCGCGAGCTGGAGGCCTGGCAGGCGGCGCTGGAAGTCGAGCCGCCGATCTTCGCCAGCGTCAACGTCTCCAGCCGGCAATTGCTGCGTCACGACCTGCTGCATGACGTGAAGACCGTGCTCGGGCGCCGCCGCGTGCTGCCGGGCACGCTCAAGCTCGAGATCACCGAGAGCCTCGTCATGGAGAATCCGGAATATGCTGCGCAGATGCTGCAGCGCATCCGCGATCTCGGCGCCGGCCTCTCGCTCGATGATTTTGGCACGGGCTATTCCTCGCTGTCCTATCTGCAGCGCTTCCCCTTCGACACGATCAAGATCGACCAGAGCTTCGTGCGCCAGATGGGCAATGGCCGCCCGCCGGTGATCCTGCGTTCGATCGTGCAGCTCGCCGCCGATCTCCACATGGACGTCGTCGCCGAGGGCGCGGAGAGCGAGTCGGATGCGATCGAGCTCTACCAGCTCGGCTGCCAATACGCGCAGGGCTATATCTTCGGGCAGCCGATGACGGCGGCAGAGGCGCGCCGACTGATGGGCGCCGCGGCGGCGGCGACCGAGGCGGCTTAAAAATCCCTCTCCCCTCGGGAGAGAAGGTGGCAGCGCGAAGCGCTGACGGATGAGGGCAGCTCGACATCCCAGAAACAACGAAGGGCCGCTTGCGCGACCCTTCCCTCATCCGTCTGCTTCACAGACACCTTCTCCCCGAGGGAAGAAGGAATTAAGCGTGCCCTGCCTCGCGCGACAGGAAGGCCGGGTCGATGCCGATCTTGCCGAGCGCGCGCTGGTACTTGGTCTCGACGCTCTCGTCGAAGAGCAGTTCGGGATCGGCGGAGCAGTGCAGCCAGCCGTTCGACTGGATCTCGGCCTCCAATTGCCCCGCGGCCCAGCCGGCATAGCCCAAAGCCAGCACCGCGTTCTCCGGCCCGTCGCCATTGGCGATGGCGCGCAGGATATCGAGCGTCGCGGTCAGGCAGATGCCCTCGTCGATCGGCAGGGTCGCCGATTCCAGGAAGAAATCGGCGGTATGCAGGACGAAGCCGCGCTTGGTCTCGACCGGCCCGCCGCGCAGCACCTGCATGCGCTCGGCCCGGCTCGGCAGGCGGATCACCTCCTCGGAGGGGATGACGTCGAGCTGGACGAGCAACTCCGGGAATTTCGTATCGCCCGCCGGCTTGTTGACGATGATGCCCATCGCCCCATCCTCGGAATGGGCGCAGACATAGACGACGCTGCGGCTGAAGCGTGTATCGGCCATGCCCGGCATCGCGATCAGGCATTGCCCATCGAGATAGCTGCGGCCGCCGACGCGCGATTGTGAGCCGATTTTCATGAGGCCATGCTAGAGGCTCTCGGGGAGGGTCGGCAAGGCTTGGCTGAGGCCGATGATGCCGAGGGGCACCTTCGCGGGTTGCGCCCGCCCTCGATCACGTTCGCGTGCACGAGCGGCGTCGTGCCACACGCGGCCGTCCCTATCGCGATTGTGCCCCAATCCTGCGCGAGATTACCGCGAGATCGTTCAGGCGCCGACCGGCGGAGGAAGACAGGTTTTGTTCGCTTTTCAGGCTCGCAATCGTTAAAGGCTGGGCCCGTGAACCGCATTCTCCCTCTGTTGGCCCTCCTGCCGCTGGCGCTTAGTTCCACGGCGCAGGCGCAAGATGCCACCCACGAGGCGGCGACCTCGCCCTGGTCCGCTAGCGAGCACGCGAAGCTGCGCCTGATTGCCGGACCGACCACCTCGACCGGCAAGCAGCGCGTCGGCGTCGAGATCGTGATGTCGCCGGGCTACAAGACCTATTGGCGCAGTCCCGGGCAGTTCGGCGTGCCGCCGGCCTTCGACTGGTCGGGCTCGACCAATATCGGCGGGCTCGACGTGCGCTGGCCCGTGCCGGAACGCTTCCAGGATTCGGCCGGCTATTCCATCGGCTATGTCGGGGAGGTCGTGATCCCGATCTCGGTCCAGCCGGTCGATCCGTCGCGGCCGGTGCTCGTCGTGCTCAAGCTCGACTACGCTGTCTGCGAGAAGATCTGCATCCCCGCCAAGGGCGAGGCCAGCCTGTGGCTCGAACCCGGCGTGACCACCGTGGCCTCGCCGCGGCTCGAAAGCTTCGAGGCGCGCGTGCCGGTTCCGGTCAAGCCCGGCGTCCATAAGGAGAAGATCGCGATCGTCGAGGCCGCGCCCGACGACGGCGTGGTCGATCCCGGCCTGCGTCTCATTCTGCAGCCGCCGCCGGACGGCAAGATCGAGGATATCTTCGTCGAAGGCTCGGGCATGTGGTCCTTCGGCAAGTCCCGCCTGACGCCGCAGGCGGACGGCACGGTCGTCGCCCAGATCCGCATCGACGAGCGGCCGAAGGGCATCGCCGGCCCGGTCCCGCTGATCTTCACCGTACGCGGCACGCCACGGCCGATCGAGACGCGGCTCGACCTCGACATCCCCGCCTCAAAGCCCTAATCCCTCAAGCCGGGCGGCCCCTCTGGCCGCAGGCTTCACGGAGAGACAGGCTCATGACCATCAAGGTGGGTGACAAGCTTCCCCAGGCGACGTTCCGCGTCATGACCGCCGACGGCCCCGCCGCGCGCACGACCGACGACCTGTTCAGCGGCAAGAAGGTGGTGCTCTTCGCCGTTCCCGGCGCGTTCACCCCGACCTGCCACCGCAACCACCTGCCGGGCTATCTGGAGAAGGCGGCCGAGATCAAGGCGAAGGGCGTCGACGCCATCATGGTCACCAGCACCAACGACGTCTTCGTCATGGACGCCTGGTCGAAGGCGACGGGCGGCGCCGGCGTGATCGAGTTCCTCTCCGACGGCAATGCCGATTTCGCCAAGGAGATCGGCCTCTCGCTGGACGGCTCGGGCTTCGGCCTCGGCACCCGCTCGCAGCGCTATTCGATGCTGGTCGAGGACGGCGCCGTGAAGGTGCTCAGCGTCGAGGAAGCCGCCGGCAAGGCCGAAGCCTCCGGCGCCGAGGCGATGCTCGCCAAGCTCTGAGCCTCAGCGCTCGGAGAGAGATTGGAGCCCGCGCAGATGATGCGCGGGTTTTTGTTGGCTGGCCGGATGGGGCGAATGTCAGCAATGGGTCGATTGCAGACATTCGTTTTGGCGTTAGAATCAGGCATGCGCTTCCCCTCAATGCCGATCGACGGCTGGCAGCTACTCGATGGCGAAGAACACCATCAATGGGCTCCGGCAACGTTCTCAATCCCGACGCGGCCAGAGCGCGAAGGATTGCGGGCGGGCGATTTCGCAAAGCTGATGTTTGAAATCGCGGTTGGGGACCGCGTCGTTGTGGAGCGGATGTGGGTGCTCGTAACCGCTCGAAATGAGAGCGGCTATGTTGGCATTCTCGACAATGACCCGACAGAGATCGCCGAAAATGATGAGCTTTGGTCGGGAACCGAGCTGCCCTTTGGAGCTGCGAACGTCATCGCAGTCATGGAACGGAATGAGAGTAGTTTAGCTATGGCGGAGCTGCCGCCTAGAAGGAACTGGCGCTAACGGCACTCGACCATCGCTTGCTCAAGTCTGCTAAGTGGAAATTTAGGCAATGGATCAGGCCATTAACGAGTTGCTGCGCCGTTATGCTCAACTCGACAGAAAGGAGATAGAACTGCGAGAAGCACGCATCACCGAGATCGATTTAGAACGATGGTCAGTGTCATATTCGGGTAATTTTGAAGCCATGTTCGACGCTATAGCAGAGGCTCTAGCTCGCAGGTTCAACAGCGGCGAAATTGAGTTCTGGCAAGGCGACTTCATCGCAAACACTCTATTCAGCCGGATGATTGAACACGCTCCTGATGGGATACCTTTTTGTACCCTCGTATGGGAGGTCTATGAAGCGTTTGACGCTGGGGAGTATTCTCGGACTCCTAACGACGACCCCATTGGGACCTACACCGTCCCGATGATTGCAGAGATTGTCGGCGACCTTGATGCAGCAAAAACGAATGTCGTCTTAGGGGCGTAAGCGGACCTAGCTTTTGACATTGCAAGGAGTGCGCTGCCTCTTAATCTGCTCCACTTCTCTGGCGTATGGGGAAAGGACATGCCGTTTCAGGGCTTCGTTGTCGAACCTGCGGAGCTGGCAAAATTGGCTCGCGCCTTCGACGCCGCCTGGATGGCGGTGAACAGCGTGAACACCGTCGGCGGCCAGCAGCAGAGGCGGGCTAGAGCCCGCCTGGCAGGCATCATTCTCGATCTTTGGAGGGAGGATTCTGCTCAGGCTTTGAGCGCCAGCGCTGTCGAGCGCTTCCTGGCATCAGACCAGCCCCACTGATCGATCCGATCTGCGCTTGTCATGAGACAAGCCGCGAAGCCCCGGCTAGCTTCCGGACCGGAGGAGAATACCGATGGCCGAGATCACCATTCGCCCGCTTGCCGCGACGGACCGGGAGGCCTGGACGCCCCTCTGGCATGGCTACCTGACCTTCTACAAGGCGACGCTGCCGCCCGAGATCGACGCGATCACCTTCGGGCGCCTGACCGCCGGCGAGGAGCCAATGGGCGGCTTCCTCGCCTTCGAGGGCGACAAACCGCTCGGCATGGTCAACTGGGTGCTCCACCGCACGACCTGGAGCGAGAAGCCGATCTGCTATCTGCAGGACCTGTTCACCGTGCCGGAATCGCGCGGCACCGGCGTCGGCCGCAAACTGATCGAGGCCGTGAACCAGATGGCGCGGGCGAAGAACTGCTACCGCGTCTACTGGCAGACGCACGAATCCAACCTGCAGGGACAGGCGCTCTACGACAAGGTCGCCGACAAGTCGGGCTTCATCGTCTACCGCCAGCCGCTGGGCTGAGAGACCCGGCCGGAGCGACCGTGATCGCGATCCGGGACAAGGCTGAGATCATCGAGCGGCTCGGTGCCGATCCGCTCCTGCGCCTGACCCACTACCTGCACGAGCGCTAGCTCGAGGCTGCCCGTCCGGCCGGGTGCACTCTCGTGAGCCCGAAGGCTGCGCAGGCCAGCGCCAGCCCCGAGGCAACCGTCCGCACCTGATTCCAGACCTGCCAGCGGCCGGAATAGCCGGCCCAGATCTCCCGCGCCGCGTCGATATCGGATGGGACAGGCGAGACCTTCGCCAGCGCCTCGTTCATCGGGACATTGACGAGCATCGTGAGGGCGAGCCCGAAAGCCGCATAGATGACGGCCGCAGCGATGAACCAGCCCGCGGCCTGCCGCTGACGGGACAGGAATAGGGCGATCGCCGTCAACGCCAGCACCACCGGCGTCAGGAAGAAGGCCGGAAAGAAGACGACGTTGCGCACCGATGCGTTCATCGCCTGCATCGCCGCGATCGCCACGCGCGGGTCGGCCTGATCCAGACCCCACATCGTCGAGCAGACCCAGGCGTAGAAGAATCCGAAGATCGCGCCGCAGAGCAGGATCGACACCGTCGACAACGTCACGAGCAGGCTGGGCATGGCGGCACCCCTTATCCGTACACCTCAGTACGCTTGATTTATCCGTACATAGAGATACGGATTCGATCAAGGTGCGGTGGGGGCAAGATGCGGGACGAGAACAAAGCGGAGCGCCAGCGCGAGATCGAGGCCGTGGCCTACCGGCTGATCCGGGACCACGGCTATGGCGGCGTATCGATGCTGGCGATCGCCAAGGAGGCGAAGGCCTCGAACGAGACGCTCTATCGCTGGTACGGCAGCAAGCGCGGATTGCTCGCCGCGATGGTCGAGCGGAATGCGCAGACCATCGCCGGCACGTTGCAGGCGGCCATCGCACACGGGGCGGACGCCATCGCCACGCTGGAGCATATCGCTCCGATCCTGCTCTCGATGCTGCTGGGCGAGAAGGCGATCCTGCTGAACCGCGCCGCTGCTTCCGACGAGACAGGGGAGCTCGGGGCAACGATCGGCCAGGCGGGCCGCAGCGCCGTTTTTCCGCTGGTCGAAACGCTGATCGCGCGCGGGATGGCCAACGGCGGGCTGGATGCTCCGTCTGCGCGCGTGGCGACAGAGTGGTTCCTCTGCCTTCTGATCGGTGATCAGCAGATCAGGCGGGTCATCGGCACGCTGGAACAGCCCTCGGATGCGGAAGTCGCTGCACGCGCCGCCAGCGCGCTATCGGCCTTCCGAAAGCTGTGCGGCGCCTAGCGCCCCGGCTTGAACGGCGCCATGCCGGCGCGCGCCAGGGCGTCGGCACGCTCGTTCATCTCGTCGCCGGCGTGGCCCTTGACCCATTTCCACTCGATCTTGTGGCGGCCGAGCGCGGCTTCGAGGCGCTGCCAGAGCTCGGCATTCTTGACCGGCTTGCGGTCGGCCGTCTTCCAGCCGTTCTTCTTCCAGCCATGGATCCAGCCGGTGATGCCCTGCCGCAGATACTGGCTGTCGGTGTGGAGCGCGACCGTGACGGGGCGCTTCAGCGCCTCCAGCGCGGCGATCGCCGCCATCAATTCCATGCGGTTATTGGTCGTCTGGGCTTCGCCGCCGGACAATTCCTTCTCGACGCCGTTGAAGGTGAGGATCGCGCCCCAGCCGCCCGGCCCCGGATTGCCCGAGCAGGCGCCGTCCGTCCAGACTTCGACCGTACCTTCGCTCATCGCTTCAGCCCGTATTCGCGGGCGTCAGCAATGCGCTGGTGGAAGACGAGCCTGCGGTCGTATTCGAGCGGATCGAGCGGCTTGACCAGCGCGCCAGGCGGCACGTTCAGCCAGTCGACCAGTCGCGTCACCAGGAAACGCAAGGCCGAGCCGCGGCAGAGCTGCGGCAGCGCCTCGACCTCCGCCGCGGTGAGCGGGCGCACGCTCTCGTAGCCGGCGAGCAGCGCCTGGCCCTTCGTCAGGTTGAACGAGGCATCGGCCTCGAAGCACCAGGAGTTCAGGCAGATCGCCAGATCATAGGCGAAGGCATCGGTGCAGGCGAAATAGAAGTCGATCAGGCCGGACAGCCTGTCCTTGATGAAGAAGACATTGTTCGGAAAGAGATCGGCATGGATCACGCCGCGCGGCAGGTCCTGCGGCCATGAACGCTCATGGACCTCCACCTCCGCCATGACGCGCCGCGCCAATCCGGGCGAAACCGTATCCGCCGCCGCTCCCGCCTGCTCGGCGAGCGGACGCCAGCCCGGAACCGACAGCGAATTGACCCGCTCCATGCCGAAATCGGCGCCGGCCTCGTGCAGCTGGGCCAGCCCGCGCCCGAGCTCGGCGCAGTGGGTCACGTTCGGACGCCGGACGGACAGGCCATCGAGGAACGAGACGATCGCCGCCGGACGACCGGCCAGCCGGCCGACGGCTTCGCCATCCTCCATGCGCAGCGGCACCGGGCAGATCAGGCCACGCCGGGCGAGATGGTCCATCAGCCCGATGAAGAAGGGCAGCTCCGCCTCGTCCACCCGCTCCTCATAGAGGGTCAGGATGTAGAAGGCCTTGGTCGTATGCAGCAGGAAGTTCGAGTTCGAGACGCCCTCGGCGATGCCCTTGACGGAGAGGAGGTCGCCGATGCCGTAGCGCGCCACGAAGGCAGCCAGCTCGTCATCGGGCACTTCGGTATAGACGGCCACGCTTGCACTCTTCTGCTGAGATTATTCCGCCGCGTCCGGCGTCGCCTCGCCGCGCAATTCGCGCGGCAGCGGGAAGAAGACGTTCTCGTCGGCGGTCGAGACGGTCTCGACGCGGACCTCGTAGCGCGCGGCGAAGGCGTCGATGATCTCCTCGACCAGCACCTCGGGCGCGCTCGCGCCGGCGGTGATGCCGAGGCTGCGGATGTTGCCGAAGACCGACCAGTCGATCTCGTCGGTGCGCAGCACGAGCCGCGCCACCGGGCAGCCGGCACGCTCGGCGACCTCGCGCAGGCGCTGCGAGTTCGAGGAATTGGGCGAGCCGACGACGATCAGCCCCTCGACCAGCGGCGCGACGCGCTTCACCGCCTCCTGGCGGTTGGTCGTGGCATAGCAGATGTCTTCCTTGTGCGGGGCGATCAGCTCCGGGAAGCGGGCCTGCAAGGCCTCGACGATCTCGCGGGTATCATCGACCGAGAGCGTGGTCTGGGTGACATAGGCGAGTGGCTGATCCGCCGGCGGGGTCAGCGTCGCGACGTCGTCCAGGGTCTCGATCAGCGTGATCGCGCCCTCGGGTAGCTGGCCCATGGTGCCGATCACTTCCGGGTGGCCGGCATGGCCGACGAGCAGGATATGGCGGCCGCGCTTGTGATGGACCTCGGCCTCGCGATGGACCTTGGTCACCAGCGGGCAGGTCGCGTCGATGGCGAAGAGGTTGCGCGCCTTCGCCGCCGCCGGCACCGCCTTGGCGACGCCATGGGCCGAGAAGATCACGGGACGCGTCTCGTCCGGCACCTCGTCGAGCTCGGCGACGAAGACCGCGCCCTTCCGCTTCAGGGATTCGACGACGTATTTGTTATGGACGATCTCGTGGCGGACATAGACCGGCGCGCCATGCAGCTTCAGCGCCTTCTCGACGGCGTCGATGGCGCGCACGACCCCGGCGCAGAAGCCGCGCGGGGCACAGAGCAGGATATCGAGCGGCGGCTTGGTCACGCGCGAATGGTTCTCCGATCAGTCCGCGTCTTCTTTCGGCGGGATCGGGGCGATGTCAAGGAAGCGAAGCAGCGCAGGCTTGGCCGCCATGCCGATTGCCTCTCGCAGGATCGCCATCGAAAGCCTAGATAGAACGATGGCCCGCCACGCCGCGCGTCGCGCCTGATCGCCAAGCCCGTTCCAAAGCACCGAGTTCCGCATGGCCGACGCCGCCTCGCATGCCAGCTATCTCCCGCCGATCCTGACCTTCTGTGCCGGGGCGGTGATCGCCGTCCCGCTCTTCCGCAAGCTCGGCCAGTCGGCGGTGCTGGGCTATCTCGCTGCCGGCATCGTCATCGGCCCCTCGATCCTCGGCGTGATCAAGGACCCCGATGCGATCCGTGGCACGGCCGAGATCGGCGTCGTGCTGCTGCTCTTCCTCGTCGGCCTCGAATTGCAGCCGTCGCGGCTCTACTCGATGCGCAAGGACATCCTCGGTTCCGGCCTTGCGCAGATGGCACTCAGCGCCGGCGGCATCGGCCTGTTCGGCTGGTATTTCGGCCTGTCAGCGGCAGGTGCGGTCGCCGTCGGCGTGGCGCTCGCGCTGTCGGCAACCTCGATCGCACTGCAATTGCTGGAGGAGCGCGGCGACGGCAACGAGACCTACGGCCGGCGCACCTTCTCGATCCTGCTGTTCCAGGACATGGCGATCGCGCCCGTGCTGGCACTGCTGCCGCTGCTTGCGACCACGGGCGGCAAGGAAACCGGCAGCCCGATCATGGCGCTGGCGAGCCTCGGCATCGCGCTTTTCGCGCTGGTGCTGATCGTGCTGGCCGGGCGCTATGTGATGAACCCGTTCTTCCGCATCCTCGCCCATACCGGCGCGAAGGACGTGATGACGGCGGCCGCATTGCTGATCGTGCTGGGATCGGCGCTATTGATGGAGCATGTCGGGCTCTCGATGGCGATGGGCGCCTTCCTCGCCGGCGTCATGCTGGCCGACTCGCATTTCCGGCACGAGCTGGAGGCCGATATCGAGCCGTTCCGCGGCGTTCTGCTCGGCCTGTTCTTCATGGCGGTCGGCATGTCGCTCGACCTCAAGCTCGTCGCCGACAACTGGCTGCTGCTCGCGCTCGCCGCGCCGCTCTTGGTGCTGTTCAAGATCGCCGTGGTGACCTCGATCCTGCGCCTGTCCTGCTCGTCCTGGCTCGAAGCGGTCCGGGCCGGCGCCCTGCTTTCGCCGGCCGGCGAATTCGCCTTCGTGCTGCTGCCGCTCGGGCTCGCGAACGGGCTGCTCACGGCCCAGCAATCCGCGATGGTCACGGCACTTGCTGCGATCAGCATGCTGCTGGGCCCCGTCGTCGCCAAGCTGATCGATGCGGCGCTGCTGGCGCGCATCACGCCTGCGACGATGGACGAGGATTACGAGGGCGCCGGCGACAGCCCGGTGATGGTGATCGGCTTCGGCCGCTTCGGCCAGATCGTGACGCAAGCTTTGCTGCTCCAGCATATCGACGTCACCGTCATCGATTCGGATGTCGAGCGCATCCGCTCCGCATCCCAGTTTGGCTTCAAGATCTACTATGGCGACGGCACGCGGCTCGACGTGTTGCGCGCGGCTGGCGCCGGCAAGGCCCGCGTCATCTGCATCTGCGTCGACGACAAGCAGGCCGCGCTCCGCATCGTCGAGATGGTCAAGGCCGAATTCCCGAGCGTGCGGCTGCATGTGCGGGCCTATGACCGCATCCACGCGATCGAGCTGATGAAGGCGAATGTCGACTTCCAGATGCGCGAGACCTTCGAATCGGCGCTTGGCTTCGGCCGCGTCACCCTGGAGACGCTGGGCCTGACCCGCGACGAGGCCGATCTCGTGATCGACCATGTCCGCGACCGCGACGCGCAGCGCATGGAGATCCAGTTCCACGAGGGTCTCGCCGCCGCGATCAACCGCGTGCCGCGCGTCACGCCGGAGCCGCTCGTCCCGCCCAAGGCGAAGTCGAAGCCGCTCACGCCTGAGACGCGGCAGGTCATCGAAGATGGCGGGGCCGAGATCGCGGTCGGCGGCGTCGGCGAGCCCGAGCGATGAGCGAGGCTACCGCGCGGCCGGGACAGGCCGTCTTCCTCGAGGGACCGCTGATGCGCCATGTCGCGGTGATGACCGCGACGAGCTCGGTCGGCCTGATGGCGGTGTTCGTCGTCGACCTTCTGTCGCTGCTCTACGTCTCCTGGCTCGGGCGGCCGGAAGCGACGGCCGGCGTCGGCTTCGCCACGATCGTGCTCTACCTGATGATCTCGGTGAATGTCGGGCTGATGATCGCGGTGACGGCGCTGACCTCGCGCAGCATCGGTGCGGGCGACCGCCCTGGCGCGCGACGCATCGCGGCCTCGACCATGGTCCTGTCGGCGCTTGTGGCGCTCGTCATCTCGCTCGCGGCGCTGCCCTTCCTGCCGAAGCTGCTCAGCCTGCTCGGCGCGCGCGACCAGTCGCATGCGGTCGCCCTCTCCTTCCTCTACATCGTGCTGCCATCGAACGCCCTGATGGCGATCGGCATGGGCCTCTCCGGCATCCTGCGCGCGGTCGGCGACGCCCGGCGCGCGATGTTCGTGACGCTCGGCGGCGGCATCGCGACAGCGGGGCTCGACCCGCTGCTGATCTTCGGCTTCGGCCTGGGGCCGGACGGTGCCGCGATCGCGATCGTGCTGGCGCGCATCATCATCATCGCCATCGGCTTCCACGGCTGCGTGACGGTGCATGACATGATCGACCGCCCGCGCCTGTCCTTCATCCGGCAGGATGCCGCCCGGACCTTCGCGATCGCGGGGCCGGCGATCCTGACCAATCTCTCGAACCCGATCGCCAATGCGGTCTTCGCCAGCGTCGTCGCCCGTTTCGGCGATGCGGCGATCGCGGCGCTCGCGATCGTCGACCGGCTGGTTCCAGTGGCCTTCGGCGTGCTCTTCGCGCTGTCGGGCTCGGTCGGGCCGATCCTCGGCCAGAACTGGGGCGCGGGACGCTTCGACCGGATGCGCCGGGGCCTGACCGATTCGGCGATCTTCGCGGGTGGCTGCGTCCTCGTCTCCTGGGCGCTGCTCTTCGCCTTCCGCGACGTCCTCGTTTCCGCCTTTCACGCGACGGGACTGACGGCCGAGCTCGTCCTGTTCTTCTGCCTGATCGCCGGGCCGATGTGGATCTTCGTCGGCATGCTCTTCGTCGCCAATGCCGCCTTCAACAATCTCGGCATGCCGTTCATGTCGACATTGTTCAGCTGGGGCCGCGCCACGCTCGGCACCGTGCCGCTCGCCATTCTCGGCGCGCATCTCGCCGGGCCGAAAGGTGCGATGGCGGGCTCGGCGCTCGGCGCCGTTGCCTTCGGCGTGCTGGCGCTAATCTTCGCCTATCGCGGCATCACCCGGCTGGAGCGCCGGGCCGCGCAGCGCCAGGCCGCAACCGATTTGCCAGGCAAGGACACCCTGCTATCGTCCTCCTAGGCACGGAACCAAAGACCGGCCGGGGAGAAGCGTCCATGATGAACCTGTTCGATATCATGCAATCGGCCCAGCACGGCCAGGCGCTGCCGAACCTCGCCCAGCAATACGGCCTGAGCCTGCAGCAGACGCAGGCTGCGCTCGATGCCCTGCTGCCGGCCTTCTCGATGGGGCTTCAGCGGCAGACGCGAGACCCCTACGCCTTCGGCTCGCTGGCGCAGATGATGACGGCTTCGCCCTATGCCCGCTTCTTCGAGGCCGGCGGCTATGGCATTCCGGCCGGCGCCCAGAATGCCGGCAACGATGTGCTGAGCCAGCTCTTCGGCTCGCGCGAGGTCAGCCAGGCGATCGCGGCGCAGGCGGCCGCGACCAGCGGCGTCTCGCAGGCGATCCTCAAGCAGATGCTGCCGGTCATCGCCGCGATGCTGATGGGCGGCCTGTCGAAGACGTCGAGCAACGAGGGGCTGGGCGGCATCCTCGGCCAGTTCGCCGAGATGATGCGCGGCCAGATGCCGGGCATGCAGCCGGCACCGCAGCAGCCGCAGATGCCGGCCAATCCGTTCGAGGCGATCCTCAAGGGCATGTTCGGGCAGGCCGGCGGCCAGCCGCAGCCCAGTCCGCAGACGGCCCCGTCCGATCCGTTCGGCGGCGCGTTCGGCCAGATCCTCGGAGGCATGTTCGGTGGCATGGCACCGCAGCCGGCGCCGGAGCCTGCTCCCGCCCCGCGCAGCGCGCCACGGCGCGCGCCCGCGCCGGAACCGGAGCCCGAGGAGGCGGCAGCCTCGTCGTCTGCCAATGGGCCGGGCTCGATCGGGCTCGACGCGCTCAACCAGATGTTCGAGCACGGCCGCCAGATTCAGGACGAGCATCAGAACGCGCTGAAGTCGATCCTCGACGCCATGCTCGGCGGCGGACAGGGCCGCCGCTGAGGCAGACCTGAGCCTTCAAAGCTGAAGACATGAAAAAGGGCGGAAGCACGAAGCTCCCGCCCGCAGGAACGCTGTCGCCAAGGGGTCAGGCGCAGCGTGCAACCGTGATATCGGCCTTCCCGGCCAGCATCGGCGCGGCGCCGGCATGGCGCAGGGCATGCTCGCGCCGCGCGGCGGCGAGATTCGACGAAGAGCGCGAGCGCTCAGCCAGGACGGTCGAGGGATCGTCGAGCCAGGACGCCGCCAGCGCGCCATCGATATCCGAGCGCACGAGGCCGATATCCTTGAGCCCACGCTCATCGAGCTCGGCGCCGAGTCGCATCACCTCACGACGATGGATAAGGGCGCGCACGAGTTGGATCGTTCCGGCAGCTCCGATGGTGGCAACACGCGTGACGCCGGCCGAAATGGACGAGAGCGACTTCGCGGTGATGGTCATGAGCAGCATGACAGCCTCCTTTGGCGGTGCAGAACGTTAATCTCAGCCTCTCCGTCCCGCCCGGACGCGCCATTGACAGGAAATTTCGGAGTGCATCCAGACCTTAGCGAGGCTCTGGTCATCAGCCAAACGAATGGTTATGATGTCTCGCAACACTGATATTGATGGACAGTGGACGGGGGACCGCCAATGGCTCATGTGCTCGACGCCGATCAGCTCAAGACCTTCGTCGCCATTGCCGATACCGGGTCATTCACCCGCGCCGCCGAGATCGTCTTCAAGACGCAATCGGCCGTTTCCATGCAGATGAAGCGGCTCGAGGAGCGGGTCGGGCGGCCTCTGTTCGGCCGCGACGGGCGCCATGCCAAGCTGACCGAGGATGGCGAGCGCCTGCTCGACTATGCCCGCCGGATCGTCAGGCTGAACCTCGAATGCGTGGCCTCCTTCGCCGATGCCGATCTCAAGGGGCGCATCCGCCTCGGCGTGCCCGACGACTATGCCGACCGCTACCTGCCGGAAATCCTGGCCCGCTTCGCCCATTCGAATCCGCGCGCCGAGGTCACCGTGGTCTGCGAGCCGACGCCGATGCTGGCCGAGCGGATCGCGACCGGCGATATCGACCTCGCGATCATCACCCATGTCGAAAGCCGCGGCCAGGGCGAGATCATCCGCATCGAACCGCTGCTCTGGGTCACCTCGGCGCGCCACAGCGTGCATGAGGAGGATCCGCTGCCGCTCGCGCTGGGCCGGCCGACCTGCAACTGGCGGCAAGCGGCCGTCGATGCGCTGGAATCGAAAGGGCGCCGCTTCCGCGTGCTCTATGCGAGCTGGAACTCCACTGCCGTCGGCGCCGCGGTGCTGGCCGGGCTGGCGATCTCGGTGCTGCCGGAGAGCGCCGTCAGGCCGGGCATGCGCATCCTCGGGCCCTCGGAAGGCTTCGCAACCTTGCCGTCCTGCAAGATCGGGTTGCTGCGCACCCGCTTCGATCCCTCGGTTTTGTCGAACGCGTTGGCCGAGCACATCATCCAGAGTCTCGACAACCTGGCGAGCTTCAAGACGGCGGCGGAATAGGGCTGAACCGGAGGCAGGACTTGGGGCTGGAGGCTTGATCAGCCCTTGAAGCCTGCCAGGACCGCCGTGAACTTCGCAGTGACGTCCTGGCCGATCGCGGTCGCGCCCGCCACGATGCTGATCGAGACCAAGCCGGCGATCAGCGCGTACTCGATCATGGTCACTCCGCGTTCGTCGCGAAGAAGCGCGGCAAAGCTGATGCGAAGGTGCTTCATGCCGTCAGACTAGCGGCATGAATCGTCCAATTCGTTAATTCCGAACCGGCAATCCGCTCAAAACCGCATTTTTTGAGCGGATTACTGGCAGTTCGGGAGAGATCAGAGCACCATTTCAGTCATGACCGGCTCGACCTTGCCGTGCCAGGCATCGCGATAGCGCGCCTCCAGAACCTGGGCCAGGCTCTGGCCACGCTCCAGAATGCCGTGCAACGGCATCAGGAAGCGGGTCTCGTCCTGCCCGGCGGCGTTCTTCAGAGCCCTGCGCGCAAGGCCCGCACGCGACAATTCCACGACCTCGGCAGCGATCTCCGCGAGCTTGCGCCCACCGATCGTGGCCGCAAGCCCTTCGCGCGGCACCGCGTCGCGCAGCGCCTGCCGCTCCTCGGCGGTCCAGCCCTTGACGAGGTCCCAGGCCGCATCGAGCGACGTCGTATCGTAGAGCAGCCCGACCCAGAAGGCCGGCATCGCAGCCAGCATGTCGACCGGGCCGGCATCGCAGCCACGCATCTCGAGGAAGCGCTTGAGCCGGACCTCGGGGAACAGCGTCGAGAGGTGATTGGCCCAGTCGGACATCGTCGCCTTCTCGCCCGGCAATTGCGGCAAGCGGCCGGCCAGCAGGTCGCGGAAGGAGGCGCCGGCGACGTCGTGATAGATGTCGCCGCGCTTGACGAAGTACATGGGAACGTCGAGCGCCCAGTCGACATAGCCCTCATAGGACATGCCCTCGTCGAAGGCGAAGGCGAGCATGCCGGAGCGCGCGTTGTCGGTATCGCGCCAGATCTCGGAGCGCATCGACTGGAAGCCGTTGAGCTTACGCTCCAGGAAGGGCGAGGAGGCGAACAGGGCTGTGGAGAGCGGCTGCAATGCCAACGAGACCCGGAGCTTGCGAACCATGTCCGCCTCGCTGGCGAAGTCGAGATTGACCTGCACGGTGCAGGTCCGGAACATCATGTCGAGGCCCATCGTGCCGACCTTCGGCATGTAGTTCGCCATGATCTTGTAGCGGCCCTTCGGCATCACCGGCGTCTCGGCACGGGTCCAGAGCGGCGAGGCGCCCAGGCCGACAAAGCCGATATCATGCGGGGCGGCCACAGCCTTCACATCGGCGAGATGGGCCAGAAGCTCGGCCTCCGTCTCATGCAACGTCGCCAGCGGCGCGCCGGACAATTCGAACTGACCGCCGGGCTCCAGCGAGATCGCGCCACCGCCATCCGGCCCGGCCAAGCCGATGATATGGCCGGCATCGACGATCGGTTCCCAGCCCAATCGCTGCTGCATGCCTTCCAAGAGGGCGCGGATACCGCCTGCACCAGCGCGCCCCTCATAGGGAACGGGCGCGAGGTCGCTCCGATAGAACGGGAATTTCTCGTGCTCGGTGCCGATCCGGAAGGACGAGACCGGTTTCTCGCCGGCGGCGATCCACGCAATCAGTTCGGCTTTGGAACCGATCGGGGTCGAATCGGACACGTCGCGAGCCATGGGCGCTCCGGCAGATGAGTCAGGACGACCGGCCCCCGGCACTGAGCGCGCGGAGGAAGCCGGAAGAGGATGCACAGACATAGGCGAGCGCCGGGCGCTCGACAACGACTGCTATCGTGCATTCGCGCAAAGGCGACCGGCGCTGGCGGCAGGTCTCACCGCCCTGTTTTCAGGCGCGCGGCCAGTCGCCGAGAGCAGCCTGCACCAAAGCGAGTGCCGCGACCGCAGCCGTATCCGCCCGCAGGATGCGCGGGCCAAGCGAGATCGGCTGCGTGTTGGGCCGCGACCGGATCAATTGCCGCTCGGCCTCGTCGAAGCCGCCTTCGGGTCCGATCAGGACGGCGAGCGGCGCCGGCTTGCACGCCGCCAGCGCGGCGAGCGGGCTCGCCTCCGCCATGCCCTCGTCGCAGAAGACCAGCAGCCGCTCCGGCGCCAGCGCAGCAAGGGCGGCTTCCAGGGAGCGTTCCGGCTCGATCTCCGGCAGGCTGAGGATGCCGCATTGCTCGGCCGCCTCGACGGCATTGGCGCGCATCCGATCGAGATTGAGTCGGGAAACCTGGGTGCGCCGGGTCAGCACGGGCTGAAGGACCCCCGCGCCCATCTCGACTGCCTTCTGCGCCATGTAGTCGAGCCGGGCATGTTTCAGCGGCGCGAACAGGTAGTGCAGATCGGAGGCCGGAGGCTGCGGCTTCGTTTGCCGGACCAGTTCGAGGCTTGCCTGCTTGCGGCCTTCCGGCACGAGGCGCGCCAGCCATTCGCCGTCACGCCCGTTGAAGACGAGCACCGTGCCCTCGACCCGCAGGCGCAGGACATTGAGCAGGTAGTTGGCCTGCTCTCGTTCGAGCGGAAGAATCGCCGCCGGGCCAAAGGGCTGGTCGATATAGAGCCGGTGCCGGGCGAAATCGGGAACGGACATGGGCGCGAGCGCCTCCGGGAAAGCAAGAATATCGTCGAGAACGCTACGAAAAACGCCACAATCTCTTTCTAGTAGCGATCCGTTCCCAAAAGGCCACCCATGGACTCGCAAGAGTCGTTGGCGTTAACAGCGCCTGCTGTTAAGGACGTATCGAAGGATCGGCCGGGGAGGCCGGCAATCTGGAGTAAGGAAACCATGCGGCGTTGGATGGCTTCAGGCGCAATCGCGGTGCTCGGCCTTGCCGTGGCCCCGTTCCTGGCGGCTGCTCCCGCAAACGCGCAGGCCTCGGGCTGCGAACAGATCCAGAAGCTGCTCACCGAGCGCCAGTCGATCGTCGCGCGGCTCTCGTCCGCGCAGAAGGCCAAGCAGAAGATGACGCCGCAGGAAGCCTGCAGCGCCTTCGGCCGTCTCGTCAATAACGGCGATGCCGCGATCAAGTTCGCCACCGCCAACCAGGACTGGTGCCAGATCCCACCAGCCTTCATCGAAGGCATGCAAGCCGACAACAAGAAGGTCACCGGCTTCCGCGCGCAGGCCTGCAACGCGGTGAAGCAGCAGGCCGCGATGCAGCGCCGTGCCCAGCAGCAGGCGCAAGGGGCCAACCCGTTCGGCGGTGCCGACTCCATCACCGGCGGTGTCGGCGGCGGGATGCGCGTGCCGCAAGGCGCGCTCTGACCGGCGCGCCGGCGCCATGCCCGATCCGTCTCCCCTCGGAGCGATGCCCGGGCGCGACGCGCCTCTTCCCGATGCGCTGACCGGCCACTGGGTCGATACGCGGGCCCCCCGAGCCACACGGCCGTTCCTCAAGCTCGCCCGCATCGAGCGGCCGATCGGCTGGTGGCTGCTGCTGATGCCGTGCTGGTGGGCAGCCGGCCTTGCCGCCATCGCTGCCGGCCAGCCCTATCCCAATCCCTGGCATTGCCTGCTCTTCTTCGTCGGCGCCGTGCTGATGCGCGGCGCGGGCTGCACCTTCAACGACATCATCGACCGCAAGCTCGACGCCGAGGTGGCGCGCACGCGTGGGCGGCCACTGCCGTCCGGGCAGGTGACGGCGAAGGCCGCCGCCCTGTTCATGGTCGCGCAGGCGCTCCTCGGCTTCGTCGTACTGCTGCAGTTCAACCGCTTCACGATCATCCTCGGCATCGCCTCGCTCGTGATCGTTGCGATCTACCCGTTCATGAAGCGGGTCACGAACATGCCGCAGTTCGTGCTGGGGCTCGCCTTCTCATGGGGCGGGCTGATGGGCTGGAGCGCCGTGTTCGGCCGGCTCGATCCGCCGGCCTACCTGATCTACGCCGCTTCCATAGCCTGGACGGTCGGCTACGACACGATCTATGCGATGCAGGATCTGGAAGACGATGTCATCGCCGGCATCCGCTCGAGCGCACGCTATTTCGGCGACCATACGCGCGAGGCGGTGGCGCTGTGCTTTGCGCTGGCGGTTGTGCTCACGGGCATCGCGATCTGGCTGGTCGGCGGTGGCCCCATCGCCTGGCTCGGCTTTGCGGCCTTTGCCGTGCATCTCGGCCGCCAAGTGACGCGCATCAATGGTGCGACGGCACCCGAAGCCTTACGGATTTTCCGGTCGAACCGCGATGCCGGCCTGCTTCTGGCGGCCGGGCTCGCGCTCGATGCGATGAGTCGTTCGCTGTTCTGAGGATCAGTCCGTCATCCGGTCGCCGCTGACGATGACCGGCAGTTCAGCCAAGCGACCGGTCTTGCGACGGGTCAGGAAGCGTGGCCGGCGGCCATTGAGCAGGCCGTGACGGCGGCGGATGCGAACCGCTCCCAGCGCGACGCGGCCAAGCTGCGGATAAGGCTCGCTCACCACGCCATCGGCGGCTTCGAGCAGGAGCGGCAGGCCGCTGGTCCGGCCGAAATCCCGCCAGAGCGCGACCGCATCCTCCTGATCGGCTGACGCCACCACGATGGAGCGGCCGTCGCCGGCCGTCAGGGCCAGCTCGAAACGCTCATCGTCACCCGCCGGATTGGCAAGACGCAGCGCGACGCCGCGCCAGTTGCCATTGCCGCGCAGTATCCGCACGGAACCGACGCGCTCGATCGCCGGAGCGACCGGACGATCCGGCATCGGGTTGCGGGAAACGATCGCTGTGGTTGTCGGACCGCCGGAGAGAACAGGCACAAAACCGCTCTCTCCGGCGGCCGGCGTGACGCTGGCCATCGGTTGTAACGCCTCTCTGTAATCCCTGCTGCAACGGAGCCCTCTGTCGATGCCGGGGCTCTCGTGCTTGCCATGTGAGGATGGCCGCCAGCCGTGTCCGAGCGCTTAAAGGGTTGGGTTAAAGGAAGGTGTTTCCGCCGCGATCCGACCCGAAACAGGTGGTTTCCCGCGGGATGCTTGACGGAATCTTTCGATCCATGGCCGCATTTTCGGCTTGAAACAGCGACTTTCACGGCCGATAGGAAAGCCATGAACGCCACCACGCTACCGATCGCGGCCGAGCTGCTGAAGGCTGTCGGCGAAAGCTGCCTGGAAGCAGGCACGATCGCGCTGGACCTGTTCCGGCCGGGCGCGGCGACAGCGGCGCGGACCTGGTCCAAGAGCGGCGGGTCGCCCGTCACCGAAGCCGATATCGGCGTCGATACCTTCCTGCGGATCCGTCTCTCCGAATTGCTCCCCGAGGCCGCCTGGCTGTCGGAGGAGACCGTGGACGACGCGCAGCGGCTCTCGCATCGCTACGTCTGGGTCGTCGACCCGATCGACGGCACGCGGGCCTTCATGCAGGGCTCGCCGGACTGGGCGGTGTGTGTCGCGCTGCTTGACCAAGGCGCGCCGATCCTCGGCATCGTGCATGCACCGGCCTGCCAGGCGACCTATCGCGCGCTGGCCGGCGGTGGCGCGACCCTCAATGGCGAGATCATCCGGACGACTTCCGCGGACACGCTGACCGGCGCGCGCATCGCCGGCCCCAAGCCGATGCTCGATGCGCTCGCGCAGTTCGAGAGCTTCGAGGCCGCCGGCCGCATTCCGTCGCTGGCGCTGCGGCTCACGCGCATTGCCGACGGCACGATCGATGCCGGCCTGATCTCGCCCGACGCCCGCGACTGGGACCTGGCGGCGGCCGATCTCGTGCTGAGCGAAGCCGGCGGGCAGCTCACCGACGGCGAGGGCCGGCCTGTCGTCTACAATCGCGAGGCCCCCGTCCACGGTATGCTCGCGGCCAGCAACGGCAAGCTTACCGCGCCGCTGCTAGCGGCGATCGAGCGGCTGCGCGACGGACGGACGCAGCCCGCCTGACGATTTTTTTCAACGCTTCCGGCGCGGCCCGCTCGCATGGGCCGCCGGGATGGCTTATGGGGGCGCCAACGTCCCTCGCAGGAGAGTTCGATGAGCACCGAGCCGGAACAGAAGCAGCTTCTTCACCTCGTGCTGGGCGGCGAGCTCGCCTCGCTCGACGGCATCACCTTCAAGGATCTGTCGAAGCTCGACATCGTCGGCGTCTTCCCGAACTATGCCACCGCGCACTTGGCCTGGAAGGCCAAGGCGCAGCAGACCGTCGACCAGGCGCAGACGCGCTACTTCATCGTCCATCTCCACCGGCTGCTCGACCCCGAGACCGCCAAGAGCTGAGCCCGGACGGGCTTAGAACGACAGGACCTATGGGTTTTTCGATCCTCAAGACGCGCGTGGCGCAGGAAACGCTTGGCCGGATGCTGGCCGGCTATCTGCGCCTCGTGCAACGCACGAACCGGATCGTCTTCGAGCCCGCCGATATCTACGACCATGTCCGGCCGGACCTGCCGCTCATCTTCGCGATGTGGCACGGCCAGCACATCATGATCCCTTTTGCCCGGCCGGACTGGATGCCGGCCTGCTCGCTGGTGTCGCGCCATGGCGATGGCGGCTTCAACGCCGTCGCCCTGCGTGAACTCGGCATCGGCGCGATCCGCGGCTCGGGCGCACTCGGCAAGAAAGTCCGCGAGAAGGGCGGTGCCAGCGCCTTCCTTGCCATGGTCCGCCGGCTCGCCGCGGGTGACACCATGGTGCTCACCGCCGACGTGCCGAAGCGCGCCCGCATCGTCGGCCCCGGCATCATCGCGCTGGCCCGCGCCTCCGGCCGGCCGATCCGCGCGGTCGCCGTGGTGACGAGCCGGCGCATCGATTTCAACAGCTGGGACCGCGCCTCGATCGGCCTGCCCTTCGGACGCTGCGCCATCGTCGTCGGCGAGCCGATCCTGGTCGCGCGCGATGCCGACGAGGCGACGCAGGAAGCGGCACGCCTCGCGCTTCAGGCCAGCCTCGACGACGTCCATGCCCGCGGCTACGCGATCGTCGGCAGCAGCGATCCGGGCGCCGGCCTGCGCGATAAGCAGCTGGCTGCCGGGGCGCCGGCATGAGCGGCAAGGGCGCGATCCTCCGCAGCTATCGCTATGCGACCTCCCTGCTGGAACCGGCTGCGGCCGGGCTTCTGCTCTGGCGCCAGCGACGCGGCAAGGAGGATGCGACGCGCCTCGCCGAGCGGCGTGGCCACGCGAGCGTCAAGCGGCCGAACAAGCCGCTGGTCTGGCTGCACGGCGCCAGCGTCGGCGAGACCGTGACCCTGCTGCCCCTGATTGCCAAATTGCAGAAGCGCGGCTTTGCGGTGCTGGTGACCTCCGGCACGGTCACCTCCGCCAAGCTGATGGCGGCCAGGCTGCCGGGCGGCGTGATCCACCAGTACATCCCGCTCGACGTGGCGCGCTACATGCGCCGCTTCATGGACCACTGGCGGCCGGACCTTTGCCTGATCTGCGAATCCGAGATCTGGCCGAACCTGCTGATCGAGGCGCAGCGCCGCGACATCCCCGTCGTGATGGTCAATGGCCGGATGTCGGAGCGCTCCTTCGCGCGCTGGTACAAGATGCCGAAGACCTCGCGCTTCCTGCTCTCCTGCTTCGAGGCCTGCCTCGCGCAATCGCAGGGCGATGCCGAGCGTCTGGCGCAGCTCGGCGCGCCGCGCGTCAGCGTCAGCGGCAACCTGAAATTCGACGTGCCAGCTCCGCCCGCCGACCCCGACACGCTCGCGATCCTGGATGGCCAGACGACAGGCCGCCCGGTCTGGATCGCCGCCAGCACCCATCCCGGCGAGGACGAGCTGGTGCTCGCCGCCCATCTCGCGATCAAGCCCTATCTGCCGAAGCTGCTCACGATCATCGCGCCGCGCCACCCCCAGCGCGGCCCCGAGATCGAGGCGCTGGCCGAGGCGAACGATGTGCCGGTCTCGCGCCGCGCAGCGGGCGGAAGCCCGGAACGCGACGTCGATCTCTATGTCGCCGACACCGTCAACGAGCTCGGGCTGTTCTACCGTTTGTCGCAGGTCGCCTTCCTCGGCGGCTCGCTGGTCGAGGGCATCGGCGGGCATAACCCGATCGAGCCGGCCAAGCTCGGCTGCGCCCTGCTGCACGGGCCGCATGTCCATAACGCCGCCGAGATCTTCGCCGCCTTCGATCGCGACGGCGGCTCGCGCGAGGTCGCCGATGCGCAGGCGCTGGCCGGCGCGGTCCATCGCTGGCTGAACAACCCGGCCGAGGCCCGGCAGGCGGCGCGCGCCGCCGCGCAGACCGCGACCGAGCTCGGCGGCGCCCTGAACCGCACGCTCCATGCGATCGAGCCCTTGCTGATGCGGGTCGCGATCGGCCAGCGCGAGAGCGCGCCCTGATGCTGCGTGCCCCGCGCTTCTGGTGGCGGGAGACACCGACGCTGCTCGCCCGGCTGTTTCAGCCGCTCGGCTTCCTCTACGGGCGGATCACCTTGCGGCGGATGCGGCAGCCCGGCACCGAAGCCGGTGTTCCGGTCATCTGCGTCGGCAATTTCGTCGCCGGCGGCGCCGGCAAGACGCCGACCGCGATCGCCATCGCGCGCCTGCTGGAAGCGCGGGGCGAAAAGCCTTTCGTGCTGATGCGCGGCTATGGCGGACAGCTTGCCGGGCCGGTCGAGGTCGATCCCGATCGGCATCGCGCGGCCGATGTCGGTGACGAGCCGCTGCTGATGGCCCACCATGCCCGCACCGTCATCGCCCGCGACCGGGTGGCCGGCGCCAGGCTGGCGCGCGGCCTTGGTGCCAGCATCGTCGTGATGGATGACGGGCTGCAGAATCCGTCGCTGGTCAAGCATCTCAGGCTCGCGGTGGTCGACGGGGCAAGCGGCGCCGGCAACGGGCTTTGCCTGCCGGCCGGCCCCTTGCGTGCGCCGCTCGCCGAGCAGATGAGCCTAACGGACGCCGTCATCGTGATCGGGCCGGGGGACGCAGGCGGACGCGTCGCCGCTGTCGCGCGCGAGGCGAAGAAGCCGGTTCTCAAGGCGACCCTCAAGCCTGCCGATGCCGCCGTCGCGCGCTTGCATGGCCAGAAGGTCGTCGCCCTGTCAGGGATCGGGCGGCCGGAGAAATTCGTGGCCACGCTGCGGGATGCGGGAGCGATCGTCATAGCCGAGCAAGCCCATGGCGACCATCACGCTTACGCGGAAAGCGATGTCACGGCTGCGCTAGCGGTTGCCCGGGAGCACTCCGCGCTGGTTGCAACCACCGAGAAGGATTGGACCAAGCTCGCGCCGCTCTGGCCCGAGGATGCGCGTGACGAACTGGTCGTGGTGCCGGTCTCGCTGGCTTTCGCGGAACCGGCCGGGATCAGCGGCTTGCTCGCTGCCATCGGCAAGGCGAGCTGAGATTTCGTCAGGCGCGGCCGGCGCGGCGCAGTCTCAGAAGCGCGGCTTCCGACGAGGAATAGGCTTCCTGCCACTCGATCGACCAGTAGCGGAGATCGTCGAGACGGATCGGCGCACCAGTCACGGCGCAGCGCACGAAAGCGCCCGGCTTGACCACGCGGAACTCGCCGGGGCCGTAATCGACGACAGCTTCAGGGCCATGAGGCGGAAGGCGCTCGCTGATATTCATCAAAATTGCATCAAATCATTGATCGGGAAACGGAAAGCCGGGATACTCCGGGGTTTGTGATAACCTTCTGGTCGGCGATGTCCAGTCTCCTGCGCCTCATGGCGTGCCTGATGAGCCTTGCGCTGCTCGCAGCATCGGCAGCCCGTGCCGGTGGCTACGAGCGCGTGGCCATTGCGACCGACCAGGGAACGCTGACCGGGGTGTTCTATCTGCCGGCTGGCCAGGGGCCGTTTCCGGCCGTCGTCGCTTTGCATGGTTGCGGCGGCTTGTGGCGCGAGCACGGCCAGCTTTCGCTCCGGCATGCCGATTGGGGCGAGCGGCTGGCCGCCGCCGGCTTCGCCGTGCTGATGCCTGACAGCTACGGCTCGCGCGGGCTCGGCTCGCAATGCGGCGTCAAGGACCTGACCGTCCGGGCCAACCGCGAGCGCGTCGCCGACGCGATGGCCGCGCGGAGCTGGCTGCAGCAGCGCGGCAACATCAAGCCTGACTCGATTGCGCTCCTCGGCTGGTCGAGCGGCGGCCTCACCGTCCTGACCGCGATCCGCAAGGAACGCATGCCCGCCGACGGCATGCCCGATTTCAAGCGCGCCGCCGCCTTCTACCCTGCCTGCCGGAGCCAGTCGGAATCGCCGAGCTTTTCCGCCCGCATCCCGCTCCTGATCCTGATCGGCGAGGCCGATGACTGGACGCCGGCCGCGCCCTGCGGCCATCTCGCCAAGGCGGCGCAGGCACGCGGCGAGCAGGTCGGGCTCGTGCTCTATCCCGGCGCGCTGCATGATTTCGACCATCCGCGCCTCGAGGTGAAAGAGCGCGACAACATCGCCTATTCCGCCAGCGGCACCGGCAAGGCCACGGTCGGCACCAACATGGCGGCACGCGAGGACGCGCTGAAGCGGGTCAAGGCCTTCCTGACCGCGCCCTGAACTTCAGAACAGGTCGCCCTGCGATCCCGGCGTCGGCGCCTTGCGCAAGGGGCGCGGCGCAGGCGGCTTCGTCCCCCCGGCCTCTCCACCGATAACGGTGACGCCGAAGCTGCCGTCAGCGACCTGCACCGAAAGTGCCCTGCCCGGCTGGGCCGCCTCGACGCTGCGCACCAGTGCACCGGCTTCGTCGCGGATCAGGGCGTAGCCGCGGGAGAGCACCGCCTCAGGCCCGAGCGAGCGGATCAGGGCCCAGAGCGAGGCGAGCCGGTCAGTACGGCGATGCAAGATCTGGCCAAAGGCGCGCTCGGCGCGCTGAGCCAATGCAAGGCCGCGTTCGCGGCGCTGGATCAGGCTCTGGCCGAAGGCGTTGCGCGCCCGCGTCTCCAGTGTCGCGAGACGATCGCGCGCATTGGCGATCCGGGTGCGCTCGCCGGCAACAGCATTCCCCCTGGCGGCGGCCAGTGCGCGCCCGAAACCATCGAGCTGCGTCCGCAGACGAACGAGCGCGAGACGCGGCGAGCGCGCCTCCAGCCGGCGCGACAGAGCCTGCAATTGCTGCTCATGCGTGCGCGCATTGCGAGCGAGCGCAGGCGCCAGCCGCGTCGCGGCAAGATCGAGCCGCTGGCGCGGGCCTGACAGGACGGCCTCAGGTCCCGGCAAGGCACGGGCGAGCGCCCGCAGGTCGCTGCGGCGGCGGTCCGACAGGCGGAGCATCGCCCCGGCATGGCGGCGCGCGAGATCGGCGACGAAGCCCATCAGCTCCGCCCGCACCGGCACGACCTTCTCGGCCGCGCCGGTCGGCGTCGGGGCGCGCAGGTCGGCGGCGTGATCGATCAGCGTCCAGTCGGTCTCATGGCCGACGGCGGAGACCAGCGGTATCTCCGAGGCCGCGGCAGCGCGGACGACGATCTCCTCGTTGAAGCTCATCAGGTCTTCGAGCGAGCCGCCGCCGCGCGCGACGATGATCACATCCGGCCGCGGGATGCGCCCGCCCAAGGGGAGCGCATTGAAACCGGCGATGGCGTTGGCAACCTCGGCGGCGCTGGTCTCGCCCTGTACGCGCACCGGCCAGACCAGGACATGGCGCGGGAAGCGATCCTCCAGGCGGTGCAGGATATCGCGGATGACCGCGCCGGTCGGCGAGGTCACGACGCCGATCACGGAGGGCAGATAGGGGATGAGCTGCTTGCGCTCCTCGGCGAAGAGGCCCTCGGCAGCGAGCCGCTTGCGGCGCTCCTCCAGCAGCGCCATCAGCGCGCCGGCCCCGGCCAGCTCCAGCGAATCGATGACGATCTGGTAGCTCGACTTGCCGGCGAAGGTGGTGATCTTGCCGGTGGCGACGACCTCCAGCCCTTCCTGCGGGCGCGTCTTCAGGCGGCCGAAGACGCCCTTCCAGATCACCGCATCGATCTTGGCGTTGGTGTCCTTCAGCGAGAAATAGACATGGCCGGAGGCGACCGGGCCGCGATAGCCCGAAATCTCGCCACGCACGCGCACGAAGCCGAAATTGTCCTCGATCGTGCGCTTCAGCGCTCCCGAGAGGTCAGAGACGCTCCATTCGGGCGCATTGCCGGTCGTCTGCTGCGATTCGCTGCTCATGGCCGGGACCATAACCGGACGGGCGATACAGCAGAAGCGTTGCCCGCAGCGCCCGGTGCCGTTATTGCGCCCGTGACGGAGCGGAGAGCGCGATGAAAATTCTTCTGATCGGTTCGGGCGGCCGCGAGCATGCGCTCGCCTGGGCGATTTCGGCCTCGCCGCTCTGCGACACGCTGTTCATCGCGCCGGGCAATCCCGGCACCGCCCATTGCGGCGAGAATGTCGTGATCGATATCGCCGACCACGCGGCGGTCGCCGCCTTCTGCCGGCTGCAGGCCATCGGCCTCGTCGTCGTTGGGCCGGAAGGGCCGCTGGTCGCCGGCATTGCCGACGATCTCAGGGCCGCCGGCATCAAGGTCTTCGGCCCGTCCAAGGCTGCGGCCCAGCTCGAAGGCTCGAAGGGCTTCACCAAGGAGCTCTGCGCCGAATTCGGCATCCCGACCGCCGGTTTCGGCCGCTTCAGCGACGCGGCTTCCGCCAAGACTTACGTCGCCACCCAGGGCGCGCCGATCGTGATCAAGGCCGACGGGCTCGCCGCCGGCAAGGGCGTGATCATGGCCGAGACGCTGGATCAGGCGAACGAGGCCATCGACATGATGTTCTCGGGCGGCTTCGGCGCGGCCGGGGCCGAGGTCGTGGTCGAGGAATGGATGATCGGCGAGGAAGCCAGCTTCTTCGCGCTCTGCGACGGCACGCATGCGCTGGCGCTCGCCTCGGCCCAGGACCACAAGCGCGTCGGCGACGGCGATACCGGCCCGAATACCGGCGGCATGGGCGCCTATTCGCCGGCCCCCGTGATGACGCCCGCGCTGACCGAGCGCGTCATGGCCGAGATCATCCGGCCGACGCTCGCCGGCATGGCGAAGCGCGGCACGCCGTTCCAGGGCGTGCTCTTCGCCGGGCTGATGATCACGGCGCAGGGGCCGAAGCTGATCGAGTACAACACCCGCTTCGGCGACCCCGAATGCGAGGTGCTGATGCCGCGCCTCAAGAGCGACATCGTGCCGGCGCTGCTCGCCGCCTGCGACGGCGTGCTCGACCGGGTCGACCTGCGCTGGCGCGACGAGCCGGCACTGACCGTCGTGCTCGCGGCGAAGGGCTATCCGGACAAGCCGGAGACGGGCAGCGTCATCCGCGACGTCGAGAAGGCCGAGGCGCTGGACGACGTGCTCGTCTTTCATGCCGGCACGAAGCTCAGGAATGGCGACCTCGTCGCCAATGGCGGGCGCGTGCTCAACGTGGTCGCGCTCGGCAAGAGCGTCGGCGAGGCGCAGAAGCGTGCCTACGAGGCCGTCGACAAGATCGACTGGCCCGGCGGCTTCTGCCGTCGCGATATCGGCTGGCAGGCGGTCAAGCGCGAGCAAGGCTGACAGGACCGTTTGCGCGGCGCTATGCTGCCGCCCATGGCGAACATCGACAGTCTCTTCCCCGGCTTCAAGGCGCATTGGATCGACGGGCCGCTCGGCAAGATCTTCGCGCGCGTCGGCGGCGAAGGCCCGCCGCTGGTGCTGATCCACGGCTTTCCGCAGACCCATGCCGAATGGCACCGGCTGGCGCCGGAGCTGGCCAAGACCCACACCGTGGTCTGCCCCGACCTGCGCGGCTATGGCTGGTCGGCCGCGCCGCATGGCGATGGCGGCCAGGAAACCTACACCAAGCGCGGCATGGGCGAGGACATCGTCGCGGTGATGCAGGCGCTCGGCCATATCCGCTTCGGCGTGATCGGCCATGATCGCGGCGCGCGCGTCGCCTATCGCCTCGCCCTCGACCATCCCGGCCGCGTCGAGCGGCTCGTCCTGCTCGACATCCTGCCGACCGTCTCGATGTGGGAGGGCATGAACGCGGCGCGCGCCATGCAGGTCTATCACTGGACCTTCCTCGCCCAGCCCGAGCCGATCCCGGAGAACCTGCTCAAGGCCGATCCGGTTGGCTGGCTCGACCGCACGATCGCGAGCTGGAGCCGGGCGAAGAATCTCGACCTGTTCGACCCGCTGGCGATGCGATCCTATGCGGAATCCTTCAGCGATCCCTCGCGGACCCACGCGGCCTGTGAGGATTACCGCGCCGGCGCCACGACCGATATCGAGCACGACAAGGCCGATCTCGCTGCGGGCAAGCGCATCCTCTGCCCGGTGCAGGTGCTCTGGGGCGAGGCCGGCATCCCGGCCAAGGACGCAAGCCCGCTCGCGATCTGGCGCGAGACTTTCGCGCCGCAGGCCGAAGGGCAGGCGATCGATAGTGGCCATTTCCTGCCGGAGGAGAATCCGCAAGCGACGCTCGCGGCGCTGAAGCCGTTCTTGGCGCAGGCTGCGGCCTGAGCGGACCCACGGGAACAATCGGCATGCCACGTTCCCGCCCCTCCGAAGCGCCGCCAAGCGGAAGCGCGCCCGAGATCGCGCTCGTGCTCGGAGCCGGTGGAGCGCGTGGCCTCAGCCATATCGCGGTGCTGGAGGCCTTTGACGAGCTCGGCGTGAAGCCCGCGCGCATCGCCGGCTGCTCGATCGGCGCGATCATCGGTGCAGCCTATGCCGCCGGGCTGTCCGGCCGGGAGTTGCGCGAGCATGCGCTGTCGACCTTCCGCGACCGGGCGCGAGTGATCGCGCGGCTTCTCGATTGCCGCGTCGGCAAGCTCGCCGATCTCGTGCGTGGCCTCGGCAATCCCGTGCTGATCGATGGCGAGCGCCTGCTCGATCTGTTCTGGCCGGAGGCCGTGCCCGATCGCTTCGAGGAGCTGGCGATCCCGTTCACCGCGATCGCGGCGGACTACCATCGGCACGCCGTCGTCGCGCTGCACGATGGCCCGCTGACCCCGGCCGTCGCGGCCTCGCTCGCCATTCCCGGGCTGGTGCGGCCGGTCGCGCTCGGCGGGCGCGTGCTGATCGATGGCGGCGCGATCGATCCCCTGCCCTATCGGGATTGGCTGGCACCAGGCCGCATCGTCGTCGCGGTCGATGTCAGTGCGCCCATGACCGAGCCGGGCGAAGCGCGCATTCCCGGCGCGATGGAGGCACTCGTCGGCGCCTCGCAGATCCTGACCCGCACGCTGGTCCAGCGCCTGATCGAGCAGGAACCGCCGGATATCCTGATCCGGGCCGGCGCCGACGGCATCGGTGGGCTCGATTTCTTCAAGGCCAAGGCGATCCTCGCGGCAGCCGAGCCGATCAAGCACGAGGTCAAGCGAGCGCTGGAACGGGCTCTCGAATCGCGGGGCTGACCGGTTCGGGCGCATCGCAGCGGAAGCTGGGCAGCGCGGCCTCCAATACGCCTTGCCCCTCCTCGGTCAGGATCACGGCGCGGCTGTCCTTGCGGCGGCGCACCCAGTTCATCTCGAAGCAGCGGCAGGCGAGCGAGGCCGCGAGATGGCCGGCGAGGTGCGGCCGGCGCTCGCTCCAGTCGAGACAAGGGCGCAAGGCGGCGCGGCGGCTCCTGGCGGTAGCGTCGGGATCGAGGCCCAGCGCCCTGAAGATCGCCTTGCCCGACGCTGTCAGCGCATAGCCGCCTTCGCTCGCGGCGAGATGGCCGCCCGCCATCAGCGCATCATGAATGCCGATGCCGAGCCTTCCGGCGAAATGGTCGTAGCAGGTGCGGGCCTGGCTCAGTTCCGCCCCGACGCGCGAAGGCAGGCGCCGGCTCGTGCCGTCGAGATTGGCCAGCACCATCAGCCCTTCCAGCGCCGTCGCCACCTCGGGACCGGCCAGCCGGTAGTAGCGGTGGCGCCCCTGCACGGCGACGTCGATCAGCTTGCCCTGCATCAGCTTGGCGAGATGGCCGCTTGCCGTCTGCGGCGCGACGCCGGCGATCCAGGCGAGTTCCTTCGCCGTCAGCGCGCGGCCGTCCATCAGCGCGTGCAGCATGTTGGCGCGGGCCGGATCGCCCATCAGATGGGCGATCTCCGCGAGATAGGGACCTTGCGTGCTCATGGTGACATGATGCGCCATCGCCGCCGCGCCGCAAGCGGGAACACTACGGCACGGGCCGTAGCGTCGGGCAGCGACAGGCGCCCACGGCAATGCCAAAAGCAGGGCATGGACAACACGACTCTTCTCATCTTCGTCACCGCGACCTTCGTGCTCGCCGGCTTCGTCAAGGGTGTCATCGGGCTGGGACTGCCGACCATCGCGGTCGGCATCCTCGGCGTGGTCATGGCCCCGGCCCAGGCGGCGGCGCTGCTGGTCGTGCCCAATCTCGTCACCAATGGCTGGCAGATCGCGACCGGGCCAAAGCTCGGGGCCACGCTGAAGCGCCTCTGGCCGATGCTTACGGCCATCTGCCTGGGCACCTGGGCTGGCGCCGGGTTGCTGCAACAGCAGAAGGACGGCAGCGCCACGCTCTGGCTCGGCGCGGCGCTTGTTCTCTATGCGCTCGTCGGTTTGAAGGCGGCGAAGCTGCGCGTACCGCCCCGCTGGGAAGGCTGGCTCGGGCCGGTGATCGGTTTCACGACGGGTGTCGTCACCGCCGCGACGGGCGTGTTCGTGCTGCCGGCCGTGCCCTATCTGCAGGCGCTGGGCTTCGACAAGGACGAGTTGGTGCAGGCGCTCGGCATCTCCTTCATCGTCTCGACGCTGGCGCTGTCCTTCGGCCTGATCGGGGCGGGAGCGCTCAACGGCACCGTCGCCTGGCAGTCGCTGCTGGCGCTCGTCCCTGCGCTGATCGGCATGGGCGCCGGCCAATTCATCCGCAGCCGCATCTCGCCCGCAACCTTCAAGATCTGCTTCTTCGCCGGCCTGCTGGCGCTGGGAGCGTATCTCTGCTGGCGCAGCCTGGCCTGATGGTCCGGCCCTTGCTTAGCGCAGCAGGACGAAGTTTGCAGGCTTAACCAGGCGCTAACCATACGGGCGCAGCCTCGGCCGGCAGAAACGGGAGCGGCTCGCATGGAAGCCTTCACCATGGTCATCATGGCCTGCGTCGCCGGCGAGGCGCATTGCGCCACCAGCCGCGTCAGCGAAATGGGCTTCACCACGGCACAGGCCTGCGAGGCACGGATCGACGACATCGCTCGCACGATGACCAAGGAGTTCGGCAAGCGTCCGGAGTTCAAGGGTCGGCAGGTGACCTATGACGTCTCCTGCATGGACCGCGCGCAGCTCGCGGCGAAGTTCGGCATCGCCTCGTCGGATACGTGAGCCTTAACGCCGCTCGCGGAAGAAATCCCTGAGCAGCGCCGCGGCCTCCGTCTCGCGCAGGCCGCCATAGACCTCCGGCGCATGATGGCAGGTCGGGCTCTCATAGAGCCTGACGCCGTTCTCGACCGCGCCGCCCTTCGGATCACCGGCGCCGAAATAAAGCCGCCTGATCCGGGAAAACGAGATCGCCGCCGCGCACATCGGGCAGGGCTCGAGCGTGACGTAGAGATCGCAGCCGATCAGCCGTTCGCTGCCGATCGCCTCGCAGGCGAGCCTGAGCGCCAGCATTTCGGCGTGCGCCGTCGGGTCCTTCAGCTCCAGCGTGCGGTTGCCCGCGCTGGCAAGGATCGCTCCGTCACGCACCACCACCGCGCCGACCGGCACCTCGCCGCGCGCGGCGGCAGCCTTCGCCTCGTCGAAGGCAAGCGCCATGGCATCGACGGTGGATGAGTGTTGCGGCAGCGACATCGAAAACCCCAGCTTTGACGCTCGCAGCGAAGGAAAGCCTCTGCTACAAGCGCCGGTCATAGCGAATAAGCGAGCCAGGCCTTTCCCGCAAAGCGGTTGTGCTCGGCCGGCTCAGGAGCAAGCATGAAAGACGACGACAACAACAGAGGCCGCGGCCCACGCAAGGGCGGTGGCGCCGGCGGCCGTGGCCCCGGCTCCGGTGGCAAAGGCTTTGGCGGCAAGCCCTTCGGCAGCCGCCCCAGTGGCGAAGGTCGCGGGCCCGCGCACGACGGAGAACGCAAGCCCTTCCGCAGCCGCCCGGCCGGCGACGACCGCCCGGCCCGCGACGGCGAGCGCAAGCCCTTCCGCGGCCATTCGGCTGGTGACGAGCGTCCGGCCCGCCGCTTCGAGCGCCCTGCCGGCACTGAGGGCGAGGCTCCGCGTCCGCGCCGCTTCGACAACGACCGCCCGGTCCGCGCCAGGACCGAGGGCGAAGGCCGCAATTTCCGCGAGCGCTCGGGCGATGAGCGCCCGCGCCGCACAGGCGACCGCCCCTTCGCAGGCCGCGACCGGCCGCAGGGCGACCGGCCGCCGCGTGGCGAGGGCCGCGACGGCGAGAAGCGTTTCTCGCGCCCGCGTTCGCCCCGTTTCGAGGGCCAGGACGATCGTCCGCGCCGCGCGCGCGAGGATGCGCCCGAGCGCAAGCTGATCACGGCCGACGAACCGGAGCGGATCGCCAAGGTGATGGCGCGCGCCGGTGTCGCCTCGCGCCGCGACAGCGAAGCGATGATCGCGGAAGGCCGCGTCAGCGTGAACGGCACGGTGCTGGACAGCCCGGCCCGCGACGTGAAGCCGACCGATATCGTGCTGATCGACGGCGAGCCCTTGCCGGCCCGGGAGCGCACGCGGCTGTGGCTCTACCACAAGCCCCGCGGCGTGGTGACGACCAATTTCGACCCGGAAGGCCGGCCGACCGTCTTTGACGTGCTGCCAGAAGACCTGCCGCGCGTACTGACCATCGGCCGCCTCGACATCAACACCGAAGGCCTGCTGCTGCTGACCAACGATGGCGGGCTGGCGCGGGTTCTGGAATTGCCGGAGACCGGCTGGCTGCGCCGCTACCGCGTGCGCGCCTTCGGCGAGGTGACGCAAGACGTTCTCGACACGGTCAAGGACGGCGTCACCATCGATGACGTCCATTACGGGCCGGTGATCGCCCGCTTCGAGCGCCAGCAGGGCTTCAACACCTGGCTGACGGTCGATCTGCGCGAGGGCAAGAACCGCGAGGTCAAGACCGTGCTCGAGCATCTCGGGCTGACGGTGAACCGCCTGATCCGCATCTCCTTCGGCCCGTTCCAGCTCGGCGAGCTCGAGGAGGGCGAGGTCGACGAGATCCGCTCGCGCGTGCTGCAGGACCAGCTCGGCACCGAGCTCGCGGCCAAGGCCGGCGCCGATTTCGAATCGCCGCGCCGCGACGCCCTGCCCGCCGCGCCGCGCCCGGCGCCAGCCGGCGACGATCGCCCGCGCCGCCGCCGCGACGAAGCCGGCCGCGACGACGAGCCGGCCCGCGCGCCGCTGCGCGGCGACAAGCCCTGGACCCGTACCGTCTGGCGCGATGCCGAGACCGAGCCGCAGCGCGAACGCAAGGCCCCGCCGCGCCGCGGCGCCGACCCGAAGCTGGAGCGGCAGGAGCGCGAGGCCACCGGCGACGTCAAGCGCCGCCGCGACACGCCGATCGCCGATCCGAAGGGCCGGCGCGTGCTGGTCGAGCGCGTCCGCGCCCCCGTTTCGGAAGAACGCGCTGCTCCCGAACGCGAGAGCAAGCGCAGGCCCGACCGCAAGCCGCGCCAGGAGCGTGGCCGCGAAGAGCGTGGTGGCGACGAGGCACGCGCCCCGCGCTCCTTCGAACGCTCTGGCGGAGACGAAAGGCCGGCACGGCGCCCGCGCAGCGAGGCCGGCGAACGCGATCGCGGTGGTGACCGGCCGTGGGAAGATCGCGCACCGCGCGGCGAGCGTCCTGACCGCCCGCCCCGTGACGGCGCTGAGCGCCCTGCCCGCGCCTTCCGCGAGCGTTCATCGGAGGAGAGGCCGCGCGGCCGCAGCTTCGGCGACAAGCCTGCCGGCAAAGGCTTCGGGGGCAAGAGCTCCGGCGGACGGTCCTCCGATCGGCCGGGCGATGACCGGCCCCGTGGCCGCAGCTTCGGCGACAAGCCCGGTGGCAAGAGCTTCGGAGGCCGTTCATCCGAGCGGCCGGCCGGTGGCGGACGCCCCTTCGGCGGCAAGCCTGGCGGTGGGCGACCGGGTGGCGGCAAGGGTCCGCGCCCCGGCGGCGGTGGCAGAGGTCCCCGTGCCGGTGGCGGCAGCCGCGACTAAGCGATGCGGATCGTCGGCGGACGCCTGGGCGGCCGGCCTCTGGCCGGCCCGAAACCGGGGATCGGCAGCATCCGGCCGACCTCGGACCGCCTGCGCGAATCCCTGTTCAACGTGCTCGTCCATGCCTATGGCGACGCGATCGAAGGCGCGCGCGTGCTCGATCTCTTCGCCGGCACGGGCGCGCTCGGCTTCGAGGCCTTGTCACGGGGCGCGGGCTTCGCCCTGCTGGTCGATGACGGCACGGAGGCGCGCGGCATCATCCGCGAGAACCAGATGGCTCTCGGTATCGCCGGCTTCAGCCGCATCTTCCGCCGCGACGCCACCAAGCTCGGCCCGATCACCGGCATGGCGCCGTTCGGCCTCGTCTTCTGCGACCCGCCTTATCGCAAGGGGCTCGGCGAGAAGGCGCTGACCTCGGCCCGCGAGGGCGGCTGGCTGGCACCGGAGGCGCTGATCGTGCTGGAAGAGGCTGCGGATGCCGAGATCAGCCTGCCGGAGGGCTTCGAGGAGCTGGAGCGGCGGGCATATGGCGAGACGCAGGTTCTGGTGCTGCGGGTGACGTAGGCACCGAGGCGAGACGCTGGCAAAGCGACGATTCTTGCTTCTAGTAGCAGGCGGATGACGGCAGGAATTCGCAAGCCGCACAACAGCGTCACGTATTGCACTCCATTCACATGCGTCGGGCTTGAGCCCCACATATTGGCGCATGGCGAGCCATTGTTTATAAATTGAGCACATGAATCTTCAGGACATCGAAGCCTATGTCGCGGTGGCAGAAACCGGATCGGTGAGCCGAGCTGCTGCGCGCCTCAATCTTACTCAGCCTGCGACCACGCGACGTATCCAGAGCTTTGAAGCGACGGTCGGCGAAGGACTTCTCTTCAACCGCACGGTCAAGCCAGCTACTCTGACCGCGCTCGGCACGCATGTTCTCGAGCATTGCAGGCGCGTGCTATCTGCGGTGGCAGAGTTGGAAACCTGCACGACAAGCGCCGCCGACCCGGCCGGCGAGCTCAGAATCGGCGTCGCCCATGGGCTCGGCGAAATGGTGCTCGCAACCCCAGTGGAGGCGCTGCGGCAGCGTTACCCCCGCATCAGGCTCAAAATCGGATCGAGTTGGAGCATCGACCTTATCGAGGACGTGCGGAGCGGGGCCATCGACTGCGCCATCGGCCTGCTGACCGAAGCACACTTGATTCCGGCCGGATTGCAGCGGGTCGCTCTGGCAGACGAGCAGGTGGTCGTCGTTTCAGCGTCCCGCGCTGCCACAAGGCGGGATGGCAGCCCATGGCGATTGCGCGACCTGGCAGACGAGGACTGGTTTCTCAATCCACCTGGCTGTGGCTGTCGTGCTGCGCTGACGCGCGCCTTTGATCGCCAGCAACTCCCGATGCGTATCGCGGCGGAAATCTTTGGAGAGAATCTGCAGCTATCTCTTCTCTCCGACAATAATGGCCTGTCACTCGTCCCGCGCCGGCTGTTCGAGCACAGCCCGCATCGTCACGGCCGGCAGATTCTCGATGTGGTTGATTTCAGCATGCCAGCCACGGTAGCGCTGGTCCGCAGCAGCCTGGCTGGTCGCTTTGACGCACCGATGGACAATCTCGTGCGCGCATTGCGCGACGAGTTAAGCAAACCATAAGTTTCAGCATAATCATTATATTAATAATGCATTTGATTTATATTGATTGAGCGGCCATTCCTCATGGGCAGCTACCGGCTGAGAGAAATCTTTGCCGCCGGCACCGATCTAGCCTGCCCATTTAGAGGTACCGCTCCGATGATCGTCACAGTGCTTCGCTCTCGCCTGGTTCCCGGCATTCTGGACGAATATGGCCCCACAGCCAGACGCATGAGCGAGTTGGCCCGAACTATACCGGGCTATGTCTCTCACAAGGGCTTCGTCGCCGAGGATGGCGAACGCGTCACCATCGTGGAGTTCGAAACCGAAGAGGCACTTCAGGACTGGAAAGTTCATCCGGAGCACCGTGAAGCCAAGCGGATCGGCTTCAAGAAATTCTACAGCGTCTTCAGCTACCAGATATGCAAGGTCACGCACGCCCGTGCTTGGGAAAGCAAGGTCGCGACGACATGACGGTTACGCGCTTGCCTCTCACGGGGCCGGGCGTCCGCCTGCCGACCATTTCTTCGGAATTGATCGCACGCCACGTCTAGATGGCTGAGAGCCTGCGCAGCGCCGCGATCCGCGATGCGGCAGAGCGGATCTCCGTATATCCTTGCCGTCTGATAGACCGCATGAAACGCCGGATCGCTTCCGAGCCGAACTCGGAAAGCCCCAAACAAGCAACCTGAGTGTCGCGCTTCTCCGCAGCTATAGCAGTGCGATGTGCGGCTGGCGTCCCGCAACCGTGCAGGCCACCGACACTTACTCCAGGGTCGGCTCGTAGCGGAGGATGCCCGCTATTCTTGGCTTTGAACCAGCGGGCATATCGCTGGGGTGATTGATGCCGTCGTTGACCTGCAGCACCGGGAAATCGAAGGGGCTGGCGCCGTCGATGCAGGCGACGTTCACGCCGAGCTGACCTGGATTCGAACGGCGCTGATGATGGGTATAGATGCCGCAGCCCAGGCAGAAATAGTGCTTCGCCGTCCGGGTGTTGAACTGGTACTCGCCAAGCTTGTCCTCGCCTGAGACAATCCTGACGCTGCTCGCCGAAACCACGACCGCGCCTCGCATGCGGCAAAACGAGCAATCGCAGCGGCGCGCCGTTTTCATGCCGTCGGTCAGGGTCGCTTCGAAACGAACGCTTTTGCAGTGACAGGCCGCCTGGACAATCGTCTCGCCTGCCATCGCCGCCTCCTCGATCAATCTCTCGGCGCCTTATACGCGCTCTTACCGCCGCCCGAACAGCCGCTCGATATCGCTCAACTTCAGTTCGACATAGGTCGGCCGGCCGTGGTTGCACTGGCCGGAATTGGGCGTGATCTCCATCTCGCGCAAAAGCGCGTCCATCTCCTCGGGGCGCATGCGGCGGCCGGCACGGACCGAATTGTGGCACGCCATCGTCGCCAGGACATGGTCGAGCCGGCGCTCCAGTGAGCCGGCGGTACCGTGCTCGGCGAGCGCATCGGCAACGTCGCGGACGAGGCGCTGGAGATTGCCGCCGGCGAGCTGGCTCGGCGCCTCGCGAACCAGAACCGCGCCGGGGCCGAAGGATTCCAGCACGAGACCGAGGCTTTCAAGCTCGCTGCCCGCCGCGATCAGGCGGTCGGCATCGACCGGGTCGAGCTCGACCACCTCCGGCAGCAGCAGGGGCTGGCGGGCGATGCCGTTGCGGGCGCGCTCGGCCTTGAGGCGTTCATAGACGAGGCGCTCATGGGCGGCGTGCTGGTCGACGATGACGACGCCCTCGCGGGTCTGGGCGACGATATAGGTCTCGTGAACCTGGGCGCGGGCGGCGCCGAGCGGGCGGTCGAGCGCGTCCGCCGAAGGCTCGGCCAGATGCGCGCGGGCGTCTGCGGAGGGCGCGGCGAAATCGGAAAAGCCGGATTGCGGGGCGCTCATCGGGATCGGGGCCGGGCCGCCCCAGCTCGGCGCCTGCGGGAATGCGGGGCGCGGGATCGCGTTGCCGTTGCCGCCCATCGAGAGCACGGCGCGGAAGGCGTCGAGCGTGCGGGCGCCGCCCGTCGTGGTGGCGCGGTGGCCGGCTGCGGCGAGCGCCGCCTTCAGGCCGGAGACGACGAGGCCGCGCACCAGCGCCGGATCGCGGAAACGGACCTCGCTCTTGGCCGGGTGGACGTTGACGTCGACCGAGCGCGGATCGCAGCCGACATCGAGGAAGAGCACCGGATGCCGGTCGGAGGGCACGACATCTGCATAGGCGCCGCGCACGGCCGAGAGCAGCAGCTTGTCGCGCACCGGGCGGCCATTGACGGCCAGATGCACGCCGGCCGAGGTACCGCGATGGAAGGTCGGCAGGCCGGCGAAGCCTGAAATGCCGAAACCTTCGCGTTCCGCCTCGATGCGCAGCGCGTTCTCGGGGAAGTCGCGGCCGAGCGCGCGGCCGAGGCGGCGTAACAGGCCGTCCTCCCCGATCGGCTCGGCCGGCCAGTCGAAGGCGCTGATATGCTCGCCCTCCAGCGAGAAGCGGATCTCGGGATGGGCGATGGCGAGGCGCCGGAGCATCTCGGAGACCGCCTGCGCCTCGGCCCGGTCGCTCTTGAGGAATTTCAGGCGGGCCGGGGTGAAGATGAAGAGATCGCTGACCTCGATGCGCGTGCCGGGCGCCGCAGCGACGGGGCGGACTACGCCCTTCTCGCCGGCCTCGACAACGAGGCCGGAGCCCTGCACCGCGTCACGTCGGCGCGTCGCGATCGAGAGCCTTGCGACCGAGCCGATCGAGGGCAAGGCCTCGCCGCGGAAGCCCAACGTGTCGATGGCGAAGAGATCGCCGCCGGGGAGCTTCGAGGTGGCATGACGGTCGACGGCGAGTTCGAGGTCATCAGGCGTCATGCCGGCGCCGTCATCGACGACGCGGATGAGTTCGCGGCCGCCGCCCTGGATGGTGACGGCGATCGAGCGCGCGCCGGCATCGATCGCGTTCTCGACCAGCTCCTTCACGGCCGCAGCCGGCCGCTCGATCACCTCGCCAGCGGCGATGCGGTCGACCAGGACGGGATCGAGGCGGCGGACGGTCATGGGGCTCTAGCGGTCATCAGAAAACAGGGCTCGTCATTCTCGGGCGGAGCGAAGCGCAGACCCGAGAATCTCCGGCAGGAAGAGGCTCCCGAGCCTTCGTGTCCTGGGATGCTCGGGTCAAGCCCGAGCATGACGGCCACCCGCAAGGTTCGCTGCGACTCAGGCCCGCCCTTCGGCAAGATAGCGCTTGGCGAGGAGCTTCGCTTCTTCCACGGCCGGCTGGTCGAACGGATCCACGCCCATGGCGTAGCCGGTCAGGATCGTCTCCAGCATGAAATGCATCAGCATCTCGCCATGGCTGGTCTCGTCGATGCGCTCGACATGGAAGCGGCGCACCGCGCAACCGTTCTTGGCGAAGGTATCGATCATCGCGATGCCTTGCGCCGCGACGAGGTCGCCGATCGTCTTGCCGGCGAAATCGGCCTGGCCGATCTTTTCCGCCAGAGCGGCGTCGATCTGCGGGCCCTTGCCCTTCACGCTCGTGGTGATGACCGTGAAGAACTTGTCCTTGGGGCCGGCTAGGTAAAGCTGCTGCTGCGAATGCTGGTCAACCGGGCCGAGCGCGCCAACGGGCTGCGTGCCCTGCCCGTCCTTGCCGAGGCTCTCGGCCCAGAGCTGCATCCACCAGCGGGTGAGCAAGGCAAGCTTGTCGGCATAGGGCATCAGCACGGCGATGTTCTTGCCCGAGCGCATCGCGGCGAGATGCAGCGCCGCACCGACGGCAGCCGGCGTCTCGTGGACATCCTTGCCGGCGAAGAGCGGCGCGACCGCGCGGCCAGCGCCGAGCCTGAGCGCCTCGATATCGAGGCCGAGCACGGCGGCGGGCAGCAGGCCGCAATTGGTCAGCACGGAGTAGCGGCCGCCGACATCGGTGTGATGCTCGAGGAAGGGCGTGCCGAAGGGTTCGAGCAGCGCGCGCAGCGGATGCAGCTTGCCGGACTTGGCCGGCTCGGAGAGCCCCTCGAAATGCGTACCGATCTGCTGATCGGTCAGATGCGCGCCGCGCAAGGCCTCGATCGCGGCGATCGATTGCAGCAGGGTCTCGCCGGTGCCGCCCGATTTCGAGATGGCGACGAATTTGGTGGTCTTGAGCGGGAGCTTGGCGAGCAGCGCGGCATAGGTCGCGGGGTCGAGATTGTCGATGAAATGGACGCGCACGCCGGAGGTGAACTGCGAGAGCCCGGCGATACCGTAGCCGGTGAGCTGCGCCAGCGTCTGGCCGCCGAGGCTGGAGCCGCCGGTGCCGAGCACCAACACGTCGGTGGTGCCGCCTGATTTCAATCGTTCGGCCGCGGCCTTCACGGGCGCCAGATCGGCCGTGTCGCTCGGCAGCTTCAGCAGCGGCAGCGAGCCATCCTTGGCCTGCGCCTGCAGCTTCGCCAGCGCGGGCTTGAGATCGGCCAGCGCCGTCTCGAAGGCCGCATCGGGAATACCGCCCTTGCCGACCTTGGATTCGAGCGCGAGATCGAAGCTTTGCTGAAGCATGAACCTATCCGTATCGACGAGAAGACGAAGGCTATTTCAGACCAGCGCGACGGGCTTGCCAACCGCCTGGACGAGCAGTTCGGGGTTACCGAACAAGCGCTTGGCGACGCGCTTGACATCGTCGAGCGTGACGGCCGCGAAGAGGCTGTTGCGACGGGCGAGGAAATCCGGCGTGTCGCCGCGCAAGGCGAGCGCGAGCAATTCGCCGGCGATCTTCGGCGAAGTGTCAAAGCGCAGCGGATAGGAGCCGATGATGTAGCGCTTGGCTTCCTCGACCTCGTGCTCGGTCGGGCCCTCCTCGGCGAGCTTCAGCATCTCCTCGCGGATGACCTTCATCGACTCGGCCGCGCGATCGTTGCGGGTGGCGGTGCCGCCGACCAGCATGGCACTCTCGCGCATCGGCATCAGGCTGGACGAGACGCCATAGGCGAGGCCGCGCTTCTCGCGCACCTCCATGAACAGGCGCGAGGTGAAGGCGGAGCCACCGAGAATATGGTTCAGCACGCTGGCAGTGATGAAATCCGGATCGTCCCACATCAGGCCCGGCCCGACGAAGCGCAGCACGGTCTGCGGCACGTCGAGATCGATGACATGGGTCTGGCCGAGCCCCTGGATCGGCAGGGCTTGAGCCGGGCGGGGCCGCGGCTCGCCCTTGGGCAAGTCACCGAAGAGCGCATCGAGCCGGCCGGCAAGCTCAGCCGCGGTGATGTCCCCGACGACGACGATCTTGAGGCCGGCGCGGTCCATGAGGGTGGGCCGCAGCGCCTTCAACGCCGGCGCTTCCAGCCTGGAGACGCTGTCGATATCGCCCTTCTCGGGCCGGCTATAGGCATGACCCGGAAAGGCCGCGGCATAGAGCGCGTTGCGGCACATCACCTCGGGATTCTTCGCCTGGCGCTGCAAGCCGGCGATGACCTGCGCACGGACACGGGCGACCGCGTCGGCATCGAAGCGTGGCTTGTTGAGCGCCAGCCCGAGCAGCTCGAAGGCAGTCTCGCGATGCGTGGACAGCGTCTGCAGATAGCCGTGGAAATCGTCGCGGCGGGCCTCGAAGCCGAGGCTGATCGCGTGGTCGGCCATGCGGCCCTGGAAGGCCTCGGCATCGAGATCGCCGGCGCCCTCGTCGAGCAGGCCAGAGATCAGATAGGCGCTGCCGGCGGCATTGTCGGGATCGAGGCTGGCGCCGCCGTCGAAGGCGAAATCGACCGCGATCAACGGCAGGCTGTGCTCCTCGACCAGCCAGGCCTCGACGCCGCCAGGCGAGCGGACGGTCTGGACGGCGATGGCGGGGCCGGCCGTGTTGAGCTTGGGCGTCGGAATCGGGGCGTTCATGTCGCTTCCTGTCGGCGGAGCAGGGACTCCGCCCGTTCGGTGAGACGGCAGTGTCAGGCGGGCAGCAGCAGGCCGGTGACGCTGCGATCAGGCTTGAGATAACGGCGCGCGGCCTCGATCACGGCATCGCGGCCGACAGCCTCGATGCGCTGCGGCCAGGCGAGCACATCCTCGACCGTCTCGCCGACGGCCAGCGCCGAGCCGAAGATGCGGGCGAGCGAGGACTGGTTGTCGCGGGCGAAGATCGTCTCGGCAACCAGCCGGGTGCGGGCGCGGGCCAACTCCAGTTCGGTCGGCCCATCCGCCAGGAAGGCGGCGAGCGCCGCATCGAGCCCGGCTTCCATCGCCGCCATCTCGACGCCGGGGCGCGGGCTGGCGGAGATCTGGAAGGCGGCGCGATCGACCATCGAGCTCATGAAATAGGCGCTCGCGCCGGCGGCCAGTTCGTCCTCGACGCAGAGCTTGCGATAAAGCCGCGAGGTCGTGCCACCGCCCAGAATCTCGGCGACGAGTTCAAGCGCGAGGACCTCCTCGCGCTCGCCGCTCGTATAGGTCGGGGTCAGCCAGCCACGCCGCAGCGAAGGCTGCTGCACGCGCGGATCATTGAGCTGCACGCGGCGCGAGGCGCGCGGTTCCGGCTCGATCGGGCGGGAGCGGACGGGCGCCGCGCCGCGGGCCGCGATCTTGCCATAGGTCTCCTCGGCGAGGCGGCGGACCTCGGCGGCATCGGTATCGCCGGCGACGACGAGGATCGCGTTCTCGGGCGTGTAGAAGCGCTGGTAATAGGCGAAGGCGTCGTCCCGGCTCAGGCGCTCGATCTCGTGCTCCCAGCCGATGATCGGCGTGCCGTAGGGGTGATGGAAGAACAACGTCGCCGAGAATTCCTCGCCGAGCTGGGCGGAGGGGTCGGAATCGACGCGCATGCGCCGCTCTTCCAGCACCACGTCACGCTCGGGCGCGACCACGCCCTCATCGAAGGAAAGGCCGGTCATGCGGTCGGCCTCGTAATCCATCATCGCGCGCAGATGCTCCTTCGGCACGCGCTGGAAATAGGCGGTGTAGTCGAAGGAGGTGAAGGCGTTCTCCTGGCCGCCGAAGCCTGCGACGATCTTGGAGAACTCGCCCGCGGGCCAGCGTTCGGTGCCCTTGAACATCAGGTGCTCGAGGAAATGGGCGATGCCGGACTTGGCCGACGGATCATCGGCCGAGCCGTTGCGATACCAGACCATGTGGGTGACGACCGGAGCGCGCCGGTCCTTCACCACCACGACATCGAGGCCATTGGCCAACCGGAAGGATTCGACCGGCTCCGCCTGGTCGCTCCGGTGCGCATGGATGTTCACCTGATGCCGTCTCCTCGATCGAAAAAAGGGCGGGCGCGACGCGCCCGCCCTTCTGGACAACTTGGTCAGGCAACCCTGCTTCGGCAAGGGGCAATCGGACCGGCGGTCACGCCCGTGCGATCACGCTCCGTCCGATGCCGGCCTGCTCACTGCATGACCGGGCCGCGCCCGGTCACGAACTCGCGCTGGCCGGTGGCTTGCGTGTCTTCCTTGGGCCCGCCCGCACCCGGGCCGAAGGCGGCCGTCGCAGCCGGGCGGCGATAGCCGGTCGGCGGCTCGGTCAGGGTACGGCGCGGCGGCTCCTCGCCATGAAGAGCGGCGCTTTGGTCGATCTGGTTCTGGCGCGCGGCAAGCTCGCGGCCGATCCGGATCGGCTGGATCTGGTTGTTGTAGTTGTTCTGTTCCTCGGTGAAGCGCGGGCCTTCCGTGGGACGCGTGGTGCGGCCGCGACGAACTTCCTGCGGCGACATCATCGGGTTGTTGCGAACCCCGAGAGCCGGCACGTAGGGAGCCGGGTTGGCCTCGTCCTTGCGGCGCTGCACGTCCGGATCGTTCGGCCAGGCGGCGTTGCGCTCGCTGCCCGCCTGCTGTGGGCGCGGCAGGGTCGAGTTCGGCGGCACGACCAGCGGGGCGCGGGCGCGATAATCGATATCCGGATCGCCCCCCCTGCCCAAGACACCTTCCATCAGGTTCTTGAACAGCATGCCGTCCTGCGCGAAGGCCGGCGAAGCGGCGAGCACAAGCCCGCCGGCGATGAGCAGATGAGCCACGCGGACGCGTTTGGCCATGTCAAATCTCCCTTCGGACAATCTCGCCTCGTCTCAAAACCCAGACGAACGGCAAAACAATGGCGAAACCGTCGTTAAGCTGTCTTTTCTGCGCTCGGGCGGAAGGACTCATATAGCAGACCGAGCACTCCGACAACGATCGCGACGTCGGCGATGTTGAAGATATACCAGCTGAAGCTGCCCCAGTGGAAATGCACGAAGTCGACCACCGCGCCATAGACGGCGCGATCGACGCCGTTTCCGAGCGCACCGCCGATGATCAGCGCGAGACTGAACACGCTGAAAGCTCGCGGCTCGCGCCACATCCAGCGCCAGAGCCAGATGGCTGCGACGAAGGAGATGACGACGAGGAACCAGCGGCCGAGATCCGTGCCCTGCTGGAACAGGCCGTAGGAGATGCCGCGGTTCCAGGCCAGCACGATCGTCAGGAACGAGGTGAGATCGTACGGCCCGTTCTGAGCCAGCCCGACGCTGTAGAGCAGCCACCATTTCAGGAGCTGATCGGCGACGAAGACGATCAGGACCGTCAGCAGGCCAAGGCGACGGGCGGACGTCATCAGGCGCGCACTCCCAGCTCCTTGAGCGCCTTGGCGTCGCGCGGCGTGACCTGAGGATAAGCCTTGTCGGCCGTCGCCGGGTCGAAATATTTCCAGGATCGGGCGCATTTGATGCCGGCCGCGCGATGCGGCACGACCGCGACGCCCGGCACGTCGGCGAGGCGGAAGGCGTCAGTCGGCCCCTCCCCGCTCTCGACGCGGATGCCGGAGGTGATGCTGATCTCGGCGAGATCGGCGCCGGACAGCGCGGCGTAAAGATCGCTGTCGGAGACGAAGACCTGCGGCGCCGCCTCCAGCGAGGAGCCGAGGCGCTTGGCCGCGCGCTCAAGCTCCAGCGCGCCGGTGACGACACGGCGCACGCGGCGGATCTTGGCCCAGCGCTCTGCCAGCTCCGGATCGAGCCACTCCGCCTTGGCCGCGACGAAGCGCTCGAGATGGACCGAGCCCTCGCCAGCCTTCTGGTCGGGGTAGCGGTCGAGCCAGGCTTCCTCGGCGGTGAAGACCAGGATCGGTGCGAGCCAGGTCGTCAGGCAGCGGAAGAGATGGTCGACGACGGTGAGCGCGCTCTTGCGGACATGGCTGGAGAGCGGATCGCAGTAGAGCGCATCCTTGCGCACGTCGAAATAGAAGGCCGAGAGCTCGGTGTTCATGAACTGCGAGAGCAGGAACACGACCTTCTTGTAGTCGTAGGTGCGATAGGCCTCCTCGACCAGCGGCCCAAGCTCCGCAAGCCGGTGCAGCATCAGCCGCTCAAGCTCCGGCATGGTCTGCGGATCGGAGACGCGGACATCCTCGCTGAAATGGGCGAGCGTGCCGAGCATCCAGCGCATGGTGTTGCGCAGCTTGCGATAGGTCTCGACGAAGGTCTTGAGGATCTCCTTGCCGATGCGCAGGTCGTCCGAATAATCGGCGGCCGCAACCCAGAGGCGCAGGATGTCGGCGCCCGAGTCCTTGATGATGTCCTGCGGGGCGGTGACGTTGCCCTTCGATTTCGACATCTTCTCGCCCTTCTCGTCCAGGCAGAAGCCATGGGTCAGGACGATGTCGTAGGGCGCCCGGCCGCGCGTGCCGCAGCTTTCGAGCAGGCTCGAATGGAACCAGCCGCGATGCTGGTCCGAGCCCTCGAGATACATCACGCGGTCCTTGCCGCCGTCGCCGCGACGGCGGGCGCGCAGGTCGCCCCGCTTCTCCAGCGTGAAGGCATGGGTCGAGCCGGAATCGAACCAGACGTCGAGCACGTCGGTGACGCGCTCGTACTGCGCGGGATCATAGCCGAAGGGCTTGAGGAAGCGGGCGCCGTCCGTATCGGTGAACCAGGCATCCGCGCCTTCGGCCTCGAAGGCCTCGGCGATCGCCGCGTTCACGCGGTCATCGACCAGGATCTCCTTGGTCTCCTTCTCGACGAAGACCGTGATCGGCACGCCCCAGGCGCGCTGGCGCGAGACGACCCAATCGGGACGATTGGCGATCATGCCGGTGATGCGGTTCTCGCCGGCGGCGGGCACCCATTCGGTCTCCTTGATCGCCTTCAGCGCGCGGTTGCGCAGCGTGTCGGAGTTGCCGCCCGCGACCGGCTGCGGATCGGCCGCATCTGGTGCGCCGGCCTCACCGATCGGCTTGTCCATGGCGATGAACCATTGCGGCGTGTTGCGGAAGATCACCGGCTTCTTCGAGCGCCAGCTATGCGGGTACTGATGCTTCAGGCGGCCCCGCGCGATGATGTTGCCGGCCTCGACCAGCGCCTTGATCACGACGTCGTTGGCATTGCCCTTGTCGCCCTTGTCGGTGATGACCTGCGCGCCCTCGAAGCCCGGCGCCTCCTTGGTGAAGCGGCCATCGGCATCGACGGTATAGGGAATGCGGGTCTCGATGCCGCGCTCGGTCAACTGGCGGCCATTGGCCATCCAAACGTCGAAGTCCTCACGGCCATGGCTCGGCGCGGTGTGGACGAAGCCGGTACCGGCATCGTCGGTGACATGGTCGCCATCGAGCAGCGGCACGACGAAATCGTAGCCGCGGCCGCGCAGCGGATGGGCGGTGGTCAGCGCTGCGAGGTCATTGGCGGAAACGTCCGCGACGAGTTCGAAGGCCTCGACCTTCGCAGCCTTGAAGACGCTCTCGGCGACATTCTTCGCGAGGATATAGGTGGCACCGGTCTTGGCCCAGTTGTTCTCGGGCGCGACTGTCACCTTGTAGAGGCCGTAGGCGACCTTGTTGCTGTAGGAGATTGCGCGATTGCCGGGGATCGTCCAGGGCGTGGTCGTCCAGATGACGACGGAGGCGCCGGCGAGCGCGGCCGGTCCGTTCAGCACCGGAAACGCGACATAAATCGTGTCGCTGGTATGCTCCTCGTACTCGACCTCGGCCTCGGCGAGCGCGGTCTTCTCGACCACCGACCACATCACCGGCTTGGAGCCGCGATAGAGCTGGCCGGTTTCGGCGAATTTCATGATCTCGCGGGCGATCTGCGCCTCTGCGGGATAGGCCATGGTCAGGTAGGGGTTGGCCCAGTCGCCCTCGACGCCGAGACGCTTGAACTCCTCGCGCTGGACATCAACCCAGTGCTCGGCGAAGGAGCGGCACTCCTTGCGGAATTCGACGACCGGAACGTCGTCCTTGTTCAGTCCCTTGGCGCGGTACTGCTCCTCGATCTTCCATTCGATCGGCAGGCCATGGCAGTCCCAGCCCGGCACATAGTTGGAATCGTAGCCGAGCATCTGCTGCGAGCGCGTGACGAGGTCCTTGAGGACCTTGTTCAGCGCGTGGCCGATATGGATGTTGCCATTGGCATAGGGAGGGCCGTCATGCAGGACGAAGCGGTCCCGCCCCTGCCCGGCCTCGCGCAGCTTGCGGTAGAGGTCCATCTTCGCCCAGCGGGCGAGCAATTCCGGCTCGCGCTGCGGCAGGCCGGCGCGCATTGGGAACTCGGTCTGAGGCAGGAAGAGCGTCTGCGAGTAATCGACGCCGTCGGCAGCGGTCTCGGCGGCTTTGGCGGTGTTGGTCTTATCGGTCATCATCCGGCTCGGACAGTCGGGACGGCGGGCCGGTCGGGGCCTCGGGCGTCCACGCGTAAACGGGAAAAGCGGTCTTCAACCCGGACTGCGCAAACGCCCACGCTCTTCAGCGCGAGGCGGCAGCCGGGCCCGTAATTCGCCGGGAAAGATCGATCAGCATGGCGCGTTCTGCGGGCATGAGGGGCTTCTAGCAGGCGCGGCTCAAGGAAGGAAGGCCGGCGTCTCCGCCAGAATGTCGCGTGCGCGGGCGCTGTCGGCGTCCATCTGGACGATCAGGGTCTCCAGCGAAGCGAACTTCTCCTCGCCGCGCAGCCAGTCGACGAAGGCGACATCGACGCGCTGGCCGTAGAGATCGCCGGAGAAATCGAAAACGAAGGTTTCGAGCCGCGGCGCGCCGTCGTCGAAGGTCGGGCGGCGGCCGAAGCTCGCGACGCCATCATGCCAGACGCCGTCGATCTTCATCCGGACCGCATAGATGCCGTGGCGCAGCTTGCAGTCGCGGGCGAGCTGCATGTTGGCGGTGGGGTAGCCGAGCTCGCGCCCGCGTTTGTCGCCATGGGCTATGAGGCCGCGCACCAGCCAGGGCCGGCCGAGGAATTCCGCCGCGCGCGCGACATCGCCGGCTTCCAGCGCCGTGCGGATCAGCGTCGAGGAGACAGGCTCGCCCTTCCAGCTGAAAGGCGGCACGACCGAGACGGGAATGCCGGCGGCGAGGCCGTGGGCCTGCAGCATCTCGGGCGAGCCGGTGCGGCCCTTGCCAAAATGGAAATCGTAGCCGCAGACGAGGCCGGCGGCGCCGAGCCGGCCGATCAACAGGTCATCGACGAAGCTTTCCGCGGGGATCGCTGCGATCTCGCGATCGAAGGGCAGGACGAAGACCTGCGGCAGGCCGGCTTCCGCCAGCAGTTCCAGCTTGAGCTGCGGCGAGGTCAGCCGGAAGACCGGCTCGTCCGGACGGAAGACGCTGCGCGGATGCGGCTCGAAGGTGAAGGCCGCCGGGCGGCTTCCAAGCTCGCCGGCCAGGGAAGCGGCGCGGTGCGCAAGCTCGGCATGGCCGCGATGGACGCCGTCGAAATTGCCCAAGGCCAGGACGGCACCGCGCAAGGCGTCGGGCATGGGCTTGTCGAGGTCGAGGACCACGGCCGTCGGCTCGGGGCGGACAGGCTCATCGGCTTGGGATGGCATCAATCGGGAACGTCCACCTGCCCTCACAAACAGGGCGATGACCGTCTTTGCGGCGAAGGCCGGCGAGGCGTCAAGGCCGCGAGGCGTCGGAAGGCCTCAAACGCGCGGCCTCGGCGGCATCGCGACCCAGGCCTCGCCCTCCATCACCGCCTTGCCGTCGACGAGGCACTCGCAGAAGAAGCGGGCTCGGCGGCGCTCGGCAACCAGCTCGACGACCTCGACGCGGGCAGTGACGACATCGCCGATCTTGACCGGAGCGAGGAAGGTCAGCGTCTGCGAGAGATAGACCGCGCCCGGCCCCGGCAAGCGCGTGCCGAGCAGCGCGGAAATAAGGCTCGCGGTCAGCATGCCATGGGCGATGCGCTGGCCGAACTTGGTATTGGCCGCGAAATGGTCGCAGAGATGGATCGGATTGGCGTCGCCCGAGAGTTCGGCGAAGAGCGCGACATCCCGCTCCATCACGGTCCGCATCAGGCTTTCGCTCCGGCCGACGGCTAGGTCCTCGAAGGCGTGGACGGTGTAGAGCCCGCCAGACATCGGCTGAACTGTCATGGATCCCGCACGGCCCATGGGCCTGTGCCCTCCTGTCTGCGATCGGGTTAAGCATCTCGCAACCGCAACATCAGCGCAATTGGACTTTGGTGCGGCGCACCTTAGAGCCTCTAACAGAACCTGGCGGGGTCTCGACGTCGGCAATTCGTCCGTTCCGCCAGGAGCGGGGTGAAGCCGATACCGTTGGTATCGGCAAGCGCCGCGACGCCGCGGGCGGTCGAATTCCCGGCGCCGAAGGTGGGTTTTGGAGGGCCGCCTGCGGCGTCGGACCGACTTGCCGATATCTAAGGATATCGGCTGCGCGCTCCTCCTGGCATGCGTCTCTCCAAAGCCCATCGAGACCCCGCCAGATTCTGTTAGAGGCTCTTACTCCCCTTGCGTCAGTTCGCAATTGGATTAACCGGTTCGCAAGGCGCGCCCGCTATCAACTCAGGCGAACGGCACGGCGCTGGTATCTCCCAGCACCGCGACCGTCATGCCTGGAGCATCAGAATGGCTCTCGACCCGTCCATGCCGATCCTCGTCGTCGACGACTACCAGACGATGGTCCGCATCATCCGCAACCTGCTGAAGCAGCTCGGCTTCGAGAATGTCGACGATGCCTCGGACGGCTCCGCAGCCATCTCGAAGATGCGCGACAAGAAATACGGCCTCGTGATCTCCGACTGGAACATGGAGCCGATGAGCGGCTTCGAACTGCTCCAGAAGGTCCGCGAGGAGACGGCGCTCTCGGAAACGCCGTTCATCATCGTCACCGCCGAATCGAAGACCGAGAATGTCGTCGCCGCCAAGAAGGCCGGCGTCAGCAACTACATCGTCAAGCCGTTCAACGCACAGACGTTGAAGACCAAGATCGAATCGGTCTGCGCTGCGGCCTGAAGGCCCGCCCTGCCGAGGCACATCATGCTCGGGCTTGACCCGAGCCTCTCCTCAACCAGAGCCTTTCCGGCCTTAGATTCTTGGGGCGCGCCGCTTGGCTCCGCCCGAGAATGACAGCGGCTGTTTCTCACCACACCAGATGCGGCATGGCATAGGCCGGGCGGTGCGTCTGCCGGCCGAACCAGCCATGGCGCTCATCCCATGACGCTTCCATCAGATCCTGGGCGTGGATGCCGGCCAGCACCATGATGCCGGCCGCGCCGAACGCGTCGGCACCAGCGATATCGGTGCGGATCGCATCGCCAATCGCGCAGATCCTGTCCCGGGCGATCGCACGTCCCTTCGCCTTCTCGGCTGCCGCGACTGCCGCCTCATAGATCGGCCGGTGCGGCTTGCCGGCATAGATCACCCGGCCGCCGATCTCCTCATAGGCCAGTGCCACGGAACCGGCACAGGGAATGATGCGGCCCCCGCGCTCGACGACGAGGTCGGGATTGGCGCAGATCAGCGGGAGCCCGCGCGCGGCGAAGCCGGCGAGCAGGTCGGCATAGGTCGCCGCGGTGTCCTTCTCGTCGTCGAACAGGCCGGTGCAGAGCACATAGGTCGCCTCGTCAGGAGAGGTCTCGCGCACGTCGAGCCCGGCGATGAGCGGCAGGTCACGATCGGGGCCGAGGCGGAACATCGGCTGGCCCGCCCGCTCACGGATCAGCGAGCGGCAGACATCGCCGGAGGTGACGATCGCATCCCAGGCCTCGCGCGGCACGGCGAAACCATCGAGCTGGCCGACGATGACATCGGCCGGGCGCGGGGCATTGGTGACGAGGACGACGCTGATGCCGTGCTCGCGCATCCGCATCAGCGCGGCAATCGCGTCGCGATAGGCGGCGACACCGTTATGGACCACGCCCCAGACATCGCACAGGCAGAGATCGAAGCGATCCGCGACCTCGGAGAAACCCGAAAGCGGAAGGGTGGAAGCGATCCCCGATGGCGACACTGTCTCGATCTCCGGCTGGGTGAGGGAGGCGAACGCCGCCTCTCGACATGGCCTGATCTAGACGGGATTCGCCGGAAGCGGAACCGGAGACCGCGACGGGCGGCCGCGCGTCAGGCGCTGGCGCGGCGCAGGACCGCCCGGAAAGGTAACCGCTCGGGTCGCGCTTCCTGCGGAGCCGTCTCCGGGAAGGGCAACGGAGCCGGCAATGCAGCGGCTCGGGCGAGCAGGCGCTCGGCGATGCTCTGCGGTGCCGGCGCGGCCTCGACCTGTGCTGGAGCAGCCGGCGCCGGCGCGGGAGCAGGCTTGGCGGACACCGGCTCCGGCTCGGCGAAGACTTCGGGTTTCACCGGGCGCGGCGGCGAGAAGGCCAGTCCCTGCCCCATCGTGGCGCCGAGTTCGATCATGTCGGCCGCGGCAGGATTGTCCTCGACCTGGTCGGCCACGAGCGTGACCGAGACACGGGCCAGCAGCGTTGCGAGATCGCCAGCAGCGATATCGCTCTGGATCCGGCCATCGCGATGCCCCTGGAGCAGCGCGGCGGGCGCCTTCACATAGCGGATACCCCGATCGAACAGGGCGCGCGGATCGAGGCGCAGATCGACGAGCTGGTCGAGCGCGAAACGCACGCCGTTCGCCGACATCGCGCCGAGCAGGCCGAGGCTGGTCGGGTCGAGCTCGCGGAACACCGCCTGCGGCATCTCGATGACCAGATGGGCGGTATGATCGCGGTATTTATCGAGGATACGGGTCAAGGCCGCGAGCGCCCGCGACGAGCTCCAGGTCGCGTGGCTGAAATTGCAGGAGACGAAGATGCCGCCATCCTTCGAGCCGAGATGGCGGGCAATCGCCAGGGCCCGTGTCAGCACGAGCGCGTCCAGCGTCGGCCCGAAACCGCGGGTCTCGACGGTCTCGATGAACTCATGCGGCAGGAGCAACGTGTTCTCGTCCAGCCGCAGGCGCGCGAGCGCCTCGTAGCCGCAGGTCCGGCGTTGCGGCAGCGAGACGATCGGCTGCAGATGGACTTCCAGCCGGCCCTCGCTGAGCGCCTTGCCGATCAGTGCCGCGCGTTCGGCCTCGGCCTCCTCGCGCGCCGCAGCAGCGGCAGCCGCGCGCTCGGCGGCCAGCTTCTCGGCCCGCTCCCGGCGGACAGCTTCCGGATCGAGCACCACCTCGGGCGCCGGCGCGGGCACTGGTATGGCGACGGGCTCGGGCATGCGCGCGAGCACCGTCTCATGATCGGCGAGCGTCGTCGCGACCTGGTGGATCAGGTCGCCGAGCAACCCGACCTCGGCGGTCAGTTCGTGGATCGCGGCGCGCGCCGGCGCGGCATCGGCATCGCGCATCGGCATCTGCTCGACGCGCTGCGACAAGGCGTCGAGGCGAATGGCATTGGTCGCGAGCCGAACCTTGACCTCGCCGATCCCCGCCATGGCCTGCTCGTGCCGGGCGAGGCTGCGCCGCTCGAAGGCTCGCATCGCCAGCATGCAGCCGGCTCCGGAGGCCAGCAGGCCGAGCGCCGAGCCAAGCCCACCCGGAAGCAGGATCGCAACCGCTGCGCCAGCCGACAGGCCGGTCACGGCGCCTGCGAGAGGGTGCAGGGATTTCAGACGGGCAGGTGCCACGGCAGCGTTCGCGCTACGTCGAGGAATCGGAATGGGAAGCGAATCACGGTCTACAACCGCAGATTAACCTTGCCGGCGCGGTTATGCGAGCGACCGCCCCACTTCCGCCACATCCGGCGCGCGCCACGGGGGCTTAAGGCTTGTTCAGGCCCAGCGCCGTCAGGATCCGGTCGATCACCGATTTCGCGAAGCCCCGCCTTTCGAGGAAAGCACGCGGGTCTTTTCCGAAGAGCGGCGCCTTCTCGTTGAGCTGGGTCAGCAGCTTCGCCTGCTTTTCCGGTTCATTGTCGGTCGCCGCCTTGAGCGCCTGGCCAAGCAGGCCGAACTGGCTCGAATCCGCCGCCAGCATCCCGGCGTGGCTTTCGGATACCTTTTCCGCTCCGACGAGATAGGCCCCGAGAAAGGCGTAGAAATCGTAGCGCGGCGGGCGGGCTACGCTGAGCGAGGTCGCGCGCTCCAACAGCGGCAGCCCTTCGAGCGGGCGGCCGAGCCGGACATACAACGCGCCGATATCGGCCATGATCTCCGGATCATAGGGATTGCGGGCCTGTGCCTCACGGCCCATCTGGATCGCCTCGTCGGTCGCGCCGCGCAGCAGCAGCACCTTCATCATCGCCTGATAGGCTCGCGCGCCCGATGGCGCGAGCCGGACTGCCGTCAACGCCGCCGCGAGGGAGCGGTCGAGCGGGGCGCGCGGATGATTTGCGTCACCCTGAGCGGCAGCGCCTTGCGGGGCCGGGCTGGCATGCTCGCGCAGCGTCATGATCGCGAGATGGGCCCAGGCCGGATAGAAACCCGGCTCCTGCTCGACCAACTGCGCGAGGCAGAGCTGGGCCGCCACGTGCATCTCAGGCTGCATGGCGCGTCGCGCGTCGAAGGCCTTCAGGATGCAACGCATGGCCGGCGAGGCCACGGATTGGCGTGCGTCGGCGGGAATGATGCCGAAAGGCTCGGCCAAGCGTGTCGCCAGCCGCCGCGCCATCTCGGCGAGATCGCTTTCCTGGAGCGTCGCGAGTGACGAGCGGCTCGACGAGGTCGTCCAGACGATACGTCCGTCTCGCACCGAGCGCAGGCGGGCCAGCCCCACCGCCCCGCTGTCCAGCCCCTGGGCGTCGATCTCGATCGCGTAGTCGACCTCGTCCTCCGGGGCGGAGCCGGGGAGCGGTGCCCTGATCGTCACGAGGTCATCGAACCGCGCCATGGCATCGACCAGCAGCGCCGAGAAGCGGCGCAGGACCTCGGCAAGCTTGGGGTCGGAAGGCGGGTTAGGGGTGATGATCGCGACGCGCACGAGAAGAGGCATCGCGGCCGTCTCGCGTAATGCGCCGGCTGCCTGCTCCACAGCGGCGGGCTTCGCGGCTTCGGTTACGGCCGGGCCGCGGGCCGGCGCCAGATACCACCAGCCGAGCGCCAGCAGGCCGCCTGCCAGAGCCGTGACGGTCAGCCCGGCCCAGCGCAGCGCGGTCCGCCGATCCGGCCCCTGTGCCTCGTCCGAGGCATCGGGCGCGGCCCGGTTGCCCTCGCCGCCGAACCAGGTGAAGACCGGCACATAGCCGCCGACCGGCATCGAGATCTGCACGGGGTCGTCACGGCCGTCACCGGAATAATACTGCGCCAGCGCGCGCCGCAGCCGCCCCGCCTCGACGCGGACGATCGGGTCGAGCTGCGGATTGAAATCGGCCGGCCGCCCGAGCCCCTCGACCGCGATCGTATAGCCCTTCAGCTCGGCCGCGCGCCCTTCGACCGTGCGCTCGACCACGAAGCTCAGGAACGCGGAAAGCTGGGGCGCAGCGCGGAAGGCATCCGAGACAAGGACCCTGTCGAGGCCGGCGCGAATGATCGCCGCGGCTCGTACGTCCAGCCGTCCAGGATCATCTGCGCCTTCGGCCATCGGGGTCCGTTCTCTTTGCGCCCCTCAAGCGGGGATTGTACGCCATTGGCGACCTAACGTCACCCATCAGCGGGTTTACGCCGTCATCCGCTGGGCGCAGCCATCCTCGGCCATGATGGCGATTTACAGGCGGCTTGCTCCTGCTAGCTTCAACCAAGGTTAATCCACAGGGGCCTCGAATGACGTCAGCACCTTCCGCCATCGCCACGCCGAACGACCTCGAAGCCTACTGGATGCCGTTCACGGCCAACCGGTCGTTCAAGAAGAACCCGCGCATGGTCGCCCGCGCCGAGGGCATGTTCTACTACACGCCCGACAACAAGCCGGTCATGGACGGCACGGCCGGCCTGTGGTGCTGCAATGCCGGCCATGCCCGCGAGCCGATCATCCAGGCGATCCAGGCGCAGGCGCGCGACCTCGACTACGCTCCGTCCTTCCAGTACGGCCACCCCAAGGTCTTCGCCGCCGCGGCTCGGATCGCGGCGCTGGCGCCGGGCGATCTCGACCACGTCTTCTTCGCCGGCTCCGGCTCGGAAGCGGCCGATTCCGCGCTCAAGATCGCGCTCGCCTACTGGAACGTCTCGGGCAAGGCGGCCAAGACCCGCCTGATCGGCCGCGAGCGCGGCTATCACGGCGTCGGCTTCGGCGGCATCTCGGTCGGCGGCATGTCGAACAACCGCAAGTTCTTCGGCTCGCTGCTCACCGGCGTCGACCATCTCGCCCACACTTACGACCGCGAGAAGCAGGCCTTCAGCAAGGGCGAGCCGGATTACGGCGCGCATTTCGCCGATGATCTCGAGCGGATCGTCGCGCTGCACGATGCCTCGACCATCGCGGCCGTGATCGTCGAGCCGATGGCGGGATCCACCGGCGCGCTGCCGCCGCCGAAGGGCTATCTCAAGCGCCTGCGCGAGATCTGCGACAAGCACGGCATCCTCTTGATCTTCGACGAGGTCATCACCGGCTTCGGGCGTCTGGGCTTCGCCTTCGCCGCCGAGCGCTACGGCGTGATCCCCGACATGATCACCTTCGCCAAGGGCGTGACCTCCGGCACGGTGCCGATGGGCGGCGTGATCGTGCGCAAGCACATCTACGACGCCTTCATGGGCGGGCCGGACAACGTCATCGAGCTGTTCCACGGCTACACCTATTCGGGCCACCCGCTGGCGGCGGCGGCCTGTCTGGCGACGCTCGACATCTATCGCGACGAAGGGCTGTTCGAACGGGCGCGCGCCATGGAAGGCGCCTGGGCCGATGCGGTGATGAGCCTGAAGGGCGAACCGAACGTCGCCGATATCCGCACGCTCGGCATCGTTGGCGCGGTCGACCTCGCGCCCCGCGCCGAGGGCGTCGGCAAGCGTGCCTTCGAAGCGATGGACCGCCTCTTCCGCGAGGAAGGCCTGATGGTGCGAACCGCAGCCGATACCATCGCTTTCTCGCCGCCGCTGATCATCTCGGAGAGCCAGATCGAAGAGCTGATCGAGAAGCTGCGCCGGGCGATCCGGGCAGTCGCGAACTGAGGCTGCGACAGGCAGGGATTTGCCGGACATGGATCGACGCATTTTTCTCACCGGCGCGAGCGCGGCCCTCGTGGCGCGCCCGGCCGCAGCGCAAGCGCCGACGCGCCAATGGCAATCCCTGTCTCTCGCCGAGGCGGGGTTCAAACCCGATGCGAGCGAGCGCCTGCAGAAGGCCTTCGCCGACGGCGAACTGAAGGGGCTCCATGGCCTTGTCGTGCTCCGGCACGGCAAGATCGCGATGGAGCACTATTTCACCGGCACGGACGAAATCTGGGGCGACAGCCGTGGCACCGTCGCCTTCAACGCCGACGAGCTTCACGACCTCCGCTCGGTGTCGAAGAGCATCGTCGGGCTGATCTACGGCATCGCGCTCGGTGAGGGGCACGTCCCGAAACCGAATGCGCCGGTGTTGGCGAGCTTCCCGGATTATCGCGATCTCGCGGCCGATGCGGACCGGCAGCGCATCAAGATCGAGCATGTCCTGACCATGAGCATGGGTCTCGCCTGGGACGAGAGCCTGCCCTACACCGATCCGCGCAACAGCGAGATCGCGATGGAGCGGGCGGCCGATCGCTACCGCTTCATCCTGGAGCAGCCGATCACCCGTCCGCCCGGCGAGGCCTGGACCTATAGCGGCGGCGCTACGGCCCTTCTGGGCCATCTCGTCGCCAGGGGCTCGGGCCAGCGGCTCAGCGCCTATGCTTCAAGCCGCCTCTTCGCGCCGCTCGGGATCGGGCATTTCACCTGGACGAACGGCATGAACGGCGAGGAAGCCGCGGCCTCGGGCCTGCGCCTGCGTCCGCGCGATCTTGCCGCGATCGGGCAGCTCCTGCTGGACAAGGGCAGCCATGGCGGGCGGCAGATCATACCGGCCGACTGGGTGGAGCAGGCCCTCACACAGCGCATGCAGCGAAAGGATGGGCTCGGCTACGGCTATCAGTGGTATCTCGGCCGCGATCGTGCCGGAGATGCCTGGTACGGCGCCGAAGGCAATGGCGGGCAACGCCTGATCGTCGCGCCCAAGCAGCAGATCGTCATCGCCACCACGGCGGGGAACTACAACCAGCCCGGCAATTCGCGGCTGCCGCTGCGCGTGGCGAGCGAATTCGTCTTCGGCGCCCTGGCCCAGTAGGCAGGGCGCCGCTCAGCTACGCCGCAACTTGTTGTAGCGGGCAATCAGCCTGTCGCGCTTGAGCCGCGACAGGCGGTCGATCCAGAAGATGCCGTCGAGCTGGTCGATCTCGTGCTGATGGCAGACGGCCAGCAGGCCGTCAGCCTCCTCGACATGCTCCGCCCCGTCGAGATCGCGATAGCGCACGCGAACATGGGCATGGCGCTCCAACTCGTCGGTGACGCCGGGCATCGAGACGCTGCCCTCGACATGGCGGATGGTCTCGCGCGAGACGCCGTCCAGCACCGGATTGGCATAGGTCCGGACGTCGCCGGGCGTCAGCTCCAGCACCACCAGCCGCGACGACACGCCGATATGTGGCGCGGTGATGCCGATGCCGGGCGCTTCCCGCATCGTGCCGAGCAGATCGGCGGCAAGCTCGCGCAGGTCGGCATCGAAGCGCGTGACGGGTGCAGCCGCCACGCGCAAGCGCGGATCGGGAAAGCTCAGGATCGGCCGAGTGGCCATGGTGGCCCGCCCGCTCAGGCTACCTTCTTCTCGGCCGTGCCGTAGAAGCTCTCGCCGGTCTTGGCCATGCGCTTCAGCAGCCGGTTCGGCTTGAAGCGCTCGCCATGGGCCTTGGCCAGCTTCTCGCAGAGCTTCACGAAGGCGGCCGCGCCCATGTTGTCGATATAGGACAGCGTGCCGCCGGAGTAAGGCGCGAAGCCGAAGCCGATGATCGAGCCGACATCGGCCTCGCGCGGATCGGTGACGACACCCTCCTCATAGGTCTTCGCGGCTTCCAGAGCCTGCGTGACCAGGAGGCGGTGCTTCAGCTCCTCCATGTCGACGCTCTCGGGATCGAGCCGCGGGCCTGCGAGATCGGCGAGGCCCGGCCAGAGGCGCTTCGGCCCGGCTTCCGGATAGTCGTAGAAGCCCTTCTTGTTCTTGCGGCCCAGCCGCCCATGCTTCTCGACCATGTCGGCGAGCAGCTTCTCCTGCGCCGGATCGACCGCACCGTCACCGAGCTGAGCCTTGGTCGCCTTCAGCACCTTGTAGGCGAGATCGACCGCGACCTCGTCATTGAGCGAGAGCGGGCCGACCGGCATGCCGGCCTGCTTGCCGGCGGCCTCGATCATCGCCGGGGGCACGCCTTCCATCAGCATCAGATGGCCTTCGCGGATATAGTTGCCGACGCAGCGATTGGCGTAGAACCCACGGGTGTCATTCACGACGATCGGGGTCTTCTTGATGGCACGGACGAAGTCCAGCGCCATGGCAAGCGCCTTCTTGCCGGTCTTCTTGGCCATGATGACCTCGACCAGCAGCATCTTCTCGACCGGCGAGAAGAAATGGATGCCGATGAAGTTCTTCGGGCGCTGGCTGGTCTCGGCGAGGCCGGTGATCGGCAGCGTCGAGGTGTTGGAGCCGAAGATGGTGCGCGGGCCGACCACGGCCTCGACCTTGGCGATGACCTCGGCCTTGACCTTCGGGTCCTCGAACACGGCCTCGACGATCAGGTCGCAGCCCTTGAGATCGGCATAATCGGCCGAGGCCTTGATGCGGCCGAGCAGCGCGTCGCGGTCTGCGGTCTTGGCGCGGCCCTTCATGATCTGGTCGGAGACCAGCTTGTGCGAATAGGCCTTGCCCTTCTCGGCCGCCTCGACGTCCTTGTCGACCAGCACGACCTCGAGGCCGGCATTGGCGGTGACATAGGCGATGCCGGCGCCCATGAATCCGGCGCCGATGACGCCGACCTTCTTGAGCTTGGAGGGCGGCACGTCCGCCGGGCGGCGGGCGCCCTTGTTCAGCTCCTGCATCGAGACGAAGAGCGAGCGGATCATCGAGGCCGCCTCCTTCGTCCTGAGAATCTTGGCGAAGTAACGGCTCTCGACCTTGAGGCCGAGATCGATCGGCAGCTGCAAGCCCTCATGGACCGCGCAGAGGATGGCGCGCGCGGCCGGGTAGTTGTCGTTGGTCTCGCGGCGATAGATCGCGTTGGCCGGCGGCCAGATCTGCATGCCGGCCGGCGAATGAACCTTGTTGGAGGGCAGCTTGAAGCCCTTCTGGTCCCAGGCTTGAGTCGCCTGCGGATTGGCCTTGAGCCAGTCCTTGGCGTTCTGGACGATATCGGCGCGCGGGGTGACGGCATGGACGAGGCCGGAATTGCGCGCTGGCAGCGCCTTCACCTGCTCGCCCTTGAACATCATCTGAAGCGCGTCGCCGGTCTGCATCAGGCGGGCGACACGCTGGGTGCCACCGGCGCCGGGGAAGAGCCCGACCTTGATCTCGGGCAGGCCGACGCGGGTCGAGGCGTCGTCGGAGACGACGCGGTACTGGCAGGAGAGCGCGAGCTCGAAGGCCCCGCCGAGGCAGACGCCGTTGATCGCCGCGGCGAAGGGCTTCCCGCAGGTCTCGAGCTTGCGATAGAGCAGCGAGAGCTTGCGGCTCTCGTCGAAGAAGCTCTGCATCGCGATGGCCTCGCCCTTCTCCTTGGCGAGCGTCACATAGAGGTCGCGTAGGCCCTGGAGCATGGTGAGGTCGGCGCCGCCGGAGAAGCTCTCCTTGCCGGAGGTGATGACGCAGCCCTTGATGGCTTCATCGTCCGCGACCTTGTCGACGATCTGGTTCAGCTCTTCCATCACATCGGGGGTGATGACGTTCATCGAGCGGCCGGGCATGCCCCAGGTCGCGACGGCAATCCCGTCGGCGTCAGTCTCGAAGCGGAAATTGGTGAGGTTCATGGACGGTCCCTCCGGTGGGTCGGGTCATCCCGGACGCCGCCACGCGGCGATCCGGGATCGTCATCAGGAAAAGGCGGTGCTGGGGGCTAGCTCGTCATGCGGTCCCGTGTCTGCGCAGCGGCTACTCATGTGCCGCAGCGCGCACGGGAAGACAGCGCTAGACCCGCTCGATGATGGTGGCGACGCCCATGCCGACGGCGACGCAGAGCGTCACCAGCGCGGTCTGCTTGTCCTGCCGCTCCAGCTCGTCGAGCACGGTGCCCAGCACCATCGCGCCGGTCGCGCCGAGCGGGTGGCCCATGGCGATGGCGCCGCCGTTCACGTTCAAGATGGCGTCGTCGATGTCGAGCGCCTGCTGGTAGCGCAGCACGACCGAGGAGAAGGCCTCGTTCAGTTCGAACAGGTCGATGTCCTTGACCGACATGCCGGCCTTCTTGAGCACGCGCTCGGTGACGTCGACCGGACCGGTCAGCATCAGCGCGAGGTCGGAGCCGACCGTGGCGAAAGCCTTGATCCGGGCGCGGGGCTTCAGGCCCGCAGCCTTGCCGGCCTTCTTCGAACCGACGAGCACGGCGGCCGCGCCATCGACGATGCCCGACGAATTGCCGGCATGGTGGACGTGATTGACGAACTCGACATCCGGGTGCGCGGCGGTCGCGACCGCATCGAAGCCGCCCATCTCGCCCATCTGAACGAAAGAGGCCTTCAAAGCGGCCAGCGTCTGCATGTCGGTGCCGGGGCGGATCGTCTCGTCACGGTCGAGGATGACGAGGCCGTTGACGTCGGTAACGGGGATCACCGAGTTCCTGAAGCGGCCTTCGGCCCAGGCCTTGGCGGCGCGCTGGTGCGAGCGCACGGCGAAGGCGTCGACATCGTCACGGGAGAAGCCGTATTTCGTCGCGATCAGATCGGCCGCGACGCCCTGCGGCATGAAATAGGTGTCGATCGCGACTGATGGATCCACCGCGATCCCGAAGCCCGAAGCGCCCATGCCGACGCGCGACATCGACTCGACGCCGCCGCCGATCGCCATCTCCTTCTGGCCGGACATGACCTGCGCCGCGGCGAGGTTCACCGCATCGAGGCCCGAGGCGCAGAAGCGGTTGATCTGCACGCCAGGCACTTCCTTGCCGTAGCCGGCCTTGAGCGCGACGGTGCGGGCGATGTCGGCGCCGGCCTCGCCGACCGGGTCGACGCAGCCCATGACCACGTCCTCGACGAGGAGCGGATCGAGGTTGTTGCGATCCTTGATCGCGCGCAGCGCCTGGGTGCCGAGTTCGATCGCGGTGACTTCGTGAAGCGAGCCGTCGGCCTTGCCCTTGCCGCGCGGCGTCCGGACGTGATCGTAGATGAATGCGTCTGCCATCGAGGGATCTCCCTGGCCTGCCGCGACCCGGCGGCTTGTTTTTATGCCGGACGTCGTGGTCGGGCTTCGCCCGACCATCTTCCTATCCAGCGAACTCATCAAGGGCTGCCCGGGCTAGGCCCGGGCAGGACGGCGCTTTCGTCAGAACTGCTCGACGCTCAACGCCATGGTGGTGTCGGCGCCGGAGGTGATGCGCGCCAGATGGGCGCCGGTTTCCGGCAAGGTGCGCTCCATGAAGAAGCGGGCCGTGACCAGCTTGGCGCTCATCCGCTCGTCGGCACCGGCCTTGAGCTTCTCCTGCGCGGCCTTGGCCATCTTCACCCACATGTAGCCGAGCGAGACGAGACCGAGCAGGTGCATGAAGTCGGACGCACCGGCGCCGGCATTGTCGGGCTTGGCGAGCGCGTTGTTCATGAACCACATCGCCGCCTGCTGGAGATGGCCGAGCGAAGCCTGGAGCGGGCCGAGCAACGGCTTCAGCGCCTCGTCCTCGGCATTCTCCTTCAGGAAGGTGCCGACCTCGTTGAAGAAGGCCATGATGCCGCGACCGCCATCGCGGCCGAGCTTGCGGCCGACGAGGTCCATCGCCTGCACGCCGTTGGCGCCCTCGTAGATCATGGCGATACGGGCATCGCGGACGAACTGCTCGACGCCGGTCTCGGCGATGTAGCCGTGGCCACCGAACATCTGCTGCGCCTTCACCGCATTGTCGAAGCCGACATCGGTGAGCACGCCCTTGAGCACCGGGGTCATCAGGCCGAGCTGGTCGTCGGCAGCCTGGCGCTCGGCCGCATCGCCGGAACGATGGGCGATGTCCGACTTCAGCGCATTCCAGAGCACGAAGGCGCGGGCGGCCTCGTTGAAGGCCTTGATCGACATCAGCGTGCGGCGCACGTCCGGGTGGACGATGATCGGGTCGGCCGGCTTGGCAGGCTCCTTGGTGCCGGTCAGCGCGCGGCCCTGCAGGCGCTCCTTCGCATAGGCGACGGCGTTCTGATAGGCGACCTCGGACTGGGCGAGGCCCTGGATCGCGACGCCGAGGCGGGCCTCGTTCATCATCACGAACATGGCGTTGAGGCCCTTGTTCTCGGCCCCGACCAGCCAGCCCTGCGCGCCGTCATAGTTCATGACGCAGGTCGAATTGCCGTGGATGCCCATCTTGTGCTCGATCGAGCCGCAGGAGACGCCGTTATTGGCGCCGACCGAGCCGTCGCTACCCAGCTTGTTGCGCGGCACGACGAAGAGCGAGATGCCCTTCACGCCGGCCGGCGCGCCCTCGATGCGGGCCAACACGAGATGGACGATGTTCTCGGTGATGTCCTGCTCGCCGGCCGAGATGAAGATCTTGGTGCCGGAGATCGCGTAGGAGCCGTCGCCGTTCGGCACGGCCTTGGTCTTGAGCAAGCCGAGATCGGTGCCGCAATGCGGTTCGGTCAGGTTCATGGTGCCCGACCAGGTGCCGTCGATCATCTTCGGCAGGTAGGCGCGCTTGATCTCGTCGGAGCCATGGACATAGAGCGCGGCGATCGCGCCCATGGTCAGGCCGGGATACATGGCGAAGGCCATGTTCGCGGCCGAGGCGTATTCGTTCATCACGGCGCCGAGCGTGTAGGGCAGGCCCTGGCCGCCATATTCCGGGTCCATGGCAAGCCCGATCCAGCCGCCGCCGGCATAGGCCTCATAGGCCGCCTTGAAGCCCTTCGGCGTGGTGACGCGGCCGTCGGCGTGACGGGTGCAGCCTTCCTGATCGCCGGAATAGTTGATCGGCTGGAGGACTTCCTCGCAGAGCTTGGCGCCCTCACCGAGCACGGCCTCGATCACATCCGAGGATGCATCGGCGAAGCCCGGCAGGTTGTTGTAGCGCTCGATATTGAAGACGTCGTTGAGCAGGAAAAGCGTATCGTCGACGGGTGCCTTGTAGACCGGCATCTGATCCTCCCTCTCGTCGCAAAGGCGGCGCTTGATCGCTATCGCCGCATCAAGATAGTTCATATATAAACAATCTGGACGAAGTTGCAACTGTGACGATACGATTTTGTCGGCCATGCGACAGGGGGCGCGCCGTGCCGCGCATAAAAAAAGCCCCGGCGAAAGCCGGGGCTTGGTGGAAATGCCGGTGTCATCCCGTGTCTGCACAGCGGCATAGAATGCCGCTGTGCAGACACGGGACCGCGCGACGAGAAGGCGCCTTTTCCGGAGGACGGTCCCGTGTCTGCGCAGCAGCGTTGCACGCTGCGGCGCGCACGGGATGACGCTCTTGAGCGCGCCGGAATAGACCCGCTCAGGCCTTGCCGAGACGCGCGAGCGAGCTCTCGAGCTCGGCGATCGCGCCTTCGATCTCGGCGCGCTGGCTGCGCAGCAGCTCGAGCTGCTCGACGATCTGCTCGCGGCTGAGCTGCAGTCCGCCGACGGATGCGGCGGCATCGCCGGCCGAACCCTTCTTGTCCTCGTTGGCGAGCATGGCGCGGATTTCGACGAGCGTGAATCCGAGCTGCTTGCCCTTGAGGATCAGGGCGAGGCGGGCGCGGTCGCGCGCCGAATAGATGCGCGTCATGCCGGAACGGCTCGGAGCGATCAGGCCCCGCGATTCATAGAAGCGCAGTGTGCGCAGCGTCACGCCGAAATCGCGGGCGAGGTCGCTAATGGTGAAATCGCCGGCCTGTTCGGCGGCGGCGGAGTCGGCGGCGTCGCGGGTTTCATGAATCGAGGAACCCGCCATAGCCAAGCTTTGGCGTGACATGAAAGCTGCAATCCTTGCGATTGGATCGAATCGCCGACCTTCTGACGGCATCGATCGATGCCTGAGTGATAGGCATGGAGCTCTCGCTGCGTCAGGTAATACGTGGCAGGGGCGGGGTAAGTTACCGTTACATGGCCCGAAAAGGCGCCTTCCCATGGGGCATTCGGGAAAAATTAACGATCAGGACCCCGGTTATTAACCTGCTGTTTACCATGCAAGCCAAATGTCGGGAACGCGCATCGGCTTCGTGGCTTCGTCAACGGTATTTTCACGATCAGCCAAGGTTCGCGCGGAAGGCGACGGCATCAGGGGGCCTCGCCTGCCGCAGACAAGGTCCCCTTAGGCGAGCGAGATCATGGCCAACAGCTTGCCCTGGAGCGTGAAGGGCGTCGATCCCCGGACGCGCGATGCGGCAAAGGCGGCGGCCCGCCGGGCGGGCATGACGCTGGGCGAATGGCTCGACCACAAGATTCGCGACGAGAGCGAGGAAGCCCTTGCTTCGACGCCTCCGGAACAGCTCGACATCGCCGCCCTGTCCGAGCGGCTGGCGCGCCTGTCGCAGGGCCGGATGGATACGGCGCCGCGGCAGCCGGAGCCGGCCCCGTCGCGCGAGGCGATCGACAGCCTCGTCGGCCAGGCAGCCGCCCTCGAAAGCATGACGCGTGAAGCCAATGCCCGGACCGCCGGCGCGCTGGATTCGATCACCCGCTGGATCGAGAAGACCGAGGACCGCCTGTCGTCGAGCGAGCGCGGCTCGGCCGAGCGGCAGGAACGCGCCACCAATGTCATCGCCGACGCCATCAAGACGATGGGCGAGCGCATCGCCGAGATCGAGCGCCGCAACATCGAGGCCCAGCAGCCCCGCGTCGAGCAGGCCCCCCGCCTCGCCTTCAGCCGCGAGGGGCTTGCCGCCGCCGTCACCGACATCCGCACGCGCCAGCGCTTCCTCGACACCGACGAGGCCGTGGCAGCCCGGCCGGCAGCCGTCGCCCCCGAGCGCATCTCGGCCTTGCGCGAGGACCTGCGCGAGCTTGGCTCCCGCCTCTCCCACGAAAGCCGCCGCCCCGCCCAGCCGCAGCGGCCGGCCGCGCCCATGCGCGTCGACACCAGCGCCATCGAGGCCAAGATCGGCCTCCTGGCCGAACGCCTCGACAGGCTCGACCGGCGCGACCAGTTCGAGCCCCTGCTCAAGCCGCTCACCCGGATCGAGGCGGAAGTCTCGCGGCTCTCGCAGGACCGCGCCGGTGAAAGCTACCAGTGCTTCCAGCTGGAGATCGCGCATCTCGCCGCCAAGGTCGATGCGCTCGCCACCCGCGGCGGCCAGGTCACCAATCTCGATCCCGTCCGGCGTGACATCGCCGAACTGAGGGATCTCCTCGGCGCCGGCGGACAGGACCACAAGCTGGAGAACCTCTCCGAGCAGGTCGCCACGCTCGGTTTCGAGATCGGGCGGCTGCGCGACGTCCAGCCCGACATGAGCGAGTTGCGCAGCCTCGCGAACGCGATCGACGACGTGCGCGGCGTCGTGCTGTCGCAGCGCGGCGAGTTCCCCGGCGCCGGCCTGCTGACGTCACTGGGCACCCAGATCGACACCCTCTCGCACAAGTTCGACGCGATCGCCTCGCAGAAGCTCGACGAAGCGGCGTCCCAGCGCCAGAGCGAGTACCTTGCCAGCCGCATCGATTCGCTGCAGCAGCGGATCGAGACGCTGGCCGAGCAGGGCCCCTCCGCAGTCACCCGCCAGATCGAGGCGCTCTCCGGCCGGATCGAGAGCCTCGCCGCTTCGAGCCAGCTGACCCGGATGGTCGGCGATGGCGCGGCCACGGTCGATCTCAACCCGATCGAGCAGATGCTTAAGCATCTCGCCGAGAAGATCGACGAGGCCGGCGCGCCCGGCGCCAACGCCGAATCCTTCGATGCGCTCGAACGGCAGATCTCCGGCATCGCCAGCCGTCTCGACGAGGCCTCCGCGACCCGCTCCGCCGAGAACGGCATGGAGCGTACGCTGCAGGATCTCGTCGTGCACCTGCGCTCGATGCGCGAAGAAACCGCCGCCGAACGGGCCGCACTGGTCCAGGCGGCGAGCACGACGGCCCCCGGAAAAGGCATTGCCGAACTGTCGAGCCTGGTCACCGGGCTGCACGACACCCACGCCTCGTCCGATCGCCAGACCCGCGATGCGCTCGGCGCCGTCCACGGCTCGCTCGAGACGATCATGTCGCGGCTCGCGAGCCTCGAAGCCGATCTGCACGGCGAGCGGCGCCCGCCCGCGGGCACCCTTGCCGCCGCGATGCGCGGCGACGATACCCTCGTTCAAGCCAAGCCGGCCCCTGCTCCCAAGCGTGACGGCGCGAGCCTTTCGGTCGGTGCCGCCGCGCAGGACCGCTTTGCGGCACCGGCGAGCGAGCCCGCCCGGACCGAGCCCGCCCTGCCGGCGGTCAGCACCGCCTTCGACATGCCGCTCGAGCCCGGCTCCGGGCGCCCGCGCCCCGAAGCCGTCGCCGCTGCCGGCCAGGACCCGCAATCGGTGCGCCAGAGCCTGATCGCCGCCGCGCGACGCTCCGCCAAGGCCGCCAGCGAGGCGGCCGCGTCCACGCCCGTGCCCGCCGCCGAGCCATCGACCAAGAGCCCCGGCCGCCTCAAGGAGATTCTGGAGAAGCGCAAACGCCCGCTCCTGCTCGGCCTCGCCGCGCTGGTCCTCGCCATGGGTACCGCGCATCTCGTCACCACCTCGCTGCGTGGCGACGGCGACAAGGCCGCCAACAACGAAGCCCGCAGCCTGATCGCTCCGCCGGCCACCCAGCCGGAGGCCCCTGCCGCGCCGGCCCAGGCCCCCGCCAAGGATCAGTCCTCGGCCCTGCCCGCCACCCCGCAAGAGGCTCCCGCCCAGCCGGCGGCCAGCACTGCCGCACCCGAGCGCTCCATCACCGCATCGGCTGCTCCCGCGGCGCCTGCCGATGCCGCTCCTGCGGCGGCAGCCCCGGCCGAGCAGGCTCAGGTCGTGACCGGGATCGGCGACCTGCCGGCCGGGTTCGGCAGCGCGGGCCTGCGCAAGGCGGCCCAGGACGGCGATGCGCGCGCGGTCTACGAACTCGCGAGCAAGGCTGCCGACGGGCCGGCCAACCAGCGCGACCCCAAGCTCGCGCTGCGCCTGTTCGAGCGCGCCGCGGTCGCGGGGCTTGCCCCCGCCCAGTTCCGTGTCGGCAACATGTTCGAGAAGGGCATCGGCACGCAGCGCGACCTCGCGCTCGCCCGTGTCTGGTACCAGCGCGCCGCCGAGCGCGGCAACGCCAAGGCCATGCACAACCTCGCCGTGCTCCATGCCGAGGGCGCCTCGGGGAAGCCGGACTATGCCATGGCGACGGAATGGTTCCGCCGCGCTGCCGAGCTCGGCGTCCGCGACAGCCAGTACAATCTCGCCGTGCTGCTGGGACGCGGTCTCGGCGCGCCGACCGATCTCGCCCAGTCCTTCGTCTGGTTCTCGGTCGCGGCGGGCCAGGGTGACGAGGATGCCGGCCGCAAGCGCGACGAGGTGGCCCAGCGCCTGAAGCCCGAGGATCTCACCGCAGCCAAGGGACTGGCATCCAGCTGGAAGCCCCGGACGCTCGACGCTGCCGCCAACGAAGTCGCTCCGCCGGCCAAGGGCTGGGATCCCCAGCCCACCGCGGCGGTGGCCAAGCCGGCAAAGCCGTCCCGGTCCTGAGCCGCGTCGCGCAACGTCATGCTTTCGACGTGTTGACGCGAGAGTAAGAACGATCGTTTCCTAGGGCGGGCCGGAAGCGGCCCGCCTTTTCCATTCGGAAACTTGCCTTAACCCGGACAGCCTAGTCTGGGGCTCATCAGGCGCATGCAAACGTTCATGCGCCGCCTTTCGAGGGATCAGCGTGCAGATCTACCTGCCGATCGCCGAGCTGCCGATCAGCGTGCTGATGGTTCTCGGCCTGAGTGGCGCGGTGGGCTTCATCTCCGGCCTGTTCGGCGTCGGCGGCGGCTTCCTGCTGACGCCGCTGCTGATCTTCCTCGACATCCCGCCGGCCGTGGCGGTCGCGACCGTCGCGGCGCAGGTCGCGGGCTCCTCGATGACCGGCGTGCTGACCTATCTCCGACGCAAGGCGCTCGACCTCAAGCTCGGTGGCGTGCTCGTGAGCGGCGGTATCCTGGGCACCGTGCTCGGCGTGCTGTTCTTCAACACGATGCGCCGGCTCGGCCAGCTCGAACTCGTAATCACGCTGTCCTATGTCACGCTGTTCTCGATCATCGGCGGGCTGATGCTCTACGACGCGCTGCGGGCCATGCTGCGCGTCCGGGCCGGCAAGCCGGCGCGATTGAAGCGGCGCGGCGGCATGCACCCCTGGTGGATGGGCTTGCCCTTCCGCCAGCGCTTCTACCGCTCCGGCCTCTATTGCAGCGTCATTCCCATCGCGCTCCTCGCCATCGTCATCGGCTTCATCGGCGCCGTGCTCGGCGTCGGCGGCGGCTTCATCCTGGTTCCCGGCCTGATCTACTTCTTCCGGATTCCGCCGGCCGTGGTGGTCGGCACCTCGCTGTTCCAGATCCTGGTGACGATGACCGGCGCGACCGTGCTGCACGCCGTCACCAACCAGTCGGTCGATATCGTTCTGGCCGTGCTGCTGCTGGTCGGCGGCGTGATCGGCGCGCAGTTCGGCGGACGAGCTGCGCGCAATCTCAATGTCGAATCCTTCCGCCTCCTGCTGGCGCTGCTGATCCTGTCGGTGGGCCTGCGCTTCGCCATCGAGCTCTTCATCCCGCCGAGCGAGCCCTTCTCGGTCGTCGTGCCGGAGAGCGCGCGATGAAATGGCTCGCCGCAATCCTCGCTGCATTCACGATCGGGCTCGCGACCAACGCGGCGCGCGCCGAGACGCTGATCGCGGCGATGTCGAGCCACCAGATCCAGATCACCTCGAACTACACCGGCAGCCAGCTCACGGTATTCGGACTGGTCGAGCGCGACGGCCGGACGATCGCACGCGGCGACCCCTACGACATCATCGTCACGGTGCGCGGGCCGAGGCGGATGCTGCTGGTGCGCGAGAAGGAGCGGCTCGGCCCGATCTGGATCAACCGGACGCAACGGCGCTTCCCGGACAATCCGGTCTTCCTGCATGTTGCCAGCAACCGGCCGATCGCAGAGATGATGTCCAACGAGACGGCGCAGCGCGACCGCATCGGCCTCGCCAATGCCGAGCGGCCTTCCGGCAGCTGGGTCGATCTCGATCCCGGTGCGCGGCGCTTCCGCGAAAGCCTCGTCCGGATCATGCAGGCCAAGGACCTCTACGGCTACGAGGAGCGCGGCGTCACCTTCCTGTCGAGCGCGCTGTTCAGCGCACCGGTCGACATCCCCGCGACGGCGCCGACCGGCTCCTACACGGTCGATATCGTGCTCTATTCCGGCGGCGTGCCCCTGGCGCGGCAACAAACCAATTTCGAGGTGATCAAGACCGGGATCGAGCAGCGGCTGGCCTCGGGCGCCTATGACTGGGCCATCCTGTACGGCCTCGTCACCGTGCTTATCGCGCTGTTCCTCGGCTGGAGCGCGAGCGTGATCTTCCGACGCGACTAGAGAAGTTCCGCATAGGGCAGGAAGGGCGCGAAATCGCCCGCCTCGATTCGCGCGACATCTTCGGCCAGCACGACGAGCCCATCGGACTGCGCGAGCGAGGCGAGCGAGCCCGCGCCCTCACCGGGATGGCGGCGAGCGACAACCACGCCATCAGCGCCCTGTTCGAGCGAGACACGGAGGAATTCGCGGCGGCCCGTTTTCCGGGCATGCGAAAAGCCAAGCCTGACCGGCCAGGCTCGCGGTCGAGCAGAGGTTTCGCCAGCCAGCCGGGCGATCAGCGGGCGCGCGACGAAGGCGAAGCCGACGAAAACCGCGACCGGATTGCCGGGCAGCCCCACGAAGGGCGTGCCGGCGACATTGCCGATCGCGATCGGCTTGCCCGGCTTGATCGCAACCCGCCAGAGGTCGAGCGCTCCGCAGGCCAGCACGGCGTCCCTGACGTGATCGGCTTCGCCGACGGAGACGCCGCCGGAGGTGATGACGAGATCGCAACCGGCCGCCGCCTCGCGCAGCCGTTGCTCCAATCCTGTCGCCTCGTCGCTGAGGATGCCGAGATCGACGACCTCGGCGCCGGCCCGCGCCAGCATCGCGCGCAGCATCGCCCGGTTGGCGTCGTAGATCGCCCCGGGACCGAGCGGCCGGCCCGGCTCGGTGAGTTCGTCCCCGGTGGAAAACAGCGCGACACGCGGGCGGCGGCGCACCGTGACATCGGCCAGCCCCAGCGCCGCGAGCAGCCCGAGATCCTGCGGGCCAAGGCGCCGGCCAGCCGGCAGCACCTCCTGCCCACGCGCGACATCCTCACCCGCCAACCGCAGATTGGCGCCGCGCCTGATGCCGGCCGGAAGGGTGACCGCGCCATCACTTGGGGCGACATCCTCCTGCATTACGATGGTATCGGCGCCCTCGGGAACCGGGGCACCGGTGAAAATGCGCCAGGCGCCCTGCTCCAATCGTGCGGGGGCCTCTCCGGCCATCGTCCGGCCCAGCACCGGCAGGCTGGTCGCCGCGCAGGGTGCGAGATCGCCGAAGTGGATGGCATAGCCATCCACCGCGGAATTGGCGAAAGGCGGGAGATCGCACGGCGCGATCACCGCTTCCGCCAGCACATGGCCGTCGGCTTGGGCGAGCGGAAGCTTCACAGTGCCGGCGAGCGGGTGCACGCGCGAAACCGCATCAGCTGCCGCCTCGTCGAGCGTGACGAGCCCGGAATCGCTCCGGCCATCACCCAGCCGCGCCATCACGATCCCCGCCTGCTTCGGCCGCCTGAGCGCATCGCCGCCCGCTTCCTCCCGATCGATCGTTCTTCATCGGCGGCGCGGCCTGTGGGGTCAAGCGCCCTGCGGCATGGCGGCGGTTGCCGGCCGCCGAACAGCCGTCCTATGAAGCAGCATGACCACGACGGCCCCGACGGGCACGCCCCCCGATGCGATCGAGCTGGACCTGCGCGGCCTGAAATGCCCGCTTCCGGTGCTGCGCGTGCGCAAGGCGCTGATCGCCGCGCGGGCCGGTACGCTCCTCGTCGTGGAATGCACCGACCCGATGGCCGCGATCGACCTGCCGAACCTCGTGCGCGAAACCGGCGACATCATCGAGTTGCAGGGGGATGCGGACGGCGCCCTCGTCTTCCATATCCGCAAGGCGGCCTAGACAACCACGTCATGCTCGGGCTTGACCCGAGCATGACGCTTCCGAGAAACGGAGTTCGACAACGTGACCGTCTCCCAAGCCGATGTCCTGCGGGCGCTCGAACTGGTGAAGCTGCCGGCAAGCGGGCAGTCGCTCGCCGCCTCCGGCCGCATCGGCGACATCCTTGTCGATGGCGGCAAGGTGATCTTCGCCATCGGCATCGACGCGACCGAGGCCGCAGCCATGGAGCCGGTGCGCAAGGCGGCCGAAAGCGCCGTCGGCGGCCTGCCGGGCGTGACGCAGGTTCTGGTCGGGCTGACGGCCGACAAGGCCGGCCCCTCGGCCGGGATGCAGGCACGCCAGCAGGCGCAGCGCCCCGCACCGGGTGGACCGCCTAAGCCTGCCGGCGTGCCGGGCGTGAAGCAGATCATCGCGGTGGCCAGCGGCAAGGGCGGCGTCGGCAAGTCGACGACCGCGGCCAATCTCGCCGTGGCGCTCTCGACGCTCGGCCTCAAGGTCGGCGTGCTCGACTCCGACATCTACGGACCGTCCATGCCGAAGATCTTCGGCATCACCGGCAAGCCGCAGATCGTCTCCGGACGGACGCTGGCGCCGATGGAGGCCTATGGCCTCAAGGTCATGTCGATCGGCTTCCTCGTCGACGAGGAGACGCCGATGATCTGGCGCGGGCCGATGGTGATCTCGGCCATCACCCAGATGCTGCGCGAGGTCGCCTGGGGCGAACTCGACGTGCTGGTCGTCGACATGCCGCCCGGCACCGGCGACGCCCAGCTCACCATGGCCCAGCAGGTGCCGCTCGCCGGGGCCGTCATCGTCTCGACGCCGCAGGACCTCGCCCTGCTCGACGCGCGCCGCGGCGTCGCGATGTTCAGGAAGGTCGCGGTGCCGATCCTCGGCCTCGTCGAGAACATGAGCTATTTCACCTGCCCGGCCTGCGGGCATCGCTCCGACATCTTCGCCCATGGCGGCGCCCGGCACGAGGCGGAGCGTCTCGGCATCCCCTTCCTCGGCGAGATCCCACTGGCCATGCCGATCCGCGAGACATCGGATGGCGGCCGGCCGATCGTCGCCAGCGACCCGTCGAGCGCCCATGCCAAGGCCTATGTCGCGCTGGCGCGGCAGGTGCAGGCCAGTCTCGGTGGTGCGGTCCGGGCCGCACCGCGCATCGTCATCGAGTAGGATTAGGCGAGCATCACGCCGGGTGCTTGACAAACCGAAGCATTTGTTCTTCTTTTGTTCTTTATCTGGAAGGACGAAAGCCATGGCCGTCCATCGCGCCCGCCATATCGGGGTCGGCATCGACCGCCCCGTCGAGGAGGTCTATGCCTTCCTCGCCGATCCCGCGAACTTCCCGCGCTGGGCCGAGGGCCTCGGCCACAGCTTCGTGCCGGTCGAGGGCATGACCTGGCGCGCCGAGACGCCGATGGGGCCGATGCGAATCCTGTTCAGCGAGCCGAACAACCATGGCGTGCTCGACCATGCCGTCATCCCGGAGCACGGTCCGGCCATGCACAATCCGATGCGGGTCGTCGCCAATGGCGACGGGGCCGAAATCGTGTTCACGCTGTTCCAGCGCGACGGCATGTCCGATGACGAGATGGCGGGGGATGCGGCCATGGTCGCCCGCGACCTCGCGGCGCTGAAGGCTCTGCTGGAAGGGTAAGCGCCAGTCAGGCCACGCTTGCGGCCAGCCGCTCAGCCTCGACGAGATCCTCGGGCGTGTTGACATTGAAGAAGGGATCGAGCGGTTCAGCGGACCATTCGGCGACGGCGACGCCATGTCCCTGCGCCCAGCGGCCAAGCTTGCGCTCGCCCGCGGCCAGCGCCTCGCGTAACTCCTCCCGCAACGCGACCGGCCAGAGGCCGATGGCGTGGTGCTGCTGCCCACCCGAGGCCGCGCAGGCGAGCGGCGTGCCGGCGGCAGCCCGCGCCTGATGCAGGCGCGCGGCGAGATCCCCAGGAATGAAGGGCGTATCGGCGGCGACGCTGAGCAGCCACTCGGTTTGCGGCCTGTGAGCTGCGATCCAGTCCAGCCCGACGAGGATTCCCGCAAGGGGTCCGGCAAAATCCGGCACCGTATCGACGACGACCGGCAGGCCGAAGCCGGCGAGCCGCGCCGGATCGCCGTTGGCATTGAGCAGAAGGTCGTCACACTGGCCGCGCAGGCGATCGATGACATGGGCGAGGATCGGCCTGCCGGCGAGCGGCTTCAGCGCCTTGTCGCCACCGCCCATCCGCCGGGCGAGGCCGCCCGCGAGGATCAGGCCGATGGTCGGCGTTTCCGCCATGAGGCTCAAGCCGCGACGCGCGTTGCCGCCAGCGCCCAGCGCTCCACCGCCGCCTCATCGACAGGCAATTCGAGCCAGTCGTCACCGGCGAAATCACGCCAGGCCGGCAGGAAATCGCTGCGCACGGCGATGAGCAGCGGCAGGCCGGCGAGCAGCGCACCGGCGATCTCCGCGCGCAGCCCCTCGCCCGCGGCCTCCTGCTTGCCGAAGCGGTTGACGATGACGAGATCGGCGCGCCCGGCCAGCGCATCGGAGAAGGCTGCGGCAGCGGCGGCCAAACCAGCGGCATCGAGATGGCAGCCCGAAGCGCCTGCGCCGAGATCCTGGCTGATCGGGAAACGCCGGCCGCTCGCGACATCCTCCAGCGACATCGCCATGCAGCGGTCGTCGCAGGCCGGATCGTTGTGCTGGACCACGCCACCGAGGCGCAGCCCCTGGCGCTTCAGCCGGGCCACGAGCCCGTGCATGAAGGCGTCGATCGGAAAGCCGCTCGCAAAGGGGGTGGCCGCCAGCATGGTCATGCCGGTTTCTCTCACGAACGCCGCCGCTTCGCCAGAGGCCCGGCGTCGCACCATCGGGTACCAGCCATAGGGGCCCTGCGGAGATCATCATGCTCCGCGCCATCGATTTGACGATGTCAAAACAGGCTTTCAGTGTTGCGCCGCACCTACAGTCGAGGGCGCTTGCGCCCGCTAGGGTGGCAGCGGCTCATCCCGGGCGGCCGGGCAGGCCGAGAGGCTGTCAGGACCCCGCCGAAACGCATGATCCGCAACAACGCCCAAGCCCCGCTCGATCCGGCCACCGACGCCGCGCTGCTGCTGCGGCGCATCGGCTTCGGCACGCTGGCACTCGTCCTGCCGCTGGCCGCGCTGGTCTCGCGCCGCGCTGCCGTCGTGCTGGTGCCGATCGGCATCGCCCTGCTGATCATCGCGACACTGATCGAAGAGCCCCGCAAATTCGTCGGCACGCTCCGTGCGCTCCTGGTCAGCCGCCCCGGCCTGATCCTGATCGGCCTGATCGCCTGGGCCTTCCTCTCCCTGGTCTGGAGTCCGTTTCCGGGTGCCGCCGTCGAGAAGGCGGGCAATCTGATGCTCGCTGCCGTGCTCGGCTTCGTCGGCCTCTCGGCCCTGCCCGAGCGGATGCGCTCCTCGAACCTCAACCTTGTCGCGCTCGGCACGGGCACCGCCGGCATCTTCGCGCTCGGTCTGATCGCGGTCGCGGCGCTGCGCCATGCCGAGACACCGCCCGGCGCCGTCGAGCGCGGCGTCTCGATCATCCTGATCATGGCCTGGCCGGCGCTGGCCTGGCTGCTTTCGCGCGAGCGCGGCCTCAGTGCACTGGGCTTGGCCCTCGTCGTGACGCTGCTGGCGCTGACGCGCTTCGAGGACGGCGAGACGCTCGCCATGATCTTCGGCGCCGTCGCCTTCGGGGCCGTCACCGCCAGCCCTGAGCGCGCGACGCAGATCATCGCCGCCATCATCGCCGGGCTGATGCTGTTCGCGCCGATCCTGCCCTTCCTGATGGCGCCGCTGGTCTCGATCCTGCCCGACAGCGCCGACGACTTCGCGCAGATGCTCTCGATCTGGGCCGACGTGATCCGGCAATCGCCGATCGAGCTGATCACCGGGCACGGGCTCGATACCGTGGTGCGCGGGCAGATGAGCGGGACCTTGCCGCAGCCCGCCCCGGCGACCCTGCTGTTCGAGACCTGGTACGAGCTTGGGCTGGTCGGGGCCGCCGCCGCCGCAGCCTGCCTCTATTTCGCGATCCGCGCCGCCGGTCGCATGACCGGGGCGCTGGCTGCCGGCGGTGTCGCAGCCTTCACCACGGCCTTCGCGCTCAGCGTCTTCGGCTTCGCGCCACTGCTTCCCTGGTGGCTGATGACCCTGACCGCCGTGATGCTGCTGTTCGGCGCCATCGCGCGGGGCCAGTACCGCACCGACCGCCCGGCGGTGCCGCTGCCGACGCGCCCGGTCAATCATACCCGGCCCAAGGCGAGCCCGCCGCCCGCTCCCTGACGGTCGGACTCAGCCGCAATCTCGAATGCGCTTAGCCGACGCTTGACGGCTGGGCGTCCGCCGCGCTCTCGTGCCGCCGAACCGGAATCGCTGGGGCAAAGGACCAGAGCGCCATGAGCTTCGACGTCACCGCATTCGACGTCACCCTTGCCGACGTCCAGGCCGCCGCCGCGCGCATTGCCGGTAAGGTCCGTCGCACGCCGACCTATTACAGCGCGGGGTTGTCCGCACGGCTCGGCGTCGAGACCTGGGTGAAGGTCGAGAGCCTGCAACTCGGCGGCTCGTTCAAGGTCCGCGGCTGCTACAACAAGCTGATGGGGCTCAGCGATGCCCAACTGGCGCGCGGCGTCGTCACCGTCTCGGGCGGAAACCATGCCATCGCGGTCTCGCTCGTTGCGAAGGCCGTCGGCACGCGGGCGCTGGTGCTGATGCCGAAGGCGACGCCGGCGCTCAATATCCGCCTGACCGAGGAGGCCGGCGGGCAGGTCGAACTCTGCGAGGATTCCGTCGCTGCCTTCGCCAAGGCCGAAGGCTACGCCGCGCAGGGCATGACCCACGTCCATTCCTATGACGACCCGGCGATCATCGCCGGACATGGCACACTCGGCCTCGAACTGGCGGCCGATGCCGGCGGGCGGCTCGACCATGTCTTCATCTCGGTTGGCGGCGGCGGCTTCTCGGCCGGCGTCGGCACAGCCTTGAAGGGGCTCGATCCGGCCGTGCGGCTGCATGGCGTCGAGACCGAGGGCGCCACGACGATGACGCAGGCGCTGGCGGCCGGCGAACCTGTCGCGATCCGCCCGACCTCGATCGCCCGCACGCTCGGCGCGCCCTTCGCGACCAAGCGCACCATGGCGGCGGCCCGGCAGTTCCTCGAAGAGATCATCGTGGTGCCCGACGCGGAGGCCGTCCGCGAACTCGTCTGGGTGCTCCAGAATGGACGGGTGCTGCTGGAGCCGGCGGCCTCCTGCGTGGTCGCCGCCGCATTGGCGCGCAAGGACAGCTTCCGGCCCGACGAGAGGGTTTGCCTCGTGCTCTGCGGCTCGAATGTCGCGCTCGAGGATATCGACGGCTGGCGCAAGAGCTTCGGCGTCTGAGCCGGCGCGAAAGCATTTCCGGAACCGACTATGGACAACCGATCGATCCCGACGCTGCAGACGCAGCGCCTCGTCCTGCGCCCGATGGCCGAGGCCGACTTCCCTGCCTATGCCGCCTTCCTGGCTTCGCCGCGTGCCGCCGGGCTGGGCGGGCCGTTATCCCTGAGACAGGCCTGGGGCCTGTTCTGCCACGACATCGCCTGCTGGAGCCTCTACGGCCATGGCGGGCTGATGATCGACCGGCGTTCGGACGGCGTCTGCATCGGACAGGTCGGTATCAGCCATGGCCCGCTCTTCCCGGAGAAGGAGCTGGGCTGGCTGCTCTATGAGGGCCATGAACGACAGGGCTACGCGACCGAGGCGGCCATCGCCTTGCGCGACTGGGCCGGGCAGGCGCTCGGGGTCCCTGAGCTGGTCAGCTATATCGCGCCGAACAATGCGAGCTCGGCGGCCCTGGCGGAACGGCTCGGCGCCATCCGCGACCTGCTGGCCGACAGACCGGACCCGAAGGATCTGGTCTATCGGCACAGCCTCACGACCACGCCCCGCTAAAGGGCGCGGCCGGCTTCGTCAGTTGCTGTTGCGGGCGAGCCGGGCATAGCGGCTGCGCTTGCTGGCGGAAGCGTAACGGCTGCGCTTGTGGCCGTACCAGGAGAGCTCGCGCTCGCCGACATCGGCATGGACCAGGCCGTTGGAATAGGTGCCGACACCGCCGACATTGTCGATCGCGCGCGCGGCAGCGGCGGCCTTGCGCGACGAGGTCGCCATCGGCCGGAAATCGATCGCCCGGCCACTATAGTGCTGCGAGTGGCGGGCATGGCGGCCGCCGCAGGTCGAGGTGATCTGGATCGGGCCGATCTTCGCGACGAGTTCGGCGATCATCGCCTTCGTCTCGGGCTTGAGGCAGCCGAGGCCTTTGACCTGCGGCTGAAAGGAAATTTTCTCGGGCGTGACATCAGCCAGGGCGGCCGCAGGCAAGAAACCACATAGTAACGCAAGCAACGACAAGCGACGCATCATCTACCAGACATGTAAGGGGGAATTGAAAGGGATCAGGCCAGATAATCTCGATGGCCCGAGCGGATGCTGCCTCCGCTAATCGTCAAGCAAGGCCAAATCATGGCTGCGGCCTTTCCAGATTATTGCACTACCGTTACCCAGATCGCTCCTCGATCCCCACAGATCGCTCCTGACCTTTCGATAGGGCCCTTGCCATTCCGCCAAGGCCCATCCCCTGCGCGCCACCGGCTTGGACAGGCGGGGCGAGGCTGGGCTAGCCTGCGCGACGGCACCCGCTTTCTGCGTGGTCGCCCCATGCCATCTCAGAGGATACGATGCCCAAGACCGACATCATCGCGGCGCTCACCCCGGAAATCACCGCGATCCGCCGCGACATCCACCGCCACCCCGAGCTGATGTACGACGTGCACCGGACCGCCGGCCTCGTCGCCGACAAGCTCCGGGAATGGGGCGTCGACGAAGTCGCCACCGGCGTCGGCCAGACCGGCGTCGTCGGCGTCATCAAGGGCAAGGGCCAGGATTCCGGCCGTGTCATCGCCATGCGCGCCGACATGGACGCGCTGCCGATCCACGAAGAGACCAATCTCCCGCACCGCTCGACCGTGCCCGGCAAGATGCATGCCTGCGGCCATGACGGCCACACCGCCATGCTGCTCGGCGCCGCCAAGTACCTGAGCGAGACCCGCGATTTCGACGGCACCGCCGTGCTCATCTTCCAGCCGGCCGAAGAGGGCGGCGCCGGCGCCAAGGCGATGATCGACGACGGGCTGATCACCCGCTTCGGCATCCAGGAAGTCTACGGCATGCATAACAAGCCGGGCGTGCCCGTCGGCAAGTTCGAGATCCGCAAGGGTCCCGCGATGGCCGCGGCCGACCAGCTTCACATCAAGATCGAGGGCCTTGGCGGCCACGCGGCTGCGCCGCATCGCGTCAACGACCCGATCGTCGCCTCCTGCGCGCTCGTCTCGGCGCTGCAGACGGTCGCCTCGCGCAATGCCGATCCGCTCGAGTCGATCGTCGTCTCGGTGACCGCACTGAATGCCGGCGAGGCCTTCAACGTCATTCCGCAGACCGCGGAGATCAAGGGCTCGGTCCGTACGCTGACGCCGGAAACCCGGGACCTCGCCGAGAAGCGCATCGCCGAGATCGTCGAAGGCGTGATGAAGGCCTTCGGCATGAAGTACCAGCTCAACTATCGCCGCGGCTATCCGGTGACCTTCAACCATGCCGGCCAGACCGATTTCGCCACCAGCGTGACGAAAGAGGCCTTCGGCTCGGACGCGATCAATACCGAGGTGCCGCCGACCATGGGTTCGGAAGACTTCTCCTACATGCTGGAGGAGCGCCCCGGCGCCTTCATCAATATCGGCAACGGCGACTCGGCTGGCCTGCACAACCCGGCCTACGAGTTCAACGATGCGGCGATCCCGGTCGGCGTGAACTACTGGGCGAGCCTCATCGAGATCGCCATGCCGCAGCGCAGCTGACGGCGAGGCGATGAGCGACATCGATTGTCTGGTGATCGGGGCCGGCGCCGTCGGCCTCGCGGTTGCCCGCGAACTGGCGCTGGCCGGACGCGAGGTCGTCATCGCCGAAGCCACTGAGGGCATCGGCACCCAGACCTCGGCACGCAATTCCGAGGTCATCCATGCCGGGATCTACTATCCGCCCGGCTCGCTGAAGGCCCGCGTCTGCGTCGCGGGCCGCAGCAAGCTCTACCGTTACCTCAGGGAGCGCGGCCTGCCGCATAAGGCCTGCGGCAAGCTGATCGTCGCCACCTCCGAGGCGCAGAAGCCGGCGCTGGAGACGATCATGGCCCGTGCCAAGGCTTCCGGCGTCGATACACTGCGCTGGCTCTCTGGAGCCGAGGCGAAGGCAATGGAACCGGAGGTGCGCTGCGAGATCGCGCTCATCTCGCCCGAAACCGGCGTGGTCGACAGCCATGCGCTGATGCTGTCGCTGCTCGGCGAATGCGAGGCGGCCGGCGGCTCGCTTGCGCTGAACACCCCGATCACCGGCTGGCGGCGCGAGGCGGACGGCTTCAGCGTCGATTTCGGCGGCGACGATCCGGCGACCTATTCAGTGCGTACTGTGGTCAATTCGGCTGGCCATGGCGCACCGAAACTGCTCGGCCTGCTCGACGATTTCCCGCGTGAGCATGTACCGGTGCAGCACTATGCCAAGGGCAATTACTTCGCGCTGACCGGCAAGCAGCCCTTCAGCCATCTCGTCTACCCGGTGCCGGAGGCGGCTGGTCTCGGCATCCACGCCACGATCGACATGGGCGGGCGGGTGAAGTTCGGCCCCGATGTCGAATGGGTCGAGCACGATCAGGATCTGGTGGTCGATCCGGCGCGGGCAGAGAAATTCTACGCGGCGATCCGGACCTATTGGCCGGGGCTGCCGGATGGCGCGCTGGTCGCGGATTACGCGGGCATCCGCCCGAAGCTGCACGGGCCAAGCGAGCCGATGCCGGATTTCCGCATCGATGGGCCGGAGGTGCATGGGGTGGCTGAGTTGGTCAATCTGCTGGGCATCGAGAGCCCGGGGCTGACGAGTTCGCTGGCGATTGCGGAGATGGTGCGCGAGAAGCTCGCTGCGTGAAGGGTGTCTTCCCGCACGCGCTGCGGCACACAGTGCTGCTGCGCAGATGCGGGACCGCGCGACGAGAAGGTGCCTTTTTCTGAGAACGATCCCGTGTCTGCTCCGCGGCATTCACATGCCGCAGCGCGCACGGGATGACACCCTTCCGCCCTCGCGCCTCACTTCTTTTCCAACGCGGCCCTTACGCACGCGCCTTCAAAAACGCTTCCTTCGCCTCTCGCGCCAGAGTCTCGATCCGCTTCCAATCACCCGCCGCGATCGCATCCGCCGGCACCAGCCAGGAGCCGCCGACGCAGATGACCTGCGGCAGGGCGAGATAGTCACCGAGGTTCTTAAGCCCAACGCCTCCGGTCGGGCAGAAGGTCATCTGCGGGAACGGGCCGGAGAGCGCCTTCAGCGCCGGCGGTCCACCCGCCTGCTCGGCCGGGAAGAATTTCGCGGTGGTACGGCCAGCGGCGACGGCACGCATGCAGTCGGAGGCCGTCGCGACGCCAGGCAGCCAGGGCAGGCCGGCCTTGCGCAACGCCTCGTCGACGCCCTCGCTGAAGCCAGGGCTGACCACGGCCTGCGCCCCGGCATCCTTGACCTGCTGGGCCTGGGCCGGCGTCACCACGGTGCCGGCAACCGCCAAGGCCTTCGGCACCGATTTCGCGATGGCCGCGAGGGCTTCCATCGCGGCCGGGCGGCGCAGCGTGACCTCGACGACATCGATGCCGCCGGCGACCAGCGCATGGGCGAGATCGACGGCGCGCGAGGCGTCCTCGATCACCACGACGGGGATCACGCCGCAGCTCTTCAACCGGGCAATCGCGGCAGTCTCGTCCATGGTCTCGTCTTTCAATCGATTTGAGCAGGAAATCCGGCTCTACTCCTTCGCCCAGTAGACGTCGAGCCCTCGCGCGCCGCCGAGCAGAAGATCGACCGGCAATGGCTGCTGCTCGCGCTCCAGAGCGGCCTTGAGCACGGCTTCCTTGGCAGCGCCGGAGACGAGCAGGCTTGCCCAGCCGGCGCCGAGCAGGCGGGCGGGCGAAAGCGACAGGCGCGGCGGCAGACCCGGCGGGCGGGCGACGACGATGCCGCTGTCCGGCACCGCGTTGAAGGCGGCCTCCCCGCCCGGAAAGAGCGAGGCGATATGCCCATCCGCGCCCATGCCACTGACGAGCAGGTCGATCTCGGGCAGTTCGGCGAGCTTGGCGCAGAGCAGCGCTGCAGCAGCCTCGATATCGCTGCCATGCTCGTGGAAGGATAGGAACGAGGCGCGCCCTGCCGCGAGCGGCGCGAATTGCGCACGGATCATACGCTCGTTCGAGGCGGCATCATCGGCCGCGACGAAGCGCTCGTCGGTCGGCAGCAATGTCACCTGCTCCCAAGGCAAGTCATGCCGGCCGAGCGCGGCGAGGAAACCAGCCGGGGTCGCTCCGCCAGGCACGGCGAGAAGCGCCCTGCCCTGCCCGGCGAGCAAATCCTTCAGCCGGATCGCGACCGCCTCCGCCAGCGCTTCGGAAGCGTCGGCCAGCGTAGCGAAGCGGTGCCAGGCGAGCGGGCCGGCCATCAGACCAGATCCGGATCGGCCCAGGAGCGGCCATCGCGCTCGATCAGGCCGATCGCCTGCGACGGCCCCCAGGAACCGGCGGCGTAGCGATGCGGATGCGGATAATAGTCCTGCCAGCCGGCGATGATCGGGTCGACCCAGGCCCAGGCCTGTTCGACCTCGTCGCGATGCATGAACAGCGTCTGGTCCCCGCGGATCACATCGGTCAGCAGACGTTCATAGGCGTCCGGCGTGCGCTCGTCGAAGGCGGTGGAATAACGCAGGTCGAGCTGGCGCGGCACGATCTTGAGGCGGCCGGAGCCCGGCACCTTCATCATGAGCTGGAGCTGCACGCCGTCATTCGGCTGCAGGCGGATGAAGAGGCGGTTGGCGTCGAGCCTGTCGCAGGAGCCACCGCCGAAGATCGAATGCGGCACCGGCTTGAAGGTGACGGCGATCTCGGAATAGCGCTGCGCCATGCGCTTGCCGGTGCGCAGATAGATCGGCACGCCGGCCCAGCGCCAGTTATCGACCTCGCAGCGGATGGCGACGAAGGTCTCGGTGTTCGAACCGTGGCCGAGTTCCTCGGAATAGCCGCGCACGCGCTGGCCGTCGATCTGGCCGGCGCCGTACTGGCCGCGCACGGTGTAGCGCTGGACGTCCGGCCCGACGATGGGGCGCAGCGCCTTCAGCACCTTGATCTTCTCCTCGCGGACGGCGCCGGCCTCCAGCATGTTCGGCGGCTCGATGGCGAAGAGGGTCAGCAACTGCATGAGATGGTTCTGGACCATGTCGCGCATATGCCCGGACTTGTCGTAATAGCCGGCGCGCTGCTCCAGGCCGACCGTCTCGGCCACGGTGATCTGGACATGGTCGATGTCCCGGCTCGACCATGAGCGCTCGAACAGCGTGTTGGCGAAGCGCAGGACGAGCAGGTTCTGCACCGTCTCCTTGCCGAGATAATGGTCGATCCGGTAGGTTCGGCTTTCCGGCAGGATGCGCGCGACGGCATCGTTGATCGCCCGCGCCGAGGCGAGATCGCGGCCGAGCGGCTTTTCCAGGATGACGCGCGAGGTCGGCGTCAGGATCTCGGCCTTGGCGAGGTTCTCGCAGATCGGGATGAAGAGATCGGGCGGCGTCGAGAGGTAGAAGGAGCGGACGCGCTCGCTCTCGCCCAGAGCCTGCTTCAGCGCGCCATAGGTTTCGGGCTTCACCGCATCGAGCATCACCATGGTCAGGCGGCGCAGGAAAGGCTCGACCTGATCCTTCGGGATGCCCTCCTCGTCGAGGCGCTTGGCGATCTGCTTCGGCAGCCCTTCGACATCCTCCTCCTTGCGGACGATGGCGAGGATGCGGCTCTCGCCGGGCAGGACACCCTCGCGATTGCGCTGGGCCAGCGCCGGGAAGAGCTTGCGCAAGGCGAGATCGCCGCCCGCGCCGAAGATCACGAGATCGAAGGGCGGGACCGGCGTCCGCTCGGGGGCGGTCTCGGGCCGAAGCGCGTTGTCCACGATAGCGTCCATCAATCCAGTAACTCCGTCAGGCGGTGCCGGTTCGCTGGACCGGCGCGAAGCTTCGCTGGCCTGCCAACGTCGATCCGGACACGAAGCAGCTAGCGCAAGGCTGCGTCCAGAGTGGGACGGTTTTGCCGCGCTGCAAAGAGGGGACAGCGCAGGGCCGGTCCCCTCGCCGTTCAGCCCGCTCGCCGGAAACCTGCGCTCGCGGTCAGCAATTGCTGGGCATAGGCCGTCTGCGGCTGGCGCGCGGCCAGCGTCTCGACCGTCATCTCCTCGACCGCACGGCCGAACTGCATGACCAGCAGGCGCTCGCACATGTGGCCTACGACCGAGAGGTCGTGGCTGACGAGGATATAGGTGAGCTTCCGCTCCTGCCTGAGCGCCGCAAGCAGGTTCAGCACCTCCGCCTGGATCGAGACGTCGAGCGCCGAGGTCGGCTCGTCGAGCAGCAGGATCGAGGGTTCGAGCACGAGGGCTCGCGCGATCGCGACGCGCTGGCGCTGACCGCCCGAGAGCTGGTGCGGATAGCGGAAGCGGAACGAGGCCGGCAGGCCGACATCGGAGAGCGCCTTGCCGATGCGGGCCTCGGCATTGTCGAGGCCGTGGATCGCGAGCGGCTCGGCCAGCGTGTCGTCGACCGTCTTCTTGGGGTGCAGCGAACCATAGGGGTCCTGGAAGACCATCTGGACGTTGCGATAGAAGACCTTGTCGCGAACCTTGGGCTGCTCCGTGCCCTCGATCGTGACGATGCCGCTCCATTCCCGGTTGAGGCCGGAGAGCACGCGCAGCACGGTCGACTTGCCCGAGCCGGACTCGCCGACGAGGCCGTAGCTCTCGCCTTTGCGGACCTCGAAGGAGAGATCCTTCACGACATGGGAGTCGCCGAAGGAGACGTTGAGCTTATCGACGGAGATCGCTGCGTTCGTCATGCCAGCCACGCCGGGTCACGGTTGAGGGTGGCGAGCTTCGCCCGGGGATGGTCGAGGTCCGGCAGGCATTCGAGCAGGCCGAGCGTATAGGGATGGCGGCGGCTGCGCGCGGCCTCATCGGCAAGCTCAGCCGCCGGCAGCGTCTCCATGACCTTGCCGCCATACATCACGATGACGCGGTCGCAGAAGGACTGCACCAGATGCAGGTCGTGGCTGATGAAGATCAGCCCCATCCCGCGCTCGGTGACGAGATCGTCGAGGATCTTGAGGATCTGGAGCTGGACGGTAACGTCGAGAGCCGAGGTCGGCTCGTCGGCGATCAGGACTTCGGGCTCGGCGATCAGCATCATCGCGATCATGACGCGCTGGCCCATGCCGCCCGAGACCTCGTGCGGGTAGAGGTCGTAGACGCGGGCGGGCTCGCGGATCTGCACCTGCTCCAACATGGCGAGGCTGCGCTCGCGCGCCTCCCGCGAGCCGGCCTTGCGGTGGATGCGATAGGCCTCGGCGATCTGGCTGCCGACGGTCTCGACCGGATTCAACGAGAATTTCGGGTCCTGCATCACCATCGAGATATGGCGGCCGCGGAGCTTGCGGCGTGCGCCCTTGTCCATCGCCGTCAGGTCCTGACCACGGAAGCGCATGCGGTCGGCGCTGACGACGCCCGGATGCGGGATCAGGTCGAGGATGGCGCGGCCGGTCATCGACTTGCCCGAGCCGGACTCGCCGACGATGCCAAGCCGCTCGCGGCCGAGCGTGAAGGAGAGGCCGCGCACGGCCCGGACGATGCCGGTCGGGGTGTGGAAGTCGACCTTGAGATTGTCGACTTCGAGAAGGGGCTGCTCGCTCGTCATCGGCTTACCTCGCATCCATGACGTCGCGGAGCCCGTCGCCGAGCAGATTGAAGCCGAGCGCGACGATGCAGATCGCGATGCCCGGGAAGGTCGCGACCCACCACTGGTCGAAGATCTGCTCGCGGCCGGCCGAGATCATCGCGCCCCATTCCGGCATCGGCGGCTGCGCGCCCAGGCCGAGGAAGCCGAGGCCGGCGGCGGTCAGGATAATGCCGGCCATGTCGAAGGTGGTGCGCACGATCAGCGAGGACATGCACATCGGCACGACATGCTTCCAGATGATGCGGGCCTGCGAGGCGCCCTGCAGGCGCATCGCAGCGATGTAATCCTGGTTGCGGATCACCATAGTCTCGGCGCGGGCGACGCGGGCATAAGGCGGCCAGGTCGTGATCGCGATGGCGATGATGGCGTTGACGATGCCGGGGCCGAGCGCCGCGACGAAGGCCAGCGCCAGCACGAGGCGCGGAAAGGCCAGGAAGACGTCGGTGATGCGCATCAGCAGACGGTCGACCCAGCCGCCGTAATAGCCGGAGATCGCGCCGATCAGCAGCCCGAAGGGACCGACCGTGACGACGACCAGCAGCACGATGACCAGCGTGATCCGCGTGCCGTAGACGATTCGGCTGAAGATGTCGCGGCCGAGCGCATCGGTGCCGAACCAGTTGGTCGCAGACGGCGGCAGGAGCCGCTTGTCGAGCGCCTGCGCGAGCGGATCGAAAGGCGCGATCAGGGGCGCGAAGGCGGCGATCAGCAAGAGCAGGACGATGATGGCGAGGCCCGCCACCGCCATCGGGTTGCGCTTGAAGGCGAGCCATTGCCGGTAGAGCTGGCCGAGACGGGCCTGGCGGCGCGACTCAGGCGAGTCGCTGATCAGCCAGGCATGCAGGCCGGTGGAGGAGGTATCGCTCATGGGTCCGCCTCCTCAGCGCACGCGCGGATCGGCCAGACGGCCGATGATGTCGGTCAGGAGATTGACCGCGATGAAGACGACGCCGACCACCAGCGTGCCGCCGAGCACGGCGTTCATGTCGGCGTTGAGCAGGGCGTTGGTGAGATAGCGGCCGAGGCCCGGCCAGGCGAAGATCGTCTCGGTCAGCACCGAGCCCTCCAGCAGATGCATGTAGGAGAGCGCGATCACGGTGAAGAGCGGCACGGCGGCGTTGCGCAGCGCGTGGCGCCAGATCACGGCCGTCTCGGAGACGCCCTTCACGCGGGCGGCGATGACGTATTGCTGCTGCAGCTCGGTGATCATGAAGCTGCGCGTCATGCGGCTGATATAGGCGACGGAGAGCAGGCCGAGCACCAAAGCCGGCAGGATCAGATGCGAGAAGGCATCCCAGAACGCCTCCCATTCGCCCTCCAGCGCCGCGTCGATCATGATGACGCCGGTGCGGGTGGTGACGATGTCCTGCCAGACCACCGAGATGCGGCCCGGGCCGGAGACCCAGCCGAGCTTGGCGTAGAACAGCAGCAGCGCCATCAGGCCGATCCAGAAGACCGGGACGGAATAGCCGACGAGGCCGACGACGCGGGCGACCTGATCCTGCCAGCGGCCCTGGTTGACGGCGGCGAGGATGCCGAGCGGCACGCCGATGAGGACGCCGATCAGCGTGCCGAGCGTGGCCAGCTCCAGCGTCGCGGGGAAGACGCGCTTGATATCCTCGGTGACCGGGTTCGAGGTCAGCACGGAGGTGCCGAGATTCCCGGTGAAGACCTTGCCGATATAGATGGCGAATTGCTGCCAGAGCGGCTTGTCGAGGCCGAGCTCGATGCGCGCCGCCTCATAGGTCTCGGGCTTGGCGTTGTCGCCGACGACGGCGAGCACCGGGTCGATCGGGATGACGCGGGCGATGAAGAAGGTGACCAGCAGCAGGCCGAACATGGTGATGACCACGGTCGTCAGCTCGCGCGAGAGCGCGCGGCTCCAGCGCCGCAGCCTGCCCGGCGCGGCGGCCTTGCCTGTGGGAGCTTGCGTCACGGCTGTCATGACCCGCCTCCATTTCCAGTGTTTTTCGTCGGAGCGCCGGGAATGGCTGCAGGCGTTTCGCGCTGCGCCAGAATCCAGGCCATGTCCGGGATGAGCATGAAAGGAAGCCCGCCGCGACCTTTCGGGATCGCGGCGGGCTCCTGAGCCGGAAGGCTCAGTTCTTGACGATGGTGGCGTAGCGGTTGGTGTCCGAGCTCGGTCCGATGACCCAGCCGTTCACGTTCTTGCGCTCGGCCGAGACCTCGATCTGCTGGAACATGATGACGAAGGGCGAGACCTTCTGGTGGTCGCGCTGCAGACCCTCATAGGTGGTCTTGCGCTTGCTCGCATCGGCTTCCAGCACGGCGCTCTGGGTGACCTTGGTCATGTCCGGAATGTTCCAGGCATTGCGCCAGGCCAGCGTCTTCGACTTCGCTTCCTCGCCATTGTCCTCGTTGATGGCGAAGGTTTCGGCATTGGTGTGCGGGTCGAGATAGTCCGGGCCCCACTGGCCGATATAGATGTCGTGGGTGCGGGCGCGGTACTTGGTCAGGGTCTGCTTGCCGTCGCCGGGGATGATCTCCAGCTTGACGCCGGCCTGGGCCCAGGTCGCCTGGATCGCCTGCGCGATATCAGTGATCGGCGAGATCGAGCGGGTGTCCATGGTGACGGTGAAGCCGTTGCTGAGGCCGGCCTTGGCGAGCAGCTCCTTCGCCTTGGCGACGTTGAGCTGGTAGGGCTTGTCCGAGATCGCGCCAAGGAAGCCCTGCGGCAGGAAGGACTCGTGGCCCTTGTAGGTGCCTTCGAGGATGTTCTTCTCGATCGAGGCGTAATCGACTAGGAGCTTCAGCGCCTCGCGGACCTCGGGCTTCGCCAGGTTCGGGTTCTTCTGGTTCAGGCCGAGATAGAGGATGTAGCCCTTGTCGCCCTGGACGATCTTGAGCGCGTCGTTGCCCTTGACCGCCGTGAGCTGGTCCTTGGAGAGGTTGCGGGCGATATCGACGTCACCCTTCTCGACGAGGAGGCGCTGCGAGGCCGGCTCGGCGACATGGCGCACGACGATGCGCTTGCTCTTCGGCGCGCCCCTGTACCAGCTCTCGTTGGCGTCGAGCGTGTACTGCTCGTTCGGGCGATAGCTGCGGACCTTGTAGGCGCCGGAGCCGGCCGAGTTCAGCTTCAGCCAGCCATTGCCCCAGTCGCCGTCCTTCTCGTTGGCCTTGACCAGCTTCGAGTCGACGATGGCGGCGACGCCGGAGGTCAGGCAGTTATAGAAGAAGGTCGGGGCGTAGGGCTTCGAGACCGTGATCTGAATGGTGTTCTCGTCGACGGCCTTGACCTTGTCGAGCACGTTCTCGGCGACGAAGCCGAACTGGCGCAGGATGAAGCCCGGCGACTTGTTGAGCGTGACCGCCCGCTGGAAGGAATAGACCACGTCGGCGGCCGTTACCGGGTTGCCCGAGTGGAACTTGACGCCTTTGCGCAGCTTGAAGGTGTAGGTCAGGTTGTCGGGGCTGACGCTCCAGCTCTCGGCGAGATCCGGAATCAGCTCGTTATTCTTGGAAATGTCGATGTTGATCAGCTTGTCGTAGACATTCGCGCCGACTTCGACGCCCGAGAACTCGAAAGCCTCGGCCGGATCGAGCGTGATGATGTCGTCGATCTGCTTGGCCATCACGACGGTGTCCTTCGGCGTCTGCGCGAAGGCCGTCGTCGACATCAGGGCGGCAAAGGCCGAAACCGCCATCAATTTGGCTACGTGACGCATCGGATTCCCCATCATTCGTGTTGCGCGGGCGATGGCCGCCCGTTGGGCGCTATCTGCAACCAGTCCATCGCGACTGTCCAGTCAACGAACGGCGATGCAACGGGCGGAACGGCGCATTTTGCACATCTGTTGAGCAGGGATGCCGGGCAGTCGCGCCATACCGTCCTGAGATTGCCTTGCGCATGCCGGCCGCCTCGCTAACCTGACGTTGCAGGCGGCTATCGCCTCAGACTAGGGGGCGAAACTTGGCCATCATCGCCGCGCTGAACCATGTCACGCATTACCGCTACGACCGGCCGGTCACGCTGGGGCCGCAGATCGTGCGCCTGCGGCCGGCGCCGCATTGCCGGGCCGGGATCGAAAGCTACTCGCTGAAGGTGACGCCGGCGCAGCATTTCGTGAACTGGCAGCAGGACCCGGCCGGCAACTGGCTGGCGCGCTATGTCTTCCCGGAACCGGTGATGGAGTTCCGGATCGAGGTCGACGTCGTCACCGAATTGTCGATCATCAACCCGTTCGACTTCTTCGTCGAGGCGCAGGCCGAGACCTTCCCCTTCGCCTATACGCAAGAGCAGACCGAGGAGCTCGCGCCCTATCTGGTGAAGGAACCCGCAGGGCCGCTGCTCTCGGCCTTCCTCGCCGAACTGCCGCGCGAGCCGATGAACACGGTCAATTTCATCGTCGACCTCAATGCCCGCCTACAGCAGCGCATTGCCTACGGCATACGCATGGAGCCCGGCGTGCAGGAGCCGGAGCATACGCTGTCGATCGGGTCCGGCTCCTGCCGCGACACGAGCTGGCTGCTGGTCCAGGCGCTCCGGCATCTCGGCCTCGCGGCGCGCTTCGTCTCCGGCTACCTGATCCAGATGAAGGCGGATATCGATCCGCTCGAAGGCCCGCGCGGGACCGACAAGGACTTCACCGACCTGCATGCCTGGGCCGAGGTCTACATTCCCGGCGCGGGCTGGGTCGGGCTCGACCCGACCTCCGGCCTGCTCACCGGTGAGGGCCACCTGCCGCTGGCGGCGACGGCGCATTATCGCGCGGCCGCGCCGGTCTCGGGTGTGGCGAGCTATGCCGAGACGACCTTCGACTTCCAGATGAGTGTGACGCGCGTGCATGAGGTGCCGCGCATCACCCTGCCCTTCTCCGATGCGTCATGGGGTGAACTCGATGCGCTCGGCGGCAAGGTCGAGGCCGACCTGCAGGCGCAGGATGTCCGCCTCACCATGGGCGGCGAGCCGACCTTCGTCTCGATCGACGACCAGACCGGCGCGGAATGGAACATCGCCGCTGTCGGGCCGACCAAGCGCCAGCGTGCCGATACGCTGATCCGGCGCCTGCGCCAGCGTTTCGCGCCGGGCGGGATGCTGCATTACGGCCAGGGCAAATGGTATCCGGGCGAAACCCTGCCGCGCTGGGCCTTCGCCTTGTATTGGCGCCGCGACGGCGAGCCGATCTGGCGCAATGCCGACCTCATCGCCCGCGAGCCGGAGGCGCAGACCGGTGGCGACCGCGAGCTTGAGGTCGCGGCGACCATCCGCGATGCCGAGGCCTTGGCGCAAGGGCTCTCCGAGAAGCTCGGGCTCGGCGCCGATTACGTGATGCCGGCCTATGAGGATACCGGCGTCTGGCTGCTCAAGGAGGCGCAGCTTCCCGACAATGTCGACCCGCTCGATTCGCGCCTCTCCGATCCGGAGGAGCGCTCGCGGATGGCGCGCGTCTTCGAGCTCGGCCTCGGCAATCCGCGCGGCTATGTCATCCCGGTGCAGCGCTGGCAGGCCGGTGCGAGCGACCGCCGCTGGCGCTCGGAGAAATGGAAGCTGCGCCGTGGCAAGCTCTTCCTCGTGCCGGGCGACTCGCCGGTCGGCTACCGTTTGCCGCTGGGCTCGCTGCCGGTCGTGCCCAAGGCCGAATACCCACATATTCATCCGCAGGACCCGATGGAGCCACGCCCGCCGCTGGCGGCAGGTGGGCCGGCCGGGGCAAGCTGGACCGACCATCCCGAGGCGCGGCCGACAGAGCCAGCCTCCACGGAGGAGCGGCCCGGCCCGGCTCAGATGAGCATCGGGGCATCTGCCGCGGCAGGGCCGGTCCAGGACCGGCGCGAGCAGGAGATCGGCGGCGATCATGTCCGCACGGCGCTCAGCCTCGAAATTCGCGACAACGTGCTCTGCATCTTCCTGCCGCCGGTCGAACGGCTGGAGGATTATCTCGACCTCGTCGCCTCGGTCGAGGCGGTGGCGGAGGAACTCGGCCAGCCCGTGCATATCGAGGGCTATGCGCCGCCCTTCGATCCCCGCCTCGACGTGATCAAGGTCACGCCCGATCCCGGCGTGATCGAGGTCAATATCCACCCGGCGACGGACTGGCGCGAGGCTGCAGCGATCACCCAGGGCGTCTACGAGGAGGCGCGGCTGGCCCGGCTCTGCGCCGAGAAGTTCATGGTCGACGGCCGCCATACCGGCACGGGCGGCGGCAACCATGTCGTGCTCGGCGGCGTGACGCCGGCCGACTCGCCCTTCCTGCGCCGGCCGGACCTGCTCAAGAGCATCATCCTCTACTGGAACCGGCATCCGTCGCTGTCCTACCTGTTCTCCGGGCTGTTCATCGGCCCAACCAGCCAGGCGCCGCGCATCGACGAAGCCCGGCAGGATGGGCTCTACGAGCTGGAGATCGCGCTGGCGCAGGTGCCCAAGCCCGGCGAGGCGCCGATCCCGCTCTGGCTGGTCGACCGGCTATTCCGCAACCTCCTGGTCGACGTCTCCGGCAACACGCATCGCACCGAGATCTGCATCGACAAGCTCTATTCGCCTGATGGGCCGACCGGGCGGCTCGGGCTCGTCGAGTTCCGCGGCTTCGAGATGCCGCCGGATTCGCGGATGTCGCTCGCCCAGCAATTGCTGCTGCGCGCGCTGATCGCCTGGTTCTGGCGCGAGCCGCTGGAGGGCAAGCTGGTCCGGTGGGGCACCGCCCTGCATGACCGCTTCATGCTGCCGGAGATGGTCTGGCAGGACTTCAAGGACGTCCTCAGTGACCTCCAGCGCGCCGGCTACGCCTTCGATCCCGTCTGGTTCGAGGCGCAGGCCGAGTTCCGCTTCCCGTTCTTCGGCAAGGTCGCGCATGGCGGCGTCGAGATCGAGATCCGGCAGGCTCTCGAACCCTGGCATGTCATGGGCGAGGAAGGCGCGATCGGCGGCACGGTGCGCTATGTCGATTCCTCGATCGAGCGCTTGCAGGTCAAGGCGACCGGGCTGGTGCCTGGCCGCCACCTGATAACCTGCAACGGCCGGCGCCTGCCGATGACACAGACCGGCGTCTCGGGAGAGTCCGTCGCGGCCGTGCGCTTCAAGGCCTGGCAGCCGGCGTCCGGCCTGCATCCGACGATCCCCGTGCATGCGCCCCTGACCTTCGACATCGTCGATCTCTGGTCCGGCCGCTCGCTCGGCGGTTGCGTCTACCACGTCGCCCATCCCGGGGGTCGCAATTACGAGACACCCCCGGTCAATTCCTACGAGGCGGAGGCGAGACGGCTCGCACGTTTCGAGGCGATCGGTCATAGTCCCGGCCCTCTGGCGATTCCGCCGGAGGAACGCAGCGCCGAATTCCCGCTCACGCTGGATCTGAGGCGCCCGACAGGGATCTGACGCGAAGCATGTCGGTGCAGGGCCGCACCCGATCGGGACGCAGCAAGGCCGAGCGGCGTGCATCGCTGCTCGCCGGCTATCGCCCGCTGCCGGGCGTCTTCGATGAGTTCATCGACGAGAACGGCGACGTGCGCCCGCATTGGGAGCCGTTCCTGTCGGGATGGTGCGCGCTGTCGCCCTCCGAGCTGACCCAGCGCTTCGGGCTCGCCGACCGGCATGTCCGCGATACCGGCGTCTCCTATCGCGTCCATGGCGATATCGACGAGCGCGACCCCGGCGTCGGCGAACGGGCCTGGCCGCTCTCGCATGTGCCGCTCGTCATTCCCGAGGCGGAATGGCAGGTCATCGCGGCCGGCGTGACGCAGCGCGCCGAGCTGCTCTCGACCGTGCTCGACGACATCTACGGGCCGGGCGAGCTGATCGCGGAGGGCCATCTGCCGGCCGCCGTCGTCACCGGCAGCCCCGATTACCTGCGCCCGCTGCACGGGATTGCCGGGGGCGGCACGCTGCAGCTCTATGCCGCCGATCTCGGACGTGGCCCGGATGGGCGCTGGTGGGTGCTGCAGGATCGGACGCAGGCCCCGTCCGGCACCGGCTATGCGCTGGAGAACCGGCTGGCACTGGCCCGCGCCTTCCCCGACATGTTCCGCAGCATGAACATCGAGCGGCTGGCGGCCTTCTTCCAGAGCTTCCGCGCGGGTCTGGTCACACGCTCGAAGCGGGTCGAGCCGCGCATCGCCCTGCTGACGCCCGGCCCACTCAACGAAAGCTATTTCGAGCAGGCCTATCTCGCGCGCTATCTCGGTTTCCTGCTCGTCGAGGGCGGCGACCTCCTGATGCGCGAAGGCCGGGTGCATGTGCGCACCATCGCCGGCCTGAAGCGCGCCGACGTGATCTGGCGGCGCATCGACGGCGATTTCGCCGATCCGCTGGAGCTCAATTCCGGCTCGGCGCTCGGCGTCGCCGGGCTGGTCGAGGCTGTCCGGCAGGGGCAGGTCCATGTCGCCAACGGGCTCGGCTCCGGGGTCGTCGAGGCGCACGCCCTGATGGGTTTCCTGCCGGCACTTGCCCGGCACGTGCTCGGACAGGACCTGATCCTGCCGAATATCGCGACCTGGTGGTGCGGACAGCCGCAGGAACGCCAGACCGTGCTCGACCGGCTCGGCGAGATGAGCATCGCGCCGGCCTTCCGTGGCGCCGGCAATGGCATCGACACGACTCAGGTCGTCGCCGGGGAGTTGCCGGAGGCAGAACGCGCGGCCCTGCGTCAGCGCATCGAAGCGCGCGGCATGGACTATGTCGGGCAGGAGGTCGTCAGGCTTTCGACCATGCCGGTTTTCCAGAACGGCCGGCTCGAGCCGCATCCGATGACGCTGCGCGTCTTCGCCGCCGCGACGCCCGAGGGCTGGAAAGTCATGCCCGGCGGTTTCTGCCGCATTTCCGACGAGCCCGACGCACGGGCGGTCAGCATGCGAAACGGCGTGCGCTCCAGCGATGTCTGGGTCACCTCGGAGGAGCCGGTCGCGCAGGTCAGCCTGCTGCCGACGCCGGACCGGATCAGCATCCGCCGCGTCACCGGCACCCTGCCGAGCCGTGCCGCCGACAACCTGTTCTGGCTCGGGCGCTACCTGGAGCGCGGCGAGGCGATCCTGCGGCTGGTACGCGCGCTGCTTGGCCGCCTGATCGATCCGGACCCGGCGCCGGGGCGCAACGACGCCGTGCGCCAGCTTGCCGGCATGCTGGTCGCCTGGGGCGCGGCTCCGGGAGGACAGGAGAAGCGGACGCCGGCGGCACAGGCCTATGCCGCGCTCTACAGCCTCGACGATTACGGCTCGGCCGCTGCCTCGCTGCGCGAAGCCCGGCGCACCGCCTCGGTCATCCGCGAGCGCCTTTCCGTCGATGCCTGGCGCCTGTTCGGCGACCTCCAGCACCAGCTCGCCCCGGAGGATGGGCGCAAGCCGAGCGAGGGCGAGGCCTATGAGATCGCCGACCGCGCGCTGAAATCGCTCGCCGCCTTCTCCGGCCTCGGCCAGGAGAACATGGTGCGCGGCAATGGCTGGCGTTTCCTCGATATCGGCCGGCGCCTGGAGCGGGGCATCGCGACCTGTCGCTTCGCCCGGCAACTCGCCGACAGCAACGCCTCCAGCGACAACCTCGACGCCCTGCTCGACCTGACGGATTCGCAGATCACCTACCGCTCGCGCTACCTGCTCGGCGCCAGCCTGCAGCCGGTGCTCGATCTCGTCATGCTCGACCCCTACAACCCGCGCTCCGTCGCCTTCCAGGTCGAGCGGCTCGACACCGAGATCGCCAACCTGCCGACGCTGACCGATGACGGCATGCTGGAGGCGCCGCGCCGGCTGGTGCTGCGGCTCGCGGCCGATTGCCGGACGATGGAGGCGAGCCGGCTCGACCGGACCAGCATCCTGCTGTTCGAACAGTTGCTGATGGGGCTCTCGGGCGCGATCGCCGACCGCTATTTCCTGCAGAACAGCGGCCCCGAAGGCTCGCGGATGACGAGCATCGCGTGATTTACGAGCTGCGCCACGTCACCACCTACGGCTATAGCCGGCCGGTGCCCTTTTCCCGCTGCATCCTGCGCTTGCTGCCGCGCGACGGGGCGGGCCAGCGCGTGCTGAAGAGCGAATTGCTGATCACGCCGCGCCCGGCCGAGCGTAATGACGGGCTCTGCTTCTTCGGCAACCACATGACCACGATCACCATCACCAAGCCGCATCGCGAGCTCAAGCTCGAGATGCGGGCGCGGATCGAGGTCGACCGGCCGCCGCCGCCCCATGCCGGGCTGACGCGGAACTGGGAGGATGTCGCGGCGCTGGCGCTCGATTCCCGGAGCCTCCAGCCGGATTCGCCAGCGCATCACCTCTATCCGAGCCGGCTCGTGCCGCATGTTCCTGCCGTGATCGACTATGCGCGGACGAGCTTCGACGCCGGCCACCCCGTGCTGGAAGCGGCCTGCGACCTGATGGCCCGGATCAGGCGTGACTTCACCTACGATCCTGAGGCGACTGAGGTGACGACGCCGCTGGCCGAGGCTTTCGACCAGCGCCACGGCGTCTGCCAGGATTTCGCGCATATCATGATCGCTGGTCTCAGGGGGCTCGGCCTGCCCGCCGCCTATGTCTCCGGCTATATCCGCACCATCCCGCCGCCCGGCCAGAAGCGGCTCGAAGGCGCCGATGCCAGCCATGCCTGGGCGATGCTGTGGTGCGGCCCCGAGATCGGCTGGGTCGGGCTCGACCCGACCAATGACCTGATCGTCGCGGACGACCATATCGTCACCGCCTTCGGCCGCGACTATGCCGATGTCGCCCCGCTCGACGGCGTGGTGATCGGGCCGGGCACGCAGAAAGTCGGCGTCGCCGTCGACGTGGTGCCGGTCGGCTAAGCCTTCAGGCCGCCGCCTCCGCCGCTTGGGGCTGTGGCGAGCGGGCATGCGCCTCGCCCCAGTTCTTCAGCGCCATGATCACAGGCTCCAGCGTCCGCCCCTTGGCCGAGAGACTGTACTCGACGCGTGGCGGCACCTCGGGATAGACGACGCGCACGATCAGGCCGTCGGCCTCCAGCTCGCGCAACTGCGTGGTCAGCATGCGCTGGGTTACGCCCGGAATGCGCCGGCGGATCTCGTTGAAGCGCAAGGTCCCGCCCATCAGGTGATAGAGCGCGATGCCCTTCCACTTGCCGCCGATCAGGCCGAGCGCCGCCTCGACGGGGCAGCCGGCCGAGCAATAAGGCTCCTGGAAGCGCGGCGGCATGACGGTATCCTTTTCGACACTATAGGCTGAAATTGTGCGTTCTTGCGTGTCTTGAAGGTTATGCGCATCTCGGCTGCATCGCAATGCAGGAGAGCCGCCATGCGCGCCGTCGGATACCGCCAGTCGCAACCCATCACCGCCGAGACCAGCCTGATCGATCTCGACCTGCCCGAGCCGAAGGCCACCGGACGCGACCTGCTGGTCGAGGTCAAGGCGGTCTCGGTCAACCCGGTCGATACCAAGATCCGGGTCCGCAGCCAGCCGGCCGAAGGCCAGACGAGCGTCCTCGGCTGGGATGCGGCCGGAATCGTCAAGGCGGTGGGGCCGGAGGTGACCGGGTTCAAGCCGGGCGATGCCGTCTTTTATGCCGGGGCCATCGACCGGCCGGGCTCGAATGCGGAATTCCATCTCGTCGACGAGCGCATCGTCGGCCCCAAGCCTAAGAGCCTCGGCTTCGCGGAAGCCGCCGCCTTGCCGCTGACCGCGATCACCGCTTGGGAAATGCTGTTCGACCGGCTCGACATCCGCAAGCCGGTGCCGGGCGCGGCGCATGCCTTGCTGGTCATCGGCGGCGCGGGCGGCGTCGGCTCGATCGCGATCCAGCTCGCGCGCCAGCTCACCGATGTCACGGTGATCGCCACGGCCTCACGGCCCGAGACCCGCGCCTGGGCGCAGGAACTCGGCGCACACCATGTGATCGACCACACCAAGCCGCTGCCCGCTCAGATCGCGGCGCTCGGCATCGGCGCGCCTGCCTTCGTCTTCTCGACCACGCATACCGACACCCATCTGGAGGGCATCGTCGAACTCATGGCGCCGCAGGGGCGGTTCGGCCTGATCGACGATCCGAAGGTGCTCGACGCCAATCCATTGAAGCGCAAGAGCCTCTCCCTGCATTGGGAGCTGATGTTCACCCGCTCGCTGTTCAAGACCGCCGACATGGGCGAGCAGGGCAAGCTGCTGGCGGAGGTTTCGCGGCTTGTCGACGAAGGCAAGATCCGCACGACGCTGGCCGAGCATTTCGGCGCGATCAACGCCAACAATCTCAAGCGGGCGCATGCGCTGATCGAGAGCAACCGTGCCAAGGGCAAGATCGTGCTGGAAGGCTTCTGAACGAGAAGGGCCGCGCCTTCCGGCGCGGCCCTTCAATTCTGCTCGGTTCCGAACCGATCAGGCCAGCGTGTAGGCCGTCTTGACCGTGGTATAGAACTCCTTGGCGTAGGCGCCCTGCTCGCGCGGACCGTAGCTTGAGCCCTTCCGGCCGCCGAACGGCACGTGATAGTCGACGCCTGCCGTCGGCAGGTTGACCATCACCATGCCGGCCTCGCTGTTGCGCTTGAAATGCGTCGCATGCTTCAGCGAGGTCGTGCAGATGCCCGAGGAGAGGCCGAACTCGGTGTCGTTGGCGACAGCCAGCGCCTCGTCATAATCCTTGACGCGGACGATGTTGGCGACCGGGCCGAAGACCTCCTCGCGCGAGATGCGCATGGCGTTGGTGGTCTCGGTGAAGAGCGCCGGCGCGAGGTAGAAGCCGGGAGTGTCGCGCTTCAAAAGCTCGCCGCCGAAGACCAGCTTGCCGCCCTCGTCCTTGGCGATCTGGATGTATTTCAGGTCCTGGTCGAGCTGGCTCTGGTCCACGACCGGGCCGATATGGGTGCCGGCCTTCAGCGCGTCGTCGACGACGACGGTCTTGAGGCGCTCGATGCAGGCCTCGACGAACTTGTCGTGGATGCCGGCCTGGACGATCAGGCGCGAGGACGCCGTGCAGCGCTGGCCCGTCGAGAAGAAGGCGCCGTTGACGGCGACCTCGACCGCGACCTTCAGGTCGGCATCGTCGAGCACGACGAGCGGATTCTTGCCGCCCATCTCGAGCTGAACCTTCTTCATCGGATTGCCGGAGATGGCGGCGGCAGCGACCTTGCGGCCGGTGCCAACCGAGCCGGTGAAGGAGATCGCGGAGACGTCCTTGTGCTCCAGCAGTGCCTGGCCGACGACCGAGCCGCGGCCCATGACGAGGTTGAGCGCGCCCTTGGGCAGGCCGGCCCGCTGGAGGATGTCGACCAGCGCCCAGGCCGAGCCCGGCACGAGATCGGCCGGCTTCAGCACGACGCAATTGCCCCAGGCGAGTGCCGGAGCGATCTTCCAGGCGGGGATCGCGATCGGGAAGTTCCAGGGCGTGATCATGCCGACGATGCCGACGGCCTCACGGGTGATCTCGACGCCGACGCCGGGACGCACGGACGGAACCATCTCGCCGCCGAGGCGCAGGCACTCACCGGCGAAGAAAGCGAAGACCTGGCCGGCGCGGGTCGCCTCGCCGATGCCCTCGCCAAGGGTCTTGCCCTCTTCGCGCGAAAGCAGGCGGCCGAGCTCGTCCTTGCGGGCGAGGATCTCGTCGGAGGCCTTCTTCAGGATGTCGTAACGCTCCTGCGGAGTGGAGCGGCTCCAGGCCGGGAAGGCAGCCTTGGCGGCGGCGACCGCGTTGTTCAGGTCCTCGACCGAGCCCTGCACGTACTCGCCGACGACGTCATTGGTGTTCGAGGGATTGATGTTGCGCGAGGCATTGGCGCCGCCGGCCCATTCGCCGGCGATCAGGTTCTTGAAGGGCGCGTTCATCTCGTTCTCCCACGACACAGGTTCGTGGTTCGGGTGTTAGCGCCTTTGGGCCGGCAAGGCCAATGCCCTTTGGGCAGCTCGCTCTACTTTGATCGCACCGCGAGCGGTCATCGCAATTGCGAACTTACTTTTCCTTGATCGACAGCCCGTTCTTGCCGACCGAAATCTCGACGCCGTCCGGCTGCTTCTTCTCCTGGTAGAGCGAGAAGCCGGTCACGGCGAGGGCAGCGACGAGGATGAGGACCAGCACGGCCAGGAGATTACGCGATAAGACCATGAAGAGTTCCCGATAATGGCGGCCGGGCCGCGAGCCCTTTCCAAACGCAGGGCCGGCCATGATGTTCCAGAGAGCCGGGAACGATGCCTGCCACGCGGCGTTGGCATGACGCACAGGCTGGTTTCCACGGGGGGCCGGCCGTGACAGGATCGCACCGGCAGGAGGTTGCCATGCCAGACACCGAACTGCAGGAACGCATCTGGGCCGCGCTGGCCGCGCACCCTGTCTATATGGTCTCGCTCGTCGCAGAGGGCGACATCAGGACCCGGCCGATGTCCGGCCAGCTCGACCGCGACCACCATCGCCTGCTCTTCATCACGCACCGTCATACCGGCATCATCGGGGCGGCCCTGCGCTCGCCCTCCGTCAGCGTGGCGATCAGCCATGAGGATCGCAATTTCTACGCGGCGATCTCCTGCTCCGCTTCCGAGGTTCCGGGCCGCGAGACGCTGCGGCAGGTCTGGACGCCGATGGCGAGCGCCTGGTTCCCGAACGGACCCGACGATCCCGACGCGACTTTGCTCGCACTGACGCCGACCTCGGCCGAAATCTGGGACGGGCCGTCGAGCAGCGTGCTCGTCGCGTTCAAGCTGGCGACCGCCAAGATCCTTGGGCGCACGCCCGATCTCGGCGTCAACGCAACGATCGACATGCGCTGAGCTCCGATCGGAATCAGGCTGGGTCGGATTCCGCCATCCTGCGGCCGAGCCAGGCAATCACGACGCTCGACCAGACGACCCCGAGGGCCCAGCCGCCGAGGACATCTGACGGCCAGTGCACGCCGAGATAGATGCGGCTCAGTCCGATCAGGCCGACCATGACCACAGCCATCACCATGCAGAAGCGTGCGATATCCGTCCGCCGCGAGGCAAGGCCGACGAAGCCGGCAATGGTCAATAGCGTTACGGCCGAGAGGAAGGCGTGGCCGCTCGGGAAGCTCGCCGTGAAGGTCAGAGCGGCATGCTCGACGATATCCGGCCGCTCGCGGGCGATCACGATCTTCAGGCCGGTGCTCGCCAGGAAGGCGGCGATGAGGCTCACGACGAGCCCGATCGCGAGATGGCGATAGCCGCAGAGCCAGAGCGCCAGCGTCGCCGTCAGCGCCATGAAGAACAGGCCGATGAAGCTGCCGAGCGCGGTCATGTCGCGCACGGCCTCCTGGAACCAGGCCGGCCCGATCGGGACCGCGGGATTGGCCGCGTCGCGGAACAGCATGATCAGCGTCGTATCGAGGGAGAAGCTGCGCCCGGAGACGATCAGCAGCGCCAACCCGAGGAAGACCAGGGCGGCAGTAGCGGGAACCAGGACACGAGGCTTGGGCAAGAAAGGCGGTCTCCGAGAGGGATCTGGCAGGAGATTAACAGGCGCTGGCGAACGTCGAACAGGCGGCGTTCTGCCGCCCTGACCGGCTCCGTTCAGTGACTGGCGGGGCGTGCCGCGATCACCCGCAGCGCCTTGGGAAGCAGGCCGTAGCTCAGCGGCCCCGCCTTGCGCTCGACCTCCCCGTCGAAGGTGATATGGCCGCGCCGCTTGTCGCGCCGGATCAGCGTCACCGCATCGCCGGTGAAGGAGGTCAGGTTATGCGAGTTCCGCCAGTGGCCCGACACCACCGAGAGCGCCGCCTTGCTGCGCGAATAGAGCCCGCCGGCATTGAGCACATGGACCTCGAAGAGCCCGTCATCGAGCCTCGGGCGGCGCCAGTCCGCACCTTCGAAACGGTTGACCGTGACCAGCACGGCATCCGCCTCGACGATGCGGTGGTCGTCGCCGACGGTGATGTCGAGCGTCACCGGCCGCGTGAACAGGATCGAGCGCGTCGCGGCGACGCCGAAAGCGGCCGCGCGGCTGAAGGGGAAGCGGCGGCGGGCATATTCGCGCTCGCGCGCCATCAGGCTGAAGAAGCCCATGCCGGAGATCGAGTGGAACAGGCGATCGTTGACCCGCCCGACATCCATCTCGACCGGCTCCCCCGCACAGAGCGCCGCAACCTGCTGCTCCAGCGTGCCGAACAGGCCGAGATCGCGGCCGAGCACGTTCACCGTACCCATTGGCAGGATACCGATCGGGCGATCGGCCTGGATCAGGACCGGCAGGGCGCCATTGATCGTGCCGTCACCGCCCGCCAGGACAGGCAGCGCATGCTTGTCCTCGATCGCGAGCGAGAGCGCGTCGTCGATCTCGCGCGGCGGCACGAGCCGCACATCCACGCCGCAGCCATGGTTGGCGAAGGCCGCCTCCAGCCGCGCGGCAAAGGCATCGGCGCCGGCTTCGAGAACCGTTCCGGCGCGGGCATTGACGACGATCGTGTAGCGCATTGTGCTGGGGTAGATGGGTGGCGCTCGACCATGCGCAAGAGCGCTCAGGCCGCGGCAGGACGAGCGTTGAACTGTTCCGGCATCGACGGCATCAGCGGCATCGGCACGTCCTCGACCTCCTCGGTGACGACTTCGAAGCGCTGCAGCGTGTGCGCCCCGAAGGAGCTGATCATCGCGACATCGGTCGCGTCGCGGCCACGCGCGATGACGACGCGGCCGATGCGCTGCTCGTTGTGGCGGGCATCGAAGGTGTACCAGCGTCCGCCGAGGAAGACCTCGAACCAGGCGTTGAAATCCATCGGCGCGGGATTGGCGGGCACGCCGATATCGCCGAGATAGCCGTTGCAGTAGCGCGCCGGGATATTCATGCAGCGGCAGAGTGCCACGGCAAGATGCGCGAAGTCGCGGCAGACGCCGATCCGCTCCTCGAAGGCTTCGGCAGCGGTTCGGGTGTTGCGGGCGAAATGATAGCCGAAGGTCAGGTGATTATGGACGAAGTCGACGATCGCCTGGACGCGCGACCAGCCCGGCTGGACCTGCCCGAACAGGCTCCAGGCCTGATCGTAGAGCTTGTCGGTCTCGCAATAACGGCTGCCGAGCAGGTAGACGAGCGCCGAATCCGGCAGGCGCGAGGGCGAGACCTCGCGGGCGGTGGCGTTGATGACATCCGGCTCGCCGGAATCATGGACGATCCCCTCCGATTCCAGACGGATACCGCCCGGCGGCGCGACCATGCGGCGGCGAATATTGCCGAAGGCGTCAAGATCCTGCGTCGTCGCGATGGCCAGGGACGGATCGGCAAGCGCGGTCACCTTCATCTCGTCCGGCGTCGTCAGATCGTGCCGGCGCGACGGATGCACGTCGAGCAGCGTGATCAAGGGCATGTCATGGGAACAGACCAACTCGATCCGATAGCCGTAGCGGATGCGCATCTCGCCTTCTCCTGATGTGAGGGCCGGACCGCTGCGCAAACTCGCCGCTGCGGATCGTCGGGTGTCGAAATCCCCCGGCGACTAGACGCGCGAATGGGCTCTTCTGTTCCCGCCGGTCGATGAAAAATGGCGCGGAATGCGGATGCTCCCCGAGAGCCCAAAAAAGAAGATGCGGGCCTTTCGGCCCGCATCCCGCCGCCACGACGGTTCGGCTGGGGGGATAGCAACCGCCGCGACCTGCGCTCTGGTCGTTTCGGCGCTTCCCCGAAGCGCCGAAACGATTCAAATCGTCGATCTGTCGCGTTTTCTCGCGAAACCGCCCTGCGGTTACATCATCCAGTAGGGCATCGTGCCGTAGTAGTCGTGGACACGCTTGCCGTAAGCCTTGTCGTCCCAGTCAGGCTCGCCCTCGCTGTCATACATCGGCGCAGCCTCGAGCTGTTCCTTGGTCAGCGGCACGACATAGCCGCCACGCTGCGTGTCGTAGTCGAGCACACTCCACGGGATGGGGTGGTACTTCTCGCCCAGCCCGAGGAAGCCACCGAAGGACATGATCGCGTAGGCGACCTTGCCGGTCAGCTTGTCGAGCATCACGTCATAGATTTCGCCGAGATGATCGCCGGCAGTGTTGTAGACATCGGTTCCGGCGACACGGGCCCCCGCGATGAGCGGGTTGGCGGTCGCAGCAGCAGTCATGGGAATGTCGGTCATCGTCTTCCCCCTTGGTTCACGATGGGATGCCGGAGAGCCTGTCCTCCGGCGGGACTTGCCTTTCCAACCGCCGCTGCCGCGATAGGTTCCGGCGGATCGCTAATTTTCGAGGCCTTGCGGAAGGCCCCGCCCGCTCCTTCGTGCTCCTCTCCCGGCGCACCGTTCTCGCCCTGTCCGGTTAGCCGGCGGGAACCTTAGGCGCCCAACGCTGTTTGGTGCTGCGAGCGACTCGTCATCTCACGGAGGAGGAGAGGTCATGATCATCAAGAAACTTATGCTCGTCGCGGCGCTGGGCGCTGCTCTCGGCGCCTGTACGGCGCGCGAGCAGAATGCCGGCACGGGCGCCCTGATCGGCGCAGGCGCGGGCGCCATCATCGGCGGCGCCGCCACGGGCCGAGCCGGCGGCGCGCTGGCGGGTGCTGCAATCGGCGGCGCGAGCGGCGCGATCATCGGCGGCGCGGCGACGCGTCAAAGCTGCTACGGGCGGGACGAATGGGGCCGCCGCGTGGTCTACGACTGCTGAGGCAGCATCATCCCATCGAAGGCCCGCCCACCGGCGGGCCTTTTCTTTTGCGTGCAGGGCGTGACAGCCTCTGCCCTCAGGCGGCGCCGTACGGGCCGAAGCGCCCGACGAAACGGTGGCGGAAGCCGGGATAGAGGAGCCGCACGGCCGTCACCGGCTGCGACTGGTTCCAAGTCCGGCGCTCGACCAGCAGGCAGGGCTCGCCCTCCGCGATCTCCAGCAAAGCCGCCTGTTCCTCCCCTGCTCCGATCGCGCTGATCGCATGCTCGGCCTGCGACCAGAGGCTGTGCTGCAAGAGCCAGTCGCCCGGCGGCGTCCCAGCGAAGTCTTCATCCGCGAGCCCGCTCATGCCGGCCGCGTGAATGACGCGCTCCTCCAGCACATGCGGCTTGCCGTCGGCGCGATGCAGAACGAGGAGATGCGTGACCTTGTCGGAACGCTTGAGACCGAAGAGTTCGGCCACCTCCGGCGAAGGCCGGCCGTCGGTACGCGCCAGCACCTCATAGTCGTAAGCTTGGCCGAGTTGGCGCACCTCTTCCGGGATCGAGAGGATGTCGAGCATGGCGTGGCTCGCCGGCGGGGTCGCGACAACGGTTCCCGATCGGCGGCGGCGGATGATCAGGCCCTCGCGGGCGAGCTGGACCAACGCGCGATGCACGGTCATGCGCGAGGCGCCGAGCTGCTCCATCAATGCGTGTTCGGGCGGCACGCTGGTGCCCGGCGGCCATTCCCCGCTGACGACGAGATCGCGGATCGCCCGCCGGATCTGGTCATAGACCGGCCCGGCGCCGTCCAGTTTCACCGCGTCGAGCCGGGTTTCCGTCATCGTCGTCCCTGGTTAGTCCGCTGCGAGGAGGCGCCTCATCACGCCGGCAAAGCGGGTGCGCACCGAATCGCGAGCGACATGCCGCCCCTCGGCCACCACCCTCCTGCCACCGACAACGACATCGCGCAAAGGCATGGCATTGGCGGCGAAGATCGCGCTGTCGACAGCCTCGGCGCCGGACCGGCCAACGAGAGCCGGATGATCGGTGTCGAGCGTGATGAAATCGGCGCGGTGGCCGGGCGCGATGGCGCCGATGGCGCGGCCGCAGGCGCGGGCACCACCGGCACAGGCGGCCCGCCAGAGCGCAAGGCCGGTCGAAGCCGTCTCCTCCGCGAAAAGCGCGCGGCGGCGGTCGCGCAGGCGCTGCGAATATTCGAGTTGGCGCAGCTCCGAGCCGGCGTCGATCTGGATGTTGGAATCGCTGCCCACGCCATAGGCGCCGCCGGCCTGGGCATAGCGGATGCCATCGAAGATGCCGTCGCCGAGGCTGGATTCGGTGATCGGGCAGAGCCCCGCTACCGCGCCGCTGCGGGCGATGCCGTCACGCTCCGCATCGGTCAGATGCGTCGCATGGATCAGGCACCAGCGCTTGTCGAGCGGGATCGTGTCCATCAGCAGTTCGACCGGGCGCTTACCGGTGATCTTCAGGCTGGCCTCGACCTCCGGGATCTGCTCGGCGACATGGATATGAACGGGGTCGTTGGGACGCAGCGACGAGACCCAGGCGAGATCGTCGAGCGCGACGGCTCGCAAAGAATGCGGGGCGACGCCGAGCCGCCCGTCCGGCAGGTCGCGGATCGCGGCGGCGCTGCCTTCCAGCAGGCGCTGATAGGCGTCACGCTCGTTGACGAAGCGGCGCTGGCCATGGACCGAGGGCGCCTGGCCGAAATTGCCGAAGCGATAGAGCACCGGGAGCAAAGTGAGGCCGAGCCCGGTTTCCTGCGCGGCGGAGGCGATCGCCTGCCCCATCGTCGCGATATTCGCGTAGGCGCGCCCGTCCTTGTCGTGATGGAGATAGTGGAACTCGGCGAGCGCGGTGAAGCCGCCCTCCAGCATCTCGACGAAGGCCTGTGCCGCAACGGCTTGAACGTCATCGGGATCGAGCCGGTCGAGGAAGCGGTACATCACCTCGCGCCAGGTCCAGAACGAATCCTCCGGCGCGCCGCGGCGCTCGGACAAGCCGGCCATGCCGCGCTGGAAAGCGTGGCTGTGCAGGTTCGGCATGCCCGGCAGCGCGATCCCCGCGAAGCTGCGGACATCTCCCGCCGGCTTCACCCCTGCCTCGACGGAGACGATCGCGCCGTCGGCGACGGTCAGCTTCACATCGCTGGCAAAACCTTCGGGCAGAAGGGCCTCGGCCAGATGCAGGGTCTCGGTCACCGTTTCGCTCCGTCGCTCATTGGCGTTTAATTGCATATGCAAATAACACTTGCCAATTGCATATGCAATTGGATAGCATGGCTTCAACTCAAAGAGTAGCGGGAGGACGCACGGTGGCGAAAGCGCCTGGTGAGACGATTGTCTGCGACAAGCTCTGGACGAATGCGCGGCTGGCGACGATGTCGGCTGCGGTCGAGGCTCCCTATGGCGCGATCGAGGATGGCGTCATCGCCGCTCGCGACGGACGCATCGTCTTCGTCGGCCCGCGCAGCGCGGCACCCGCCTTCCAGGCGGCCGAGACCATCGATTGCGCGGGTCGCTGGATCACGCCCGGGCTGATCGATTGCCACACCCATCTGGTCTATGGCGGCGACCGGGCGCATGAGTTCGAATTGCGTCTCCAGGGCGCGACCTATGAGGAGATCGCGCGGGCCGGCGGCGGCATCCTTTCCACCGTCAAGGCGACGCGCGAGGCGAGCGAGGATACGCTCTTCGCCTCCGCCGATAAGCGCCTCGCCGCGCTGATGGCCGAGGGTATCACCACCGTCGAGATCAAATCCGGCTACGGGCTGGAGCAGCAGGCGGAGCTCAAGCAACTCCGCGTCGCGCGCCGCATCGGCCGCGAGCGCCCCGTCACCGTCCGCACCACCTTCCTCGGCGCCCATGCCGTGCCGCCCGAATACAAGGGCCGCTCGGGCGACTACACCGCGCTGGTCGCCGGGCCGCTGCTCGACGCCGTCGCAGCCGAGGGGCTGGCCGATGCGGTCGATGCCTTCTGCGAGGGCATCGCCTTCTCGCCCGAGGAGACGAGAACCGTCTTCGAGGCCGCCAAGGCCAAGGGCCTGGCGATCAAGCTCCATGCCGAGCAGTTGTCCAATCTCCACGGCGCCAAGCTCGCCGCCGAGATGGGCGCGCTTTCGGCCGACCATCTCGAATATCTCGACGAGGACGGCGTCATCGCCATGGCCAAGGCCGGCACGGTCGCGGTCGTGCTGCCTGGCGCCTTCTATTTCCTGCGCGAAACGCAGAAGCCGCCGATCGAATTGATGCGCAAGCATGGCGCGGCGATCGCGCTCGCGACCGATGCCAATCCCGGCTCCTCGCCGCTGACCTCGCCTTTGCTCGTGCTCAACATGGCCTGCACGCTCTTCCGGATGACGCCGGAAGAGGCGCTGGCCGGGCTCACCCGCCACGCCGCCAAGGCCCTCGGACTTCAGGACGAGGTCGGCACGCTGGAAGCCGGCAAGCGCTGCGATCTCGCGATCTGGGAGATCGAGCGCCCCGCAGAACTCGCCTACCGTATCGGCTTCAATCCCCTTCACACCCGCATCTGGAACGGACAATGACCACGGTTTCGCTGAACCCGGGCGCAGCCCATCTCACCGACTGGCGCGCGATCCTCGACGGCGCCGTCGCCTCGCTAAGCAGCGAGAGCGCGGGGAATATCGCCTCCGGCCAGAAGATCGTCGAGGAGATCGTCGCCGCCGGCACGGTGACCTATGGCGTCAATACCGGCTTCGGGAAGCTCGCCAGCGTGCGCATCGCCGATGCCGATCTCGCCAAGCTCCAGAGCAACCTGATCGTCTCGCATGCGGTCGGCACCGGCCCTGCCCTGCCCGACGGCGTGGTGCGCCTGCTGCTGGCGATGAAGGCCGCGAGCCTGGCGCGCGGCGCCTCCGGCGTGCGCCCCGTCGTGATCGAGGCCCTGACCAACGCGCTCAAGGCCGACGCCTTGCCGGTGATCCCGGCCAAGGGCTCGGTCGGCGCCTCCGGCGATCTCGCCCCGCTCGCCCATATGACTGCGGCCCTGATGGGCTACGGCGAGATCCGCCTGAAGGGCGAGACCCTGCCGGCAGCCGAAGCGCTGAAGCGCGCGGGTCTCACCACGTTGGCGCTCGGCGCCAAGGAAGGCCTCGCGCTGATCAACGGCACGCAGGTCTCGACCACGCTCGCCATGACCGGCCTTGCCGCCATCGCTCGCGTCTTCGACGCGGCGCTCGTCGCCGGCGCGCTCTCGGTCGATGCGCTCAAGGGCTCCGACACCCCGTTCGATCCGCGCATCCAGAATCTCCGCGGCCAGCCCGGCCAGATCAAGGTCGCCAAGACCCTGCTCGACCTGATCGCCGGCAGCGCCATCCGCGAGAGCCATCGCCATGGCGACACGAAGGTGCAGGACCCCTATTCGCTGCGCTGCCAGCCGCAGGTGATGGGCGCGGTGCGCGACCTGATCGGCAACGCCGCCGCGACGCTCTCGATCGAGGCCAATGCCGTCACCGACAACCCGCTGGTGCTCGGCCCCGGCGAGATCGTTTCCGGCGGCAATTTTCACGCCGAGCCGGTCGCCTTCGCCGCCGACATCCTGGCCATGGCCGTCTGCGAGATCGGCAACCTCTCGGAGCGCCGCATGGCGCTGCTGGTCGACCCCGTGATGAGCGGCCTGCCGCCCTTCCTCGCCCGCGATGCCGGCCTGAACTCCGGCTTCATGATCGCGCAGGTCACGGCCGCGGCGCTCGCCTCCGAGAACAAGCAGAAGGCCTACCCTGCTTCGGTCGACACCATCCCGACCTCGGCCAACCAGGAAGACCATGTCTCGATGGCGACGCATGGCGCCTTCCGCCTGATCGACATGGCGAAGAATGCGGCGAGCATCATCGGCGTCGAGCTGATGGCTGCGGCAGAAGCGATCGAGCACCACCGCCCGCTCAAGACCAGCGCGCGCCTTGAGCCGGTGCTCGCCCTGCTGCGCGGCAAGATCGCGCCGCTGACCGAGGACCGCTACCTCGCCCCCGACCTCGCGGCCGCGACCGAGTTCGTGCTTTCCGGCGCCGTCGGCAAGGCGGCGGGCCTCGACAGCTTCGCCGAGTGCAGCGCATGAGCGCCGAGATCGTCACGGTCACGCGGGGCTCGTCCCCGCTGATCCTCTCCATGCCGCATCCCGGCACCGGCGTTCCGCCGGACGTCGCGGCGCAGCTCAACGCACGCGGAAAGCTGGTCGAGGATACCGACTGGCATATGCGCCAGCTCTACGGCTTCGCCGCGCCGTTCGCGCCGAGCATCGTCGAAGCGCAGCTCTCGCGCTTCGTCATCGACCTCAACCGCGACCCGGCCGGCGTCTCGCTCTATCCGGGCCAGGCGACGACCGAGCTCGTGCCGAGCACGACCTTCGACGGCGCGCCAATCTGGCAGACCACGCCGGACGCCGCCGAGATCGAGCGGCGCAAGGCGGCCTATTTCCAGCCCTATCAAACCGCGCTGGCGGCCGAGATCGAACGGGTGACGACCGAGCACGGCTATTGCGTGCTGTGGGATTGCCACTCGATCAAGTCGGTGATCCCGCGCCTGTTCGAAGGCACGCTGCCGACGCTGAACCTCGGCACGAATTCCGGCCAGAGCTGCGCCGGGAGTATCGAGGCCGCCGCCGTCACCGCGATGGCCGGCCAACCGCTCACCCAGATCGCCAATGGCCGCTTCAAGGGCGGCTGGATCACGCGCCATTACGGGCGCCCCTCCAGCCAAGTCCACGCGCTCCAGATGGAAATCGCGCTCTCGGCCTATCTCTCGGAGGAGAACGCGCCCTGGACCTTCGACGCGACGAAGGCCGCCGCCTTGCAAACCGCCTTGTCAGCCATCATCGCCGCAGCCCTGGACGCGGCCAAGACTCTCGAAGGGAGCCGCTCATGACCCGCCTGGACAATACCCGCGTCATCCGCCCCGCCACCGGCACCGAGCTCAGCGCCAAGAGCTGGATGACCGAGGCTCCGCTGCGCATGCTGATGAACAACCTGCACCCGGACGTCGCCGAGAATCCGCAGGAGCTCGTGGTCTATGGCGGCATCGGCCGCGCCGCCCGTTCCTGGGAGGATTACGACCGCATCGTCGCGACCTTGCGCCAGCTCGAGGCCGATGAGACCCTGCTCGTCCAGTCCGGCAAGCCGGTCGGCGTGTTCCGCACGCACAAGGATGCGCCGCGCGTCTTGATCGCGAACTCCAACCTCGTTCCGCACTGGGCGAACTGGGACCATTTCAACGAACTCGATAAGAAGGGTCTCGCGATGTACGGCCAGATGACGGCCGGCTCCTGGATCTATATCGGCACCCAGGGCATCGTTCAGGGCACCTACGAGACCTTCGTCGAGGCCGGCCGCCAGCACTACAACGGCAGCCTCAAGGGCAAGTGGGTCCTGACCGGCGGCCTCGGCGGCATGGGCGGCGCTCAGCCGCTCGCCGCGGTGATGGCCGGCGCCTCCTGCCTTGCCGTCGAGTGCAATCCCGACTCGATCGATTTCCGCCTGCGCACCCGCTATCTCGACGAGAAGGCCGAGACGCTCGACGAGGCGCTGGAGATGATCGCCCGCTGGACCAAGAACGGCGAGGCGAAGTCGGTCGGCCTGCTCGGCAACTGCGCCGAGATCCTGCCCGAGATGGTCCGCCGCGGCATCCGCCCCGACATGGTCACCGACCAGACCTCGGCGCATGACCCGATCAACGGCTACCTGCCGAAGGGCTGGACCATGGGCCAGTGGAAGCAGGCCCGCGAGGCCAATCCGAAATCCGTCGAAAAGGCGGCCCGCGCCTCGATGCGCGAGCATGTCGAGGCGATGATCGCCTTCCAGGACATGGGCATCCCGACCTTCGACTACGGTAACAACATCCGCCAGGTCGCCAAGGAAGAGGGGCTTGAGAACGCCTTCGCCTTCCCGGGCTTCGTGCCGGCCTATATCCGCCCGCTGTTCTGCCGCGGCATCGGCCCGTTCCGCTGGGCCGCCCTCTCAGGCGATCCGGAGGATATCTACAAGACCGACGCCAAGGTGAAGGAGCTGCTGCCCGACAACAAGCACCTGCATAACTGGCTCGACATGGCGCGCGAGCGCATCGCGTTCCAGGGCGTGCCGGCGCGCATCTGCTGGGTCGGCCTCGGCGACCGCCACCGCCTCGGCCTCGCCTTCAACGAGATGGTCAGGAACGGCGAACTCAAGGCACCGGTCGTGATCGGCCGCGACCATCTCGATTCCGGCTCGGTCGCCTCGCCGAACCGCGAGACGGAAGCGATGAAGGACGGCTCGGATGCCGTCTCCGACTGGCCGCTGCTCAACGCCCTGCTCAACACGGCGTCAGGCGCAACCTGGGTCTCGCTGCACCATGGCGGCGGCGTCGGCATGGGCTTCTCGCAGCATTCGGGCGTCGTGATCTGCGCCGACGGCACGGATGACGCGGCCGCCCGCCTCTCGCGCGTCCTGTGGAACGACCCGGCCACCGGCGTGATGCGCCATGCCGATGCCGGCTACGACATCGCGCTGGACTGCGCCCGCGACAAGGGTCTCAACCTGCCGGGGATTTTGGGCTGAGCAATCTTGTCATTCCGGGGCGGCCGCAGGGCGAACCCGGAACCCACGACTGGGTAGAACGTCGCGAGCAGACAGGGCTCGCCCGTTCGTGGGTTCCGGGTTCTCCGCTTGCGCGGAGCCCCGGAATGACAGCGATGGCCACTTGAATTCGAAGGAGCCTTCATGCGCATCATCCGCGCCGCCGATTGCAAGGTCATGCCGTGGAAGAACGGCGGGGGCACCACGACCGAGATCGCTGTTTCTCCAGAGGGGGCTCCCCTCAGCGATTTCGCCTGGCGCATCTCGATGGCCCATGTCGGACAGGACGGGCCGTTCTCATCCTTCCCCGGCATCGACCGAACCTTGTCGGTGCTGACCGGCAACGGCATTCGGCTGGCCTTCGGCGACGGCGAGACGGTTTCGCTCGATCGTTCGACCGCGCCGTTCTTCTTCGCCGCCGACCGGGCGGTAGATGGCGTGCTGGTCGACGGGGCGATCGATGATCTCAACGTGATGAGTCGGCGCGGGGCGTGGAGCCATAGCGTCGAGCGCCTCACCGGCGGATCGCATGAGATCGCGGCCGAGAGCGGGTTGCTGGTTCTGGTGGCGCGTCAGGGCGATTGGCGGGTGAATGCTGAGGCGCTCGCTGCCGGCGACAGCGCGGTGCTCGAAGCGCCTATCACAGCAAAACTCGCCGCTGGAGATGGCGGCGAGCTGTTTGCGATCCGACTGCAACCGGTCTGAGCTGCCGTCATTCTCGGGCGGAGCACAGCTCCGACCGAGAAGCTCATGACCAGCAGACACTGGTTTCCGAGATGCTCGGGTCAAGCCCGAGCATGACGCTTTTTCTTTCTCCTCAAGCCGCCTGCCGCGGCTGTGGGCCGACATAGACCGATTGCGGGCGGATCAGCCGGCCACCGGCGATCTGCTCCTTGGCATGGGCGAGCCAGCCCGTCGTCCGCCCCAGCGCGAAGACGCAGGTGAAGGAATCCGGCGCGAAACCGAGCGCCTCCAGCAAGAGCGCCGTGTAGAACTCGACATTGGTTTCCAGCGTGCGGTTCGGCTTGCGCTCGCGCAGGATGGCGAGCGCCGCCTGCTCGACCGCCTCGGCCAGCGCGAGGCGCCCGCTATCGGCGCCGAGCCGGCGGATTGCGCCCTTCAGCGCATCGGCGCGCGGATCGCGCACGCGATAGATGCGATGGCCGAAGCCCATCAAACGGTCGCCGCGATCGAGCGCCGTCTCCAGCCAGGTACGAGCATTGCCGGGCGCGCCGATCGCATCGAGCATCTCGATCACCGGGCCGGGCGCGCCGCCATGGAGCGGGCCTTTGAGCGCACCGATGCCGGCGAGCACCGCCGAGACCAGCCCGGCGCGGGTCGAGGCAACGACACGTGACGCGAAGGTCGAGGCGTTGAGGCCATGGTCGGCGACGGTCACGAGATAGGTGTCGAGCGCGGCGGCCTGCTGCTGCGTCGGCACCTTGCCGGTCAGCATGCGCAGCGTATCGGCTGCCTGCGACAGGGACGGATCGGGGGCGACCGCCGCAAGGCCCTGCCGCAGGCGCAGCGACGCGGCAGTGAAGACGGCAGGAGCCGCCAGCAGCCGCAGGACCGTGCCGGCATCCTCGCCATCGGGCACGAGCGCCGTCATCGCCCGGATCATCTCCACCGGGCCGAGTGTCACGGGGATAACGGCCTTCTTCACGATTGTCTCGAACAGTTCCTGCCGGGCAGCGCCAAGCGCCGCCGGCAAATCCTTCATGGTCGGCAGGTCCGGCACGAAGCCGTCCAGCATCAGCGCGGCCATCTCCTCGAAGGAGGTATGGCCCGCGAGCTCATCGAGGCTGTGACCGCGCATCACCAATCGGCCCGCCGCCCCATCGACTTCCGAGAGCACGGTATGGGCGGCAACGACATCTTCAAGGCCATCGGACATGGCGAGTTCTCCTCAACATCTGAGGCCTTGAAGATTGATAGCTTCATCAGTAGAATCAATCTTGAACAATATAATCAATGTATTTTCCCATGACCGACTGGCTGACGGCGCAACAGGTGATGCAGCGGCTCGGGCTGAAGCCGCAGACGCTCTACGCCTATGTCAGCCGCGGGCTGATCGAGGCGCGCGGCGATGCGGGCGACTCGCGCCGACGGCTGTACCGCGCCGAGGATGTGGCGCGGCTGGAGCATCGCAAGGCGCGGGGACGCAAGCCCGCCGCCATCGCCGAGGATGCGATCGCGTTCGGCGAGCCGATCCTGGCCTCCGGCATCGCCACGATCCAGCGCGGCAAGCTCTGGTATCGCGGGCAGGACGCCGAGACGCTGGCCGAGACGGCGAAGCTGGAGGATGTCGCGCGGCTGCTCTGGGATTGCGGCTCGCAACGCTTTCCGCCGCTGTTCACGATCGTGCCGAAGGCGCCGGCCCGGCAGCGCATGTTCGCGGTGATCGCCGCGCGTGCCGCCAGCGATCCCGCCATGGCCGGCCGGACGAAGAAGGCGCTCTATCTTGAAGCGGCTTCCGTCATCGACTCGCTCGTCGATGCCATCGCCGGACGACCGGGACAGGGGCCGATCCATCACCGGCTGGCGCAGGCCTGGGGCTGCGACGCCGATGGCGCCGACCTGATCCGCCGCGCGCTGGTCTTGCTTGCCGACCATGAGCTCAACGCCTCGACCTTCGCGGTCCGGGTTGCGGCCTCGACGCGCGCCTCGCTCGCCGCCAGCATCCTGGCCGGGCTCGCGACACTGTCGGGGCCGCTGCATGGCGGGATGACGCCGCGCGTGCTGGGCTTGATGCGCGAGATCGCGAGCGAGGGCGTGGAGATGGCCGTCTCGGCGCGGCTTGCGACCGGCATGCCCCTGCCCGGCTTCGGCCATCCGCTCTATCCGGATGGCGATGCGCGGGCGCGGGCGCTGCTCGCGGCGTTCACGCTACCACCGGCCTATGAGGAGACGCGCCGGGCCGTCACGGCCCTGACCGGCGAGGAGCCGAATATCGATTTCGTGCTGACGGCGATCGCGAGCGAACTCGGGCTCGGGCCGGATGTACCGTTCCAACTCTTCGCCGCCGCGCGCTGCGCGGGCTGGATCGCCCATGCACTGGAGCAGGGCGAGACCGGACGCCTGATCCGGCCTCGCGCCCGCTATGTCGGGCCGGAGCCGGCTTGAACCATCCTTGTCATTCCGGGGCTTCGCGCAGCGAAGAACCCGGAACCCACGACCGAGCGGGCCGCTCGCAGCCGAGCTCTTCATGTCTCACCCAGTCGTGGGTTCCGGGTTCGCGCCTATGGCGCGCCCCGGAATGACAAGCGTGGAGCTTGCTTAAGCCACCTTTCCTCCAAGCTCGCACTCACGCTCCGCGATATAGCCGCGCGTGATCGGCAGGCCGTCGAGCTTCTTGGCGAGCTGGAACTGGAAGACGACGAGGTCGTCATGCCGGAAGCTCGCCTCGCAGGCCGCGAGGTAGAATTCCCACATCCGGGCGAAGCGCTCGTCATACATCGCCACCGCCTCGTCGCGCCGGGCGAGGAAGTTCTCGCGCCAGACCTTCAGCGTCTCGGCATAGTGCAGGCGCAGCACCTCGACATCGGTGATGACGAGCCCCTCCTGCTCGACCGCCGCCGCCACCTCCGACATGGCGGGGATATAGCCGCCGGGGAAGATGTACTTGGCGATGAAGGGATTGGTCGCACCAGGCGGCGTCGAGCGGCCGATGGTGTGGACCAGCGCCACACCGTCATCGCTCAGCAATTCCCGGACCTTGCGGAAATAGTCGCGGTAATAGCCGACGCCGACATGCTCGAACATGCCGACCGAGACGATCCGGTCGAAGGGCTCGTTCAGATGCCGGTAGTCCTGCAGCCGGAATTCGACCGGCAGGCCGGATTCCGCGCCGCGCTGCTGCGCGATGGCGAGTTGCTCCTCGGAGAGCGTGATGCCTGTGACGGACGCCCCCGTCTCGCCGGCTATGGACAGCGCCATGCCGCCCCAACCGCAGCCGATATCGAGCACGCGCTGGCCCGGCTGGAGGTCGAGCTTGCCCATGATGTGGCGCTTCTTGGCGAGCTGCGCCTGCGCCAAGCTCATGCCGGGCTCGGCGAAATAGGCGCAGGAATACTGCATGTCCGGATCTAGGAAGAGCCGGAAGAAATCGCTCTTGAGATCGTAGTGATGCGCGACGTTGCGCTTCGCCAAAGCCGGCGTGTTGTGCTGGTGGAAGCGTCGCACCGCCGTGCGCAAGCCCTCCAGCACCTTGCCCCAACCTTTGGGGCGGGCGCGGTGCACGGCCGCGACCAGCGCATCGAGCAGGTCGTAGAGCGAGCCCTGCTCGACGACGACGCGCCCGTCCATCACGGCCTCGCCGAGGGCGAGCTCGGGATTGAGCGCGAGCTTCAGTTCAGTCGGCGAATCCACGATGCGCATGCGCAATCGCGGCGCGGCACCCTGCCCGACGGATTGCAACGTGCCATCGGGAAACACGACGTCGATACGTGGCTCGATCGCGAGCCGAGACAACATCCTGGCTATCAGCGAATGCATTGGCCCCACCTTCGGCAGCGCCCCTTTCGCTGAAGATGGCAACGCAACGCGCCGTCGTAACGCCCCCTCAGCGCAAGGCAGCCACACGCCTGCGACATGACAACGCAGGCGGTGCGGTTCGGTTTCGCTAGGGAAGCATGGCTGGCGGCTCGCTAGTGATCCGCCGCGATGACCTCGGCACGGATCTCCTCGACCAGCCGCTCCTTCAAGGCAACGAATTCCGGCGTCGTCTTGATGGTGTAGGGCCGCGGATGCGGCAGATCGACCGGGATATCGGCCTTGATCCGGCCCGGGCGCGCGCTCATCACCACGACGCGGGAGCCGACGAAGATCGCCTCCTCGATATCATGGGTGACGAAGAGCACGGTCTTCTGCTCGCGCTCCCAAATGCCGAGCAGCATTTCCTGCATCAACGCCCGGGTCTGGTTGTCGAGCGCGCCGAAAGGCTCGTCGAGCAGCAGGATCTTGGGGTTGTTGGCGAGCGCCCGGGCAATCGCCGTGCGCTGCTGCATGCCGCCCGAGAGCTGCTTCGGGAAATGGTCGACGAACTGGCCCAGCCCGACGCGCACCGCCCAGTCGCGGGCGATCTTCAGGCGCTCGGCCTCGGACACGCCCTTCTCGCGCAGGCCGAAGGCGATGTTCTGCTGCACGGTCAGCCAGGGGAAGAGCGTGTAGCTCTGGAAGACGAAGCCGCGATCGGCGCCCGGCCCCGCGACGGCTGCGCCATCCAACAGGACGCGGCCTTCGCTTGCCGTCTCCAGCCCGCCGATGATGCGCAGCAAGGTCGACTTGCCGCAGCCGGAGGGGCCCAGGATGGTGATGAAGTCGTTGTCGGCGACGCTGAGCGAGGTCGGCATCAGGGCGCGGGTCGGCTCGCCGCCGCGCTGCGCGGGGAAGACCTTGCCGACATTCTCGACGAGAAGCTTGCTCATGTGCGCGCCCACGGGAACAGGCGCTGGTTGACCGCCTTGAAGAGGAAATCGGAGACGAGGCCGATGAGCCCGATCACGATGATGCCGAAGATGATCTGCCCGGTGTTCAGCAGCGCCTGGCTGTCGGTGATCATGTGGCCGATGCCCGAGGACGAGCCGATCAGCTCCGCGACGATGACATAGGTCCAGGCCCAGCCGAGCACGAGCCGGAAGATCTCGGCGATCTCGGGCGCCGCGTTCGGCAGCATGACGCGGCGGACCACCGAGCTGTCGGTCGCGCCCAGCGTATAGGCGGCATCGACGAGGTCGCGCCGGATCGAGCCGACCGAGACCGCGATCATCAGGATGAGCTGAAAGACCGAGCCGATGAAGATGACGAGCAGCTTCTGCGTCTCGCCGATGCCGGCCCAGAGGATCAGCAGCGGGATGAAGGCCGAGGCCGGCAGGTAGCGCGCGAAGGAGACGAAGGGCTCCAGGAAGGCCTCGATCGGCTTGTAGGCACCCATCAGGATGCCTATCGGCAGGGCCACGAGGACGGCGAGGATGAAGCCACCGACGACGCGCCAGATCGTCATCATGATGTCGAAGCCGAAGCCGTAGCGGACCATCAGGTTATAGCCCTCGCCGACCATGGTCAGCGGATCGGCCAGGAAGAGGCGCTGGACATAGCCGCCGAAGGTCGCGACCGACCAGAGCGCGACGAAGAGCGCAAAGAAGGCCAGGCCATAGCCGATGCGGGCCGAGGCCGAGACGGGTTGCAAAGGTCTCATCGCGTTGTCGTTCCGGTCACGGCCATGGCCAGTTGCTTCCAGGGTTCGATCGACCAGAAGCCGGCAGCGGCGCCGGAGGTCGAGGGTAGGACGTAGATGTCGGCATCGGCCAGTCCATGCGCTTGCGGCCCGTAGGCGAGCCGCCCCTCATTGATCCCGAGGGCGGCTTGCGCCGCACGCTTGCCGTTGAAGGCGAGGATGCGGGGCCGGTTCGCAGCGATCCGCGCCGCGAAGCCGGCCACGTCGAAATGGCCGCCACGCAGAGCGGAATCCGGGCCCGAGGTCCGCTTGGCGACATCGGTCAGGCCGATGCCGTAGCGCGGCAAGGTCAGGAACTCCTCCGGCCGGAGCCTCACCGGGACGAGCCCGATCTCATGAAGCACCGGCCAGAACTTGTTGCCCGGCCCGGCATAGTAGGCGCCGCGCCTGGCCGAGGCAGCGCCGGCCTGCGTGCCGCAGAAGACGACGCGCAGGCCGGGCTCCAGAACATCCGGGAGGATGTCGCCGTTCACGCGGCGGCTGTTACTTGCCGGCGTTCACTTGCCGGCGACGAACTTCGTATCGACCAGCGTGGCGAGATCGGGCTTGGCCTTGATCAGGCCGATCTCGAGCAGCAGGTCGGCGGCCTTGGCCGAGAAGGCCTGCCAGTCGCCCGAGAAGAACTTCTTGTTACCCTCGGCATCCGACCAGCGCAGGTATCCGGCCGACTTGCCGAACTGCTCGCCGGTCTGCTTCACGTCGGCGCCCATGATCTCGTAGGCCTTGGCCTGGTCCTTCTTGATCATGTCCAGGGCCTCGTAATAGCTCTGGGTCAGCGCCGCCGCGGCCTTGTCGTTGACGAGGAAGGCGGGCGTGCAGCCGAAGGTGTCCATCACCATCGGGTAGTCCAGGGTGGTGGCGATGATCTTGCCCGCGTCCGGCTTGTCGCGGACGGAGGAGAGATAGGGCTCATAGGTCATGGCGGCGTCGTTCTGGCCGGCGATGAAGGCTTGGGCTGCCGGGCCCGGCTCCATGTTGACGACCTTGACGTCCTTCACCGAGAGGCCGTTCTCCTTGAGCATCCAGGCCAGCGCGAAATAGGGCGAGGTGCCGGGCGCGGAGGCCGCGACCGTCTTGCCCTTCAGGTCCTTGATCGCGGCGACATCCTTGCGCACGGCCATGCCGTCGGCGCCGTAGCTCTTGTCGAGCTGGAAGATCTGCTTGGTCTTGATGCCGGCCGCATCCCAGACGATCCAGGTCTCGACCGTGGTCGCGGCGCACTGGATGTCGCCCGAGGCGATGGCGAGATGGCGATCCTTCTGCGGGATCTTCTTGATGGTGACGTCGAGGCCGTTCTTGGCGAAGATGCCGGCCTCCTTGGCGAGCACCAGCGGAGCGAAGCCGGTCCAGCCGGAAATACCGATATTGACCTTGGTCTGCGCCTGGGCGCCGCCCGCCGCGAAGAGCGCCGCGAGGCCAAAACCAACCGCTGCGCCGGCGCGCTTGAAAACTGCCATGGTTGAAACCCTTCCCCTGTTTTTCGGCTGATGCGCCAATCCAACGCCTAGAGCGTCATCGCAGCGCCATGCAACCTTCGTTCCCATACATTTTAATTGCATATGCAAATACGTCAAGCGGCCGATCAGCGCCGCTTGGGAAAGTCATGACATTCTCTCGTTTGACAGGGCAGAGGGAATTTCCTCCTCTTCCGCCCGCCGGCGCGCAGACGCCCTTATTTCTTTGAGTCGAGGTTTTCCGATGAACGGCGCCGACCGCCTTTGCGACACGCTTCTGATCAACGGCGTCGATACCTGCTTCGCCAATCCCGGTACGTCCGAGATGCATTTCGTCGCGGCGCTCGACCGCAAGCCGGAAATGCGCTGCGTGCTCGGCTTGTTCGAGGGCGTCGTGACCGGCGCGGCAGACGGCTATGCCCGCATGGCCGACAAGCCGGCGGCGACGCTGCTGCATTGCGGCCCCGGCATGGCGAATGCGCTCGCCAACATGCACAACGCGCGGCGCGCCCGCACGCCGATGATCAATGTCGTCGGCGACCACGCGACCTACCATCTCCAGCATGACGCGCCGCTGACCAGCGATATCGAGAGCCTGGCCGAGCCGATGTCGCATTTCGTCCGGCGCATCGCGACGCCCGAGGATGTCGGCCCGGCGATCGGGGAGGCCTATGTCGCCTCGCTCACCCTGCCCGGTGTCACCACCGTGATTCTGCCGGCCGACTGCGCCTGGGGCAGCGTCGAGCCCGCCACGCTGAAGCCGACCGAGCTGCCGGCTTTGAAGAGCGTCGATGGCGCGACGATCCGCGAGGTTGCGGCCGGCCTGCGCAAGCACGGCGCGCGGGCTGCGATCATGCTGACGGGGCTTGCGCTGCGCGAGAAGCCGATGGAGATGGCCGCCCGCATTTGCGCGGTGACCGGCGCCCAGATCTTCAGCCAGATGTCGAACGGGCGCATCCAGCGCGGCGCCGGCCGCGTCGCCATGCCGAAGGTGTTCTATCCGATCGACAAGGCGCTCGAGCAGCTCAAGGACGTGGATTACCTCGTGCTCGTCGGCGCGCAGGTTCCGGTCGGCTTCTTCGCCTATCCCGGCAAGCCCGGCCGCCTGATCCATGACGGCTGCGAGGTCGCGACGCTGTCGATCCCCGGCGACGACCTGCCGGCCTCGATCACCGCGCTCGCCGAGGAGATGGGTGCGACGAAGACGGCGCCGCTCTACATCGCTCCGGTGCGCAAGGAGCAGCCCGGCCTGCCGACCGGCAAGCTCGATGCCGACAAGGCCTGCGCCATCGTCTCGGCGCTGCTGCCGGAGAACTGCATCGTCTGCGACGAGTCGGTCTCGTCCGGCCGCAGCTTCTACTACGACTGCCACACGGCGCCGCAGCACGACTATATCCAGCTCACCGGCGGCGCGATCGGCGAAGGCATCCCGCTCGCCATCGGCGCGGCCGTCGCCTGCCCCGACCGCAAGGTCATCGGCATGCAGGCCGACGGCTCGGGCATGTATACGGTGCAGGGGCTGTGGACGCAGGCGCGCGAGAATCTCGACATCGTCACCGTCGTCTTCGCCAACCGGACCTACCAGATCCTGCATGGCGAGATGCGCGCTGTCGGCGTCAACGATTTCGGCCGCAACGCCACGCTGATGCTGAACATCGACGAGCCGGCGCTGGACTGGGTGATGATGGCCAAGGGCATGGGCGTCGAAGCGGCGCGAGCCACGACGGCCGAGGAATTCACCAGCCTGTTCAAGGCGGCGCTGGCCAAGAAGGGGCCGTTCCTGATCGAGGCTGCGATCTAAGCGCCGCTGAGCGGCACTGAAGAGTGTCATCCCGCACGCGCTGCGGCACGAAGTGCTGCTGCGCAGATGCGGGATCGTCTGCAAGAAAAGGCGCCTTCTCGTCACGCAGTCCCGTGTCTGCGCCGCAGCGTTCCACGCTGCAGCGCGCACGGGATGACAGGCGGTAGCGCCCGAAGACAGCGCTACTTGAACCCGCCCAGGAAGGCGTCGAGGCAGTCGCCGATCGCCTCGATGGCGTAGCCGCCCTCCTGCACCACCAGCGTCGGCAGGCCGAAGCCCTTCACCTGCCGGCCGATCGTGCCGAAGTCCGAAGCCTCCAGCTTCAAGACACCGATCGGATCGTCCTTGTGGGCATCGTAGCCGAGCGCGATCACCACGGCATCCGCACCGAAATCGCGGATCGCCTTGCCGGCCTCGGCGACCGCCGCTTCCATCGCGGCGCCACCAGCCCCATGGGCCAGCGGCAGGTTCAGGTTGAAACCCTCGCCCGGGCCGTTGCCGCGCTCGTCGGCATAGCCGGTGAAGAACGGGTAGTAGTTCGTGGGATCGGCATGGACCGAGATCGTCAGCACGTCGTTGCGGCGATAGAAAATCTGCTGCGTGCCGTCGCCGTGATGGGCGTCGACATCGAGGATCGCGACCTTGCCGAATTTCGAGCGCAGGCGCTGGGCCGCGATCGCGGTGTTGTTGAGGTAGCAGAAGCCGGTGGCGCGGTCGGCGCGGGCGTGGTGACCGGACGGACGGCAAAGCGAGTAGACCGCGCGCTCGCCGCCGAGGATCGCGTCCGCCGCGGAGACGGCCGTCTCCGACGAGCGCAGCGTCGAATGCCAGCAATGCTCGCCGATCGGCACCGAGAGATCGCCGAGATACCAGCCGAGCTGGCCAATGAAGCCGGTCGGGCGGCAAGGCGGGCGGACATCCTCGTCCGGGCGGCCGCTCCAATAGGGGAAAGTGCTCGGCCAGACTTCCGGGCCGCGCTCGGCCGGCAGGTCCTGCCAGCGCGCCCAGGCGGTTTCGAGGAACTTGACGAAACCGGTGTCATGGATCGCCAGGACCGGCTCCGTGCCATGCGCCGTCGGCTTCTCCGGCGCGATGCCGTGCTTCCTGAGCGCCCCGAGCAGGCGCTCCGTCCGTTCCGGCAGGTCCTTGGGGGCCACGACCTTGCCGAAGCGCATGTACTGCTGGGGATCGTGAAGGGCTTGGTCGGGGTGATAGAAGGCGCGCATCAGGCGAAGAATCCTCGTCAGATCGCGAGGCGACCGTCAGCCCCGCAAGGGGATGCTAGCAACCCCCAACGCCCCGGTCAGCCATGACGATGCCGCCCACCCCTGCGTGGGAGGCGGGACCGCCGGTCAATGCGGCGAGAGCAGCGCGACGAATTCGCGCGCCAGGGCGTCGATCGAATGGCGCTCCGGCCGGTACCAGTCGGTCGAGCCATTGAGCGCACCGAGCAGGAAGAGCCTGAGCACATCGGGCGAGTTGCCGGCGGGCATGCCGCCGGCCTCCTGCCATTCGGCGATCAGACGGCGCCAGACATCCTCATAGGCGCGGCGCACGGCCCGCACGCTCTCCGGCACCGGCGCCGCGCCGAAGGTGAAGACCTTGATGCTGGCGGAGGTGTAATCGCCATGGCCGTGCAGCGCCGAGAGATGCGCGCGGATCGCAGCCTCCAGCCGGACGCGCGGCGAGGCACCCTCCTCCGCGGCGAGCGCCGCGACGACCGCCTCATGGACGAAGCGCACGCCGTCATTGACGACGGCCTCGACGATCTCCTCCTTCGAGCCGAAATGGTAATAGAGGCTCGCCTTGCGGATACCGACGGCCTCCGCGATCTCACGCAAGGTGGTCTGGTGATAGCCGCCGCCGCGCAGCAGCCGCGCGGCATGGTCGAGGATCAGGCGGCGGGAACCACCTTCGGCCGCTGGCCGCGTCGTTGGCGCTTCACTCATAGGGTGTCTTCCCGTGCGCGCTGCGGCGCGTGAGTAGCCGCTGCGCAGACACGGGGCCGCGCGACGAGAAGGCGCCTTTTCGGGAGGACGGTCCCGTGTCTGCGCAGCAGCGTTTCACGCTGCGGCGCGCACGGGATGACCCTGCCCCTTCTGGAAAACGGTCCCGCATCTGCGCAGCAGCATTGCATGCTGCGGCGCGTGCGGGGGTGACGCTCGTCCTTCACAGCCGCTTCGCCACTTCCTCGAGCATGACCTCGGTCGCGCCGCCGCCAATGGCCTGGACGCGGGCGTCGCGGGTCATGCGCTCGATCGCGCTCTCGCGCATGTAGCCCATGCCGCCATGGAACTGCAGGCAGTCGTACATGACTTCGTTGACCAGCTCGCCGCAATAGGCCTTGGCCATCGAGACCTCGCGGGTGGCGTCGAAGCCCTGCGCGTCGAGCCAGGCGGCGTGATAGACGAGCTGGCGACCGGCCTCGACCTTGCCCGCGAGATCGGCGAGGCGCTGGCGGATCGCCTGCTTCTCCCAGAGCGGCGCGCCGAAGGCTTTTCGCGTCTTCACATAATCCAGCGTCAGGTCGATGGCGGCCTGCGCCTCGCCCATGGCCATGGCGCCGATCACGGTGCGCTCGTTCTGGAAATTGCTCATGATCGCGTAGAAGCCGCGGCCTTCCTGCCCGAGCAGGTTCTCGGCCGGCACCTTGCAATCGACGAAGGAGAGCTCGGCGGTATCCGAGGAGCGCCAGCCATGCTTGTCGAGCGCACGCGAGACCGAGAAGCCCGGCGTGCCCTTCTCGACGACGAAGATCGAGACCGATTGCGACGGCCGGCCCTGCGGATCGGTCTTGGCGGCGACGCAGTAGAGATCGGCATGGACGCCGTTGGTGATAAACATCTTGGCGCCGTTGAGGACGTAGTGATCGCCCTCGCGCCGCGCCGTGGTGCGGATGCCCTTCACATCCGAGCCAGCATCGGGCTCGGTGACGGCGACCGCGACGATCTTTTCGCCGGCGATGATGCCGGGCAGGTACTTGTCCTTCTGGGCCTGGCTGCCGGCATTGGCGATATGGACCGAGGCCATGTCGGTATGGACGAGCGCGGTGATCGCGACGCCGGAGAAGGTCGAGCGGCCGAGCTCCTCGGCCAGCACGACGGTCGCCATCGTGTCCATCTCGGAGCCACCGTAATCGGCGGGGTAGCGGATGCCGAAGAAGCCGAGTTCGCCCATCTTGCGCAGCACGTCGCGCGGGACGAAGCCGTCCTCCTCCCATTGCAGGGCATGCGGCTTGATCTCGGTCTCGACGAAGCGGCGGACCTGATCGCGCAGCGCCTCATGCTCCTCGGTGAAGTAAGGCGAGCGGCGTGCGCCCTCCGCGACAAGCTTTCCGCCTGATGACATCGCCTTCTCCCGTCCCTGTGCAGCGCCATCGGCGAGCTACCTGCCGGACGGTAGGTGAACGGCCCGCCGAGATCAAGCTACCGTCATTCGGAAGTGATGTCAGGCGACGTCGTCCCAGTGGGCGACCATGCTGCGGCCCTTGCCGGCGCGCTTGGCACCATAGAGCGCCTGATCGGCTGCGCGCGTCAGCACCTCCGCCGTCCAATGGCCGGAATCCCGTTCCGGCTTGACGGAGACACCGACGCTGGCGCCGACCGTCACGAACTGCCCCATCAGCAGGACCGGCGCCATGACGACCGACACCGCCCGGTCGGCAACCTCGGAGAGTGCCACCGCATCCTCGACGCCGCGCACGAGCAGGGCGAATTCGTCGCCTCCCAACCGCGCCACGATGTCGCCCGGCCGGACGACGCCCTTCAGGCGCATCGCGACCTGCTTGAGCAGATCGTCGCCGGCCTGATGGCCATGGCGGTCGTTGATCAGCTTGAAGCCGTCGAGATCGAGCAGCAGCAGGCCGAGCGCCTCGCCGCTTTCTCCGGCTTCGTCGAGAACGCGATCCAATCCACGGCGGTTGAGCAGGCCAGTCAAAGGATCGTGGCTCGCGGCGAAGTCGAGTTCGCGCCGCACCATCAGCAATTCCTCGAACTGGCCGATGATGTGATCGGAGCTCTCGTAGATCGAATAGAGATAGACAAGCAGGAGCACGCTCAGCGCCTGATAGAGCGGATCGCCGGAGACGAGGAAGGCGACGACCAGCGTGCCGATCGCGATGGTCGAGAGCACGGCGCAGATCCAGTAGCGCAGCGTGCGCAGATAGGAACCGGCCGTCAGCGCCATGGTGAGCCCGAGGCTGAGCACGAAGCCGCCGGCATGGTCGGCTGCGGCAGCCGCCAGGGTCAGCGCAGCGATGACGAGCGTGAAGGCGAAGGCGGTATAGGCGTAGCCGGCTTCCCAGCGCCGCGCCTCCACGAGGGTCAGCTTGCGCGTGGTGTCGCGACGCTTGAAGCCAATGATGTTGGCGATCCGCGCCATCGTCGTAACGACGCCGGCTCCCGTTAGCCACCAGAAGACCGCGTCGCCGGTCTGCACGGCCATGATCGCGGAGCCGACGATCAGCCCGGCCGCGATGCAGAGGATCTGTGGCAGGGCCGCGAAGAGACGCGAGATGATCTCGATCTCGATATCCGCGGGCAGCTGCGCGGCGCGTTTGCGGGGCCTCATCAGCAGATGCATGGGCATGGCTCTACGCGTGAGGCTCTAAGAACCTGTCAGCCCGATCCCCGGCATTTTAAGGATCAGGCGCCGATGGCCGTGGCGCCATAAAAAGAGGGGCCGGCAAAGCCAGCCCCGTTCCAGGTTGCAGATCGGGAGGTCGGGCGCGGGTCGATCAGTTGCAGCCGCAGCCGTGGCCGAGACCGCCGAGCAGTCCACCGACGATACCGTTCTTGCTGACGATCGCCTTCACCGGGGCGGCGATGCCGACCTTGTTGCCGCTGAGGACGCTGACATTGTTGAGCGCATTGATCTTGACGCCCGACACCGCCGTCGTCACCGGAACGACGATACCGCCGAGAAGAGACCCGCCCCGCCCGCCGGCCATGGCCGGGGAAACGGCGAAAACTGCAACCGTAGCGAGAACAATCGCGTATTTCATCTTGCTTCTCCCTGTCTTCGCCTCCGGTGCGGAAGCGGTAAAACACGTATAAGTTGTAACAACCGGTGCAAACAACCTTATCCCAACATTAACCATACCAGGTAAACTTAATCGACACTTCGAAGTATATTTCCGCCTTATATACAAATTCAATATTAATTTATTGAAGATAAACCCTAATCTACTTTCAACAAACCTTATAAAATTCGTAAATCATTAACCAATATATTCCATGATCCCGGAAGAATTGGTGAGATCATGGCGATATCGGCGCGCATCATCATCCTGTCGACCCTGACCCTTCACGCCTCACTCGCCTTCGCGACAGAGAAAGCCGCCGAAGAGAACGAAAATTCGATCGCCGTCATCGGGCTTCGCGGCGGCTTCGACAGCAACCCGGCGGGCATCCAGGGGGCGAATGGCACGCCCGTCGTCACAACCTATGCAACCTGGGATTATCTTCACGGCACGCTGCAGGACGGCTACGGGCTCAACTTGTCATTGGTCGAGACGCATTACGATCCGCGCGCGCTCGCCTCGGCCCGCGCCCATTCGCTGGCGCTCAAGCACGCCGTCAGCCTCGGCGATTCAACCGTGCTGCAATCCTCGGTAACAGTGAGCGGTGAGCAGAGCTGGTCGCGCCGGAAGAGCAGCTTGGCCTGGCGCGAGCGCCTCGACCACGGCATCGGACCGTTCCGCCTCTTCACCAGCGGCGAAGCGCGCATCACCGCACTGAACGAGCGCAATGTCTTCAATCTCGGCGATTTCCTGCCGCGAGACGAGAATTTCGGCACGCTCGGGCTGACGACAGGCGCGGCCTGGCGCTCGGGCGAAACCGAGATCGGCCTCTCCTTCAGCGCCTCGCGCGTCCACTATATCGAGGGCGTCGACTATCTCGGCTTCCGGCGTGACCATAACCGGCTGCAGCCGAACCTGTTCGTCTCGACGGCGCTGGGCGGCGCCACAATCGAGGGCTCGCTCTCGCCGTTCCGCGCCTATTTCCCGGAGAAGGAGTTCGATGCGGTCGAGAGCCTGCTCTACACCGCGAAGCTGCGCCTGCCCTATCAGCGCTTCACGCTCGATCTCGGCTCGACCCGCACGGTGGAAGACACCACCCTGCCCTTCTCCGTCATCAACGTCACGACGGCGCATGAGGCGAAGCTGACCGCCCGGATCGACGACAACAACGCCGTCAGCCTCATCGCCCGGCGCAAGACCGACGACTATGTCGGCCTCGACGCCCGCTCGGACCAGAAGGGCATCGGCATCGACTACCAGCGCAGCTTAAGCAAGGGCTTCACGGCCACGGCCTCCGGTGCCTGGCGCAAGACCAAGGAGACCGGGCTCACGCCCGTGACCTCGTTCAGCGTCATGCTAGGCCTGCAGAAGCAGATCGATCTGAGCCGTATCGGCAAGCCGGACAAGAGCGGCGGGTAGGGTGAGGCCTCGCACCCCCCTTGTCATTCCGGGCTTCGCATAGCGAAGGACCCGGAACCCACGACCGGGTGAGGCCCTTGCAACCCAGTCTAAAAGCTTCACCCCGTCGTGGGTTCCGGGTTCGCGCCTACGGCGCGCCCCGGAATGACAGCCATTGCGGCTGCCGGACAGTGTGCTCGGTTCGCAATCAGGCTGACCAGCTTGCTCCGCCGTTCCTTTCCGAGCCTCTTCGCCGCCTCAGCCTCCGTTCATCATGAACCCGCTAGGACAGCGACACGCCTCGCCCGGCCCGCTCGTCGGCGAGGAAACGGAAAGGAAGAACCATGCTGCGTCGCCAGCTCACGGTTTCGGCCCTCGCCTGCGCCGTCCTGCTCAGCACAATCCCGGCCCAGGCACAGTACTATGGCGGCCCTTATCGCGGTGGGCCGTCCTATGACGACGACGATGACGACGATCGCCCGCCGCCGCGGCGCTATTACCGCCGCGACTACGGCTATGAGCGCCCCTCTTACCGGCCGCGCTACGGCAATATCTGCGTGACCGGCCGGGGCGATTGCCCGACGCCGCCTCTGCCGTATGGTTCGAGCTGCGGCTGCGACATCCCCGGCTTCGGCAGCAAGCGCGGCATCGTGCAGTAGCCGCCTTCAGTACCGGCGGGCGCTCTCCGTTCCCAGATAGCAGATGCCCTCGCCGGGCTTGGCCTTGGGATTGGGGAAGATGATGAAGCCGTCGCGCGGCATCGTCACCACCGCGCCGTCGGCGCGGCGGGCGATCGGCGTGCCCTTGGCGACGCGGTCGCCGGTCTTCCAACTCCCCTCGACGCGGTCGCCCTCGGCCTCGCAGATGACAAGGTCGTCCATGTGGACGACGACGCGCTTCTCCGGCGCCGGCGGGGCCTCGTCGGTGAGCCCGAGATGGGCGAGCACGTTGCGGATCGCCTTGTAGCCGACATCGACGGAAGCCGGGTCCTCGTGGCGCCCGCATTCGAGCGTCACGCCATAGCCGCCGGCGAAGCGCATGAACTCCGTCGTGCCGAAGCCTTCGGTTACGGCAAGGCGCGGCAGGTTCAGCCGCTCGCGCGCCGCGATCAGCCGGACATAGATGTCGAGCCAGCCATGGATCATCAGGTCGACGCCAAGGCAGGCGGCGAAGGCCGCTTCCGCTGTGCCATGGCGGAAGGGCTCGAGCGTGCCGCGATTGTCGTCCGGGCCGAAGAAGACGAAGGGCACGCCTTCCCCAGTGAAGGAATGGACGTCGAGCAGCATGTCGTGCTGGCGCAAGAGGGCGGAGAGGCGGTTGCCGAGCCGGTCCTCGTTGTCGACAGGCTGCGGCCGTTCGCGCAGGTCGCGGTTGAGGTTGCGGTCGCCCTCGCGCGTGTTCTGCCTGTAGGCCTTGGGATTGGCGACGGGCAGGAAGGTGACCTCGCCGCGCTGGATCGAGACACGGCCGGCCCGGCAATCCTCGATCACGCGGGCGATGGCGTTCGGCCCACAGGTCTCGTTGCCGTGGACGGCGCCGAAGACGAGGAGCTTCGGCCCCGCCTTCAGCCCGTGGAAGCGAATGGTCTCGAGCGGCGGATCGATCAGGTCTGGCGTGGTCATAGTCTCTGCTGTCAGGCTTTGCGTAGCTGCGAATGCGGGTCGAGGATGTCGCGCAGACCGTCACCCAGCAGGTTGAGGCCGAGCACGGTCATGAAGATGGCGAGACCCGGGAAGATCGAGATCCAGGGTGCCGTGGTGATCTGGTCGCGGGCATCGGAGAGCATGCTGCCCCAGCTCGGGAAGGGCGGACGGATGCCGAGCCCCAGGAAGGAGAGCGCCGCCTCCGCCAGCACAGCGCCGCCCATGCCGAGCGTGCCAATGACAATGATCGGGCCGGCGATGTTCGGCAGGATCTGCAGCAGCATGATGCGCAAGTTGCTAGAACCGAAGGAGCGCGCCGCCTCGACATAGCCCTGCTGCTTGATCGAAAGCGTCGCGGCCCGCGACAGCCGGCATGTATAGGACCAGTTGGTCAAGCCAAGCGCGATCAGCAGGCTGGTCAGGCCCGGCTGAAGGATCGCCATGATGGCGAGTGCGAAGACAAGCGAGGGGATCGACAGCATGAGATTGGTCAGGCCGTTGACGAAATCGTCCCACCAGCCGCCGAAATACCCCGCCGACATGCCCAATGCTACACCGATCACGGTATTGATCAATTGCGAGACGATACCGACCGTCAGCGAGATGCGCGCGCCGTAGAGCACGCGACTGTAGATATCGCGGCCCTGCGCATCCGTACCGAACCAGAACTCGGCGCCGGGCGGGACCTCGGCATTCATCAGGTTGGCGTCCATGACGGGGTCGGTATGCGCCAGCCAGGGCGCCAGCGTCCCGCCGACGACGACGGCGGCGAAGAGCACGCCGCCGATCCATAGGTTAGCTCGGAATTTCATGCCCCGCCCCTAGGTATATTTGATGCGCGGATCGATCAGAGCGCAGAGCACGTCCACGATGATGTTCACGACAAGAAAGAAGAGCACGAGCAGCAGGATGCAGGCCTGGACGACGGGGATGTCGCGCAGCGACACACTGTCGACCAGGAGCGAGCCGATGCCCGGCCAGGCGAAAAGCTTCTCGATCACGACGGCGCCGCCCATGATCGAGCCGAACTGCAGGCCCAGCGTCGTCAGCACGATCACCATGGCGTTGCGCGCCACATGCCAGCGCATCACCCGAACTTCGCTGTTGCCCTTGGCGCGGGCGGTGCGGACGAAGTCGGCATTCATGACCTCAAGCACGGCGGCGCGCGTCGTGCGTGCCAGCAGCGCGAGCGGCGCCACGCCAAGTGCGACCGCCGGCAGCACGATGTAGCGCGGATTGCCGTCGCCATAACCGAAACTCGGGAACCAGCCGAGTACCAGCGCGAAAGCGTACATCAGCATCAGCCCGAGCCAGAACTGCGGCAAGGACAGACCGGACACGGCGATAAACATCGACTGCATGTCGAGCCAGCCGCCTGGCTTCAACGCCGCCAGGAAGCCGAGCGGAATGCCGAAGGCGATGGCGAAAGCCATCGCGGCAATGGCCAGCTGGAGACTGGGCCAGATGCGCTCCAGCAGTGAATTGATCACCGGCTGGCGGGTGCGGAACGAGGTGCCGAGATCGAACGTCGCAAGCTTCATCGCATAGTTCGCGAAGCGCACATGCACGGGATCATCGAGGCCGAACTGCTTGTTCATGCGCGCGACCTGCTCGGCATCGATGACCGAACGACCATCGGACATCTGGGTCGAGGCGAAATCGCCGGGAATGACGCTGAACATCACGAAGATGAGCCCAGCTACCGCAAGCAGAATCGGAATGGACTGCAGCAGGCGGCGGACGACATAGGGCAGCATGATAAACTCCTGATCGCCGCAGCGGGGCGGACTCAGGTCAAGGCTCGAAAGTCCCCGTCACCCCGGACAGACGGCATGGCCGCACCGATCCAGGATGACGGAGGTCGTCGAGCTGGCGAAAACCTCAGCGGAGGCGCTTACTTCGCTGCGGGCGAAGACGCGTCGACCCAGAGATCCTCGTAGCGCTGGAGCGCGAGCTCCGTCGCGTTCGGCTGCAGGCCGTGCAGCCAGGGCTGATAGGCCAGAACCGCCTTGTTGTAGTTGAAGAACCAGACCGGAGCCTCGTCCTGCAGCATGGCATTGGCCTTCTTCAGCAGTTCAAGCTTCTTGCCGGCGTCCTTTTCGGCCGCAGCCTCGTCGAGCAGCTTGTCATAGGCCGCGTTCTTGAAGGTGGTGTAGTTGCAGGAGGAGCGCGGCGTCGAGGAGTGGAAGCACTTCAGCGCGGTCAGCGCGTCGGGGCCGGAGGTATTCGACCAGATATAGGCCTGGAAGTCGCCCTTCGCGACGACGCCACCGAGCGCCGAGGTCTCGACCGGCTTGACCTTCACCTTGATGCCGACCTTGGCGAGCATCGGGATCGTCGCCTCGACGATCGGGATGCCCCAGCTCTCATTCGGCGTCGCGGTCCATTCGAACTCGAAACCGTCGGGATAGCCGGCCTCTACGAGGAGCTTCTTGGCCTTCTCGGGATCGAAGGCGTAGGGCTTGGCGCCCTTATCGAAGGCCGGGACCGAGCTCGGCAGCCAGCTTACAGCGCGGTAGGCCTTGTCGCGAACGAGGCGCTTGATGATGAGTTCGCTGTCGATCGCATAGTTGATCGCCTGGCGCACCCGCTTGTCGGAGAAGGGCTTGAACTCCGGATTCATGCCCATGTTGCGGGTGAAAACCTCGGCGACCTCGAGGATGCCCTTGGAGAGGTTCGGGTCGGCCTTGTAGGCGACATACTGGGTCGAACCGAGGATCGAGACGTCGATCTCCTTGTTGCGGAAGGCGACGTCGCGCGCGGCCGCCTCGCCCATCGGCGAGATCACCAGCTTGTCGGCATAGGGCTTGCCGGCCTTGTAGTACTTTTCCCAGCGATCGAAGACCATGCGCGAGCCGGGAACGTGTTCGACGAACTTGAACGGCCCCAGCCCGATCGGCTTGTTGAAGAAGTCCGGCTCCTGAGCCTCCTTGGCCGGCAGGATCGCCGTGGGCGCACTGAAGAACAGGAAGCCGGGATCGACGGAGTCGGTCATCGTCATCTCGATGGTGAAATCATCGATCTTCTTGAGGCCGGAGATCTCCTTGGCCTCGCCCTTGCGGACCTCGGCTCCGCCCTTGATGCGCGAGACGTGGCGCGCGCCGGGATAGTTCTTGGAGCCGTCGACAAGGCGATGGAACGACCAGATCACATCGTCAGCCGTCATCTTGCGGCCATTGTGGAAGAAGGCGTCGTCGCGCAGTTTCAGCGTATGCGTCAGCCCATCTGCAGAGGTGGTGAAGCTCTTGACGAGCTCGGGTTCCGGCTTGCCGGCGTTCGAATCCCAGCGGAACAGCATGCCGTGCAGCGCGTAGCCGTAGATCTCGTCCTGGATCTGGTTCGAGACGTGGCTGTCATTGCTGACGAAGGACGCACCATAGGGCGCCGTGAAGCGGATCGTTCCGCCGCGGCGTGGCTCCTGCGCCTGTGCCGAGATGGTAAAGGCCGCCAGCGTCAGCGCGGTGGCAAAGGCAAATTTCTTCAACAACACGATCAATCCTCCCGTTTTTCCATCTGTTCCGGTTGATCCGGACTTGTTTGCTTTCAAGTCGAACCATAACGGCTTTGCCGAGCTTGTCTTCCCCTGCACGGTCAAATTCCCCGAACAGCACCGCGATTCACGGTGTCGCGGAGCTGTTCGGAATTCCTGTTCGCATTTTCTTCACGCGAACCGGCCTTTTTCGCCCGAAGATGCTCTGGCTCAAGCGCCACGCTCGAAGACAACCTCGCCGCCGAGAATGGTGAGATCGCAGCGCGTATCCTTGAGGATATCGGCCGGAGCGGCGCTCAAGAGGTCGCGCGAGAACACCGCGACATCCGCCAGCAAGCCCGGCGCGAGCCGCCCCTTCACCTTCTCCTGCTTCTGCGAGAAGGCGCCGAACTCGGTATAGGCCTGCAGGGCCTCCTCGATCGAGACGCGCTGAGCAGCATCCATCACCGTGCCCTTCCAGGTCTCACGCGTCAGCATGGTGTGGAAATTCGGGAAGGGGTTGGGGTCGCAGACCGGCGCGTCGCTACCCGTCGCCGGCTTCAGGCCGAGGTCGAACCAAGTCCGGAACGGATAGCTCGGCAGCGCCCTCTCGGGTCCGAGAACCTTCACATAGGCATCGCCGAAATCATGGATGAAGACCTGCTGCGGGCAGGGATAGATGCCGGCCTTGACCATGCGCTCGTGCTGGGCCGGGGTCGAGAAGCCGCAATGCTCGATGCGGTGGCGCCGGTCCGGATCGGGGAAGGCTGCGAGCGCCTTCTCATAGGCCGTGATCAGCTGCTCGATCGCGGCGTCGCCGATGGCGTGGCAGACGAGCTGGTAGCCCTTCTTGTGGGCATCGAGCACCATGCGCTCGAGCTCGGCATCCTCCCACATCCAGACGCCGGTGGTCTTGTCATCGCCGAGATAGGGCTCGGTCATCCAGGCGGTGCGGCCGCCGGCCGAACCGTCGAGGAAGAGCTTGACGCCGCCGATCATGAGCATGTCGTCGCCGGTGCCGGAGATCAGGCCGGCGTCGTAGCATTGCGGCACGATCGAGCGGCCGTCGTCGCCGAGCAACGTCAGCCAGGTGCGGACCGGCAGGCGCCCGTCGCGCTTGGCGCGATGATAGGCCGCGATCTCGCGGAAGCCGCCCTTCTGGCCGACGGCGGCGTCCATGCAGCTGGTGATGCCGAGCGAGAGCAGATACTGCCCGCCGCGCTCGATGCCGGCGATGATATCCTCCTCGGTCGCCGCCGGGATCGCGGCCTGCACCGGAGCGCGGGCGTTCTCGGCGAGCAGGCCGGTGAGGCGGCCGTTCTGCTGCTCGATCAGGCCGCCCTGCGGCGTCGGCGACTTTTCGTCGATGCCACCGAGGCGCAGCGCCTCCGAGTTGCAGATCGCGATATGGCCGCAGGCGCGCACCAGCATCACCGGGTTGTTCGGAGCAGCGCGATCGAGCTCCTCGCGATAGGGATGGCGGCCCGTGTCGAGCTTGGTCTGGTCATAGCCGCGCGACAGGATCCATTCGCCGGGCTTCGACTGGGCGGCGCGGGCGGAGATGGCGCCAAGCAGCGCCTCCAGCGTCGGCGCGCTCTCCGGCTTGGAATCGACCCAACCCATGGTCATGCCGAGCGAGACGAGATGCAGATGCGAGTCGTTCAGGCCCGGCGTCGCCAGCCGGCCCTTGAGATCGATGACGCGGGTCTTCGGCCCGATCAGCGGCTTGATCTCGGCATCGCTGCCGGCCGCCAGCACCTTGTCGCGGAAGATTGCCAGCGCCTCGACGACGCCCTCCTCGCGCCCGCACCAGATCGGCCCGTTGCGCAATACGATATCGGCCTGAATCGCCATGGTGTTCTCCTCAAGTGCAGTCATCGCCAGCTCTCGCGAGCAGCGGTCAGATATCGTCGAGCGGGAAGATCGGACGGCGGACCTTCCTGTAGGGCCGCTCCTTGAAATTGCGGGTCGAGAGCGCGCCGGTATCGACCTCCAGCACCTCGCGCGCGATCGACTCGAAGGCGGCGCGGAAATGCTGCATCGATTTGACGATCACCGTCGACTTGCGGGTCGGGTCGACGCCGAGCGAGGTGAACTGCGCGAGGTCGGTCGCCTGGCCGTTATGGGTGATGACGATGATCTCGACATCGTCGACGCGCAGCAGGGCCGAGAGCCCGTAATTGCGCCAGACGCCGCCGGCCATCGGGCCGTGGCAAAGGAAATAGCCGTCGGTGATGGCGACGACATGGGCGTCGAGATCGAGCGGCCCGCCGCCCATGGTCGGATCGACCTTGCCGCCGAGCCTGATCCGGCCGCGCTTGCCGACGCCGATCGCCTGCGCCGCGAGCACCGCCTCGGGGTCATTGATCGCGTGAAAGCCGACATTCTTCAGTCCGGCATCGAGCACGGCGCGCAGCAGGTTGGTGGCGTCGCCATAGGCGCCGGAGCCGGGATTGTCGGAATAGTCCGAGATCACCACCGGTTTGTAGCCGGCCTTGCCGGTATCAGCCTCGCCGGCCTTGGCACGCGCCATGGCCTCGGCCAATGGCGTGAAATGGATCGAGGAGAAGCGGCGCTGCTCCCAAGCATAGTCCATCAGCTCTTCGGCGATTGTCTGAGCCCTGCCGCGATCATCGGCCGTGACCGCGATCGAAGGGCCGATATCGTGGACGTCGGCCGAGGAGAAGCCGGCCTGGACGCTGACGACGAGCGCGTCGCCGGAGGCTTCCAGCGCATCGCCCCGGCGCAGCAATTCGAGGAAAGGCGGCGAAGTCGTGCGGCCACCGTCGAGGGCATAGAGGATCGGGCGGCGGGCGAGCGCGACTTTCGGCTTGATCTCGCCCTTGATCGCGCGCTGCAGCAGTTCGGCCGCCTGCCAGGTCCGCTCGTACTGATCGATATGCGGGTAGGTCCGGTAGGAGATCAGCGCGTTGGCATTGTCGGCCATGAGCTGCGTGACCGTTGCATGGAGGTCGAGCACGGCGACGACAGGCACGTCCGGGCCGATGCGCTTGCGCAGCCGGGCGAGCAATTCGCCTTCGCCGTCATCCGAACTTTCGGTCGCCATCGCTCCATGGAGATGCAGCAGCACACCGTCGACACCCGGAGCAGCATCGACGATCTGGCCGGCGAAGAGATCGAAGGCGGCATCGGTGACCCGGCCGGACGGGTTGGCGCCGGTCACCAGCGGGTGCACGAGGCTCCAGCCGAACTTGTCGGCCGCTTCGAAGGCCGCGCCCATCGAGGTGCGCGTGCCACGGAAGGCGCCTGGGATCTCGTTGTCGCGGAAGGCGCCATGCGCCCTGAAGGTGGCCTCGTCCGTGAGCTGAACACTGAAGGTGTTCGTTTCATGCATGAACTCGGCGATCAAAACGCGCGGCACCGTCATCTCCCCAAACATATCGTTCAATTTTTTTGACAGTCTTGGCGAGACACCTGCGTTCTGGCCACTGATTTTCGCGCATGCATCCCCAGAAACCTGCGCGCTTGTCGAATTGTGGTGAATATGCTCGACTGTACGGAACCAATTGGACGATGACGCCGTTTTCGCAGCGGAACTCTGCGAGCGCCGCCCATGCCGGTTTCCCCGCACGCTAAACGCCCTGCCGCCGCAACACGACTGCGTCGCGTTTCGTCCGACGAACTCACGATCCGCCGCATCCGCCACGGCCGCTCCTTCGGCTATCGCGATGCGGAAGGCGCCAAGGTCACGGATGCTGACACGCTCGACCGCATCCGGGCTCTGGCCATCCCGCCGGCCTATGCGGATGTGCGCATCGCCGCCGATCCGCGCGCCCATCTGCAGGCGATCGGCCATGACGATGCCGGCCGCGTGCAGCATCGCTACCATCCGGATTGGGAGAAGGTGCGCGAGCGCCGCAAGCTCAAGCGGCTCGCGCGCCTGATCGAGGCTCTGCCGAAACTGCGCGCCCGCATCGCCGCCGATTTGAAGGCGCGGACGCTCTCGCGCGACAAGGCGCTGGCCTGCGCCGCGACCATCATCGATCGCGGCCACCTGCGCGTCGGCAACGAAGCCTATGCCAAAGAGAATGGCAGCCACGGCACGTCGACATTGCTCAAGCGCCACGTCACGCTGACGAGCACGCGGGTCTCGCTGCATTTCCGCGGCAAGAGTGGCAAGGAGATTTCCTGCGTGATCGATGATGCGCCGCTGGCTCGCGCGATCGGACGGATCACCACCCTCCCCGGCCGGCGCCTGCTGCAACACAAGAACAAAGACAGCTTCGTCGCACCGATCCACGCGGCCGAGATCAACGCCTATCTCAAGCGCGCCTGCGGCTTAGCCATCAGCAGCAAGGACCTGCGCATGCTCGCGGCAAACGCCGCCGCCGCGGAACTCCTGCTCGCCGGCGAGGCGGTGGCAAGTGATGCCGGGCGCAAACGGCAGCTCGCCGACATCATGCGCTCGATCTCGGAGAAGCTCGTCAACACGCCGGCCGTCGTCCGCAAGAGCTATGTCCACGCGATCGTCATCGAATCCTACGCCAGCGGGCGCTTGCAGAAGACCTATGCCAAGGCGCGCGCGAAGCCTGGCTGCTCGCGCATCGAGCGCGCGCTCGGCCTGCTGGCAGCCTGACGAAAAAAGAGGGAGTTGCGAGCGGAACCGGGAGGCCCGATTCGACGTTCCGTCGCCGCTGGATCGTCACGGCGGAGGCGGATATGGACGAAGAGCGGATCACGCGGATCGCGCGGGCAATGTGTCGGGCGGCGCGGCTCGACCCCGACAAGCCGGCCGGCAATGCCGGCCCCTACACGATGTCGATGCGCGAGCCCGGTCCTGCAACGCCGCAGCCCGCTTGGATGCTCTTCCGCCGGGAGGCGGCGCTGTTCGCCTCGCGTCATCGCGAGGTCGCCGTCCGGCTCTGACCCCCTAGCAGAAGTAGCCGCTGGCCTGCAGGCGACATCGGGTATCGCGAGCCCGCGCCCGGCGGAGGCCGGGCCCTTTATCGCTATAGCGACTTGAAGCTTGGATAGTGGCTGCGATAGCTCTTTTCGAGGATCGCGACGCCGCCGCGCTCCTTCAAGACACGCGCGACGGACAAGCCGAGCTCGCGGGCCTGCTCCGGTGTCGCGCTTTCATCGGCGACGACGCGCTCCGTGCCCTCAATCGAGGTCACCTGCGCATGCAGCGTCAGGCGACCATCCTGCCAGGTCGCGCAGGCACCCACCGGCAAGCTGCAACCGGCCCCCAGCGCATGCATCATCTCGCGCTCGGCCTCAGTCTCGGCGCGGGCCTTCGGGCACTCGATCGCCTTCAGCACCTCGATCACCGCCGTATCCTCGGCACGAGCCTCGAGTCCCAACGCACCCTGCCCGACGGCATAGGGGAACAAGCTCGGCGCAAGCACTTCCGAAGAGGCGTCGTCCAAACCGAGCCGGCGCAGGCCGGCATGGGCGAGGATCACCGCGTCGAGCGCGTCCTCTCCGCCGATCTTGGCGAGGCGCGGGCCAACATTGCCGCGGATCGGAACGACGGTGACGTCCGGTCGCAGATTGAGGATCTGGGCACGGCGGCGCAGCGAGCCCGTGCCGACGCGCGCGCCCTGGCGCAGCGAGGCCATGGTCGCGCCGCAGAGCGCATCGCGCGGATCCTCGCGCGGCGGCACCGAGGCGAGGACGAGCCCTTCATGCAAGGTGGTCGGCAGGTCCTTCAGCGAATGGACGACGAAGTCGACCTCGCGCTTGACCAGCTGCTGCTCGTGCTCGATCGCGAAGACGCCGACCATGCCGAACTGATGGAACTCGGAGACGCGGTCGCGGTCGGCGATCGTGGCGATCTGGCAGAGGGTGAACTCCGCCTGCGGGAATTTCTCCCGGATCAGGCCCATGACGTGGTTGGTCTGGGCCATCGCCAGCGGGCTGCGGCGCGTGCCGATCCTCAGATGCATGATCTCGAAACTTCCAATCCTGTCCGGCCGGGCCGGTTGTTGCCGCGGTCTATATCAGGGGGGCGCCGGGCTGACGAGTGCGGTGCAAGCCCAAGCTGCGCTGGATCAATCGTGCGCGGATGCGCCGCCCTGCTGCCGCATCGTCGCCATCGCCTGCCTGAGCACCTCGAACACGCGCGGATCACGCGACTGGGCGACGTTGAAGCGCATGAAATGGCGGGCCGTCTGGGCGACGCTGAAGACATTGCCCGGCGCCAGAACCACGCCCTGCATCACGGCCAGACGGGCCAGCTCGGCGGAATCGATGTCATCCGGTAGGCGGCACCAGAGATAGAAGCCGCCGCGCGGCATCAGCCAGGGGCGAATCCCAAGCGTTTCCAGCCGCGCCGCGACCTCGCGCCGCGCCTGGGCCAGGCGACGGTGCAATTCCTCCATATGCTTGCGATAGCTGCCGCCGGCGAGGACCCCCGCGAGCAGTTCCGTCGAAACCGGGCTGGGGCCGCCGAAATTGGTCGCGACCTGCAGGTCGACCAACCCCTCGATCCAATCGGCCCGGGCCGCGATATAGCCGCAGCGCACGGCCGCCGAGAGCGTCTTGGAGAAGCTGCCGATCCGGATGACGCGCTCCAGCCCGTCGAGCGCCGCCAGCCGTGCCGAAGGCTCCGGCTCGAAATCGGCGAAGATGTCGTCCTCGACGATGATCATATCGTTGGCCGAGGCAGCACTCAGCACACGATAGGCGGCTTGCGGCGACAGGCCGGCGCCGGTCGGGTTGTGCAATCCGGAATTGGTCAGGTAGAGGCGCGGGCGCTCGGCCGCGACCACAGCCTCGAAGGCCGCGATATCCGGCCCTGTCGACGTATAGGGTGCGCTCAGCACACGCACCTGATGCGCCCGCAGCAAAGCCTGGAAGTTGAAATAGCAGGGATCGTCGACGAGGACGGCATCGCCCGGCCGCAACAGGAAGCGGCAGATCAGGTCGAGCGCCTGCGTGCCCGAACCGGTCAGCATGAGCTGTTCGGGCGTTACCGCAAGCCCGGCCTCGGTGAAGCGTCCAAGCAGGAGGCGGCGCAGGACGGAGGCGCCGCGCGTGCCGCCGTAATCGGTGAGGATCGCGCCATCGGCCCGTGCCAGTGCCCGAAAGCCGCGGCGCAAGGCCTCGTCCGGCATCCAATCGGCCGGGAGCCAACCGCAACCCGGCTTCAATGTGCCGGGCTCGGCATCGAGCGACTGGCGCGAGACCCAGAACGGATCGACGACCAGCTCCTGCGGTGAAGCGGCCTGCGTCAGTGCCAAAGGCGGCAGGCCGCCACCGGTGACATAGAAGCCCGAGCCTTGCCGCGCGCGGATCAGCCCCTCGGCTGCGAGGCGATCGTAGGCCTCGACGACGGTGGAGGGCGAAACCTTCATCGTCGCCGCAAAGCCGCGGATCGAGGGCAAGCGGTCGCCCGGGGCGAGCGTCCGCGCCGCCAGACGGCCGCGAATCGCAGCCATCACCGCCTCCGTTCGCGTCGCTGCGGGCCCGTCCACGGTGATTGTATGCTCATTCATAGCCATACAGTTTGCCATGAATGTATCGGTCTGTCGCTGGCTTCGTCGCGCCCACACGCCTAGAGCACGGCTTCCCGCGAAAGGGCAGGACAGGTCACATGATGAAGGAATGGGGCGGTAAGGGCTGGGGCAGCGGGCTCATCGGCGTGCTGATCTTCAGCGGCTCGCTGCCGGCGACGCGCGTCGCGGTGGCCGGCTTCTCGCCGCTGTTCCTGACCGGCGCCCGGGCTGCCATCGCGGCCCTGCTCGGCGCGGCCTGCCTCATGCTGCTGCGCCAGCAATGGCCGCAGAAGGCGGATATCCGCCCGCTCGCGATCGTCGCGCTCGGTGTCGTGCTCGGCTTTCCGCTACTGACGGCGCTCGCCCTCCAGCATATTCCCTCGGCACGCTCGATCGTCTTCATCGGGCTCCTGCCGTTAGCGACCGCGCTGTTCGGCGTGCTGCGCGGTGGCGAACGGCCGAAGCCGGTGTTCTGGCTGTTCTCGGGGCTCGGCAGCGCCACCGTCGTCGGCTTCGCGCTGGCGAACAGCGACAGCGGCTCGCTGACGGGTGACCTGCTGATGGTCGCAGCCGTGCTGCTTTGCGGGCTCGGCTATGCCGAGGGCGCGAGCCTGTCGCGCCGGCTTGGCGGCTGGCAGGTGATTTCCTGGGCGCTCCTACTGTCGCTGCCGGCGATGGCCGCCGTCGCCCTGCTGTTCTGGCCCGCGACCTGGCAGGGCATCGGCACGCCAGCCTGGATAGGGCTTGCTTACGTCTCGATCTTCAGCATGCTCGTCGGCTTCGTGTTCTGGTACCGGGGGCTGGCGATCGGCGGCACGGCGACGGTCGGCCAGCTTCAACTGCTCCAGCCCTTCTTCGGCCTGATGCTGGCGGGCTGGCTGCTCGGCGAGCCGATCGCCTGGACGATGATCGCGGCGACCGTCGTAGTCGTGCTCTGCGTCGCGGGAGCAAAGCGTTTCGCCTGAGCGGAAACTCTTGGATTCCGCGCGACCCAAGGCCATCTTATCGGCCAGGGAGGTCGCGTCATGGCGAGCGGATGGGCTCCGGACGGAGCGGTTCAGGACCAGATCGACGGCTCGATCACGGACGCGGTCCGGCTCGCGCGCTCGCGACTACCGAGCGGGCCGGGCGAGATCCATTGTCAGGAATGCGGCGAGGAAATCCCCGAAGCGCGGCGCCTCGCCATGCCCGGCGCCCGGCTCTGCGTCGCCTGCCAATCCGGCCATGACAGCTCGGCGGCACAATCCAGCTACAACCGGCGCGGCAGCAAGGACAGCCAGCTGAAATGAGCCTCGCGCGCGGAAACGCGGTCGCACTGTGCTGACGGGATTCGACAATCGACAGCCATCGGAAGCGATGGTCCTGACGCGCAGCGATGTCGGGGAAGGATCGTGGTGCCGCTTGAGGGATTCGAACCCCCGACCCCCTCATTACGAATGAGGTGCTCTACCAGCTGAGCTAAAGCGGCAACGGGTGGCGCTGTACCAGCAGGCGCCGGGCTTGGCAAGCCGCAACCGTGCTGGTTTCACAGGCTTCGCCGCTTTCAATCCTTGCGCAGCTTCTCCGTCTCCGGCTTCTCCTGGCCGAGCGCGACAATGCCGCGGCGGATGGCTCGGGTGCGGGTGAAGTGCTTGTGCAAGGTCTCACCGTCGCCATAGCGAATGGCGCGGGTCAGCAAGGCGAGATCCTCGTTGAAGCGGCCTAGCATCTCAAGCACCGCTTCCTTGTTGTGCAGGAAGACGTCGCGCCACATCGTCGGATCGGAGGCCGCGATGCGGGTGAAATCACGGAAGCCGCCGGCTGAGAACTTGATCACCTCGGACTGCGTCACCGCCTCCAGATCCTCGGCCGTGCCGACGATGTTGTAGGCGATCAGATGCGGCAGGTGGCTGGTGACGGCGAGCACGAGGTCATGGTGCTGCGCGCTCATCACCTCGACCAGCGCGCCCATACCCTCCCAGAACTGGCGGGTTTTCGCGATGGCCGCAGCGTCCGTGCCGTCCGGCGGCGTCAGGATGCACCAGCGGTTGAGGAAGAGGCTCGGGAAGCCGGCATCGGGGCCGGAATTCTCCGTGCCCGCGACCGGATGGGCCGGAACGAAGGCGACGCCCTCAGGCAGATGCGGCGAGACGGCATCGACGACCGAGCCCTTGACCGAGCCGACATCCGAGACGATCGCGCCGGGCTTCAGCGAAGACGCGATCTCGGCCGCGACCGGCCCGCAGGCGCCGACCGGCACGCAGAAGATGATGTGATCGGCATCGCGGGCCGCTTCCGCCGCCGTCTCGGCGACGGCGTGGCCGAGGCCGAGTTCGCGCGCCCGCTGGCGGACGGCCTCGTCGCGATCGGCCAGCACGATCGTGCCGGCGAGGTTCAGCTCCTTCGCCGCCCGCGCGATCGAGGAGCCGATCAGCCCGATGCCGATGATGGCGAGGCGGGCGAAGACCGGCTCGGAGCGCCGCGGCGCGAAGCTTTCCGCCATCTCGGTCACGCCTTGAGGAAATCGGCGAGTGCGGCGACGACGAGGCGGTTCGCCTCCTCGCTGCCGATGGTCATGCGCAGGGCGTCCGGCAGGCCATAGCCGCCGACAGCGCGCAGGATGAGGCCGCGCTGGGTCAGGAAGGCATCGGCCTCCTTGGCGGTCTTGCCGGGTGTTTTAGTGAAATGGATCAGCACGAAATTGCCGACCGACGGGGTGACGGTCAGGCCGAGCTTCTCCAGCTCGGCCGTCGTCCAGGCCAGCCACTTCTCATTGTGCTCAAGCGCTGCTGCGACATGAGCCTCGTCAGCGACGGCAGCAGCACCGGCCTCAATCGCGGCGCCGTTGACGTTGAACGGGCCGCGGATGCGCTCCAGCGCATCGATGATATGGGCCGGCGCATAGATCCAGCCGATGCGCAGATTGGCGAGGCCGTAGATCTTCGAGAAGGTGCGGGTCATCACGACATTCTCGCTCTCGGCGACGAGCTCGATGCCGGAGGCGTAGTCGTTGCGGCGGACATATTCCGCGTAAGCCGCATCGAGCACGAGCAGGACGTCAGGCGGCAGGCCGGCCTGCAGGCGCTTGACCTCGTCGAAGGGCAGATAGGTGCCGGTCGGGTTGTTGGGATTGGCAAGGAAGACGATCTTGGTCTTCGGCGTCACCGCCGCCAGAATGCCGTCGACATCGGCCGTGTAGTTCTTCTCGGGCACGATGACCGGCTTGCCGCCCATGGCGAGGATGGCGATGCGGTAAACCAGGAAGCCGTACTGGCTGTAGATGCCCTCGTCGCCCGCGCCGAGATAGGCTTTGGTGACGAGCTCCAGCAGTTCATCCGAGCCGTTGCCGCAGATGATCCGCTGGGGGTCGAGGCCATAGCGGCCGGCAATCGCCTGCTTGAGCTTGGTCGACGTGCCGTCGGGATAAAGCTCCAGCTTGGCGGCGAGACCCTCGAAGGCGGCGATCGCCTTCGGGCTCGGGCCGAGCGGGGTTTCGTTGGAGGAGAGCTTGTGCAGCTTCACGCCGGCGGGCGCGGCGGATTTTCCGGGGACATAAGCCTCGATATCGAGGACGCCGGGACGCGGGACGGGACGGGTCGCCATGACGATTGACCTTGCAGCAGGAAGCCAGCCCGTTCAGCGGGCGGATTTGACGGAGAAACGGGCGGCGTGGCTGCCGACCTCGGCGAAGTCGCTGAGGCCCGCCGGCACGAGAGCCTGCCGGATCGCGGCCTGATCGACCTCGCCGGAGGCAGCGACGAGTAGCGACAGATGCGAGCCATCGGCGGCCGAGGCCGAGACCTCGGCCAGATGCTCGGCGAGGCCGTGTCGCAAGCCTTCAGACCAGCGCTCGACGCGGGCGGCATAGAGCACGATCTCGCGCACGGCGGCATCGGCCAGCGGCTTGGCGATGCAATAGACCGGCGTTCCCGCGGGATGGTTCGGCCGCTCGACGAAGGGCAGCCGCGCGATGATCTTCGGCGCATCGGCCCCGATCAGGTCACGCCACCAGATGCCGGCGCTGGCGCCCTGGTCCATGCGGAAGATGCCGAGATCGCCAGCCGACTCTGCCACCGCGCGAATGACCGAGCGGGCATCCTCATGCGGGATGTAGGGGACGGTGAAGCCGAAATGGAAGCGTGCGGAATCGCGCATCGCCGCATCGCCACCGGAGATGTCGGCATGGACCGAATAGTTCGCCTGCACATAGGTGAAGGTCGCGATGATGATGCGCCAGACGCTCTCGACCGTGTCGAGCGGCAGCAGGCCCTTATGGCTGAGCGCCAGACGCTTCATGATGTCGGCCTCGCGGCCGGGGCGGAAGGCGGAGCCGGAGGCTTGCGTCTTCTTGATCGAGATCAGCGTCTCGATGATCTGCGAGCGCTCCATCAGCAGCGCGTGCATCGCGCTGTCGATGCGGTCGATTTCACCGCGCAGATCGGCAAGGGAGGTCGGGGCGGCTTCGGTCATGGGCAACGCGCTTTCCGGCAAGGCCACGCTCCTTAGCGCTCCCGCAACGCCTTGGCAAAGCCGGCGGCGCAGTCCCGCGTTGACAGCGACGCGCCGACACGGCATCGCTAGAGTTCGATTTTCCGAACGCCTGGACCGGCAAGACAAATCCTACTGCCGAAGCGGACGACATGAGCGATCTCTCCCCTAGCCTGGCCGATCCGCAGAAGGAGGCGAACGAGCCCTCCAGCCCGGTCGCACGCTTCGGGCCCGATACGCCCTTGCTGATGGATTGCGGCGTCGTGCTCGACCACTGGCAGATCGCCTACCAGACCTACGGCACGCTAAACGCCGAGAAATCGAACGCGATCCTCGTCTGCCATGCCTTGACCGGCGACCAATATGTCGCGAGCCGCAACCCGATCACCGGCAAGGGCGGCTGGTGGACGGCGATGATCGGGCCGGGCAAGCCGATCGATACCGACCGCTTCTTCGTAATCTGCGCCAACGTGATCGGCGGCTGCACCGGCACGACCGGTCCGGCCTCGACCAATCCGGCGACGGGCAAGCCCTGGGGCCTGTCCTTCCCGGTCGTCACCATCCGCGACATGGTGCGGGCGCAGGCGGCACTGGTCGACTCGCTGGGCATCGAGACGCTGTTCTGCGTCGCCGGCGGCTCGATGGGCGGCATGCAGGTGCTGCAATGGGCGGCGAGCTATCCGGCCCGCGTGTTCTCGGCGCTGCCGCTCGCGACCGGGGCCAAGCATTCGGCGCAGAACATCGCCTTCCATGAGGTCGGCCGGCAGGCGGTGATGGCCGATCCCGAATGGCGACAAGGGCGCTATCTCGAAGAAGGCACGCGTCCGGCCAAGGGGCTCTCGGTGGCGCGAATGGGCGCGCATATCACCTATCTCTCGGAGCAGGCGCTGCATCGCAAGTTCGGCCGCAAGCTACAGGATCGGGAGGCACCGACCTTCTCCTTCGACGCGGATTTTCAGGTCGAGAGCTACCTACGCCATCAAGGGCTGAGCTTTGTCGAGCGCTTCGACGCCAATTCCTATCTCTACGTGACGCGGGCGATGGATTATTTCGACCTCGCCGCCGACCATGACGGCGTGCTGGCGCGGGCCTTCGTAGGCACCAAGACGCGCTTCTGCGTGGCCTCCTTCACCTCGGACTGGCTGTTCCCGACGACGGATTCGCGCGCGATCGTGCATGCGCTCAACGCAGCCGGCGCCTCTGTCTCCTTCGTCGAGCTGGAGAGCGACAAGGGCCACGACGCCTTCCTGCTGGAAGAGCCCAATCTCTTCGCCACGACGCGCGGCTTCATCGGCGCGGCGGCCCGGGCACGCGGACTTTAAACGATGGCCTTCAGCGACAACCAGACAAATCGCATCGACCTGAGGCTCGTCGCCGAGATGGTGCAGCCGGGCACGCGCGTGCTCGATGTCGGCTGCGGCGACGGTGCTCTGCTCGCGCTGCTGGCGGAGAGCCGCCAGGTCGACGCGCGCGGCATCGAACTGTCGCGCGAGGGCGTGGCCGACTGCGTGGCGCGCGGGCTCTCGGTGATCCAGGGCGACGCCGATACCGATCTCGCCGACTATCCTGACGATAGCTTCGACTACGTCATCCTCTCCCAGACGATCCAGGCAACGCGCAATCCGCGGCTCGTGCTGGAGCAGATGCTGCGCATCGGCCGGCACGCGATCGTCTCCTTCCCGAATTTCGGGCATTGGCGGATGCGTTCGCAGGTGTTCTTCCAGGGGCGGATGCCGGTGACGGATTCCCTGCCCTATGCCTGGTGGGACACGCCCAATATCCATTTCTGTACGATCCGGGATTTCGTCACGCTTTGCGACCAGATCGGCGCCCGCAAGGAGCGCGCGGTCGCGCTCGACGCAGCCGGCGGCCGGGTCGGTGTCAATGCACCCTGGTGGTTCTGGAACCTGTTCGGCGCCCAGGCCGTGTTCCTGCTGAAGCGCGGCTAGGTCGCAAAAGACAAAAAAGGGCCGCTCACGCGGCCCTTTCCTCATCGATCTACCCGGCAGATTTTAGTTCAGCGCGACGCCGGCCGGCCGCTTCTCCTTCACCGCAGGAACGGCGCCCAGCATCAGCGAGCCCGGTCCAACCGTGATCGGCACGTCCTCGCCGTCGACGATGTCGCCCGCGAGGATCGCCTCCGCCAGCGGGTCCTGCACCGACTTCTGGATCACGCGCTTGAGCGGGCGCGCGCCATAGGCCGGGTCGTAACCCTTCTCCGCCAACCACTCGCGCGCCTCCTTCGAGAGCTCGAGCGTGATCTTGCGATCGGTCAATAGCTTCGCGAGGCGAGCCATCTGGATATCGACGATCGCGCCCATGTCCTGCCGCCGCAAGCGATGGAACAGGATGATGTCGTCGATCCGGTTCAGGAATTCGGGCCGGAAGGCATGGCGAACCACGCCCATGACCTCATCGCGAACCGCATCGCTGTCCTGCCCCTCGGGCTGGTTCACCAGGAACTCCGAACCGAGGTTCGAGGTCATGATGATCAGCACGTTGCGGAAATCGACGGTGCGGCCCTGGCCATCGGTCAGGCGGCCGTCGTCGAGCACCTGCAGCAAGACGTTGAACACGTCCGGATGCGCCTTCTCGACCTCGTCGAAGAGCACGACCTGATAAGGCCGGCGCCGCACGGCCTCCGTCAGCGCTCCGCCCTCCTCATAGCCGACATAGCCGGGAGGCGCGCCGATCAACCGGGCGACCGAGTGCTTCTCCATGTACTCGGACATGTCGATGCGCACGAGCGCCGTGTCGTCGTCGAACAGGAACGAAGCGAGGGCCTTGGTCAATTCGGTCTTGCCGACGCCGGTGGGGCCGAGGAACATGAAGGAGCCGATCGGTCGGTTCGGGTCCTGCAGGCCGGCGCGAGCGCGACGGACCGCGGTCGAGACCGCCTCCACCGCCTCCTTCTGCCCGACGACGCGAGCGCCGAGAACCTCCTCCATGCGGAGCAGCTTCTCCTTCTCGCCTTCGAGCATCCGGTCGACCGGCACGCCGGTCCAGCGCGAGACGACGGCGGCCACGTGATCGGGCGTCACCGCCTCCTCGACCATGCCGGCGCTCTCGCCCTTCTCCTCGATCTCGGCCAGCTTCTTCTCCAGCTGCGGGATCTCGCCATAGGCCAGCTCGCCAGCGCGCTGGTACTCGCCCTTGCGCTGCGCCTGGGCGAGCTCGTTGCGAGCGTTGTCGAGCTTGGTCTTGATCTCCGCGGCGTGGCCGAGCTTGTCCTTCTCGGCCTTCCACTTGGCCGTGATGGTGCCGGAGCGCGTCTCCAGATCGGCGAGTTCGGATTCGAGCCGCTTCAGCCGCTCCTTCGAGCCGGCATCGCTCTCCTTCTTGAGCGCCTCCTGCTCGATCTTGAGACGGACGATCTCGCGGTCGATCGAATCCAGCTCCTCGGGCTTGGAATCGACCTGCATGCGCAGCCGAGCTCCGGCCTCGTCGACGAGGTCGATCGCCTTGTCCGGCAGGAAGCGGTCGGTGATGTAGCGGTTCGACAGGGTCGCGGCCGAGACCAGCGCCGAATCCGTGATGCGGACGCGGTGGTGCTGCTCGTATTTCTCCTTCAGGCCGCGCAGGATCGAGATGGTATCCTCGACCGTCGGCTCCTCGACGAAGACGGGCTGGAAGCGCCGCGCCAGCGCCGCGTCCTTCTCGACGTACTTGCGGTACTCGTCGAGCGTGGTCGCACCGACGCAGTGCAACTCGCCGCGCGCCAGGGCGGGCTTCAGCAGGTTGGACGCGTCCATCGCGCCGTCGGTCTTGCCGGCGCCGACCAGGGTGTGCATCTCGTCGATGAACAGGATGACGCCGCCATCCGAGGACGAGACCTCGGTCAGCACGGCCTTCAGCCGCTCCTCGAACTCGCCGCGATATTTCGCGCCGGCGATGAGCGAGCCCATGTCGAGGGCGAGCAGCTCCTTGTCCTTCAGGCTCTCGGGCACGTCGCCATTGACGATGCGCAGCGCGAGGCCCTCGGCGATCGCGGTCTTGCCGACGCCGGGCTCGCCGATCAGGACGGGATTGTTCTTGGTCCGGCGCGACAAAACCTGGATGGTGCGACGGATTTCCTCGTCGCGACCGATCACCGGGTCGAGCTTGCCCTCGCGCGCCGCGGCGGTGAGGTCGCGGGCGTATTTCTTCAGCGCATCATAGGCCTGCTCGGCCGACGCGGAATCGGCAGTGCGGCCCTTGCGGATCGCCTCGATCGCGGCGTTCAGCGCCTGCGGCGTCACGCCGGCCTTCGACAGGGCCTTGCCGGCCTCGCTGTCCTTCTCGATCGCAAGCGCCAGCAGCAACCGCTCGACCGTTACGAACGAGTCGCCGGCCTTCTCCGCCGCCTTCTCGGCGGTGTCGAAGACACGCGCCAGGCCCGGCGTCAGGTTGAGCCCACCCGAACCGCCCGAGACCTTCGGCAGCTTGGCCAGCGCCTGGTCGACAGACTGCAACGCGACGCGCGACTGGCCGCCAGCCCGGTCGATCAGACCAGCCGCCATGCCTTCATTGTCGTCGAGCAAAGCCTTCAGAAGATGCTCGGGGGTGAACTGCTGGTTCCCCTCGCGCAAGGCGATCGTCTGTGCCGCCTGGAGGAAACCCTTCGCCCGATCCGTATATTTCTCGATGTTCATTCAGCTATCTCCGCCCGCAGGCCGCGCCCCGTAGCGACGTGAACCTGCTGCCCTTTCATCAGGATGGAGCGCCGCAATGGGCCGCCCCTCGCCCTCCAAGATAGTGTGACATTGGCGCAACGGAAGAGGCCCGGCCCAGAATTGACCTGGCGCAAGCGGCAGGCGCAGATCGGGCATGGCCGGGACCAAGCGACAGCAGGCGATTCGGAAAGCCTTGAGGGCGCTGGCACCCGGCATTCCGCTGTCGGACGCCGAGGCCGTGGTCACGCTGGCGGAACGGCGCCACATGAAGGACCTGCCGCCCTCGACCGCGCTCTGGCTGGCGCTCGGTAGCCATGTCCGCCACGTCCATACCGATTACGAGCGGCTGCTGGGCGAAGGCTATGACCGCGACGCCGCCCGCTTCTTCGTCGCGGATGACACCGACGTTGTGTTGGCAGGCTGGGGCTGCCAGCGTTCGGTGAGTGACGGCGAAGATGAATGATGGGGCATTGGCTTTTCCGAAAACCGGTTCTCACTTTTCGGGCCGATGCCGAGGACTGATCGAAACAGATACAAGATTTGATCTGTCAGAGTCGGCGGACGAGGTTATGGTCCGCCCCATCTTGCCCTAGCCGGACCCGACCATGCGCATCGAAACGCTCTACCGCTATCCTGTGAAGGGCCTCTCGCCGGAGAGGCTGAAGCGGGCGGCATTGCCGGCCGGCGGCTTCTTCCCCGGCGACAGGCTCTTCGCCATCGAGAACGGGCCCTCAGGCTTCGATGCGGCCGAGCCCGTGCACCAGCCCAAGATCAAGTACCTGATGCTGATGCGCAACGAGTCCCTGGCGCGCCTGAAGACCCGATATGACGATGCCAGCGGCGATCTCGTGATCCATGAGGGCGGGCAGGAGGTGCTGCGCGCAGCGACGACAAACGACGAGGGCCATGCCGCGATTTCGCGATTCTTCTCCGGCTTCATGCCCGAGGAATTGCGCGGCGAGCCGAAGCTGCTGACAGCGCCCCCGACCTATCGCTTCATGGATTCGCGCTCCGGCTTCCTCTCGATCATCAACCTCGCCAGCGTCGCCGATCTCGAAGCGCGTCTGGGCCAGCCTGTCGATCCCTTGCGCTTCCGCGGCAACATGATGGTCAGCGGGCTCGCCCCCTGGGCCGAGAACGATCTCGTAGAGCGCGAGCTGACCGGCCCCGGCGGCCTGCGTCTGCAGGTGATCAAGCGGATCGAACGCTGCGCCGCGACCAATGTCGACCCCGAGATCGGTGCGCGCGACATGCAGATTCCGAAGGCGCTGATGAAGAACTACGGCCATGTCGATTGCGGCATCTATTGCCGCATCCTCGCGGACGGCGCCCTGGCCGAAGGCGACAGCCTGACCGTCGCGGACGCGCCCGTCGAACTCGGCATCGCCTGATCCGCGCAGATAAAGAAAAAGGGCCCGAAAGGGCCCTTTTCCATATCCAGCGCTGATCCGGGAACGGCTTACTCGGCCGAGTTATCCGTCTCCGAGCCCAGCGCGTCCATGACCTCGCGGGGCGAGCGGCGACGACGCGTGCGCTTGGGAGCAGCTTCCTCAGCAGGCTCGGCCGCGACAGCCGGCTCGGCGGCAGGGGCCTCGACCGGCTCCGGCGCGGGGACGCGCACGGGGTTGGTCAGGAAGGACGGCAGCGCGGCGGCGACGTCATCGCCCGCATCGGCCTCGACTTCGCGCTCACGACGCGGACGGCGCTCGCGCTGCGGGCGCTCGCTCCGCTCGGGGCGTTCGGCACGCTCCGGACGCTCGAAACGGCGCTGTTCACCCTGAGCCTGCTCTGGAGCCGCCTCGACGGCGCCACCTTCGCTGACCGGGATGTCCGAACGCGGCGCATCGGGGCGCGGGGCGTAGCCGCCGGGCGCGCCCTGGCCACCTTCGGCATTGCGGTCGAAGCGACGCTCGCCGCGATCCTGACGATCGAAGCGGCGCTCGTTGTTATTGTTGTTGCGGTCGTTGTTGAAACGCTCGCGACGGTTGTTGCGATCGAAGCGCTGGCCGCCCTGCTGCTGGCCCTCGCCGCCTTCGCCCTCAATGCGCTGGCCGCCACCATGGCCGTTATAGCCATTGGGATTGCCATAGCCGTTGGCGCGCATGTCCGGCTGTGGGCCGGTGCCGGGCTGGAAGGCCTGGCCGTCCTCGTCGCCCTCTTCCTCGCCCTCGTCAGCATCCTCGACGAAGGCGCGATTCGGCGGGAAGGAATGGCCGAACTGCTGAGCCATCTGCTCCTGCGCCGCGAGCAGGATGCGATAGTAGTGCTCAGCGTACTGGAAATAGCTCTCGGCAGCGACGGTATCACCCGAAGACTGGGCGTCCCGCGCAAGCTGCAGATACTTCTCGGCGACATGCTGCGCCGTACCGCGAACCTTTACGTCCGGGCCGTTGGATTCGTAGCTACGCTGCAACGGATTGGGAGATTTGCGGTTGCCGTTATTGTTGCCGCCGCCGTTATTGTTGCGGCCGCGCATACGCCGGTTCTGACCTGGTCTCATTCGCGTCTGTCTCGCGCTTCTATGTTCAAAGCAACCGTGGCGCCGTCATGCGCGTTGCGAAGCACAGCGGGTTGCGACGCTGTGTCGGACGAAGGTGACCTGAAGGGGCGATACGCCGTTCCTGGTCTTCACGCGCTCTTTTCCAAAAAGGGGGTTTCAACCCCATGAGCCGATCGGCGCCACGCGCCTTCGGGGCTCCATCCGGCTTGTCAGCTGCATCGCCTCGGGAACACGCCCGCAAACGATGCCGAACTCGAGCAAATCCTGTACGATCGGGAACTGCCCAGAGGCTCGGCTCTGACGCCACCAGCTTCGGCTGGATGCTGCATAGCTGCTTTTGGCTGCTTCTCCAAGCGAAATCGACCAAAAGCCTGTGCATTCTCAAGCGAGCGTGAAGATCAACGCCCGCTCATGCCCTCCGAGATCGTTGCGGCTGCCGCGGAATTCAAGCCCGCCGCCCCGCATCAGCGCGACGACATCCGGCCCCTGCCCCGCACCGATCTCGAAAACAATGACGCCCCCCGGCGCCAGCAGCGGCGGCAGGGCGGACGCGAAAAGGCGATAGGGTTCAAGCCCGTCGGCACCACCATCCAGCGCGAGCAAAGGATCATGCTCCCGCACCTCGACGGAGAGCGTCGCGATCTCGGTCGAGGGGATATAGGGCGGGTTCGAGACGATGAGATCGAAGCGGCCGGTCAGCCCATCGGTCCAGCTGCCCTGCCGGAAAGTCACCCGATCATCGACGCTGTTGAGGGCAGCATTCGCCGCAGCAGTCCGGCAGGCCTCTTCCGACAGGTCGATGCCGACGCCCCGGGCCCGCGACAACTCGGTGAGGAGCGCGATCAGCAGGCAACCGGTACCGGTGCCGAGATCGAGCAATTGCAGCTCTTCTTCACGGCGCCCGGCGAACTGGGCCAGGGCCGTCTCGACGATGGTTTCGCTGTCGGGGCGTGGCTCAAGCGTCGCAGGCGACAGGCGGAAGGGCAGCCCCCAGAATTCACGCTCGCCGAGAATGCGCCAGACCGGCTCGCCCGCGATGCGGCGGGCCGCGAAATCGTCCAGCCGAGCACGCGCTTCCGCCGTCAGGATGAGATCGGGGTCGGCATTTTCGACGCCAAGACTGCCTTCGACCAGCAAGCGCGCGTCGAGGCCGGGGCTGGCCGAGCCCGCGCGCATCAAGCTCTGCGCAAGAAGACGCCGCGCCTCCCTTACGGTCGGCACGGCGCCCTCCCCTCGTGCGTTTCCCGGAACGAAGACTAGTTGCCGTTCATCTTGAGATCCATGCAGGTCTTCATCTTCTTGTTGAGCGAAGCCTTGCTTTCGCGGCTGCCGCTCATCTCCATCCGGCAGGCCTTGCGCGCCTGCGCCTGGGTCATCGAGCCCTGCAGAGCCGCCGGCTGACCGGCGGTGATCTTCTTGAAAGTGCGTTCCTGAGCCTGCGAGACGCCGCTCATCGCCAGCGCCATCAGACCGGTCACCGCTATCGTCGAGAACATCTTGATCATGAGAGGGTCCCCCCTTTGCTGGTTTCGATGTCTTATCAACGCGGGGCGGAGCTTTTTGTTTCATCGCGCCCGCCTCACGCCATACCCTCGGCCGCCAGCAGCTTCGCCTGATGCTCGGCGGTCAGCGCGTCGATGATCTCATCGAGGACGAGACCCTGCATCATCTCGTCGAGCTTGTAGAGCGTCAGGTTGATGCGGTGGTCGGTCACGCGCCCCTGCGGAAAGTTGTAGGTGCGGATGCGCTCCGAGCGATCGCCAGAACCGACCTGCGAACGCCGGTCCGCCGAGCGCTCGGCATCGATGCGCAGGCGCTCCATGTCGAAGAGCTTTGCGCGCAGCAATTCATAGGCGCGCGCCTTGTTCTTGTGCTGCGAGCGCTCGTCCTGGACCAAGACGACGGTGTTGGTCGGGATATGGGTGAGGCGCACCGCCGATTCCGTCTTGTTGACGTGCTGTCCTCCGGCACCGCCCGAGCGCAGCGTGTCGGTGCGGATGTCGGCCTCGTTGAGGACAACATCGACATCGGTCGCCAGCGGCAGCGTCGCCACCGTCGCGGCGGAGGTGTGGATGCGCCCGCTCGCCTCGGTATCCGGCACGCGCTGGACGCGGTGGACACCGGATTCGAACTTAAGTCGCGCATAGACGCCGCGGCCGTTGATCTCGGCGACAACCTCCTTGTAGCCCCCCATCGTCCCCTCGCTCTCGGAGAGGATATCGACGCTCCAACCTTTCTGGGCAGCGTGGCGCTGGTACATGCGCAACAGGTCACCGGCGAAGAGCGAGGCCTCGTCGCCGCCCGTGCCCGCCCTGATTTCCAGGATGACGCCGCGCTCGTCGGCAGCATCCTTCGGCAGCAGGGCGACGAGGATCTCGCGGGCACGCGCCTCGATCTCGGCGCGGGCGCTGTCGCGCTCCTCATAGGCGAGGTCGCGGAATTCGGCGTCGGTCGCGGGATCGGCGATCAGCGCCTCGGCTTCCTCCAGCGAAATCTGCGCCTGCCGCCAGGAGGCGATGGCCGCGACCACGGGATCGAGCTCCGCCAGCTCCTTGGCGAGCTCGACCGTGCGCGCCGCCTCGGTCGCATGGTTGATCTCGTCGGTCGCGGCGGCATGGCGCGCGACGATGACGTCGAGACGATCCTGAGGAAGCTGGAGGTACATGCACGAACTCGTGAAACGAAAGGGAAAAGCGGCAGCAGGGACGCAAGCAGCGTCGCTAGACTGGGACCTTGAACTCGGTCGCGAACGCCGCGAGCTGCGAGCGCAGATTGGTGGCGCCCTCCGGCGAGGCCAGCATCCAGTCCATGCGCTCGCGCAGCTTTGCGGTATCGAGCGCGCGCAGCATCGCCTTGACCGGCCCGATCGAGGCCGCCGACATCGAGAAGCCGCGATAGCCCAGCCCGATCAGGGCCATGGTCTCCAGCGGCTTGCCGCCCATCTCGCCGCAGACCGTGACGGGACAGCCGGTCTCAGCCGCTGCTTCGACGATGCGCCTGAGCGCCCTGAGGGCACCGACGCCAAGCGGATCGAAGCGGTCGGCGACGCGCTTGTTCTCGCGATCGGCCGCGAAGAGGAACTGCATGAGATCGTTGGTGCCGATCGAGAGGAAATCGGCCTCGCGCGCGATCTCCGGCAGTTCGAAGAGGAGCGAGGGCACCTCGACCATGACGCCGACCCTGAGGTCACGCGGCGGCGTCACGCCCTGCTTCTCAAGCATGGCCTGCTCGCGGCGGATGATCATGCGGGCGCGGCGGAACTCCTCGGTGGTCGCGACCATCGGCAGCATGATCTTGAGATCGCGGCCGGCGCCGGCCCGCAGCATCGCGCGCACCTGCGCCCGCAGCAGCCGCGGCTTGTCGAGGCCGATGCGGATCGCGCGCCAGCCGAGCGCCGGATTCTCCTCCTCGACGCGCTCCATATAGGGCAGCACCTTGTCGCCGCCGATATCGAGCGTGCGGAAGGTCACCGGCAGCTCCGCCGCGGCTTCCAGCACGGCGGCATAGAGCGCCTGCTGCTCGGCGGTGGTCGGCATGTGCTGTGCCACCATGAACTGCAATTCGGTGCGGAACAGGCCGATCCCCGAGGCAGCCGTCGCCTCGATATTCGGCATGTCGACGATCAGGCCGGCATTGATCTGCAAGGTGATACCGACCCCGTCGCGGGTGATCGCCGGCAATTCCTTGAGCTTCTGGTACTGCTTCTGCTTGCGGGCGCGCAAACGCGCCTTGTCCTTGTAGGCATTCTCGACATCGGGCTGCGGGCGGATCTGCACCTCGCCGGCCTGGCCGTCGACGATGATGGCATCGCCCGCCTCGACCAGCGCCGTCGCGTTGACGACCTCGCCGACGGCGGGGATGCCGAGCGCGCGGGCGACGATGGCGATGTGGCTGGTCGGGCCGCCCTCCTCCAGCACGAGCCCGCGCAGATGGGCGCGGTCATAGTCCAAGAGTGCCGCCGGCCCCATCGAGCGGGCGACGAGAATCGCGTTCTCCGGCAGGTTCTCGCGGGCGACGCCGTTGGCCTTGCCGACCAGTGTGCGCAGCAGGCGGTTGGCGAGATCGTCGAGATCATGCAGCCGCTCGCGCAGATAGGGGTCGGTCTGGCGCAGCATCTTGGCGCGGGTATCGGACTGGACGCGCTCGACCGCCGCCTCGGCAGTGAGGCCGGTCATCACGACCTCGCGCATGCGGCGCAGCCAGCCCTGGTCATGGGCGAACATGCGGAAGGTCTCGAGCACGTCGCGATGCTCGCCGGTATGGGCGACGTCGCCGCGCTCGACCAGTTCGTCGATCGAGGCACGCATCTCGCCGATCGCAGCTTCGAGACGCCCGACCTCGGCCGCCGGATTCTCGGCGATGAGATTGGTGATCGCGACGCGCGGCTCGTGCAGCACGGCATGGCCGAGGCCGACGCCATCCGCCAGCGCCACGCCGATGCCATGGATCGGCCGGTCGAGGCCGATGGAGGCGCCCGGCGCCGCCAGCGACTTGAGGCCGCCGGCCGCGATCATCTCCGCCATCAGCATGGCGGTGGTCTGGAGGGTCTCGATCTCGTCTTCGGAATAGAGCCGCGTCGCCCGGTTCTGGATGACGAGCACGCCCATGACGGCGCCGCCGCGCAGGATCGGCACGCCGAGGAAGGAGCGATAGACCTCTTCGCCCGTCTCCGGACGGTAGGAGAAGGAGGGATGCGCCTGCGCATCCGACAGCGCCAGCGGCTCGGCCTCGCTCGCGATCAGGCCGACGAGGCCCTCTCCTGCGCGCATGGTGGTGAGGTGGACCGCCTCGCGGTTGAGGCCTTCGGTAGCGTACAATTCAAGGGAGCCGTCCTCGCGGAGGACGTAGACGGAGCAGACCTCGGCGACGAGATTGCCGGCGATCAGCACGACGAGCCGGTCCAGCCGCTCCTGCGGGCTGATCGATGCCGCCATGACCTCGCGGAGACGGCGCAACAGAACGCCCGGTCCTCCGAGAGCGCCTCGCATCGATCTCAGCCCTCCGCCCGCCTCCTCAGCCATCGACGATACGATGCCTGTCCGGACCCTGAGTCGCCCACTCCGGCCCTGCTGCCTTCTAGCGACGAAAGACCTTATTCGGCAAGGGCCGCGAACGGGGCAGGCAGCATCACCCCAAGATTTCGGTCGTTTCCCTGACCTAACTGCCAAGTCTCAAGGTCGGACAAGCGCGAGATGAGAGGCTCTCGCAGCACCTCGCTTCCCGCGCGATCCTGCCGACATCTTGCGTACACCGGCTTCGGAAGGCGCCGACGACGCGGCCGATGCCTCGCTCCGGCCGGCCCGCCGCGCCGCGGAACGCGGCTCCTTGCGATCTCCGCCGACGGCCAGCGTCTCGGCAGCTCCAGCTTCCCCTGCCAGGGCCGACAGATATTGACGCGTCCACCAGTCGATATCGGTGGCTGCGATAATGGCGTAGAGCCGCTCGAAGCGGCGGATGCGCTCCGTCTTCGGCATGGCGAGCGCCGTGCGGATCGCTTCCGCCACCTCGTGGGAATCGAAGGGATTGACGATCAGCGCCTCGCCCATCTGCTGGGCCGCGCCGGCGAAGCGCGAGAGCACGAGCACACCGGGATCGGCCGGATCCTGCGCAGCAATGTATTCCTTGGCGACGAGATTCATGCCGTCGCGCATCGGCGTGACCAGACCGACCTGGGCGCGACGGTAGAAGCCGGCCAGTGCCTTGCGTGAATAGGCCTTCTTGACGACGCGGATCGGCGTCCAGTCGAATTCGCCGAGCTGAGCGTTGAGGCGGCCGGCGACCTCGTCTGACAGGCGGTCGAGCTCGGCATATTCCGGCACGTCGCTGCGCGAGGGCGGCGCGATCTGCAACAGGCTGACCCGGCCGCGGTCCTCGGGGTGATTGCGCAGGAACTCGCCGAAGGCTTCGAGGCGCTGCACGATGCCCTTGGAATAGTCGAGCCTGTCCACGCCGATCACGAGCTTGCGCTCGCCGAGCGATTCCTGCGTGGCCCGCAGCGGCGTCGCCGCCTTGCGCACGGAAGCGGCAGCCAGTTTCCGGAAGCCCTCGACATCGATGCCGATCGGGAAGGCCTGCACCGCGGTCTCGCGCGCGCCGAGTCTGACGCGCTTGCCGTCCGAACGGGCACCGCAGAGCGACACCAACCCGCCGATCAGGTTGCGGGCATCGACCTCCGTCTGCATGCCGACGAGATCATAGGCGGCCATGGTGCGGATCAAGGTCGCGCTGAAAGGCAAGGCGCCGATGACCTCGGCTGCCGGCCAGGGAATGTGATGGAAATAGCCGATCCGGTTGGTGACACCGCGCCGGCGCAGTTCCGCCGCCAGCGGGATCAGGTGGTAATCGTGGATCCAGATGAGATCGTCAGGCTTGATCAGACCGGCGAGCGCACGGGCGAAGCGGCGATTGACGCCGAGATAGCCCATGTAGTCGCTGCGCTGGAACTCGGTCAGGCCGAGCCGGTAATGCATCAGCGGCCAGAGCGCCCGGTTCGAGAAACCGAGATAATAGCTTTGGCGCTCGGCCTCGCTGAGATCGGTGACGGCATAGGTGACGTTGCCGTGCTCGACCTGCCGCAGCTGCGTCTGGGCGCTCTCGCTGACGCCGCCGCTCCAGCCGAACCAGAGGCCGCCGCGCTGCTCCAGCGCCTCGCGCAGGGCGACGGCCAGCCCTCCCGCCATCACCTTTTCATGGCGATCGGGAATCGTGACGCGGTTCGAAACGATGACAAGACGCATGGACGAGCATTCTCCGGCAGGGGCCGCCCGCATTTCGCCATCGGCGGCAGGAACAGAACGCTTCCGAAAGCGTAATGTTTCCGTGGTGCGGACGCGGTCACATGGCAGCGCTGCGGCAGCCGTGCGGTGAAATCGCGACCGCCATGGTAGGCTTTCGACAGATCGAGGCAACCCCTCGAACCCTATTTTCGACGTGGCGGCCGCCGCGCGATAAGACAGAAAAGGATGTCTTTGGCTGCTTGGCCGCTCTTCTGCCGCCTTCTCTGCCCAGATACGAGATGATGACGACCTTGATCGAACCCGACATCGCCGCGAACCCTCACGAGATCGCTTCCGCTGATCGCGAAATCGCTCTGTTCCTCGATTTCGACGGGACGCTGGTGGAGATCGCGCCCTCGCCAGACGATGTCCGCCTGGACCGGCGGGTCGCTCCCGCGCTGACGGCGCTGCGTACGCAGCTCGGCGGAGCGCTCGCGCTGGTCTCCGGCCGGCCGATAGGCTTCCTCGACACCGTGCTGGCGCCGCACCGCTTCGACATCGCCGGGCTGCATGGCGCCCAAATCCGCGTCGACGACGAGATCCGTTCGCAGGCCGATACGCATGAAGGCATGCGTGCGGCCCTGCGCGACCTCGTTCGCTTCGCCAATAGCCATGTCGGCATCATCGTCGAGGACAAGCGCATTTCCGTCGCGCTGCACTGGCGCCTGGCGCCCGCACTGGAGGACGAAGCTCTCGCCCTGATGCGCGGCATCGCCGCGCGAATGGGGCCGGGCATGCGCCTGCAGGAGGGCAAATCCGTCGCGGAACTGGTTCCGGCCGGCGCAAGCAAGGGCAGCGCCATCGCGTGGCTGATGGCGACGCCGACCTATGCCGGGCGTCAGCCGGTCTTCATCGGTGACGACATCACCGACGAGGACGGATTCGAGGCCGTCAACGCGATGGGCGGCGTCTCCGTCCGCATCGGCGCGGACCGCGAGAGCCACGCCACCTGCCGGCTCGCCTCGCCCACCGCACTTCGGCATATCCTTCTCGAAGCCGCCGAAAGCGGCCATCTTTCCGCTGCCAGCTTCAAGCAGGACTGACCGACCATGACCGTTACGACCTCGACCGTGGGGCAGCACTCCGCCTCGCTCGACCTCGGCGTGATCGGCAATTGCTCGATCGCCGCCCTCATCGACCGCCGCGCCCGGATCGTCTGGGGCTGCTTCCCGCGCTTCGACCGCGACCCCGTCTTCTGCTCGCTGATCGACAACCAGGCCGAGGACGGCGATGCCGAGCCCGAGAAGGGCTTCTTCGGCATCGAGCTCGTCGGCATGACGCGCTGCGAGCAGGGCTATCTCGACAACACCGCGATCCTGTCCTCGGTGCTTTCCGACGATCAGGGCAATGCGATCGAGATCCTCGATTTCGCGCCGCGCTTCGTGCGCTACGAGCGCTTCTTCCGGCCGCCGCAATTGGTGCGCCGGGTCCGGCGCGTCTCCGGGCGGCCGCGCATCCGTGTCCTGGTCAAGCCTAGCCTCGGCATCGGCGAGGAGCCCGACGAGATCACACGCGGCTCCAACCATGTCCGCTATGTCGGCGCCGACCAGACGATCCGGCTCACGACCAACGCGCCGCTCTCCTATGTCGTCGAAGGCACGCCGTTTGCCGTCGACCAGGCCTATTCCTTCTTCATCGGCTCGGACGAGGCCCTGCGCGCCGAGATCGAGACGACCTCGCGCGAATTCCTCGACAAGACCACCGACTACTGGCGCGACTGGGTGCGCTCGCTGTCGATCCCCTTCGAGTACCAGAAGGAGGTGATCCGGGCCGCGATCACGCTGAAGCTCTGTTCCTTCGAGGAGACCGGCGCCATCGTCGCGGCGCTCACGACCTCGATTCCGGAGGCGCCGGGCACGCAGCGTAATTGGGACTATCGCTATTGCTGGCTGCGCGACGCGTATTTCGTCGTGCATGCGCTGAACCGGCTCGGCACGACCCGGACGATGGAGGACTATCTCGGCTTCATCACCAATATCGTCGACACCTTCTCGGAGAGCGGTGCCGAGCACCTGCCGCCGCTCTATCCGATCACGCGCGGCGGCACGCTGGTCGAGTTCGAGGCGAGCAACCTGTCAGGCTATCGCGGGCATCAGCCGGTGCGCTTCGGCAACGGCGCGGCGACGCAGATCCAGAATGATGGCTATGGCGCGGTCGTGCTGGCGGCGACGCATTCCTTCTTCGACCGCCGCCTGATCCAGCCGGGCAAGGAGGCCTTGTTCGGACAGCTCGAACGCATGGGCGAGCTCGCCATCGCCTATTTCGACAAGCCCGATGCCGGCCCCTGGGAGCTGCGCGAGAAGGAGGCGGTCCATTCCTTCTCCAGCGTGATGTGCTGGGCGGCCTGCGACCGGCTCGCCCGCATCGCCGGCACGCTCGGGCGCGCCGACCGCAAGGAATACTGGAAGGGCGAAGCCAAGCGCCTGAAGAACACCATCGCCGAGCAGATCTGGAACGAGGGCAAGGGCCATTTCGTCTCGACCTTCGGCGGCGAGGACCTGGACGCAACGTTGCTGCTGCTGGCCGAACTTGGCTTCGTCAAGCCTGACGATGCCCGCTTCGTCGCCACCGTCGAGGCGATCGGCCGCGACCTCAAGCGCGGCGACCTGCTGCTGCGCTACGCCACGCAGGACGATTTCGGCTACATGCACACCGGCTTCCTGATCTGCGCCTTCTGGTATGTCGATGCGCTGAACGCGATCGGCCGCCGGGAGGAGGCGAAGGAGCTGTTCGAGCGCGTGCTGAAGCGGCGCAACAGCTTCGGCCTGCTCTCGGAGGATGCCGATCTCAAGACCGGCGAGCTCTGGGGCAATTTCCCGCAGACTTATTCGCATGTCGGCCTGATCAACTGCGCGATGCGGTTGAGCCGCGACTGGGAAGAGGCGTTCTGAGAAGCGGGCGCCTGCCCGCTTCCCTTCCCGCATCAGACGCTACGCGCGCCGCCGGCAGGCGGCTCAAGCGCCGCCCTGCATTTTCGGCCGGTTCTCGGCGAGCCAGGAATCGTGCAGCCATTTTTCGGTCTGGCGGCGCCCCTGCAGGTTGGCCCAGACGATGTCGCGCTCGAAGACCATGGCCTGCCGATCGGCGCCGACTATGACCCAGAACCAGCGCCCATCGCTCAGATTGCGCATCTTCACCTTCATGCCTGTCAGCGTCGCCGGCTCGCCTCCGAGCTGGACCGGCTCGTCATGCGGCGCGATGAAGCTGATCTGCAGGCGCGATAGCAGGTCCGGCGCATGGCTCGACAGGAAGGCCATCGCGATGGCCCGGCTCTCGTCCTGTGACGGCAATTCACCGGATCGCAGCGAGCCGTCCATCCGGGCAAAACCCTTGAGCCGTTCTTTGCCAAGGACGAGGCTGACATGCTCTCCGCCCAGCCCGCCATTTCGGCCATCGGCCCTTTCATAGCGCACCAGTTCGGCCGCCTTGCCGTCCACGCGCACGGCCCGGGCCGACAGGCGCGCGAAGCCATCTGGAAACGGCAAACTTCGTTCAAACCCCGCATGGGTGGCCGAGGAGATGGTCATGGCTGTCCCCTGCTGCGAAAGGGCTGGCTGCAGAGCCGCGGGCGAAACAAGGACGAGAGCGGCGGCAACAAGACGTGAGGTCTTCATGAGCATTCTCCCGATCACGATTTGAGGGCGGAATGAGCCGACAGCCGCCGCGCCAGCGGAATGACGACATGCACCATGGCAAGGACCATGGGCGGCACGGCGAGCGCCGTGACGGCATAGGTCGGCCAATGCGCGGTGAGAGGCGCCAGAAGCATGAGCAGCAGGTTGAGGACGGTGTAGGCGCCCAGCATCGCCAGGAGCAGGAAACGCAACCGCGCGAGCACTGAGACGAAAGGTGATGGCAACGGCATCACGAGGATCCTTATAAGAACGATACGTTTCGTATCGAGACTTGATCTAAACGGGCCGTTTCGTTATGTCAAGGCCAGCCTGTGACACTGGAGACCGGACGCCCATGGACCCGCGCCCCAAACGCCGCGCCTCGATCGGCGCGCGTCGTAGCCCCGAGACCGAGGCGGCCGTGAAGGAAGCCGCCAGAGCCGTGCTGGCCGAGAAGGGCTATGCCGGCTTCTCGATCGAGGAGGTCGCGCGCCGTGCCGGAGCCGGCAAGCCGACGATCTATCGCTGGTGGCCGAACAAGGCCGACCTGTTCATCGCGATCTACGGAGCGAACAAGGATGCGGCCATCCCCGTGCCGGACGAGGGTTCGCTGCGCGCCGACCTGCTGCGCTATACGCGGGATCTCTGGCGCTTCTGGCGCGAGGATACGGCCGGGCGCGTCTTCAAGGGGCTGATCGCCGAAGCGCAGACCAGCGACAGCGCGCTCGCCGCGCTGCGCTTCAAGTTCATGCCGGAGCGGCTGGCAGCTCCGCGGGAGATGTTCGTGCGCGCCGCCGGGCGCGGCGAATTCGCGCCTGAGGAGATCGACGACCGGCTGGAATTCTGGGTTGCCTTCAACTGGCTGCACGCGCTGACCGACCGGCTGAGCGAGGACGAAGCCTCGCTCAGCCGCAAGATCGAGCTGCTTTGCCGTTGAAGCCAAAGCACTGTCGTGTGCTTGGAAACATGCGTCATCCCGGACGGAGCGAAGCGGAGATCCGGGATCCATTCCGGAACCTCAAACGGAGGCGTTCCGGAATGGATCCCGGGTCAAGCCCGGGATGACCCCGTGTTTCCGGACGTAACCGGTAGGCTTCATTCCACCCTGGCGGCAGCCCGCATCACGGCGAGCGCCAGCGTCTGCGCAGCCGGGACGATACTCTCGACCTCGAGGAACTCGTCCGGCGTATGGGCCATGCCGCCGATCGGGCCGACGCTGCACAGCGTCGGCGTCCCCTGCGCGGCCGTGAAGCCTGAATCGGCGCAGCCGCCGGTGAATTCCGCGGTGACGCCGATGCCGAAGGCGGCCGCCGCCTCGCGATAGGTGTCGTAGAGCGCGGCCGAGTCCGAGGAGCGCTCCAGCGGCAGGAACTCGCCCTTGATCGAGAGCACCGCGCTCGTGCCGGCAACCTCGGGCGCCTCGACGATCGCCTTGATCTTGCCGACCATCTCGTCGCGCTGGGCGGCGGTGACATAGCGCAGGTCGATCTCGCACCAGGCGCTGGGCGCGATGGTGTTGACGGTCTGGCCGCCGCCGATCAGGCCGACATTGACGGTGATGCCCTTCTCCAGATCGGTGAGCCCCTGGAGCCTCGGGATCTTGTGACCGAGATCGACGATGGCCGAGGCGCCCTTCTCGTAATTCGCGCCGGAATGGGCCGGCTTGCCGGTGAATTCGGCGCGCATGAAGACGCCGCCCTTGCGGCCGCTGGTGACCGACTGCTTCTGGTCTGTCGCGAAATCGGTGCCGGCCGGCAGGCGGCTCGGCTCGGCATTGAAGACGCAGCGCGACTCGCGGGCTGCCGCCTCGATGACCGGGCGCGAGGACGGCGAGCCGATCTCCTCGTCGCTGGTCGTCAGCATCAGGAGCGGCGCAGCTAGGCCGCCGCATTCGGCGAAGGCGGCAGCCACGAACGCCGAGATCATCACGCCCGCCTTCATGTCGGCGACGCCCGGGCCATAGGCGCGCGTGCCCTTGATGGTGAAGGGTCGGCGCGTCGGCTCGCCCTGCGGGAACACGGTATCGCGATGGCCGAGCAGCATGACCGGGCGCTGGTCGTTGGCGGTCGGGTTGGGCAGGCGCGCCCGAACAGCGTCGCCGAAGCGGCTATCCGGCACGATCTCGACCTCGAGCCCGTTCGCCCGATGGAAGCGCGCGACGACATCGCCGGCCCGGTCGACGCCCGCCTTGTCATAGGAGCCTGAGTCGGTATCGACCAATTCGCGCAGCAGCGCGACCATCCCCTCCTTGCGGCTCGCCAGCCACTCGGTGACCTTCTTCTCCTCGGGGGTCAGGGCGCTCATCGCTTCACTCGCATTCGTTCCGGATGGGACAATGCGGGTGAGCTTAGCGCCATTGCGACAACCGGCAATGGCGAGAGGCGACGGCCATGCCATTCATGCCGCGCATGACCCCGGCCCGGCGTCTATTTCGGCGCCGCCATCCGCCGGATCAGCGCGTCGCGGGCTGCGCGGGCGGCCTCGCGGGCAGCTTCATCGAGTTGACCCCGTGCCGGCTGCTCCAGTGCCTTGGCATAGTAGCCGAGCGCGAGCTGGTCCGAGGCGATCCCGGCATAGAGATCGCCAAGCCGCCTGTTGGCCTGAAGCGCAGCCTCCGGCCTTGCCGCCGCGGCCTCGAAGGCGCCGATCGCCCCGGGTACGTCACCCAGCTTGGCCTTCAGCTCCGCACGCGCCAGCAGAAGACGCGGGTCGTTTGCCCTCGCCCCAAGCGCCGTCTCGACATCGGCGAGAGCGGCCGCCGCATCACCCTGCCCGAGCCGGGCATCGCTTCGCAGCAGCAAGGCCTCGGCATCGCCGGGCGCGGTCGCGAGCCGGGCCGTCGCATCCTCCGCCGCATCGGAGAAGCGGCCGAGGCCGAGCCTCGCCTTTGCGCGCAGCAGCAGCAGGTCGGCTTCCGGCGCGGGCGCGGCGAGCGCGGCGGTGGCGAAACGTTCGGCGGCGGCGGGATCACCGGTCGCGAGATTGATCCGGGCGGCCAGCGCCTGCCAGCGCGGCTGGTCCGGCTCGATCCGCAGCGCCATCGCGATATCGGTCAGGGCTGCCGGATTGTCGGAGCGCAGGTTCAGCGCGGCGCGCTCGGCATAGGGTCGTGCCCGGTCCGGCGCCCGCTTGATCACCTCGGCGAAATCAGCGCGCGCGGCGTTGACCCGGTTCAACTGCACGCGGGCGATCCCGCGCCAGAGGAAGAGATCGGCGACATGGCCCGGCGTCATGCCGGAGGTCCGGGCCCGGAAGGGAATGGGCACGATATCGTCGATGACCTTGCTCAAATCCGTTTCCGCGTCGAGCGCATCACCCAATCGGGCGGCGGCGAGTCCGCGCACGGCCTGCGCCCCGGCGTTGAAGCGGTTGTCAGTGAGCGCCGCAGCGGCCAGCTCCCGCGCGTTCGCCACATCGCCACGGGCCAGCGCAACGCGCGCCCGCAGGGCCTGCTCGGCATAGGCGCCGGGCAAGCGGTTAGTCCGCCAGTTGTCGAGAACCGTGACGGCCTCGTCGAGCGCGCCGGTTTCGATGAGCGCGACGACGAGATCATCCTCGCCCTGCAGCCCTGCAGGCACGTCCGTCGGCAGGCGCGCCTTCTCGCGCAGGTCCTCCAGCGCCTGAATGGGCTTGCCGGCCATCAGGAAGGCGCTTGCGCGGTCGGCGCGATAGAACTGTGCCTTCGGATCGCTTGCGACGAGTTCGGTGAGGTCGGCAACCGCCGCCTCGTAGTTCCCCCTGCCCTGGGAGACAGAAGCGCGCGCCAGCATGGCCTGCGCCCAGATGCTCTTGTCCGCCCCCGAACGCCGGACGGCGCTGTCGGCATCGGCCCAGGCCCGGTCGAAAGGCGTCAGGTCCTTGCCGTAGCGGTAATCCGACAGATGGGCGTAGGCGCGAGCGAGGGTCGCGGGGAGATAATCGGGCGCAGCTGCGACGGCCAAATCGAAATCGCCGATCTGACTGTCAAAGGGCCGGGCCTTGGCGCGCTCGATCAACCGGTCGGCCTTGGCCTGCGGCGTGGTGGCCGTTTCGACGAGACGGTCGCAGCTCTGCATGCGCAGGGGATCGTCGCGGGTGGCGCAGCGCTTCTTCAGCTCGGCCTCGTCGAGATCAGCGACGACGATCGGCTTCGGCTTGTCGAATTCCGCGACACGCGCCGCATGGCGTTCCCGCGAGGCGATGTCATAGGCCATTTTCGCGTCGGTCCGCGCCGCGGAGCGGGCGAGGATGGCGCGGGCGCCGGGCTGATCGCCCGATGCGAGCAGGATGTCCGCCTTGAGCTCATAGGCGTCGAACAGGCCGGGATCGAGCTCGATCGCCTTGTCCGCATCCGCCGTGGCAGCGGCCATGTCCTTCATCGCGAGCTTGACGGCGCCGCGCGTCGCGTAAGCGCGGCCGGAGCGGGGCTCGGCCTCGGCAACCACCTCGGCATCGGCAAGCGCCTCCGGCAATTCACGGCGCGCCAGCCGGGCGCGCGCGCGGATTTCGATCAGGTCGACCTGCTTCGGGAAGGCTGCGAGCCCCTCGGTCGCCTCCTTCGCGGCAGCTTCGAACAGGCCGAGATAAAACAGGCTGCGGGCGCGGGTGATGAAGGTATCCGAGTTGCGGAAGCCGCCCTCGCGCGCCTTGTCGACATGCGCCACCGCGTCGGTGTAGCGGCCGGTGGCATAGGCAAGCAGGCCAAGGAGATAGTCGCTGCGCGGATGCTGCTTCTGCCAGAACAGGCCCTTGCGCAAATCCTCGCCCGCGCCAGCGAAATCATATTGCAGCAGCCTGAGATAGCCGCGATTGGCATGGTTGTCCGGGTCGAAAGGATCGTTCTCGATCGCGGCGGTGAAATCCGCCATCGCGCCCTCGCGATTGCCGAGCGTGAAGCGGACGCGGCCGCGGTCGCGGTAGAGCGCCGCAAAGTTTGGCGCGAGGGCCAGCGCCTCCGAGTAATCCTTCTCAGCCTCGGCCGGGCGGCCGAGCGCGAGCTGGGTATGGCCGCGCGCGACATGGGCCATCGCCTTGACCTTGCGATCGACCCTCCCCTTCAGGATGGCGTTGCAGGCGGCGAGCCCCTTCTCGGTGCGGTCATCCTTGCAGAGCGCGACGGTCCCGGCTTTCTGGGCCAGGACGGGCTTCGGGCCGAGCAGGCAGAGCAGCGGCAGCGCCAAGACCAGGAACGTCCTCCGCCAGAGCAAGCAGGCCATGCCAACCTCCCAGACACCATCCCGCACGGAACTGACGCTAGGAAAGACTAGCATGCGGTGGCTGCCGGCGTCATGCAGCCAGCGCTGCCAAACCCGGACAGGCAACTGCTGGAGCGTCCAGCTCAATCCGCCCATTCGGGATCGGTGGTGAAGGCGATGGTCAGCCAGCGGTCCGGAGTGTCGTCGCCGATTGCCTCGCCGACCTCGTCACGGATAGCATCCCATTCCTCGAGCTTCCGCGCGGGGCTGCCCTTGGGCACGATGAAATAGAGCTCGATCTGCCGGCCCCGGCCGACGCGGGCGACGTAGGAGCGGTAGGAAGCGAAGCCGTGGCGGCGGACCATCTCTTCGGCGACCGCATCGACATGGCCCTTCAGATCGGCGGGGGTCACCAGCAGGATTTCGCCCAATGACTGCTTGATCGTCCCGATCGGGATGGGAATGACGACGATGCAGACCAGCGCGAGGGCGACCGGGTCGACATAGGGCAGCATCCAGGCAAGCTTCGTTCCCTGGATCGCGTAGCCGAAAACGAAGGCGACGAGCAGGGCGCCGCTCAGGCTGCCCGACATCACCCAGGACTTGGCATCCAGCGCCACGAAAGCCGAATTGAGCGTCCGATTGGCCCGCCGGCCATAGATCGCCATGGCGAAGGCGAGCAGCATCGTCACAGCCGCGTAGACGATCGCGTAGTCGAAGGACAGCATCCGGCCGCCCGCCATGATGCTGCCGATGGCGTTGATCAGCGCGTAAATCGCGGCCCCGGTCAGGAGGATGCCGTTGAGGCCGAGCACCATCGGCTCCAGATGCCAGAAGCCCATGGTGAAATGCTTCACCAGCTTGCTGCCGGCAGCCTCGTTCGCGGTCGAGGACACGATGAGGTTCGCCACCAGCAGCGCGACGACGGTCATGGTCGCATCGGTCAGGGCGTAGATGCCGTCGAAGACGATCGCGAAGGAGCCGGAGAGCAGGCCGAAGACGATGCCCACGGCCGCCAGCAGAAAGGTCACGACGATCGAAAGACGCAGGACGCTTTGCTCGGTCTTCATCACGCCTCTCTCGCTCTACCCCGATGCGAGCCTATCTGCCCCGCTGCGGACGCGCCAATCCCGGCGGCAACAGCGCCGACCTGCCTTTTCAGGCGATGCCGGCAGACCAGGCGAGAACATAGACGAGCGTCCCGATCGCCATCGGTACGAGCGGATTGACCTTGGAACGATAGGTCACGAACGCAGTCGCAGCCGTGATTGCATAGCCGACGAGGCCGGCATCGGCAGCGAGCGTCGCGACCACGCCGCTCGCCAGCATCAGGCCGAGCGCGATCGGCACCAGCGCGAGCGTGACGATCCGGACCACGCGGCTGCCGCCGAAGCGCTGCAGGCCGCGGCTGGAGGCAAGCGCCAGCAGGCAGGACGGCAGCAGGAGTGCCGTCGTCGCCACCAGCAGACCGGCCGTACCGGCGACATGCCAGCCGATGATGCTGCCAAGCATGATGTTGGGGCCGGGCGCCGCCTGCGCGATGGCGAAGAGGCGGGCGAAGGTCGGCGCATCCATCCAGCCAAGGAGATCGACGACCTGGCGGTGGATTTCCGGCACGACCGCATTGGCGCCGCCGATCGCCATCAGCGAGATCGTGCCGAAGGTGATGATGAGCTGGAAGAAGACGCCGCGCTCCATCAGACCCGCCGCGCTCCAAGCGTCGCCGCAACCAGACCCAGCGGCACGAGCACCAGCAGGGTCGGCAACATCGGCAAACGCAGCAGACCGACGGCAATGAAGGCAGCTGCGGCCATCAGCCAGGCCCAGCGCGCGAGGCCTGCTTTCGTCAGCAGCCGCAATGCGGTGCCGAGAATGAGCCCGGCGGCGCTGGCGGCGGCGCCGGTCAGAGCGACCTGCGCGAGCGGATGGCCGGAGACCGCGTCATAGGCATTCGCGAGCGCGACGAGGCAGAGCAGCGGCATCGCCATCAGCGCGAAGACGCAGGTCAGCGCACCGATTCCGCCGCGGAAGCGATCGCCCAGCATCACCGCCGCGTTGACCGTGTTGGCGCCGGGCAGCGCCTGGCAGATGCCGATCAATTCGGCATAGCCGCGATCGTCGAGCCAGTTGCGCTCGGTGACGATGATATGGCGCGCGATCGGCCCGACCCCGCCGAAGCCCATCAGACCGATCTTGAGGAAGCCCGTGAAGAGGTCCGGCAGGCTCGGCCGGGGCGCTTCCGGTGCGGTCTCCAGGCTCGACATCCCGGTCGGTTAGCGCCGCGATTCCATCGCCATGCGCACGGCGAAGCCCGCGAGCACCGTGCCCATCAGCCAGCGCTGGACCAGCGACCAGAACGGCCGCGTCCGCAGGAACAACGCGATGCTGCCGGCGGCGGTGGCGATCAGCGCATTGACGCTGCCGCTGATCGCGATCTGGACGAAGCCGAGCACGACCGATTGGGAGAGCACGTTGCCGGCGGCCGGATCGATGAACTGCGGCAGGAGCGCGAGATAGAACATCGCGATCTTCGGATTGAGCAGGCTGGTCAGGAAGCCCATGGCGAAGAGCTTGCGCGGCCCGTCATGGGGCAAATCGCGGACATGGAAGGGCGAGCTGCCGCCCGGCCGCACCGCCTGCCAGGCGAGCCAGAGCAGATAGGCCGCGCCACCGAGCCTGAGCACGTCATAGGCATAGGGCACGGCGAAGAGCAGCGCGGTGATGCCGAAGGCGGCGCAGAACATGTAGACGAAGAAGCCGAGGATGACGCCGCCGAGCGAGATCAGGCCGGCTCCCCTGCCCTGCGCGATCGAGCGCGAGATCAGGTAGATCATGTTGGGGCCGGGCGTCAGCACCATGCCAAGCGCGATCAGCGAGAAGGTGATGAGGGTCGTCGTCTCGGGCATGCGAAGCGCTCCGGCGGAACTCAGCGCTTGGACCATGGATCGCGATAGCCGGCAATCGGCTGTGCCATGGGAGCGGCCATGCAAGCCGTCGATGCGTGACCCGGCTTCTCCCAGGCGGAACCCGCGGCTTCGCTGGAGGTTGTGGCGTGCAAGCGGATTGGGGGGAAGACATGACGCTGTTCAGTCGCGTTCTCTACACGGTCATCGCCTTTGCGTTGCTGGGCGCCTCGATCGTCCTGATCGGCGTCGCGGTCTGGCGGACGTCGCAGGGGTTCTGGACCGGCGAAGGCGCGCTCGACACGATGCTCGACGGGATCGGCCTCGTGATCATCGCGGTCGCGGTCGCCGATGTCGGCAAGTTCCTGTTCGAGGAGGAGGTCATCGCCGACCGCGAGATGCGCCACCCGGCCGAGGCGCGGGGATCGCTGACCAAGTTCATGTCGATCATGATCGTGGCGCTCTCGCTGGAATCGCTGGTGCTGATCGCCAAGACCTCGCGCGAGACGATGGGAGATGTGGTCTATCCTGCCTTGCTGATGCTGCTCGCCGTACTGGCAATGATCGGGCTCGGCCTGTTCCAGAAGCTCAGCCAGAACGCGACGGCAGCCGTGCCGCCGGATCGGGACGAGGACGACGGCAATCCTGCGAACGTTGAACCAAGACTCAAAACGCGCAGACCCAAACGCATGTCATCCCGGCCGGAGCGAAGCGAAGAGCCGGGATCCATGCCTGAGCCTACCCGTTAGAAGCTCAGGCATGGATCCCGGGCCTCCCTATGGTCGCCCGGGATGACCGCCTTGAATTGCGAGTGCCCTCACCGCAGCTCGTCGACAAGGAGCAGATCGGTATCATCCGGCTTCGCCCCCGCCGCCGTGAGCATGGCGTGAATCTGGCCGCGATGGTGGGTCTGGTGGTTGAAGAAATGCGTGAGCACGAAGGCGCGCGGCTTGCCCATCTCGCGGCCGGCGGCACCAGAATACCAGATCAGCGTACCGCGCAGCCAATCGGCCGTGATGCTCTCGGCCCAGTCGAGCAGGAACTGGTCGCGTTGCCGCCGGCGTGCAGAGAACTGCGCCCAACCCTCGAAATAGACCGCCGAATCGCGGCCCCCCACCGAGGGCTTCTCGGTGCCGATGAGGCGGCTCAGCCAGGTCTCGTCGGCCCAGAGGATGTGGTTGAAAGTGCCGTGGATCGACTTGAAGAAGGCGCCGCGATCGAGCTTGCGGGCCTCGTCGGTCAATCCGTCCGCCGCCGCCATCAGGCTGCGGTTCTGCCAGGCGTTGTAGCGGGCCATGGTCTGGACGAAAGCGGGATCGACCATGGTCTGCTCCTCCTCAGAGCCCGTTTTGAGACTTTCACCAGCCCTCATCCTGAGGAGCGGACGCAAGTCCGCGTCTCGAAGGATGTTTCAGAAGGCTCCCGAACCATCTGGACCATCCTTCGAGACGCCGCTGACGCGGCTCCTCAGGATGAGGGCTCATCGTTCCCAAAAGGCCCTCAGATGACGTTGGCCTCCTTGAGCGGCCGGTTCGCAACGATGCGCTCGTGGCCGAGATCGGCAAGGTCGAGCGAGCGATAGCGGCCATGCGCGATATGCTCGGCGAGGCCGCGGCCAACAGCCGGGGCCTGCTGCAGGCCGTGGCCGGAGAAGCCGTTGGCGAGATAGAGATTGGGCAGGCCGACCGCCGGGCCGATGATCGCGTTATGGTCGAGCCCGCACATGTCGTAGGGGCCGGCCCAGGCGCGGCCGGGCCTGATCTGCTCGAAAGCCGGGATGCGGGTGGCGAGCGAAGGCCAGACCACCTCCTCGAAGAAGCCCCAGTCGACATCCTCCGCGGCAGGATCGGTCTCGATCCATTCGACATCCTGCTCGGACGTCAAGGGTGAGCAGCTGCCAATGAAGAGCTGGCCTTCCGCCGAGCGCTTGCCCTCTTGCCGGCACCAGGCGCCGGTCGTGTCGATCAGGAGCGGGCAGCCATCGACATCGCCCTTGCAGGTGAAGGAGAAGACATAGCGCTTCATCGACTTCACGGGGATGGAAACGCCCGCCGTCGCGGCGAGCTTCGCGCCATGCGTCCCGCTGGCATTGACCACCGCGCCGCAAGCGATGCGGCTGCCATCGGCGAGCTCAACCGCGGTGACGCGGCCGCCCTCTGTAACGTAACGGGCGACCTCGCCCTGGCGGTACTCGACGCCGAGGCTACGCGCCTTCTTGCGAAAGGCCTGAAGCAGCGCCCAGCCGTCGAACCAGCCCTCGCCGCTCACGCCGAAGGTGCCACAAGCGAGATCCTCGGTGTTGAGCCAGGGGAAGCGCTGCTTCAGCGTCGCGGGATCGTAGAGGGCGATATCGGCGCCCTCAGCTGCTTGCAGCTTCTGGTTGGCTTCGAGGATCGGCGCGCCGGGCTCGCTCGCGAGATAGAGATAGCCGCCCTCATGCAGGTCGATCGCCGGAACCTCGCCGTCGACTGAGAGATGCGTCCCGATATTGCGCAGGAAATCGATGCCGAAAAGCGAGATGCGGATGTTCACCGCACTCGAAAACTGCTGGCGGATCGAGGCGGCCGAGAGCGCGGAGGCCGACAAGCGATAGGTCGGGTCCTTCTCGATCACCACGACCTTGCCGGTGAAGCCTGGATCGGCGGCGAGATGATAGGCGACGGAGGAGCCGATCGCGGCCCCCCCGCAGATCACGACATCGGCGCTTTCGGAGACGGGCGGCATGGCAGGCCTCGCGCAGCCGGCTTCGATGGAGAAGCCGGGTTGGTGAATTTCGCGCATGAATGAACGAGCGCGAGGCGCTTGTCGAGAGGCGCCTTAACTCGCTGGCGCGCATTCCCCGAGCAGCCAGTCGCGGAAGGCGATCACGGTCGGCAGATTGGCCTTCTCCTCGGGATAGACCAGATAATAGCCGTCCTTGCCGGTCACGGGCCGGTCGATCGGGATGACCAGCGCGCCCGAGCGCAACTCCTCCTCGACCAGGAAGCGCGGCACGATGGCGAGCCCGAGCCCCGCGACCGCCGCCTGCGCGATCATGGCGAACTGCTCGAAACGCGGCCCCATCAAGGCCCGCTCCGGCGCCAACCCCTGCTGCTCCAGCCAGTTCGCCCAGGCGCGCGGCCGGGTCGATTGCTGCAGCAGCGGCGCCCGCAGCATGTCGGCCGCCTCCGCGATCCCGACGCGCGCCAGCAGTGAGGGCGCTGCGACCGGAACGACCTCCTCGCCCATCAGGCGATGGAGCCGCGCACCCGGCCAGTTCTCCGCACCGAAATGCACGGCGGCATCGACCTGCTCGCGGGCGAAGTCGAAGGGCACCAGCCGCGTGGTGAAATTGATGGTGATGCCGGGATGAGCCTCGGTGAAGCGCGGCAGGCGCGGGATCAGCCAGCGCGTGCCGAAGGTCGGCAGCGTGGCCAGATTGAGCACGCCGGCCGCACCGCGAAAGGCGATGGCGGAAACCGTCGCAGCCGCGAGCCGGGACAGGCCGTCGCGGATGTCGTTGGCGTAGGCTGCGCCGGCGGCCGTCAGGCTGACGCGCTTCTTGACGCGCTCGAACAGGCTGACGCCGAGCACCTTCTCGAGATGCGCGACCTGCCGGCTGACCGCTCCCTGCGTCAGGTTCAATTCCTCCGCCGCACGCGTGAAACTGCCATGCCGGGCCGCAGCCTCGAAGGCGGCGAGCGCGGACAGCGAGGGCACCGAGAGGCGGCCGGGAACGAGCGCGTCATCCATGAGGAATACTCACCAAGTGGTGAGAACATATCGGTTGCCCAAGCAACGGGAAAGAGGGCATTCTGCCGGCCTCAAGCGCGGCGGCCTTAAGGTTCCCGCGCCTTTATGTCATGCGCCTTGGGGCATGTGCTCTTGGGCTCCCGCTCGCGACCGCTGGAAGACAAAGATGGCCACATCCCTGCCGAAAGACACGCTCGCCCTGCTCAAGCGCCTCGGCGTCGCCGACTCGGCCTATGCCGATGCCGGCCTGACGGCGGGCTCGCCGATCACCGGCGAGACCGTCGTGACGCTGCGCGAGACGTCGCCGGCCGAGGCCGAGGCTGCGATCGGCCGGGCCCAGTCCGCCTATCTCGCCTGGCGCAAGGTGCCGGCGCCGCGTCGCGGCGAGTTCGTCCGTCTGCTCGGCGAGGAATTGCGCGCCGCCAAGGCCGATCTCGGCCTGCTGGTGACGCTCGAAGCCGGCAAGGTCACCTCCGAGGGCCTCGGCGAGGTCCAGGAGATGATCGACATCTGCGACTTCGCCGTCGGCCTGTCGCGCCAGCTCTACGGCCTGACCATCGCCACCGAGCGCCCGAACCATCGCATGATGGAGACCTGGCACCCGATCGGCGTCGTGGGCGTGATCTCGGCCTTCAATTTCCCGGTCGCGGTCTGGTGCTGGAACGCGGCGCTCGCCTTCGTCTGCGGTGACAGCGTCGTCTGGAAGCCCTCCGAGAAAACCCCGCTGACCGCGCTCGCCGTGCAGGCCATCGTCGAGAAGACGATGAAGCGCTTTGGTTCGGAAGCTCCGATCGGCCTCTCCGAGGTCCTCGTCGGCGGCCGCGAGCTCGGCGACATCCTGGTCTCCGACCACCGCGTCCCGGTCGTCTCGGCCACCGGCTCGACCCGCATGGGCAAGGAAGTTGGCCAGAAGCTCGCCGCGCGCTTCGCCCGCGCCATCCTCGAGCTCGGCGGCAACAACGCCGCGATCGTCGCCCCTTCGGCCGACCTTGACATCGCGCTGCGCGGCATCGCCTTCGCGGCGATGGGCACCGCCGGCCAGCGCTGCACCACGTTGCGCCGCCTGATCGTGCATGAAAGCGTCTATGATGCGCTCGTGCCGAAGCTCGCCAAGGTCTACGGCTCGGTGAAGATCGGCGATCCCCGTGAAGCCGGCGTGCTGGTCGGCCCGCTGGTCGACGAGGCCGCCTATCAGGGCATGCAGAAGGCGCTCTCCGAGGCCAAGGCCGAGGGCGGCAAGGTCCATGGCGGCGAGAAGGTCGATGTCGGCGCGGGCGGCTTCTATGTCCGCCCGGCCCTGGTCGAGATGCCCAAGCAGTGCGGCCCGGTCGAGCGCGAGACCTTCGCCCCGATCCTCTACGTGATGAAGTACAAGTCCATCGACGAGGCGATCGCGATCCAGAACGCGGTCGGCGCCGGCCTGTCCTCCTCGATCTTCACGCTCAACATGCGCGAGGCCGAGCTCTTCGTCTCCGACGAGGGCTCCGATTGCGGCATCGCCAACGTCAATATCGGCCCCTCGGGCGCCGAGATCGGCGGCGCGTTCGGCGGCGAGAAGGAGACGGGCGGCGGCCGCGAGGCCGGCTCGGACGCCTGGAAGGCCTATATGCGCCGCGCCACCAACACGCTGAACTACGGCACCACGCTGCCGCTGGCGCAGGGCGTCAGCTTCGACGTGGATGCGTGATCACTAAGACCCGTCATTCTCGGGCGTAGCGAAGCGCAGACCCGAGAATCTCATGACCAGTAGCTGGTTTCCGAGATGGTCGGGTCAAGCCCGACCATGACGCAAACGATACGGGAGAGACAGAAAATGGCCGGCAGCCACAAGCTCGCGAAGTTCACCTGGGACGATGCCTACCTGCTCGACGAGCAGCTGAACGAGGACGAGCGGCTGATCCGCGACACGGCCCGCGCCTATGCGCAGGAGAAGCTCGCTCCGCGCATCCATGACGCCTATCTCGACGAGAAGACCGATCGCTCGATCTTCAATGAAATGGGCGAGCTCGGCCTGCTCGGCGTCACCGTTCCCGAGGAGTACGGCTGCGCCGGCGCCAATTACGTCTCCTACGGGCTCGTCGCCCGCGAGGTCGAGCGCATCGACTCGGGCTACCGCTCGATGATGTCGGTGCAGTCCTCGCTCGTGATGTTCCCGATCTACGCCTATGGCAGCGAGGAGCAGCGCAAGAAGTACCTGCCGAAGCTGGGTTCGGGCGAATGGGTCGGCTGCTTCGGCCTGACCGAGCCGGATGCCGGCTCCGATCCCGGTGGCATGAAGACCCGCGCCGAGAAGGTCGCCGACGGCTACAAGCTCACCGGCTCGAAGATGTGGATCTCGAACTCGCCGATCGCCGACGTCTTCGTCGTCTGGGCGAAATCGGCCGCGCATGACAACCAGATCCGCGGCTTCGTGCTCGAAAAGGGCATGAAGGGCCTGTCCGCGCCGAAGATCGGCGGCAAGCTCTCGCTTCGCGCCTCGATCACCGGCGAGGTCGTCATGGACGGCGTGATCGTGCCGGAAGAGAACCTGCTGCCGAACGTCTCGGGCCTGTCAGGCCCGTTCGGCTGCCTCAACCGTGCGCGCTACGGCATCTCCTGGGGCGTGATGGGCGCCGCCGAGGATTGCTTCCACCGCGCCCGCCAGTACGGGCTCGACCGCAAGCAGTTCAACAAGCCGCTGGCCCAGACGCAGCTCTACCAGAAGAAGCTGGCGGACATGCTGACCGAGATCACGCTCGGCCTGCAGGGCAGCTTGCGTGTCGGGCGTCTGCTCGACGACGGTAAGATGGCCCCGGAGATGATCTCGCTGGTCAAGCGCAACAATTGCGGCAAGGCGCTCGACATCGCCCGCCAGGCCCGCGACATGCATGGCGGCAACGGCATCCAGATCGAGTATCATGTGATGCGCCACGCCGCGAACCTCGAGACGGTGAACACCTATGAGGGCACGCATGACGTCCACGCGCTGATCCTCGGCCGCGCGATCACCGGCCTGCAGGCGTTCTTCTGAAACCCACCCGTCATCCCGGCCGCAGCGAAGCGGAGCGCCGGGATCCATCGTAGAGCGGAACGCCCTTCGATGGATCCCGGGACAAGCCCGGGATGACGGCGTTCAGGCTATCTTCATGTCCCTCCCTACGCCCTCCGCTTCCCCCCTCGCCGGCCTGCGCGTCCTCGAACTGGCGCGCATCCTCGCAGGTCCCTGGATCGGCCAGCTCCTGGCCGATCTCGGCGCCGATGTCGTCAAGGTCGAGGCGCCCGAGGGCGACGACACCCGCAAATGGGGCCCGCCCTTCGTCGAGGGCACTGGCGACGAGCATCTCTCTGCCGCCTATTTCCATGCCGCCAATCGCGGCAAGCGCTCGATCACGGCCGATTTCCGCACCGCCGAGGGACAGGCTCTGGTCAGGCGTCTCGCCGCCCATGCCGATGTCGTCATCGAGAACTTCAAGGTCGGCGGCCTCTCGAAATACGGGCTCGACGCGGCTTCGCTGCGCAAGGAGTTTCCGCGCCTCGTCTATTGTTCGGTCACCGGCTTCGGGCAGGACGGCCCCTATGCGCCGCGCGCCGGCTACGATTTCCTCGTCCAGGGCATGGGCGGAGCGATGTCGATCACCGGCGAGCCCGCGGGCGCGCCGATGAAGGCGGGCTATGCGGTCGCGGACATCTATACCGGGCTCTATGCCTCGGTCGGCATCCTCTCGGCCCTGCGTCAGCGCGATACGACGGGCGAAGGCGCGACGCTCGATCTCGCTTTGCTCGACTCGCAGGTCGCGGTGCTCGGCAACCAGGCGATGAACTACCTCGTCGGCGGCAACCCGCCGCCGCGGCTCGGCAACGCCCACCCGAATATCGTGCCCTATGACGTGTTCCCGGTCGCGGACGGCCATATCATCATCGCGACCGGCAATGACGGGCAGTGGCGCAAGCTCTGCGAGGTGCTGGGCGAGCCGGCGCTGGCCGACCACCCGGATTACGTCGACAACAAGTCGCGCGTGAAGAACCGCGTTGCGCTGACGGCCAAACTGCACCTGCTTTGCCAGCGCTACGCCAAGCTCGATCTGCTGGCGGCACTGGAGAAGGTCGGCGTGCCGGCCGGACCGATCAACGATATCGGCGAGGTCTTCGCCGATCCGCAGATCGTCGCGCGCGGCGTCAGGGTCGACCTGCCGAGCGAGGCTGCGAAAGCGGGCCACATTCCGACCGTCGCCTCGCCGATCGTGATGAACGGCGTGCGGCAAGTGGCAGGACGTCCGAGCCCACGACTCGGCGAACATGCCGACGACATCTTGAACGACCCGGCCTGGGGAGGGCCGCAGCATGGCTAATCGCACTGGCGGGCAGATCCTCGTCGACCAGCTTCTGATCCACGGCGCCACCGACGCCTTCTGCGTGCCGGGCGAGAGCTATCTCGCCGTGCTCGACGCGCTGCACGACGCCTCGATGAAGGTCACCATCTGCCGGGCCGAAGGCGGCGCCTGCATGATGGCGGAAGCCGCCGGCAAGCTCACCGGCAAGCCCGGCATCTGCTTCGTGACGCGCGGCCCCGGTGCCACCAATGCCTCGCCGGGCGTCCACATCGCCGACCAGGATTCGACGCCGCTGATCCTCTTCGTGGGCCAGATCGACGGCAGCATGCGCGAGCGCGAGGCCTTCCAGGAGCTCGACTACCGCGCCGTCTTCGGCACCATGACGAAATGGGCGACCGAGATCGACGATGCCGCGCGCATCCCGGAGATCATCAGCCGCGCCTTCCATGTCGCGACCTCCGGCCGCCCCGGCCCGGTCGTGATCGCGCTGCCCGAGGACGTGCTGACCGACCTCGCGGATGTCGCCGACGCCGAGCCCTACAACGTCACCGAGCAGCACCCTGCCCCGGCGCAGATGGACGACCTCGCCAAGCGTTTCGCTTCGGCCAAGTCGCCGATCGCGATCCTCGGCGGCTCGCGCTGGAGCCCGGAGGCGATCGCCGACTTCCAGGCCTTTGCCGAGCGTTTCGACCTGCCCGTCGCGGTCTCGTTCCGCCGGCAGATGCTGTTCCCGGCCGATCATCCGAACTTCGCCGGCGATCTCGGCATCGGCCCGAATCCGAAGCTGCTCGCCCGCATCAAGGAGAGCGACCTCGTCCTGCTGGTTGGCGGGCGCCTCTCGGAGATGCCGAGCCAGTCCTACACCCTGTTCGACATTCCCAATCCGGGCCGGCCGCTGGTCCATGTCCATGCCGACCCGGAAGAGCTCGGCCGGGTCTATCGCCCGACGCTCGCGATCAATGCCTCGCCGGCCGGCTTCTGCGCCGCGCTCAAGACGATCGAGCCGCCGAAGGCGCCGGCCTGGAAGGGCGCGGGCGCTGCCGCGCATGAAGCCTATATCGCCTGGAGCGAGCAGCCGGCGCCCGTGCCCGGCGAGTTCCACCCCGGCGAGATGGTGCGCTGGCTGCGCAGCCAGCTCCCCGAGGACGCGATCATGTGCAACGGCGCAGGCAATTACGCGACCTGGGTGCACCGCTTCCACCGCTTCAACAAGTTCGCGACGCAGCTCGCCCCGACCTGCGGCTCGATGGGCTATGGCGTGCCGGCCGCGATCGGTGCCAAGCGGATTTTCCCGGAGCGCACCGTCATCGCCTTCGCCGGCGACGGCTGCTTCCTGATGAACGGCCAGGATTTCGCGACGGCCGTGCAATACGATCTGCCCGTCATCGTCATCGTCGTCGATAACGGCATGTACGGCACGATCCGCATGCATCAGGAGCGCGAGTACCCCGGCCGCGTCTCGGCGACGACGCTGAAGAACCCGGATTTCGCCGCTTACGCCAAGGCCTTCGGCGGCCATGGCGAGCGCGTCGAGAAGACCTCGGAGTTCGCCGCGGCTTTCGAACGCGCGGTGAACAGCGGCAAGCCCGCCATCATCCACTGCCTGCTCGACCCCGAGGCGATCACCCCGGCGAAGTCGCTCTCGACGATCCGGGCCGAGGCTTTCGCGGCCCAAAGCAAAAAGTAAACGTCCCGGACGAGAATCTTAACCTCGTCCGTGAACCTGAACCGAACCTTTCGCGACCATTGAGCGTTGAGCTGGTGGTAGCGGAGGGCAAGGCGATGGCACGCAACGGGATGGCGCGGTTTGGACTCGCGGCGGCGCTCCTCGTGGCCGCCGCGCCCGCGGCGGAAGCCGCGGGCCTGTTCGACGACCTCGCCCGCGCGCTGTTCGGCGGCGGGCCTCGCCTGCGGGCCTCCCCCATCTACGAATATTATGACGACGAGCCGCGCGTGCGGGCGCCGCGCGCCCGGGCGCCAGAGGTTTCCGCGAAACCCAAGCCGCCCGTCGTCCAGCTCGATCCCCAGGCCGACAAGCACTGGTATCTCAAGGACCCGACGCTGCGCCGCGGCGACATCGTCGTGACCGCGGGCGGCGTGCTCGTCTATCAGGGCCGTGATGCCGACGCCTCGCGCCCGGCCGATTTCGTCGCGCTCGGCGGCAACGATGCCAAGGGCTGGAAGCAGCAATTGCAGTCGGCAGCAGCCGGCGGGCGCGCCCGCTTCAATGACCTCAGCACACCGGCCAAACCAGCCGTGACAGCTGAGGCCGCCGAGTAGACAGACGGGCTCAGCGCGGCTTCACGCCGTCGAATGTGGAGCGGATCGCGCGCGCCAGCGCGATCGCGGCCCAGCCCTGGAAGATCAGCTCGATCGCGAAGAAGGTGCCGAGCACCCAGAGGCTGGAGCCCGGCCATTGCGCCAGGATCATGCCACCGAGCAGCAGCGAGAGCGCGCCCGATAGTGCGAGCCATCGCCAGGCCGGCAGTTCCCGGTTCTGGAAGGCGACGACGAGGCGCAGGACGCCGGTCGCGACCAGGGCCGCGCCGGCCAGCAGCGTCAGCGAGGCCGTGGCAAGCAGCGGATTGGCGAAGGTCATCAGGCCCACCGCGATGTAAAGCGCGCCGATGAGGATGTGCAGCAGGCGGCTCTTCCAGCCCTGATGCCGGAAGGCGTCGATCAGCACGACGACGCCGCCGACGAGGATCATCGCCCCGAACCAGATCGCGCTGGCGAGGCTGAGCAGCGCGACAGCCCCAAGGCCGGCCACGCCGAGGATGATCAGCGCGATGCCCGCCGCCATCAACCAGCCGGAATTGCGCCGCAGCGGCACGAGATGCGTGGCGAGCGAGGAGCCAGTGCGAGGGGAGGATTCCGCAGGCGTGGTCATGGCCGACTCCGGTTGGGCAGGGCCGCAACAGCCAAGGCGGCCTCGTCAGGATAGGCATCCATCAGAGGCGCACGCGCGCGCTCCGTCAATGATCTGCCGCAAGGCGGCAGATCGGATCACGCGCCCGCGCGGCCGAAAATCGGCTCAGCCGAGCTTCTCGGTGACGAGCTTGCGCAGGCCGCGCAGGTCCTTGACGAAGCCGCGGATGCCTTCAGCCAGCTTCTCGGTTCCCATCGCGTCCTCGTTCATGGCGAAGCGGAAGGCCTTCTCGTCATAGCCCAGCTTCTTGCTGAAGCCCGAGGCCACCTGCGGCGAGGAGGCGGGCGAGAGCCGGCGCGGCAGGTCGCCGGTCGCGGCGGCGAGCTCGTCGAGCAGGCCCGGCCCGATGGTCAGGCGGTCGCAGCCGGCCAGCGCCTCGATCTCGCCGGTGTTGCGGAAGGAGGCGCCCATCACGACCGTCTTGATGCCGAAGGTCTTGTAATAGGCGTAGATGCTCTTGACCGAGACGACGCCGGGATCGGTCTCGGCCGTGTAGGGGCCGCCGCCGGCCTTGACGTGCCAGTCGAGGATGCGGCCGACGAAGGGCGAGATCAGGAAGGCATTGGCCTCGGCGGCCGCTACCGCCTGCGGCAAGGCGAAGAGCAGGGTCAGGTTGCAGTCGATGCCCTCGGCCTGCAGCACCTTGGCAGCCTGCAGGCCCTCCCAGGTCGAGGCGATCTTGATGAGGATGCGATCCTTCTCGACGCCGCGCTCCTTGTAGGCGGCGATGACGGCGCGCGCCTTCGCGATGGTCGCTTCCGTGTCGAAGGAGAGATCGGCGTCGACCTCGGTCGAGACGCGGCCGGGGACGATCTTGGTCAGCTCCGCGCCGAAGCTCACGGCGAGGCGGTCGCAGACCGCGTGGACCGCCTTATCGCCGCTGCCCTGCTTCTTGCCCCAGCCGATCGCCTCGTCGACGATATGGGCATAGGCCGGCGTCTCCACTGCCTTGAGGATCAGGGTCGGGTTGGTGGTGCAGTCGACGGGCTTCAGGCGACGCACGGCCTCGATGTCGCCGGTGTCGGCGACGACGGTGGTCATCTGGCGGAGCTGGTCGAGCTTGGAGGCGGTCATCGGTCTTCCTCGGCAATTCTTCTTGTCGTAACGCATTCACTGTGACGGCTGTTCGCGGCGATGGCGAGGGCAATGAAGCAATCCGGCCATGCGGCGGAATCACCCGCGCGTCATGCCCGGGCCTGACCCGGGCATCTCTGGAAGGAAGGGCGCTTTTCCCCGCCTGAGATTCTCGGGTCGAAGCTGCGCTTCGCCCGAGAATGACGGCAAGACACCAGCTTCAGCTCTTCACCGCGCCCGAGGTCAGGCCACCGACCATGTTCTTGCGGAACAGGTAATAGATCACCGCCGGCGGGATGGCATAGAGCAAGCCCGCCGCCATCAGCAGGTTCCAGGGCGCATCGTCGGCCGAGAGAAAGAGACCGAGGCCCACCGCGAGCGGCACTGCCTTCTCCGAGGAGAGCAGCAGGAAGGCGTAGAGATACTCGTTCCAGGCGAGCAGCAGCGCGTAGATGCCGATCACCACCATCGAGGGCTTCATCAGCGGCAGGTAGACCAGCCGGAAGAGCTGGATCGAGGTGGCGCCGTCCATCACCGCGGCCTCGTCGAGCTCCTTCGGCAATTTGTCGGAGGCCTGCTTCAGCACCCAGATCGCATAGGGTGAGGCGAGCGCGACCATCGCGAGGATCAGCGAGGCCTGCGTGTTGAGCAGCCCGTAGGAGCCCATCGCCTTGTACATGGGGATGGCGAGGAACGCGGCCGGGATCAGGTAGGTCGCGAGCGCGAGGTTCATCATCGTGCGCCCGCCCCTGACCTTGAGGCGCGCGATGGCGAAGGCCGCGAAGGTCGCGACGAAGAGCGTGATCAGCCCCGTCGCCACCGCGATGAAGAAGCTGTTGAACATCTGCCGCCAGAAATTATGCAGGTAATAGTGCTGCTGGGCGAAGACGATCTGGAAGTTCTGCAGCGTCGGGTTGTCCGGCCAGAGCTTGCCGGCCAGCATCGATTCCTGGTTGGAGATCGACAGCACGAAGAGGTGGTAGATCGGCAGCAGCGTCCAGACGAGGACGGGGATCGCGACCAGCAGGAGCTTGCCTTCGTCGAGGAACTTCTTCATGCGTCCGGCCCCTTCGACAGGCGCTTCACCATCACGAAGACCATCGGCAGGATCAGCGGCATGGCGACGATGATCGAGGCGATGCCGAGATCGAGATTGTTGTTGCGCATGTAGCGGATGCCGAGCGTCGCCAGCACGTGGTTGAGATCGCCCGGCCCGCCGCCGGTGAGCAGGTAGACGCTGTTGAAGTCGCCCAGCGTCCAGATCATCGAGAGCATGGTCGAGGTGACGTAGAGCGTCGCCAGTGACGGCCAGGTGATGAAGCGGAACTGCTGCCAGCGATTGGCGCCGTCGACGCTTGCGGCCTCATAGAGGTCCTGCGCAATGGCGAGCCGGCCGGTGATCAGGATCAGCGTCCAGAACGGCAGCGACTTCCAGATGTGGACGAAGATCGAGGACATGAAGGCGAGCTTGGGATCGGTGAGCCAGCCCGGCCCCTCCATGATGCCGAACCACTGGAAGAGCTGCTGGTTCAGCATGCCGTTCTCGGGGTTCAGCATCACCCGGAAGGACAGGATGGTCGGAATCGAGGGCACCGCCCAGGGCAGGATGAACAGCACCAGGACGATGCGGATCCAGGGCCGCTGCTGCACGAAGAAGCCCGACAGCATGAGCGCGATCAGGAATTTCAGGTTCACCGCCACGAACAGGAAGATGATCGTGTTGACGACGGTGCGGATGAAGATCGGATCGGCGAAGAGCGCCCGGTAGGAATTCCAGTTGAGGCCGAGCCAGAGGCCGTAAGCCACCGGATAGACCACCATGACGGCGAAGACGAGTACATAGGGCGCCAGCATGATCGCCCCCCACATCGCGCGGTCGCGCGTAAACCCCGATGCGTCATCGCGCGGCGCCGCTAGCGGCGCGGTCATGGCGGCTGTGCTCATGGACTCTCCGTCGGATTGTCATCCCGTGAAAGATACGCCGCGGCAATCCTTGCCGCGGCGGGTCGTTGACGCAAGCGCAATGAAGGCGCGTGTCAGCCGGCGATCTGCTTGATGCGGGCGATCATCTCGTCCACGGCCTGCTCGGCCGGGATCTTGTCCTGGACGACGCGGTTCACGGCCTTGGCCCAGACGTTCTCGGCGTTCACGGTCGTGAAGTTGTAGTTGTAGACGAACTGGAACGGCACCGTGCCGTCCTTGTACTGCTTGTAGACCACCGCGCGATGCGGGTCCTTGCCGTCGGACCAGAACGGCGCGTCGATCGCCTTCAGCGTCGTCGGCACCCAACGGCCGGCCGAGCCCTCGACGAAGGGACGCAGGTTTTCGTCCTTCATGAAGAAGGCCATGAACTCCTTGGCGCGCTTCTTGTTCTTGGCTTCGGCAAAGATCACCGCGGTCTTGACGGCGGCGAGGTTCGTCATCTTGCTGCCGTCCGCCTTGAGCGGGAACTCGGCGGTGCGGATGTTGTCCTCGTAGTTCTTCTTCGCCGTGGCGCGCTGCTCGGCGGTCAGCGCCTGGTTGTTCATGTCGTCCATGTGCTTGCCGGCGATCGAGATCGTGGCATTGTGCGTGGCGACGGTGGTGCGGTTGTGGAAGGCGACGTTGTTGTCAGGGTCCAGCCAGTTCACCGAAGACGGCGGGGTGCAGCCGCGCTGGAAGACGTTGGCGTAGGATTTCACCGCCTCGACCATCGCCTTCTTGTTCTCGGGCTGGTCGAGCACGATCTTGCCGTTCTCGTCGACGACCTTGGCGTTATAGGCGTTGGCGAAGGTCAGGAACGAATAGAAGGTGTCGGACGCCGCGATGCCCATCGGGTGGCCGATGCCGTAGACGCGCTTGCCCTTGGCGCGCATCGCGCCCTGGACCTTGTCGCACCAGAAGTCCCAATAGCCGTCCCAGGTCTTCGGGATGTCGGCTTCCTTGAAGCCCGCCTCCTCCAGCATGTCCTTCCAGTAGGTGATGTGCATCATCTGCTGCTCGACCGGGAAGGCATAGTATGACTTCTTGCCGGCCTTGCCGTTCATCAGGAAGGTGGTCGAGAGCGCCATCGGCTGGAACTCGCCCTTCAGCGGCTCGATCACGTCCGAGACGTCCTCGAGCTTGCCGTCATAGGCCCATTTGCCGGTGGTGCGGAAATCATAGGTGGTGCAGAAGCCGACATCCGGCGGCGTGCCGGCATCGACGGCACCGACCGACTTGGTGACGCAGTCCTCGGTCGCGTAGAGCGAGAGCTCGACCTTGACGCCCGTCGCCTTCTGGAACTTGTCGACGACGGCGAGCAGCGCGTCGTCCTCGCCCTTGTAGAAGCCCTTGGTGAACCAGGCCGTCAGCGTCTCCTGCGCCATGGCGGCGCCGGACCAGCTCGCGACCACCGTCGCGACAGCCGTTCCCATGGCAAAATGCCGTACAAGCTTCATCCGATATCCTCCCGTTTAAACCGTTTTAAAGCGACCTTATGGTCGTCTTGCCGCGACCCTAATCGAAAAGCCCTGCACGAAACAAGCCGGCGCGCTCGCCGAAAATAGTATTTCTAATTCCAGGCTGCACAACCGTTCCACTGGAGAAACATTCGGCCATTTCATGGAACTGTCATGTGGCAGGTCTACCGGCAGCGCCATCTCGCAATAGCGATCAAGAGATGGAGTTCCGACATGCAGCGCAAGGCCCTGAGCGCCTTCATTCTCGCGGCGGGCCTGGCGGCCGCGCCGCAGGTCCTCGCCACTGAGGGCAAGCTGGTGCTCTATACCAGCCAGCCCAATACCGACGCCCAGCAGACCATCGACGCCTTCAAGGCGAAGTATCCCAAGGTCGATGTCTCCTTCGTGCGCGACGGCACGCCGCGCGTCATGGCGAAGCTGAAGGCCGAGTTCGAGGCCGGTGCCCCGCAGGCCGACGTGCTGCTCATCGCCGACGCGGTGACCATGGAAGGCCTGAAGAAGGACGGGCGCCTGCTGGCCCATGACAAGGCCGATGTCGCGGCCTACCCGGCCGGCATCCACGACCCGCAGAAGATGTGGTTCGCGACCAAGCTGATCACCACCGGCATCGTCTACAACACCAAGGCCACGATGAAGCCCGCGAGCTGGACGGACCTCGTCAAGCCGGAGGCGAAGAACCAGCTGGCCATGCCGAGCCCGCTGAACTCGGGCGCCGCCCTGATCCATACGATCACGCTGACCAACAACCTCAAGGACGGTTGGGGCTTCTACGAGAAGCTCAAGGAGAACGGCACGCTGGCCGCCGGCGCCAATGGCGACATCCTGCGCCAGGTCGCCACCGGCGAGAAGCTCTACGGCATGATCGTCGACTTCATGCCGATCCGCGAGAAGGCCAAGGGCGCGCCGGTCGAGTTCGTCTTCCCGAGCGAGGGCGTCTCCGCCGTCAGCGAGCCGGTCGCGATCCTGAAGAGCAGCAAGAACCCGGAAGCCGCCAAGGCCTTCATCGACTTCCTGCTCTCCAAGGAGGGCCAGGAGCTCGCGCTGAAGCAGGGCTATGTCGCGGCGCATCCGGACGTCGCCCTGCCGGCCGGCTATCCCGCCCGCAGCGCGATCAAGCTGATGGCCTTCGACGCCGCCAAGGCGCTCGCCGACGAGACCGCCGCCCGCAAGCGCTTCGGTTCGATCTTCGAGTGATGCCGGATTTGCTGTCGCAGCGGCCGGCGCCATGACGCTGGCCCTTGCCCGAAACAGCCGGCGGGAGCCCGCGATCGCGGCCCCGCCGGTTTCGCGTCTGCGCCTGCCGGAAGGCTGGGGCCTGCCGGCGCTCGTCGTCGCAGTCGCGCTGCTGCTCGGCGGCCTGCCCTTCTTCCGGCTGGTGCTGGCTGCCTTCGCGCCCGGCTGGCAGTTCGCGCCGGGCGAGGCCTTCGCGGAGATGACGAGCCGCGCGGCCGTCACCGCGACCTGGCACACGCTGGAGACGGCCTCGCTCTCGGCGCTCGGCGCACTTCTCGTCGGTGGCATCGTCGCGCTGGCGCTCGGCGTCACCGATGTCAGGGGCAAGCGCCCGCTCGCCTTCGCCTTCGTGTTCTCGATGATGATCGCGCCGCAGGTGGCGGCGCTCGCCTTCCTCAGCCTGCTCGCACCGAACTCGCCAATCCTGTCGCTGATCGGGCTTGCGCCGCCTCCGGGCACGCCGAACCCGCTGCTCGGGCGCGGCGGCATCATCCTCGTCATGGCGCTGCATCATGCGCCGCTCGTCGCGATCACGCTCTGGACAGGGCTGCGCAGCATCCCGCAGTCGCTGGTCGAAGCCGCGCAGATGGAAGGCGCCGCGCCCGCGACCATCACCACCCGGATCGTCATTCCGGTGCTGCGGCCCCAGATCATCGCCGCCGGGCTCATCGCCTTCGTCGCGGGCGTCGGCAATTTCGGCATCCCTGCCCTGCTCGGCCTGCCCGTGAACTACCTGACGCTGCCGACCCTGATCTACCGCCGGCTGTCGAGCTTCGGTCCCTCGAGCCTCGGGGAGACGGCGGCTCTCGCCGTGCTCGTCGGCATCGTCGCGGCACTCGGCATCGTCGCTGCCGCGCTCGCCGCCCGCAATCAGCGCGGCAAGGTCGAGATCGAGCGACCGCTCGAGCCGTATTGGCTGCTCGGCCCAGCCCGCCCCTTCGTCGCCGCCGGGCTCTGGCTATTGCTCACGCTGAAACTCGGCCTGCCGCTGCTCGCCCTGTTGAGTGAAGCGCTGACGCCGGCACTCGGCGTTCAACTCTCCTGGCAGACGCTGACCGTCGACAAGTTCACGGAAGTTCTGTTCCGGCAGGCCGTGACCATGCGCGCCTTCCGCAATTCGCTGCTCTTCGCGGGCAGCGCCGCGCTGATCCTCGCCATCCTCGCGATCGTCTTCGCCTATGCGCTGGAGCGGCGGCTCGGCAAGCTCCGGCGCGGCGTCGAACTGATGATCGAACTGCCCTATGCCCTGCCCGGCATCGTGCTCGCCATCGCCTGCATCCTGATCTTCCTGAAGCCGCTGCCACTGATCGGAGCCAGCATCTACGGCACGCCCTTCATCATCCTCTTCGCCTATCTCGCCCGCTTCCTGCCGCTGGCGCTGAAGGCGCCGGTCGCGGCGATGGCGCAGATCGAGGCGCATCACGAGGATGCTGCGAAGCTCGACGGCGCCGGCCTCACGCAGATGCTGCGCTTCATCGTCGCCCCGATCCTGGCGCCGGCAGCCGCCGTCTCGGCGCTGATGGTCTTCCTCGTCGCCTTCAACGAACTCACCGTCTCGGCGCTGCTCTGGTCCTCGGGCACCGAGACGCTCGGCGTCGTGCTGTTCAGCCTGAAGGAAGCGGGTCTCGCCGGCGAGGCGGCAGCGGTCGCTATCAGCGCCTGCGCGGTCATCCTCGTGGTGATGCTGGTGCTCGACCTGATCGGCCGCAACCGGCAGCACAATATCCTGCCATGGCGGATTTGACGGGTCTCATAAGGCCTGACGGGCAGATGTGACGGAAAATTAAACTTGCGAGCGCCCTAGATGGAGCATGGGTGCCCATCAGACATTGCAGGCCAGGCCGGAGCCCGTACCGGACGATCGCCAGATCCTCGTCATCGAGGACTCGCGGACATTCTCGCTCGCGCTGCGGCAGATGCTCCAGGCCGAGACCGGATTGCCGGTCACGACCTGCGCCTCGCTCAAGGAGGTCAGCGACCTGATCGTCGCGGCGCCGGGCGCCTATGCGATCGCGGTCGTCGACCTCAACCTGCCAGACGCGCCGCGCGGCGAGGCGCTCGACTGGACCGTGACGCACGGCATCCCTTCCGTCGTCTTCACCGCGACCTTCGACCTCGCGACGCGCGGCCGGATCATGGAGCGGGAGGTCATCGACTACGTCCTGAAGGACAATGAATTCGCCCTTCCCAACCTCGTCGGCACGGTCAAGCGGGCGCTGAACAACCGCAATACCCGTATCCTCGTCGTCGACGATACCCGTACCACCCGCAAGGTGCTCGCGCGGATGCTGTCGATCCAGCAATATGCCGTGGTCGAGGCCGGCTCCGGGCAGGAAGCGCTGACGATCCTGGGAAGCAATCCCGATATCCAGCTCGTCGTCAGCGACTACTACATGCCGGACATGGACGGGTTCGAGCTGGCGCGGCGCATCCGCCGGCATCATCCGGACGTGCGCGTCCTCGGCATCTCCTCCTCCACCGACCGGCAGACTTCGGCGGGCTTCCTCAAGGCCGGCGCGCATGACTTCGTCTCGCGCCCCTTCGTGCTGGAGGAGCTGCAATGCCGCATCGCCTCCAATGTCGAAGTGCTCGACCAGCTCCGGCAGTTGCAAGATCTCGCCGCGCGCGACTTCCTCACCGGCCTGTTCAATCGCAGGCATTTCTTCGCCCGCGGCCGGCAGCTTGTCAGCGAAGCCCGCGAGATGGGCCTGCCGATCTCGGTCGCCATTCTCGACATCGATCATTTCAAGCGGCTCAACGATCGCCATGGCCATGACGGCGGCGACAAGGCGCTGACGGCTGTCGCGCGGACGCTCGGCACCATGGCCGAGCGCGGCTTCAATCTGCTCGCCCGCATCGGCGGCGAGGAGTTCGCCATCATCTTCCCAGGCGCCGATCTCACCGAGGCCGAGCGCCTGTGCGGCGACATCCGGGCAGCCATTGCCGGCTCGCCCCTCGTCATCAACGGGGAAACCCTGCCGCTCACGGTCTCGATCGGCGTCGCCGCGCTCACGCCCGATGCCATGCTCGAGACCTGTCTCGGCCAGGCGGACGAGGCGCTCTACGTCGCCAAGCAGGATGGGCGCGACAGGGTCCGCACCGCCGCCTGAGGCGCGGCAAACCGCCTCGCGACGAAGCGACTTGCCGACCGACCATTCTTCTCAGGCGACGTAGCGGGGCGCCGGCTTGCGGGTCTGCGATGCCGCGATGATGGCGCCGCGAGCCTGCTCGAAGCCGACCCAGAGCCCTTCGTCGGCGACCGACGGCCAGGTGACGGTCTCGCCTCGGTCGAGGCCGGCCAGCGCCGCATCGACGAGCTCATCCACGACCATCACCTTCTCGGGATCGAAGCTTTCCAGCGGCACGCCCGCAAGTTCCCAGATGTCGGTCGCCGTCGCCGGCGGATGCACGCTCTGGACCGTCACGCCCGTCCCCTCGACTTCCGCCTGCAGGCCGCGCGAGAAGGCCAACACGAACGCCTTGGTCGCGCTGTAGACTGCGCTATGCGGCAGCGTGTGGAGGCTGAGGATCGAGGCGATGTTGACGATCGTGCCCCGGTTGCGGGCGACGAGGCCCGGCAAGACCGCATGAGTCAGCCGGGTCAGCGCCGTGACGTTCAGCGCGATCTGCGCGATCGAATCCGCGACAGAGGCCTTCGCGATCGGCGCAAAACGGGCGATGCCGGCATTGTTGACGAACAACTCGATATCGTCCCGCGCGACGAGATTCTGCTCGACCCGTGCGAGATCGGCCTCGTCCGCGAGATCGGCGACCAGAAGCTCAACCTTGCGGGCATGGGCCGAGACGATGCGGTCAGCGACCTCCTGCAGCCGGTCGCGCCGGCGCGCGATCAGCAACAGATCATAGCCACGGGCCGCAAGCCGATCTGCGTAGACGGCACCGATGCCGGCGGAAGCACCGGTGATGACGGCGAGCTTGTGTTGGGAAAGCGTGCTCATGATGCAAACCTCATTGATTGAGCACTCAACTTTTTTGTTGAGCGCTCAATCAAATAGGGCACGCTATCCCTCTTTCAATAGTGCGGGGCTCAACTATTTTAGGATCATGGATCAGATCCCGGCCACTGAGGCGGATGATTGCGCCACTCCCGGCGTCCTTCCGGAAGCAGCCCTCGCGCTCGCCTGCACCAATACCGCCCTGCGTCGCGCGACGCGGCGCCTCGGCCAACTTTATGACGATGCCATCTCGCCGCTCGGCCTCAAGGCGACCCAGTTCGGGCTGCTCGTCGCCATCAACGGGCTCAGCGAACAAGACAAGGGGCCGACGCTCAACGAGATCGCAACACACCAGCTCGTCCAGATCTCGGCGCTGACCCATGCGTTGCGCCCGCTAGTTCGGGATGGTCTCGTCGCGCTTCAGCCCGACATGGAAGACCGGCGCAGCAAGCGGGCGACCCTCACCCCTTCCGGCCGGAGCCTCATGCAGCAGGCCATCTCACGCTGGGCCGATGCCAATGGCCGGATCGAGACGACGCTTGGCCCGACGGTTGCGGGAAACCTGCGAGCGTTGGCCGATCTGATATCGTCCGAGCGCTTCCTTGCCGCCTATCACGGCGGGCTACCGCTCAAGCCATAAGGCTTCGCCCCCGCGCTACTCGGCCGCGATGCGCGGCTCCGACCTGTGCTCGCCCATCAGCAGGGCGCGTGAGGCCTTGACCTCGCGGACGACGAAATCGACGATGGCGCGCACCCGCGCCACGTCCTTCAGGTCGGCATGGACCAGCAGCCAGAATGAGCGCGTGATCGAGACCGTCTCGGGCAGGACGGGCACGAGCCGCTTCTCCCCTTCCGCCATGAAATGATGGATCACGCCGATGCCGGCGCCCGCCGTCACGGCATTCATCTGGGCGATGACGCTCGAGCTCTGGACATGGGCGCGCAGGCCCTTGGCGACCTCGTCGAGATAGTCGAGCTCGGGCGAGAAGATGAGATCGTCGATATAGCCGATGATGCGGTGCTCGAAGAGATCCTCAGGCTTGGTCACCGGCGGCATCGAGGCCAGGTATTCCGGCGAGGCGTAGAGGCCGAGGCGATAATCCGAAAGCTTGCGGGCGACGACCTTGCCTTCCTTGGGCGGAGCGAGCGTGATCGCGACATCGGCCTCGCGCTTCGACAGCGAGAGCAGGCGCGGCATGGCGATGAGCTGGATCTCCAGCCCCGGATAGGACTTGGCGAACAGCGCCAGGCGCGGCGCCAGGAAGGAGGTGCCGAAGCCGTCGGGCGCGCCGATCCTGACCGTGCCGGACAGCGCCATGTCGGCGCCGCCGATATCGCTCTGGATCGCCAGCGCCTCGGTCTCCATGCTCTCGGCCTTGGCGAGCAGGCGCTCGCCATGGGCGGTCAACGTGTAGCCTTGAGGGCGGCGTTCGAAGAGCTTGGCCTTGAGCGCCTCCTCCAGCGAGGTGATGCGGCGCGAGACGGTGGCATGGTCGGCGCCGAGCCGGCGCGCAGCGGCCGTGAGCCTCCCCGAGCGTGCCACGGCCAGAAAGAAGCGGAGGTCGTCCCAGTCGAAGCGCTCCAAGGCTCTCTCCCATATTTGTGTTTACGCACGACCAGCGTTTCACACTCGCTATAGCCGTGCGCAAACGAGAATGGTAGGGGAGATAGCAAGATCAACACACCACCAATTCGTAGGGAGGGCGCGATGCGTCAGGTTGGGCATTTCATCGGCGGCAAGCATGTCGCGGGGACTTCAGGCCGCACGGCCGACATCTACCAGCCGATGGACGGCACGATCATCGGCAAGGTCGCCCTCGCCTCGGCCGCCGAGCTCGACGCCGCCGTGCAGAACGCCGCCGAGGCGCAGCCGAAATGGGCCGCGACCAATCCGCAGCGCCGCGCCCGCGTGCTGATGAAGTTCCTCGACCTGATCGCGCAGAACAATGACGAGCTCGCCGAGCTGCTCGCCCGCGAGCACGGCAAGACCATTCCCGACGCCAAGGGCGACATCCAGCGCGGCGTCGAGGTGATCGAGTATTCGCTCGGCGTGCCCGGCCTGATGAAGGGCGAGTACACCGACGGCGCCGGCCCCGGCATCGACATCTACTCGATGCGCCAGCCGCTCGGCGTCTGCGCCGGCATCACGCCGTTCAACTTCCCGGCGATGATCCCGCTCTGGAAGCTCGGCCCCGCGATCGCCTGCGGCAATGCCTTCATCCTGAAGCCGTCCGAGCGCGATCCGGGCGTGCCGATGCGCTTCGCCGAACTCTTCATCGAGGCCGGCGGCCCTCCCGGCATCCTCAACGTCGTCAACGGCGACAAGGAATCGGTCGACGCCATCCTCGACAATCCCGAGATCAAGGCAGTCGGCTTCGTCGGCTCGACCCCGATCGCGGAATACATCTACAGCCGCGGCTGCGCCAACGGTAAGCGCGTGCAGTGCTTCGGCGGCGCCAAGAACCACATGATCATCATGCCCGACGCCGACATGGACCAGACGGTCGACGCCCTGATCGGCGCCGGCTTCGGCTCCGCCGGCGAGCGCTGCATGGCGATCTCGGTCGCCGTCCCGGTCGGCAAGGGCACCGCCGACGAACTGGTCAAGCGCCTGATCCCGCGCGTCGAGAGCCTGAAGATCGGCCCCTCGACCGACGTCAACGCCGATTACGGCCCGGTCGTGACCAAGGCCGCGATGGAGAAGATCAAGTCCTATGTCGATGTCGGCGTCCAGGAAGGCGCCAAGCTGCTGGTCGACGGCCGCGATTTCAAGATGCAGGGCTACGAGAACGGCTTCTATGTTGGCGGCTGCCTGTTCGACAACGTCACCAAGGACATGCGCATCTACAAGGAAGAGATCTTCGGGCCGGTGCTCTCGGTGCTGCGCGCCGACACCTATGAAGAGGCGCTGAAGCTCACCAACGACCACGAATACGGCAACGGCACCGCCATCTTCACCCGCGACGGCGATGCGGCGCGCGACTTCGCCTCGAAGGTTCAGGTCGGCATGGTCGGCATCAACCTGCCGATCCCGGTTCCGCTGGCCTATTACACCTTCGGCGGCTGGAAGCGCTCCTCCTTCGGCGACCTCAACCAGCACGGGCCGGACTCGATCCGCTTCTACACCAAGACCAAGACGGTGACGGCGCGCTGGCCGAGCGGTATCAAGGACGGTGCGAGCTTCGTCATCCCGACGATGAACTGAGGCGCCACCGACGGAGGAGCCCATGGAGCGACCGCTGCGGATCATCGCATCGTCGCTCCTGCTTCTCTGCGGACCGCTGCAGGCCCGGTCGGAAAGCCCCGCGCCCGACGCCGCTCCCTCGGCCGAGGAGTTGCTCTGCGACGCGGCCGCCAACGGCACCCTCACCCTGCACGAAACGCAACTGACCCGTTGCCGCCAGCTCTGGCGCCAGCGGGTCGATGCGGCGAGGGCCCGAAGCCAGGACTATCTCGAACGGATGATCGAGGAAGGCCGGTTGCGACGGGAGTTCGAGGCGAGCCTGCCGCCGCCACGCCCGCCCGTGACGGTCGATACGTTCCTCCGCGGCGATCTCGCCTATGGCGACGTAGTGGTGACCGACAAGGGACCGCGCGTCTTCATCGGCAAGCCCGGGGAAGCCGCGACTGCCGAGGATTTCGTTGCCCTCGACTCGGCCCGGTCGCCGCATCGTGGCCGCGCCAAGGCCTATGGCGGGGCTTACCCGCAGCCGCAATCTCAGGCCGCGACGCCGCGGCCTGCCGCCCCCATCCAGCAGGAGCGCAAGCCTTGAGCCCGTTTTCCCTGACCGAGGACCAGACCGCCATCCGCGACATGGCGCAGGACTTCGCCGCCGAGACACTGGCACCCCATGCCGCACGCTGGGATGAGGAGAAGCATTTCCCGATCGCGGAGATGCGCGCCGCCGCGGCGCTCGGCATGGGCGGCATCTATATCCGCGACGATGTCGGCGGCTCCGGCCTGACGCGGCTCGACGCGGCGCTGATCTTCGAGGCGCTCTCGACCGGCTGCCCGACGGTCGCGGCCTATATCTCGATCCACAACATGTGCGCCTGGATGATCGACCGCTACGGTTCGGACGAGCAGCGCCAGCGTTTCCTGCCGAAGCTCTGCACGATGGAGCATCTGGCGAGCTACTGTCTGACCGAACCCGGCGCCGGCTCCGACGCTGCAGCTCTGAAGACCAAGGCCGTGCTGGACGGCGACCACTATGTCCTCGACGGGCAGAAGCAGTTCATCTCGGGCGCCGGCGTCTCGGACGTCTATGTCGTGATGGCGCGCACCGGCGAGGCCGGCCCCGGAGGCATCTCGACCATCGTCGTCGAGAAGGACACGCCCGGCCTCTCCTTCGGCGTCAACGAGAAAAAAATGGGCTGGAACGCCCAGCCGACGCGGGCCGTGATCTTCGAGAACTGCCGCGTGCCGGTGGCCAACCGTCTCGGCCCGGAAGGCATCGGCTTCAAGATCGCCATGGCCGGGCTCGATGGCGGGCGGCTCAATATCGGTGCCTGCTCGCTCGGCGGCGCCCAGGGCGCGCTCGACCGCTCTCTCGCCTATGCCAGGGAGCGCAAGGCTTTCGGCTCCGCCATCGCGGATTTCCAGGCGCTGCAGTTCAAGCTCGCCGACATGGCGACCGAGCTGGAAGCGGCCCGCAGCCTGCTCTGGCGCGCGGCTGCTGCCCTCGACGCCAAGACGCCGGACGCGACCAAGCTCTGCGCCATGGCCAAGCGCATCGCCACCGATACAGGCTTCGAGGTCGCCAACCACGCCCTGCAGATCCATGGCGGCTACGGCTATCTCGCCGATTACGGCATCGAGAAGATCGTCCGGGACCTGCGCGTCCACCAGATCCTCGAGGGGACCAACGAGGTGATGCGCATGATCGTCGCGCGCGGGCTGGTTGGCCGATCGAAGGGGAATTGACCGCCAAAGGCGGTCATCCCGGACGCCGAAAGGCGATCCGGGATCGCATGACGAATAGGCACCTTTTTCTGACGACGATCCCGGATCGCCTGCGGCGTCCGGGATGACACCAAGACAACATCGGGAGAAGCGCAGCATGACCAACATCGCCTTCATCGGCCTCGGCAATATGGGCGGCCCGATGGCCGGGAATCTCGTCAAGGCCGGGCATAGCGTCAAAGCCTTCGATCTCGCGCAGGCCTCGAAGGATGCCGCCGCCGAGATGGGCGTCGGCATCGCCGGCTCGGCCAAGGAGGCGGTGGCCGAGGCGGAGGTCGTCGTCACGATGCTGCCGGCCGGCAAGCATGTGCTCGCCGTCTGGGGCGACATCCTGCCGGCGGTGAAGCCCGGCACGCTGCTGATCGATTCCTCGACCATCGATGTCGAGAGCGCCCGCAAGGCCCATGCGCTTGCAACCGAGCGCGGCTGCCTCTCGCTCGATGCCCCGGTCTCGGGCGGCACCGGCGGCGCCAAGGGCGCGACGCTGACCTTCATGGTCGGCGGCAGCGACGATGCCTTCGCCAAGGGCGAGCCGATCCTCGCCAAGATGGGCCGCAAGATCGTGCATTGCGGCGGCGCCGGCAACGGCCAGGCGGCCAAGATCTGCAACAACATGATCCTGGGCATCTCGATGATCGGCGTCTCGGAGGCCTTCGTGCTCGGCGAGAAGCTCGGCCTGTCGCATCAGGCGCTGTTCGACGTCGCCTCGACCTCGTCGGGCCAGTGCTGGTCCCTGACCACCTATTGCCCGGTGCCCGGCCCGGTGCCGACCTCGCCGGCCAATAACGAGTACAAGCCGGGCTTCGCTTCGGCGCTGATGCTGAAGGACCTGAAGCTGGCGCAGGAAGCGGCGCAGGCGGCAGGCGCCTCGACCCCGCTCGGCGCGGCCGCCGCGCAGCTCTTCGGCCTGCACAATGCCTGGGGCGAAGGCGGCACGGATTTCTCCGGCATCATCCACCTCCTGCGCGGACGCGGGGAGGCGTGAGACGCGCTTGCGCGGCGAGGCGGAGCGGGTCTAGACCCGTATCATGAACGACGCCCTGCCTCGCCGCGAACGCTCCTCCCTCACAGGCTTCGCGATCAACCGGCTCGACCGGCGCGAAGACCTGCGCAACCAGCCCAATGCGGTGACGGCCTTGCGCCACCGCTCGGACACGCGGATCGCGGTCGTCGCCGGCGAGACGCCGATCCTGAAGCGCCTCGACGGCGATGCTTTCTCGGTCTGGTTCAGCCATGGCGAGGCCGAAATCCTCGGCCCGGCCACTGAGGAAATCTTCATGGGGCTCGCCGAGGACGGCACGCCCCGGTTCGGGCGCCTGCTCGACAAAGCGCTGGCCGAACCGCTGAAGGAACGGCCCGAGCTGTTCGTCACGGACCTGCGCTCGGTCGCGCTGAAGCGCATCGTGCCGGAGGACGAGGTCGGGCCGCTCGGCGAGGCCAAGGCCGTGCTCGACTGGCACGCCCGCCACCGCTTCTGTGCGCAATGCGGCGGACAGACGGTCGCCGGCGCCTCGGGCTGGCGGCGCGAATGCACATCCTGCGGCGCGATGCATTTCCCGCGCACCGACCCGGTCGTGATCATGCTGGTGACGCGCGGCGATGCCTGCCTGCTGGCGCGCCAGGCCCGGTTCGCGCCGGGCATGTATTCCTGCATCGCCGGCTTCGTCGAACCGGGCGAGACGCTCGAGGACGCGGTCAGGCGCGAGAGCTGGGAAGAGGCGGGCTTGAGGGTCGGCGCCGTACGCTATCTCGCCTCGCAGCCTTGGCCTTTCCCCTCCTCGATCATGATGGGCTGCATCGCCGAGGCGCTCGGCGACGAGATCACGCTCGACATGACCGAGCTGGAAGAAGGCCGCTGGTTCCCGCGCGAAGAGGTGCTGCAGATGCTGGAAGGCAAGCATCCCGACGGCCTCGCCTGCCCGCAGCATATCGCCATCGCCAACACGCTGGTGCGAGCCTGGGCGCTCGAAGACGAGCGCATCTAGTCCGCCCATCCTGGAGAGCCGGACATGTCCTCTGAGCAGCGTGACGTCGAGGAGCGCATCCGGTCGAGCTTCGCCAAGCAGGGCCTGATGACGACGCTGGGGGCCAGCCTCGGCACCGTCGCGCCGGGCTTCGTCGAGATCGTCCTGATACCGGGCCCGGCCGTCTCGCAGCAGCACGGCTTCGTCCATGCCGGCGCCGTCAGCGCGATCGCCGATTCGGCCGCGGGCTATGCCGGCTTGAGCCTGATGCCGCCCGGGCGCGGCGTGCTGACGACGGAGTTCAAGATCAATCTCGTCGCGCCTGCCCTGGGCGAGCGCATCATCGCGCGCGGCGAGGTCGTGAAGAGCGGCCGCACGCTGACGCTGGCTCAGGCCAAGGTGTTCGCGGAAGCCGGCGGACAAGAAAAGCTCGTCGCGCTGCTGACCGCGACATTGATGGCGATCGAGGGACAGGAAGGCGTCAGCGACTGACGTCCTTATCCACGGCACTCACACCATCGACGGAACCGCTCCGTCATCCCGGGCAAGCTGCGTAGCAGCGCAGATCCGGGATCCATCATAGGGCTCTGTGCTCTACGATGGATCCTGGGGCAAGCCCGGGATGACGGCGTGTTTCCGAGGGAACACACTGCCTGGCGGAGCGAAATACGCCGGACGCGTCTTACTCGCCGGCTTCCTCGATCGTCGAGCGGAAGTCATTGGCGGGATAGACGCCCATGATCTTCATCTCCTTCGAGAAATAGGAGAGCTCGTCGAGCGCGCGCCGCAGCGCCGGATCGTCGGGATGGCCCTCGACATCGGCATAGAACATCGTCGCCGAGAAATGTCCGTCGACCATGTAGCTTTCCAGCTTGGTCATGTTGATGCCGTTGGTGGCGAAGCCGCCCATCGCCTTGTAAAGCGCGGCCGGGATGTTGCGGACGCGGAACATCAGCGTCGTCACGGTCCGGCCCGCGCCCTGGCGGGCATATTCCGGATATTTCGAGAGCACGACGAAACGCGTGGTGTTGTGCTTCTCGTCCTCGATATCCTCCATCAGGATGTCGAGGCCATAGACCTCCGCCGCGATGCGCGGAGCGATGGCCGCGCGCGTCATGTCATTGGCCTCGGCGACCTGACGGGCGGAGCCGGCGGTGTCGGCGGCGACCTCGGCCTTGAGGCCGAGCTTGCGGATGATCTTCCGGCACTGGCCGAGCGCATGGATATGGCTCTGCACGGTCTGGATCGTCGCCAGCGTCGCGCCCTTCGCCGCCATCAGGTGGAAGCGGATCGGCAGGAAATGCTCGCCGATGATATGCAGCCCCGAGCGCGGCAGCAGATGATGGATATCGGCGACGCGGCCGGCGATCGAGTTGTCGATCGGGATCATGCCGTAGCGAGCGGTACCGTCACTGACGGCCGAGAGCGCGTCCTCGAAGGTCGCGCAGGGCAGAAGCTCGCAGTCCGGAAACACCTGGAGGGCCGCCTGCGAGGAGAAGGCTCCGGGCTCACCCTGATAAGACACGACGAAGGACATGGGACGACTTCAGGCTCCTCGGCTTCTTGTTATGACGCGGCTTGGCTGGTCCGGCCTCAGCGCGCTTTCAGGATCGCACGGGCGCGATCGAGATCGGGGGGCGTGTCGACGCCGCGCGGCACATGGTCGATGACCATGGCGTCGATGCGCATGCCATCCTCCAGCGCGCGCAGCTGTTCCAGCTTCTCGCGCAGCTCCAGCGGCGATTGCGGCAGGCTGACGAAACGGTCGAGCGCGGCGCGGCGATAGGCGTAGAGGCCGACATGGTGATAGAGCGGCCCCTCGCCGTAAGGCGCCGTGGCGCGCGTGAAATAAAGCGCGCGCATGTGGCCCGGCGCGATCTCGCTGCCGATGAGCTTCACGACGCTCGGCGCCGTCTTCTCGTCCTCGTCATCGATCACGCCGGCCAGCGTCGCGATATCCACAGCCGGATCGGCGAGCGGCTTCACCGCCGCGGCGATGGCTGAGGGCGCCAGCGTCGGGAAATCGCCCTGCACATTGACGATGATGTCGTAATGACGCTGCGGATCGAGGATGTCGGCAGCCTCCTTGATCCGGTCCGAGCCGGTCTGGTGATCCGCGCTGGTCATGACCGCCTTGCCGCCGGCCGCCTCGATCGCAGCTGCGATGTCCGGCGCATCGGTCGCCACCGCGACGTCCCCGGCCCCGGATTCGACGGCGCGGCGCCAGACATGGACGATCATCGGCTCGCCATGGATATCGGCAAGCGGCTTGCCGGGCAGGCGCGTCGCCTGCATGCGGGCCGGGATCAGGATCAGCGGATGGGCCATTTTCTGAAGCGTGCTCGGCTGGGCCACCGCCGGTGAAAACCGGTGGCGGCAAAAAGTCTCAAAGAGTGCGTGCTTATACGAGTTGCAATGAAGCGCGCAAAGCGGTTAAGCAACGGCGGAAGCTGGAGCCTTTCAAGACTCCGGCCAAGCGCTATCTCGTCTCCCGCGCCTCGGCCGCGGAAGGCTCCCAGGGTTCGGACACGATGAACATCGAAGCCAACAAGATTGCCGGCGCGGTTCTTTCCACGCTGCTCGTCGTGATGGGCCTCAACATGACGGCCGGCATCGTCTTCGCGCCGCGCAAGCCGGCCGTGTCGGGCTTCGAACTGCCGAGCGAAGAGCCCGCCGCAGCAGGCGGAGCGGCCGCTGCCGTGGCGGAAGAGCCGATCGCGGTGCGCCTCGCCAAGGCCGACATCGCCAAGGGCGAAAAGGCCACCGCCGCCTGCAAGGCCTGCCACACCTTCGACAAGGGCGGCGCCAACAAGGTCGGCCCGCATCTCTTCGGCGTCTTTGGCCGCAATGAGGGCTCGGTCGCCGGCTTCGGCTACTCGGCCGCGATGAAGGGCCGCACCGAGAAGAGCTGGGACGCCGACGCGCTCGACCATTTCCTGAAGAACCCGAAGGCCTATGTGCCCGGCACGATCATGGCCTTCGCCGGCATCGCCAAGCCCGAGACCCGCGCCGATGTCGTCGCCTACCTGAACTCGCTGGCGGATTCGCCGGTGCCGCTGCCGAAGCCCTGAGACGGCACGGCCAGCGGCTCGCCAGCGATCACGAAGCCGGGCTTTGCCCGGCTTTTTTCGTTTCCACGCCTTGCTCCCGCCCCGCGCGTGCCCGCACAATCCGCCTCCTGCCAGCCATTGCCGTAACCTTGCGCGCAGGCGACACAGGAGAACGGCGAATCAGACGGAGACGCGAAACGATGGCGATGCGCATCACACGCCGCAGATTGCTGGAAGCCACGGGTGCCGCGACCGTCGCGGGTGTCCTGCCCCAGCTTCCCCAGGCGGCGCTGGCGCAGGAAATCGAATCGCATGGGCTTTCCACCTTCGGCGAACTCGCGCTGCCCGCGGACTTCCCGCATTTCGCCTATGTGAATCCCAAGGCGCCCAAGGGCGGCTCGCTGACGATCCAGATCAAGCGGGCCGGCGGCAACCAAAGCTTCGACACCTTCAACACGCTGAACACCTTCGTGCTCCAGGGCGACGGCGCGGCCGGCATGGATGCCTGCTTCGACAGCCTGATGGCCGGCTCGGGCGACGAACCGGGCTCGCTCTACGGCTTGCTGGCCAAGAGCGTCGCGGTCTCCGCCGACAAGCTGACCTATCGCTTCCGCCTGCGGCCCGAAGCGAAGTTCCATGACGGCTCGCGGGTGACGGCGCGCGACGCCGCCTTCTCGATGAACATCCTGAAGGCGAAGGGGCACCCCTCTTACCGGCTCCTGCTCAACGAGCTCGTCTCGTCGGAAGCCGAGGGCGACGACATCCTCGTGGTGAAGCTATCGCCGAAGCGCGGGCGCGACCTGCATCTGGTCGTCGCCGGCCTGCCGGTCTTCTCCGAGAAATACTGGTCGACGCGGGATTTCGCGGCGTCGACGTTGGAGCCGCCGCTCGGTTCCGGCGCCTACAAGGTCGGGCGCTTCGAGCAGGGGCGCTTCATCGAGTTCGAGCGCGTGCCGGACTACTGGGCGAAAGACTTAGCCGTGAATATCGGCACCAATAATTTCGACCGGGTGCGCTGGGAATATTTCCGCGACCGGCAGGTGGCGTTCGAGGCGTTCAAGGGCGGCGCCATCACCTTCCAGGAAGAGTTCACCTCGCGCATCTGGGCGACGGGCTATGATTTCCCGGCCGTGCACGAGGGCAAGGTCAAGAAGGAAACCCTGCCGAAGACCGAGCCAGTCGGCTCACAGGGCTGGGTCTACAACACGAGGCGCGAGAAGTTCGCCGATCCGCGCATCCGCGAGGCGCTGGGGCTCGCCTTCGATTTCGAATGGACGCGCAAGAACATCATGTTCGGCTTCTTCGAGCGGATGACCTCCTATTTCGAGAATTCGGATTCCAAGGCCGTCGGCAAGCCCTCCGCCGAAGAGCTCAAGCTGCTGGAGCCCTGGCGCGGCAAGGTGCCGGACGAGGTCTTCGGCGAACCCTTCCTGCCGCCGGTCTCGGACGGCTCGGGCAGCGACCGCAACCTCCTGCGCAAGGCCGACGAGATGCTGCGCGCCGCCGGCTGCAAGCGCGACGGCAATGTGCTGAAGCTGCCGAACGGGCAGCCCTTCGAGATCGAGTTCCTCGATTCCAATCCGGCCCTGCAGCCGCATACGCAGCCCTTCCAGGCCAATCTGAAGCGGCTGGGCATCAACGCCACCTCCCGCCTCGTCGACCCCGCGCAGTACCAGCGCCGCCTCGACGAGTTCGATTTCGACATCATCAGCCGGGCGCTCTCGGGCGGCGCGATCCCGAGCGACACGATGCGCATCGTCTATGGCTCGGAAGCGGCGAAGACCAAGGGCTCGCGCAATGTCGGCGGCATCAGCCACCCCGCCATCGACGCGATGATCGAGGCGATCGGCCAGGCCAAGACCTATGCCGATTGCATCGTCGCCGCGAAATGCCTCGACCGCCTGCTGCGCGCCGGGCGCTACTGGATCCCGATGTGGTGGAACGACGAGGAATGGCTGGCCTATTGGGACATGTACGACCGGCCGGCGACCAAGCCGAAATTCGCCTCCGGCGCACCCGCGACCTGGTGGTTCGACGCCGAGAAGGCCAAGCGGATCGGAAAGGCGTGACCCGGGCATGCTGAGCTATATCGCCCGGCGCCTCGCGCTGATGGTGCCGACCCTGTTCGGCATCCTGCTGGTCTCCTTCGTCATCGTGCAGTTCGCGCCGGGCGGGCCGGTCGAGCGCGTGATCTCGCAGCTCCAGAACCCGAACAGCGGCGGCGCGGCCGACCGCGTCGGCGGCGGCCAGATGGGCGATGCCGGGGCGCAGAGCGACGGATCGGCCTATCGCGGCGCGCAGGGGCTCGATCCCGCCTTCATCAAGGAGCTGGAAAAGCAGTTCGGCTTCGACAAGCCGGCGCATGAGCGCTTCCTGAAGATGCTCGGCGACTATGCCCGCTTCGATTTCGGCCGCTCCTATTTTCGTGACGCGCCAGTGCTGCAGCTGATCAAGGAGAAGCTGCCGGTCTCGATCACGCTCGGCCTGTGGATGACGCTGATCTCCTATGCGATCTCGATCCCGCTCGGCATCCGCAAGGCGGTGAAGGAGGGCTCGCGCTTCGACACCTGGACGAGCGCCGTCGTCATCGTCGGCTACGCCATCCCGAGCTTCCTGTTCGCGATCCTGCTGATCGTGCTCTTCGCCGGCGGCTCATTCTGGCAGATATTCCCCTTAAGAGGCCTGACCTCCGACAACTGGGCCGAGCTCAGCCTGTTCGGCAAGGCCAAGGACTATCTCTGGCACATCACCCTGCCGGTTCTGGCCATGGCGCTCGGCGCCTTCGCGACCTCGACGCTCTTGACCAAGAACTCGTTCCTCGACGAGATCCGCAAGCAATACGTGCTGACCGCGCGGATGAAGGGCCTCAGCGAGCGCGGCGTGCTCTACGGCCATGTCTTCCGCAACGCGATGCTGATCGTCATCGCCGGCTTCCCCGGCGCCTTCGTGCATGCGCTCTTCGCGGGCTCGCTGCTGATCGAGACGATCTTCTCGCTCGACGGGCTCGGGCTTCTGTCCTTCGAGGCGATCGTCAACCGCGACTACCCCGTGGTTTTCGCCAATCTCTACATCTTCTCGCTGATCGGTCTCGTCGTGCACCTCGTCACCGACCTGACCTATAGCTGGGTCGATCCCCGCATCGATTTCGAGAGCCGGGAGGCGTGAGCATGGACACGCTGATCGACGCCCCGCCGCCCGCCCTGCGCAGCGACGTGCCCCTCGCGCCGGCCGAGGCCAAGCAGGGCTGGCTCAAGCTCTCGCCGATCAATCGGCGCAGGCTCAACAACTTCAAGGCCAACAAGCGCGGCTGGTGGTCGCTCTGGCTCTTCCTCGCCCTGTTCGTGCTGACGCTCTTCGCCGAGTTCATCGCCAACGACCGGCCGCTCGTCGTGCGCTACAAGGACGAGTGGCTGTTCCCGGTCGCGGTGAACTACCCGGAAGAGAAATTCGGCGGCTTCCTCGCCACGACCGATTACCGCGATCCCGTCATCGCCAAGGAGATCGCGGCCAACGGCTTCGCGATCTGGCCGCCGATCCGCTACAGCTATCGCACGCATAATCTCGACCTGCCGGTGCCGGCGCCTGCCCCGCCGACCTGGCTGCTCAAGGACGAGCAGTGCAAGACGATCGCCGAACGCACGGGCGGCAAGACCTGCCGCGACCTCGAATGGAACTGGCTCGGCACCGATGACCAGGGCCGCGACGTGGTCGCGCGATTGATCTACGGCTTCCGCATCTCCGTGCTGTTCGGGCTGATCCTCTGTGCCTTCTCCTCGGTGATCGGGATCACGGCCGGCGCCATCCAGGGCTATTTCGGCGGCTGGACCGACCTGATTTTCCAGCGACTGATCGAGATCTGGACCTCGATCCCGGCGCTCTACCTCTTGATCATCGTGGCGGCCATCATCACGCCCGGCTTCTTCGTGCTGCTCGGCATCCTCCTGCTGTTCTCATGGGTGGCGCTGGTCGGCGTCGTCCGCGCCGAGTTCCTGCGGGCGCGCAATTTCGAATATGTCCGCGCGGCCCGCGCGCTCGGCCTCTCCAACCGCACCATCATGATCCGGCACCTGCTGCCGAACGCGATGGTGGCGACGCTGACCTTCCTGCCCTTCATCCTGAACGGCTCGATCACCACGCTGACCTCGCTCGACTTCCTCGGCTTCGGCCTGCCGCCCGGTTCGCCCTCGCTCGGCGAATTGCTGGCTCAGGGCAAGTCGAACCTGCAGGCGCCCTGGCTCGGCCTCTCCGGCTTCATCGTGATCGCGCTGATGCTGTCGCTGCTGATCTTCATCGGCGAAGCGGTGCGCGACGCCTTCGACCCGCGGAAGACCTTCGCATGAGCGCGCCGCTTCTCTCCGTCGAAGACCTCTCCGTCGCCTTCCGCCAAGGCGGGCGCGAGACGCTTGCGGTCGACCATGTCTCCTTCTCGATCGCCAAAGGCGAGACCCTGGCGCTGGTCGGCGAGTCCGGTTCGGGCAAATCGGTCTCGGCGCTCTCGATCCTCAAGCTCCTGAACTATCCGGCAGCCCATCACCCTTCGGGCAAGGTCCTATTCAACGGGCAGGACCTGATCGCGGCCGACGAGGACGCGATGCGCAAGGTGCGCGGTAACGACATCACCATGGTGTTCCAGGAGCCGATGACCTCGCTCAACCCGCTCCATACGATCGAGCGGCAGATCGGCGAGATCCTCGAACTGCATAAAGGCCTGCGCGGCGAGAAGGCCCGTGCCCGCACGCTGGAGCTGCTCGACCTCGTCGGCATTCGTGACGCCGCGAGCCGGCTCGATGCCTATCCGCACCAGCTCTCCGGCGGACAGCGTCAGCGCGTGATGATCGCGATGGCGCTCGCCAACGAGCCCGAACTGCTGGTCGCCGACGAGCCGACCACCGCGCTCGACGTCACCGTGCAGGCGCAGATCCTGAAGCTGCTCAAGGAGCTGCAGGGCCGGCTCGGCATGGCGATGCTGTTCATCACCCATGACCTCGGCATCGTCCGGCGCATCGCCGACCGGGTCTGCGTCATGCTGAAGGGCAAAATCGTCGAGCACGGCCCCGTGGCCGAGATCTTCGCCAACCCGCAGCACGACTATACCAAGCGCCTGCTCGCCGCCGAGCCGAAGGGGCGCCCTGCTCCCGTCCCGGCGGATGCCGCGACGCTGCTGGAGGCCGGGCCGGTCAAGGTCTGGTTCCCGATCAAGTCCGGCCTGATGCGCCGCGTCAGCGGCCATGTGAAGGCGGTGGACGGTATCTCGGTCAAGGTGCGCGAGGGCGAGACGCTCGGCGTCGTCGGCGAGTCCGGCTCGGGCAAGACCACGCTCGGCCTCGCCATCCTCAGGCTGATCGCATCAGAAGGGCCGATCGTCTTCCTTGGCGACCGGATAGACGGGCTTTCCAGCAAGCAGGTCCGGCCGAAGCGGAAGGATTTGCAGGTCGTCTTCCAGGACCCCTATGGCTCGCTCTCGCCGCGCATGTCGGTGGCCGAGATCGTGGCCGAGGGCCTCGCCATCCAGCAGCCTGATCTCAGCTACCAGCGCCAGCGCGAGATCGTGGCGCAGGCGCTCGCCGATGTCGGCCTCGACCCGGCGGCGATGGACCGCTATCCGCACGAATTCTCCGGCGGCCAGCGCCAGCGCATCGCGATCGCGCGGGCCATGGCACTCAACCCGAAATTCGTCGTGCTGGACGAGCCGACCTCAGCGCTCGACATGTCCGTGCAGGCGCAGATCGTCGAGTTGCTGCGCGGCCTGCAGGCAAAGCGCAAGCTCGGCTATCTCTTCATCAGCCATGACCTCAAGGTCGTCCGGGCGCTGTCGCATCGGGTGGTGGTGATGCAGAACGGCAAGGTGGTGGAGGAAGGCCCGGCCGAGGCGATCTTCGCATCGCCGCGCGAGGCTTACACTCAGGCGCTGCTGGCAGCGGCACTCAATCTCGATACCGCCAGCTCCGCCGCAGTGAGGGATTGAGCATGACGCGCGCGCTCCTGATCGTGCTGGATTCGGTCGGCTGCGGCGGCGCGGCCGATGCAGCCGCCTATGGCGATGCCGGCTCCGATACGCTCGGCCATATCGCGGAAGCCTGTGCCGATGGGCGCGGCGACCGCGAGGGCCTGCGCAGCGGGCCGCTCAAGCTGCCCAATCTCGTCCGCCTCGGCCTCGCCCATGCCTGCGAGGCCTCGACCGGCCGGCCGCTGGCCGGTGTCGCCAAGCCGGCCAAGCCAGAGGGGCGCTGGGGCTATGGCGTCGAGATCAGCCAGGGCAAGGATACGCCATCCGGCCATTGGGAAATCGCCGGCTGCCCGGTGCCGTTCGAGTGGGGCTATTTCACCGCTCTCGAGAACTCCTTCCCGCCCGAGCTCGTCGCGGGCATCGTCAAGGAAGGAGCACTCCCCGGCATCCTCGGCAACAAGCACGCCTCAGGCACCGCGATCATCGACGAATTCGGGCCAGAGCATATCCGGACGGGCAAGCCGATCTGCTACACCTCGGTCGATTCCGTGCTGCAGATCGCGGCGCATGAGGAGCATTTCGGGCTCGATCGGCTCTATGCCCTCTGCAAGACGGTGCGCGGCCTCGTCGATCCCCTGCGGATCGGCCGCGTCATCGCACGGCCCTTCGTGGGATCGCCGGAGGAAGGCTTCACCCGCACCGGCAACCGCAAGGACTTCGCCATTCCGCCGCCGGACGAGACGATCCTCGACCGGCTGGCGGCGCAGGGACGCACGGTCGTCACCGTCGGCAAGATCGGCGACATCTTCGCCCATCGCGCCACCGGCACCGAGATCAAGCCGTTCGGCAATGCGGCGATGCTCGATGCCGCGCTGGAGGCCTGGGACGGCCTGCCGGATGGCGGGTTCTGCTTCGTCAACCTCGTCGATTTCGACACGGAGTTCGGCCACCGGCGCGACATTCCCGGCTATGCCGCGGCGCTGGAAGCCTTCGACCGTCGCCTGCCGCATATCGAAGCGGCGCTGAGGCCGGGCGACATCGCCGTGGTCACGGCCGACCATGGCAACGATCCGAGCTGGCCCGGCACCGACCATACCCGCGAGCATGTGCCGATCATCGCCTTTGGTCCCGGCATCGGCGCCAAGCCGCTCGGGCGCCGCGGCAGCTTCGCCGATATCGCCGCCAGCCTCGGCAGCTTCCTCGGCATCGGGCCGGTCGGTCCCGGCCATTCCTGGTAAAGATCAGGCCGCAGCAACCCTGCCGCAGAAGTTGGCGACGTCCTGACGGATGTCCTGCGCCTGCTGGGCAAGCGCGCTGGCGGCGCTCTGCAATTGCTGGGCAGCACCGTGGGTCTGGCGGGTCATGACCTCGAAGCCGCCGGCGACATCGGCGCTGCGCTGCGCTCCTTCGAAGGACAAACGGACCTGATGGGCGATCTCGGCGGTGGCGCGGCTCTGCTCGTCGACGGAGAGCGCGATCGCATTGGCGACACTCTCGACATCGCCGATCGCCTCGACGATGTCGCGGATCGCCTTGAGCGAGCGCTGCGAGGCCTGCTGCATCGTGCCGATCTGGTGCGAGACCTCGTCCGTCGCCTTGGCGGTCTGGGCCGAGAGCGTCTTGACCTCGCTGGCGACGACCGCGAAGCCGCGCCCCATCTCGCCGGCGCGGGCCGCCTCGATCGTGGCATTGAGCGCGAGCATGCTGGTCTGGGCGGCAATGCCGCGGATGATCTCGACGACCGCGCCGACATTCTCGCTGCTCTGGGCGAGATGCTCGATCTCGGCGCTGGCGTGCCGGGCAAGGTCCGCAGCCACCTTCGAACCATCGGCCGACTGCCCGGCATTGCGACCGATCTCGCCGATGGAGGCGACTAGCTCCGTGCTCGCGGCCGAAAGGTGATCGATGCTGTCCATCGTGCCGGCTGCGGAATCGGAGACCATCGCGGTCTGGCGCCGGACATGGTCGGAGGTTTCGGTCAGGGCTCCGGCCTCCGTGTTCATCGCGGCAGCGGAATGATCGAGCACGGCCATCGCCTGCTCCATCTGCGACCGGAAGCCGGCGACGACATCGCGCAGCATCTCGGCACGCCGGCCGAGCTCTTCGGCGAGGTTGCGCTCCTTCTCACCGGCGACGCGTTCGCGCTCAGCGACTTCCTGCGCTCGCGCCAGATTTTGCTCGTTCACGGCGAACATGCGCTGCAGCACCACGGCGAAGACGGCGAGGAACGCCGTCTCGATGATGACGATCACGGCATGGAGCAGCACGCGCAGCAGGCTGCCGCCCTGATAGAACACGGCTGCCGGCAGGGCATATTGCAGCACGAGATGGTGCACGGCCGTCAGCGCGGCGCCCATCAGGATCGGCCGCCAGTCGCAGAAGCCGGCGAGCAGCGCCAGAACGGCGAAATAGTACATGTGGATGTCAGGCTGCCAGGGATGGCCGGCAAAGCTGAACACCAAGATCGAGACCTGCCCGATCAGCATGGCGGCAATGACGAGCTGCGTCACGATGGCGGGACCGGCCAGGCGATAGCTCGCCATGGCCACGAGGACGACCAGCGCCGCCATCGCGACCGGGATCACCCCGGATGCGCCATTCACCCAGAAGCCGAGGGCGAGCAGCGGCACATGCAGCAACCCGAGGACGAGCAGGGCCTGCGTCACCCTGTGGCGTACGGCTGACAGGGTCCAGATCATGACGAGGCTTCCGTTTGGCCGGAACTGTCGAGACACCCGGCAAGGCCCGCGAGGACAAGGGAGAACCACGCGCCTTGCGGCAACGCCGGGGCCTGCCCGCTCAGCGTCGGCGCCACGACGACGATCGCAGTGAAGCGGCCGCTGCGCAGGACGCGATGACCGGCGGCGAAGCTTTGCGCGATCGCCTCCGCGCCGTTGGTCCAGGGTGGGAAGACGATGGCGACAGGGACGGTCCCGTCCGTCGCACGCGGCAGGCTCGCAAACGCCCCGAGGCTGACCAGCAAGCAGACCAGCCCGACGAGGAATCCGCCGGCAGGTGACAACCGCTCCGCGCGAGCCGCACCGGGTTCCGCAGGAGATATCGATGGCATTGGCTGGGAATCACTCGGGGCTGCTACGGCGTATCTGCGAAGCAATCCCAGCCGTGTAAAATTTTACTTAAGCCGTTCACCCGGGCTGAACCGCGATTGCTCCTCCCAGGCGGCATTTACCTTTCATCAAGGGGCGAGATTTACAACCTTTAGTTGTATCTACTTATCGAGGAACGGCCATGCTGCCTGCCCTGTCCCGCTTCTCCCGAAACCAGCGCGCGACCACCGCCATCGAGTTCGCCTTCGTCGCGCCGATCCTGCTGCTGCTGCTCGTCGGCATCATGGGATACGGCTATGTCTTCGGCATCTACCACAGCATCCAGCAGATAGCGGCCGAGGCGGCGCGCTCGTCCGTATCGGGCCTGGACGACACCGAACGTTCCAGGATCGCCCGCGACTTCATCACGGCCCATGCCGGCTCCTATGCCTTCATCGACCCGGCAAAGCTGAGAGTCCGGACCGGCCAGACCGGCCCACAGATGCAGAGCTTCGAGGTCGCGGTCGCCTACGACATGAGCGGCTCGGTCTATGACAGCCTCAGCCGAATGGTTTCTCTTCCTCAACCCATGATTGAGCGCCGGGCCATCGTCCAGCGTGGCGGATACTGAACGCATTTTCGTGGCTCGAAGCCAGGGGGGCATCCATGCTCAGGCTCAAGAACTTCGCCCGGAATCAGAAGGGCGGCGCCGCCATCCTCTTCGCGGTCTCCGCGACGGTGATGATCGGCTTCGGTGCGATGGCCGTCGATGTCGGCAATTTCTTCTACGAGAAGCGCAAGCTGCAGACCGCCAACGACCTCGCCGCCCTCGCCGCCGCCAGCGACCTGCCGCGTGCGCAGGCCGCCGCCCAGTCCAGCGCGACCCAGAACGGCTTCCCCGGGAGCGCGATCCAGGTACTGCAGACCGGCGTGTACACGCCGGACCCCAAGCAGGCGCCGGATGCACGCTTCGTCCCGAGCTCGGCCACAACGGCGAACGCCGTCAGGATCGACATGCGGACGACCGCGCCGCTGCTGCTCGGCCGGGTCCTGGCATCGTCATCCACGACGACCCCCATGCCGGGCTCCCCGCCGCGTCCCGGGGACAGCACGACCGTCGCGAGCCTCAGCAACGGCGACGTGCCGATCGGTTCCAGCGCGATCGCGTTCCAGGACGCGCAGGCCTCGTTCGCCGTCGGCTCGCGCTTGCTCAAGCTCGATGGCGGGCTGCTCAACAGCCTTCTCGGCGGCTTGCTCGGCGGCGGCGTGTCGCTGTCGGTCATGGACTATGATGCGCTGATCAAGGCGCGAGTCGACCTGTTCGACTTCTCGAAGCGCCTCGCGACCCGCCTCAATCTCACGGCAGCGACCTATGACGACGTCCTGAAGGCCGATGCCAAGCTCGGCGACGTGCTGGCCGCCGTGGTCGATGCTTCTCGCGACCACGACACCCGCAACGGCACCGCAACGGCGGCGCTCGGCCGGCTCGCTGCGGCATCGGCGAGCGGCCTGCCGGTCAAGCTGTCCTCGCTGATCTCCTTCGGCCCCGCCGGCGACAAGCCTCTCTCCGGGCCGAAGCCGCTGGCGGCCTCACTCTCGGCGCTCGACATCGTCTCGGCCGTTGCGCAGATCGCCAATGGCAGGCGCCAGATCGATGTCGGGCTCAACCTCAACTTGCCCGGCGTCGCCGCCGTCTCGCTCAAGCTCGGCATCGGCGAGCGGCCGGTCGGCACCAGCCTGATGCGGGTCGGCCGCGCCGGAGCGAGCGTCCATACGGCGCAGACACGCCTCCTGCTGACCGTCGATCTCGTCGGTTCGGGAGCCGCCTCTCTGGTCCGGCTGCCGCTCTATCTCGAGCTTGCCTCGGCAACCGCCCGCCTGACCGGCATCCAGTGCAACCCGGGCGCCGTCTCGACCTCGCGGGTCACGCTGGGCGTGACGCCGGCCCTGGTCGATGCCTGGATCGGGCAGGTCTCGATGGCGGAGTTCAACAATTTCAGCACGGCGCCGAACCCGCCCGCCGCGACGCTTCTCAACGTCGCCGGGCTCGCCAAGGTCTCGGGCCGTGCGCATGTGACGATGACCAATCTCTCGGAGGCCGCGGTCAGCTTCAGCTATCCGGAGATCCAGCGCGGCGACAAGAAGACCACCTCGACCCAGAATTTCGTCGCGACCCTACTGGGACGGCTCGTAGGCGACCTGGAGCTACGGGTGGAGGCCCTGGGGCTCGGCCTCGGCCTGCCCGGCCTGGACGGGCTCGTCAGCGGCGTGATCGCCAATGCGGCGACGCCGCTCGACCAGATCCTGAACGGCGTACTCGGCACGCTCGGCATCGGGCTCGGCCAGGCCGACAGCTGGGTCACCGGCGTGCGCTGTGGCGGGGCGGTGCTGGTGCGGTGAATTTCGTCAGCTCTGGAGACGCTGCTTGATCCGCTTGATAAGGCCGTCCCGGACATCGCGATAGGCGTCGAGCTTCTGCTCGCGCGACCCCTGGAACACGGTGGGGTCGACAGTCGGCCAGTACTCGACCTCGGCGGCATGGGTCCGCGTCAGGTCCAGCGCCTTGTGATGGGCCTCGGGCGAGAGCGTGATGATCAGGTCGAAATTGAGCCCTTCCCACTCCTCCAGCTCCTCGATCGATTTCGGCTTGTGCTTGCTCAGATCGATGCCGATCTCGTCGAGGATCGCGTGCACGAAGCCGTCCGGCTCACCTTTGCGAGCGCCGGCCGACTGGACATAGATCGACTTGCCGAAGAAATGCTTGGCCAGAGCCTCGGCCATGGGCGAGCGCACGGCGTTCATCGCGCACATGAACAGCACGCTCTGCACCTTGCGCGGGGCCTCCAAGCGCGTCAGCCCTTCCAGTGCAGGGCGTAGATCAGCGTGAAGAGGCGGCGTGCCGTGTCGAAATCGACCTCGACCTTGTTCGCCAGCCGCTCGGCCAGGATGCCGGCAGCCTCGTCATGCAGGCCGCGACGGCCCATGTCGATCGCCTCGATCTGCGTCGGCGTCGAGGTCCGGATCGCCGCGTAATAGCTGTCGCAGACCAGCTCGTAGTCCTTGATGATGCGCCGGAACGGGCTGAGCGACAGGTGATGCGTCACCACCGGCGCGCCATCGGCCTGCTTGATCTCGAAGACGAGACGCCGCTCGACCATCGCGAGATGCGCGAGATAAGGGCCGCCATCATGCTCGGGAACGACGAAGCTGTTGCGCTCGATCAGGTCATAGATGGCGACGGCGCGCTCATGCTCCTGATCGGGCGTGCCGCGGCCGAGGGAATTCTCGTCGAGGGTCAGGCCGACCAGACGCTGGTTGGTGGCAGTCGAGACGTCGGACATCGCTCCTCCGGCCATGGCACCGCCTGTCGGACGGAGCCGAAATCACTAAGCTTTAGAGCATTGCTCTTGCGAAAAACCGGTTCCCACTTTTTCGCGCAATGCTCTAGCGATTCAGTCTGATCGTCACGGATCGGCCGTGCGCCTGCAAGCCCTCTGCCTCAGCCAATTGCGTGGCGGCGGAAGCAAGCGCGCGCAGGCCCTCGGGGCCGCATTTCAGGAGCGAGGTCCGCTTCATGAAATCGCCGACGCCGAGGCCCGACGAGAAGCGCGCCGAGCGGGCCGTCGGCAGGACATGGTTGGGGCCGCCGACATAGTCGCCGATCGCCTCCGGCGTATGGCCGCCGAGGAAGATCGCGCCGGCATTGCGGATCAGGCTCGCGAGGCGGTCGGGATCGGCCGTCATGATCTCCAGATGCTCGGGCGCGAGCCGGTCGACCAGCGGCACGGCGGCTTCGAGATCGGCGACGAGCAGGATCGCGCCGAAGTCCTGCCAGCTCCTGCCAGCGATCTCGGCGCGCGGCAGCGTCGCGAGCTGCGCCGCGACCGCCTTCTCGACCTCGGCCGCCAATGCGGCATCATCGGTCATCAGGATCGACTGGGCGGAGACGTCATGCTCGGCCTGCGCCAGGAGGTCGGCCGCGATCCAGTCGGGATTGGCGCTGCGGTCGGCGATCACCAGCACTTCGGAGGGGCCGGCGATCATGTCGATGCCGACCTGACCGAAAACCCGGCGCTTGGCTGCCGCGACATAGGCATTGCCGGGGCCGACGATCTTGGCCACGGGGGCGATCGAAGCCGTGCCATAAGCCAAGGCCGCGACAGCCTGCGCGCCGCCGATGCGGTAGACCTCATCGACGCCGGCAAGCCGCGCGGCGGCGAGTACCAGCGGATTGGTTTCGCCACGCGGCGTCGGCGCGACCATGACGATGCGCGGCACGCCGGCGACCTTGGCCGGAATGGCGTTCATCAACACCGAGGAGGGATAGCTCGCGGTGCCGCCGGGCACATAGAGCCCGACCGCCTCGATCGCGGACCAGCGCCAGCCGGTGCCGACGCCAACCGCGTCCTCGACCCAGGAATCGGCCGGCTTCTGGCGACGGTGATAGGTCTCGATGCGCTCGCGCGCGGTCTCCAGCGCAGCCAGCAGTTCCGGCGAGCAGGCCGCAACGGCCGCATCGATCTCCGCTTCGGAAACACGCAGGGTCTCAGGTGTGAGGTCGAGCGCGTCGAAGCGGGAGGTGTAGGCGATCAGCGCCGCGTCGCCCTTCTCGCGGACATCGGCGATGATGTCGGCGGCGACGCGATCGACCTCCTCGGAGACCTCGCGCTTGGCGGAGAGCAAAGCCGCGAAGCCCTCGGCGAAGCGGGCATCCCTGTCGTCGAGCCTGATCGGCATCGCTGATCCTTGGATATCGTCGAGAAAGGACTGGAGGCTCAGGCGCCGTCAGGATGGCCGGGCGTCGCCACGGCTTCCCAGACCGGGCCGAGGTCCTTCATCTGGGCCTCGATGCATTCGACCGAGAGGCGGATCGCCGCACCTTCCGAGAAATGCAGCGTCACGTCGCCGGCCGGGTCCTCGCCCAGGTCGAAGGTGACGGCGAGGAGGTTCAGCACCTTGTCGGGATCGTTCTTGTCGAGCTTGGCGCTGCGCACGGACTGGACGCGGTCGAAATGCAGCGCGGTCAGGCGGCGACGGCGCTGGCCGCGCTGGGCACCTTCCCAGTCGAAGCGACGCAGCGCGAGCGCGAAGCGCTGCTCGCGCGGCAGGTAGATGAGGTCGGCAGCCTTCAGCACCGCATCCTGGAGATGGGCTGAGACAATCGCGAGATCATCGGCATCGAGTGCGATGAGCTTGAGCGGGTCGGCGGCATCGTCTGACATGGTTTTGTTCTGACGAGCCGCCCCAAGAAAATCAACAGTCGAGAATCAACTGCTGACGCGCTCCACCAGAGCGCCGCAGCGGCTGAGCTTCGCTTCCAGCGCCTCGAAGCCGCGATCGAGATGGTAGACGCGGTTGATCGTGGTGTCGCCTTCGGCGGCGAGCCCGCCGATGACCAGCGAGACCGAGGCCCGCAGGTCGGTCGCCATCACCGGCGCGCCGGTCAACTTCTCGACGCCTTTGACATGCGCGACATCGCCGTCCAGACGGATCTTCGCGCCGAGCCGGGCGAGCTCCTGCACATGCATGAAGCGGTTCTCGAAGATGGTCTCGCGGATGCGCGACGTGCCCTTCGCCCGGGTCATCAGCGCCATGAACTGAGCCTGGAGATCGGTCGGGAAGCCCGGGAAGGGATCGGTGTCGATATCGACCGCGGTCAGACCATGGCCATTGCGGCGCACGCGGATGCCCTCATTGGTCGAGTCGATATCGACGCCGGCCTTGGTGAGCACGTCGAGCGCCGACTGCAGCAGCTCCGGCCGCGCGCCTTCCAGGATCACGTCGCCGCCGGTCATCGCCACGGCCATCGCGTAGGTACCGGCCTCGATACGGTCGGGCAGTACGGCGTGATGCGCGCCGCCGAGGCGGGCCACGCCCGTCACCACGATGCGTGGGGTGCCCGCGCCCTCGATCTTGGCGCCCATCTTGATAAGGCAGGCGGCGAGGTCGGTGACCTCCGGTTCGCAGGCCGCGTTCTCGATCACGGTCGTGCCCTGGGCGAGCACGGCGGCCATCAGCGCGGTATGGGTGCCGCCGACCGTGACCTTCGGGAAGACGATCTCGGCGCCCTTGAGACCCTTGGGCGCGCGCGCCAGCGCATAGCCGTTCTCAATCACGATCTCGGCGCCGAGCTTCTCCAACGCCATCAGCAGCAGATCGACGGGGCGCGTGCCGATGGCGCAGCCGCCCGGCAGCGAGACCTTGGCCTCGCCCATGCGGGCCAGGATCGGCGCGATCACCCAGAAGCTCGCCCGCATGGTCGAGACCAGCTCATAGGGCGCGCAGGTATCGACAATCTGGCGCGCGGTCAGCGCGATGGTCTGGCCGGTCTCGGCCGACTGGCCGATGCGCTTGCCGGCGACGGTGCGATCGACGCCCTGGTTCGACAGGATGCGCGAGAGCGCCGTCACGTCCGAAAGCCGCGGCACATTGGTCAGCGTCAGCGTCTCGTCGGTCAGCAGGCTCGCGATCATCAGCGGCAAGGCGGCGTTCTTCGCGCCGGAAATCGGAATCGCGCCATTGAGGCGCTGGCCGCCGGTGATGCGGATCTTGTCCATCGTCGGGTCCTGCTCGGCCGGCCGGGCACAAGGCCGGCGGCGCATGGGAGAATAGGAAGTTCAGGTCCGGGAGGTATCGGCCTGAGAGGGCGGCTCCGGCTCACGCGCTTGCGCCTCGTCCGAGCGGCGAGCGCGAGCCTGGGCCTTGCGGCGCTTCAGGTTCTCGCGGAGCGCGGCGGCAAGGCGCGCCTGCTTCTCGTCCTCGGCTGTCTGGCGGGTCACGGCGTCAGCTCGGTCTGGGGTGTTTGAACGCGGGAACGCGGCGAATTCGCGGCGGTATCGTTAGACCCTGCGCTGCCGCTGGACAAGCGCCTGCGCGGGCTGCCGGCCGCCTGCCCCATACCGGGCCAGCATCGTGCCGGATGAAGCCAGTTTCGACCTCCGCTTTTCGCACCGGGCACAATCATTCTCCAGCAGTCGGCCAGGCGATCCATTTGCTTCGCGCTCCCGGCCCTTCACGAAATTTTCGTTCCAGCGACGGCGGCGCGGCCCTTGCTCTGCCTCGGTCCGCGGCGGTCCAGAAGGCCCCACCTGACGCTTGGTAAAGCAAAAATCCTTAATGCTATTAACCATTTCAGGGAGATTTCGTTTACACTTCATTAAGAACGTTTACGCTGCCCGACATCAAGGAATTGGTGGGGTAGCGTCATGTTGCAGTCCTTGAAGTTGGGAACAGGAAGCCTCGCGCCGACCCTGTTGGAGAGCTGCGAAGTCATCGATGCGATCCGCTACAAGGCAGGGTTCCTGCCCGAGGTGGAGATCGCCTATGAGCCGGAGATCAAGACGCTCTGGGTCACGATCCGGCCGGAGCTGAAGCCCGTCTTCACGCTCCAGCTGCTCGACAGCCTGGTGAAGATCCAGAGCGCGATCGTCACGCTATGGGGGGCTCCGGACCAGTATCACCGCGCTCCGGTGCGCTTCCTCGCCTTCCGCGGCGCGGGGCCGTTCTTCACGCTCGGCGGCGATCTCGATTTCTATCTGGACTGCCTGGCCAAGAACGACCGCGCGTCGCTGGCGGAATATGCAAGGCTCTCGGCGGAAGGCGCGATCTGGAATTCCGGCGGCCTCAACGGCCTCGTGGTGACGCTCTCGACGATCCATGCCAAGGCGATCGGCGGCGGCATCGACGCGCCGCGCTCATGCAACGTGATGATCGCCGAGGAACAGGCCTCGTTCGTCTACCCCGAGATCAAGTTCAATCACTTCCCCATCACGGCGGTGGCGATCCTGTCGCGGCGCATGGGCCAGCGCGCGGCCGAGCAGATGCTGCTTTCCGGCGAGGAGATGAGCGCGCAGGAATTCATGGCGGCCGGCGGCCTCGAAGCGGTGGTCCCGACCGGCACGGGCGAGGACTGGATCCGCAAGTACTGCGCCGACTCCCTGCCGATCCACGCGGCCAAGACCGCCCTGTTCTCGGCCTTCAACCGCCGCTCCGGCGACCTGCGCGAAGAGCTTGGCCATCTCGGCCAGATCTGGACCGACTGCATGCTGCGCCTCAGCCCGAGCGCGATCTCGAAGCTGCAGCGTATCGCCCAGACGCAGGACCGGATGCTGGCCCGCGTCTATCAACGCCACCTCGCACCGGTCTGAACACAGCAAAAAATCCTGCCCAAAGGTGCCTGCAGTATTCCGGAGGCCGTTGTCCTCCGGAAAACCACACGAAGCATTTACCTCTGCTCTCGTACAAACCTCGCATGATGCGCGACGTGCGGAATCCGCACATCGCACCGCGCGGGGCGGCAAAGGCAGGAGTAGATGGCAGGCGCTCTCAAGCGACTGATGGCGGCTGGTGAGCGCGAGCAGGGCGAGAACATCGACCTGACCGGCTATACGCTGCTGGTCAGTTCGCTGTTTTCCTCGCCGGCCTCGATCATTCCTGGCGGCATCGCCGGCATCCTGACGCCTTTCCTGTGCTGGATATCCACCGGCATGGACATCTTCATGAGCCTCACCATCCTGGTGGCGCTCATCGTTGTCCTGCGTATCGTGACGGTGATCGCCTACCGGCGGCGCAACCACGCCAATGACACCTATGCGCAGACCCGCCGCTGGGATCGCGACTACTTTCTCGGCGCCACGATGTTCAGCGCCGTGCTCGGCTACAGCTGCTATGTCGCGCTGGTCCAGACGGACGACCCTGCCGCCCATATCACCTCTGTCGCTTCGACCATCGCGCTGGCCTCGGGCTATGTCGCTCGCAATGCCGGCCGGCCGAAATTCGTGGCGGTTCAGCTCCTGACCTTCTGCATCCCGATGGCGATCGGGCTGATCGGCGCGCATAACCCATATTATCGCTATATCGGCTATTTCGCCTTCCTCTACGTGGCGGCCAATATCGCGATCACCAATTCGCTGCACCGGAACCTGCTGGCCCTGAGCGACGCCAACAAGCAGTCCAAGGCGCTGGCTTCAGCCCTTCATTCGCAGAACCTGACGCTCGACGCCGCGCTCAACACCATGATCGACGGGCTGGCGATGTTCGACCGCAGCCTCAAGCTCGCGGTCAGCAATGCGCCTCACAGCACGCTCTACGGCCTGCCCGAGACGCTCGCCCTGCCGGGCACGCCCTTGACGGCGATCGCACGCTTCCTGGTCGAACGCCAGGTGATCAGCCAGGAGCAATTGCGCGACATCCGCACGGCACTGACCGAGGTGCAGACGACCCAGCAGGCCACCAGCCGCGAAGTGGTCACCCGGGGCGGGCTCGTGCTGGTCGTGACGCTCGCGCCTGCGGCCGAAGGGGGCATCCTGATGCTCACGGAGGACGCCACCGAGCGCAAGGCGACGGAGGCGCGCATCGAGCAGATGGCGCGCTTCGACGAACTGACAGGGCTCGCGAACCGTTTCGAGTACACCACGCAGATCAACGAGACCTTCGCCAAGCTGGAGCGCACGGGCGATGGCTTCGCACTGCTCTATCTCGATCTCGACGGCTTCAAGCAGGTCAATGATAGCCTGGGCCACGATATCGGCGACCATGTGCTGATGGAGACCGCGAGCCGCCTGCGCGGCGCGATCCGCAGCAACGACATGCTCGCCCGCTTCGGTGGCGACGAATTCCTGCTGATCCTGCCCTCCGCCGACCATCTCGTCGTCACCGCCATCGCCCAGCGCATGATCGACGTGATGTCGAAGGCCTTCGATGTCGACGGCAAGACCGTCTACGTGACCGCGAGCATCGGCATCGCGATGGCGCCGCTCGACGGCGCCAATCCGGCCGACCTGCTGCGCCATGCCGATACCGCGCTCTACAAGGCCAAGTCCGCCGGCCGGAACATGCTGATGTTCTTCAACCCGGCCATGGCCGAGGAGATGATGGAGCGGCATGAGATCGAGGTCGATCTGCGCAAGGCCTGCATCGACGGTTCGCTCGAACTCTACTACCAGCCGATCATCGACCTGAAGACCCAGAAGGTCGTGTCGCGCGAGGCGCTGATGCGCTGGCGCCACCCCACCCGCGGCATGGTGCCGCCGAGCGTCTTCATCCCGATCGCCGAACAATCCGGCCTGATTGCCGGCATGGGCGACTGGGCGATCCGCCAGGCCTGCCGCGATGCCGCGAGCTGGGAGCCCGGCATCGGCGTCTCTGTCAACGTCTCGCCGCTGCAGTTCCGCGAGCCGCGCCGGATCGTCGAGACGGTCAAGGAAGCGCTTCTCGCCTCGCAGCTCGAATCGCGCCGCCTGATGCTCGAAGTCACGGAATCGCTGCTGATCGAGGACGACAAGCTGGCGCTTTCGGTGCTGGACGAATTGCGGGCGCTGGGCGTGACCTTCGCGCTGGACGATTTCGGAACCGGCTATTCCTCGCTCGCCTATCTCTCGACCTACCCGTTCGCGCAGGTGAAGATCGACCAGAGCTTCGCCCGCGAGGTCCATACCAACGAAGCCTCCAAGGCCGTCATCGAGGCCGTCTGCCAATTGGCGCGCCGGCTCCAGATGAATGTCGTGGTCGAAGGCATCGAGACCGAGCAGCAGCGCATCGCCGTCCAGCTGCTGGGCGCGCACCGTGCCCAGGGCTTCCTGTTCGGCCGCCCGGAAGCGCTGGCCAGCATCAAGGACCGCAACGGCAGCGGCAACCGCAGCGTCGCCTGAGCCGGCCAACCTTTCGCTTTAATTCGGGAACTGCGGCGCAACGGCCTTGATTCCGCCGGCCCGGCAACGCATCAGCGTTCAGGGACGACAGCGAAACGGGATATCCGGTGAGCGACGGCACGGCCAAGGCGGCGAAACCAGCCGCGTTGACACCCGATATCTGCGTCATCGGCGCGGGCGGAAACGGCAGTGCGCTGGCGATCGCCGTGGCGGCCTTCGGCGTCCCCGTCGTGCTGATCGAGCGGGACGCCGTCGGCGGCGACAAGGGCTCGCTCGCTGTCCGAGCACTGATCGAGGCCGGAGCCCGCGCGCAGGCGCTGCGCGAGGCCGAGCGGCTTGGTCTCGCGGCAACCGAGCCGCAGCCGAATCCGGCCCAGATCCACGATCATATCCAGCGGGCACTGGCGGCCGACCGGGCCAATCACACGGCCGAACGACTGGCCACGCTCGGCATCAGCGTCATCAGGGGCGAGGCTCGTTTCACCAGCCGCAGCACGGTCACCGTCGAGGGGCAGCCGATCAAGGCGCGCCGCTTCGTCATAGCCGCCGGCGCGCGCGCCGCGTCGCCCGCGATAGCGGGGCTCGATGCGGTGCCTATTCTGCGGGAGGCCGATCTTGCCGGGCTGACCCGGTTGCCGGAGCGCCCGATCGTGCTGGGCGGCGCGGGCGCTGCCCTGGCGCAAGCCCTGCGCCGGCTGGGCTGTGCCGCGACCCTCGTCGCGCCCGAAGGCTTGCTGGCGGGGCATGACGACGAAGCCGCGACGATCCTGCGCCGCCGCCTGCTGCGCGAAGGGCTAGCGTTGCACGAGAACGGCGAGCCGCTGCGGGTGGAGCGCACGCGCTCCGGCCTTCGCCTGATCGTGGCCTCGCCTTCCGGCGAAACCACGATCGAGGGCTCGCATCTCATCCTTTGCGGCCCGCGCCGGCCTGCGATCGAGGAACTCGACCTCGATCTCGGCGGCATCCGGCACGACGCCTCCGGCATCGTCGTCGACCGTAGCCTGCGGACGAGCAATCGCCGTGTACACGCGTTGGGCGCCTGTGCCGGCGGAGCGGCAACCGCTCGCGCCGACCGCACGGGCGACGACCATGTCGGGCTCGTGCTGCGCAGCATCCTGTTCCGCCAGCCGGTGAAGATCGACCCGGTCAGCGAACCGCGCGTCATCTGGAGCCGGCCGCAGGTCGCCTCGATCGGGCTTTCGGAGGCCGAGGCTCGGAACGCGGCCGGAACCATCCGCGTGCTGCGCTGGCCGTTCTCCGAGAATGCCGCAGCCCAGGCTGCCGGCGAGACCGAGGGCTTCGTCAAGGCGATCGTCGACCGCAAGGGCCGCATCCTCGGCGTCACCATCGTCGGCGAGGATGCGGGCGAGTTGATCGCGCCCTGGTGCATCGCGATGCGTAGCGGGCTCGGTGTTGGCGACCTCGCCGGGATGCCGCTGCCTGCCGGCGCCCGCTCGGATGCCTCGCGCCGCGCAGCCCTTTCCTTCCATGCGGCTTTGACGACGCGGCCGGCTTTACGTCGCCTCATCGGCTTTCTGCGTCGTTTCGGCTAAGATCACCGGCGATGCATGCACCCAAGTCAGCCTTGTCGGTCAGCCAGCCGCGCGGCCTCACCCGCCTCGGCCTTTCGGCCAAGCTGCTGCTCGTCACCGTGCTCTTCGTCATGCTGGCGGAGGTGCTGATCTATCTGCCCTCGATCGCGAATTTCCGGCGCAGCTGGCTGCATGACCGGATCGCCGCCGCGCAGGTTGCGGCGCTGGTGCTGGAAGGCGCCCCGGAGGACGGCCTGCCCGAAGGCAGCGAGAACCGTCTGCTGATGGGCGTCGGCGCCCGCGCGATCGCGGCGCGCGTCGGCGCGGCGCGGCGCCTGCTCAGCCTCGATTCGATGCCGCCGCCTGAAGTCTCGCGTTCGGTCGACCTGCGCAACCTGAGCTGGATCAATGCGATCGAGGAGGCGCTCGCCGTGCTCGTCTCGCCCGCGACCATGCCGATCCGCGTGGTCGGCGAGGCGGTCGGCGGCGCGGACTTTGTCGAGATCGTCATCGACGAGGCGCCGCTGCGCCGGGCGATGCTGAAATTCTCCTGGAGCCTGCTGCTGATCTCGCTGCTGCTCACCGGGCTCACCGCGCTCGCCGTCTATATCGCGCTCAATGCCCTGATCATCGGCCCGATCCGGCATCTGGCAGCCAATGTCATGGAGTTCGAGGCCGACCCGGAGAACCCCCGGCGGATCATCGAGCCCTCTTTGCGCGCCGACGAGATCGGCGAGGCGGAGCGCGCGCTCGCCCGCATGCAGGCGACGCTCGCCGACGAGTTGCGCACCAAGAAACATCTCGCCGAGCTCGGCCTCGCGGTGTCCAAGATCAATCACGACCTGCGCAACATGCTGGCAGCGGCGCAGCTCATGTCCGACCAACTCATCGAGACCCGCGACGCCAAGATCCGCCGCTTCGCGCCACGCCTGATCGCGACGCTCGGGCGCGCCATCGATTTCTGCCAGGCGACCCTCGCCTATGGCCGCGCCGCCGAGGCGACGCCCGCGATCCGCGACGTCGCGCTGCGCCAGCTCGTCGCCGAACAGGCGGAAATGCTCGGCCTCGGCGACGGCAAGCAGCCGCGCTTCGAGAACCGGGTGCCGCCCGAACTCTCCGCTCCCTGCGATCCCGACCAGATGGCGCGCGTGCTGACCAACCTGATGCGCAACGCGATCCAGGCGCTGACGCGGGCGGGGGCCGAAGCCGGCGACCTGCCCGTGCTGACTGTCACGGCGGGGCCTGAGAACGGCTCCGTGGCCCTGCGCGTCATCGATAACGGCCCCGGCGTGCCCGAGCGGGCGCGGGCCAACCTGTTCCAGGCCTTCCGCGGCTCGGTGACGCCGGGCGGCACCGGGCTTGGCTTGGCCGTCGCGGCCGAGCTCGTCCGGCTCCATGGCGGCTCGATCGCGCTGGAGCCCTCGACCACGGGCGCGGTCTTCGCAGTGATGCTGCCGGCGCGGCGCGCCAACGGGCACTGATCGGCGACGCGCCTACTGGCTCGCCCAGATCACCCGCGCCATGAAGGCGATCTCGGCATTGTTCAGCACGCGATCGGCATGTTCGGGATTGAGCGAGGCCAACTCGACCGTCTTGGCCGTCTGGCGCTTGAGCTGCTTGGCCAGCACCTCACCCTCCACCGTCTTGACCACGACGCGGTCGCCGCGCCGGACCGTCGCGGTCGGCGAGACGATGATGGTGTCGCCGTCACGATAGAGCGGCAGCATCGAATCGCCGGAGATTTCGAGCGCATAGGCCTTCTCGTCGGCGACGCCGGGAAAGGCGACCTCCTCCCAGCCGGTGCCAACGGGAAAGCCGCCATCGTCGAAGAAGCCGCCCGAGCCCGCCTGGGCGAAGCCGATCAAGGGAATCGTGCGGGCCGGCGCCGGCTCGCGCCGCAGCACCACGCTCATGAACTCGTCGAAGGAGGCGCCGGTCGCAACCAGGATCTTCGAGATCGATTCGGTCGAGGGCCAGCGCTCGCGCCCGTCGGGGGCGACGCGCTTCGAGCGGTTGAAGGTGGTGGCGTCGAGCCCGGCCTTGCGCGCCAGCCCCGAGGCGGTGAAGCCATAGCGCTGGGCGAGCGTATCGATCGCCCCCCAGATCTGGTCATGTGACAGCATCGCTGAGGGCCTCGCTTCGCTCTTGCCGTTCGGCGGGGATTGAAGATAGGAAATATCCCCTATCGCATAAGATTTCAATCCGAATCTCGCCACAATCGGACAACCGCTTGCGGAATCCTCCTGCCAGTGATTAAGCCGGTGCCGACAATCGCGCGCGAGACCTCCGGTGTCCCTGATCTACAAGATATGCCCTGCCGCGCTCTGGTCGGAAGCCGAGGCCAAGGGCCGCTTCGATGGCGCCCCGGTCGATCTCGCCGACGGCTATATCCATTTCTCCACAGCCGCCCAGGTCGCCGAGACCGCGGCGAAGCATTTCGCCGGGCAGGACGGGCTCCTGCTCATAGCCATCGACGACGAATGCCTCGGCCCGGCCCTGCGCTACGAGCCCTCGCGCGGCGGCGCGCTGTTCCCGCATCTCTATGCCCCGCTCGATCCGAAGGTCGTCCGCTGGATCGCCCCCATGCCGCTGAAGACCGACGGCAGCCACATTCTACCGGAGACGCTCGCATGATCGGCGGCCTGTTCAACCTCGCCCGGCCTCTGATCCACCGCATGGATGCGGAGACGGCGCATCGCCTGACGGTCACGGCGCTGGCCACGGCGCCCGCCCTGAAGCCAGGCGCGGACGACCCCTTGCTCGCGACAGAGGCGTTCGGGCTGCCCTTCTCCAACCCGGTCGGCCTTGCCGCAGGCTTCGACAAGAATGCGGAAGCCGTCGACGGCGCGTTGGGGCTCGGCTTCGGCTTCGTCGAGGTCGGCGGCGTGACGCCGCTGCCGCAGCCCGGCAACCCGCGCCCGCGCGTCTTCCGCCTGCTGGAGGACGAGGCCGTGATCAACCGCTACGGCCTCAACAGCGAGGGCATGGAGGCCGTGGCGAAGCGGCTCGAGGGCCGCTTGCGCCGCAACGGGCTCGTCGGCGTCAATCTCGGCGCCAACAAGGAATCGGCCGACCGCGCCGCCGATTATGCGACACTGGCGCGCCGGCTCGCTCCCCTCGCCGATTTCCTGACGATCAACGTCTCCTCGCCGAACACGCCCGGCTTGCGCGATCTGCAGGCGGAAAGCGCGCTCGACGATCTCGTGGCGCGGACGCTTGCGGCGCGGGACGAGGTGGCTACCGTTGGCCAGCGCACACCGATCCTGATCAAGATCGCGCCGGACCTGACGATGCCCGAGCTCGACGGCATGATCGCGGTCGCCCGCAAGCGGAATATCGACGGGCTGATCGTCTCGAACACCACGATCGCACGCCCGGACAGCCTGCGCAGCGCCAGCAAGGCCGAGACCGGCGGGCTTTCCGGCAAGCCGCTCTTCACCGCCTCGACCCGAATGCTGGCCGAGGCCTTCCTGCGCGTCGAAGGGCAATTCCCGCTGGTCGGCGTCGGCGGCGTCGATTCGGCCGAAGCCGCCTTCGCCAAGATCCGCGCCGGAGCCACGTTGGTGCAGTTCTATTCGGCGATGGTGTTCAAGGGGCCGGGACTGGCGAAGGAGATCAAGACCGGCCTCGCCACGCGGGCGCGCCGCGCCGGGCTGACGCGCCTGACCGCCCTGATCGGGCGCGACGCGGCGGCGATCGCGCGCGGCGAAAGGCTGTAAAGCTTACTTCCGCGCCGCGAAGAGCCGCATCAGCAGCCAGAGCGGCACGACGATCAGCGCGCCGGCGATGACCCATTGGCCGACCTCGCGCACCGCGCCGAAGCCGAGCCCGGTGATCGAGCGCAGGAAGCGCGCGGCCGCGTCGTAGAGGCTCTGCGGGGAGAGGCCGAGGAAGGCCATGGCCGCGCCGACCAGAAGCGAGATGAAGATCAGGCGGACGAGGACGCTGAGGGGCGAGCCGCCGAGAAACCGTTCCATGGAAGCAATGGCCATCCTGTTGCGCCCCAAGCCGATGCGGGGCGCTTCCGCGCTGTCTTAACCTGAAACCTGCTGCGCTTGAACGGGGACTGAACGGGCCGCGTCAGGCGGTCGCCGCCGCCCCAGCCGTCGCCCAGGCGGTGCCGGCGATCTTCGAAGCGGCGATAACGGCCTGCGTGCGGCTGTCGACATCGAGCTTGGTCAGGATCGCCGAGACATGCGCCTTCACGGTCGCCTCGGAGACGCCGAGCTCATAGGCGATCTGCTTGTTGAGAAGCCCTTCCGACAGCATCATCAGCACGCGCACCTGCTGCGGCGTCAACGTGGAGAGGCGGCGGACCATGTCGGCGACCTCGGCATCGACCGGCGCGGAGAGATCGACGCCGGGCGGGGTCCAGACGCCGCCGTCGAGCACGGCGCGGATCGCCTCGCCCATCTGCGCGACATCCGCCGTCTTGGGCAGGAAGCCGAGCGCGCCGAACTCGATGCAGCGGCGAATCACCGCCGGGTCGTCATTGGCGGAGACGACGATGACCGGAATCTCGGGATGGTCGGCGCGCAAGAAGAGCAGGCCGGAGAAGCCCTGCACGCCCGGCATGGTCAAATCGAGCAGGACGAGATCGGCATCGCCGCCGCTCGCCAGCGCCTCGGTCAGAGCTTCGAGCGAGCCGACCTCGCTGACCTCGGCCCCGCCGATGGCGCTCGACACCGCCTGACGCAGCGCGCCGCGAAACAACGGATGGTCATCCGCGATGACGATCCGCGTCGAAGGCTGCTTGCTCATGGCCCCACTCCCTTAAGCCTGCCCCGGCTCCGTCCGGGACGGGCCGATGCCTTGTTCGACCCGGACATTTTGCCTCAGCCCGGGCGTGCACCACAAGCACTGCAAACGCAAGGCTGCAACCCGTCACGGCTCAACCATTGGTCGGCAACAGCGCTTCCAGCACCTCGATATGGTCGGCCTCGACCGGCGGCTTGTCCCAGCGGATGCGGTTGATCCGGGGAAAACGCATGGCGAGGCCGGATTTATGCCGGGTCGAGCGCTGCAAGCCCTCGAAGGCGACCTCGAAGACGAGGCCTGATTGCGCGTCATGCGTGACCTCGCGCACCGGGCCGAAGCGGTTCAGCGTGTTCTTGCGGACATATTTGTCGATCTCGATCAGCTCCTCGTCGGTGAAGCCGAAATAAGCCTTGCCGACCGGCACCAGCTCCTGCCCGCCATCCTCGCCCACGCGCCAAACGCCGAAGGTGTAGTCGGAGTAGAAGGACGAGCGCTTGCCGTGGCCACGCTGGGCATACATCAGTACGCAGTCGACGAGCCGGGCATCGCGCTTCCATTTCCACCAATAGCCCTTGGGTCGACCGGGCAGATAGGGCGAATCGCGGCGCTTGATCATGCAGCCCTCGACCGCTTCCGCATCGGCGCCCGCCCCCGCCCCGGCCGGGTCGGCGCGAGCGGCCGTCAGCTCCTCCCAGGAGGCGAAGGGGATCAGCGGCGAGAGATCGAAGCGGGCGCTGGCAAGGCGCGACAGGAAGCCTTCGAGTCGCCGGCGCCGCTCCTCCAGCGGTAGATGCCGGATATCCTCCTCGCCGTCGACGAGCAGGTCGTAGACGCGGATATGGGCGGGGAATTCGCCCAGCATCCTGGCGGTGACGGTCTTGCGGTTGAGCCTTTGCTGGAGCGTGTTGAAGCTCTGGACCGTGCTCTCGCGCATCACCAGCAATTCGCCGTCGAGCGCGCCATCTATCGCCAGTTCCTCGACGAGGTCGGGGAAGGCGGCAGCGATGTCCTCGCCGGTGCGGGAATAGAGCCTGGTCACGCGCGAACCGTCGGCCTTGCGGCCACTGACGGCCTGGACGCGGATGCCGTCCCATTTCCATTCGGCCGCGAATTCGGCCGGGTCGAGCTTGTCGAAATCGCCATCCTCGATCGGATGCGAGAGCATGACCGGGCGGAACGGCGCGGGATCGCGCGCCTCGGGACGCGGTCCCCTGCCCTCCAACCAAGCGAAGAGCTCGGCATAGGGCGGCTCCAGCCCGTGCCACACCTGCTCGACCTCGTCGGGCGGGACGCCGCCGAGACTGGCCGCCGCCGTCTTGGCGAGGCGAGCCGAAACGCCGATGCGCAAGGCACCCGTGATGAGCTTGAGCAGGGCCCAGCGGCCGGTCTCGTCGAGCGCATCGAGCCAGCCGGCGACGAGGCGCGGCAGGTCGGTCTTGCCGGCCTCACGCAGGCTCTCGACCACCTCCGGCAGATGCGGCACCGCATTCGTGCCGTGCCGGGCCGGCCACATCAGCGCGACCGTCTCCGAGAGATCGCCGACATAGTCATAGGACAAGGCGAAGAGCACCGGGTCGGTGCGCTCGGCGATCAGGGCGCGGATCAGCCCGGCCTTGGCGTTGCGGAAGACGAGCCCACCCGTCATCGCCGCCAGCGCATAGCCGCGATCGGGATCGGGCGTGGTGCGCAAGTAATCGGCGATCAGCGCAATCTTGGCGTTGCGGCGTGGCTCATAGGCGAGACGGTCGAGCAGCCAGGCGAAGCGGTTCATGCTGTCGCTCCCGCGCCACACCGCGCCGCTTCATTCATGTTGCAGCGCATCGTTCAGATACCGTTCATGAAGCAAACCTTAACGGCAGCAGGGTAGCTAGGAGAGCCATGCCGATGCGCGCAGCGATGCGGTTTCTTGCCTTTGCCTTGCCTGCCATCGCTGCCACGTTTTCGGTCGGAGCCCCCGCGCAGGCGGCGAGCTTCTCCTGCCGCGAGACGCCTATCGTGCGCTCGAACGCCGCGCTTGCGCCACTCTCCGCCAAGGTCTCGCAGGGCAAGGCCCTGACGATCCTCGCCATCGGCTCGTCCTCGACCGAAGGCGTCGGCGCCAGCGCCAAGGACAAGACCTATCCCGCCCGCTTGCAGGCGCTGCTCGCCAAATCCTGGCCGAAGTCGCAGGTCGAGATCGTCAATGCCGGCATCGGCGGCGAGACCGCACCGCAGACGCTCGCGCGCATGAAGGCTGCGATGGCCGCGCGTCCCTACGACCTCGTGATCTGGCAGGTCGGCACCAATGACGCCGTCAGGGGCGGCGATCTCAACGCCTTCAAGGCGATGATCGGCGAAGGCATCTCGCTCGTCCGCGATGCCGGCCCGGCGCTCGCCATCCTCGACCCGCAATATTTCCCGTCCGTGCGCGATCCGCAGCGCTACGGCCAATATGTCGAGGCCGTCGGCGAGGTCGCCCGGCGCGAGGCCGTGCCGGTCTTCGGCCGCTATGATGCGATGCGCGAATGGCACCGCAGCGATGCCGAGGCCTTCAAGGCCGCACTCTGGACCGACGGCTTCCATATGAGCGATGCCGGTTATGACTGCCTCGCTCGCGACATGGCGAATGCGATGCTCGGCATGGCCGCGCCCGCGCGCCCGGTCGTCGCCGCCTCGCGCTGATCGGACGCTAGACAGAAGCCGCATCGGCCGCCTCCTCGACCGGATCGGCCTCGCCCTCGTCGCCATAGCCGACGAGATGCAGCGGCTTGGCCTTCAGCCCTGCCGTGCCGCACCAGTGGACGAGCGCATCGGCCTCGCCATGCGTGACCCAGATTTCGCCGGCCTGAACCTCGCGGATCGTCGCGAGCAGATCGTCCCAATCGGCATGGTCGGAGATGACGAGCGGCAATTCGACGCCCTTCTGGCGGGCCCGCGCCCTGATCCGCATCCAGCCCGAGGCAAAAGCCGTGACCGGGTCGGGAAAGCGGCGCGCCCACAGGTCCTGCGTCGCACTCGGCGGGCAGATGACGATCTCGCCGCCCAGCGTCTTGCGATCTGTGTCCGAGACCAGCCTGACCTCGCCGAGCGGGATGCCCTCGGCTTCGTAGAAGCTGGTGATCTTCTCGACCGCACCATGGATATAGATCGGCCGCTCGTAGCCGGCCTCGCGGATCAGAGCCATGACGCGCTGCGCCTTGCCCAGCGAATAGGCGCCGACGATATGCGTCCGCTCCGGGAAGAGCCGGACCGATTCAAGCAGCTTGGCCACCTCCCCCGCCGCCGACGGATGGCGGAAGACCGGCAGGCCGAAGGTCGCCTCAGTGATGAAGATGTCGCAGGGCAAAGGCTCGAAGCCGGCACAGGTCGGGTCGCGCTCGCGCTTGTAGTCGCCGGAGGCGACGATGCGCAGACCGCGGCTCTCGACCGCGATCTGGGCGGAGCCGAGGACATGACCGGCCGGCACGAAGGTGAAATCGACCTCACTGACGCGGATCGCCTCACCGGGCACGGCGACCTGCTGCGAGCCGGTGAAACCCTCGCCATAGCGCAGGGCCATGATCGCCAGCGTCTCGCGCGTCGCCAGCACGGCGCCATGACCGGAACGGGCATGGTCGGAATGGCCATGGGTGATCAGCGCGCGCGCCACCGGGCGGACCGGGTCGATATGGATGTCGGCCGGCGGGCAATAGAGCCCGGCCGGCGTCGGCACCAGCAATTCGGGGGGGCGCCAGCGGGCGCTTTGTCTGGCCAGCGTCACACTCCTCGGCTACATCGGTCGGTATGACCGATACAGGCTCGACCACGCATTTCGCCTCGTCCGGCGACCCCGTGCTCGACCGCCGCTATGGCTGGGCTCAGGCTGCGCTGAAGGACGGGGACGCGCAAGCGGCCGTCGAGATCCTCGACCAGACCTTGTCGCAGGCCTATCACTTCACCGCGGCCTGGCATCTCTACGGGCTGGCGCAGGAGGCGCTCGGCCACAAGGAGGACGCCGCCACCGCCTGGCGGCAATGCCTCGACCTCGATCCCAACGACCATTTCGGCGCGCGGCTCGATCTTGCCCGCATCGGCGCGCTGCCGGCCGAGCAGGCGACCTCGGAGAACTTCTCCGGCGCATTGTTCGACGCCTATGCCGACCGCTTCGACAGCCATCTCACGCAAACCCTGCAATACAACGCGCCCGACCTGCTGAAGGCGGCGCTCGTCCGCTGCTGCAGCAACGCCGGCCGGCCCTTCCGGTTCGACATCGTCTACGATCTCGGCTGCGGCACCGGATTGATGGGCGAGGCGATCCACGAGCAGAGCGGCTTCATCGCCGGCTGCGATCTCTCGCCGCGCATGATCGAACGGGCGCGGACCAAGCTCGCGCCGGACGGCACGCCGCTCTACGACAAGCTCGCCGTCGCGGGGCTCACCGCCTTCCTCGCCAGCCGGCCGGACGCCTCCGCCGATCTCGTCGTCGCGGCCGATGTCTTCGTCTATCTCGGCGAGCTCGCCCCCTGCTTCGCCCAGAGCGCGCGCGTGCTGGAGCAGGACGGGCTGCTCGCCTTCACGGTGCAGAGCCATGACGGCGAAGGCGTCGTGGTGGGCGATGACAGGCGGTTCGCGCATGCGGAGGGCTGGCTGAAGGAACGGCTCCTGGAAGCCGGGCTCACACCGATACTCGTCGAGCCCGCCAGCACGCGGCAGGATCGCGGCGCGCCCGTGCCGGGATTGCTGGTGGTGGCGGAGCGGCGCTGAAAGCCATCCACCTCGATCGCCATATAAGAGACCCGGCCGCAAAGGGGGGTTCGCGACCGGGCCAGCCCCAAGATGCGGCTTTGAGGCGGGGCCACACCTCACTGGGTGTACATTCCGACAGCGGCTTTGGATGCACGGCGGAAGCGACGCTTGGCTCTTTGAGCCAAGCGATTGAAGCGATGGCTTCATTCCCCTTTCGTTCTCCCGCGCCCCGCCTTATCTTCGGCCGGCATGGCCGCCTCCTCCCCGCTCCCTCCCGCTTTCGAGGCCTGGTTCACTGGCCGCGGCTGGAGCGTGCGGCCGCATCAGCTCGCCTTGCTGGAGGAGGCCCGCGCCGGGCGCTCGACGCTATTGGTCGCGCCGACCGGCGCCGGCAAGACGCTCGCGGGCTTCCTGCCTTCGCTCGTCGAACTGGCCGAGCGCGAGGGCAAGCATGACGGCCTGCACACCCTCTATATTTCCCCACTGAAGGCGCTTGCCGTCGATATCGCCCGCAATCTCGAAGCGCCCGTGCGCGAGATGGCGCTGCCGATCACGATCGAGACCCGCACCGGCGACACCTCCGCCGCCAAGCGCGTACGCCAGATCCAGCGCCCGCCCGACATCCTGCTGACGACGCCGGAACAGCTCGCGCTGCTCGTCTCGCATCGCGACGCCGCGCCGTTCTTCGCAAACTTGCGCCGCATCGTGCTCGACGAACTGCACGCGCTGGTCACCTCCAAGCGTGGCGACCTGCTGGCGCTCGACCTCGCGCGACTGAAGACGCTGGCGCCCCAGGTCTCGGGCGTCGGTCTCTCGGCCACGGTGCGCGAGCCTGCCGATCTCCAGCGCTATCTCGGCGGCGCCGAGACAGCGGCCGGGCTCGTCACCGTCGCGGGCGGTGCGAAGCCGCGCATCGGCATCCTCGACACCGAGCGGCGCCTGCCGATCGCCGGCCATACCACCCTGCATGCGATGGCCGAGGTCTATCAGGCCATCCGCACGCACAAGCTGACGCTGGTCTTCGTCAACACGCGCATGCAGGCGGAATTCGCCTTCCAGGCTTTGTGGAACCTCAATGACGACAACCTGCCGATCGCGCTGCATCACGGCTCGCTCGATGCCCAGCAGCGCCGCAAGGTCGAGGCGGCGATGGCGGACGGGCGCCTCAAGGCCGTGGTCTGCACCGCGACGCTCGATCTCGGCATCGACTGGGGCGATGTCGATCTCGTCGTCAATCTCGGCGCGCCGAAGGGGGCGAGCCGCCTGATCCAGCGGATCGGCCGCTCCAACCACCGCATGGACGAGCCCTCGGAGGCGCTGCTGGTGCCTTCGAACCGCTTTGAGCTGCTGGAGTGCCGCGCGGCGCTCGAAGCCGTGCACGAGGCCGCGCAGGACACGCCGCCGCCGCGCATCGGCGCGCTCGACGTGCTCGCCCAGCATGTGCTCGGCGTCGCCTGCTCGGACGGCTTTCAGGCCGACGCGCTCTATGAGGAGGTTCGCACCGCCGCTCCTTACGCCGATCTCTCCCGCGAAGACTTCGACGCCGTGGTCAATTTCGTCGCGACGGGCGGCTATGCGCTGAAGAGCTATGAGCGCTTCGCCAAGCTCAGGCAGGACAAGGCCGGTCTCTGGCGCGCCAGCAACGCCCGCGTCATCCAGCAATATCGCATGAATGTCGGCACGATCGTCGAGGCGACGATGCTGAAGGTCCGGCTCGGCCGGGCGCGTGCCGGAAAGCCCGGCCAGCCCGGTATGATCACGCGCGGCGGGCGCGTGCTCGGCGAGATCGAGGAGTATTTCGCCGAGACGATGGTACCGGGTGACACCTTCGTCTTCGCCGGCGAGGTCTTGCGCTTCGAGGGTATCATCGAGAACGAGGCAGTCTGCTCGCGCGCCTCGCCCGGCACCGATCCGAAAATCCCCTCCTATGACGGCGGCAAGTTCCCGCTCTCGACCTTCCTCGCCGCCCGCGTGCGCGCCATCCTGGCCTCACCCAGCCTCTGGAATACCCTGCCGGAGGAGGTCTCGGCCTGGCTGCACGCACAGAAGCGGATATCGCGCCTGCCGCAGCCCGGCGAATTGCTGGTCGAGACCTTCCCGCGCGGCGGGCGCTTCTATCTCGCCGCCTATCCGTTCGAGGGCCGTCTCGCCCACCAGACGCTCGGCATGCTGCTGACCCGCCGGCTGGAGCGCGCCCGGATGCGCCCGCTCGGCTTCGTCTGCAACGATTACGGCATGGCCTGCTGGACGCTCGGCGACATGACCGCCGCGATCGCGCGCGGCGCGCTCGATCTCGACGAGCTCTTCGCGCAGGACATGCTCGGCGACGACCTCGAAGACTGGATGGCGGAATCGGCGCTGATGAAGCGCACCTTCCGCTCCTGCGCCATCATCGGCGGGCTGATCGAGCGCCGCTTCCCCGGCCAGGAGAAGAGCGGCCGGCAAGTGACGATCTCGACCGATCTGGTCTATGACGTGCTGCGCCGGCACGAGCCCGACCATATCCTGCTCAAGGCGGCGCGGGCCGATGCGGCGACGGGCCTGCTCGACATTCGCCGGCTTGGTGAGATGCTGACACGGATCAGCGGCCGAATCGTGCATCAGCCGCTCGACCATGTCTCGCCGCTCGGCGTCTCCGTAATGCTCGAGATCGGGCGCGAGGCCGTTTATGGCGAGGCGGCGGACGAAATCCTGGCGGAAGCAGAGGCGATGCTGACGGAAGAGGCGATGGCGTGACGGCAGCTGCGGCAGCCTTAGCGAAGACGAGCGAGGCCTTCATGCTGGGCCGGCTCGCGCTCGTGCCCGATCTTTCCGGTGCACTCTGGCTGCCGGAGGAGCGTACGCTCGTCGTCGCCGACCTGCATCTGGAGAAGGGCTCGGCCTATGCGGCGCGCGGCGTGATGCTGCCACCCTATGATTCGACCGCGACGCTCGTGGCGCTGGGCCACGCGATCCGGCGCCATCAGCCGGCCCGGGTGATCGCGCTCGGCGATAGCTTCCATGATCGCGATGCCGAAAACCGCCTCGCACTGGAGACACGGGCCGCGCTTGTCGCGCTGCAGCAGGGCCGCGACTGGCTCTGGATCACTGGCAACCACGACCCCGCGATCAGCCGCGCCATGGGCGGCGAGAGCGCAGCCGAGGTCGTGCTTGCCGGCGTGACCTTGTGCCATGAGCCGACCGCTTTCGAGAGTGGATACGAGATCGCCGGGCATCTGCATCCGGCGGCGAAGGTCAGGATGCGCGGGCGGGCGATCCGACGGCGCTGTTTCGCTCTGTCGGCGCGGCGCTGCGTGATGCCGGCGATGGGCGCCTATGCCGGCGGCCTCAACCTGCGCGACGCGGCTTTCCGGCCGTTGTTCCGCGAAGGATTGAGCGCGCATCTGCTTGGCGACGGCCGGCTCTTCCGGATCGATCCACGGTTATTGTTGCCGGATTGATCGAGCGGGTTGCGTCCGTCACAAGGTTGTGGCATCAGGGCGCCGCTTCGGAACGACGCCAGCGCCCGCAACCGCCTTAGAGCAACCGCGAACGCCCCGGCCGCCGGACCTGCTGCGGTAGCTCAGTGGTAGAGCACTCCATTGGTAATGGAGAGGTCGAGAGTTCAATCCTCTCTCGCAGCACCAGCCATTCTCTGACAGATCTGCAAATTTCGACGGCGCGCTACGCTTTGTGAGCGCTGATGTTGGCGTTCACCGAGACGCCATCAGCAATCGGCCCGCCGCGCGCAATCAAGCGCGGGCGGGCCGACATATTCTTGAAAGGCCGCGACTGGCCGGACTGGCTCAGTTGATCTCGCCGCGCTCGATCTGGAGCGTCTCGTCGGCGATGGCGTCGAGCAGCGCCGGCGTCGATTCCGTGACGAGGATGGCGAGATCGGGCCGGTTGCGCCGGAGTTCGCCGAGCGTGCGCGCATATTCGAGCGCCAGCGCCGGGGCGAGACCCTGGAAAGGCTCGTCGAGCAGCAGCGCCGTGCGGGCGACCATCAGCGCCCGGCCCAGCGCCACCATCTTGCCCTGCCCGCCCGAGACGCCGCCGCCCGGCCGCTTGCGCATGGTCTTGAGCTGCGGCAGCAGCGCATAGACCTCGTCGAGCCGCCGCGTCCGCTCGGCTGCGGGCAGGTTGAGCGCCAGCGCCGGCAGCACGATATTGTCCTCGACGGAGAATTCGGGGACCAGCCTGCGATCCTCCGGCGCGTAGCCGATGCCCTGCGCCGCACGGCGATAGGCCGGCGTCGTGCCGATCTCCTCTCCGTCGAGCCGGACCGAGCCGCCCTGTACGGGCAGCAAGCCCATGATCGCGCGCAGCGTCGTGGTCTTGCCGGCGCCGTTGCGGCCTATCAGGATCGTCGTCCTGCCCGATGTCAGCCCGAGCGAGACCGAGCGCAGCACCTGCACGCCGGCGATCGCGGCGCTTACCCCTTCGATCCGAAGCATCACGCCACCCCCACGACGTTGCGCAGCACCCGTTCGTCCTTGAACACCTCGGAGGGTGGCCCTTCGGCCATGACGCTGCCGGAATCCCAGACGACGACGCGGTCGGCGTAGCGCTGGACCACGTCCATGTCGTGCTCGACGAAGAGCGCCGTGACCTTGGCCTGCCGCAGAGCACCCATCAGCGTCTCCATCAGGGTGAAGCGCTCGATCGTGCTGACGCCGCTGGTCGGCTCGTCGAGCAGGACGAGGCGCGGCTTCAGGGCGAGCGCGATGACGATGTCGAGCAGCTTGCGCCGTCCTTCAGGCAGCGTGCCGGCCAGCTGCCCGGCCTCGCGGTCGAGCCCGACCAGTGCCAGCAATTCCTCCGCCTCCTGGCGCCGGCCCTCGGCGCCGAGCGCCTTGAACGGCACCCAGATGCCGCGCTTGGCCGCGACCGCGATCATCAGGTTGTCGAGCACCGTCTGGTCGAGGAAGAGCTGCGGGATCTGGAAGGCGCGGGCGATGCCGCGGCGGGCGATGGTGCGCGGTGCCATCGCCGTGATCGGCTTGCCGTCGAGATAGACCTCGCCCGAGCTCGGCCGGAGATAGCCGGTGCAGAGATTGAGGAAGGTCGTCTTGCCGGAGCCGTTGGGCCCGATGATCGCGAGGAATTCGCCCTCGCGGATTTCGAGATTGACGCCGTCGGCGGCCTTAACGCCGTAGAAGGCGATGCGCAGGTCCTTGGCCTGGAGGAGAGGCGTGGTCATGCCGGTTCTCCGCTGCGGCGCCGCAGCAGGCCGTAGAGCCCGCTCGGCAGGAAGAAGATGACGCCGATGATGAGGTTCCAGGCATCGGTGACGCCGACCGCGACGGTGTGCAGCACTTCGAGGAAAAGCGAGCCGATGAAGGGGCCGGCGACGCCGCCGATGCCGCCGAGCACCGCGACCAGCACGAGATGGCCGGAGGCCGTCCAGAAGGCGAATTCCGGCAGGATATGGCCGATCGCCAGCGCCGCGATCGCACCGCCGATGCCGGCGAGCGCGGCCGAAACCGTATAGGCGATCAGCAGCACGACCCGGACGGGCACGCCAAGATATTCGAGCCGAAGCTCGTTGGTATGTACGGCCGAGAGCGCATGGCCGAGCGGGCTCGCCAGATAGCGCTGCACGCCATAGCCGACGCCGACCATCAGCACGATGCCGGCATAGTAGAGCGCGGTGTCGAAGCGCGGCTTGTCGAGCGTGATGCCGAAGAAGCTGGGCACCGCGACGCGCATGCCGTCCGTGCCGCCAGTGATGCCGTAGAGCTTCGAGATCAGCGCATAGAGCACCATCGACATGGCGAGGTTGAGCATGGCGAAGAAGATCGCGCGGTAGCGCACCAGGAAGGCGCCGACGACGAGGCCCGCGACCGCCGAGGCCAGCGTCCCGAGCAGCAGCAGCAGGACGAACTCGTTCACTCCGGCCCGCGCCAGGAAGGCGATGGCATAAGCGCTGACGGCGTAGAACATGGCATGGCCGATCGAGATCAGCCCGCCGCGCAGCAGCACGGCGACGCCGAGCGCGGCGAAGCCCTTGGCGATGGCCAGCGTCAGCACGAATTGCAGCCAGGGCGCGGCGACGGGCGCGAGCGCCAGCGCAGCCAGCGCGATGAGGAAGAGGGCAACGCGCATGGCGGTCAGATCCTCCGGGTCGCGGCCTGGCCGAACAGCCCGTAGGGGCGGATCAGCAGCACGACCAGCATGACGATGTAAGGGGCGACGGCATCGAGCGAGGGCGCGAAATAGATCGCGAGCACGCGGGCGAGGCCGACGATGATCGCTGCCAGCGCGGCGCCCTCGATCTGGCCGAGCCCGCCGATGGCGGCGACCGCGAAGGCGAGCACCATGGTCTCGGCGCCGAGGCCGGGCGCGGCGCCGGCTGTGGGCGTCGCGAGAGCCCCGCCCAAGGCCGCCAAAAAGACGCCGAGCGAGAAGGACAGGATGAAGACGCGATTGGTGTTGATGCCGATACTCTGCGCCATCTCGCGATCGGCGACGACGGCGGTGACGAGGCGTCCGGTCCGGGTCTTCGTCAGCAGCACGCGCAGGCCGATGACGACCAGGGCCGCGAGCGCGATCAGCAGGAGCTGGTAGTTGAGATAGACGACGCCGCCGATCTGGGTCGAGCCGAGCAGCTGCATCGGCGTGTCCTCGGCGAGCGAGGAAACACCGAAGACGATGCGTTGCAGGTCCTCGAGGATCAGGAACAGGCCGAAGGTGACGAGGATCTGGATGGCTTCGGACTTGCCGTAGGTCCAGCGCATCAGGCAGCTTTCGACCAGCGGGCCGAACAGAGCCGCGACGATGGCCGCGCTGAGGATCAGCGCCGGGAAGGAGAGCCAGGGATTGAGCCCGGCGCCGGCGATCCAGAGACCGATCGAGGCCGCGACATAGGCGCCGATCGAGTAGAAGCTGCCATGTGCCACGTTGAGCACGCGGAGCACGCTGAAGACGAGCGTCAGCCCGACCGCGACGAAGAAGATCAGCGCCGCGCTGGCAAGGCCGTCGACGGCGAGCGGAATCAGGGTGTCGAGCATGGGCGGCACCTTGCAAATGATGATGATGAGGGAATGAGCGGGAGGGCTTGAAGCCGCCCTCCCCGTGTCTGTGGCGCGCTTACTTGTAGCTGCCGGGCTTCGGCTGCGCGGCGAGGAAGGCCGGCGTCAGCGTGCCCACCCACTTGATCGCATCCTCGCCCTGCGGCGGCATCAGCGCGTCGCCCTTGTAGCGGACCATCCCGCCGATGACCGGGAACTTGTAGTCGGCCGATTTCGTGGTGACGCCGACGATCTGATCGACGAGCCCGTCATTGTCCTTGCGGGTCACGGTGGTGCCGGTCAGCGTCTTGACCGTGCTGCCGCGCATGGCCTCGGCAAGCTCGTCGCGGCTCGGCCATTTGCCGCCGTTCTTCTTCATCGCGGCCTCGTAGCCCGCCTTCATATAGACGATGGCGTTAGCCATCTTCACCGATGGGAAGACCGGGTATTCGCCGTAGCGCTTCTGATAGGCCTCGACGAAGCTCTTGGTGTCGGGATTGGCCTTGGCATCCGGCGACATCCACCAACCGTCGCCGAGCACGCCGACGATCACGCCTTCCGGCAACGCGACGCGCTGGAGCACGGTCTCGCCCAGCGCCAGCACGACCTGGCTCGACGAGAACAGCCCGCGCGGCTGGGCCTGACGCACGAAGTTCTCGAGATCGGCGCCCCAGAGATTGGAGAAGACCACATCAGGGCGCGAGGCCGAGAGCTTCGAGATCTCGGTCTGGAAATTGGCCGAGCCGAGCTTCGGGAAGAGCTCCGCGACGACCTCGACATCAGGCTTCAGCGCCTTCATCGCGGTCTTGAAGATCAGCGCCGCGTCATGGCCGAAAGCATAGTCGGGATTGACGATGGCGATGCGCTTCACGTCCGGCTTCTGCTGCAGCAGGTAGAGCGCATAGGCGACGAATTCGGGGATCGTGTTGCCGTTCGGGCGGAAATAATAGCGGCTCTTGCCGTCGAGCAGGAGCTGGTGCGTATCGCAGTTCCAGCCGATCGTCGGGGCCTGCAGCTGCTCGGCCAGCGGCGCGAGCGCGAGGCAGTTGGCGCTCGACAGCGCCGCGATCATCACCTGATTGGTCTTGTCATCCGCGAGGCGGCGATATTCGGCGATCACGCCCTGCGTGCCCTGCGCCTCGTCGACATAGGTCGCCTTCAGCGGCACGCCGCCGATGCCGCCCTTGGCGTTGATCTCGTCGATCATCAGCTCGGCCGCGTTCTTGCCGGGCATGCCATAGGCGGCAGCCGGACCTGACGTGAACGTGAGCACGCCGATGCCGAGCGCGGCCGGCTTGTCCTGCGCGAAAGCCGGCGCGGCGAGCGCCCCGAGCGAAACCGCCAAGGCGGCCATCCAACCTGACTTGATCATCACTGCTCCTCTCCGTTTGCCGGCTGCCCGGTTTCGGGCTCCGCAGCCTTGCGTCGCCGGCCTGCGACATCCCCGCGCCATTCCCGACGCTTGAAGCCATCATAAAAATCCTTGTGAAACTTCACAAGGATTTTTATGATGCAGCCGAGAACTTTTTTGCGGCCGGCTGCCTCCAGAACAGGCGGCTCATTCCTGGAAGGTGATGTAATGAAGACCCTGGACCTGACCGTGGAGAGCCGCAGCGGCTCCGCGCCCCTCTCGGCCGCGATCGACGAACTGGTGATCGGCGGCTGGGCCGGACGCGACAAGGCCGCGATGGAGCACCATATGGTCGAGCTCGAAGCGCTGGGCGTGAAGCGCCCGGCCTCGACGCCGGTCTTCTATCGCGTCGCAGCCGCCCGCCTGACGACCGATCCGGTGATCGAGGATGTCGGCGCCAACAGCAGCGGCGAGGTCGAGGCCGTGCTTTTCGCCTATGGGGGCAAGACCTATGTCGGCGTCGGCTCGGACCATACCGACCGCCAGGTCGAGACCTACGGCATCAGCGTCTCCAAGCAGGTCTGCGACAAGCCGGTCGCGGACACCGTCTGGCCCTATGAAGAGGTCGCCGGCCATTGGGATGAGCTGATCCTGCGCAGCTTCGCGGTGATCGACGGCGAGCGCCGCAAATATCAGGAAGGGCCGATCTCCGGCCTGCTCGCCCCGGCCGACCTGATCCGCGGTTTCAGCGAGAGCGGCGAACTGCCCGAAGGCACGGCGCTGTTCGGCGGCACCATGCCGGCGATCGGCGGCATCCGCATGGCCAGCCGCTTCGAGGGCGAACTGGAGGACCCGGTGCTGAAGCGCAGCCTGCGTTTCGGCTATGATCTGAAGATTCTCCCCATCCGGGGTTGATCCCGTCCCCATCCGGAAGAACGATGCTGACGACCTCTCCGACTCGGTGCAGAGACACGTGACGCTTCTGGATATGCACAAGGGCGCGCAGCGGCATGTCTCGCTGCGCGAACAGGCCTACAGCGCGATCAAGCGCCTGATCATCACCTGCGAGCTCAGGCCGGGCGAAATCCTGAGCGAGCCGGCGCTCAGCAGCCAACTCGATATCGGCCGCACGCCGATCCGCCAGGCCATCGACCGGCTGCTCAATGACGGACTGGTCGAGGTGATGCCGCGCAAGGGCACGATCGTGAAGCCGCTCAGCCTCGACGAGATCTTCAACATCATCGATGTGCGCGTCGTGAACGAGACCTTCTGCGTGCGCGTCGCCGCGGCGCAGGCGGGGCCGGATGTCGCGGTGCAGCTCAAGCGCAATCTCGACGCCATGCTGGCGGCCGCACACCAGCGCGAGATCGAGACGATTGCCGGGCTCGACCAGCAGTTCCATGCGCTGATCGCCGGCTCGGTGCGCAACCCGGTGATGAGCGACCTGTTGCGGAACCTGCACGAGCGCTCGGCACGGATGTGGTTCATCTCGCTCAGCGCCAACGAGCAGCACCTGCGCATCTGCGACGAGCATGCCGCGATCGTCGACGGCATCGCCCGGCAGGACCCCGACCTCGCCGAGCGGGCGATGCGGGAGCATATCCAGTCCTTCCGCGCGAACATCACGCGGCAGGCCTGAACGGTCCCCACCTTAGCTTAGCGGCTGGCCAGCGCCGCTTCCGCAGCGGCCGCGATCCCGAACAGCGCCGCGTCCTCGCCGCCGGCCCGAGCCAGCATCAGCCCAGCCGGGGCCTCGCCGGCACGGTGCATCGGCAGCGAGATCGCGCAGCCGTCCATGACGTTGATCAGGCTCGGGTTGCGCAGCATCAGGAGGTTGATGCGGGCGAAGGCCTCGTCGTCCTCGGCGAGCTCGGCGATCGTCGGCGCGATCGTCGGCACGGTCGGCATCGCCAGCACGTCGAAGGCAGAGACCTCCGCGCGCATCGCCGCGACGAAGGCCGTCCGCGCCTGGACGAGCTGGATGTAATCGGCGGCATCCTGGTTGCGGCCACGCAGCACGCGCGTGCGCACCCGCTGGTCGTAGCCGTCGCCCTTGGCTTCGATGAGGTCGCGGTGATGAGCATAGGCCTCCGAGGGGGCAAAGCCCCCCTTGGCGTTGAGGCGAGCAACCTCGGCGAAGCGGGCGAAGGGCACGTCGATGATGGTCGCGCCGGCCTTGGCGAGCAGGTCCAGCGCCCGGTCGAAGCTTGCCGCGACATGCGCGTCGAGCCCGTCGAGCGCGACGGTCTGCGGCACGGCGATGCGCAGGCCCTTGAGGCTCGACGGCCCTTCCGACGCAAGCGTCGCGCCGCTCATGATCTCGTGCAGGATACGGCAGCATGCGACGCTGTTGGCGAGCGGCCCGATCGAGTCGAGCGTCTGCGACAGCGGGAAGGCGCCCTCGCGCGGCACGCTCGACGCAGTCGGCTTGTAGCCGGTGATGCCGCAGAAAGCGGCGGGGATGCGGCAGGAGCCGCCGGTATCGGAGCCAATACCGGCGAAGGCCATGCCGTCCGCCACCGAAACCGCGGCGCCCGAAGAGGAGCCGCCCGGAATCCGGCGCGTGGTGGCGCGCTCGTAAGGAGAAGCCGGCGTGCCGTAATGCGGGTTGAGGCCGAGGCCGGAGAAGGCGAACTCGGTCATGTTGGTGCGGCCCACGACGATGAAGCCGGCGCTGCGCAGCCTGGCGATCGCGGGGGCGTCGCGCTCGGCCGGGGCGGCATCCGCCAGCACCGTCGAGCCGGCCGTGGTCGGTTCGCCAGCAAGGTCGAACAGGTCCTTCACCGAGATCGGGATGCCGGCAAAGCGCGACGGGGCGAGCCCGGCGCTCCGCAGCTTGTCCATCGCCTCGGCGGCGGCGAGCGCCGCCTCGCGATAGACCTTGATGAAGGCCAGCTTCCCCTCCCCGTCCGGGGCGTCGATCCGGGCGAGAGCCTCGCGCACGAGGGCGAGCGCGCTCGTCCGGCCGGAGGCGAGATCGTCGGCAAGGGCGGAAAGGGTGCGAGCCATGGGCGTATCAGACCGGGTCGAAGTAATGGATTTCGAGGAGCAGGCAGCCGCCCTCGGACTTGAACGGCCCATGTTTGGCATGCGGCGGACGAACCGCATAGGTGTGCGGTGGGAAAGCCGTCCCGCCATTGCCGCTGGCATCGTTGCCGACGGTCAGGTCACCCTCGACCAGATAGACCTCCTCCCAGTAGTCATGGGAGAATGGCGCGGTGGTGTAGACGCCGGGCTGGAAGCGCAGCAGGCGCGTGCGCGTGCCACGGTTGTTGACCTCGTCCAGCGCCCCCGAGAGGATTTTCTGCTGGATGCCGGCGGGATAGCCGGCCGGGACTTCCCAGCCGCTGGTCATGTCGAGCGTGTAGAACTCGTCGTGCGTCTTGTTGACGGGCATGGCTTTTCCTTTCGCGCTCAGGCGGCGGGCTTGCTGTCGAGATCGTAGGAATCCAGCATCGACTGCACGATGCCGCCGGCCTTGCCCCAGTCATAGGTGCGGAAGGAATGGCCCTTCGTCACGAAGGTCGCCCCGGCATAGAACATCTCGTACTGGTGATGGCGCGAGCCGAACTCGGAGCCCACCGCGTCCCAGGCGAGCTTGTAGAACTTCACCCGGTCATGCGAATTCGCGGCCGGCGACTGCTGGGTCTTCTCGATCATCGCCGCGATCTCGGGATTGGCGAAATCCGCGATCGAGGAGGGCAGCATGATCATGCCGCCGCCGGCGAGCTCGCGCAGCGAATTCAGGATCTTCGGATACATCTGCTGGGTCAGCACCTGCGCCGAATAGAGCATGTGCCGGTCGGGCACGTAGTAAGGGCCGGCCTGCGTGCCCTTGGCCTCCATCGCGTTGACGAAGGCATCGACCATCGCGGCCTCCGCCGCGAGCTGGCCGAGGATTTCGCGGACCTGCGGGAACTGGGTGATGCCGTTGGTCTGCGTCGTGCGATGGGCGATGCCCATCAGGAACTGCAGCTTCACCTTGAGGCGGATCATCGCTTGGTAGTTCTGGTAGACATGCGCCGGCGTCGCATGGAACTGCTTCTGGCACATCTCGACGCTGCCATCGATGAAGACGCGGTCCCACGGAACCTTCACGTCGTCGAAGAACAGCACGGCGTCGTTCTCGTCGTAGCGGCTCGCCAGCGGGTTATCGAAGATCGAGCCGGCCTGCGCCTCGTACGACTTGCGCGAGAGCATCTTCAGGCCCTTGCTGTTCATCGGAATGGCGAAGGAGACGGCATAGCGCTCCTCGCCGGGCTGCATCGGCTGGATCGTGGTGACGAAGACCTCGTTGGCGACGACGCCGCCGGTCGCCAGCATCTTGGCGCCGCGGATGGTGATGCCCTCGGCATCGCGATCGACCACGCCGGCCGTCAGGAACGGATCGGCCTGCTCGGCCGCGTTCTTGGAGCGGTCGGCCTGCGGGTTGATGATGACATAGGTCAGGTAGAGGTCGTTGTCGCGGGCGTAGCGGTAGTAGTTTTCCAGAGCCGCGGCGCGGGCGGGATCGTAGCCCTCGAAGACCGGCAGGCCCATGCGCATGCCGGAGATGCAGGAGGCGACATGATCCGGCGCACGGCCGAGGAAGCCGCCATGGATCGCGGTCCAGGCCTCGAGCGCACGACGGCGCTCGACGAGATCGGCATAGGAGGTCGGCAACTGCCAGATGCGGTTGGCCCGGCCACCGACCTCGGTCTCGAAGGTCATCAGCTCGCGGCGCGAGGCATCGTTGGCGAAGTCGAACAGACCGCCGACCGAGCGCGCCACGTTGCGGAAGGCGCGATGCATGGTGACGTCCTCGACGCGCGCGCCGTCGATGAAGATCGAGCGCCCGTCGCGCAGGCTGGCGAGATGTTCCTGTCCCGTCTTGGTCATGGGTATCCCCTCTCCGGTTGTCGTGATGGTTCAGTAGTGGATGGGCAGCGGCCAGGACGGCTCGCGCTCGGTCTCGTCGACGAGGTCGCGGTAACGGCCGCGGAAGAACACGAGCGGCGCCGGATTGCCGGCGCGCACCGCATGGCGCAGCACCCGCACGACGAAGATCACATGGTCGCCGCCGTCGTAATTGGCGTAGGGCTCGCATTCGAAATGGGCGAGCGCGCCGGTGATCAAAGGCGCCTGCGCATGGCCGACCGTGCGCTTGACCTCGGCCCATTTGTCGCTCAGCGCCCGCGCGAAACGGTTGGAAATCTGCTCCTGCTCGCGTGCCAGCACATTGACCGCGAAGCCCTTGGCTTCGAGCATGGCCGGCAGGCTGTTCGCCCGCCTGTCGACGCTGAACAGGACGAGCGGCGGATCGATCGAAACGGAGTTGAACGAGCTCATGGTCATGCCGATGAGATCTTCGCCGCTGCCTTGCGCGGTGATGACCGCGACGCCTGTCGCGAACTCGCCCAGGGATTGTCTGAAGGCCCTGCCGTCCATCGTTCCCTCCGGTTGCCATCCGCAACGCTCATTTGCTAGATAGCTTTGTAATAAAGCTATCTAGCAAAGTCAATAACCTGAATGACGGACGAATCATGTCGATCGAGAACCGGCGCCTGACCGTGGCGAAACCTGATTTGCTGGAGGGCGGGAGCGACGCGCGCTTCCGCGACATGCTCTATGACTTCTTCGCCTTCGGCAGCCGGCTGGAGGAGGCCCGCGCGCGCTTCGCCGGCTATATCGGCCTGACGCCGCCGCAATACCTGATCCTGATCGCGGTCGGCCGCGGCGCGCCCGACAACGAGCTCGGCGTCGCGCAGGTGGCCGAGCGGCTGCATCTCAGCGGCGCCTTCGTGACCATCGAGCTGAACAAGCTGGTGAAGAGCGGGCTCGTCGAGAAACGCCCGCATCCGAGCGACGGGCGCCGGGTCACCCTCACCGTCACGGCAGCCGGCTTCCAGAATCTGGAGCAGCTGGCCGCGCTGCAGCGCCCGGTCAACGACGCGCTGTTCGCACCGCTCGACCGCGAGACCTTCGAGGCGCTGAGCGGCGTGATGCGCCGCCTCGCCTCAGGTGCGGAGCAAGCCATCCATCTCGCGGACCACATCATCGCCAGCGAGACATCGCCGGGGACGCGGAGCTAGGCCGCATTCCTTCCCGCGTTTGCGGCCGCTAGGGTGTGCGTCCCCAGACGGAGCCTGCCATGCCCAAGCGCATCATCACCTCGGACCGCATCCACAAGGGCCGCCTGCCCTTCGCCCAAGCGACCGTCGCCGGCGGCTTCATGTTCGTCTGCTGCGTCGGGACCGACAAGGACGGCAAGCTCGCGATCGGCGATCCCCGGGCGCAGACCCAGCAATGCATCGACAATATCAAGGCGCTGCTCGAAGAGGCCGGCGGCAGCCTCGACGATGTCGTGAAATGCACGGTCTACGTCACTGACCGCGCCTATTGGGAGCCGATGAACGAGGTCTATTTCGCCAATTTCGCCGAGGCGACGCCGCATCGCGTCTCCTGCATCGTCAACGGGCTGGGCTCGCCGAACTGCATCGTCGAGATCGACGCGACCGCCTATCTCGGCGACAAGGCCTAATCGACCTCCGGCGCGAGGCGCATCGCGCGGGCATAGCCGCGCGGTGCGAAGCGCAGCGCCATCAGCCCCGCCAGCATGGCGCAAGCCAGATGCATCAGCCAGCCGGCGGTGAAGCTGCCGGCAGCATCGCGCATTAATGCGACGATCCAGGGCGGGATGGCGGAGATCAGGAAGCCGCCGCCCTGCATCAAGGCCGAGAGCGCCCCGGCATTGGCGGGGTTGTCGAGATGGTCGAGTGCCACGATCAGGAAGAGCGCGAAGCCCGCGCCGAGCCCGACGCCGATCGCCAACGCCCAGACTGTCGGCGCCGCCAGCGGCCACCAGGCCAGCCCGGCAAAGCCGGCGACCTGGCAAGCCAGCGCGAGCCAGATCCAGAAGCGGCGATCGGGATTGCGGGCCGCCAGCGCGGGAATGCCGAGCGCCGCCACGGCCTGGCTCGCAGCCATGACAGCCAGCAGGCCACCGCTCTCGGCTCCCGACCAACCCATCGCCTGATAGGCCGGCGCAAGCCAGGCGACCACTGAGGCATAGCCGCCGTTCACCAGTCCGAAGCAGATCATCAGCAGCCATGTGCGCGGGCGGCGCAGCAGGGCCAGCGTCGGCAAGCCACCGCCCTGCGCCGATCGACCGGACGGCAGCGCGACCGCCGAGACCAACGCCGCCAGCGCGGCTGGCAGGGCGATCCAACCGAGGCCGAGATGCCAGCTTCCGGAGCGTGCGGCGATCAATGGCGAGAGTTGGGCGCCGAGCGCACCGCCACCCATCAGCATCGCCGAATAAAGCCCCATTACCAGCGCGACGCGACCGGGGAACTCGGCCTTGACGATACCGGGAAAGACCGACTGCACCACCGCGACGCCAAGCCCGCAGAAAGCCGCCGTGGCGATCAGAGCCTCGCCGCTCGTCGTGACCAGACGCAACGCCGCCGCCGCGCAGAGGATGCAGAGCGCGCCGACCACGGCCGTCCGCGCGCCCAGCACGCGCTGGAGCCAGGGGCCGGCGAAGGCGCAGACGCCCATCAATAGCATCGGCACCAGCGTGAATAGCGAAAGGCTGCCAAAACCCAAGCCCGTCGCGGCCCGGATCTCCGCCGCGAGCGGGCCGATGCCGGTCAGGAACGGGCGCAGGTTCAGGCCGACCAGAACCACGGCCGCGAGCAGCAGCGCGCGGGACGCGCCGGATGTTGTAGGCGTCATGGCTTCAGGCCGGCTTAGGCTGCCGCCGCTTCCACTCGGCATAGAGATCGGGCCCGGTTTCGAGGCGGACCGGCATATAGGCGATCTTCATCGACTGCTCGGCGAAGGGCTTTGCCAGATCGGCATAGATCGCCGCCGTCGACAGGCCGAAAGGCGCGCCGTCATCGTTGGAATAGGCGTAGTAGACCTCGCTGACGCCGGAGAGCCGCATCGCCGCCATGCACATCGGGCAGGGATGACCGCTGGCATAGACCGCGCAGCCGGCGAGGCTCGGTGTTCCGAGCTTTCGGCTCGCCGCCCGCAGAGCCGTCATCTCGGCATGGGCAGTGGGGTCATGGGTCGCGACGGTCTCGTTGACACCGGTCGCGACGACCTCGCCGTCCCTGACGACGACCGCGCCGAACGGCCGGCCGCCCTGTTCCATATTGGCCTGCGCAAGCTCGATCGCCTCGCAGAGAAAACGCTGTGCCTGGCTCATGATCGCCCTCCGCTCAGCGACCGCCGGCGGCGAGCAGGATCTGCTGCATCTTCGCCTGGCCGCGGCTGCGGGCATGCTGCAACGGGGTGACGCCATCGCGATCGGCGAGGTTCACATCGGCGCCAGCCGCAAGCAGGTCCTTGACGATCTGCTGATGCTTCTCGCCGCCATCGCTGAGGATGATCGCCTCCAGCAGGCCGGTCCAGCCGAGATTGTTGATATGGTCGACCTTGACGCCGGCCGCGATCAGGGTGCGGACCGTCTCGACATGACCGCGCTCACAGGCCGGGATCAGAGCGGTGCCGCCATAGCGATTGGTGCTCTTCAGGTCGGCGCCATGTTCGAGTGTCAGCTTGAGGATGGCGAGGTGGCCCCGCGCGCCGGCATAGAGATAGGGGCTGTCGTTCATCGCGTCCTTGGCATTGACGTCGGCACCGGCCTCGATCAGGGCGCGGGCGGCATTGACGCGGTTCTCATGGGTCGCGGCGAGCAAGGCGGTCCGGCCACGCTCATCGCGTGCATTGATCGCGGCCCCCTCGGCGAGAAGCCGCTTGATCGTGGCGATGTCATCCATGGCAGCGGCGGCGTGCAATCTGGTCTCGGTCATGGCTTGTCCGAAGGCTGTCTGCGGACCGAGGGCCAGCAGGAGAAGAACGAAGGCAAGGATCGGCGAAAATCGGGTCAATTCCGTCTCCTTGATGGGCGCAGGCGGCATCGGCCGGCGCTGCCGCACCCCGTCGATCAGGCAAGGCAAGCTTGCCTTGATCCCTGAATAACGGCGCGTAGGTCCATCTGAAAATTAAATATCTGGATATTGATCAGTGGCCTTGCGAATGTAGCCGGCATCCCGGCTTCCGACACGCGGCACCTATGCTCGATCCCCGCCTGCTCCGTTCCTTCGTCGCCATCGCCGATACCGGCAGCTTCACCCAGGCGGCCGAGCGGCTCAACATGACGCAATCGACGATCAGCCAGCAGCTTGCACGGCTGGAGGAGGCGGTGGGGCGCGGATTGATCGACCGCGTCGCCCGCCCGGTCCGCGCTACGGCCTCGGGCGAGCGCCTGCTCGGCTATGCCCGGCGCATCCTGACGCTGCAGCAGGAGGCGGAGACCATGCTCGGCGATTCCGCCGGCACCGCCTCGATCCGCATCGGCGTGCCCGACGACATCGTCACTGGCAACATGGCGCAGGTCTTCGCCGGCTTCATCAGGCAGCATCGTGAAGTCCGGCTCGACGTGGTCGCGGGCTTGAGCCGCGAATTGACGCGGCGCTACCGGGCCGGCGAGTTCGACGTCGTCATCGTCAAGGAGCCATCCGCGAGTTCCGACCACCGCGCCAGCTATCCGGAGGCGATGGCCTGGTTCGAGAGCACCGAGGCGCCGGAGAGCTGGCCCGAGCCGCTGCCGCTGGTCACCTTCCCGCCCGGCGGGCTCTATCGCGATGCGATGTTCGAGCGGATCGAGCGCGAGCGGCACCGCTGGTACATCGCCCTGTCGAGCAGCAATCTCTACAACGTCATCGTGGCGGTCGAGGCCGGGCTCGGGCTCTCCCTCCTGCCGGTCGGCACCACGATCGGCCGCCGGGTCAGACCCTACGCGGCCTTCGGCATGGAGCCGGCGATGGTCGTCTCGATCTATTCCTGGGAGAAGGGCGGGCTCATCGCCGAGCTTGTCGCCGCGATGAGCGCCGTGCTGGCCCAGCGCTACAGCATTCCCGGCCAGAGCTGAGCGCGATCACCCCCGGCGGGCGGGGATCATGATCGCGCCGGAAGCGGCAATCACGAGACAGAGGCCGAGCCAATCCGTCGGCGTCGGCCGCTCGCCGAGCAGCAGCACCGAGCCGAGCACGCCGACCGCCGGCACCATCAGCGTGCCCAAGCTCGCAATGCCCGCCGGCAGGCGCGCCACCACCGTGAACCAGAGGAAATACGCCAGCGCCTGCGCGCCGATGATGTGGAAGCTCAGCGCCGTCAGCACGCGCGGCGAGAGGAGCTTCGGCACAGGCAGGCCTTCGAAGACGAGCATGCCGATGCCGGCGACCACGCCGCCGATCAGCAATTGCCAGGCGGCGATCGTCAGCGCCGGGGCCGAGACCGGCCAGCGCTTGGTCACGATCGTGCCGAGCGCCCAGCTCACCGCTGCAAGCAGCGCCAGCGTCAGGCCGAAGGAGAGCTGCCCGGCGAGGATCAATGGCAGACCGAGGCAGACGAGGCCGGAGATGCCGAGCGCGAGCCCCGCAAGGCGCCGGCCGTCGAAAGCTTCGCCCAGCACGAAACGGGCGAGCAGCGTCGCCCAGATCGGCATGGTGAAGGTCAGGATCGCCGCGCGCGAGGTCGGCGCCGCGAGTTGCGCGAAGGCCAGCAGCACGTTGAAGGCGGCAATCGAGAGGAAGCCGGCGACGACCAACCGCGGCCACTGCGCGCGCGGCACGGCGAGCGGAACGCCACGCGCCAGCGCAATCGCGACGAGGACGAGCCCGGCGAAGCTCATGCCGGCGGCGCGCAAGGTCCATGGCGCGATCTCGGTCAGCGAGATCCGCACCGCCGGCCAGTTGAAGCCCCAGAGCAAACCGAGCAGGGGAACGAGCAGCAGCGCCCGACTCGATGTGGAGGCGCTCAAGCCTCGATGCTTTCGAGCCCGCACCATTCGGCGACGAAAAGCGCCATGGCGCCGGTGATGCGCTTCACCGAGGCGAGGCTGACGCGCTCGTCGAAGGCATGGATGTTCTCGCCCATCGGGCCGTAGCAAAGCGCCGGGATCTTGTCGTAGAGCGCGTGGACGCGGGTATCGAGATAGGCCGCCGTCATGAAGCTCTTCAGCGGCTTGCCGAGCGCCGCTTCATGGGCGCGGGCGAGCACGGCTTCCGCCTCGCTGCCGGGCTCCAGCACATAGCCCTCGGCCCAGAAGCCGTTGAAGGTGACCTTCGGCGGGTTGTTCGCCAGGAAGGAATCGCCGCGCGCGGCCTCGCGGATGCAGTCCTCGATGCGCTGCGCCGTCTCCTTGGCGGTGACGCCGGGATAGAGCCCGACGCGGCAATCGACGCGGCACCAGCACGGCACAGACGAGGCCCAGTCGCCGCCCTCGATCTTGCCGATGTTCAGGTTGATCGGATGGGGGTCATTCTCGAAATGCTCGCGGCCGGCCTTCTCGATGTTGAACTGCTCCTCGAGCTTGCGCAAAGCCGCGACGACGCGATAGGCGGCGTCGATCGCATTGGCGCCGGTGCCCATCTCGCGGACATGGGCGGGGATGCCGCGCACCTCGAACTGGAACCAGAGCACGCCGGCATTGGCGCGCGCCAGCATCTCGTATTCCGGCTCGGGGATCAGCGCGGCTTCGGCGCGATAGCCGCGCAGATGCGTCATCAGCGCGCCATTGCCGGTCGATTCCTCCTCGACGACGGATTCGACATAGACCGTCGCGGCCGGCTGCATGCCGATGCGGCGCAGCGCATCGAGGCAGAAGAGATTGGCGGCGGAGCCCGCCTTCATGTCGGCGCTGCCGCGGCCATACATCCAGTCGCCTTCGATCACGGGGTCAAAGGGCGCGTGCTTCCATTGGTCGACGGGGCCGGCCGGGACGACGTCGACATGGGCCTGCAGGATCAGCGAACGGCCCTTCTCCTCGCGAGGGCGATGAATGCCGACGACGATCGGGGCTTCGGAATGCGTGTCGGAGAAGGGTGCACCGCCGGGATGGGCTGCGATCAGCTCCTTGTCCATGGCGAAGCGATCCATGGTGAAGCCGCGCTGCTTCATGGCCCGGAAGATGAAGTCCTGGACCGTGTGCTCCTGCCCGCGGGTCGAGGCGAAGCGGATCAGCTCCTGGGTATAGGCGACCTGCTCGTCGAAGCCCGCCTCGACGGCGGCGAGGATCTTGTCACGCAAGGCGGGATCGAGAGGCATGGGCAGGCTCCGGCTGAGGGTCGTCTATTAGTGCCCGAAGCGCCCGCCGCCCGGCACCGCCGCCAGCAGCTGCCGCGTATACGCGTGCTGCGGGTCGGCGAAGATCGCGGCGGTCGGCCCGCTCTCGACGATGCGCCCTCGCTGCATCACGGCGATGCGGTCGCAGATCTGCGCAGCAACACGCAGATCATGCGTGACGAAGAGGATGGCGAGGCCGAGCCGCGCCTGGATGTCCTTGATCAGCGTTAGGATTTGGGCCTGCACGGAGACGTCGAGCGCGGAGACTGCCTCGTCCGCCACCAGCACGTCCGGTTCGAGCGCGAGCGCCCTGGCGATGCCGACGCGCTGGCGCTGACCACCCGAGAATTCATGCGGGTAGCGGTCGATGGCGTTGGCGGAGAGGCCGACGAGCTCCAGCAGTTCCTTCGCCCGCGCCAGCGCCTCCTTGCGCGGTGTGCCATGGGCGACAGGACCATCCGAGATGATGCGGCCGACGGTCTGGCGCGGATTGAGCGAGGCGAACGGGTCCTGGAAGACCATCTGGATGCGCTTGCGCTGGCGGCGCAGTTCGGCGGGCTTCAGTTCGGAAAGGACGAGATCGCCGAGCGCGATCCGGCCCCGGTCCGGCTCGATCAGGCGCAGGCAGCAGCGCCCGACCGTCGACTTGCCCGAGCCGGATTCGCCGACGAGACCGAGCGTCTCGCCGCGGACGAGCGCGAAGGAAATGTCGTCGGCCGCCTTGACCTCGCGCGCGACGCCGAAGAGCGAGCGCTTGCGATAGGTCTTGCCGAGCCCCTCGACGCTGATCACCGGCGCGGTGTCCGGCAGCGGCGGCAGCACGGCCGGCGTCAGCGAGGGCACGGCGGCGAGCAGCTTCTGCGTATAGGGGTGGCTGGGAGAGCCGAGCACCTGGTCGGCCGTGCCCTCCTCGACCAGCACGCCCTTCTCCAGCACGGCGATGCGGTCGGCGATCTCGGCGACGACGCCCATGTCATGGGTGATGAAGAGCACCGCCGTGCCGTGGCGATGGCGCAGGTTGTCGATCAGCTTGAGGATCTGCGCCTGGGTGGTGACGTCGAGCGCGGTGGTCGGCTCGTCGGCGATCAGGAGCTTCGGTTCGAGCGCAAGTGCCATGGCGATCATCACGCGCTGGCGCTGGCCGCCGGAGAGTTCATGGGGATAGGCCTTGGCGAGGCGCGGCGGATCGGGCAGGCCGACCTCGGTCAGGAGATCGATGGCGCGGGCCCGGCGGGTCGCCCTGTCGTGCAGGCCATGGGCCTCGAAGGTCTCGACGATCTGGTCGGAGATACGCATGACCGGATTGAGCGAGGTCATCGGCTCCTGGAAGATCATGCCGACCTCGCGGCCGCGCACGTCCTGCATCGCCTGTTCGTCGAGGGCGAGGAGATCCCGCCCCGCGAGCTTGATGGAACCGGCGACCGGCTTCACCGCCTTGGGCAGGAGGCCCATCACGGCATGGGCGATCATCGACTTGCCCGAGCCGGATTCGCCGACCACGCAGAGGGTCTCGCCGGGCTGGATGGCGAGCGTGACCTTTTCGACCGCATTGGCGCGGTCGGCCATCGCCGGCAAGGCCAGCGTCAGGCCTTCGATGGAGAGCGCGGGAGCAGTCATTCCCGCCCCCTGGCCAGACGCGGGTTCAGGGCGTCGTTCAGCCCCTCGCCGGCGAGATTGAGCGCGAGCACCGTCAGGAAGATCGCGAAGCCCGGGAAGAACGAGATCCACCAGGCGTCGAGCAGGCGTGTGCGGCCGGCACCGACCATATAGCCCCAGCTCATCAGGTTGGGATCGCCGAGGCCGAGGAAGGAGAGCGAGGATTCCAGCAGGATCGCCGAGCCGATCATCAGCGAGCCCATGACGATGATCGGCGCTATGGTGTTGGGCAGGACCTGGCTGAAGATGATCCGCGGCGTCGACTGGCCGATCGTGACGGCCGCCTGGACATATTCACGACTTCGCAGCGAGAGCACCTCTCCTCGCACCAATCGCGCCACGGGTGGCCAACTGACCACCCCGATCGCGAGCACGATCGAGCCGAGCTGCGGCTGCAGGATCGCGACCAGCACGATGGCGAGCGCGAAGGAGGGAATGGTCTGGAAGAACTCGGTGAAACGCATCAGCGCATCATCGACGAAGCCGCCGGCATAGCCGGCGACGGCGCCAAGCGGCACGCCGATCACCAGCGCGACCAGCGTCGAGACCACGCCGATCATCAGCGAGACGCGCGCGCCATGGACGAGACCGGAGGCGAGGTTGCGGCCGAGCGTATCGGTGCCGAGCGGGAAGCGCTCGTTGACGAAGGGCGCGAGGAAGGGCCGCGCCACCGGGCGCCAGGGCGATTGCGGATAGAGCGTCGGCGCCAGGATCGCGAAGGCGACGACGGCAAGCAGGATGACGATGCCGATGACGGCGCCGCGATTGCGGACGAAGCGCTTGAGGAAGTTCATGTGTGCGCCTCGATGCGCGGATCGACGATCCGGTAGACCAGATCGGTCGCGATGTTGAAGCAGACGACCATCGCCGAGGAGACGAAGAAGACGCCGAGCAGGACGGAATAGTCGCGCTGGACCAGCGCATCGAACATCAGGCGCCCGATGCCGGGCCAGGCGAAGACGGTTTCGGTCAGCACGGCGCCGCCGACGAGCTGGCCCGCCTGCAAACCGGCCAGCGTCACCACCGGCAGGATGGCGTTGCGCGCGACATGCCGCCGCCAGACTCTGGACTGCGAGACGCCCTTGGCGCGCGCCGTCTTGACGAAGTCGGCGCCCGCTACCTCCAGCATCGAAGCGCGCATCATCCGGGCATAGAGCGCGGTGAAGAACAGGCCGAGCGTCAGCGAAGGCAAGATGAGGTGCTGGCCGATATCGAGCGCCCGAGCCAAGCCGGTATAGTTCGCGCCGATGGTCTCGTAGCCGACATTGGGCACGAGCCCGAGCTTCAGCGCGAAGACGATCTGGCTCATCAGCGCGATCCAGAACAGCGGAGTCGCGTAGAAGGCCAGCGCCAGCGTGGTGATCAGACTGTCCGACCATTTGCCGGCGCGGCGCGCCGCGAGCGCACCCATCGCCGTGCCGACGACGAGCGAGACGATGAAGGCCGCGCCCGTCAGCAGCAGCGTCGCCGGCAGGCGCTCCATGATCAGGCTGAGCACCGGCTGCTGCTGGCGATAGCTGAAGCCGAGATCGAAGGTGAGGTAGCCCTTCAGGTAGATCCAGAGCTGGGTCAGGAAGGGCTGATCGAGGCCGAAGCGCGCGCGCAGCTGTTCAAGCAACTGCGCATCGGCGGCGCCGGCCTCGCCGGCCAGCACCTGCGCGGGATCGCCGGGCGCGGCCCGGATCAGCAGGAAGTTCAGCACGGCGATCGCGAACAGGACGATGACGCCCTTCACGAGCCGGCCGGCGAGGAATTGCGCGAGGTTCATTCAGGACTTTCGTGAAGCCGGGTCATCCCGCGCGCGCCGCGGCGCGAAGTGCCGCTGCGCAGACGCGGGACCGTCGTCAGAATGGGGCGGCCCTGGAGCCAACCCCGATACGATCCTGGATCGCCGCCTTACGGCGTCCGGGATGACGCGCCCCTTCGAGCTCGCCTTACTCCTTCCAGGCGTCGCGGAAGCCGTCGTTCACGCCAACGCCGGTGGTGACGAGGTTCTTGACGTTGCAGCGGTAGATGGTCGGAAAGTCCATCTCCAGCAGCCAGAGCACCGGCAACTCGTCGGCCAGGACCTTCTGCACCTTGGTGTAGAGGTCCTGACGCTCCTTGTCCGTCGGAGCGACCGCGGCATCGGCGAAGAGCTTGTCGACCTCCGGATTGGAGTAGCCGCCGACATTGGCGAAGGGATTGCCCTTGGCGATGTTCGAGGAGATGTAGGAACGCGCCACGCCCATGGCAGGGTCGCCGAGCTGGTAGAGGAAGTTGAAGTTCAGGTCGAAATCCCAGTTCGACGCCTTCTGCGTCCAGCCGGGCACGTCGGTGTTCTCGATCTGCACCTTGACGCCGACATCCTCCAGGTTCTGCTTGATCGCCTCGGACCAGCGGCTCCAGGTCTCACCGTAAGGCAGGTTCAGGAGCTTGATCGTCTCGCCCTTGTAGCCGGAGGCCTTGATCAGCTCCTTCGCCTTGGCGGGGTCAAAGGTGTATTTCGGCACGTCGCCCGAATAGAACTTGGTCTTGGACGAGATCGGCCCGGTCGGCAGCTTGCCGAGCCCGCCCCAGACCACGTCCTTCCCGAATTCCCGGTCGATCGCGTACATCAGGCCCTGGCGGAACTGCTTGTTGCCGAGGATGCCGTTGCGCACGTTCGGCGTGATCCAGGCATGAGGGGCGAACATCTCCCAGCCCTTGGTCGTCATGCAGGTATTGGGCAGCTTCGACAGGCGCGCGACGTCGTAGACATCGACCGAGCCGCCGGTCAGCACGTCGACCTTGCCCGTCTCATAGGCAACGGCGCGGGCAGCTGCATCGGGGATGATCTGCCAGTAGATCTCGTCGAGGTTCGGCTTGCCCTTCAGCCAGTAGTCCTCGTTCTTGACGAGGTGGATATAGGAACCCTTCTTCCACTCCTTGAGCTTGAACGGGCCGGTGCCGATCGGCGTGTTGTTGGCGGGATTCGCGCGGTAATCCGTGCCGTCATAGATGTGCTTGGGGATCATCGGCGCGGAGGCGACCTCCTGCGTCATGATCATCGGGCCGAAGGGCTGCTTCAGCGTGATCTTGACGGTGAGATCGTCGACCTTCTCGATCTTCTCGACCTGGGCGTTGACGATCGGGCGCCAGCGCGGATGGACGTCGCGCAGGAACTTGTCGAGCGTGAAGACGACGTCGTCGGCCGTGAACGGCTTGCCGTCATGCCATTTCACGCCTTCCTGCAGCTTGAAGGTGTAGGTCTTGGCGTCCGGCGAGATCTCCCAGCTCTTGGCGAGCGAGGGCTGCGGTTCGAGCTTCTCGTTATAGCGCAGCAGCGATTCGTAGATGTTGCCGGCGACCATGTTGGTCGGGCCGTTCTGGTTGAGGCCCTGCATCAGCATCGGCGGCTCGGGCTGGACGACGACATGGACCGTCCCGCCCTTCTTCGGCTCCTGAGCCGCCACGCCGCCCAGAACGAAAACCGACGCCGCCAGCGCCAGACTCACCCGCAATCCCGTCATCCCACGCACCATCTGCCTGTTCCCCTGCCTCGTACCGAGATCATATCGTTTGAATCGGGCCTCGTAGGACCGGACCGGCGCCATCGCACCCGATCCCGCGTCTCTTGGCAAGCACCGCGCCAACTGCCCGGATGGATCAGCGGGCCATGCTCGCCAGAGCGCCCCGCATCGAGGCGCTGGAAATGCCGAAGAGGCCGCCATAATGCGTCTCGAGATCGGTGATCACGAACATCACGGTCGAGATCGAGACGATGCCGATCGCGAGCACGATCGCGGCGAGGCGCCGCCGCGGGATCTGCAGGCCGAAGCTCAGGAAGACCAGCATCAGCCAGAAGGTAAGGATATTCGTGAACAGCGGCGAGACGGGGCCGTGCACATCCTCGATCACGGCCCAGCGCCGCTGCTGCACCCGCTGATAGGTCGCGCGGCACTCCGTCGCGAGATTGGCATGGAGCGCATCGGTCGACGCCAGACCGTTGATCGCCCGGCCGATGCGCGCGATCAGGGCGCCGAGCGAGGGGTCGGCGCCTTCGCGGGCCATGCCTGTCGTATCGGGGTAGGAGACGCCTTCAGGTTTCGGCTCCTGCGGCCAGGTGCTGGCGACGACGCCGGCCGTGTAACTGCGCAGATCGAGCCGGATCGGATCGGCCTCGGCACCATAGCTGCGCAGGCATTCGTCAAGCTGCGCGAGCGCGGCCGCATCGGCGTTGCGGTCGCGATAGGCCTGGTCGAACGTGCCCTTGACGTTGGAGAGCTGCAGGCTGAGCACCAGGGCGGCGAAGGTGACGAGCAGGCTCGTCACCAGCCGGATCGCCTCCAGGGTGCGCTCGGAGAGATGCTCTTCCGACAACCAGCCGCGCAGCTTGATGCCGAAGATGGCGCTGCCGCTCAGCAGCGCGCAGAAGGTGAAGGCTGCCAACGTCTCGGGCATGGTGACGATCGTTCCGGACGGATGCGGTGCTTGCGCATACCGGTCCAGATGGGCGTGCGATCGCGGGCCCTGTCAACAGCTCCGGCGGCGCGATACGCAGCCTCAGTACCTTCTCTTCAGCGGAGTTCCTCGACATAGGTCGCGACGAAGCGGACGAGCTCGCTCTGCCGGGCCGTGCCGGTCTTGGCGAAGAGACGCTGGAGGTGGGTGCGGGCCGTGGTCGGCGCGATGCCCAGCCGCTTGGCGGCGATGATCGTGTCGAGCCCTTCGACCATCAGGACGAGCATGCGCTCCTCGGTCGGCGTCAGGCCGCAGGCCTCGCTGACCCGGGCGATGTTGCGGTCGATCGCACTTTCCGGATCATCCACCGTCAGGACGAACAGTTCGATGCTCGCCAGATGCACGGCATCGACCGCGACCTGCCGGCCGTTGCGCAGCACCAGCGGCAGCCTCGTCTCGCCAGCCGTGCTGCCATTGCGGCAGCGCTTCAGCCAGACCTGCAATCGCGCCATGAAATCCTTGTCGCAGGCGGTGAAGCGGTCGAGGCCGCCCAGCCCGTCATGGGCGAGCGCCGCCGCACCACGGTTGCCGAAACGCTGGTTCAGGTCGGCATCGATGACGAAAACCGGCCTGGAAGCCTTCCCGAAGGCATCGGAAGCGATGTCATGGCGCGGCGGAAACGGGGTGTAGCTCGTCCTGCAGGCAATCGAGACATGAAGCGACATTGCAATATCCATTCTGCAATCCACGGACCGCCGCGCCACCTCGCCCCGGGACACCCGAGACTTGCCGGATGCGGCTCCGTTCCTCTTGGTCGCGGCAGATCGCGGAGAGGTTCAACCTTCCCTGTTTTTGGACTGCTATTGGATATCTAAACTGGAGACCTGAAGCGACGGCCTCTACCGCAGGATGTCAGGCGGTCAGCGTCAGCTTGTAGGTATAGGTATCGCCGCGGAACAGGCCCTCGACATATTCGAGCATGTCGCCGTCTGCACCATAGCTGCGCCGCTTGATCAGCAGGCAAGGCACGGGAACCGCGAAGCCGAAGATCGCGCATTCCTCGACGGTGGGCGCCGCGGCCTCGATGGTCTGCTCGCAACGCGTCAGCGGCAGGCCGAGCGCGGCGAGGCGGGCATAGACCGAGCCCGAGAGATCGCTCTCGGCCAGGTCGGGCGCACGCTCCAGATTGTACCAGGCAACCTCCCGCGACATCGGGATACCGTCGCCCGAACGAATGCGGACCAGCTTGAGGAAGCGCGCATGCGATGAGTGACCGAAGATCGATGCGATCGAGCGGTCATTCACCACGGATCGTTCGATGATCCGCGACGACGGTACCCGGCCGAGCTCCTTCATTTCCTCGGTAAAGCCCTTGAGCCGATCCATGCCGGAATGCAGGCGCGGCCCCGCTCCCTGGACGATAGAGCCCAGGCGCCCCTGCGCGCTCAGCAACTTTCGCTCGCGCAAGGCATTGTAGGACCGCTGGACGGTGGCACGGCTGATGCTGAGCCGCTCGGCGAGCTGGCGCTCGGCCGGAAGCGTCGTGCCCGCCGGCAAGGTGCCATCACCGATCAGCCGGCTCAGCTGGTCCTCGAGCTGCTGGTAAAGCGGCTTGGCGGTGTCGGTGCGCAATTCCAGCAAATCCTGGAAGGGCGGCTTGGCGAGAGGCGTCTTAGGCACTGTCTTGGTTTGCATGAGCGTGTCACAACCCGCGTAGCAGTTCGTGAATGGCAAAATCAAATTCCCGGAGACTGCCGTGACCGGCAAACCCGTCTTTGTGCTCGGAAGCTTCGTGGTCGCCTGCTCGGCGAAGGTCGCCCGCTTCCCGCGCCCCGGGGAAGCACTCGCCGCCGAGACCGTGACGATCGAGCCCGGCGGCAAGGGGCTGAACCAGGCGATCATGGCGCGACGCCTCGGCATGGATGTGGAAGGCCTGCTCGCAGTGGGCGACGACCTCGCCGCCGCCTTCGCCTTGCCGGCGCTCGAACGGGCCGGCCTGCCGCCATCCATGTTGGTCCGGCTCACGGGCAGCACCGGAAGCGGCATCGGCTTCACCGATGCCAGTGGAGAAACCTGCGTCGCCATCGCATCCGGCGCCAATCTCGCCCTCTCGGCCGAGCATGTCCGGCAGCGAGCGAGGGCCATTGCAGGAGCGGCGTTGGTGACGGCCCAGTTCGAGATCGGCGATGCGCCGATCGAGGCGGCATTCGCCCTGGCCCGGCAGGCCGGTGTCCCGACCCTGCTCAATCCCTCGCCCTTCCGGGACATTCCTGAAGCGATGCTGGCGCGGACCTCGATCCTGATCGTCAACGAGAGCGAGGCCGGCAGCCTCGCGCTCTCGCTGGGCCTGGAGCCAGACGGGATGACGCAGCCGCGGCATTTCGCGGCGGAGTTGGTGCGGGAGCTGATGAAACGCGGGCCAGAGCTCGTCGTCGTGACGCGGGGCGCGGCCGGGGCGATCGCTGCGACGGCGGATGGTCAGGTCATCGAACAGAAGGGCTTTGCCGTCGAGACCATCGATTCGCTCGGCGCTGGCGACGCCTTCGCCGCGACGCTTGGAGTCCGGTTGGCGACGGGACGTTCTCTCCCCGACGCCCTGCGCGATGCAGCGATCGCCGGAGCCCTGACCACGACCCGACACGGCGTCTTCGATGCGCTGCCGACGCATGCCGCCATCGACGCCATGGCCGGCAGGTGAGGTCAGCCCGGATCGATAAAAAACTTTGGATTGTTTTTGGACTTTTCCCGAGCACGCCATGCTGCTAGCTTCCGAGAGGCGCGCCACGCGTGCGTCTTCCGTGGCCAGCCGGGATGTCTCATGCCGCGCCTCGATGTCGATACCGTCATGTCCGCGATCGACCAGTTGCTGGCCGGCGCGATGGATGAAGAGCAGATGCAAGCCGCCGCCGAAGCGATGCGGCTGCTGTTCAACGGCTCGAAAGCCTGCTTCGCCGGCTTCGGGCCGAGCCCGGAGGACTGGGCGTCCTATGCGACCAATCCCGATGCCGCGCTGCAGGAACGCTGCTTCGGCGACCTCGCCTCCGACTTCATCGAGATGGGCGACGCATTGCGCGATATCCCCCTCGGCGTGATCTACCGCGACAACGAGGTGTTCGGCGAGGAAGCCCTGCGCAGCACGCGCGTCTGGCAGGAATGGATGCGCCCGCAGGACATGTATGGCGGCATGGCCTGCCGCCTCGCCAAGAACGGCGAGGCCTTCTGGTTCTTCGACGTCCAACGCGGCCGACAGCAGGAAGCCTTCGACGCCGAGGACGTCGCCCTGCTCGAAAAGCTCTATCCGGTGCTCAGGCGCGTCGTCGAACTGCGCCGCCATATCGGCCGGGTGACGATCCAGCGGGACGAGGCGCGCGGTGCGCTCGACCGGGTCGCGATGGGCATCGCGATCCTCGACCAGGACATGCGGATCGCCTACGCCAACGAGGGCGCCGACGAGATATTGTCGGACCCCGACAGCGCGGTCGGGCTGCGGCAGGGGCGGCTCTTCGCGCGCCAGCCGGCCGACCAGCGCCAGCTTCGGCAGCTGGTCGAGGGCGCGCTGCGCAGCTCGCAGGATCCCCTTGCCCCGACACAGGCCAGCATGATCCTGCATGGCGAGGACGGATCTCATTCGCTTTCAGCCTGCGCCATGCCAGCGCCCCCCTCCCCGCAGGCTCATGCGGCCGGCAAGGTGCTGATCGCGCTGCGGCGGCTGGAAACGGCGACCAATCTTGTGGCGTGCGCGCGCCAGCTTTTCGATCTCACCGATGCCGAAGCGAAGTTCGCCTCCGCGCTCGCGAGCGGATCATCCCTGACGGAAGCGGCCGAAGCCCAGGGCGTCCGGATCTCGACCGCACGCACGCACCTGGCGCGCATCTTCCAGAAGACGAACACGCGCCAGCAAAGTCAGCTCGTTTCACTGCTACGCAGCGCGGCGCTCCCCCTGCGCCCACGCTGAGACATCGACATCGGGGCTGGGTCGGGACGCATTCGAGCCTCGCCCGGCTCACGCGCCCGATCTCCCCTCCGTCAGGCTACGAAGGGGAGATTACGGGCGCTCCATCGCGCCTTTCGTCATCCAAATGACGGAGAAGGCCCTCGCCCTAAGGCCTATTCGCCAGGCTGCGAGCCGTCATAGCCGCCGATGATCACGAGATCGGACTGGCCGGCGGCACTGAGATGCTTCACCGCCTCCTGATATTCAGGCGAGGCATAGCAGGCGCGGGCCGTCTCCTCGTCCTTGAACTCGAGGACGACGTTGTGCTTGCGGCCCTCACCGCGAGCGAGCTTGTATTCGCCGCCGCGGACCAGGAACTTCGCCCCGTATTTGGCGAAGGCCACGGCATTGAGCGAACGATACTTGGCGTAGGCCTCGGCGTTCTCGACATCGACGCGCGCGATCCAGTAGCCCTTGGCCACGGTCAGATCCCTTCGACAGCGACGAGATCGATCTCGCCGGCGCCCTCGCGCAGCTTGCGGGCCTCGGCATATTCCGGGGAGAAGAGATAGGCGCGGGCCGTCTCGAAATCCTTGAACTCGAGCACGACGTTGCGGGCGCGGCCTTCGCCCTCACCGACCGTCATCTGGCCGCCGCGCACGACCGGCGTGCCGCCATATTGCTTGATCACTTCGGAGGCCTTGGCGGCATAGCTCGCCCATTTGGTCGCGTCGGTGACCTTGGCGCGGCCGATGACATATCCCTTGGGCATGGTGCTATCCGTTGCTTGAATCGAGTCCGGGCGGGAGCTTACGAAGCCGCGACGATCTCGTCCATGACCGCGCCCGCCGCCGCACGCGGGTCTGCCGCGCGGATGATGGGACGCCCGACGACAAGATGGTCGGCGCCGATGCGGATCGCCTCGGCCGGGGTCAGCGTGCGCTTCTGGTCGCCCGCCGCGCTGCCGGAGGGGCGAATGCCGGGCGTGACGATGACCATGTCCTTGCCGATGACCTCGCGCACGATCTCGGCCTCGGCGGCCGAGCAGACGATGCCGTCGATGCCGGCGGTGCGGGCCTGCTCGGCGCGCAGGCGCACGAGATCGCGCACGGCGAGGCCGTAGCCGGCATCGCGCAGGTCGCCGTCGTCATAGGAGGTCAGCGCGGTGACCGCGAGCAGCTTCAAGGCCGCATCGCCGCGCCCTTCGACCGCGCCGCGCATGGTCTGCGGATAGGCGTGGACGGTGAGGAAGGTGACGCCGAGCTTCTTCAGCGAGTCGACGCCCTCGGTCACGGTGTTGCCGATGTCATGCAGCTTGAGGTCGAGGAAGACCTTCTTGCCCTCGGCCACGAGCTGGCGCGCGAGATCGAGCCCACCGGCGAAGGCGAGGCGATAGCCGATCTTGTAGAACGAGACGCCGTCGCCCAGCGTCGAGACGAGGCGGTAGGCGTCCCACACGGTCGGCACGTCGAGGGCGACGATCAGGCGGTCGCGGACATCGTTGATCTTTTGCATCGCGTAATTCCCTGAGTTTCGAGGGAAGGCGCATGATTCGAATGATGATGCAAGGGCGCGCAAGCCGCGCTCTTCACGAGCCCGGCGGCTGGAAGGCCGGTCGATCAGGCGGTCACTCGACCGGCGTGCACTCCATCCGCACACGCTCGCCGGGCTGGCTCGCGGTCTGGCAGACGACGTTGGCTGGCAGCGCCGATGACGGTGCAGCAGCAGCAGGCGCCGGGACGGCCACAGCAGCAGGCGTCACGGCGGCCGGTATCGGAAGCACGGGCCGTGCCCGCGACGAGGCCAGCTGAGGCACCGGGCGGGCCACCGGCCTGGCCCTGGCCTGAGGCTGCACAACCAGCGGCACAGACTGTTCCTTGACGGGTTCGGCTAACGGAGGAGCACTCTGAACGGCCACGACGACAGGCTGGGGCTGCTCGGGAGACGAGCGCCAGGGCGTCCACGAGCCCAGCCGCGTGAAGGCTTCCATGGTCGGCCGCGTGATCGTCTCCGCGGTCGGCATCGACTGCATGCAACCGGTCAACGCAAAGCCGAAAAAGCACACGGCTGCGCGGTTCGGGATCGACAGCATCTTCGCCGCTCCTGCTGTGGATTGATCGCGAGCGGGGGGATCGTGCCCGCGCTGCCCCGACCAAGTCAACCTTCGGCCGCATTCGCAGCGGGCAGAACGGCCACCACCATGGCCCGAAGGCAACAGCAGCATGACAATGCCGTGACGATGCGACCTGCGATCCCCCAGCGCACATCAGCTTTGCCGGAAAATGGATTTCAGCCTGCGCGGCAATGCTCTAGGCCTCGCTCCACGCTCTCCCGGAAACAGACCGCAATGTCCCTGGCTGCCCTCGTCGGGTTTCTACTGCTGACCGGCATGGCGGCCTATGTCCAGACGCTGACAGGCTTCGCCTTCGGGCTGATCGCGATGGGCGGCGTCGGGCTGACCGGCCTGCTCTCGCTGCCGGATGCGGCGATGCTCATCAGTGCGCTCACGCTGGTCAATGCGTTTCAGATGCTGCTCAAGGGCTGGCGCGATGTCGACTGGCGCAAGTTCGGGCTGGTGATGGTCGCGAGCTGGCCCTTCGTCTTCATCGGCTTCCATCTGCTCGAATGGCTCGCCGCCAGCCGCGCCGATCTACTGCGGCTGGCGCTGGGTTTCGTGATCATCGTCTCCAGTCTGCAACTGGCGAGGAAACCGGAACCGCTCAAGCAGCCATCCGGAGCGCCGAGCTACCTGTTCTTCGGGAGCATCGCGGGATTGATGAGCGGCATGTTCTCCACGGGCGGCCCTCCGCTCGTCTACCATTTCTACCGCCAGCCGATGCCTCTGGTGGTCGTCCGGGAAACGCTGGTCACGATCTTCGCGCTGAACGCCCTGTTCCGCACGGGGCTGGTCATCGCCACCGACCAGATTCCCGCCCCATCGACGCTCTCGGGGCTCTTCGCCATTCCGGCAGTGATGCTGGGCACGCATCTGGCGCGGCGTTACCCGCCGCCGCTCACACAGGCCGTGATGCGGCAGATCGTGTTCATGCTGCTGTTCCTGTCGGGCGTTTCGCTCGGCGCGCCGGCGGTCGCCCACATGCTGAAAGGCGCGTTCTGAGGCCCCGTCGCCTCAGAACTGCGGTTCCTGCGGGGCCCGCGCGGCGAAAACCTCCTGGAAGACCTGCCCCCAGACATCCGGCGGCTGCGCGCCGGAAACCGCGAGCTTGCTGTCGATGATGAAGAAGGGCACGCCGGTGACGCCGACCTTGCGGGCGTGATCCTCCAGCCCGATCACCGTCTCGCGCAACTCGTCATTGGCGAGTTCGTCGCGGGCGGCCTGCTCGTCGAAGCCCTGCTCGACCGCGATCTGGACCAGCGTCTCGATATCGCCGATATCGCGCCCGTCCTGCCAATAGGCCTTGAACAGGGCGGCCGTCATGTCGCCGCCGCGCTGCACCGTCGAGGCGGCCGCGACCAGCATATGCGCCATGCGGGTGTTGACGCTCTTCGTGACCTTTGCCCAGTTGAAGGTGACACCGCTCTCCAGCGCCGCTTCCGACAGCCGGACCTCGATCTCCTTGCGCTTGCCGGGACCGAACTTGCCCTCCAGGTACTGGTTGCGGTCCATGCCCTCGGCGGGCATCTCCGGGTTCAATTCATAGGGCAGCCAGGTGATGGCGAAGCGGTCGTTCAGGCCGTAGCGATCGAGCGCCGTCTCCAGCCGCGCGCGACCGATGAAGCACCAGGGGCAGGCGATGTCGGAGACGATGGCGAGCGGCAGCTTGTCCTGCATGTCGATATCCTCAGGTCTCAGGCGGGCGGGTAGCGATGCTGCCCGCCGTGACGGTCTTCGGCGACCGCCTCCACGCCCGGCGTCTCGCAACCGGACAGGAAGGCGGGGCCGACCGGAATCTTGCCGGCGCCGCCGGGAATGTCGAGGATATAGGTCGGCTGGCACAACCCGGAAAGGTTGCCGCGCAGGCTTTTGACCAGCGCCTGCCCCTCTTCCAGCGTCAAACGGAAATGCGAGGTGCCGGGCGCGAGATCGGGATGGTGCAGGTAATAGGGCTTGATGCGGTTCTCGACGAAGGCGCGCATCAGGGCGCCCAGCGTCTCGACATCGGCATTGACGCCCTTGAGCAGCACGGACTGGCTCAGCAGGACATGGCCGGCATCGGCGAGCGTCGCGATGGCGGCGCAGGCCTCGTCGGTGAACTCGCGCGGATGGTTGGCGTGGATGGCGATATAGCTCGCCTTGCCGGGGATGCGCAGCGCCTTCGCATAATCGGGCGTGATCCGGCCGGGATCGACGACGGGCACGCGAGTGTGCCAACGCGCGACCTTGATATGCGGGATGCTGGCCAGGCGCTTCGCCACCTCGCGGACGCGGCGGGCGGAGAGGATGAAGGGATCGCCACCGGTCATGATCACCTCCCAGATCTCCGGCCGGGAAGCGAGATAGGCAAGCGCGGCATCGAGCTTCGCGCCGGTCAAGGCATCGCCGCCGGGGCCGACCATCTCGCGCCGGAAGCAGAAGCGGCAATAGACCGGGCAGGCATGGACGAGCTTGAGCAAAGCGCGATCCGGATAGCGATGGACCACGCCCTCGACCGGGGAATGCGCGTCGTCGCCGATCGGGTCGGCGAGTTCCTGCGGCAGCGTGACGAGCTCGGCCGCATCGGGAATGAACTGGCGCGCGATCGGATCGTCCAGATCATTGGGGTCGATCAACTCGGCGATAGCCGGCGTCACCGAAACGGCATAGCGTTCCGCCACCTTCTGCAGCGCTTCACGGCGCGCGGGCGCGGCGAGGCCGGCCTCGACGAGCGCGTCGATGCTGCGCAAAGGCTGGCCACCGGGGGGCTGGTGAACGGTCATGCCCTTCCCCTGCCCGGTTCCGCGACCGGCGTCCAGAGCACATCCTCGATCCGGCGCGCGCCCACGCAGAGCATGACGAGCCGATCGAAGCCGAGCGCAATGCCGGAAGCCGCCGGCATCAGCGCCAGTGCTGCCAGGAAATCCTCGTCGACCGGATAGCGCTCGCCATAGATGCGCTCCTTCTCGTCCATATCGGCTTCGAAACGGCGGCGCTGCTCGGCCGGGTCGGTGAGCTCGCCGAAGGCATTGGCGAGCTCGACACCGCAGGCATAGAGCTCGAAGCGCTCGGCCACGCGCGGATCGCCCGGCTTGGGCCGGGCCAGCGCGGCCTCGCTGATCGGGTATTCGCAGAGGATCGTGGCGCGGCCACGGCCGAGATGCGGCTCGATGCGCTCGGAGAGAATGCGGCTGAAGATGTCGGACCAGCTATCGTCGGCGGCGACACGGATGCCGGCCTCGACCGCATCGGCGGCGAGCCCACCGCGATCTACGTCGTGATCTGCCGTCACTGTTCGCAGTAAGTCGATCCCGGCATGGCGCTTGAAGGCTTCCTGCAAGGTCAGGCGCTCGGGCTCGGCGAAGGGGTCGGCCTCGATGCCGCGCCAGCGCAGCATGGTGGCGCCGGCCGCGCGGGCGGCTTCGGCCAGCAGCGCCGCGCAATCCTGCATCAACGCCTCATAGTCCTCGCCGGCGCGATACCATTCCAGCATCGTGAATTCGGGATGGTGCAGGGCCGTGCGCTCGCGATTGCGGAAGACGCGGGCGAAATCGAAGATGCGCGTCTCTCCGGCCGCCAGCAGCTTCTTGGCAGCGAATTCCGGCGAGGTGTGCAGGTAATAGGGATGCGGCTCGGCGGCATTGTCGATCAGCGTCGTGCCGAAGCCGTGCAGGTGCGTCTCGTTCCCGGGCGAGAGTTGAAGGATCGCCGCCTCGACCTCGGTGAAGGCGCGAGCCTCGAACCAGCGCCGCAGCGCCGTCTTGATCCGCCCGCGCGCCAGCAGGGCCGGGCGGCGGTCAGCATGAACATCGGGCCGCCAGAACGGCGTCGGGGACGAACTCATCGAAACTCGCATGGAATGCGTCGGAAAGCTTTCGTTTCGCGCGCGAATGCGGTAGTTGCGCGGCGACAGGAATTCGCATAGCGCGCGACAACGCTGCGCACCAGAAGGACATTCACGTGGTCAAGGTCATCGCCTCTTCCGTCCGCAAGGGCAACGTCCTGGATCTGGACGGACATCTGTGCACGGTCATCTCGGCCGAGAGCTTCTTCCCCGGCAAGGGCACCCCGACGACGCAGATCGACATGCGCCGCATCTCCGACGGCACCAAGATGACCCAGCGCTACAAGACGACCGAGCAGGTTGAGCGCGCCTATGTCGAGGACCGCGACTTCACCTATCTCTATCAGGACGGCGAGCAGTACGTCTTCATGAACCCGGAGACCTACGACCAGATCCCGGTCGACAAGGACGTGATCGGCGACGCCGCTCCCTATCTCCAGGAGAACATGAAGGTCTCGCTCTCGGTGTTCGAGGACAAGGCCGTCGCGATCGAATTGCCGCAGCGCGTCACGCTCGAGGTCGTCGAGACCGAGCCGGTGACGAAGGGCCAGACGGCCTCCTCCTCCTACAAGCCGGCGATCCTGTCGAACGGCGTGCGCAGCGCCGTGCCGCCGCATGTCGGCGTCGGCACCCGCGTCGTCGTGATGACCGCCGACGGCTCCTATGTCGAGCGCGCGAAGGACTAATTTCTTGCGCGCAGAGCGCAGGAGAAAGTTCTCCTCTATAGCTTACGCAGCGGGCCCTTTCCGGGCCCGTTGTCGTTTCCGAGGACATTCATGACGCTCTCAGTCAAGGCCGCCGCCCTTTCCGGCTTCGTACAGACGCTCAAGGCGCTCGACGCCATTCTCGACAAGGCCGTGGACCAGGCCGAGACCCGCAAGATCCAGCCGGAAGTGCTGCTCTCCGCCCGGCTCGCGCCGGACATGCTGGCCTTCACCCGCCAGATCCAGCTCTGCTGCGACTTCGCCAAGAACGCGGTCGCGCGTCTGTCGGGCGGCGAGAACCCGCGCTTCCCCGATGAGGAAAAGAGCTTCCCGGAGCTGAAGGAGCGCATCGCCAAGACGCTCGCCTTCATCGCAGCCGCCGACGGCGCTGTGCTCGATGCCGGGCTTGGCCGCGAGGTCACCTTCCCGCGCGGCCCCTCGGCGACGGTGACGATGACCGGCGAGGCCTATCTCACCCGCTTCGCCATCCCGAACTTCTATTTCCACGCCACGACGGCCTACGACATCCTGCGCCAGAACGGCTTCCAGATCGGCAAGCAGGACTTCCTGCTCGGCGTCTTCGACGCCTGAGGCCAGCCTTACGGGCATGAGCGCGGCGCCTGCCATCACGATCGAACGCGCCTCTCCCCGGGATGCCGGGGAGATCGCGACGCTCTATCTGGCGTCGCGCGCGCAGGCCCTGCCCTATCTGCGTCGCGTCCATAGCGACGACGAGGTCCGGGGTTGGATCGCGCATGTCAGGCTCGCCACCGGCGAGACCTGGGTCGCGCGGGAGGCCGGGCGCATCCTCGGCTTCCTCTGCCTCGACGGCGAGGACCTCGACCAGCTCTATCTGCTGCCGGGCCAGTTTCGGCGCGGCATCGGCTCATTGCTGCTCGCAAAGGCGAAAGAGCTGAGCCCGGAGCGGCTTCATCTGTTCACTTTCCAGCGGAACGCGGCTGCGCGGGCCTTCTACGAGCGCCACGGCTTCCAACTGGTCGATCTCAACGACGGCGCGCGCAACGAAGAGGGCGAGCCGGACGCGCTCTACGAGTGGCGCCGATCTTTTTCAGACGGGGCCTTGTAAACGGGAACAGCCATTCCCATTTCAGGATCACGGCGATGTCGAGAGCGTTCCACAGCTCTCCAGCGCCGTTGAAGACGGCCATGAGCCGAACGTTTGACGCCGGATGTACGCGCACCCGTTCAGGACATGGCCGTTGGTTCATTCCGAGGCCCGTAGCGGACATCCGCTGCGGGTCTTTTCGTTTCCGTCTTCCGCCGGGCTGGTCCCGACCATCCAAGTCTTCGCTGGTCAAGGTAGTGTTCACAACGTGGATGCTCGCCACAAGGGCGAGCATGACGCCATGGCGTTCTCTCAATCTTGCAGGAACGGATTGTTCTGCCGCTCCTCGCCCAGCGTGCTCGCCGGGCCATGGCCGGGCAGGAACTGGACGTCGTCGCCGAGCGGCAGGAGCTTGGTCTTGATCCCCGAGATCAGCGCCTCATGGTCGCCATAGGGGAAATCGGTACGACCGACCGAGCCGGCGAAGACGGTGTCGCCCGCCAGCAGGAAGCGCAAGTCCTTCTGGAAGAAGGTGACATGGCCCGGCGAATGGCCGGGCACATGCGCGACCGCGAAGGTCAGGTCCCCAAGCGAGACCGTATCGCCCTCGTTGAGCCAGCGCGTCGGCACGACGGCCTTCATGCCATGGATATCGAAGCGCAGGCCCTGCTCCGGCAAGGCGTCGAGCAAGGGCTTGTCGCCCTCATGCGGCCCGATGATCGGGATCGACAGCGCCTGCGCCAGCTCGGTCGCGCCGCCGGCATGGTCGAGATGACCATGGGTCAGCCAGATCGCGACCGGCGTGACGCCGAGTTCCTTGATCGCGGCCTGCAGGCGCGGGACGTCGCCGCCGGGATCGATGATCGCCGCCTCTTTCGACTTCGGCTCCCAGACGATCGCGCAGTTCTGCTGGAACGGCGTCACCGGCACGACGGCGATCTGGAGCGGTGGCTGCTGGTCGGTCATGGGGGAATCTTTCGGGGCTTGAAATGCCGGTGGCGCGGTGAGGCCGTCATTCTCGGGCGTAGCGAAGCGCAGACCCGAGAATCTCTTTCAGGAGATGCTCGGGTCAAGCCCGAGCATGACGGCGGCAGTCGCTGGGCGCAAACTCACCGCCCGCCGCAGCGATTGGCGATCAGTGCGCGGTAGTTCACCAGCTCGGAATCCATCTCCGCGACATTGCGCGCGCGCTCCGGCCCATCCTGGCAGGTGGCGAAGACCGAGCGCGCTTTCTGGAGATAGGCGACATGCTCGCGAAAGGTCCGGCACTGCGTCGCTTGGTCGGCGCTCGCCACGCCGGCGAGCCGCGTCTGCTGCTGGCGGAAACCGGCCTCGTTCTGGAAGAGGTCGCGCGAGCAGGTCGCCGGGCGCGGCTGCTGGGCCAGCGCCGGGCCGGTCAGCAGAAGCGCCGCCAAGGTCAGCGCGAGCCTCATCCGAGGTTCAGCTCCTTGAAGAAGTCGTTGCCCTTGTCATCGATGACGATGAAGGCCGGGAAATCCTCGACCTCGATCCGCCAGACCGCCTCCATGCCGAGCTCGGCATATTCGAGAACCTCTACCTTGCGGATGCAATCCTGCGCGAGCCGCGCGGCCGGCCCCCCGATCGAGCCGAGATAGAAGCCGCCATGGGCCTTGCAGGCTTCGCGCACGGCCGCCGAGCGATTGCCCTTGGCCAGCATCACCATCGAGCCGCCGAAGGACTGGAACTGGTCGACGAAGGAATCCATGCGGCCGGCCGTGGTCGGGCCGAAGGAGCCGGAGGCGAAGCCCTCCGGCGTCTTGGCCGGGCCGGCGTAATAGACCGGGTGGTTCTTGAAATAATCGGGCATGCCCTCGCCGCGCTCCAGCCGCTCGCGGATCTTGGCATGGGCGAGGTCGCGCGCGACGACGATCGTGCCGGTCAGCGACAGGCGCGTCTTGACCGGGTGCTGCGACAGCGTGGCGAGGATTTCGCTCATCGGCTGGTTGAGATCGATCTTGACGACCGCGCCGCCGAGCTTCGCCTCGTCGACATCCGGGAGGTACTTGGACGGATCGGTCTCCAGCGCCTCGAGGAAAATGCCGTCCTTGGTGATCTTGCCCTTGGCCTGACGGTCGGCCGAGCAGGAGACGCCGAGCCCGATCGGCAACGAGGCGCCATGGCGCGGCAGGCGGATGACGCGCACGTCGTGGCAGAAATACTTGCCGCCGAACTGCGCGCCGACGCCGAGCGCCTGCGTCATCTTATGAACCTCTTCCTCCATCTCGATGTCGCGGAAGGCATGGCCGCTGGGTGAGCCCTTCGTCGGCAGCGCGTCGAGATATTTGGTCGAGGCGAGCTTGACCGTCTTCAGGGTCTGCTCGGCCGAGGTGCCGCCGATGACGATGGCGAGATGGTAGGGCGGGCAGGCGGCGGTGCCCAGCGTGAGGATCTTCTCCTTCAGGAACGCCATCAAGCGGTCCTTGGTGAGAAGCGAGGGCGTGGCCTGATAGAGGAAGGTCTTGTTGGCCGAGCCGCCGCCCTTGCAGACGAAGAGGAATTTATAGGCGTCCTCGCCCTCGGCGTAGATGTCGATCTGCGCCGGCAGGTTGGTCGCGGTGTTCTTCTCCTCGAACATCGAGAGCGGCGCGAGCTGGGAATAGCGCAGGTTGCGTTTGAAATAGGCGTCCGCCACACCCTCGCCGAGCGCCGCCTCGTCCTCGCCATCGGTCCAGACCTTGCGGCCCTTCTTGCCCATGATGATCGCGGTGCCGGTGTCCTGGCACATCGGCAGCACGCCGCCGGCCGCGATGTTGGCGTTCTTCAGGAGATCATAGGCGACGAACTTGTCGTTCGAGGTCGCCTCGGGATCATCGAGGATCTTGCCGAGCTGGGCGAGATGGCCGGGACGCAGCAGGTGGTTGATATCGATGAAGGCTTGTTCGGAGAGCTGGCGGATCGCCTCGCGCGAAACACTCAGGACCTCGCGGTCGCCGATCTTCTCGACGCTGACACCCTCGCTGCCGAGCTTGCGATAAGGCGTCGTATCCTCGCCGAGCGGGAAAAGATCGACATGCGTATAGGCCATGACCAGCGGCTCCGAAACAGGGCGCGCCGCGTTCAGGACATGAGAGACGCGGCGCCGATCCAGCCGGGGTCATAGCCCGTTGGCCGGGATCGTCCAAGCAGTCTTTAATGCGTTTAAGCCGAGAACAGGGCCTAGGCTGCCTGTGCCGCCGATTCGGCGAGGATCGCATAGATCGCCGAGGGGTCGCGGACCTTGCGGACCTGTTCCAGAACGGACTGGTTGCGCAACACGCGCGCGACACGGGCGAGCGCCTTGAGATGGTCGGCGCCCGCGCCCTCGGGCGCGATCAGGACGAAGATGATATCGACCGGCTGGCCATCGAGCGCGTCGAAATCGATCGGCTTCTCGGTGCGGGCGAAGAGCCCGACGAGGCGGTCGATGCCGGGCATCCGGCCGTGCGGGATGGCGATACCCTCGCCGATGCCGGTCGAGCCGAGGCGCTCACGCTGGAGCAGCGCTTCGAACAGCTCCCGGTCCGGCAGGCCCGTCAGCGTGGCGGCATGCTGGGCAAGCTCCTGCAGAGCCTGCTTCTTGCCGTTGGCCCGCAGCGGCGAGATCACCGCGGCGGGGCTCAGAAGATCGGTCAGCGTCATTCGCCCGTCCATGCATGTCCCGTGCCGGCCGAAATGCGTCGGCACGGGTCAGGTTCGACGGCCGGAGCGGATCGCCCGCCGGCCTTCAGGACAGCGATGCCGGCGGGTCGATCCAGCCGATATTACCGTCGCCGCGGCGATATACGATGTTCATGCGGCCATTGCCAGCGTGGCGGAAGACGACGACCGGCGCCCCGGTCAGGTCGAGCTCGGCCACTGCGTCGCTAACCGTCCTGACATGCAGGGATTTGGTCGATTCCGCGACGATCACCGGGTTGTCGCCAGCCGAAACCCCGTCGAAATCCTCGACATCGTCATCGGGGGCCGCGATCACATAGCTGGGGATTTCGATTCCGACATCGCGGCCATTGGCACTCGAACGGTCCTTCAACCGTCGCTTGTAGCGTCGCAGCCGCTTCTCGATGCGCTCAGCCATCTTGTCGAGGCTGGCATAGGGATCGTGGGCGGTGGCGGAGGCTTCCAGCGTGATCCCGGAGGAGAGGTGCAGGACACCGTCGGTCCGGAAGGCGGAGCCGTCCTTGTCGACCGTGACATGGCCCTGATAGCCACCCTCGTAATATTTGCTGACCGCCGCAGCGACCCGCTCCTCGGCCTGACCGCGCAGGGCCTCGCCGACGTCGAGATTCTTGCCGGAGATTCGCAAGCTCATGGAGTGCTTCCCCTTGGTTTAGCCATGGCCCAGTTCGGCCATCCCTAGGAGCTAAGAACCGGGAGTCGGGGTTGTCAATGAGCCGGCGCAGTCATGGCGCGCATGCGCGGGCCCTTTGGAACAAATTCGCTCAGCGTTCTGCCGCGGCCATGGCGACCTTCTCGCGCCGCCGCTCCATCGAGGACGGGATTCTCAGGGATTCGCGGTATTTCGCCACAGTACGCCGGGCGATATCGATGCCACCGCCCTTCAAACGGGTCACAATGGCATCATCCGAGAGAACCGCCGAAGGGCTCTCGTCGTCGATCATCTGCTTGATCCGGAAGCGCACGGCCTCCGCCGAATGCGCCTCGCCATAGCCGGTCGCGGCGATCGCGGCCGAGAAGAAATATTTCATTTCGAAGACCCCGCGCGAGCAGGTCAGGTATTTGTTCGAGGTCACGCGCGAGACGGTCGATTCGTGCATGCCGATGGCGTCGGCCACGGTCTTGAGGTTGAGCGGGCGCAGATGCTCGACGCCATGGGCGAAGAAGCCGTCCTGCTGGCGCACGATCTCGCTCGCGACCTTCAGGATCGTCCGGGCACGCTGCTCCAGCGAGCGGGTCAGCCAGTTCGCCGTCTGCAGGCATTCGGCAATGAAGGCCTTGTCCGCATCGTTGCGGGCCGCCCGAGAGACGCGCGCGTGATAGGTCTGGTTGACGAGCAGGCGCGGCAAGGTGTCGGGGTTGAGGTCGATCAGCCAGGAGCCGTCCGGCGCGGCGCGGATGAAGACATCCGGCACCACAGTCTCGGCGGCCGAGCCACCGAAGGCACGGCCGGGCTTGGGGTCGAGACGGCGGATCTCCCCGACCATGTCGGCGATGTCCTCGTCATCGACGCCGCAGAGGCGCTTCAGCGCGGCGAAGTCGCGCTTGGCGACGAGATGCAGGTTCGCGACCAAGACCTGCATGGCCGGGTCGAAGCGGTTGCGGTCGCGCAGCTGGATGGCGAGGCACTCGGCGACGTCGCGGGCGGCGATGCCGGAGGGATCGAAGCCCTGGACGACGCGCAGGACCGTCTCGACCCTGTCGATGGCCACGCCGAGGCGCTCGGCGATCTCCACGAGGGGCTCGCCGAGATAGCCGCTGTCATCGACCGCATCGATGATATGGCGGCCAATGATGCGGTCGGCCGGCGTCACGACGGCAAGGTCGAGCTGGGCGACGAGATGATCGTGCAACGAGGCATCCGCCGTCAGGCTGCTCTCGAAACCCTCGGGATCGCCGTCGAAGGAGCCGCCCGTCGCGCCATAGGCGCCACCGACGATCGGCAGGCTGTCGGCGCCGTTCGCCTCGCTGCGGGCGACTGTCGGCTGCTCGTTCTGGAAGACGTTGTCGAGGCCGGTGCCGAGCCGGCCTTCCATGCCCTCCTGCGTATGCAGGCTCTCGGCCTTGGCGAAGCTTTCGGCATCGGCGGCGTGAGGGCTATCGCCGCCATCGGAGCGGGCCGGCTGCTCCGCCCCCTCATCGCGTTCCAGCAAGGGATTGCGCTCCAGCTCGCCCTCGACGAAATTCTGGAGTTCGAGATGCGAGAGCTGCAGGAGCTTGATCGCCTGCAGCAGCTGCGGCGTCATCACCAGGGACTGGCCCTGGCGCAGCTCCATGCGCGGCATCATCGCCATACGCGAAAGGCCCTTCCCGCTCGCGCACCATCGGCACGCTTCTTGCTTGCGGAAGGGACACTAGCGCCGGCTCACCGCCGCGTCAAAGGCTCAGCCATGTCTGCGGCCGGAAAATTGATGCGCCGCAACAAAAGCGCCTTCGCAAGCCAGCCGCAGCGCCTCAGAGGCGGAAATCCTCGCCGAGATAGACGCGCCGGACGTCCGGGTTGGCGATGATCTCGGCCGGGGAGCCTTCGGTCAGAACGCGCCCGGAATGGATGATATAGGCCCGATCGACCAGACCGAGCGTTTCGCGGACGTTGTGGTCGGTGATCAGCACGCCGATGCCGCGGTCGGTGAGCTGGCGCACCAGCGCCTGGATGTCGCCGACCGCGATCGGGTCGATGCCGGCGAAAGGCTCATCGAGCAGGATGAAGGAGGGCTTGCCGGCGAGCGCACGGGCGATCTCGCAGCGGCGGCGCTCGCCGCCCGACAGCGCGATCGAGGGCGCCTTGCGCAGGCGGGCGATGGTGAACTCTTCGAGCAGCTGGTCGAGCTGGCGCTCGCGCGCCTTGCGGTCGGGCTCGACCACTTCCAGCACCGAGCGGATATTGTCCTCGACCGACAGGCCGCGGAAGATCGAGGCTTCCTGCGGGAGGTAACCGATTCCGAGGCGCGCGCGCTGGTACATCGGCAAGGCGGTGATGTCGTTGCCTTCGAGCGAGATGACGCCGGCATCGGCCGCGACGAGGCCGGTGATCATGTAGAAGATCGTGGTCTTGCCGGCGCCGTTGGGGCCGAGCAGGCCGACCGCCTCGCCCTGGCGCAGGTGAAGGCTGGCATCGGAAACGACGGCACGGCCGCCATAGCTCTTGCGCAGGCCGGCGACGGCAAGGACCCCTGCCCCGCCGATGGCGGCGACGCCAGCAGGCGCCTGCCTTGCGCTGCCCTGATCGCTTTTGCCGAACAACCCGCGCAGACGGCCTAAGGCGCCCGGCTGCTGCGGGCGTGGAGCCGGCCGCGCCGGCGCGGCCGAGGGACGAGGCGCTTCGGAAACGGTCACTGCAGCACGATCAGTTGGTGGGCTTCGGGGCCGGCTGAGCCGGCTTGGCGCCGGGCTTGGCGGCGTCCGGCTTATTGGCGTCGCCCGCATTCGGCACGAAGAAGCCCTGCACGCGCCCACCCCGGTTCTCAACATTCGCGACGCCGGTGGTGGTGTTGTAGATCAGCTTCTCGCCGCGGGTGATGTTCGGCCCGTCATTGAGGGCCACGTTGCCGGTCATGATGACGACGTTGTTGGCCCGGTCGAACTCGGCATTGTCGGAGGTCGCGGCTTGCGTCTTCGAGACCACGGTGACCGGCCCCTTGCACAGGATGCGCTTGATCGAGCTGTCATTGCCCTGCCCTGCCGCGCCCGTCGCCACGGGAGCCGGGGCTGGGGCCGGGGTCGCCGGGCGGCCGGCGGTTCCGCCCGGGCCACCGCGGCCTTCGTAGAGCACGGTCATGATCGTGCAGCGAACCGTCGTCTCGCCCTGCACGGCTACGACATTGCCGGAGAAGACCGCCTTGTTCTCCTTGTCGAGCACATCGAGCTTGTCGGCGTCGATCTTGATCGGTTCCTTGCTGTCGCCGCCGAGCCCGCCCAGCGCCGAGGAGGCGCCGCGCGCCTTGGCGGGCGCCGCCTGCGCGAAAGCCGCCTGGGGCGCACCGATGAGCGCGAAACCCGCTACAAGGAGCAGCGCGGCGTCACGGGCATGCGCGAAACGGAGCATCTGGCCAACCTTGGTCATGTCACTGTCTCTTCCCATTCCCGGCGTCGCCTGCCGGCACCCCATCCGCAGGGGGAACCCGATTCGCGTTCAGCAGTTCCGGCATCGGAGTGCTGCCCTCGCGTTCGGGGCCGGCGAGCGTACCTGCTGGCGCGTTCCGGATGAAGACCCGCACCCGCCCTTCGAAAGCGATCAACTCGCCATTGTTCTTCACGTCAAGTGTGTCGGCATCGACGGTGGTCTCGCCGAGGCTGACCTTGACGGGCTCCTTCGAGACCACGGTGCCGGCCTTGAAGTCGACATCTGCGGTCTTCATCTGCATGTCGTGGCCGTTCTCGGTGCGGATCTTGACGTCGTCGACGAGGCGCAGCTTTTCCTTCTGCGTGTCGAACAAGCCCGTCTTCGCATTCACCGTCACCCAGCCCTCGCGCTCCATCTGGATGCGCGCCGTCAGGGTCTGCAGCTCGACCTGAGTCGGGTTCTTGATCTCCTGGAAGGCGTTCACGGCCGTGACCTGATAGGGCCGGTTGTCCTTGCGATAGCCGGAGAGCTTCGGCGTCTCCATCTTGACCTTGCCGCCGGTGATGCCGACGGAACTGACCGAGACATTGGCCAGCTTGCCGCCGAGCGGCGAGAGGAAGGGCACCACGACCAACGCCAGCACCAGGACCACTGAAGCGACGGGAATCAGGCGGCGCAGGAGATGCACCAACCGCGTATGGCGACGCGCCGCGCCAAAGGCCGCGCGCCGACGCAGCGCCTGCGCGGACAGCCCCGCCGCCGGGTCGTTGAAGGTCATTGCCAAAGTCATGCCCCGCGCAATGGCAGCCGCTCACGGCATTTTCGTGTCACGGGACGGGCCGCATCGCGCCCTCGCGCGGCTCGTCCAGAGGGGCAGGCGCACCACCGCGCGCCTCACCCGCGCGCAGACTGACGCAAGAAGCCTTAGAAATTGTCAAGTGTGGGCGAAGATATCCGTCTCGTCCCAGCCCGCGAGATCGAGCTCCGCGCGGTAGGGCAGGAACTGGAAACAGGCCTGTGCAAGATGCCGGCGCCCCTCGCGCGCAAGCATCGTCTCCAGCTTCTCGTGCAGGCCATGAAGGTGCAGCACGTCGGAGGCGGCATAGGCGAGCTGCGCCTCGCTCAGCGTGTCGGCACCCCAGTCGGACGATTGCTGCTGCTTCGACAATTCGACACCGAGCAGCTCGCGCACGAGATCCTTGAGCCCGTGCCGGTCGGTATAGGTGCGGGTGAGCTTCGAAGCGATCTTGGTGCAATAGACCGGCGCGGTGACCACGCCGAAGGCATGCTTGAGCACGGCGACATCGAAACGGGCGAAGTGGAAGAGCTTCAGCACCGCCGGATCCTCGAGCAGGCGGATCAGGTTCTTCGGCCGCTCGCCGCCCTTCGGGATCTGCACGACGTCCGCGGTGCCGTCTCCACGCGACAGCTGGACGACGCAGAGCCGGTCCCGATGCGGATTGAGGCCGAGCGTCTCGGTATCGATCGCGACGCTCGCCCCGGCCTCATAGCCGTCCGGCAGGTCGCCGCGATGAAAGCGGATGGTCATGCTCGAAACCTCACTGGGGCCGCGCGAACGCGCCCTTCGACTGCACTTCACGAAACGGGAAACGACAGGCCGCGTGCCGACAGCGACGCGCGTCCCGCAGCTAACGGCCAGCCCCGTCCCGTTCAAGCCCTTTCTGAGCCGGAATAAACTCTTATGCGCCTCATTAACCCTTTATTCACCATAGGCTTCAACCCGGCGGCCGGCTGTGCGACAACCGACCATCGGAGTTCGCCGGATGTCCATGACCCGCCTTTTCAGCGATTTCGACGGCCGCATCGGATTGCGGGCGTTCTGGATCGGCAGCCTCGCGGTCGCGCTGACGCTGTTCGCCATCCAGCGCATCGTGCCGCTCCTGGCGGATCGCCAGGACACATTGACTGTCATCGCCTTCGCCAACGCCTTCGCCCTGTTTCCCTGGGCGGCACTGGCCGCCAAACGCGCGAACGACCGTGGCAGCACACCGCTTTTCGGTATCCTGCTGATCTGTGCCATCGTGCTGCCGGAGCAGCTCCGGCCCTTCCTGTCGATCGGCTGGCGCCCGTCGCTCGAGGCGATCTCGACCATGGCCTGGATCGTCGCCATCATCGATCTCGGGTTGCTGCCGTCGGCAGCGGAACAAGATGGGGTTGCGGCTCAGCCGGTCGGTGCTAAAGCGGCGGAATGAGCGCCGCACCGACATCCCCCGCCCCTGCCCTCCGCTTCGACCCCACCGACCCCGTCGCCCTGACGCAGGCCCTGGTCCGCTGCCCCTCGGTCACGCCCGAGGAAGGCGGAGCGCTCGCCCTGCTCGCCGCCGTGCTATCGGCCGAGGGCTACGTGGTCGAGCGCCCGGTCTTCAGCGAGCCGGGCACGCCCGATGTCGAGAATCTCTATGCCCGGATCGGCAGTACCGCTCCCGTCTTCGTGATCGCCGGCCATACCGATGTCGTGCCCGTCGGCGATGCAGCCGCCTGGACGCGCGAGCCCTTCGGCGCGACCATCGAGAACGGCACGCTCTACGGACGTGGCGCCTGCGACATGAAGGGCGGGCTCGCCGCCATGGTTTCGGCCGCGATCCGCTACCGGCGCGACAACCCGGATGCGCCCGGCTCGATCGCCTTCCTGGTTACCGGCGACGAGGAAGGCCCTTCGGTCAACGGCACGGTGAAGCTTCTGGCCTGGGCGCATGAGCGCGGCGAGCGCTTCGACCATTGCATCCTCGGCGAGCCAACCAATCCAGCCACGATGAGCGATATGGTCAAGATCGGCCGGCGAGGCTCGCTGACCGGCAGGCTGACCGTGCAGGGCACGCAGGGCCATGTCGGCTATCCCCATCTCGCCGACAATCCGATCCGCGGCATGGTGCGCCTGCTCGCCGCCCTCGACGCCACGCCGCTCGATGGCGGAACGCAGCATTTCGACCCGAGCAATCTCGAAGTGACGACGCTCGATGTCGGCAATCCCGCGACCAACGTCATCCCGGCGCAGGCGAAGGCGGCCTTCAATATCCGCTTCAACGACACCTGGACGCCGGAGACGCTCACCGCCGAGCTGGAACGGCGCCTGCGCGAGGCCGCCGGCAACCAGGTGCGCTATACGCTCGACGTCCAGCCGACCAATGCCGTCGCCTTCCTGACCGAGCCCGGCCCCTTCGTCGCGCTCGTCACTGAGGCCGTCGAGGCCGAGACCGGCAAGCGCCCGGCCCTGTCGACCACGGGCGGCACCTCCGACGCGCGCTTCATCAAGAACTACTGCCGCGTCGTCGAGTACGGCGTCGTCGGCAAGACGATGCACCAGATCGACGAATGCGTTGCCGTTGCCGACCTCGTCTCGCTCCAGCGGATCACGCATCGTTTACTCGCCAGCTATTTTGCGACGCAGCATCCGGCTTGACGCCTCGGAACAAGGGTCCATTATCTCCGTTAGACGAAAGTCTAACACCGCAGATAATGGAGACCGTGATGAGGCTGGCAGCCGATGACGTCGCGCGTTCGCTGCGCGGCTCCTGGCACCTGATGACCCGCGGGGCCGAGGCCCTGCCGGAGCTCGACCTGACCAGGGACGGGTTCTGGCGCTCCTTCCTCGCCTTCGCGCTGATGCTGCCGGCGACGATCGCCATCCTTGCAGCGGCGCGTCTGACTGCGGGGCTGCCGAACAGCGCCGGGCTCTTCGCCGCACCGACGCTGGCGCTGTCGGTCATCGCGGCTCTCGCGCTGACGGTCCTGGCAGTGCCGGCCCTGCTGATCGCGCTCCGCCCGGAGCTCGCGCAGACGCCGCGCTTCACCAGCTTCGTCATCGCCTGGAACTGGGCAGGCATCGTCTCGGCCAGCCTGATGGCCATCCCGGCGACGATCTTCGCCATCGGCTGGGCTCCGCCCGCACTGGCGATCATGCAGTCGCTCTTCTTCGCCGCGATCGTGCTGCGGCTGCGCTATTGCGTGGCGCGCGCCGTCTTCGGGCCGGAGAGCCGCGGCATTGCCATGATGCTGGTCGTCGCCAGCGTGATGCTCGACTACGGCGTCACCCGGCTGTTCGGGCTGTTCTGAGGCGCCTGAGGCTCAGCCCGGCTGTTCGACATAGTCGACGCCGGCGAGATAGAGCCCGCAGGACGGCGCCAAAGCCGCGCATTGCGAGCGGTCGCGCGCCGCCAACACCTTGCCGACCTTGTTCTCCGGCCAGCGGCCCATCCCGACCATCTTCAGGCAGCCGACGATCGAACGGACCTGATGGTGCAGGAAGGAACGGGCGTGGACATAGACCACGATCTCGGAGCCCTCGCGGCGGACATCGCAGCGGTCGAGCGTGCGGATCGGGCTGTTGGCCTGACATTCGGCGGCGCGGAAGGTGGTGAAATCGTGCTGGCCGAGCAGAGCCTTGGCCGCGCGGTCCATCGCCTCGTGATCGAGCTTGACCGGCACATGCCAGACCCGGTCGCGATCCAGCGCCGGCTGGGCCCGGCGATCGAGGATGCGGTAAACATAGTAGCGACGCCGCGCCGAAATGCGGGCATCGAAATCATCGGGCACCAATTCGGCGCTGAGGACAGCGACCGGAAGCCGCTTCAGCCGGGCATTGGTCGCGTCGCGCACGACATCGGTGCGCCACTCCTTGTCGATATCGACATGGGCCACCTGATGGGTGGCGTGGACGCCGGCATCGGTCCGGCCCGCGCAATGCAAACGGACGGGATGGCCGCAGAAGGCCTCGACCGCCTCCTCGACGCTCTGCTGCACGGACGGGCCGTTGAGCTGGCGCTGCCAGCCCGAGAACGGCGTGCCGTCGTATTCGATAACGAGCTTGTAGCGCGGCATCAGAGCTTGGCACCGGCTCCGAGCCGGGCGCCGCGCAGGAACTCGGCCCCGCTCATCGGAGCCTTGCCGGCGCGCTGGACCTGCAGCAGCTTCACCGCGCCTACGGCGCAAGCAACGGTGCCCTCGTCGTCGAGCAGCGTGCCCGGCTCGGCGGCGCCGCCGGCGCGGGCCGTGCGGAGAATCTTCAGACGCTCCGGCCCCTTGCCGAGATCGATCTCGGCGAAGGCGCCCGGGAAGGGCGAGAGACCGCGCACGAGGTCATGAACCTGCTGCGCCGGCAGGGCCCAGCTCAGCTTCGCCTCGGCATTGGTGATCTTGCTGGCATAGGTCACGCCTTCCTCAGGCTGCGGCGTGAACTGCAGGCCGCCGCGGCCGAGCGCCGCGAGCGCGCGCACCATCAGGTCGGCGCCGAGGAGGCTCAACTGGTCATGAAGCTCACCGGCCGTCATGTCCGGGCCGATGGTCAGGTTCTCGACCATGGCGACAGGGCCGGTATCGAGGCCAGCTTCCATCTTCATCACGCAGACGCCGCTCTCTGCATCGCCTGCCATGATCGCGCGCTGGATCGGGGCGGCGCCGCGCCAGCGCGGCAGCAGCGAGGCATGGAGGTTGAGGCAGCCCAGCTCGGGCAGATCGAGGATCGCCTGAGGCAGGATCATGCCGTAAGCGACGACGACCGCGACATCGGCCTGATGCGAGGCGATGATCTCGGCCTGTTCCGGCGTCTTCAGTGTTTTCGGCGTGAAGACCGGGATGCCGAAGCGTTCTGCCGCGCGATGCACCGGCGACGGCTTCAATTCGAGGCCGCGGCCAGCCTGGGCCGGAGCGCGGGTGTAGCAGGAGACGACCTCGTGGCCCTGGCCGACGATCTCGGTCAGCACCGGCACGGCGAAATCCGGCGTGCCCATGAAGATGACGCGCAAACTCATACGCTCGACCTTACCTTGGCCCGGCTCGACACCGGGAAGAACAGAACAGCCCTCATCCTGAGGAGCAGCCTTAAGGCTGCGTCTCGAAGGATGATCCAGTCGCCTCCTGAAGCATCCTTCGAGACGCCGCGTGCCGCGGCTCCTCAGGATGAGGGCTCAGACAACGACCGCTCGTTACGCAGCCCGCTCGCGCTTGGCCGACTTGGCGAATTTCTTGGTGACGCGCTCGCGCTTCAAACGCGAGAGATGGTCGATGAAGAGCACGCCGTTGAGATGGTCGATCTCGTGTTGCAGGCAGGTCGCGAGCAGGCCGTCGGCGGCGATCTCCTGCGTCTTGCCGTCGAGATCCATATAGCGAACCTTCACCTCGGCCGGGCGCTCGACCTCCTCGTAATATTCGGGGATCGAGAGGCAGCCTTCCTCATAGGCGCTGAACTCCTCCGAAGACCAGGTGACCTCCGGGTTGATGAAGACCTGCGGCTTCCTGGGCTCGGGCTCCTCGCCTTCCTTCGCCTCGGGCTTCGACAGGTCGATCGTCACCACGCGCAGCGGCACGCCGATCTGGATCGCCGCGAGCCCGATGCCGGGCGCGTCGTACATCGTCTCGAACATGTCCGCGACCAAGGTCCTGATCTCGGGCGTGATCGCCTCGACCGGCTTCGAGACGAGGCGAAGCTGGGCGTCAGGCAGGATGACGAGCGGGCGAATGGCCATGGGATTCCAAGGGAAAAGATCTGTTGAACCCGGGACATAAGCATTTGTGGGAGAGCGGTCAAACTGTTCCGCTTTCGTTCGCTATTCCCCATCGAATCGGCTAGGCTCCCGCGCATGAACGAGATCGCCTTCACCTTGCTGGAGCGCCCGATAACCTGGGCCGAGGTCATCATCGGCTTCGGGGCCCTGAGCCTTGTGCTGCTGATGCTGGCTGTCATCGCCGGCTGGCGTGGCGGCAAGAGCCGCGCGATCGAGGCTGCGATGGCGACTGAGCGCGCCCGCGAGATGGACGACAAGGTCGCGGAGATGAACCGGCAGCAGGCAGAGCTCGCCGGCCGGATGCAGTCGATGGCCGAGATCCTCTCGACAAGGCAGGGCGACCTCGCGCGACTTGTCGCCGACCGCATGGACGGGTTGAGCCACAAGGTCGGGCAAGGACTGGAACGGAACGTCCAGCAGACCACCGAGAGCCTCGGCAAGCTGCAGGAGCGGCTGGCGGTGATCGACTCAGCCCAGAAGAACCTGACGGACCTCACCTCGGAGGTCGTGACGCTCCGCGATGTGCTCGCCAACAAGCAGGCGCGCGGCGCCTATGGCCAGGGCCGGATGGAGGCGATCATCCGCGACGGCCTGCCCGCCGCCTTCTTCGCTTTCCAACCCCAGCTCTCGAACGGCAAGCGGCCGGACTGTCTCGTTACCCTCCCTGGCGATGGGCGCGGCCTCGTCATCGATGCCAAGTTCCCGCTGGAGAGCTTCACGCTGCTGCGCGAGGCACGCGGCGACGAGGCTAGGAAGGCCGCCGGCCAGCGCGTGCGCAGCGATGTCGGCGTGCATGTGAAGGATATCGCCGAGCGCTACTTCCTGCCGGGCGAGACGCAGGACCTGGCGCTGCTCTTCGTGCCGTCGGAATCGATCTATGCCGATCTGCACGAGCATTTCGACGATGTCGTGCAGCGGGCGCACCGGGCGCGCATCATGATCGTCTCGCCCTCGCTGCTGGCGTTGGCGATCCAGCTGATGCAGTCGCTGGTGCGCGATGCGCGGATGCGCGAAGAGGCGCAGGTCATCCAGACCGAGGTCGGCAAGCTGCTCGACGATGTGCGCCGTCTCGGCGAGCGCGTCGACAAGCTCGACAATCATTTCCGGCAGGCGCAGGACGATGTCGGCCAGATCAAGACCTCGGCCGGCAAGGTGACGAGCCGTGCCGAGAAGATCGGCGCGCTCGATTTCGACGACGAGAAGAGCGAGCCGAAACTACCCTTCGCCAAGGGTCTGGAGCTGAAGCGCGCCGCCGAATAGCGGCCTCACGCTCCCCTTCCGAGAACAGCAATCATAGATTGCCATCAGCAATAATATACAACCCTAAGCATAATTCAGACCTCCGGTTGCGGCAGCGCAACTCATGCGTGCCAGCCCCCCGCTTTCCGTTAGAGCAACCTTAAGAATTCTCTGAAAATTTCAGGAGAAATCGCAGCCCAAATACAGTCGCCTGTCATGATTCGAACCGGACGAGCCCGACGATTGCCTGAAAAATAGGCATGCCTGAATAGACCCTCACCACTCTCCTCATCATCGCGGCCTCTTCCCGGAAAGTTCATCATGGCCCTGAGCATCAAGACCAAGCTGGCGGGCGCGCTCGTCGCTCTGACTCTCTGCGTCCTCGTCGTCGGCGCCTGTGGTTTCATGGCCCTTCGATCCGTCACGCAGCGCATCGATGAAGTGGTCCAGAACAACGTCATCCCGATGGAGCAGTTGCGGACCGTCAGCGATATGTATGCGGTCAACATCGTCGACACGATCTGGAAGGCACAGAGCAACCAGATCACCTGGACGAGCGCGCTGAAGAGCGTTCAGGACGCGGTGGGGAACATCGACAAGGGCTGGAAGGCCTATTTGCCCAGCATCACGGCCGCCGACGAGAGGCAGCTTGCCGAGCAGGCGACGGTGCTGATGAAGACCGGCGATGCCGCCGTCGCCAAGCTGATCGGTATCCTGAAGGAGCGTGACGAGAGCGCGCTGCGCATGTTCGCCACAGACGAACTCTACAAGGCGATCGATCCGATCTCGGCCGAGCTCGGGGAGCTGACCTCACTGCAGCTCTCACAGGCGCGCAGCCAGGGCCAGGAAGCCCAATCCACCGCCGGTTCCGCGAGCGTCCTGCTGCTGGTCGCCGCGGGCGGCGCCTTGCTGGTCGCAGCCCTGGCGCTGGCCTTCGTCATCGGTGGCATCGTGCGCCCGCTTGCCGGCATGACTGACGCGATGAAGCGCCTCGCCGGCGGTGAGCAGGATGTCACGGTGCCCAGCATCGGACGGCGTGACGAGATCGGCGACATGGCCGGGGCGCTGCAGATCTTCCAGGATAATGCGGCGCGTGTGCGGGCGCTCGAGGAACAGGAGCGCGCCGCTGCGGCCGCGCGCCTTGCCCGTGCACAATCGATGGAAGCGGTCGTTTCGGATGTCTCCGAGGTCGTTGCAGCGGCCGCGGCCGGCGATTTCTCGGCACGGCTCCAGATCGACGACGGCGACGAGCAGATGCAGCGACTGGTCGCCGGCATCAACGAGATCAACCGGGTCGTCGACGGCGCCACGACCGAATTCGCAGACATTCTCCAGGCGATCGCGGGCGGTGACCTGACGCGCCAGATCGGAACCGGCTATCGCGGCCGCTTCGCCGATCTCAAGGGTGCGATCAACGAGACGGTGGATCGCCTTTCGGCGACGGTCGCGACGATCCAGACCACCTCGGCCGATGTCGGGCTCGCAGCCCGCGAGATCAGCATGGGCGCCGACGATTTGTCGAAGCGCACCGAGGAGCAGGCCTCCTCGCTGGAGCAGACCGCCGCCACGACCGAGGAGCTCGCAGCCTCGGTCAAGGCCTCGGCCCAGGCTTCCCGTTCGGCGGCAACCGCGGCCGATGAGGCGGCGAGCGCCGCACGTTCGGGCGGCACCATCGCCGGCCAGGCGGTCGATGCCATGGCCCGGATCGAGACCGCCTCGCAGAAGATCTCCGACATCATCCGCGTGATCGACGACATCGCCTTCCAGACCAACCTCCTGGCGCTCAACGCGGCGGTCGAAGCGGCCCGCGCCGGCGATGCCGGCAAGGGCTTCGCCGTCGTCGCCTCGGAGGTCCGGACCCTGGCGCAGCGTTCCAGCGAAGCGGCCAAGGACATCTCCGAGCTGATCTCCTCGTCCAATGTCGAGGTCGGAGAGGGCGTGAAGCTGGTGCGCAAGGCCGGCGAATCCCTGACGCAGATTCTGGCGGCCTCGCAGAAGGTGGCGGCCACCATCGCCGACATCTCGGCGGCCTCGGGCGAGCAGGCGAACGGCATCGACGAGATGAGCCAGGCCGTCGCGCATCTCGACGAGATGACGCAGCAGAACGCAGCGCTCTCCGAGCAGAGCGCAGCCTCGGCCAACTCGCTGTCCGGCCGGATCGAACAGCTCAACGCGCTGGTCGCGACCTTCCGGACCAATCAGGGCGGCGGCGCCGTGTCGCGCGCACCCGCCTCGATCAGCTCGGCTGCATCCGAACCGGACCGTTTGCGCCAGCTCGCCGAAGCGGCTTTCCAGCAATCGCGGCGCCCCGCCGCGGCGGAAGCCAGGCCCGCCCCCGCCAAGCGCGCGGTCAATGCCCGCAACGGCAGCACCGGCTGGGAAGAGTTCTAGGCCGGCTTGCCTGTCATTCCGGGGCTTCACGCAGTGAAGAACCCGGAACCCACGACCGGGTGAGCGGTCTGCAACCGGGCATCAGATGTCCCACCCAGTCGTGGGTTCCGGGTTCGCGCCTGCGGCGCGCCCCGGAATGACAAATGGCACGGCTGCTCCCAGGCGCCTCCTGACCCGTGTCAGGAGGCGTTTTTCTGCAGGGTCGCCGACAGTTCCGGCTTCACATTCAGCGTCTGGAAGACCACGCAATAGCGCTCCGTCAGCTTGAGCAGCGTGTCGAGCTGCTCCTGCGGCGCATCGGTCTCGACGTCGAAGAAAAGACGGATCGCCTTGAAGCCGACCGCCGCATCCTTGGCCACGCCGAGCGTGCCACGGAAATCAAGATCGCCCTCGGCGCGGACAGCGCCTTTCTTCAGTTCGATCTCCAGCGCGGTCGCGACCGCCTTCAGCGTCACGCCGGCGCAAGCGACCAGCGCCTCCAGCAGCATGTCGCCGGAGCAGAGCTCGGCGCCGGAGCCGCCGGTTGCGGGATGCAGGCCGGCGAGCGCGATGGCGCGGCCGGTCTCGACCTTGCAGGCGATATGCTGGTCGTCGAGCTCGCCATGGGCCTTCAGCGTGATGACCGCGGCTTGAGGATTGGTGCGGTATTCGTCCTTGAGCGGGGCCTGCAAGGCACGCAGCGCGGTGACGTCCATGATCGTATTTCTCCTAAGGCGGCTCGCGGGGCTTGTAGCCGCTTCAGGCCGCCGCCTCCACCTCCGGTGCGGCATGCCGGGTCTCCTTTTCGAGTGCCCGGCGCAACTCGCGGCGCAGGGTGACGAAGCCGACGGAGCCCTCGTCACGCGGGCGCGCCAGCAGGTTGTCGAGGCTGAAGGCGACAGGCCCCGGCTGCCGCGGCAGGACGTGGATGCGATCGGCCAGGCGCAGCGCCTCCTCGACGGAGCCCGTGGCGATGACGACGGCAGGGCGCGCCTGCGTACGGAGTTCCGGCAGGAAGGCAGCGAGCCGCGCTCGCGCCTCGGCATCGAGGGCCGAAAAGGGCTCGTCGACCAGCAGCAGGCGCGGCCTGACCAGCAGGAGCCGGGCAATGGCGAGCCGCAGCAACCCCTCCGGCGAGAGTTCAGCCGGACGCTGCTTTGCCTGCCCGGCGAGGCCGAGGCGGACCAGCACATTGGCGATCAGGCCCTCGCGCTCGAACGGCGTCGCATTCGGCAGGGCGAAAGCGAGATTCTCGGTGAGATCGAGCCAGGCAAAGAAACGCGGCCGGGCGCAGAGCAGGCCGATCTCGGCCGTCGGCAACGCTCCCTCGTCCGCTTGCAGGCCGGCGAAGGCGCGCAACGCCGCCTTCCGCGCCTCGGACGAACCGAGCAGGGCGACGATCTCGCCGGCGTGGGCGCGCGGCAGGATATGTTCGAGAGTGCGGGAGACATCGTGAAGAACTGCCGACATCGCTGGCTCCACCCATGACAAAGCGGAAGGAGCGCCGACGGCATCAGCCGTCCCGTCGTCCCGCGCTTTAGCTGCATTTGTTTCGCGCCCGCAAGCTGAGGCTCAAATCGGCGCGTGTCCTCTTCTAAGGTCTAAGCGTCCGTTTTGTCAAACGACACTCACCACCACATACCGGCGGTCTCGGCCGCCTTCTCCTGATGCGGAGCCTCGTCGCGCAAGGAGCGATCGAGCGCACGCAGCGCCTCGCGCTTCGTCGCCTCGAAGGCCGGTGAGAGCCGGTCGCGCGGGCGGGCGAGCGGATTGTCGAGCTCGTCGAAGATGCGGCCGGGCTTGGGCTGCATCACGACGATGCGGTCGGCCAGCGTCACGGCCTCCTCGACATCGTGCGTGACCATCACCACGGTCGGGCGGCTCTCCTGCCAGAGCGCCAGCAGATGACCGTGCAGGCTCGCCCGCGTCGTGGCGTCGAGCGCCGAGAAGGGTTCGTCCATCAGCAGGAGCTTCGGCCGGGTGACGAGCGCGCGCGCGATGGCGACGCGCTGCTGCTGGCCACCGGAGAGCTCGCGCGGCCAGCGTTTCTCGTGGCCGGCGAGCCCGACGCGGGCCAGCGCATTGGTCACCAGCCCCTCGCGCTCGAAGGCGGAGAGATGCGACAGCCCGAAGCCGGTATTATCGGCCACGTTGAGCCAGGGGAAGAGCCGCGGCTCCTGGAAGATGACGCCGACATCGGCGCGCGGCTCGGCGATTGCCTCGCCATCGAGGCGGATCGCGCCATCGCTGGGACGGTCGAGCCCGGCGACAAGCCGCAGCAAGGTGGTCTTGCCGCAGCCTGAACCGCCGAGCAGGGCGACGATCTCGCCGCGCCCGACATCGAGCGTGATCGCCGAGAGGGCGCGCGTGCCGTCGGCATAGGTCTTGGAGAGCCGGTCGAAACTCAGCACCGGGGCGCCCCTCAAAGCTTGTCGCGCGCCGTATCCTGCCAGGCGAGGAAAGGCCGCGTGATGGCGACGAGCAGACCGTCCGCCAGCTTGCCGAGCACGGCGAAGCTGATGATGGCCGCGATGATGGTGTCGGGACGGCCGAGCTGCTGGCCGTCCACGAGCAGATAGCCCAGCCCCTCGCTCGCCCCCATGATCTCGGCCGCGACCACGAACATGAAGCCGAGGCCGAGCCCGGAACGCAAAGCCGTGACCCAGGCCGGCAGGATCGCCGGCAGCAGGACGCGGCGGACCATGGCGAGGCGCGAGAGGCGGAAGACGCGGCCGACCTCGACGATCTTGCGGTCGATGCCCTGGATCGCCGCGGCAACGCCGAGATAGACCGGGAAGAAGACGCCGACGGCGATCAGCGCGACCTTCGAGGCCTCGAAGATGCCGAGCCAGAGGATGAAGAGCGGCACCCAGGCGATCGAGGGGATCGCCCGCAGCGCCTGCAAGGTTGGATCGAGCAGGCTGCGAGCGACGGGCAGAGCCCCAGTGAGCGCGCCGAGCACCGTGCCGGCAAGCGCACCCAAGCCGAAGCCAGCGGCGACCCGCCAGAGCGTCGCACCCGCATGGGTCAGAAGCTCGCCCGAGGCGGCGAGGCCCCAGAGCGTGCGGCCGACGACGCTGGGCGGCGGCATCAGGCGGCCATTGGCGATGCCGGCCGCGACGAGCCCTTCCCAGAGGATGGCCAGCACGACCGGCAGGACGAAACCGGCGATCGCCAGCCGATAGGAGCGGCGCGGGGCGGCTGGGCGCCGCTCCGGCTCGTCCACGACGGCTGTGATCTCCAGGACGCTCATCGCCGCGCGCTTGCCCGTCAGTTGGTGGCGGCGAAGCGCCGGTCGATCAGGCTGTCGACGGCCGCCTTCACATCGGTCGTGGCCGGCAGGACACCGGCCTCCTTCAGCGCGAGCCCGGCGGCGGTGATGGTATCGACCTGCGCCTGGCGGATCGCCGAATGAGTCAGTTCGGTGCGGGTGAGCTGGCGCTCGATCACCGGTTCGGAAAGCTTGGTGTACTCGATCAGGACCTTCTTGAGTTCGGCCGGGTTGGCGCGCGCATAGGCGCGGGCCTCCTCGTAGGCGGCCAGCACCTTCTTCACCAGCGCCGGGTTCTCATTGGCGAAGGCCTCGCGGACATTGAGGATGCCCCAGGTGTTGTCCTCCGCCTTGCGATAGAACAGCCTGGCGCCGCTCTCGACCTCGGCGGCGGCCATCAGCGGGTCGAGCCCGGCCCAGGCATCGACGTCGCCGCGCTCCAGCGCAAGGCGGCCATCGGCATGCTGGAGCAGGACGAGCTTGACGTCCTTTTCGGTCAGCTTGGCATCGGCGAGCGCCCGGACGAGGAAGATATGCGGATCGGTGCCACGGGTGACGGCGACGCGCTTGCCCTTGAGATCGGCAACCTTGGTGATCTCGCTCTTGGCGCCAGTGACCAGCGCCGTCCATTCCGGCCGGGAATAGACATAGATCGACTTGATCGGGTTGCCGTTGATCTTGCCGATCAGCGCGGCGGCGCCGGCGGTCGAGCCGAAATCGATCGAGCCGGCATTGAGGAATTCGAGGGCCTTGTTCGATCCAGCGGACAGGACCCAGCGCACCTTGATGCCGTCGGCCTCAAGCGCCTTCTCGAGGATGCCGCGCTCCTTCAGCACGAGACTGACGGGATTGTAGGTCGCGTAGTCGATCCGGATTTCCTTGGGCGCCTGCGCGAAAGCCGGCGCGGCAAGGGCGGCGGCGGCAACAAAAGCGAGCGCAAGGCGGCGGGTGATGCTGGTCATGGGGCCTATCCCTCTGTCGATGGTGCGAGGGATCGGGACGGGTGGCGTCCTGGGCCCCACGCTTTAGCTGCACTTGTTTCGCGCCCGCAAGCTGGTGGCTCAAATCGGCGCGTATCCGACCTATAGGTCCGATCGTTCTGTTTGTCAAACAACACGTGCGGCGGTGTTTTTATCTTAATTTCACATTAATAGATGTTTAATTTTATCCTCTCCCTGCCCCCTCGCCCATGTTACGAAAGGCGATGCTCGCCGGACCGGAGCCTTCGTGACCACGCCTCCCGCCAAGCCCGCCCTGTCGCTCGCCGAGATGCTGCATAGCCCCGAGGCCGGGATCGCGCGGCTGTTCGAGACCATCAGCCGGCGGGACAAGGCGCAGATGCGGCAAGCCCTGGTCACCGGGCTCAGGCAGGTGCTCGACGAAGGCCACGCCTCCGCGCGGGCGATCCTGGCGGGGCCGCGCGCCGGCCTGGCCTGCGCGCATCGGCTCTCGGCAGTGATGGATGCCGTGGTGCTGGGGCTGCACAGCGCGGCGACCGCCTATTTCTATCCGGCCGACAACCCCTCGCAGTCCGAGCGGATCGCAGTCGTCGCCGTCGGCGGCTATGGGCGCGGCACGCTGGCGCCGGGCTCGGATGTCGATCTGCTCTTCCTGTTCCCGCACAAGCAGACGGCCTGGGGCGAGAGCGTCATCGAATCGATGCTTTATCCCCTCTGGGACCTGAAGCTGAAAACCGGCCATTCCGTGCGCTCGATCGACGATTGCGTGCGCGAGGCCCGCGCCGACATGACGATCCGCACCGCCCTGCTGGAAGCGCGCTTCCTGGTGGGGGACCGTTCGCTGTTCGACGAGATGGTCAGCCGCTTCGATGCGGAGGTCGTCGAGGGCACGGCCCAGGCCTTCACCGAGGCCAAGCTTGCCGAGCGCGAACTCAGGGTGCAGCGGGCCGGCGCCTCGCGCTATCTGGTCGAGCCGAACGTCAAGGATGGCAAGGGGGGCTTGCGCGACCTCAACACGCTGTTCTGGATCGCGAAATATTCCTACCGCGTCCAGGACGTGCGCGAGCTCGTCGAGGCCGGGCTGTTCGACCAGCAGGAATTGCAGATGTTCCAGCGCTCGGAGGAATTCCTCTGGCGCGTGCGCTGCTGGCTGCATTTCATCACCGGCCGGGCCGAGGAGCGATTGTCCTTCGATCTGCAAAGGCAGGTCGCAGCCGAGATCGGCTATGCCGGACGCAGCGGGCAGGCGCCGGTCGAGCGCTTCATGAAGGCCTACTTCCTGATCGCCAAGGATGTCGGCGACCTCACCGCCATCGTCTGCGCCGCGCTGGAGGCGCGCCAGCAGAAGCCGCGCGCCACCCTCTCACGGCTGTTCGACACGCTCGCCAAGCGCAAGCGCGAACGCTCGCTCGGCCATCCCGATTTCAAGCTGACGAGCCAGCGCCTCGATGTCGTCGACGACAGTGCCTTCGAGCGCGATCCGGTCAACCTGCTCCGGCTCTATGCCATCGCCAGCCGCGAGGACCTCGCCATCCACCCGGATGCCAGCCGCCTCGTGACGCAGTCCCTCCGTCTTATCACGCCCGGCCTGCGCAACGAGCCGGAAGCCAACCGCATCTTCCTGGAGATCCTGACCGGCCGGCGCTCCCCCGAGGTCGTGCTCAGGCGCATGAACGAATCCGGGCTGCTCGGCCGCTTCGTCCCGGATTTCGGCCGCATCGTCGCGATGATGCAGTTCAACATGTACCACCACTACACGGTGGACGAGCACCTGATCCGCGCCATGGGCGTGCTGGCCGAGATCGATGCCGGCGTGCTGGAAGCCGAGCATCCGCTCGCCAACGAGATCATGCCGACCATCGCCAACCGGCGGGCGCTCTATGTCGCGCTCTTCCTGCACGACATCGCCAAGGGCCGGCCGGAGGACCATTCGATCGCGGGAGCCAGGATCGCCCGCAAGCTCGGCCCGCGCTTCGGCCTGACACCGGCGCAGACGGAAACCGTGGCCTGGCTGGTCGAGCATCATCTGGACATGTCGACGGTGGCGCAGAGCCGCGATCTCGGCGACCCCAAGACGATCGAGAGCTTCGCCGCCACCGTGCAGACGCTGGAGCGGCTGAAGCTGCTACTCGTCCTCACCGTCGCCGACATCAAGGCGGTCGGGCCCGGCGTCTGGAACGGCTGGAAGGGCCAGTTGCTGCGCACGCTCTATTACGAGACCGAGCTTGTTCTCACCGGCGGCCATTCGGCGGTCGAGCGCAAGGCGCGCGTGGCGATGAAGCAGGACGAATTGCGCCGTCGCCTCGCCGACTGGAGCACCGAGGAACGCGACGCCTATGTCGCGCGGCACTACCCCGCCTACTGGATCAAGGTCGATCCGGACGAGCAGGAGAAGCACGCGCGCTTCCTGCGCGAGGCCGAACAGGCCGGGCGCACCACGGCGACCATCGTCGAGACCGACAAGTTCCGCGGCGTGACCGAGCTCACCGTGCTCGCGCCCGACCATCCGCGCCTGCTCGCCATCGTCACCGGCGCCTGCGCCGCGGCCGGCGGCAACATCGTCGATGCGCAGATCTTCACCACCAGCGACGGGCTCGTGCTCGACACGATCTCGGTCTCGCGCGCCTTCGACCGCGACGATGACGAGTTGCGCCGGGCCGAGCGCATCGCCGCCGCGATCGAGCGGGCCTTGAAGGGCGAGATCAAGATCGCCGATCTCGTGGCGCAGCGCCGGGCTCCGCCGCCGCGCGGCCAGACCTTCCAGGTCGAGCCCGAGGTGGTGATCGACAATGTTCTCTCGGCCCGCCACACGGTGCTGGAGGTCTCCGGCCTCGACCGGCCGGGCCTGCTCTACGACCTCACCACGGCGATTGGTAAGCTCAACCTCAACATCGCCTCGGCCCATATCGCGACCTTCGGCGAGAAGGCGGTCGACGTGTTCTACGTCACCGACCTGACCCATGCGAAGATCGTCACGACCGGCCGGCAACTGACGATCCGCAAGGCGCTCATCGACGTCTTCAAGTTCGAGGCCGAGAAGCCGGCGGCGGCCAAGGCGAAAGTGCCGGCCCGCGCTTGATTTAAACGACCATAAGGCCGATATCCGGCACGAACGCGGCTGCAACCCGGCATGACCGGCCTGGCCCCGCAAGGGGCGGCGCAGCCAGCCAGTAAAGGGACGTGACGATAAAATGACGCAGAACCCTGCGACGGAAGACCCCAACCTCGAAGCCGGCGCGGACGCGCCCGAGCAGGTGGCCACCGCCGAGACAGGCCTCGCGGCGCAGCTCGCCAAGCTCCAGGCCGAACGCGACGACCTCAAGGACAAGCTGCTGCGCACGCTCGCCGAGATGGAGAACCTGCGCCGCCGCACCGAGCGCGAGATCGCCGATGCCAAGGCCTATGCCGTGACCAGCTTCGCCCGCGACATGCTCGGCTCCTCCGACAACCTGCGCCGGGCGCTGGAAAGCCTGCCGGCCGACGCGATGAAGACGGTCGACGCCGCGGTGAAGGCGCTGCATGAAGGCGTCGAATTGACCGAGCGCGAACTGCTCAAGACGCTGGAGCGCCACGGCGTGCGCCGGATCGATCCGCAAGGCGAGAAATTCGACCCCAACCTGCACCAGGCGATGTTCGAAGCGCCCGACGCCACTATCGCCAAGGGGCTGGTCTCGAAGGTCGTGCAGATCGGCTACAAGATCGGCGAGCGCGTGCTGCGTCCGGCCCTGGTCGGCGTCTCGGCCGGAGCCCCGAAGGCCCCGGACGCGCCGGCCGGCGAACCGACCCAGCACTGACGCCGTGTTCGAGGCCGCCGGCGTCGCCATCTTCGCGCTGACCGGCGCCCTCGTCGCCGCCCGCAAGGGCATGGACCCGTTCGGCTTCATCCTGCTGGCGACCGTCACCGGCGTCGGCGGCGGCACGTTGCGCGACGTCCTGCTCGGGCGCGGCATCTTCTGGGTGCGCGACCCCAGCGACGTCATCGTCTGCACCACGGTCGCGCTCTGTGCCTGGGGGCTGGCCTATATCCGGCCCGGCGTGCTCGAAGGCTGGGCCGGACGCAAGCTGCTGCTCTGGGCCGACGCCGCCGGCCTCTCGCTCTTCGCCGTGGTCGGCACGCTCAAGGGCCTCGATGCGGCCGCGCCCGTGCTTTCGGCCGTCGCGCTCGGCGCGATGACCGCGACCTTCGGCGGAATCCTGCGCGACATCCTCGCCGGCGACCGACCGATGGTGCTGTGGAGCCGCGATTTCTACGTCACCGCCGCGACCGCAGGCGCCGCCATGACGGCGCTGCTCACCGGGCTCGGCTTCTCCGGACCGATCGTTATGCTCGGGGGCATTGCAGCCTGTTTCGGCCTGCGGGCGGGGTCGCTGCTGTTCGGCTGGTCGTTCCCGAACCTGCCCGGCAAAGCGCAGGATTAGGCCTTCGGCTTCGTCACCCGCCGCATCGTCAGGTTGATCCGCCCGCCCTCCGGCAACAGCGTCGAGGACCCGGTCAGGATGCGGTCGATGCCGTGATAGGCGAGCCGCGCCTCGCCACCGAAGAGCAGCACGTCGCCCGAGGCGAGCTTGAGCGAGGTCGTCTTGCCGCCGCGTGTCGTGCCGCCGATGCGGAAGAGCGCGGCATCGCCGAGCGAAACCGACAGGACCGGGGCATCGAAATCCTGCTCGTCGCGGTCCTGATGCAGGCCCATCTTGGCGCCGGCCGCATAGAAATTGACCAGGCAGGCCTCGGGCGGATGCGGATAGCCGGCCAGTTCCCGCCAGAGATCGAGCAGGGGCGCCGGCATGATCGGCCAGGGCTCGCCCGTCTCGGGGTGTTCGGGCTGGTAGCGGTAGCCCCGCTCGTCAGAGACCCAGCCGAGCGAACCGCAATTGGTCATGCGGACCGAAAAGGGCGTACCGCTCTTCGGCATGCGCGGCTGGAAGAACGGCGCCTTGCGCGCGACCGCGCGCAGTTCCGCCACCAGCGCCGCCTGCTCCTCCGGCGCCAGCTTACCCGGCCAGTGGACGACGCCCGGCGCGACAGTGACGCGGGTCATGGTCAGAGCGCGTCGAGGCCGAGCACGTCGGCCATGGAGTAAAGCCGCGCTTCACGCCCCCTGCCCCAGAGCGCGGCCTTGACCGCGCCTTGCGCGAACAGGCTGCGGTCCTCCGCGACATGCGCGAGTTCGAGCCGCTCGCCGCTACCTGCGAAGATCACCTTGTGATCGCCGATGACGGTGCCGCCACGCAGGGCCGCGAAGCCGATCGTGCCGGGCTCGCGCGCGCCGGTGATGCCGTCGCGGCCGGCAACGCGCGCCTTTGCGAGATCGACGGCACGGCCCTCGGCCGCCGCCTCGCCGAGCAGGACGGCGGTGCCGGAGGGCGCATCGACCTTCATGCGGTGATGCATCTCGACGATCTCGATGTCCCAGTCCGTGCCGAGCGTCGCCGCGACCTTGCGCACCAGCGCCGCCAGCAGGTTGACGCCGAGGCTCATGTTGCCGGAGCGGATGATCGGGGTGCGCTTCGCCGCCTCGGCCAGTTCAGCGAGATGCGCGGGCTCCAGCCCGGTCGTGCCGACGACATGGAGGATGCCGACCTCGGCGGCGAGCTTGGCGAAAGCGACCGTCGCGTCCGGCGCGGTGAAATCGAGAACGCCGTCGGCCGCCGCGAAGGCCGCGGCGGCATCGCTCGTCACCTTGACGCCGGAGGCCGGGAGGCCGGCGAGAATGCCCGCGTCATCCCCGAGCGCGGCGGAGCCAGGGCGCTCGATCGCGGCGACGAGCGTGCAACCTTCAGCCTGATCGATGGCGCGGATCAGCATCCGGCCCATCCGCCCGGCGGCACCGACGACGACGAGACGCATATCACTCATGGAAGGCGGGCTCCGGGCTGGTTCTGCGGCGAAGGCAGATGTCTTCGCCAGTAGCGCAATAGGCTTCGCTCCGCCAGCGGCCCACCCGAAAGCCGGACACAGCAAAACGGCCGGGTTGCCCCGGCCGTTTCTCATTCTCTCACGCTGTCGGCGCTCAGGCCGCCTGCTGGATGCCCGAGAGCTTCCAGGCGCCGCCGCGCTCGCGCACGAAGGTCCAGTACTCGCTGACCTCCTGAGCCTGCGTGGCATTGCCATCGACGATCTTGCCGTTCTTGCGGTCATAGGCCGCGTTGATCAGGCTGAAGCGCATCGCGACGGTGGCGTAATCGACATCGCCCTCGTGCCAGGCCTGCGACAGGTCGCCCTGCAGCAGCTTGACGTCGGAGACGCGGTCGGCGACGCCGCGGCGGGCGTTGTCGCTGAGATCCTCGTCGAAGTAGCCGAACATCTCGGGCGTCGTCCGCTGACGCAGGCCGGCCTCGTCCTCGTTCGAGTAGGCGGTGTTGATCTCGCCGAGCAGGCGCTCGAACGCGTTGAAATCATCACCCGAAAGCTCGATCGGCTGCGGCTGCACGGCGGCAGCGGCCGCACCACCACCGAAACCACCCATGCGCGCGGCGGCAGGCTGCGGCTGCGGCGCATCATAGCCCTGACGGGCATAGGGCGCGCCCGCGCCGGCGAGCTGCGGCTCGGAACGGCGGCGGAAGAAGCGGATGGCGAGCATGATGATGCCGGCGATCAGACCGATCTGCAGCAGGAAGCCGAGCATGCCGGCGAGCGAGGCCAGGCCGCTGAAGAAGCCCGAGCCCGAGAGCAGGCCGAACAGGCCCGCGCCGAGCAGGCCGGCGCCGATGCCCATCATCATGTTGCGCGCGAAGGACGGGCGAGCGGCCTGCGCCGCCGCACCGGCGGCAGCGGGGCCAGCCATGGACGGCGAAGCCGGCGAAGCCGGAGCCGAGCGCTGGAAAGTCTGGGCGCCACCCGGCGTCGTATTGGTCGACGGCGGCGCGCTATTGGTGAACGACCCACGGCTGCCCGAGCTGCGGCCACCGCCCGGACGGGCTTCGGCAACGAGCGGCACGAGCAACAGGGCCCCGGCGACCAGGGCGACGGCACGTCCACGACGGGCGAGCGAAATCAGAGACATTGTTCCTCCCGGAGCCCACCACGGGCCCACCGTCCGACAATATGGAGAGAGCCCGCATCCGACGCAAGGCCCCTCCCGGCTAACAGTCTGAAATGCCTTACTATTTCAAATCGACACATAATTATTCGTTGCAATCGGACCGATATGATAGGCTGACGAACCGCTTCGCCCGACGAGACGCGGGGAGAGAGCCATGACCGGATCCGGACCGAGGCCTCACCGACACCGCATGCTGAGCTGGATGCTCGCGCTCGCGGTCTTGTTCCTTATCAGCGAAGCGGCGGCCGCAGGGGAACCAGCTCTCGCGCTGGACAGGCCCCGCCTCGCGCAGGCGCCGGAGCCGCTCTGCTTCTGCTGGAACGACGGCCGCAAGATCGCCGAAGGTTCCAAGTCCTGCATCAGGACCACGCAGGGGCGACGGCTCGCGACCTGTGGGCGCGTCGTCAACATGATGTCCTGGGAAGTGACGGAAACCGCCTGCCCGGAAAGCTGATCCCGCGCCATCCTGAAACTGCCAGCACAAACAAAAGCGCCGCCGGGATTGGTCCCGGCGGCGCTGTTTTTCATAGCTCTTGTGGTCCTAGCGACTTCGAGACTGACCCGTTGTCAGAACGCTCCCAGAACGATCGCCATCATGAAAACGAAGGCCGCACCCATGATCAATCGGTCGAGACGTAGCGTGACACTCATCACACCCTCCTGTGTCATTGACCTGTCGTGGAGGCTAACAGAACTGACGAAGGCCGCAAGGGGGCGGCATCGTGGCGCGCCCCGGGCGGAGGCTAGATCACCCTTAATCATCGGTTAAATCATTGAATAGATTTGGGGATATTTCTGGCTGCGCGATTTCGCCGCGAGCACTCTCCAAGGCACTGCCACGCCTTCGCCATGGTTCGACCTGCGAGCCCCGAGAGCTCGTCTTCGCGACATCCTGAAAGCGCCTCCGTGCTGCCGAAACGGCACCGGTTAAGGCCGGAAACGGCGCATTAAGGCCCGGTTCACCACGGTACCAAAGTTAATCCGCCTGTGGCGGCCAGGGCGCAGTCGGTTGAGAAACCGTTCACCAAGCGGTTCGCATTTGAATGGTCATGCGACGCGCTCATCTCGCCCTCATCGCACTCGGCATCGTCGGCGCAGCCGGCCTTGCGGGCTGCGGCAAGTTCCAGAAGCCGCAACGCGCCGCCTGGCGCGACCAGGCGGAGGCCGCCTGCATGGCCGCGCGTCAGGTGCAGATCTCGTCCTATGTCAGCCTGCGCGGCAAGGCGATCGACGGGCCCGGCACCTGCGGCATGCAGCAACCGCTGAAGGTCTCGGCCTTCTCCAACGGCGGCATCGGGCTGACAAGTTCGGCCACCCTCTCCTGCCCGGTCGTCGCGACCACCGACAAGTGGCTGGCCGAGGTGGTGCAGCCGGCCGCGATGAACGTGCTGGGAGCCCAGGTCATCGAGATGCGGGCCGGCTCCTATTCCTGCCGCGCGATGAACAACGGCACGGGCACGTCACGCACGTCGGAACATGCCTTCGGCAATGCCGTCGACGTCTTCTCCTTCCGGCTCAACGACAACCGCGTGATCACGGTGAAGGACGGCTGGCGCGGCTCGCCCGAAGAGCAGAACTTCCTGCGCGAGGTCTTCGTCGGAGCCTGCGAGCATTTTTCGACGGTGCTCGGCCCGGGCGCCGATCCGATGCATTACGACCATTTCCATATCGACCTGGCCCGGCATTCGAAGGGCCGGCACATCTGCAAGCCGGTGATCAAGTACACGCCGAACTACAACCTGCAGCCGCCGGACCCGGCACGGTCCTATTCCTCTGCCCAGACGCTGCCGCGCGGTGTGGCGCCGGCCGGCACCATGGTCGCTGGCGGCGGGCTGATGCGGCAGCCGAGCGAAGGCCTGCGTCCGCCCGGCGCCGTGCAGGGCGGCTATCCGGTCGCAAGCTACGGCCGCGGCCAGCCTCAGGGGCTCGACGCGCAGCAGCGCTTCCTGGAGCAATACGACGCGCGCCAGCGGCAGGGGCGCTACCAGCCGCAGCCCTTGCCGAGCGAGAACCGCGGACCGCTTGCCCTGCCGGGCGCTGTCGAGCCCTCGGAGGAAGAGGCCGCCTTTGGCGATGGCGGCGGCTCCGGCGTCATGGACCAGCAGGATTCCGAGGAGGCCTTGCCGATCAATCCCCGGAACGACCCCTTCGCCTATAGCTCCGGGCGCGTGCCGCCCCGGCGCTGAAGCAGTGGCTCATCATTCTCGGGCGGAGCGAAGCGCAGACCCGAGAATCTCCCGACGGACCCGCGCCGGAGCCTCCTTTGGCACGAGATGCTCGGGTCAAGCCCGAGCATGACGGCAGGCGGTGTCGAATCTCAGCGCGAAACCAGAACCTGCCGGCATTCCGGCGGCAGGGCGTCGAGCGACATCGGCGGCTTCGGCTTGGGCTTCGGACCCGGCTTGGGCTTCGGCGGATTGAAGATGGCGTCGTGCTGACGCTCGACCCAGCCGCTGAGCTCCGCCCCGCAGCCATCGCCGAAATTCGGCGGTTCCTGCCCCTGGCAGCTCGCCATGCCGGCGGGGCAGGCCAGCCGGATATGGAAATGATAGTTGTGGCCCCAGATCGGCCGCACCTTTTCCAGCCAGCTCTTGTCGGCCCCGGCCTCGCGGCAGAGTGCGACCTTGAGCGCCGGGTTGACGAAGATGCGCTCGACCTTCGGCTCGGCCGCGACAGTGCGGATCAAGCGGGTATGGGCCGGCGTCCAGTGGCGGGGATCGATATCGCGCCAGTCGGAACGGGCCATGTTGACCGCCGACATGTTCTCGCGCTGCTCGCGGTCGAGCCGGCCACGCGGCATCGGTGTCAACCAGACATCGGCATCGAGCCCGATCTGGTGCGAGGCATGGCCGGTCAACATCGGACCGCCGCGCGGCTGCGACATGTCGCCGACGAGGAGCCCCGCCCAGCCGGTGATGCGCGGCACGTCGCGGGCGAGCTTTTCCAGATAGTCGATCAAGGCGGGGTGGCCCCAGTTGCGGTTGCGATTGAGCCGCATGACCTGCCAGCTCGGCCCGTCGACCGGCAACGCCTCGGCGCCGGCCAGGCAGCCGCGTGCATAGGAGCCGATGGCACGGGCCTGCATGCTGGCCGGCTCGGTCTTCTGGCCGAAGAGCGAACGAGCGGCATCGGGCCAGGCCGCGATGTTGGCGGCGCGGGTCTTCGCCTCCTGATCCGCCGTCGACTGGGCGTGCCCTGCGGCCGGCAGGAGGGCGAACGGCACCAGAAGGGCCGCGATTCGGGAGATGCTGCGCATGGCCTGAGAATCGTCGCACCCCTCCCTCGCGGTCAAGCGCGATGGCTGGACAAGCGGCGCGGCGAATTGCAGCTTTGAGCAAAGGCGACGCGAGACGCGCCCTTCAGGGAGACCATCGATGACCATCACGATCGACCGCCGCGCGATTCTCGCTGGCGCAGGCGCTCTTCTTGCAGCTCCCTCTGCCGGCCTCAGTCAGCAGCCCTGGCCGCAGGGCCGGCTGCTCAAGCTCGTCGTGCCGTTCCCGCCGGCGGGCGCGACCGACGTGCTGGCGCGGCTCGTCGCCGACAAGCTCGGCCAGACCTGGGGCACCAATATCGTGGTCGAGAACCGGCCGGGCGCCGGCGGCAATATCGGCACCGATGCGGTCGCCAAAGCCGAGCCGACCGGCGACACCTTCCTGATCGTCTCCGTCGGCATGGCGACCAACCAGTATCTCTACCAGAAGCTGACCTATGACCCGGCCAAGGACCTCGCGCCGATCACCATGGTCGCGATGGTCCCCAACCTGCTCGTCGCCAGCAAGACCCTGCCGGTGAACAATGTCGCCGAACTGATCGCCTATGCGAAGGCCAATCCCGGCAAACTGACTTACGGCTCGTCCGGCGTCGGCACCTCCGTGCATCTCTGCGGCGAGCTGTTCCAGAAGCTGACCGGCACCAAGATGGTGCATGTGCCCTATCGCGGCACGGCCCAGGCGACGCAGGACCTGATCGGCGGGCGCATCGACCTGATCTTCGACAACATCCCGCAGGCCCTGCCGCATGTCCGCGCCGGCTCGATCCGCGGCTTCGGCATCACCACGGCGAAGCGCTCGCCGACAGCGCCGGACTTCGCGCCGATCGCCGATACCGTGCCGGGCTTCGACGTCTCCTCCTGGTTCGCGCTGTTCGCGCCGGCCAAGACGCCGCCCGCCGTCATCGCCAAGATCCATGCCGACACCAAGGCGGGGATCGCCGACCCGGCCGTGCGCGCCAAGATGGATGCGCTGGCGGCGGAGCCTGTCGGCAACAGTCCCGAAGAGCTCGGCGCTTTCCTGCAGGCTGAAATGAAGCGCTGGGGCGACCTGATCAAGGAGGTCGGGCTCAAGGTGGAATGATCGGACGCTAACCCAGCGGAACCGAGCGTCCGCAGCCGGCGTTTCCCGCTAGACCGCGCCCGGAACGGGCGCCGCGAAACGGGAGTTCGCCATGTCCACCGTCCTCATCATCGTGCTGCTCGTCCTGCTTCTGGGCGGCGGCGGCTATTACGGCCATCGCAGCTACGGAACGGCAGGGCTCGGCGGCGTGCTCGGCCTCGTCCTCACCATCGTGCTGATCCTGTGGCTGCTCGGTGCCATCGGCGGCGCACGGATCGCCTGACCCGAGACGGCCGCAACCGGTCAGGCCACGTCAGGCCGATCGGTTGCGGCGGGCTCGGCCGCGACCTTGGCGCAGACCGACTTGAACAGCGCGGCCGACCGGCACTGGCTGTGAATCCACCACAGGTTGAGCGCGAGCAGGCAGGCCAGAGCGAGCGCGACGGCCGTCACGTCGCCGATCCAGGCGCCGTGGGTGCCGAACAGCACGACCGGCGCGAGATAAGGCAGGGACGATAGAAATGCCGGCAGGAAGCCGGCATCCGCTACGGCCGCCTGCGCGACATAGCTGCGCTCCTCGTCCGTCAGATCGATCGCCACCGGCTATCCCTCCCCGGACTGAAGCAGAGTTCTGCTTACGCGCGACGCTCCCAGACCGCGACGGCGGCCGCCAGATCCTCGAGCGCCACACCGACCGACTTGAACAGCGTGATCCCGCCGCCCTCGACAGGCCCGGCGATCCGGCCATGGCAGAGATCGGCGAGCGTGCCCGCGATCCTGTTGGCGCTGTAGCTGCCTTCGGCGATGGCGACGGCGACATCACCGCCCTCGTCGATCGCCTTGCTGGAATCGACGACGACCCGCCCACGATGCAGCGCGTCGGCATCGGCCTCGCGCATCTGCATGGTGAAACCGCCGATCAGGTCGAGATGCGCCTCGCGCTTCAGCCAATGACCGTGGATCAAGGGCTCGGTCGCATTGGTCGCGCAGGAGATGATGTCGGCGGTGCGGGCCTCGCCTTCGAGATCGGTCGTGGCGCGGGCCTCGATGCCGTCCTTCGCCAGCTCCGCGACGGTGGCCTCGGCGGCTTCAGGCCGCCGCGCCCAGACCGCGATCTCGGTCAGCGGGCGTACGGAGCGATGCGCCTTGATGATGAAGGGCGCGAGCGCGCCGGCTCCGACCATCAGCATGCGGCTGGATTCGGGGTTGGACATATAGCGCGAGGCCAGTGCGGACGCCGCCGCCGTGCGCCAGGTCGTCAAACGGTTGCCGTCCATCACGGCGAGCGGCTCGCCGGTCGTGCCGTCCATCAGCAGATAAGCACCCATCACGCCCGGCAGGTTGCGCTTGCCGTTACCGAAGAAGACCGAGACGATCTTGGTGCCGATATAGGGATTGGCGACGTCCGGCCCGCTCCAGGCCGGCATGGTCAGCAGGATGGCGTCGGTCTCGTCCGGACGCTGGATCGCGTACTGGCCGCGCTTCGGCGCGATGACCTCGCTGCGGAAGGCGTCGTCGAGAATATCGATCAGGCCGGGATAATTCAGGGCCGCATCGATCTCGGCCGCATCGAAAAGTCGCATCAATTCCGTCCGTTGGTCAGTGCCGGCAGCGCGGAGTCGGGTACGGCCGAACGCAGCACCTGGGTTTCGGAGCGCAGCGCCTCGGCCTCGCGGCGATTACGGCGCGCCGCCTTGCGATGCTTGCCCTGCGCGATCCAGGAGGCCAGGCCGCCGACGAGCACCCCAATGGCGATGGCCGCCAGCACCACCGCGAAAAGCGGCAGCTCGTAGGAGAGCACGGGCAGGTCGCGGCTGAAGGGATCGAGCGAAACGCGCACCGCGCCGCGATTGGCGACCGAGAACAACACGATCACCAGCGCGACAGGAACGAGCACCAGTGCCTTGAAGAAGGCCTTCATCACAATCTCCGTGCGGCTGCGGGGCCTTACGCCTGCGCTCAATCCTTGCCGTTGAGGCGCAGCCGCAGCTCCTTGCCCGTCTTGAAGACGGGGACGAACTTCTCCTCGACCTCGACCGCATCGCCCGTGCGGGGGTTGCGGCCGATGCGGGCCGAGCGGCCCTTGCGCGAGAAAGCGCCGAAGCCGCGCAGCTCCACCCGGTCGCCCCGCGCCAGCGCCTTCACGATCTCGTCCAGGATAGCCGAGACGATGTTCTCGATGTCGCGCTGATAGAGGTGGGTGTTGCGGTCGGCGATCCGCTGAACGAGTTCGGATTTAATCATCGCGGGAGTATAACCATTTGTATCAACATCACTTTTCAGCGGCAGGCTGCCAGAGCGCCAAGGGCGCGTCAAGCCGCAAGCCGACCGGCTGGTCAGCCGCGCGCGCGATCGTCGCCGCGAGCGCATCAAGGCCGGCGCCGCGCGCCATCGCCTCGGCGAAGCTCCACAGGCCGTAGGACGAGGATTCGCTGCGGCGGCGCCAGTCGCGGACCTTCAGGTCCTTGGCGACGCTCTTCTCGCGCTCCATCCAGGTGATCGCCTCGGGCTCGCCACCGATCTGGTCGACGAGCTTCAGGTTCACAGCCTGGCGGCCGGAATGGACCCGCCCATCCGAGACCGTGGCGACCTCTCCCTCGGCGAGATGGCGGCGGTCACGCACCATGTCCTTGAACCAGGTGTAGTTGTCGTTGACGACGCGCTGCAGCGCGTCGCGCGCCTCGGGCGAGGTCGGCTCGAAACCGCTCGGCGCCGCCTTGAGCGGGCTCGACTTGATCGACTCGACCTTGACGCCGACGGTGTCGAGCAGGTTCGAAACGTTCGGGAACTGGAAGAGCACGCCGATCGAGCCGACGAGCGAGGTCTGGCGGGCGACGATGCGGTCAGCGCCCATCGCGGCGATATAGCCGCCGGACGCTGCGACGCCATCGACGACCGCGACCATCGGCTTCTTCGCGGCGAGCTGGCGCAAGGCCGTATGCAATGCCTCGGAGCCGGAGGTCGTGCCGCCGGGGCTATCGATGCGGAGCACGACGGCGGAGACGGCCTTGCTGTCCTCGACCGATTTGATCAGGTCGAGCGTGCGGCGATCACCGGAGATGAAGCCGGAAACGGTGATGCGGGCGATATGGGCGCTCGACAGGCTGCCCGTGCTGTCGCCCTTCCAGGCGAGGCCGCCGATCACCGCCGCGACGATCACGCCGAGCACGGCGAGCACGCGCCAGAGCGTCAGCTTGCGGCGCAGGCTGCGGCGGTCTGCGAGCAGATCGGCATCGGACGACATCGGGAGGCTCCTGAGGCTGGGTCCGTGATGTAGACCTGCAAGCCCAACCGGGCAAGGCAGGAGGGACGCCTCAGGCCGCGACCGAGGCGCGCGCCCGGTCTAGCGCGAGCAGCGCGAGGCCACTGGCGACCGAACGGAACGCATCGCCGATATGCACCTTGCCGGCGCCGAAGCGACGGTCGAACAGGCTGCGCACGGCCGGAACGTAGGAGGTGCCGCCGGTCATGAAGACCGCCTCGATGCGATCGCCACCGAGCCCGGCCTCGGCGAGAGCGCGATCGAGCGCACTCTCGATCGCCCCGACATCATCGGCGATCCAGCGCTCGAACTCCGCACGGCGGATCGGCTTCTCGATGGTGACGCCCATTTGATTGAAGCTCAGCGTCGTCTCCTCCCGGTCGGACAACGCAACCTTGGTTGCGGAGACCGCGCGGTAGAGCTCGTAGCCGAGATCGTATTCGATCACCGTTAGCAGGTCCTCGAGCTTGCCGGGCTCGACGGCTTCGCGGATCAGGGCGTTGAGCTCAGCCATGGTCTCGCGGCTCTTCATCAGCGAGAGCTTGTGCCATTGCGCGAAGGCGGCGTGATAATGGGCGGGCACCGGCAGGAGCTTGCCGAAGGAGCGGTAATCCGTGCCCTTGCCGAGTGCCGGGGACACGGCATGCTCGATGATGCGATAGTCGAAAGTATCGCCGGCGACGCCGACACCGGCATGGGAGAGCGGGATCGCCTCCAGGCCGCCATTGCGGCCGGGCTCGAAGCGCATCACCGAGAAGTCGCTGGTGCCGCCGCCGAAATCGGCGACCAGCATGGTCTGCGGTGTCTTCAGGTCGCGGGCATACCAGTAGGCCGCGCCGAGCGGCTCATAGGCGAAATCGACCTGCTTCATGCCGGCCTTGCCGTAAGAGCCCTTCAGGCGGCCGACCGCCAGCTCCTCGTCGGGGCGCTCGCCGGCGAAGACGACCGGGCGGCCGGAGACCAGCGGCAGGGCGTCATGGCCAGGCAGGTCCGCCGTGAGGTCGGACAGGAAGACGCCGATCAGATCCTCCAACTGGAAGAGCTTGCCGAAGAGCCGGGTCTCCTGGAAGGCGCGACTGGACAGATGGGTCTTGAGCGATTGCAGGAAGCGATGCTCGGTCGTCATCCCCAGGGCCATGTCGAGCGCATCGGGGCCGCTGACATGGGTGATGCGGGTCTCAGGGGGGCGCCCCTCGCGCCAGAACATCAGCGCCGAGCGATAGGCATCGACCGCGCCCTGCTTGGTCGCGAAAGAGCGCGTCATGACCGATCCGTCCGGCCCCGCCAGCGCGACGACGCTGTTGGTGGTGCCGAAGTCGATGCCGATGGCGGCGGGGGTCATGGCGAGCTCCTTAAATGAGTGCGTTGTCATTCCGGGTTCGGCCCTGCGGGCCGCCCCGGAATGACAACGCGGTTTCGAAACAAAAGCCCGCGCGGATCGCTCCGCGCGGGCTGACTTGGATGTCCGGCTGCTTTCGCAGCCGAAACCTCACTTCTTGTCGGTGGCCTTCTTGAGCGCAGCGCCCAGGATGTCGCCGAGCGAGGCACCGGAATCGGCGGAGCCGTACTGGGCCATCGCCTCCTTCTCCTCAGCCATCTCCAGGGCCTTGACCGAGACCTGGATCTTGCGGGCCTTCTTGTCGAAGAGCACGACGCGGGCGTCGATGCGCTCGCCGGCCGCGAAGCGCTCAGGGCGCTGCTCGGAGCGATCGCGAGCCAGCTCGGCGCGCTTGATGAAGGTCATCATGTCGGTGTCGGCGATCTTCACGTCGAGACCCGACTCCTTCACCTCGACCACCTCACAGGTGACGATCTGGCCCTTCTTGAACTCGCCGGCATCCACGAAGGGATCGCCGCCGAGCTGCTTCAGGCCGAGCGAGATACGCTCCTTCTCGACGTCCACATCGAGAACGACGGCCTGCAGGACGTCGCCCTTCTTGTATTCCTCGATGACCTGCTCGCCCGGACGGTTCCAGTCGAGATCCGAGAGATGGATCATGCCGTCGATATCGCCTTCGAGACCCAGGAACAGGCCGAACTCGGTCTTGTTCTTGACCTCGCCCTCGACCGTCGAACCCGACGGATGCTGCTCCGCGAAGAGCTCCCACGGGTTGCGCAGGGTCTGCTTGAGGCCGAGCGAGATGCGGCGCTTGACCGGATCGACCTCGAGGATCGCGACGTCGACTTCCTGCGAGGTCGAGACGATCTTGCCGGGGTGGACGTTCTTCTTGGTCCAGGACATCTCGGAGACGTGGATCAGGCCTTCGATGCCCGGCTCCACTTCGACGAACGCGCCGTAGTCCGTGATGTTGGTCACGCGGCCCTTGAGACGGGTACCGACCGGGTAACGCTCGGCGATGCCATCCCACGGATCGGCCAGCAGCTGCTTGATGCCGAGCGAGATGCGGTGCGTGTCCTGGTTGATCTTGATGATCTTGACCTTGACCGTCTGGCCGATGGTCACGACCTCAGACGGATGGTTCACGCGGCGCCACGCCATGTCGGTGACGTGCAGCAGGCCGTCGATGCCGCCGAGGTCAACGAACGCACCGTATTCGGTGATGTTCTTGACGACGCCGTCGATGACCTGGCCCTCTTCGAGCGAGGCGACGAGCTCGGAACGAGCCTCGGCGCGGGTCTCTTCGAGGACGGTGCGGCGCGACACGACGATGTTGCCGCGGCGGCGATCCATCTTGAGGATCTCGAAGGGCTGCGGCTGGCCCATCAGCGGGCCGACGTCGCGGATCGGACGGATGTCGACCTGCGAGCGCGGCAGGAAGGCCACGGCGCCGTCGAGATCGACGGTGTAGCCGCCCTTGACGGTGTTGAAGATCATGCCGGTGACCTTCTCGCGGGCCTCGAAGGCCTTCTCGAGCTTGACCCAGCTCTCTTCGCGGCGAGCCTTGTCGCGCGAGATGACGGCTTCGCCGAGCGCGTTCTCGATCCGGTCCAGATAGACCTCGACCTCGTCGCCGACGTTCAGTTCCTGGTCACGGCCGGGGCCGGTGAATTCCTTGAGGGCGACGCGACCTTCGGTCTTCAGACCGACGTCGATGATCGCCATATCCTTCTCAATGGCAACGACCTTGCCCTTGATGACGGAACCTTCGAGAGCCTCGTTACGGGTGAAGGACTCTTCGAGCAGGGCGGCGAAATCCTCGCGACCCGCGCTGTAGCTTTCAACTGCAGACATGTAATCTCCTGGGAGCCGGCCGCGTATCCCGCGGATGTCCAGCTATAGGCGCCGTGGTTGGTGCTGCGTTCCGGATCGCGGCCGTCGGCACCTCCTCTCGGAGGTATCCGCCTCCCCGTCAGACGGGGCCGGCGAAGGCGCCAGGACCAGCGGCTCGATCCGTATCCGGACGACCTGTTTCAAACACGAAACGGGAGCAGGCCTTGAAGACCGCCCCCGGCGCATGATCGATCACGGCCCTTCGGACAGGGGCGATGTAATGCAAGCGGGCCCTCAGGGCAAGGCCGAAGCCCCGCCCGAGGCGCCGGTTCCGTCTCATTTTTCCGCCCCAAGGACGACGTTTCCTCAGGGCTATCCCCTATACGAGGGAGCCGGCGCCTATCGATATCGCATAGCTTCCCCGGCCTGACGCTTCGTGCGAGGCTGCGGACGGATTTCGTCCACGATTTGGGAGGGGTGCCATGGGCTGGGCCATTCTGGGGCTGATCGTCGTCCTCGTCGTCTATCTGATCATGACCTATAACGGGCTCGTCGCGATGCGGCAGCGCGTGAACCAGGCCTTCGCGGACATCGACGTCCAGCTGAAGCAGCGCCACGACCTGATCCCGAACCTCGTCGAGACGGTGAAGGGCTATGCGACGCATGAGAAATCGACGCTCGACGCGGTGATCGCCGCACGCAACGCGGCGCAGGGCGCGACCGGCGTCCACGACAAGGCGGCGGCCGAGCAGCAGCTCTCCGGCGCCGTCGGCCGGCTGCTCGCGCTGGGCGAGGCCTATCCCGACCTCAAGGCCAGCGCCAATTTCCAGCAGCTCCAGGTCGACCTCGGCAATGTCGAGGACAAGCTCGCGGCGGCACGGCGCTTCTTCAACAATGCGGTCGGCGAGTTCAACGCCGCGATCCAGGCCTTCCCGGCCGTGCTGTTCGCGCCGCAGATGGGCTTCACCCAGCGCGAATTCTTCGACGTCGGCGAACAGACCCGCGCCCAGATCGAAGTCGCGCCCAGCGTGAAATTCTGACCGCAGAATAACATTTCTAGCAGGCGGAGCAGCTGCGATGGCCGAGGCCTTCGGGCTCTACACCCACCAGCGCAACAACCGGATCAGGTCGAACCTCCTGATCGCCGGGCTCTTCCTGCTCGTCTATCTCACCGCCTGGGGCCTGCTGCTCGTCGCCTTCGGCTATGGCGGCGTGCCGCGCGGACGCACCGCCTTCGGCGAGGCGGGCCGCGTCTTCCGCTCGTGGTTCCCCTTCATCACCGCGGGCGCGATGCTCTGGGTCTTCATCGGCTTCCGCATGAATGTCGCGATGATCAACGCGGTCACCGGGTCGAAGGGGCTCGCACGGGAGGACAACCCCAAGCTCTACCGGATGCTGGAAAATCTCTGCATCTCGCGCGGGCTGACGATGCCGAAGCTCGCCATCGTCGAGAGCGACGCGCTCAACGCCTTTGCCAGCGGCGTCAATGACAGCCAGTTCACGGTCAGCGTCACCACGGGGCTTCTCGCCCAGCTCAACGACGCCGAGGTCGAGGCCGTGCTGGCGCATGAACTCACCCATATCCGCAATGGCGACGTCCGCCTGATGGTGATCGCCGTGGTGATCGCCGGCGTCGTCTCCTTCATCGGGGAGCTCGTCTTCCGCGGCTTCGGACGCAGCCGGATCAGGATGTCCTCCGACGACGGCAAGAAGGGCAACGGGCTCGCCATCATCGTCGGCATCGCCGTGATCGCGATCTCCTGGTTCCTGGCGATCCTGATCCGATTGTCGCTGTCACGCTCGCGCGAATATCTCGCAGATGCCGGGGCGGTCGAACTGACGAAGAACCCGGATGCGATGATCTCCGCCCTGCTCAAGATCTCCGGCCGGGCCGATATCGACGGCGTGCCGTCCGGCGTGATGGATATGTGCTTCGAGAACGACCCGGACGATTTCGCCGATCTGTTCTCGACCCATCCGTCCGTGACCAAGCGCGTGCAGGCGCTGGTCGAGACCGCCGGCGGGCGAATGCCGGCGATGCCCCCGCACCCGCCGAAGATCGGCGAGCGGCAGGACCTGCCGACGATGGTCGAGGAAACCGCGGCGCGTGGCCCTTGGCAGAGGCCTCCGGCCGGGTAGCCCATCTGCATCGCGCGATCCGTGGACGATCGCTGCACCGTCGGCCTATCTTACGCTAGGTCAACACGGAGGATGGCGATGAAAGCGGTGTTCGCGATCACGCTCGGCCTTTATGCCCTGCTGGCAAGCTATCAGAGCGCCGGCGCGCAGGAAGCATGTCAGGCCGTGCGAAGTTCATGCTCGCAGATGAACGCCTCCTGCGAGCAGAAGTGCAAGACGGGCAACAATCCCAGCGCCTGCGTGGCGCGCCTCTGCTCGACTCCCTATAGCGGATGCAAGATCAACGGCATCTGGAGATCGGCCTCCAGCCCGACTTGCTTGAAGACGAACAACCAGACCTGACAGCGGCGAACGGCCAGGCTCAGGCGGCGAGCTTCGCCGGGTCGATCTCGAAGACCAGCGGATAGACGGTGCTCCAGCGATTCCAGCGCTGCGTGCCGGCTTCGCCGACCGCCCAGAGCTTGTCGTCCGGGGCGAGGCCGAGATTCTCGATGCCACCGGGAGCGGGATAGCGCGAGGATGACGGCGGTTGTGGGATCACCGCCCGTCCGTCGCCCATTCCAGCGCTTCCTCGAGGCGGTCGTCGCCCCAGAAGAGTTCGCCGTCGCCAGCGACGAAGAACGGCGCGCCGAAGATGCCGATCGACTTGGCATATTCGATCTCGGCCTTGAGGCGGCCCTTGATCTCCTCGCTACGCGAGAGCGGCATGGCGACATTGGGATCGCTGCCCGCCTGCTTCAGCGCGGCGCTCAGCACGGCCTCCTCGGCGATGTTGCGGCCCTCGCAGAAATGCGCGCGGAACAGCGCCTTCGAGAATGTCGGCGTCCAGCCGCCGTCACGGCCGGCGAGCGCCAGCCGCGCGGCCGTCAGCGAATTCTGGGGAAAATTCTCGGGCTTGACGATCGTGACGCCCTGCCGCCGCCCACGCCGCGCCGTGTCGCGCCACATGTAGCGGCCCTTGCTGGGATAGAGCGCGAAAGGCGAGGTGTTCCAGCCCTGCGCCGCGAAGATCGGCCCGAGCAGGAAGGGGCGCCAGCGCAAGGTGACACCGGCTTTCTCAGCCAACTCTTCGATTCTGAGGGCACTCAGGCAGGAATAGGGCGACGCGAACTCATACCAGAAGTCCAGAACGGGACGATTCGGCATTCAGCCTCCGAACAGGTCGTCATGTCGTGTCGCGCCCGATCGAGCCTGCGCTCTTCGCAACGCGACCGCAAGCGCCGCGAATGGCGCCTGTGGAATGGAGGGACGACGCATCCGCCCCGCGCCCATCCATCACCGGACGACGCGGGATCGATCAGAAGGTTCCGATTGCTTCGCCCCGAACGCTGCGATAGTGCGCCATTGCGTCCGAAACGCGGCCCATGGGGGCTGCCAGAAGGAAATTGAACAGATGGCTGACAGCAGCGTGAAAAAGGTCGTCCTCGCCTATTCCGGCGGTCTCGACACCTCGATCATCCTCAAATGGCTGCAGACCACCTATCGATGCGAGGTCGTGACCTTCACCGCCGATCTCGGCCAGGGCGAGGAGCTCGGACCGGCGCGCGACAAGGCGCTGCTGCTCGGCATCAAGCCGGAGAACATCTATATCGAGGACCTGCGCGAGGAATTCGTGCGCGACTACGTCTTCCCGATGTTCCGCGCCAACGCCGCCTATGAGGGCGTCTATCTGCTCGGCACCTCGATCGCGCGGCCGCTGATCGCCAAGAAGCTGATCGAGATCGCCGAGAAGACCGGCGCCGACGCCGTCTCCCATGGCGCGACCGGCAAGGGCAACGACCAGGTCCGCTTCGAGCTGACCGCCTATGCGCTGAAGCCCGACGTCGTCGTGATCGCGCCCTGGCGCGAGTGGGACCTGCGTTCGCGCGAACAGCTGATCGCCTTCGCCGAGCAGCACCAGATCCCGATCGCCAAGAACAAGCGCGGCGAAGCGCCGTTCTCCGTCGACGCCAACCTGCTGCACGCCTCGTCGGAAGGCCGCGTGCTGGAGGACCCGGCCGTCGAGGTTCCGGATTACGTCTACTCGCGCACGATCTCGCCGGAAGACGCGCCGGACAAGCCGACCATCGTCACGGTTTCCTTCGAGAAGGGCGATGCGGTCGCGATCGACGGCGAGAAGCTCTCGCCTGCGACGCTCCTCGCCAAGCTCAACGATCTCGGCCGCGACAACGGCATCGGCCGGCTCGACCTCGTCGAGAACCGCTTCGTCGGCATGAAGTCGCGCGGCATGTACGAGACGCCCGGCGGCACGATCCTGCATGCGGCCCATCGCGCGATCGAGTCGATCACGCTCGACCGCGGCGCGGCGCATCTCAAGGACCAGATCATGCCGCAATATGCCGAGCTGATCTATAACGGCTTCTGGTTCTCGCCGGAGCGCGAGATGCTGCAGGCCCTGATCGACAAGAGCCAGGAATTCGTCACCGGCGACGTGCGCCTGAAGCTCTACAAGGGCGGCGTCCATGTCATCGGCCGGTCGAGTGACTATTCGCTCTACGACCAGGACCTCGTCACCTTCGAGGAAGGCGCGGTGGCCTACGACCATCGCGACGCGGCCGGCTTCATCAAGCTCAACGCGCTGCGCCTGCGCACGCTCGGCCAGCGGAAGAAGAAGCTGGGGCTCTAAAAAACTCTGCTGAAGAGTGTCATCCCGCACGCGTTGCAGCACGGAGTGCTGCGGCGCAGATGCGGGATCGTCCCCCAACTAAGGCTCCTATCACCCGGCGAGGTCAGACCACGCCGGGTTTTCCTTTTCGATCAGCGCGATCTTCCAAGCGCGGCGCCACTTCTTCAGAACCTTCTCGCGCTCGATCGCCTGATTGGGATCGTCGAAGGTCTCGACATAGACCAGCCGGTCGATATTGTACTTCGCCGCGTGTCCTTTGATCGCGTGGGCCTTGTGCTCGGCGATCCGGCGTTCGAGATCACTGGTGATGCCGATATAGAGCGGGCCGTCCTTGCGCGTCGCGAGGATGTAGACGGCGTAGATGCGGGCGGTCATTCGGGCCTCGCGGCAAGGCGAGACCGCACTCTATCCTGCTGACGGTCCCGTGTCTGCGCAGCAGCACTTCGTGTCGCAGCGCGCACGGGATGACACCGGCCTTTGAACCAGCGCCGCTCTGAAGCGTTCAGCACTCACCGATCAACCTGAGTGCTCCCAGCATGCTTCGCTTCCTCGCCCCGGCCCTGATCTCCGCCGCGCTCTGCGCGCCTGCCCTCGCGCAGGAAGTCCCACCGAAGAGCGAGAAGCCGGCGACGCCGGAGGTCGCGACCTGCAAGGCCGCCGCGCTGCAGACGCTCCATGCCAAGGAGCCGGAAATCAAGGATATCTATATCGACGAGGACAGCGCCACGGTCGCGGTGTCGGAATCGAAGATCGAGGACATCCCGATCACGCGCATCGTCATGGGCGAGGCCTATCTGCGGACCGACCGCTCGGACAAGCCGCGCCGCTTCCTCTGCCTGCTCGGCGAGAAGAACAAGGTGCTGCTGACGTTCTTCACAGCGCGTTGAGCCCACCGCAGGCGAAGGCGAAAGGGCCGCATCGCGGCCCTCGTGCCGTCATCTGATGAACCGCCCTCAGCCGCCGTCGACGACCCGGGTCGCGGGCCGGTCATGGCCATCCGCCAGCTCCTCGTGCCAGCGGCCGTTCTGGTCCTGATAGACGATGCCGTCGGTGGTTCCCGCCACCGTCTGGCGGGCAGCTGCGCGGGTCGCCGCCTTCAGCGCCGCGTCATGCGTCGGAAAGGTTTCCGACAAGGCTCCGCCTGCCCTGTAGGCCCAGCCGCCGTCGTGCTCGACCACCTCGTATTTGACCATGACCATCGCGCACCCTCCTTTCGATCAAAGGAAAACCGCGCCCCGGCCCTGGGGTTCCGGCTAGTCGCCGTTGCCGCTATCGGCCGCGCGCAGCGAATCCAGCGCCGGCATCGAGGTGATGTGATAGCCGGCATCGACATGATGGACGTCGCCGGTGACACCTCCGGAGAGATCCGAGAGGTAATAGAGCGCCGAGCCGCCGATCTCTTCAAGCGAAACCGACTTGCGCAGCGGCGAATTCGCGCGTTGCCAGGACAGCATCGCGCGCGCATCGGAGATGCCGGCGCCGGCCAGCGTCCGCACCGGCCCGGGCGAAAGCGCGTTCACGCGGATGCCGCGCGGGCCATAATCGCCGGCGAGATAGCGCACGCTCGCCTCCAGCGCCGCCTTGGCGACGCCCATGACGTTGTAGTTCGGCATGATCCGGGTCGAGCCGCCATAGGTCAGCGTGATCATGCTGCCGCCCTTCGGCATGCGGTCAGCCGCGCGCCTGGCGATCTCGGTGAAGGAGAAGCAGGAGATCACCATCGTACGGGAGAAGTTCTCGCGGCTGGTGTCGGCATAGAGCCCCTTGAGCTCGTTCTTGTCGGAGAAGCCGATGGCATGGACGATGAAATCGAGCGTGTTGCGCTCGGGATCGCCACCCCAGGCCTCGTCGAGCGTCGCGAAGGCGGCATCGACGGACGCGGTGTCCTCGACATCGCAGGGCACGACCAGCTTCGAGCCGATGCTCTCAGCCAGCGGCCGGACGCGCTTGCCGAGCGCATCGCCCTGATAGGTGAAGGCGATCTCGGCGCCATGGGCGTGAAGGGTGCGGGCAATGCCCCAGGCAATCGAATTCTGATTGGCGACGCCCATGATGAGGCCGCGCTTGTTGTGCATCAGCGGGAGCATGGCAAACTCGGAAGGGTCTTCAGGACTAGCCCGAAGCGGGAGAACGAAGGAAAGTCGGCGGGTCTGGTCGGTCGAACTCTGAACGGCGTATCAGCATTGCCGGGCCATTGCCGGCCCCGGCATTGGCAGGTCTTGGGCTAGTCGGTCTTGGTGATCGCGGCAGCGGCGGCCTTCGAGGTGGAGACCGGCACGATCTCGAAACGCACGAGGTCGTTCCATTGCAGGGCCCATTCCTGCAGCAGGGCGATATCGTCGCATTCCATGATCTGGAAGCAGCGGCCGAGATCGGCCGAGACCCAGCTTTCGACATAGCGCACGCCGGCCGGTGCCATCCGCCCGCTATGCTGGAAGCGGGCGTAGACATCCTTCACGCGGGCCTGATCGAAATGCTCGATCACCATGAAGAACATGGCGCTCTCAGACCTCCAGCCGCTTCATCACGATAGTGGCGTTGGTGCCGCCGAAACCGAAGGAGTTCGAGAGCACGGTACCCAGGCCGGCATTGTCGATGCGCTTGCGCACGATCGGCATGTCGGCGAAGGCCGGGTCGAGCTCGTCGATATGGGCGCTCTCGCAGATGAAGTCGTTGTTGAGCATCAGCAGCGAGTAGATCGCCTCCTGCACGCCGGTGGCGCCGAGCGAATGGCCGGTCAGCGACTTCGTCGCCGAGATCGGCGGCGCCTTGTCGCCGGCGCCGAAGACCTCGCGGATCGCCTCGATCTCCTTGCCGTCGCCGACAGGGGTCGAGGTGCCGTGCGGGTTGATGTAGTCGACCTTGCTCTTCACGCCTTCGAGCGCCATGCGCATGCAGCGCACCGCGCCCTCGCCCGACGGAGCGACCATGTCGTAGCCATCAGAGGTCGCGCCATAGCCGACGATCTCGCCATAGATCTTGGCGCCGCGGGCCTTGGCATGCTCGAGTTCCTCCAGCACGACGACACCGGCACCGCCGGCGATGACGAAGCCGTCGCGGGCGACGTCATAGGCGCGCGAGGCGCGAGCCGGCGTGCCGTTGAAGTCGGAGGACATCGCGCCCATCGCGTCGAAGAGGACGGAGAGCGTCCAGTCCAGTTCCTCGCAGCCGCCCGCGAAGATGACGTCCTGCTTGCCCCACTGGATCAATTCATAGGCGTTGCCGATGCAGTGGTTCGAGGTCGCGCAAGCCGAGGAGATCGAATAGTTGACGCCCTTGATCTTGAACCAGGTCGCCAGCGTCGCCGAAGCGGTCGAGGACATGCCCTTGGGCACGGCGAAGGGGCCGACCTTCTTCGAGGAGCCGCTCTCGCGGGCCTTGTCATAGGCGTCGATCAGGGCGCGGGTCGAAGGACCGCCCGAGCCCATGATGATGCCGGTGCGCTCGTTGCTGATCTCGGCGGGCTCAAGCCCGGCATCGACGATCGCCTGCTCCATCGCGACCTGGTTCCAGGCCGAGCCACCGCCATGGAAGCGCATGGCGCGCCGGTCGAGCACGGTCGCAGGATCGAGCGTAGGCACGCCCGCGACCTGGCTGCGGAAGCCGTGCTCGGCGAATTCGGTGACATGGGAGATGCCCGATTTCGCCGAATGCAGCGAGGCCAGGACCTCCTGCGTGTTGTTGCCGATGGACGAGACGATGCCCATCCCGGTGACGACGACGCGTCTCATGCTCGCTTACTCCAGCTGTCAGCGCGCGGCGGGACAAGCCCGGCCGCCCTGCATACATACCGCGCAAATGGACCGAGCGGCAGCTGCACGCAAGGTCGGGCTACGTTTTTCCTCAGGCCGCTTCCGGCTTGAACAGGCCGACGCGCATGTCGCTGACCGTGTAGATGCGCTTGCCATCGGCCTCCAGCCAACCATCGGCGATGCCGAGAACGAGCTTGGACTTGAAGACGCGCTTGAAATCGACGCCGTAGACGACCTTCTTGACCGAAGGCAGGACCTGGTCGGCGAACTTCACCTCGCCGACGCCGAGCGCGCGGCCGCGGCCCGGCAGGCCGAGCCAGCCGAGGAAGAAGCCGGTGAGCTGCCAGAGCGCATCGAGGCCGAGGCAGCCCGGCATCACCGGATCACCCTTGAAATGGCAGTCGAAGAACCAGAGGTCGGGCTTGATGTCGAACTCGGCGCGGACGAGGCCCTTGCCGTGCTCGCCGCCCTCTTCGGCGATCTCGACGATCCGGTCGAACATCAGCATCGGCGGCAGCGGCAGCTGCGCATTGCCCGGCCCGAACAGTTCCCCACGACCGCAGGCGAGGATCTCCTCGTAGCTGAAAGACGACTGACGCTGCATTCCCGTGAGGCTCCCTCGCACAAGCCGGATTCGGCCGGTGTCTCGCCTGCCGTGCTAACACAGCGTCAGCCGGAAACGAAAGGGCGCAGGCGACCTTCAGCCGGGTGGACCCTCAAAATCCACGCCATCCCTGCCACAGCGTCCAGGCCGCGACCGCGATCAGGAGGGCGCCGACGCCGCGCCCGATGCGGTCGACCGCAATATCCCGCCCCGTCCAGGTGCTGCGCGCCTGCGCAACGGCCAGCGCCAGCCCGCCATAGACCAGCAACTGCGTGGCAGCGATGACCAGCCCGAGCGCAACCGCCTGAGCCCCGATCCAGCCAAGCTCGGGCCGCAAAAACTGGGGAAAGACCGCGAGCATGAACAGGTAGGCCTTGGGATTCAGCAGGTTGGTGAGAGCGCCGCTGCGAAAGGCGGCCCAGGCGCTCACGCTGCGCCGCTCACGGATCGCCTGCATCGCAGCGCCGCCGCGCAACAGACCGAAGCCGAGCCATGCGACATAGATCGCTCCGGCCAGCAGCATCAGCCGGAACGCCGCCGGCCAGAGCTGCAGCACGACGCCGACGCCCAGCGCGCCGACGACGACATGGCAAGCTCCGCCAGCGATGACACCGCATGTCGCCAGCAGGCCATCGCGCCGGCCGCCGCCAAGCGCATTGGCGAGCACCACGGTCATATCCATTCCGGGAACGATCACGATCCCGAAGACGAACAGGAAGAACACCCAGAGATGCGCCGCCTCGATCATGACCGGCCCTCGCCTGCGACAGGACCGGCCTTATCGGAGCCAGGACGGACAAGGACCGTCAGGAGCCGGGGCCGGGCTCTACGCTTGCGACCCGGGAACCAAGACCTTACATTTGTCGAATAAGAATCCACTCGACAGGCGGAGCGTCCGGACGTTCGTTGCGCATAAGGGGTTAAGAACGAGGCATGAGCGACCTGACCTCCCAGGACCAGGGTTACGGAACGCCGGTGCGGCAGGGCTGCCCCTTCAACGACATTCGCCAGAAGCTCCGGCGCGTCGGGTTGCGGCCGACCCGCCAGCGCGTCTCGCTCGGCTGGGTGCTCTTCGCCAAGGGCCAGCGCCATGTCAGCGCCGAGATGCTGTTCGAAGAGGCGATGAAGGAGCGTATCCCGGTCTCGCTCGCGACGATCTACAACACGCTGCGTCAATTCACGGAAGCCGGCCTCCTGCGCGAGCTCACGCTCGACGGCGCCAAGGCCTATTTCGACACGGCCGATCACGATCACCATCATTTCGTCGTCGATGGCGAGAACCGGGTGATCGACATCCCCGCCGACGAGATCGATGTCGCCAGCCTGCCGGTTCCGCCCGCAGGCTACGAGATCGCGCGGGTCGATGTCGTGGTGCGGCTGCGCAAGATCGACAGCTGACATAAGCTCCGCCCGTTCCGGAGACGATGAGCATGGCTTTCACCGATTCGCCGATCTCGCGACGCGCACTGGCAGGGCTTCTGCTCGCGGCCACCCTCCCCGCTACGCCCGCTCTGGCCGCGCCGCGCAGCTTGCGCGGCACCGTCTCCTTTCGCGAGCGCATTGCCCTGCCGCCCGGCGCCGTCGTCGAGGTGAAGCTGCTCGACGTCTCACTGGCCGACGCGCCGGCGCGCACGATCGCCGAAACCCGCGTCTCGGGCCGGCGAATCCCCGCCCCCTGGACGCTGCGCTTCGATTCCCGACGGATCGATCCCCGGCACAGCTATGCGTTGCAGGCGCGCATCACGCATCGCGGGCAATTGCTCTTCATCACCACGGAACGGCACAGCGTCTTCACGGGCGGGCCGGACAATACCGATATCTGGGTCCAGCGCGTGGCCGGACAGGAGCAGCCTCCCGCGCCCGCCAACTCGCCGGTCGGGAACTGGCGCCTCGCCAGCCTCGGCGGCGGCGAGACCCCGGCCGCGATCGCGACCACACTCGTCATCGCAGCGGACGGCAAGGTGTCGGGCCGCGGCGGCTGCAACGGCTTCGGCGGCACCGCGACCATTCAGGGCCGGGTGATCCGGTTCTCGCGCATGGTCTCGACGATGATGGCCTGCGAGCCCGACAAGATGGCGCAGGAGCAGCGTTTCCTCAAAACGCTGGAGCGCGTGCATCGCTGGAGCTTCGAGCGCCGAACGGGCCGGCTCGTCCTGCTCGATCGCGGCGGCCGGTCGCTGATGACGCTTGCGGCGCAGTGACGCCGGGGAGCGTCCCTCAGTCGACCTTTTCGTTGGGATAGACCCCCCAGAGGCGCTCCTGGCGGATGAAGCCGTTGATATTGCCGACGCTAACGCGGCACCAGGTGTTGGTGCAGGAGGCGACGCTGGCGACGACGCCGGACTGCAGCCTGGCGACGACGGCAGACTCTTCGTTCGCCGCGCTGCGCATCGGGAAGTTCTCGTCCTTCTTCTTCGACCAGGGCGCGACGAGCGCCGTCCGGCGGCCGGAGAGCAGACTGTGCAGCACCCAGCCTTCGGTGCCGTCGGCATCGCGGACGCGGCGCCAGGTCTCGAATTCGGCGGTGACCTCCACCGGCAGTCCGGCGCGCTGATAGACCCAGCGGGTTCGGTGCTCCTTCGAGGGGCCTTCGCGCAGGTTCACGCGGTCCGTCTTCAGGCTGACATAACGCGGCACGGGCAAGCCGGTGACCGATCCCGCCTGCATATCCTGCGCGGACGCGATCGCGGGCAGGCCGATGAGGGCCAGCGCCGCCAGGGCCAGGCAGCGCATCGACGAGACCTTCATGCCGCCACTCTCCTTCGCATCCCGCTTACCCCCGGCGAAGGGGCAAGTTGTCATCCGCCGCGCCGCCGCCTAGACAAAACATGCTGCCGCGCAGCAACTCCCATTCCTGGGCCACCAGGGTTAATGGCGGGTTGAGGAAATGCCGCCGATACGGCCGATGACGGAGGGGTGCCGCCATGACGAAGAAGAAGCCTGTGGTGGTGGTGACGCGCAAGCTGCCAGCCGTGGTGGAAACCCGGATGCGCGAATTGTTCGACGCCCAGCTCAATATCGACGACAAGCCGATGTCGCAGGCCGCGCTGGTCGAAGCGGTGAAGACCGCCGACGTGCTCGTGCCCACCGTCACCGACAAGATCGATGCCGCCATCATCGCGCAGGCCGGCGACCAATTGCGCCTGATCGCCAATTTCGGCAACGGCGTCGACAATATCGACGTCGCCAGCGCGGTGCAGCGCGGCATCACTGTCACCAACACGCCCGGCGTGCTGACCGACGACACCGCTGACATGACGATCGCGCTGATCCTCGCCGTCGCGCGCCGGATCGCCGAGGGCGCGCGCGTCATCCCCGACGACGACTGGGCCGGCTGGTCGCCGACCTGGATGCTCGGCCGGCGCATCACCGGCAAGCGCCTCGGCATCGTCGGCATGGGCCGCATCGGCCAGGCGCTGGCGAAGCGGGCCGCGGCCTTCGGCCTGTCGATCCACTACCATAATCGCCGCCGGGTCGATCCGCGCATCGAGGAGAAGCTCGACGCGACCTATTGGGATTCGCTCGACCAGATGCTGGCGCGGATGGACATCGTCTCGGTCAACTGCCCGCATACGCCGGCGACCTATCACTTGCTCTCGGCGCGTCGCCTCAAGCTGATGAAGCCGGACGCCATCCTGGTGAACACGGCCCGCGGCGAGGTCGTCGACGAGACGGCGCTTGCCCGCATGCTGGAAGCCGGCGAGCTCGCCGGTGCCGGCCTCGACGTGTTCGAGAGCGAGCCGGCGGTCAATCCGCGCCTGCTCAAGCTCGCGCGCCAGCACAAGGTCGTGGTGCTCCCGCATATGGGCTCGGCCACGCATGAGGGCCGCGCCGACATGGGCGAGAAGGTCATCGTCAACATCAAGACCTTCATGGACGGCCACAAGCCGCCGGATCGCGTGCTGCCAAGCATGCTCTGAAGGGCCAAGTCTCTCACCCCGTTGTCATTCCGGGGCGCGCCGCAGGCGCGAACCCGGAACCCACGACCGGGTGAGACGCCGGGAGTTCGTTGGCAAGGAATCTACCCAGTCGTAGGTTCCGGGTTCTTCGCTGCGCGAAGCCCCGGAATGACAAGGGTGGTTTAGGCCACGAGCGATCCGGCGGGGACCCAGGCCGGCAGCTCAGGCGGCGCGCAGCCCCGCAAGGCGCGCCGCTTCCGCCGGCCATTCCCTGAAATCGTCGATGACGCCCGCCGCGCCGGCCGCCAGCAGGCGCTCGCGCATGCGTGACTTGTCATGGGCGACGCCGGTGAAGCCCGCGACCTGCATGCCCGCCGCCTTCGCCGCCAGCACGCCCGGCACCGAATCCTCCAGCACGAGGCAGCGCCCGGCCTCAGTCCCCATCTGCGACGCCGCGAACAGGAAGACATCCGGCGCCGGCTTGCCGCGCGCCACCTGCGAGGCCGAGAAGACATGGGGATCGAACAGGTCGATCAGGCCGGCGAGCCCGAGATTGCGCCGGAGCGGCTCCAGCACCGTCGAAGAGGCAACGCAGCGGCGCCCCGCCATCGCGGTCAGCGCCTCGCGGACGCCGGGAAGCGCGCGCAGCTCCGCTTCCAGCCGCAGGGCGACCGCATCCTCGATACGCGTCTCGAAATCGGCCGGCAGAGGCCGCCCGAGCGCCGCCTCGATGATCTTCATGCCGTCGGCCCAGGGGATGCCGACGAGCTGATCAACATAATGATCGAGCGTCCAGTGGCTCAGCCCGGCCTCATGGCACATGGCGAGGCTGACCTCGCCATAGAGCGTCTCGGTATCGATCAGCGTGCCGTCGCAATCGTAGATGACGAGATCGAACGACACGGGGCTACTCCGTCCGCCGTTCAGCGGGCCTGGAGCGCGTCGAACTGGCCGGTCTTGCGGAAGCGCCAGAGATAGGAGGAGATGACCGCCTCGGACGAGGTCGGCGCCAGCCCGAGCCCGGCGAAGTCGCGGCCCTCGGCCTTGGCTTCAGCCGAGACGACATTGTCGCTCTCGAGCAGCGTGACCTGATCGCGCGTCATGACCAGCTCGTCCGGAATCAGGCCGAGCGTCAGGCCGTCGGCGACCTGCAGGACGCTGCCCATGATCCGCGCCAGCGGGAACGGCAGCGGCGCGAGCAGGCGCTTGCGGCCGGTCACCTTGCAGACCTCCTCGAAGATCTGGCGCAGGCTCTGCACCTCCGGCCCGCCAAGTTCGTAGACGCGGCCGCCCGCCACGACACCATCGACGGCGCGCGCGACGATCTCGGCGACGTCGCCGACGAAGGCCGGCTGGAATTTCGTCGCGCCGTCGCCGACCAGCGGCACCACCGGCAGCATGCGGACGAGAGAGGCGAACCGGTTGAAGAACGTATCCTCGGGGCCGAACATCACGGACGGACGCAGCACGACCGCGCCCGGCACGGAGGCGAACATCGCCGCCTCGCCCTCGGCCTTGGTGCGGGCATAGATCGACGCCGATTCGGCGGAGGCGCCAATCGCCGAGACATGGACCAGACGGGCGATGCCGGCAGCGGCGCAGGCCTGCGCGATGGCGCGCGCGCCATTCGCCTGCACGGCCGGGAAGCTCTGGCGGCCCTGCTCCTGCATGATGCCGACGAGATTGACGACGGCATCAGCCCCCTTCACGGCGGCAGCGACGGAAGCGGGATAGCGCAGATTGGCCTGAACGGCATGGATCTGGCCGACGCTGCCGATCGGCTGGAGGAAATTGGCGAGATCCGGCCGGCGCACGGCGACGCGCACCCGATAGCCGCGCTTGACGAGCGCACGCACGACATGGCGGCCGACGAAACCGGAGCCGCCGAAGACCGTGACGAGTTGCTGGGCCGGGGCCTGGGAAGCCATCGCGAAAGCTCCGTTTAGAATGCTTCTGCCCTCCTAGATCATGTTCCGCCAAAGTGGAAATGCCTTTTGCGGTCAGCGCCTCCCCTATCCCGCCCCTGCGGCGTTCCGCCCTATCCGCGACGCGGCCCTGCCCCTGTTCGACACCGATCCGCCGCTTCCGGAGGAAAACAGCCCGCAATCCGCATGATCCGCGAAGGTGGTTTCCACAGGGCGGCGAAAACAAATTCATTTCGCCGCGACAGGGCCGTTGACAGGACGACTCGGCCCCCGTAAACGAACCGCCGTTGCCCAGGTGGCGGAATTGGTAGACGCACCAGCTTCAGGTGCTGGCGCCTGCAAGGGCGTGGAGGTTCGAGTCCTCTCCTGGGCACCACTCTTTCTTCTCAGCAGGAGAAAGAGTTCCGCATTGACAAGAGGTTAGGTGATATCCGCTTTAGTATCGCGGCATCACCTCAAGGCCCCTGCAATGCCTCGTCCCCTCGCTACCAAGTGGGGACCGATTTTCCTGAGATGACGATAGCAAGGCCCTTTTGGGCCCTCGCCGGAGGTCGATGCGTGACCTGGCTGCGATGATGCACGGCGGGGTGCGTCCTTGCCCCGATTTCTTGAAGCGCCCAGCCACCATTCCAGGCGCCGGGCCAAGCGACGCACGTGCAAGCGAACGCGGCCGGCAACGGAAACGTATCCGCTATCAGGCCTCGTATCGTGGGCCTCTCCAGCCGGATCAGCCGATCGACCGGCCCCGTTCTCTTCAGCGCAACAACCCGCTGAGAATGCCGGCGACATGTTGAAGCGCGGCATCCTTCGCGCGGCGGCGATGCCAGGCCAGGTGCAAGGGGAAGCCGGCGACAGGAACGGGGGGCGGGAACGAGATGAGCCCCTCGAAATCGGCCAGGATGCGTGACGGAAGCAGCGCGATCATGTCCGAGCCCAGCAGCAGGCCGGGCACCATCTGGAAGTTCGGCACGACGAGTCCGACACGGCGCGACAGGCCGCGCCCGGCGAGTTCCGCATCGACGGGCGTGCGTGTGTCGCCGCGGCCGGAAACGAGGATGTGCGGATAGGCCAGCCAGGTTTCGAGATCGAAGCTCTCCGCTCCCGGATGCCCGGCGCGCATGACGACCCGATAGTGTTCGACGAAAAGTTCCTGACGATGCAGGTCATCCTCGGCCGGCGGGAACAGCGAGATCGCGATGTCGCTGGCGCCATCGATCAAGGCCGCGCGAGCAGCATCGGCACCGTGCCAGGGCTGGATCACGAGGTCGATCCCGGGCGCGGAGCGCTGCAATTCCTGCTGCAGCGGCGGGATGATGAACAGCGCCGGGTAGTCCGCCGTGGTGAGCCGGATGGTCTGGCGCATCTCCGAGAGCGACACCACCGGAGGATCGACCAGTTCGGCCACGCCTGCCAGCAAGGATTTGAGCGGGGCCCGCAGCGCCTCGGCCTTTGGCGTCAGGTGCATGGTCCCGCGACCGCGATCGAGAAGGTCGTCCCTGAACAAGTGCCGGCAGCGCTGCAGGGCCGCGGAGGCTGCCGGCTGAGACAGTCCCAGCCGGTCCGCCGCGCGGCTGACATGGGCCTCGTCCAGAAGCGCATCGAGAACGACAAGCAGGTTGAGGTCGATTGCTCTTAAATTCATGAAGCAGATAATATGATAGATTTATAATCGATTGGAGTAATTTTTACTGCAGTCACAGAGTCGCCCCATCGCAAAGGAGGCGACCATGACCAAGACCCTCATCCTGCTGTTTCACCGTGACCTGAAGGGCTCGAAAGCTAATGCCGCACTGGCCGCAGCTGCCGCCAAGGTACGCGGCGTCGAGATCGTCGACATGCAGGCGCTCTATCCCGATGGGATCGAGCTGTTCCGGGACGGCGAGCGCGAGGCTGCCCGACTCCTGTGCGCCGACCGCATCGTGCTGCAGTTCCCGATCCAGTGGTACGCGACCCCGGCCCTGCTGAAATCCTGGCAGGACGCGGTCCTGACCCGCATGTTCTACCTCGCCTACGAGCAGGAAGGCCGGCAGCTGGAAGGCACACCGCTGCTGATCGCGGCCACGGCCGGCAACGTGCCGGAAGCCTACACGCCGGGCGGGCGCAACATGTTCCCGATGATCGAGCTCATGGCGCCGCTGCGCGCGACCGCGCATCGCTGCGGACTCGGCTGGTCCGATCCGTTCATCGTCTACGCGGCGGACAAGCTCGCTCCCGAGGCGCTCGCGGCCGCTGCCGCCAGCTACGCGGCTGCCCTGGAAAACTGGATCGCCGCGACGCCGGCTACGCGGCGGGCAATCGCCTGATCCAAGGCAAGGCGGGCGGGAGACGCTTCGGCCGTGTCATACTTTCGCCCCCTCTCCCACCCTCTCCTCTTTCGGCGGCGGATCGAGGTGGAGGAAGTGGCGCACGACGGGTCCGTCCTCCCCAACATGGAAACGCCTGACCTCGCCCTGCAAGTCGGCGTCGGCCTTCGAGACGCGACGATGCTGGCGCAGATGCTCGGCCCAGGACGCGACCATGAACCATTCGACGAGCTTGTCGGGGTCGGCGGTGTCCTCGGTGACGCCCCAGCCATAGGCTCCGTCGCGCCGTCGCTCGACCGAGAGCGCGTTGATCGCGCGCAGGAAGGGCTCCCGATCGGCCTGCGGCACGCGGTACTCGATCAGGATCAGGACGGGGCCGCGGTCATGGGCGATCTCGGCGGCGACCAGCGGCTCCGGCCAATGGTTGGAGGGCGCGAGATCGGCCTCGCCGGCCGGCAGCTTGATCCGATGCATGACGAAACCGGCGACCAGGAGCGCGATTGCGCCGATGAGCAAGGTGCCGCGGATACCGGCAGCCTCCGCAACCGCGCCCCAGCCCAGGCTGCCCGCCGTCATCGCGCCGTTGAAGACGGTGAGATAGACCGCGAGAGCCCGGCCGCGCACCCAGTTCGGCAGGATCGCCTGCGCCACGCCGTTGAGCGTCGTCAACGCGACGATCCAGGCCGCGCCGAGCAGAAGCAGGACGGCGATCGCGAGCCATTGCGGCGGGCCGAGCGTCAGCGCCGCCATCACGGCAGCGGTGACGACGGCCGAGAGCAACAGCAGCCCGTCGGCATCGAGCCGGGCGCGCAGGCGCGGCAGCAGCACGGCGCCACCGATCGCACCGGCACCGACCGCGCCGAGCAGGACGCCGTAGAAACCGGCACCGCCGCCGAGCAGATTGCGCGCGACCAGCGGCAACAGGGCCCAGACGGCGCTGGCGCAAGCAAAGAAGATCGCCGCGCGCAGCAGCACGACATGCAATTCGCGGCTCGCCCGGGCGTAGCGGAGGCCTGCCCGGAAGGCTCCGGTGAAGCGCTCGCTCAGCGCATCGTCGGCGCCTTGCGGGCGCTTCCACCAGATCAGCGCGGCGATGACGATGACGTAGCTCGCGACGTCGGCGCCATAGGTCATGCCGGCGCCGAAGGCGGCGAGGATCAGCCCGCCCAAGGCCGGTCCGATGGCGCGCGAGATGTTGATGCCGAGCGAGTTCAGCGCCACCGCGCTCTTGAGATCGGCCTTGCCGACGAGCTCGGGCACGATCGCCTGCCAGGTCGGCGCCATCAATGCCGCGCCGACACCGCCGAGGAAGGTGAGGCCGACCAGCGCGGGCACGCTCAGCTGGCCGAGGCTCGCCAGCGCCATCAGCGAGAGGCTGACGCAGCCGAGCAGGATCTGGATCGCTATCAGGAACTTGCGGCGGTCGAGGATGTCCGAGAGCACGCCGGCCGGGATCGCCAGCAGGAAGATCGGCAATGTCGCCGCCGCCTGGACCAGCGCGACCGCGGCCGGCGCACCGGAGAGGTCGGTCACCAGCCAGGCGCTGGCGACGTCGCGCATGAAGGAGCCGATATTGCCGATGATCGTCGCCGCCCAGAGCACGGCGAAGACCTTCTGGCGCAGCGGCGCGAAGCCCGAGGCTGTTTCGGCACTCATCGCGCCGCGCTCTTCCGGCGCCCGAGATCGTCCAGCGCGACGATAATGAAGCCGCCAATCAGGCCGAGATGCTCGAAGAAGCTGTTCGTCGCCATCATCCGCCCCTGGCCTGCGGGCATTTCCCAGAAGCGGATGGCGATGAAGGTCGCGACGAGCGTGAAGCCGGCCAAGGCCAGCGCGGCGAGCCAGCGCCAACGACCGGTCAGGATCATCGCGGTGGCGGTGAGTTCGAAGACGATCACGCCGACCGCGAAGAGCGGCGCCGGGGTCAGGCCGAAATGGGTCATCTCGGCGATGGCGCCCTGAAAATCGAGGATCTTGGTCACCGGCCCCTGGATATAGGCGGCGCAGAGCAGGAGCAGTGCGAACCAGCGCAAAGCACCGGTCTTTGGCGTGGAGAGATGGCCGTCGCCCGCCATGCTCACACCGCCCAGCAGGCGCAGCCGAGCGCGCCCCAGAAACTCCTGAGATCGCCGACCGGCAGCTTGCTCGACCAGGCCCCGGCATGGTCATGGCCATGGACGCCGCAGGAACTGGCGCAACCGCAATTGCTCAGCGCGGCGCGGCGCAGCGAGTTCTTGCCGGCGCCGTCCGGTTCGCCCCAGGCGCCGTAGCCCTTGAAGGTGCGGACAGGTGACCAGTCCGGCATCGCTGGTGGCGGGGCGCTCTGGTCGGCGCTGGCGAAGTCCCTGATGCCATAGACGACCTTGCCGCCGACGATGGTGAGGTCGGCGCTGATGAACGAGATCTCGTCCTCCGGGCAGGCGAAGTAATCGCGGTCGGGCACGATCAGGTCGGCGAACTGGCCGACCGCGATCTGGCCCTTCTCGCCTTCCTCGTTGGAGAACCAGGTGACCTTCTCGGTCATCATCCGCAGCGCCGTCTCGCGGTCGAGGCAGTTGCGCTGCGGCGTCATGCGCAGGCCACCGACGGTCTTGCCGGTCACCATCCAGGCAAGCGCAACCCAGGGATTGTAGGAGGCAACGCGGGTGGCGTCGGTGCCGGCGGAGGTCCTGACGCCCTTCTCCAGCATCCGCGCCACCGGCGGGGTCGCTTCGGCTGCGGCGGCGCCATAGCGCTCGACGAAATACTCGCCCTGATAGGCCATGCGGTGCTGCACCGCGACGCCGCCGCCCAGCGCGGCAATGCGGTCGATCGAGCGCTCCGAGATCGTCTCGGCATGGTCGAAGAACCAATTCAGGCCCTTGAGCGGGATATCCTTGTCAACCTTCTCGAAGACGTCGAGAGCGCGTGAGATCGTCTCGTCATAGGTCGCGTGCAAACGCCAGGGCCAGCGGTTCTCGGCGAGGATGCGCACGACGCCTTCGAGGTCGCCCTCCATCTCCGGTGGCATGTCCGGGCGCGGCTCGCGGAAATCCTCGAAATCGGCGGCGGAGAAGACCAGCATCTCGCCGGCGCCGTTATGGCGGAAATAGTCGCTGCCCTGCTTGTACTTCGAGGTCTTCGTCCAGTTGAGGAAGTCGTCCTTCTCCTGCTTCGGCTTCTGCGTGAACAGGTTGTAGGCGAGGCGGATGGTGAGCTGGTTGTCGTCGGAGAGCTTCTGGATGACGGCGTAGTCGTCCGGATAATTCTGGAAACCGCCGCCGGCATCGATCGCGCCGGTGACGCCGAGCCGGTTGAGCTCGCGCATGAAATGGCGGGTCGAATTGACCTGATAGTCGAAGGGAAGCTTGGGCCCCTTGGCCAGCGTCGCATAAAGGATATTGGCGTTCGGCCGCGCCAGCAGCAGGCCGGTCGGATTGCCGTTGGCGTCGCGGGTGATCTCGCCGCCGGGCGGCTGCGGCGTGTCCTTGGTGTAGCCGACGGCGCGCAGCGCGGCACCGTTCAGCAAGGCGCGATCATAGAGGTGCAGGATGAAGACCGGCGTGTCGGGCGCGACCGCGTTGAGCTCCGCGATCGTCGGCAGGCGCTTCTCGGCGAACTGGTGCTCGGTGAAGCCACCGACGACGCGCACCCATTGCGGCGGCGGCGTCACCGCGACCTGCCGCTTCAGCATGTTCATCGCGTCGGCCAGCGAGCGCACGCCGTCCCAGCGCAGCTCCATATTGAAGTTGAGGCCGCCGCGGATGATGTGCAGGTGGTTGTCGATCAGGCCCGGCAGCGCGCTGCGGCCTTTGAGGTCGATCACCTTCGTGTCCGGCCCGGCATGGGCCGTCACTTCGGCTTCGCTGCCGACCGCAAGGAACAGGCCGTCCTTGACCGCGACCGCGCTCGCGGTCGGGTTGCCGCGGTCCAGCGTCGTGAAGCGGCCGTTGCGGAGAATGAGATCGGCGGTCATCGGGCGGGCTCCAGGGCCTGTAGATTGCGGGCCGGGCGTTTGGGCGTTGGCGCTGCCGAGCAGGCCGGTCAGGGCGCCGGCTGCGGCACCGAAGGTGGTCTGGCGGCGCGTCGGGGTCATCAGGCCTGTCCCTTGTCCTTGTCGTCGATCGGCTGGCGTGCCGGGAGCGCGCCGAAGACATGCTCGCCGCATTCGCGCTGCAGCCAGCCGAGGCTGAACCCCTGGCCCGAGACCAACCGCTTGGCGATCGGCACGATCTGCTCGCCGGCGAGGATGCCGAGCAGGCCGATCAGCGCGATCACGGGCGGGGCCGGCGAGCGCACGTTCAGCAGGCTGTAGAGGACGCCGACGAGCAGGCCGGCGCCGAGCGAGAACAGGTAGAGCTTCATCGCATCCCCCACGGCTGCGACCGGGGCGGCAGGGCCGCCCCGGAGCGGGTATCGGCCGGGCTCAGCCCTTTACGAAGGCGAGCAGGTCGGCGTTCAGCACCTCGGCATGGGTGGTCAGCATGCCGTGCGGATAGCCCGGATAGACCTTGAGCGTGCCGTTCTTCAGATGCTTGATCGATTCATGCGCGGAGGCGCCGATCGGAACGATCTGGTCGTCGTCGCCATGGGCCACGAGCGTCGGCACGCTGATCGCCTTGAGATCGCCGGTCTGGTCGGTCTCGGAGAAGGCCTTGATGCCGTCGTAATGGGCCTTGGCGCTGCCCATCATGCCCTGGCGCCACCAGTTCCTGATCACGCCCTCGTCGACCTTCGCGCCTGGCCGGTTGTAGCCGTAGAACGGCCCGGTCGGGACATCCAGGAAGAACTGCGCCCGGTTGTCGGCGAGCGCCTTGCGGAAGCCGTCGAAGACCTCGATCGGCAGGCCGCCGGGATTGCCGGCCGTCTTGACCATCAGTGGCGGCACGGCCGAGACCAGCACCGCCTTGGCGACGCGGCCCTGCGGTTCGCCATGCTTGGCGACATAGCGCGCGACCTGGCCGCCGCCGGTCGAATGGCCGATATGAACCGAGTTCTTCAGGTCGAGATGCTCGACCACAGCCGAGGCGTCGGCGGCATAGTGGTCCATGTCATGGCCGTCCCAGACCTGGGCGGAGCGGCCATGGCCGCGCCGGTCGCTGGCGACGACGCGATAGCCCTTGTGCAGGAAGAACAGCATCTGGGCGTCCCAGTCGTCGCTGCTCAGCGGCCAGCCATGATGGAACATGATCGGCTGGGCGTCCTTCGGCCCCCAGTCCTTGTAGAAGATCTCGACGCCGTCCTTCGTCGTGACGAATGGCATGGTCAGTGTCCTTCCTGAGCGCCGAACATGGTCTTCGCGTAGATGATGCCGAGCCCGTAGGCGCCGCCGAATGACTTCGCGATTCCCGTGGTCAGGTCGTAGGTTGCGGTACGAGCCCAGTCGCGCTGGAGCTCGAGCAGATATTGCAGCGAAGTCATCGGCCGCGCACCTGCCTGGACCATGCGCTCCATCGCGCGTTCATGGGCTTCGTCGGAGACGTCGCCGCAGGCATCTGCGATGACATAGACCTCGAAGCCCTGGTCGATCGCCGAGAGCGCGGGACCGACGATGCAGACGCTGGTCCACAGGCCGGCGAGCACGATGCGGCCCTTGCCGATCTCGTTGACGCGGGCGATGACGCCGGCATCCTCCCAGGTGTTCATCGAGGTCCGGTCGAGCATCTTCTGGCCAGGGAAAGCGCGGCCGATCTCCTCGAACATCGGGCCGGAGAAGCTCTTCTCGGCCACGGTGGTCAGGATGGTCGAGGCGCCGAAGCCGGCCGCGGCATGCGCGACGAGGGCCGCATTGTTGCGCAGCTGGACGGCGTCGATCGACTTGGTCGCGAAGGCCATCTGCGACTGAAAGTCGATCATGATCAGCGTGTGATCCTGCGGCGTCAGCAGGAGCTTGCCTGGAGCGGCTTTAGCGGTCGGCATGTCGTGTCCCCCTTTTGCGAATGGTCCGGAAAGGGCTCGGCGGGGCCGATCGCCGGACCCGTGAAGCATGGCGTTTCGATCCAAAGCCCGATGCTGTGAAGTGGTACGCAATGCGCTCCCATCGGGGCAATTATCCGGAGGTGTCGATCAGCCCCTGCCTAGGGATAGGGTGGCGTCCACGGGAGCCATCCGGGGAAGGTTCGGCCGGCTTCGTCCCGAGGCAAGCCAGCAGCGCCTCGGGATCGCAGGGCTTGGCCAGATAGCCGTCGAGGCCGCTGCGACTGGCATGCCGTTCCGTGGTCGCGTCGGGATAGGCTGTGATCAGAATCGCACGCGTGGAGGCCGCGCGCTCCTTCACTTCGAGACAGAGTTCGAGTCCGCTCATCATGGGCATGCGATGATCGGCGATGACGGCGAAGGCGGCGGGGAGCACGCTCGATGTCAGGAGATCGGTGGCAGCAGCAAAGACGCAGGCCTCGAAACCCATCGCTTCGACCAGTGCCGCCATGGCGGCGCGGGCCGAAGCGTCGTCATCGACAATGGCAATCAGCGGAAGCCCGGCCATCCGAACCGACCCCTTGGGGCGTGTGATCCGGCCATCCTGCTTTCGATGCGCAGGGACGGCAATTATACCGGGGTATCGCCTGACCTGTTCCCGGAGCCAGCGAGAGCCAGCCGATCGGCGATCCGCACGAGATCGGCGAGCGAATTCGCGCGCAGCTTGTGCATGACCTGCGCCCGGTGGACCTTGATGGTGACCTCGCTCAGCCCGAGCGCCTGCGCGATCTGCTTGTTCATCTGGCCGGCGGCGACAAGCGGCAGGATTTCGCGTTCACGCGGGGTCATGGTCGCGACACGGCCCTGCAATTCGGCGAGAGCAGCGGCCTTGGTGCGATCTTGCCGATTCTGCGCGATGGCGCGATGGACGCCGTCCAGCAGGTCCTGGTCGCGGAAGGGCTTGGTCAGGAACTCGACGGCGCCGGCCTTCATCGCTGCCACCGACATCGGGACATCGCCATGGCCGGTGATGAACACGATCGGCAGCGGATTGGCCGAACGGCCAAGCTCGCGCTGGAACTCCAGCCCGCTCAGGCCCGGCAGGCGGACATCGAGCACGAGGCAACCCGGCAGGTCCGGGCGGGTAGACGCCGCGAAGGCCTGTGCGGTCTCGAAGCAGAGCACGTCATGGCCGACCGAACGCAGCAGGCTTTCCAGCGAGGCGCGCATCGCGGGATCGTCATCGACCACGTAAATGAGGAAGCCGCTTTCCGTCATGGCGAGGCGCTCTCGCCGGGAGAGAGACCGGCCGCGGCAGGCAAGGTGAACTGGAAGACCGCACCGCGCGGCTGGTTGTCGGAAGCCCAGAGCCGTCCGCCATGGGCCTCGATCACGGTGCGGCAGAACATCAGGCCCATCCCCATGCCGTTCGGTTTCGTCGTGAAGAACGGCTCGAATATACGGTCGCGCCCGGCCTCTGCCAAACCGCTGCCATTGTCGGCGATGGCGACGAGAACCTCGCCATGAGGCTGGCGCCGCGAACTCAACACGAGCAGGCGCTGGCCGGGCGTCGCGCACATCGCATCGACGGCATTGTCGATCAGGTTGCAGAGGACCTGTTCGAGCTGGAGGGCGTTGCCGATGACGAGCGGCAGGTCGCCGTCGAACGCCGTCCTTACCTCGACACGGGCAAGGCGGACATCGCCCGCGAGCTGCCTGAGGGTCGCGGCGATCATCCGGTTGAGGTCCAGCGGCGCGCGCTCCTGCATCGGCTTGACGAACATGGCGCGGATGCCGGCGACGATGCGGTTGGCACGGTGGCCATCCGCGACGATCCGCTCCAGAGCCGCGCGTATCTCCTCGATCTGAGGCTGCTCACGGTCGAGCCAGCGCAATCCGGCCGAGGCATTGGTCACCATGCTGGCCAGCGGCTGGTTGACCTCGTGGGCGATGGAGGCCGAGAGGGCCTCCGTTGCGGTCAGGCGGTTCTGTCGAGCCCGGCGCTCGGCGATCTCGGCGCGGGCCAGCCGGGCATGGACCGTCGTCGCCTCGGAAAGCAGCACCAGCAGCACGACACCGGCCGAGATCAGGCCATAGATGCGCCCCGCCCACCAGCCGACGCTCAGCCGGACCGCTGCGCTGAAATAGGAAATGAGGATGATCTCGCTCAACAGCGTGACGAGCAGGACCATCAGCCAGAGATCGAGGGTCGTGCGTTTGCGCGCGGCAAGTGCGGTCAAGCCGGCGACATAGAGGACGACGGCAGCGGCGGGCACATAGCTCCAGAGCCGTGCGACGCTGCGGGCATCCGCCATGAAGGGCGGCAGCTTCGCGGCATTGGTGACGATCACCAGGCTGCAGGTCAGAGCCGCGATCATGGTTGCGAGGATGGTGCCGGCGAGGACGCGCTCCGTGGACCCAGGCCAGGGACGCCGGCTGAGCAGCGCATAGGCGAGGACGAAAAGCGGGAAGCTCAGGCGGCGCAAGGCCGCGATCGTGGCTGTCGCCTGCAGATCCGGCTCCGGAGCAAGCGTCGTGAAGACGCCGGGAAAAGTCAGGGCCCAGGGAATCGCGAGCAGGGCCGAGAACAGGAAGCCAGCCGCCAGAAGCAGGATCGCGCGCGAGCGCTGAATGGCGAACTGGGCGAAGAGCAGGGCGGCTGCGGTCAACTCGACGATGAGGATCGCCGCGGCGTAGGCGGCTACGAAAGGCTCGGTGCCGATCGTGGGTTGGCGCGCATAGGGGATGGTCACGGCCAGCACGCCGATCAGCAGCGCGATCAGGCCGCCTGCCAGAAGGTTCTGGCGTGGAGTGGGCGGCGACGCCAGCGGCGAGCGCTCGGTTTGTGCGGTCATCGCCTCGCCTTGAATCGCGTCCGGGGCCGGACTGGCGAGAGTTCGCGCACGATCCCCCGGCTTGCGTCAATCTCTTCGGCAAGCGGCCGGGCCTGAGCCAATCTCGGACTCGGCCTTCGCGTGATCGAGGACATCGAACTCGGCGATCAGGACCGGGGTTGCCTGCCCGTCCTGGGATGGCGCGAGCGACACGCGACGAGCCAGCCGCTCCTTTGGTGACGAACCCTGTGATTCACAGCGTGTTCTTGTGGACGCGGCCATCCTTCATGATCACCGCGAAATTCCTGTGCGGATTCTCAAGCAGCTTGATGTCGTCGAGCGGGTTGCCCGCGACCACGAGCAGGTCGGCGAAAGCGCCCTCCGCGAGCACGCCGAGCTTGCCCGGATAGGGATTGCGCATGTTGGAAAGGCCGAGCAGCTCGGCATTCCCCGCCGTCGCCATCTGCAGGGTTTCGGCGTTGCTGTACCAGTTGCTGAGATGGGTGAGCATGATGTTCTGGCGCGGTGTCAGCTCGGGCGAGAACAGGACGTCCGAGCCCCAGGCTGTCTTGATGCCGAACTTGCGGGCGAAGCCATAGAGCTGCGGCGTGCCGACGAAGATCTGCTCGGCGCGCTCGGTCCCCGGCCCGGTCTGTGAGGCCGCGTCCGCCATGGTCAGGAAGGGCTGCGTGCTGAGCCAGACGCCCTTCTCCGCGATCATCCGCGCCGTGGCCTCGTCGATGAGATGGGCATGCTCGATCGACGTCACGCCGGCGGCCACGGCGCGGCGAACGGCGCGCGTCGTATAGGCATGCACCGTCGCATAGGTGTTCCAGTCCTGCACCACGGCAACCGCGGCGCGCAGCTCGTCCTCGCTGAAGGTGAGGATGTCGAGCGGGCTGCGCGGCGACGAGACGCCGCCACCGCCCATCAGCTTGATCTGCGACGCGCCCTGCAGCAATTGCTCGCGGATGCGCATCTGCAAATCGCCGACGCTGTCGACGATCGCGGCCCCTCCGAACAGCTCGCCCTTGCTCAAGCGGCCGCCATCGCGCGGAAACTCGGTCTGCAACCTGAGGTCGCCGTGGCCGCCGGAAGTGGTGATCATGGCGCCCGACGGATAGATGCGCGGGCCGGGGATCAGGCCGGCATCGATCGCTTGCTTGAAGGAAAAGACGGGACCACCGAGATCGCGAACCGTCGTGAACCCGCGCATGAGCGTGCGGTTGGCCTCGGCGGTCGAGGAGGCATAGATGATGCCGGGATCGCCGTTCAGCAGGATGGGGAGCGGCACCGCGGCGAAGATCGTGTGCCAATGCGCGTCGATCAGGCCGGGGATGAGGACGCCGTTGCGGCAGGCGATGACGGTCGCGCCGGCTGGTGCGGGAGCATTGCTGAAATCGACGGAGGCGATCCTGCTGCCCTCGACTAGGACTTGCGCGCCCTCCCGCACCTTGCCCGTGACACTGTCGAACAAGCGCGCTTCGCGGAACAGGGTCTTGGTCGGCGGCGCGGCGGTCTGCGCCGAGGATTGCCCGGGCAGCATGCCGGACAGGGCAGCTGCCGCCGCGCCGCCGAGAAGGCCGCGCCGCGACAGGGTTTCGAGGCGGCGGGAAGCGGCGTGCAGTTCGGGATTGTGGCAACCGCACCCGGCGCGATGAGCCAGATGCCCGTATTTCTCACCGAGTCTCAGCATCGCATCTCTCCCTTAGGCTGGCCAGGCGACCTTGCCGCCAAGGCCCTCGCCAGCAGCCGCGGTGGGCCCGGAACGGCATCGCGGCGATCGGATCGTCGTTTCGCTCGATGCCCGCCCCGAACCGCTCATCAGCAGGCGGACTATACGCCTAGAACGAGCCGACGACCGAGCCAAGAAACAGCACGGCCACCAGCGAGATGACCACGCCGACGATCACGGTCATGACCATGTCCTTGTAGCTCTCGGCATGGGTCAGCTTGCTGATCTGCAGCAGCATCAGCACCGTGCCGTTATGCGGCAGGGCATCCAGCGTGCCGGCGCTGATCACGGTGATGCGATGCATCAGCGCGGGATCGACGCCATAGGTCGCGGCGAGCTTGAGGAAGTGATCGCCGAGCGCGGCCAGCGCGATCGCCGAGCCGCCCGAGGCCGTGCCCGTCAGCGCGGCAAGCGTGTTCATCGCGACCGTCAGCGAGATCAGCGGGCCGCCGGGGAGGCCGATGACGGCGTCCCGGACAAGATTGAACGCCGGGAGGGAAGCGATGATCGCGCCGAAGCCGACGAGGCTCGCGATCGTCAGCATCGGCAGCGCCGCGGAGTTGGCGCCCGCGTCGAGGCTCTCGCGAATATTGGGCATGCGGCGGAAATTCACCGCGATGACCGTCAGGTTCGCGGCCGCCAGCGCCAGCATCACCGACCAGACGCCGCCGATCGTGTTGATCGACGTGCTGCCCCAGGAGGGCTCGGCCAGGAAGGCGAAATTCATCCGCGGCAGCACCACGAGCGCCATCAGGAAATTCACGACGATGACGACGACGAGCGGAAGTGCCGCCAGCACGAAGGGCGGATGGTCTTCCGCGCGCTTGCCATGGTCGAGCTCGGCGGGGTCGAATTCGCCGGCGACCGTGGCCTTCTCGCGCAGCTTCTCGTCGATGACGGCCGGCTCCTCGGAGACCGCCCCGAAGCCCTCTCCAGCGGCACGGGCCTTCGCTTCCGCGCGGGCGAGCCACCACAGGCCGAAGGCCAGCGTGATCAAGGAGGCGACGATGCCGATGCCGGGGGCGGCGAAGGTGGTCGTGCCGAAATACGGCATCGGGATCGCGTTGTTGACCGAGGGCGTGCCCGGCAGGGCCGTCATCGTGAAGGTGAAGGCGCCGAGGCCGATGGTGGCCGGCATCAGGCGGCGCGGAATGTCGGCCGCCTTGAACATCTGCTGCGCCATCGGGACGAGCACGAAGAAGGCGACGAAGACGCTGACGCCGCCATAGGTGACGATGGCCGAGGCGAGCACGACGGAGAGAATGGTCCGCTTCGTGCCCAGGCGCTCCGTCAGGTATTTGGCGATCGAGGCGATCGAGCCGCTATCGTCCATCAGCTTCCCGAACAGGCCGCCGAGCAGGAAGATCGGGAACCATTGCGCCACGAAGCGGGCCGCGCCCGGCATGAAGGTCTGCGTCCAGTGCGCGAGGGCGGGCTCGCCGGCCAGGATCGCGGCGGCAAGGCCGGCGATCGGAGCGACCATCAGGATGCTCCACCCGCGATAGGCGAGCCACATCAGCAGCGCCAGGGCGACAAGGATGCCAATCAGTCCCACAGCCGAAACTCCTTCTCAAAAACACGTTTCGCGCCGGCGGTGCGGCGCGACTGAAATCCCGATGATCAATGCGCCGGCCCGGCGGTCGCTGCCCGGCCGGCGAGATGACGGCGCCGATTGTCCTCGGGCGTGGTCGCGTCGGGCGGCAGGACAGGGATCAGCGCCTTGAAGCCTTGCGCTCCGATCAGCATCAGCCAGGTCACGAGCACGAAGGTCGAGGTCAGCACGGGCATGCCGATCGGCTTCAGGAAGATCGCGACGGAAGCCCAGAGCCAGGTCGTCACGACGATTCCGAACAGCGTGTAGAGGAAGCTGCGCCAGGTCAGGACGAGGAAGAAGCCGCCGAGCGCCATCGCCGTCAGCGCGGCGTTGTAGCCGAACAGGCCGTCGCGGATCGCCCCTTCAGGCCCACCGAAGATTGCGGCGGTCGCAGCGGCCAGTCCCGCCCCGATGAGCGCCATCGCAGCGCTGATGCGCGAGTTCACGGCGATGCCGAGGACGATCAGGTAGCCGGCGATCCAGTTGTCCTGGAAGAAGATCTGCCCGATCGCGTTGCCGATCCCCATGTACCAGGTCGGCAGGATATAGGCCGCCGCCTGGGCGTACTGGTCCGGCGAGACCGGCTTCGCCAGCGGGCCGGCCTCGATATTCGCGAATTTCAGCACCGCGAAGAGAAATAGCCAGCCGACGAGGACGAAGGGCGCCGTCAGCGCCGCGACCTTGTGGGGCTGGAGCAAGGCGCCGATGGCCGAGAAGACCACGCTCGTCATGGCGGCGGCGAACAGGATGTAGACGAACATGGGGAAGGACGGCACCGCGCCGGTGCGGAAATTCGCGCTGGTGAAGGCGACGAGCGCGAGCCCGACGAGGGCGCCGTTGAAGCCGAACAAGCCGTCCGCGATCAACCCCTTATCGGCATCGAGCAGCCGCGCGGTCAGGGTCGAGACGACCGCACCCAGCAGGCAGATCGCGCCATAGATCCAGGAATTGAAGAAGAGCGCGCCAAGAATGATGGCCCCGGACACGGGGTTGTTCTGGAACACCACCTGCCCGATGCCGCGCAGGACATGGATCGCGAAGGCTGCGACGGCATTCCCCTCAAGCTGTCTCGTATCCATGCAAAGCGTCCCCTCCGACGGCAAGCCCGGCCGCATGCCGGGCCGTTCAACCTGCATCGGCCCGGCGGTCGTGGCTGGCCCTGGAGCAGGCGTTCCAGGGCCGATGGTGGCGGCGGCACGGCACGAGCGACCGGCCGCCTCTTCCTCAGAACAGGAAGTAGCGCTGCGCCATCGGCAGCGAGGTCGCGGGCTCGCAGGTGATCAGCTCGCCATCGACGCGGACCCGGTAGTTCTGGGGATCGACCTCGATCTTCGGCGTCAGCGAATTGTGGATCATGTCCTTCTTGCGGACGCCGCGCGTGCCCTTCACAGCCACGAGCTGCTTCTGCAATTGCAGCTTGTCGCCGATCTTGTCGTCGAATGCCGCCTGCGAGACGAAGGTCACGCCGGTCTTGCCCCGCGCCCGGCCGAGGACCGCATACATCGGCCGGTAATGCACCGGCTGCGGCGTCGAGATCGAGGCATTGGGATCGCCCATCGGGGCGGTCGCGATCATGCCGCCGAGCAGCACCAGCGACGGCTTGACGCCGAAGAAGGCCGATTTCCAGAGCACGAGATCCGCGCGCTTGCCGACCTCGATCGACCCGATCTCATGGGCAAAGCCATGGGTGATCGCCGGATTGATCGTGTATTTGGCGACATAGCGCTTGCAGCGGAAATTGTCGTTGCGCTCGCTGTCCTCCGGCAGGGGGCCGCGCTGCACCTTCATCTTGTGCGCGGTCTGCCAGCAGCGCAGCGTCGTCTCGCCGATGCGCCCCATCGCCTGCGAATCCGACGACATCATCGAGAAGGCGCCGAGATCGTGGAGGATGTCCTCCGCCGCGATCGTCTCCTTGCGGATGCGCGACTCGGCGAAGGCGACGTCCTCCGGAATCTGCGGGCTGAGGTGGTGGCACACCATCAGCATGTCGAGATGCTCGTCGATCGTGTTGATCGTGTAGGGCCGCGTCGGGTTCGTCGAGGACGGCAGGATGTTCTCCTGGCCGGCCGCGGTGATGATGTCCGGGGCGTGGCCGCCGCCCGCACCTTCGGTATGGAAGGAGTGGATGGCGCGGCCCTTCATCGCCGCGAAGGTGTCGGCCACGAAGCCGCTCTCGTTCAGCGTGTCGGAATGCAGCGCGACCTGGATATCCATCTCGTCGGCGACGGAGAGGCAGTTGTCGATCGCGGCGGGGGTCGTACCCCAGTCCTCATGCAGCTTGAGGCCGATGACGCCGGCCCGGACCTGCTCGCGCAGCGGCTCGGGCAGGCTCGCATTGCCCTTGCCGAGCAGGCCGACATTGATCGGCAGGTCCTCGACCGCCTCGAGCATGCGGTGGATGTACCAGGGGCCGGGCGTGACGGTGGTGGCGAGCGTGCCGACCGAGGGGCCGGTGCCGCCGCCGACCAGCGTGGTCGTGCCGCTGGTGAGCGCTTCCTCGGCCTGCTGCGGCGCGATGAAATGGATATGGGTGTCGATGCCGCCAGCGGTCAGGATCTTGCCTTCGCCGGCGATGACGTCGGTACCGGGGCCGATGACGATGTCGACGCCCGGCTGAATGTCGGGATTGCCGGCTTTGCCGATCGCGCTGATCCGCCCGTCCTTGACGCCGACATCGGCCTTCACGATGCCCCAGTGGTCGAGGATGACCACATTGGTGAAGACGAGGTCCGCGACCTCGGCAGCGTTGCGCTGGCCCTGGCCCATGCCGTCGCGGATAACCTTGCCGCCGCCGAAGCTGACCTCCTCGCCATAGACGGTGCGATCCTCCTCGATCTCGATCACCAGCTCGGTATCGGCGAGGCGGATGCGGTCGCCCTTGGTCGGCCCATAGAGGGACGCGTAGTTTTCACGGGTGATGCGCGCCATCTCAGCTCTCCAGCTTTCCCATGATCTTGGCATTGAAACCGTAGACGACCCGGTCGCCCGCGAGCGCGACAAGCCGGACGGTCCGCGACTGGCCGGGCTCGAAGCGCACCGCCGTGCCGGCGGGGATGTCGAGCCGGAAGCCGCGCGCCTTCTCGCGATCGAAATGCAGGGCCGTGTTGGTCTCGTAGAAGTGGTAATGCGAGCCGACCTGGATCGGCCGGTCGCCGGAATTGGCGACGTCGATCGTCTGGAGCTCGCGCCCGGCGTTGAGCTCGATCTCGCCGTCCTCGATGAAGAATTCACCCGGGATCATGTCAGCACCTCACGGGATCGGGCTGTGGACGGTGACGAGCTTCGTCCCGTCCGGGAAGGTGGCTTCGACCTGCACGTCGTGGATCATCTCCGGGACGCCTTCCATGACGTCGGCGCGCGTCAGCAGGGTCGCGCCATAGGACATCAGGTCCGCAACGGTGCGCCCGTCGCGCGCGCCCTCCAGGATCGCCGCCGAGATATAGGCGACGGCCTCTGGGTAGTTCAGCTTGACCCCCCGGGCTTTCCGCCTTTCCGCCAGCAGCGCGGCGGTAAAGAGCAGAAGCTTGTCTTTCTCACGCGGAAGCAGCTCCATCGCCTTCCCCCTCCTTCCCTATCGATCGTCTCAGGTAGCCCAGATGCGGGGCGTATCGGCCGGCTTGCCCTGCCCCAGCGTCCGAAGCACGTTCCATGCCCGCACGAACAACGCCTTGCCGTCTCCGACGCGCGGCCCGAGATAGCGGCAGACCACGACCTCATCGAGCTGGCTGACGGAAAAGACCGGGCTCTCGCCGATCGCGGCCCGCACCTGCTCGGCAGCATCCTCAGTGACCGCGCCGGCATAGATCATCGTGCCCCAGGTCGGCTGGCCGGCCAGCGAGTAGGCCGCTTCCATCAGGGGGGAGCCGCCCTGCAGCTCCAGGCGCTCGAACCAGATCGGCTTGTCGCCGCGCCGGATCTCGATGCGCTGGCTGAGCCGACCCATCTCGAAACGCTCCCCGGCCGCCGGACGGCCGAGGCACAGGAAATCCCAGCCGACATAGGTGGCATCGGGCGCGAGCGACACGCGGGTCTCCATGCGCGCGTCGCCGCCGTCGAAGACGATGGTTTCCTGCGGCAGGTATTCGCAGACCGCACCCGCCCCGACCTCGACATGGGTCGATTGCGTGCCGGCGCTGTATTCGCTGCGATAGAATTTCGTCGCGCCGGGGGTCGTCAGCAAGGCGCGGGCACCCGCATCGACATGGAAGCGCAGGTCGAGCCGGTCGCCCCCCGCGACCCCGCCCGGCGGGTGCAGCAGGTAGATATGGCAGGTTCCGTCCTTCTCCGGATGGAACGGGCGCTGGACGACGAGCGGGCCGAGATGACGTCGGCGAACGAGCCGGGTCTTACCGGCGCTCAGTGCAAACCACAGCTCCAGCTCGGCCAGCCAGGAGTTCTGCGGCGCCGCGTAATGGGCGCGCGCCAGAGCGGTCGACTGAACGGCCTCCGAAGGCGGAATGGGCACGATTGCGTTCATAGACCGCTCTTCAGTCAAGCCACTTCAAATCCACGCCAATCCAGCCCAGAATGAGGGCAAATTCCTAGCATGCACCAGAGAGGCCAGCAAACAGAAAGCCATATAAAGGAAGCGGAAAAGCCATTCCTGTACCGTGCGTCCCAGGCACCATGCAATTTATCTCAAATTAAAACACAGACACTTCGTTCGACTTCAGGAACAACGACGGCGCGTATACTGGAACGACGAGACCAATTGCACGAACGCCTGAACTTACTTCATTGTGAGAGCTTGACACGGCGTGCCCTCCGGGCTCACCGCGGATCGACGAACCGGCCTTGCCCGAAACGGAGTGAAGCATGTTGAAAGCGATAGCCGTCAGGCGGGCAACCGACGCCTCCCCATCTTCCGAGCCCGTCCTCGGCCGCGCCGTCCTCCAGCATGACGAGCGCCACCTGCGCCGGCGCATGATCGAAACGAATGACGGCCGGAAGGTCCTGGTCGATCTCCCTGAGACGGTCGTGCTGGCGGCCGGCGACGCGCTCGCGATCGAGGGCGGCGGCACCATCGAGATCGCGGCCGCCGAGGAGCCGCTCTACGCCATCCGCGGGCGGGACCCGCTCCATCTCACCGAGCTCGCCTGGCATATCGGCAACCGCCACCTCGCCGCGGCCATCGCGGCGGATCGCATCCTGATCCTGCGCGACCATGTCATCAAGGTCATGCTCCATGGACTGGATGCCGAGGTCGAGGAGATCGTGGCCGCCTTCAACCCGGTGCGCGGCGCCTATTCCGGCCATGGCCACAGCCATGCGCACGAGGATGCCGGCCACCACCACGGCCATGATCATCACCACGATCACGACCATGATCATGGCCACGACCATCATCACGATCACGGTCATCACACGCATTCCCACGCCCATGGGAAGCACCACCATCATCATGACTGACCCCGGCGCTGCGGCGTCCTGCGCCGCCGGCGGCCTCAACCTTGCAAGGGCTTTGCGCTCATGATCTCGAAGAACGGCCCTCTCCGCGTCGGCATCGGCGGCCCCGTCGGCTCCGGCAAGACGACGCTCACGGAGAAACTCTGCAAAGCGATGCGCGACGACTACTCCATCGCCGTCATCACCAACGACATCTACACCAAGGAAGACGCGATGATCCTCGTGCGCCTGCAGGCGCTGTCCGAGGACCGCATCGTCGGCGTCGAGACCGGCGGCTGCCCGCATACCGCGATCCGCGAGGACGCCTCGATCAACCTGCAGGCCATCGCCGAGATCAACCGCAAGATCCCCGATCTCGACATCGTCTTCATCGAGTCCGGCGGCGACAACCTGGCGGCGACCTTCTCGCCCGACCTCGCCGATCTCACGCTCTACGTCATCTCCGTCTGCCAGGGCGAGGAAATCCCCCGCAAGGGCGGCCCCGGCATCACCCGCTCGGACTTCCTCATCATCAACAAGAGCGACCTCGCGCCCTATGTGAACGTCGATATCGAGGTGATGCAGTCCGACGCGGCGCGCATGCGCGGAAAGCGCCCCTTCGGCTTCACCGATCTCTCGCGCGGCAAGGGCCTCGATGCCGTCGTCGACTTCATCGTCGAGCATGGCGGGCTGCAGGCCAGCCAGCGCAGCGAAGCGAGTCCGGCCGAGGCCTGACGCATGCAGGACAATCCAGCTGCCGATAGCGCCCAGGCCTCGATCCCGCTGCATCTGCTGCGCCTGGTGAGCCAGGGCCTGCCGGTGGGCGGCTTCTCCTATTCGCGCGGGCTCGAAGCCGCCGTCCATGCCGGCTGGGTCGCCAATGAGGCGGCGGCGCGCGACTGGATCCTCGGCACGCTGCGCGCCAATGTCGCGCAGCTCGACGGCGCCCTGTTCTGGCGCATGGCGACGGCGCTGGAAGCGGGCGACCGCGATCGCTTCCATGCCGTGAACGCCTGGCTCACGGCCGGGCGCGAAAGCCGCGAGTTCCAGCGCGAGGACAGACGGCAGGGCGAAGCGCTATTGCGGCTCCTCGCCGATCTCGACGTCCCCGCCGCACGCAAAGAACAGGGACAGGCCCTGACCTATGCCGCGGCCTTCGCGCTTGCCGGCCATCATTGGCGCATCGCGCCGGAAGCCGCGCTGAAGGGCTTCCTCTGGGTCTATGTCGAGGGGCAGGTGACCGCCGCGATCAAACTTGTCCCGCTCGGGCATACGGCGGGCCAGCGCCTGCTGATCGAGGCCGCCACGGCCATCGAGGAGGCCGCCGCCCGCGCCCGTTCGCTGGGCGATGACGAGGTCGGCAACCTCGCGCCTGCGCTGGCCATGGCGAGTGCCTGGCACGAGACGCAATATAGCCGCCTGTTCCAGTCGTGAGCTACGCCCAGCCTCGCAATTCCCGCCGAGCCGACCTATCCTGCGACGGACAGGACGCGCCGGGAGCAGGAACCAGGGTGGAACGGGTCACGATCACCATCGATGCCGAGCTTCTGGCATTCGTCGACGTGCTGAGCACGGCGAAAGGCTATGGCAGCCGCTCGGAAGCGATCCGGGACATCCTGCGCAAGGCTGCCCGCACCGAACAGCAGGCCGACCCGGCTGCGCCCTGCTTCGCGACACTGGCCTATGTCTACGACCACGAGACGCGCGATCTCGCGCGCCGGCTGACCAATCAGCAGCACGACCACCACGATCTCTCGATCGCGACGCTGCATGTCCATCTCGACCGGCACGAATGCCTGGAGGTTGCGGTGCTGCGCGGCGCAAGCGGGGATGTGCGCGCCTTCGCGGACGGGGTCATCAGCCAGCGCGGCGTCCGCCACGGGCAGTTGCACCTCTTGCCGGGGGCACCCGAGCATTCCCATGAGCCGGGCCACGCGCATTCTCATCCGCATGAGCACTGAAGCGCGGTGACTTGTGCCGATTCCGGCGCAGCTCCGCATTTGCTATCCCGCCCTTACGGCAGTATGATGTTTTTATCAAAATATCATACTGCGAGTATCCATGGCACGGCTCCTCATCGCGTCGCTCGCTTTGGCCCTTGGCCTGACCACGCCGGGCCATGCCACTTCGCGGGAGCAGCAGCCTGCCCTGCGCGTCGCCGAGATCTGGGAGATCTCCACGCTGGATCCGACCCAGGACGGCACGCTGATGAAGGAAAAGGCCATGGTCACCGAGACGCTGGTGACCGGCCGCCCCGACTTCACCCTGGCGCCGGGGCTCGCCACCGCCTGGAAGCGCGACAGCGACACGGTCTGGACCTTCGCCCTGCGCCGCGGCGTCACGTTCCATGACGGCTCGCCGCTGACCGCGCAGGCCGCCGCCGCAAGCCTGACCCACGCGCTCCGGCGCAGCGGCACCGCCCGCAGCTACACCAAGATCGCCAGCCTTGCGCCGCGCGACGAGCAGACGCTGGAGATCACCACCACCGAGCCCTTCCCGGCGCTGCCAGCCGCGCTCGTCTATGCCAGCACGGCGATCGTCTCCCCGGCCTCGCCGAGGATGGCGGACGGCACGATCGAGCGGCCGATCGGGACGGGACCGTTCAAGGTCACCGCCTGGCAGCCGGCGGCGCAGAGCTTCACGGTCGAACGCTTCGACGGCTACTGGGGCGAGAAGCCCTCGATCCCCGCCATCACCTTCCGGGGCATCCCCGACCCGACGACGCGCTCGCTCGAACTGCAGAAAGGCAGCGTCGATTTCACCTCCGAAGTCCCCTATGGCGACCTCGACACGCTGGTCGACAAGGGCTTCACCGTCTCGCGCAACGTGACGGCGCGCAATTACGTGCTGAATTTCGGCAGCCTGAAGGATACGCCCTTCGCCGATATCCGCGTCCGCAAGGCCCTGTCGCTCGCCATCGACCGCGACGAGATCGCGCAATATGTGCTGTTCGGCATGGGCCGCGCCGGCATCGGCGCTTTCCCCGGCACCATGGCTTTCGCGGACATCTCGATCGCGCCGCCGAAGACCGATCTCGCCGCGGCCCGCAAGCTCCTGACCGAAGCCGGCTATGCGCCGGGCCCCGGCGGCGTCATGACCAAGGACGGCAAGCCGCTCGGCTTCACCCTCTATACCTATGCGCAGCGGCCGGGCCTCGTGCCGATCGCAGGCGCGCTCCAGGCCCAGCTGCGCAAGCTCGGCGTAACCGTCGAGATCAAGGTGACGACCTTCTCCGCCATCGCGAAGGAGATGAAGCCCGGCGACGCCCGGCTCGCAGCCCTGGCTTCGGCGATGTATCCGCATCCGGATTTCTACCTGCGCCAGACCTATCACTCGAGCGGTGCCACCAACACATGGGGCTATGCGAACCCGAAGATCGACGCGGCGCTCGCCGCCGCGATCACCACGCGCGACGAAGCCGAGCGCAAGGCGGCCTATGACCTCGTCCAGCGCATCGCCGCCGAGGAGGAGCCCTGCCTGACCATCGCCCATTACGGCGTCAACGTCGCGATGCGGCCGGGCATCGCAAACTACACCTTCAATCCGATCGCCCATGACTACATGCTCGATCCGCAGATGACGCTCGCGCGCTGAGCCGCGGCGGTGGGGGCTTACGTCCTGCAAAGGCTCGCGCTCGCCATCGCGACGGTGCTCGCCGCGACCTTCCTGACCTATGTGCTCCTGCGGCTCGTTCCCGGCGAGCCGGCGCAAGTGATCCTGACCCGCGTCTTCCTGCAGGACCAAACGGCGACCGTCTCGCAGCAGGATGTCGCGGCCATCGCCGACCGTTTCGGGCTGAATGCGCCCTTGATCGTGCAATATGGCCGCTGGCTTGCCGGCGCGCTGACGGGCGATCTCGGCACTTCGATCCGGACCGGGCGGCCGGTCGCGCTCGAACTCGGCTGGCGGCTCTCGGCGACCGGGCTCATCGCCTTGCTGGCGACGCTTGCCTCGCTCGCCCTGACCTTCGCCACGGTCACGCTCAAGCGCTCGTTTCCGACGCCCGCAGCCGCGTGCGGCTTCGAACTCCTCGCCGTCGGCTCGATCGCGCTGCCCTCGTTCTTTCTCGGCGTCGTCCTGATCATCCTGTTCTCGCTCCGGCTCGACTGGCTGCCGGTCAGCGGCTTCGACAGCTGGGCGCATGTCGTGCTGCCGGTCGCCGTGCTCGCGCTCGGGCAGTTCGGCTTCAACGCCATCCTGCTCGACGACACGCTGAGCGAGGCGCTCGGTGCGCAACACATCACGACGGCGCGCGCCAAGGGGCTCGGCGACCGCGACATCCTCTTCACCCACGCCCTGCCGAACGCGCTGATCCCGCTGATCCCCTATCTCGCGCTTCAGTTCGCCTTCCTCGTCGGCGGCGTCGTCATCGTGGAGCGGCTGTTCTCGATCCCCGGGCTGGGCGCCTATCTCACCGACGCGCTCGACAGCCATGACGGCCCGGCCTTTCTCGGCGCGATCGGCGTGATCGCGCTGGCGGTGGCCGTCGCCAATCTCGCAGCCGATCTCATCCTTACCCGCGTCGATCCGCGCATCCGCCTGAAACGGACCGCGCCATGACGGCTCTTCGCCGGAGCGACTGGCTCCTTCTCGCAATCGCGGCGCTGTTCGCCCTCTCCATCGCATACGGGCTGATGTTCGACCCGGTCGAGACCTCGCTGCGCAACAGCCTGCGCGCGCCCGGAGCCGATTTCCTCCTTGGCACCGACCATCTCGGGCGCGATGTGCTGGCCCGGATCGCTCATGGCTTCCTGCTCGATTTCGGCCTGTCGCTGACGATCGTCGCCCTGTCCTTCGCCATCGGCGTCAGCATCGGCATGCTCGCCGCCGAGTTCGCCGGACCGGCCGACCGGGCGCTGACTTTCGTCATGGACGTGCTGACCTCCCTGCCCCAGATCGTCATCGCGCTCATCCTCGCGGCCCATCTCGGCGGCGGCTCGCTGTCGCTGATCCTCGCCCTGTCGCTGACCGGATGGGTCAAATATGCGCGCATTGCCCGCGCCACCGCCTTCTCGCTGCGGGAGCGCGAGTTCGTGACCGCCGCGCGCGTGGCTGGCGGCGGCCGACTCTATGTCCTGCGGCGCCATGTGCTGCCGCATCTGCTGCCGATCTTCTCCGGGCTGATCGCCCTCCAGTTCGGCCACAACATCCTGAACATCGCCGCGCTGGGCTTCCTCGGCATCGGGGTCCAGCCGCCTGCCCCCGAATGGGGCGCGATGATCGCGGAGGCCCGGCCCTATTTCTCGCGGGCGCCCTGGCTCGCCATTATGCCGGGCATCTACCTGTTCGCAATCACGCTATTCGCGCTGATGATCGCCCGCAGCCGCTGGATTCGGGAGATGCCTACGGCCTACAATCAGGGCTCGCCCGCCACCGAAACCCGATCATGAGCCAAGCCGAAACCGTCGTCATTCTTCACGGCCTGGCGCGCAGCAAGGCATCGCTCCTGCTGATCGAGAAGACCCTCGCGACCCTCGGCTACGACGTCGTCAACGAGACCTACGGCTCGACGACATGCGCGGTCGAGGACCTGCTCGACCATGTCGGGAACGCGGTCGGCGGCTGCGGCGACGCGCCCGTCCATTTCGTCACGCATTCGATGGGCGGCATCCTGTTGCGAGCCTGGCTCAAGCGGCATCGGCCGGCCAATCTCGGGCGCGTGGTGATGCTGGCGCCGCCCAATCACGGCTCCGAGCTGGTCGATGGTCTCGGCCGGCTGCCGGGCTTCGCATTGATCAACGGACCCGCCGGCCTTCAGCTCGGCACCGCGCCGGACAGCCTGCCCAATTCCCTGCCGGACGCCGATTACGAAGTCGGGATCATCGCGGGAAGCCTCTCGCTCAACCCGATCCTGTCGCCGTTCTTCACCGGGCCGAATGACGGCAAGGTCTCGGTCGAGAGCACGAAGCTGGAGGGCATGGCCGACCATATCACCCTGCCCGTGACGCACACCTTCATGATGAACAACCCGCTCGTCGTCGCGCAGGTCGTGACCTTCATCCGGACCGGGCGCTTCAACCACGGCCTGACGCTATCCGAGCTTACCCGGGATGTGGCGACCTATCTTCAGGAGCGGGTCGCTCGCTCCTGAAGACGCCTCATCCTCAGCCCCCGCGATTGTCGTAAGCGCCCTCTTCGCCATCGCGATCATCGCTGCCGCGCTGGGCGTGATCCCAGAGATGACGCTTCAACGCGGCCTGCGCCTCCGGCGACCAGCTCCCCGCCCCGGCCACCGCGACCCAGGCTTCGACATAGTGCTGCGGAGCGTAGACATGCCCGTAGCCCATCGGCGTCCTCGTCGCGAAGGCCATGTCGACGAGAAGCTGCAGGCCGGTCACGACGGGATACCAGCGGAACTGGGGCGAGACGTCGGGGCCGCGCGTCGGCTCGAGCCAGGCAGGCTTTCGGAAGAAGCTACGGCGATCGAAGAAGGTCACCGCGTCGCTGGCATATTGGAGATAGACGATCCGCATCACGCCCCAGGGCGTCGCAGGCGGAACCGTCGGCCCGTTCTGGTTCATGAAGCGGACGGCGCGGCCCTCCCGGTATTCCGGCAGCCAGGCCGGCGAACCCTCATTGCGCCGGTCGGTGATGTCGCGCCAGAAGCGGTTGCCGAAGGGCGGGCCGCTCCAGACGGCGCCATCGATCGGATCGCCGATCAATTCGAGCAGTTCGATCGATCGCTCCGAGTTCATCGAACCCAGGCTCAAGCCGTGCAGGTAGAGCCGCGGCCGGCGTTCCTTGGGCAGGCGCGTCCAGTGGCCATAGACCTCGCTGAACAGCGCTCGCGCCGCCTCGGAACCGTATTCCGGCTGAGCCAGCAGCGAGAGTGGGCTCGACAGATAGGAATATTGCAGCGCGACACTGGCGACATCGCCGTCGCCGAGATGCTCGATCGGGCTGATCGCCGAGGGATCGACCCAGCCGGTGCCGGTCGGCGTGATCACCACCAGAATCTTCCGGTCGAAGGCGCCCGAGCGCTTCAATTCCTCCAGCGCCAGCCGCGCGCGCGCCTCCGCCGTCCCGGCCGCGCGCAACCCGACATAGGTGCGGATCGGCTGCATCGCCGGCCGGCCCGACAGGGCGGTGATATCGGCCGCGCTCGGGCGCGAGGCCACAAACTCGCGGCCCGCCCGCCCCAGCTCCCGCCATTTCACCAGCGAGGCCTGACTGCCGGATTGAAGCGGGTCCGTCGGCTGCGGACTGGCCGGCTCGATCAGGGCGTCGCGTTCGCGGAAGGAGGAATCCAGCACGCGGAAGCCGACGCGCACCAGGAAGCCGTTGGCGAGCGACCAGACCAGAACCGTCGTGATCGCGAGGCCGGCCACGAGCGCGACCCGCCGCGGCATGAAGCCCAGCGGCCGGCGCGCCAGGAAGAGGGCCATCAGCCTGAACAGACGCGCCAGGGTCAGCAGCACTGCGAAGGTGACGAGCGCGATCAGGCTGACCTTGAACGGATGGGCGCTCTCGATCGGCTCCATCGACATCACGCGGCGGATGGAATTCTGCCATTCCGCCGCATTCGCGAGGAAGATGCCGGCGACCAGCAGGCAGATGCCGGCGACGACGATGTTGACGATGCGGCGCAGCCGCTCATTGGGCGCCGGCATCTCCAGATAGGTCCAGAGCCAGCGCCAGGCCGTGCCGAAGCCGTAACCCGCGGCAAAACAGACACCGCCGAGCACGCCCTGGATCACGGCCGTGCGCGGCACGAGCGTGGGGGTGAGCGAAGCTGCGAACAGGAAAGTGCCCAGCGCCAGGCCGATGCCGGACAGGCCACGGCTCCAGCGCAGCGGAAGCAGGAGGGCTCTCGTGCCGAAGCTCATCATCGCACCTGCTGTCCGTCACGGCGGACGATCGGGCTGCGATATCCATCGATCGCGGGCTGGGTCCGACAGCTTCGGCGGTTGAAGCGGGTTCGGGCGAGTGCCCGGCAAGCGCGAGGCGACATTCAGAAGCTCCAGACCATCGGAACGTAGAAAACGGATATGACGAAGAACCAGAGCATCAGCGGCAGCCCGAGCTTCCAGTAGCTGTTGAAGCTGTATCCACCCGGACCCATCACCATCATGTTGGTCGCGGTCGCGATCGGCGTCAGGAACGCGGCCGCGCCCGCGACGCAAAGGCTCATCAGCACGGGGCGAGGCGAAACGCCCAGTCCCTCGGCGGCAGCCATGGCGATCGGGATGACCAGCATCGTCGTCGCGGTGTTGCTCATCACCTGTCCGAGGGCAGCAGTGAGAACGAAGAGGCCGGCGAGGAAGACGAGCGGTCCCGCCTCACCCGTCAGCGTCACGAGATGGCCGGCCACGACCTTGGCCGCGCCGGACTGCACCATCGCGGTCGAGAGCGGCATCATCGCCGCGATCAGGATCACCGTCGTCCAGTTGATCGCGCGATAGGCCTGCTCCGGCGTCATGATGCGGGCGAGGATGAGCGCACCGGCGCTGAGCAGCCCCGCGACGGCCGGCGGCACGATGCCCGTCGCCAGCATCGCGACGAGGCAGCCCAGCACGGCAAGCGTGACGCCCGCGCCCGCCCCCATCGGAACGGCCTGGCGCCTGACCAGATCCGGCGAATTGACGACGAGCACGTCGGGATCGTCGAGATGCAGATCGAGTGCCTCCCAACTGCCTTCGAGCAGCAGGGTGTCGCCCGCGCGCAGGGTCTCTCCCGGCTCGATATCGGCGCCGGCCCGCTGCACGGCCAAGACGACGAGATCGCCGCTATCGGTCACCATGCCCGGAAACAGGGCGCGGCCGATCAGCGCCGAGCGCGGCGGAATCACGACCTCGGCGAGGCCCGAGCGCTTGCTCAGGAGCCCGCCCTGTTCGCCCTCTCCGCGCAAGGCGAGGTGCTTTTCCGCCGCGAAGCGGGCAACGGCCTCGGCATCGCCGCGCACCAGCAGATAATCGCCCTCGGTGATCGCGGGCGCGCGCAGTGGCGTCCCGGTTTCCCCGGCCTGCACCACGACGAGGCTGAGCCGCCCGTCCATCCCGAGATCCACGGCAGCGGGCGCGACGCCGATATAGCTGCAGCTCGGGCGCACGCGCAGCCTGAAGATGCCGTCACGCAAGCCGTAGTGCTCGACCAGGGTCTGGGCGTGCTGGCTGAAATCGGCCGGCAGCCGCGCGCTGCTCTGCTCCGGCAGGAGCCGCTTGCCCAGCAGCAGTATCAGCAGGATCGTGCCCACCAGCAGCGGCAGGCCGACAAGGGCGAACTCCGCGAAGGCGAAGCCCTTCAGGCCGGCATCCTCCAGCGCCTCGGAGACCAGGATGTTCTTCGGCGCGCCGGTCAGCAGCAGGTTGGAGCCGGCATGGGAGGCGAAGGCGAGCGGCATCAGGAGCTGCGAGGGCGACTGGCGCAGCCGCACAGCCGCCATCACCGCGACCGGCATCAAGGCCGCGATCGCGCCGCTGCCGGTGATGAGCGCACTGAGCGCGCCGGCCGCCGCCGTCATGATGACGAGCAGGCGCGTCAGCCCGTTGCTGCCGGCCCTGGCGATCAGGTACTGGCCGGCCCAGGCGGTGATGCCGGTCCGTTCCAACGCAGCGCTGACGATGAAGAGGCTGGCGACGAAGAGCGTCGCGCGATCGCCGAAGCCGGCGAAGGCCTGGTCGAGGGTGACCACGCCGGTCGCCCAGAGCGCGAGCGCCGCTCCCATCGCGACCACGACCACCGGCAGCCTGTTCCAGCAGAACAGGGCAATCGTGATGACGATGACGAGGGCGGTACTTGCGATCGGCGTCATGGCAGGGCCTCCGGCTTCGTCAGGCCCGGAGCATCAAAGCCCCGCCGAGCAGAATAGCAAGGGCGATCAACCCGAGCCCTGCTGCCGGCCAGCGCCTGAGATGGACGTCGATCTCCCCGATCCGGTTCGAGAGGCCGCGCATGAGCGGCTGCCCCGCCTGCGCCAGAACGACGATATCCCCTTCCGGAATCAGGCCGAGGCGTTGGGGCCAGCGCCGGACCAGCAGCATCGCTCCCGCACCAAGCAGCATGGGCCAGGTCACCTTCCAGAGCGCGTCGGGTGCGACCAACGAGGCCACGGTCTCCCCGGCGACAGCTGGATAGAGCGACCAGGGAATGACGAGCGAAGCGGCCGCAACGACCAGCCAGGGCACGAATTGCCCGAGCGGCGGCGAGGCTGCGGCATCCTCGGCCGCATAATCGCGCAGGAGCAACAGGAGATGGACCATCAGCATGGTGCTGCCGGCCCCGGCCAGCGTCATCGCGCCCGCGAGCCAGCCATAGCCAAGCAGCGGCTTGGTCGCGAGCTTGGCCAGCGCGCCGCTGGTCAGGGGCATGCCGCCGAGGCTGAGCGCAAGCACGGCCATCAGCAGGAACACCAGCCGGAAGCGGCGCCCGCCGGCCACGGCAAGGATGCCGACGCCGAGGAAGAGCGCTCCCTTCACCAGCGTGTGGTGGACGGCATAATAGGCCGTCAGATGCGTGGCTTCGGGATCGGCATTGGCGAGGCCGACGCCGAGAAGCACCGCCAGCAAACCCATCTGGCTCACCGTCGAATAGGCCAGGACCGTCTTGGCGCGCTTCTGGGTGACGCCGACGAGCACGCCGTAATAGGCCGTGATGACACCGGCACCGATCAGGACGGCGCCCCAGAGCGGCGCTCCGGCCTCGAAGGGCAGGAAGCGGATCAGCCCGATCACGCCGGCCTTGACCACGACGCCGCTGAGCACCGCCGAAGCCGGCGTCGGCGCGGCCGGATGCGCCAGCGGCAGCCAGACATGCAGCGGCACCAGCCCCATCTTCAGCGCGAAGCCGAGGATGAACAGCGCGACGATGCCGTCGCGCATCGGTGAGGCGGAGAGTTCCGCGACGACGCTGCGGATCGGCGGATTGGCATCGGGATGGCCCGCCGCGAGCATGACGAGCGCGATCAACAGGAGCGCCTCGGCCGCGAGCGCGAGCGCGACATAGATCACGCCGGCACGATAGGCCGGCGGGCTCTGCTCGTGGATGATCAACCCGTAGGCGGCGAGGCTCGCCAGCGTGAAGAGCAGATAGAAATTGACGACGTCGCCGACGACGAAGAGGCCGAGGCTGCCCGTCAATGTCAGGAGCCACCACACAGTGAAGCGTTGCCTGCCGGCATCGCGGGCCATGAGCGAGGCGGCATAGGCGCCGGCCGCGCTCCACAGCAATGCCGCGCCCGCGAGCAGGATCGCGCCGGGCTCGTCGAGCACCAGCGTCAGCCGGAAGGGCGGCGGGAAGATCGCGAAGCCGCCCTTCGGCACGAGGATCGCGGCCGCAAGCGCCGGCAGGGGAGCGAGGACCAGCGCGGACAGGGCGCGCGCCCGGAACCAGGGCGACAGGCAGCAGAGAGCCAACCCGAGCGGCACCAGCGGTACGGCGGCTAGGAGGAAGGTGGGAGCGCTCATCACAGCCCCGCCATCGCAAGGCCGCTGCGGCCGATCTGCAGGAAGCCGAAGGGGCGCAATGGCACGAAGCCGAGCAGCACGGCCGCGACCGCCAGAGCAAGCGCCGTCAACTCGAGCCGCCGCGGCACGGCTTGGCGCGACGGAAGCGGCCCTGCCGCAACCGCGAGCGCCTTGTCGATCACGCGGAAGACATAGCCGCCGGCAAGCAGCCCGCCGAGCAGGATCGTCACCGCGAGCCAAGGATAGCCCTCGATCACGGCCGCGGTCAGGAGCAGGCATTTCGCGACGAAGCCGCCGCTCGGCGGAACGCCCATCAGCGACAGCCCGGCCAGTCCAAAGGCGACCGCGCTGATCGGCAGCACCCGGCCGAAGCCACCGAGATCGGCGATGCGGTCATGACCATAGGTCTTGATGACGATGCCGGCCGCCAGGAACATCGCGGATTTGGCGAGCGCATGCGAGATCAATTGAAGCGCGCCGCCGGTCCAGGCGAGCGTCTCCCAGGGCGGCGTGCCGGCGCCGCCGGCCGCGAGCGGGAAGACGATGAAGAGATAGCCGATCTGCGCGACCGTCGAATAGGCGATCATCAGCTTCAGCCGGGCCTGCCGGAGCGCCATGACGCTGCAGAACAGGATCGAGGCCGCGCCGAGCACGGCGAGCAATTGACCGGCGAGCAACGCCACCTGTCCCGGTGCGACGTCGAGCACCAGCCGCAGGATCAGGAAGATCGGCGCCTTGATCACCAGCGCCGAGAGCACCGCGCTGGCCTGCGCCGGCGCGCCGGCATGGGCGGGCGGGAGCCAGAGATGCAGAGGGAAGAGCGCAGCCTTGGCCAATAGCCCGACGATCATCAGCGCCAGCGCGACCGACAAGGCGGGGTCGGACCGGCTCAGGCGCGACAGCGCCAGCAGGTCGAGCGTGCCGTACTGGCCGTAGATCAGCCCGACGCCAAGCAGGTAGAGCAGCGAGCCGAGAAGCGCGAACAGCAGGTAGCGCAGCGCCGCGTTGACGGTCTCGGTCCGGCCGTCGAGGCAGACCAGCGGCACTGCGGCGAAGGTCAGGAGCTCCAGCGCGACATAGAGATTGAAGAGGTCCTCGCCGACGAAGACGATGTTCAGCGCGCTCCAGAGCGCGAGCAGCATCAGCCAGAAGGTCGTCCGCTCCCGTTCGTTGCCCGTACCCTCGCGCAGCCCGTACTGGACATGTGCGAACAGCCCGACCGCGACCACGACCAGCGCCGTCATGACCAGCATCGCGCCCGAGAGCCCGTCAGCCCGCAAGGCGATCCCGAGCGGCGGGCGCCAAGCGCCGACGACATAGGTCAGGGCCGCGCCGCTCGACACCAACTCTACGGCGATCGCCATGGCGACGGCGAACCCGGTCGCGAGCGTTGCCAGCGCAATCCGCACCGTGCTGCGCGGGCCGCAGGCCAGGATTGCCAGCACGGCGCAGACCGGCAGGATCACGGCCAGGACGAGCAGGAAGCCGCCCGGCGTGGTGGCATGGAGGCCCGCGGTCACGCGTCGTCGCTCCGCGGCTCGGCGAGCCGCTTCAGCAGGGCGACCGCCAGCGCGCTCGCCGAGAAGGCGACGACGATACCGGTGATCACCAGCGCCTGCGGCACCGGATCGGCCTCGAATCCGGCACCGCCGCCGCGCCGCGCAACGGCTCCGAAGACGAGGAAGATGCCGGCGCCGAGAATGTTGCAGCCGACGATCCGCCTGAGCAGGCCGGGCGAGGTGGCGACAGCGAAGAGGCCGATGCCGACGAGCGCCGCGCCGCACAGGCCGAACAGGACACCGGGTTGCAGTAGCGCCGTCATCGCGCCGGCGCCTTCCGGGCGGGGCCGGCGACCAGCATGGCGAGCGCCGCCGCGACGGAGAGGGTCAGGGCTGCCTCGATCGCCAGGATCAGCGGCTTCGCCAGCGCCTTCGGATAGGCGAGGAAAGCATCGGCGAAGGCGAAGCCGAGAAAGGCGATCAACAGGAACAGGATCGGCCCGCCCGCAAGCGCGAGCCGCAGCGGCAGCCCCGCCGTCTCGGGCGGGGCGCGCAGGCCCGCCAGCATCACGAGGAGCCACATCGCCGCGAGCACGGTGCCGGCCTGGAAGGTGCCACCCGGCGCATCGGCGCCGACCCAGAACATGTAGACGCCGATCACCACGCCGAAAGGCGGCAGAACTCGCGCGAGATAGGCGAGCGGCTCCGGAACATTGGCGGGCTTGATTGCAGGCGCCCCGCCCCAGGCGGAATCGGGCGCCAGCGACCAGACGCCGATCAGGGCGAGCAGCACCACGACCTTCTCCAGAAGCGTGTCGAGCGCGCGATAGGCCAGCAGCACGGCCGTGACGGGATTGCCCAGCCCGGTCGCGGGAAGCGCCTCCGCCGCGGCCGGCGCGAGCGTCGGGGCCGGCGAGGCGAAGCTCAGCACGGCGAGGCCGAGCCCGGCGGAAATGGCGGCGCAGCCTGCGGCGATCGCGAGCTTGCCTTTGCGCGTCACCGCCTCCTCATGCTTGCCGCGGCCGCGGATAGCGGCCTCAGCCCGCAGCAGCAGGATTCCGGTCCCGCCGCCGCCGATAGCGATCTCGGTCAGGGCGACGTCGGGCGCCGCGAGCCGGACCCAGGCCAGCCCGAGCAGCAGCCCGAAGGCGAGGAAGGCGATGATCGCGCTGCGCTCGTCCGGCTCCCTGACGACATGGATCGCGAGCGCCAGCAGGCCGGCGACGAGCGCACCATCGAAGAGCAGCATCATCGATCGGCTCTGTCGCGATGGACGGCGCGCGCGAGCAACTGGCTCGCCGTCGCCGCCGAAAGCTGCGCCAGCAGCCAGATGCAGAGCAGCTTCAGGCCGCCCGCGATGCTCGCCATCTGCGGCAGCAGGCCGAGTACGATCAGCCCGAGTCCGAGATTGTCGGCCTTGCTGATCGCATGCAGCCGGCTCAGCGTATCGGGAAAGCGCAGCAGGCCGAGCGCGCCGGCGAGGAACAGCAGCGCGCCCGCGCTCACCAGAACGATGGTGGCGATATCGGCGAGGCCGCTCATGGCTTCTCCTCCGCCGGATCGGGCTCAGCGGCCGGCTCGACCATGCCGAGTGCGAAGGCCATGCAGGCGAACGCCGCGAACAGGGCGAGCAGCAGCGCGACATCGATCACGGCGGCAGAGCCGGAAGCGGCTCCCAGCAGCAGAAGCACCGCCGTGCCGCCGGTCCCGAGCAGTTGCAACGCCATCATGCGCTCGGCGAGGACGCGGGAGCGGAGCACGCGCAGCAGCGCAAGGAGCGTGATCGCCAGGATGAGGAATGCTGCCGCTGCGAGCATGTCAGCCATCGCGCCCCTCCGCCCGTAGGACACGGCAGAAAGCGATCTCGTCAGCGGCGACCTGCTCAGCGATGGGCTCGCGCAGGTCGAGGCAATGGATCAGCAGCATCCCGTCGGCCGCGACGGAAACGGGTAGCTTGCCGGGCTGCAGGCTCATCACGGCGCAGGCGGAATCGCGTGCCATGCCATCGGGAACGATCGAGCGGCAGGTCGCGAAACCCGGCCGCAGATCGGGATCACGCGCAAAGGCCCGCCGCGCCACATCGACGCCCGCGACAACGGATTGCGGCAGGAAACGGATCAGGAAACGGATCAGGCCGCGAAGAGAAAGCCCAGCGCCGACCGGCCACAGCACGGTACTGGCCCAAGCTCCGGCGGCGCTTGCGGCGATGCCGACCGGCAAATCCTTGAGCGCAGGCCCCATAAGGATCACCCAGAGCGCCAGCAGGCACAGCCCCCGGGCGAGGAGCGCCGAAAACCGCCTGTCATCGGCCACGGCCGCCCCATCCATCGCTTCCGCCCGCCTCCGGTCGATGCCTGCCAACGCCGCGATGCAGGGTAGCCATCGCCCGGACGGGCAGCATCAGCCGGGCGTCTCACCGCTGTGCGCCACGTCCCATTCTCCCCGGAAGCTGCGGGTCAGGCCGCCGGGCCGGAACCACCTGCGGCGCCTGCCTCCTTCGGCACCGCGCCGATCATCTCCGCCAGCCAGCGGCTCGACGGGTGCAGGGCGCAGAAGGTGATCAGGGCGATCGTGATGGGGACGCCGATGAAGGCGCCGAAGACGCCCCAGAGATAGCTCCAGAAGAAGACCGAGAACAGGACGATCGGTGGCGAGATCGAGAGCGCACTGCCGGCGACCCGCGGCTCGATATAGCTGCCGACGATGAACTGGATCAGGTTCAGGCAGGCGAAGACCGCGATGACCGCCTGCCAGGAGCCGAACTGCGTCATCGCGAACAGGGTCGGGAAGACCGTGGCGACGAGCGGGCCCATGAAGGGGACATAGTTCAACAGGAAGGCGATGAAGCCCCATTCCTCGGCCAGCGGCAGGCCGACGGTCCGGGCGAAGACCCAGACCAGCAGGCCGGTGATGACGCTCATCGCCGTCCGGACCAGCATGTAGCGGCGGATCTTGGCGGCCGTCGCGATGCTACCGCGCAGGATCAATTCGGCCATGTCGCGGTTGCGCATCACCTTGAGCCTGCGGCCGAAATCCTCGACCTCGAGCAGGCCGAGCAACACATAGACCAGCACCACCAGCCAGAAGCTCATCGTGCTGTTCAGCCGGCCGCTCACGGTCTGGACGGCGCGCAGCACCCAGGCCGAGCTGAAATTCTCCGACCAGAGCGCCGCAACCGCGATGCCATGCCCTTCGAGCCAGAGCGTGATCTGCTCGTAGAAGGCCTGGAAGCGCGCGGCATCGCTGACGATCCAGCGGCCGACCCGGCCGAAGGCCCAGACGATCAGCGAGCCGAAGGCAAAGAAGGCGACGACCATGACGAAAAGGCTCAGCGCCAGCGCGAGCAGCCGCGGCAGCGCGCCCTGCAAGGCCTTCTGCAAGGGCCAGACCAGCGCGATGATGAACAGCGCGAAAGCGACCGGCGCGAAGACGGAGCTCGCGATCGACAGCGCGACCACGAACAGGATGACGGCGATGATGACCTGCGCGGCCTGGGAGGTCTTGGCGCTCGTCATAGGCCAGCCCGGCTCCGGGCGTAAAACCGCGTCGCAGCGGCAGTTCTCTTCAGCGCAGGCACCCGTCAGACCCCCTTGGTGAACTCGTCGAGATCGAGCGTCGAATGCTTGCCGATCTCATCGCGATGCGCCCGGTAGAAGGCCTCGGCGGAGCGCCTGCCCTCGTCATGGAGCATCGTGAAGAACTCCCACTCGGCATTGAGCTTCGAGGAATAGCCGAGTTCGATCATGGCGTCGCTGGTGATGCGGTGGAGGCGCATGCGCGCCCAGCGCGCGCCCTCGCCCGTGCCGGAGAGCGCCTCGCGCTGCAGCAGCGCCATCATCCGCAGCTCCTTCAGCAGCACCGCGTTGAAGGAGACCTCGTTGAGGCGGTTCAGGATGTCCCGAGCATTGCGCGGCGTGCCCGGCCGCTCGACCGGGTTGATCTGGATGAGAATCGTGTCGCTGGCCGTGCTTTCCTCGATCAGCGGGGTCATCGTCGGGTTGCCGGAATAGCCGCCGTCCCAATAGCTCTCGCCGTCGATCTCGACCGCCTGGAACAGAGTCGGCAGGCAGGCCGAGGCGAGCAGCACGTCCGGCGTGATCTCGCCGTTCCGAAAGATGCGGTTGCGCCCCGTCCGGACATTCGTCGCGGAGATGAAGAGCTTTATCGGGCCCCTTGCGATGGCGTCGTAATCGATCGCCTCGGCGAGGATCTCCGTCAGCGGGTTCGTACCCGACGGGTTGAGGGTGTAGGGCGAGACGACGCGGGACATCATGTCCATCGCCACGAAGAGCGGCGAGGTGTCGAGCGTCCAGCGGCCGAGCAGCACATCGAGCGGCGAGCGCTGGAATGGACTGAAGCGGGCCGCCTCGGACACCTTCCGCCAGTAGCGGTCCAGCGCCTCGCGGGCACCTTCACGCCCGCCGAGCGCATAGCCGGAGGCCAGCACGGCGGCATTCATCGCGCCGGCCGAGGTGCCCGAGATCGCCTCGATCGTCAGCCAGTCCTCCTCGAGGATCCGGCTCAGCACGCCCCAGGTATAGGCCCCATGTGCACCGCCGCCCTGGAGGGCAAGGTCGATGTTCAGCGGAGCGCGCGCGTCGCTGCCGCGGCTGGAGGCGGAAGGCGTCTTGCTCACCGGAATACCTCTCTGGTCGGCGAAGCCCGCCATCGCATGACGGCGGGCTTCGGTCGCAGCTTACGCCTTCGGGGCCTCGGTCTCGGCCACGGCCGAGAGCGCCGCGCGCAGCTGCGCCTCCTTGGTCTCGTCGAAGGAGGTCTGCATCAGCGTGCCGCCGACGCCCTTGAGATCAGCAAGCACCTTGTCGGTCGTCATCTTGCGGATGAGCAGGAACAGGCCCGCCGTGTTCGGCTGCAGGGCCTCGGCCGCATCCTTCATGAACTGGTCGTTGATGCCGATATCGCTGAACTTGCCGCCGAGCGCGCCGGATGCGGCACCAAGTGCCGTGCCGATCAGCGGGTTCAGGAAGATGAAGCCGATCAGCGTGCCCCAGAGCGCACCGGAAGCCGCGCCCGTGGTGGTGAGGTTGATCATCTGGTTGAGCTTCACATGGCCCTTCTCGTCCTTGACCACCACGACGGCGTCACCCAGCTCGATCAGATATTCGCGCTGCAGGGAAAGGACCTTCTGGCGGACCTCCTCGGCCTTCTGTTCCGTCGGGAAGGCGATGAAGACGAGATCGCTCATGTCGATGACTCCGTACTCGTGGGGTGAGAAAGAACCGGCAACCGGCCGGTCAGGCCGGAAGGTTTCCGGTGCGAGAAAGACAGGCGCGAGCCTTCCTCACGGCCGCTGCGGCGAAGCCGCGGCGGATTGCGGCCCCGGCAGCGGCCTGACGCGCTGGCCGGGATGCAGGGCCTGCACGCCGGCCGAAACGATCACCTCGCCGGGCGCCAACCCCTGCGAGAGGATGATCTTGCTGGGATCGAAGCGCAGCACGTCGATGTCGCGCAGCGAGACCGTCGACTTGGCGGGATCGACGACCCAGACGGCCGGCGAACGGCCCTGCTGGGTCAGCGCGCTTGCGGGGATGGCGACGATCGCCGCGGTCGAGACCTCGATCGTGCCGACGACCGTCGAGCCAAGGCGCATCGCCTCCGGCGGGTCCTGCAATCCGACCCGGACGGCGAAGGTCCGCGTCACCGGATCGGCCTGCGGCGCGACCTCGCGCACCGAGCCATAGGCCGTGACACTGGGCGCATCGGCCAGCGAAACGCGGATCTTCGCATCGGCGAAGCGCGGATCAAGCAAGGCGGCCGGCACATTGAAGACGGCATCGCGGCTGTCGTCGCGGGCGATCTGGACGAGGACCTGTCCGGGCTGGACCACTTCGCCGGGCTCGACCTGGCGAGCCGTCACGACGCCGGCGACATCTGCACGGAGTTCGGTGAAGCCGAGCCGGTCCCGCGCGAGCTCGACCTGCGCTTCCGCGTTCTCAAGGGCAGCCTGCGCAGTCTCCTGCGCGCGCCGCGCCTGATCGTAGCGCGGCCGCGTGGTGAAGCCCTGCGCCATCAGGCGCTCCTGACGTTCATAGGTATTGCGGGCCGTGCTGACCTCGCCGCGCGCCGCTTCCAGAGCGGCTTTCGCGGCGGTCAGGGCATTCTGCTCCAGGGCCGGCTCCAGGCGGGCGATGACCTGCCCGGCCTTGACCCGGTCGCCGACATTGACCGGGCGTTCCAGCACGCGTCCGCCGATGCGGAAGGCGAGCCCGACATCCTTCTTGGCCTGAACCTCGCCGCTAAGCTGGACATCGTCGGAGAACTGCCCGGCGGCGACGGTGACGACGCCGACCGGGCGCGCCTCCGCCGGCGGCGCCTGCTCGTTGCGGCAGGAAGCGAGCGCCGCTGCGAGCAGCGTGAGACTTCCCATTCGGCGGAGCGCCTTCAGCGGAATACGCTTCGTCACGATCGGGCTCATGACAGGGTTCCTCCCGCGCTGGCCGGTCGCTTCGCCCCGCTCGGCCCTGTCGCAGCGCCGAAGACGGCGACATAGAGCACCGGCAGCAGAACCAGGGTCAGCACCGTCGCGACCAGCAGGCCGCCCATGATCGCGAAAGCCATCGGCCCCCAGAACACGGTCGGCGCGATCGGGATCATGCCGAGCACGGTCGAGACCGCCGTCAGCATGATCGGCCGGAAGCGCGTGCCGGCCGCGTCGATGGCAGCCTCGACGACACCCTTGCCGGCGGCACGCTCGTCCTCGATCTGCCCGACCAGGATCACCGCATTTTTGGTGATGATGCCGATCAGGGCGAGGATGCCGAGCAGCGCGACGAAGCCGAGCGGCTTGCCCGAGAGCAAGAGCGCCCCGACGACACCGATCAGGCCGAGCGGCGCGATGCTGAGCACGATCGCGAACAGCCTGAAGCTCCTGAGCTGCGCCATCAGCACCGTGAACATGATCAGCAGCATGACCGGGATCACGGCGATGACCGAGGCCTGCGACTTCGCGCTTTCCTCGACCGCGCCACCGACGGCGATGTCGTAGCCGGCGGGCAGGCTCTTGCGCAGCCCGTCGATCGAAGGTTGCAGGGCGTTGACGACGGCGTCCGGCAGGACGCCCGGCGCCACATCGGCCGCCACCGTCAGGTTCGGCACGCGATCGCGGCGCCAGATCAGCGGCGTCTCGAGCCCGTAGCTGAAGCTGACGAATTGCGAGACCGGAACCGAGCGGCCGCTCGGCAGTGCGACCTGCATGCTGCGCAGCGTGTCGAGCGAGACGCGGTCGCTGTCCTGCGCCCGGACGACGACATCGACCAGATAGATGGAGTCGCGCACCTGCGTCACGACGGTGCCGGAGACGACCGTGTTCACGATGGCAGCCACCGCCGCAGAGCTCAGGCCGAGCCGGCGCGCCTCATCCTGATCGACGCGCAGCCGCAATTCCCGCGAGGGCTCGATCCAGTCGAAATTGATGTGGCGGGCATTGGGATTGGCCGCCATCACTTGCCCGAGCCGCAAGGCGATGGAGCGCACCTCGGCCGTGTCCGGACCGCTGACGCGATACTGCACCGGCGAGCCCACCGGTGGGCCGAGTTCGAGCGGCGAGACGCGGGCGACCACGTTCGGAAACTCCTTGGCGAGCAAGGTCTCAAGCTTCGTCCGCACCCGCTCACGCGCCGCCACGTCCTTGGCAACGATCACGGCCTGGCTGAAGAAATCGTTCGGCAGTTGCGCATTCAGCGGCAGGTAGAAGCGGATCGCGCCGCGGCCGATATAGGTGCTCCAGCGCTCGATATCGGGGTCGCCCTTCAGGGAGGCCTCGAAGCGGTTGACGAGGTCCTCGCTCGCATAGATCGAGGCGTTTTGCGGCAACGTGAGATCGACCAGCAGCTCAGGCCGGTCGGAGGCCGGGAAGAACTGCCGCGGCACCAGCGGCAACGCCAGGATCGAGGCCGCGAACAGGCCGAGCGTGACTGCGATGGTGATCCAGCGCAGCTTGATCGCCCTCGAGAGCAGCGAGCGGAAACCGCGCTCGACCCGGCCCGGCTCCTTGCTCTGCGCCGAAGCCTTGGGCGCCTTCAGCATGGCGACGCCGAGCACGGGCGCGAAGAGAACGGCGACGAACCAGGAGACGACGAGCGCGATCGTCACCACCGCGAAGAGCGAGAAGGTGTATTCGCCGGCCGAGCTCGCCGCGAAGCCGATCGGCACGAAGCCGGCGATCGTCACCAGCGTGCCGGCCAGCATCGCAGTCGCGTATTTATCGAAGGCGAAAGTCGCCGCCTTGAGCTTCTCCTCGCCCGCGGCGAGCCGCGTGACCATGGCGTCGGTCGTCGTCATCGCGTCGTCGACGAGCAGGGCCAGCGCGATGATGAGCGCGCCGAGCGAGATGCGCTGCATGTCGATGCCGGCGACCAGCATGCAGGCGAAGACGATGGCGAGCGTCAGCGGGATCGCGAGCGCGACGACGAGGCCCGGCCGCACGCCGAGGCTGATGAAGCTGACGACCATGATGATGCCGACGGCCTGCCAGAGCGACATCATGAAGTCGTCGATCGCATGCGAAACCGTCACGGCCTGGTCGGCCACGAGGTTGGGCTCGATGCCGAGCGGCAGGCCGGCAGTGACCGCGTCCATCGCCTTCTTGATGTTGCGGCCGAGCGCGAGGATGTCGCCGCCCTCGCGCATGGCGATGCCGAGCCCGATCGACTCGCGGCCGTTGACGCGGAACATCGGCGTCGGCGGATCGGCCTGGCCGCGCCTGACGGTCGCGATATCGGCCAGCCGCACCATCCGGTCGCCGACCGGGAAGTTGATGTTCAGCAGGTCCGCTTCCGACTGGAAGGCGCCGGAGACGCGCACGAAGAACTTCTCGTCCTGCGTCTGGATCTCGCCTGCGGGCCGAACCACGTTCTGGGCCTGGAGGGCCGCGAGCAGGCCACCGCGATCGAGCCCGAGATTGGCGAGTTCCCGGACGGAGAACTCGATGAAGATGCGCTCGTCCTGCGCGCCGATGATCTCGATCTTCGAGACGTCCGGCACGAGCAGCAGCCGCGACCGGATGGACTCGACATGGTCGCGCAATTCGCGGCTGGTGAAGCCGTCCGAGGTGAAGCCGTAGATGATGCCGAAGGTGTCGCCGAAGCGGTCGTTGAAGAACGGCCCGAGCGTGCCGGCCGGCAAGGTGTGCCGCATGTCCGCGATCAGGTTGCGCACGCGGTACCAGGTGTCCTGCACCTGGCGGCCGGGCACGTCGCCCTTGAGGTTGACGAAGATCGTGGTCACGCCGGGCCGGGTGAAGCTGCGGACGCTGTCGAGGCCGGGCGTCTCCTCGATCTGCCGTTCGAGCCGTTCCGTGACCTGGCTCAAGGTGTCTTCCATGCTGGCACCAGGCCAGACGGCGGAGACCACCATGGTCTTGATGACGAAGGCCGGGTCCTCGTTGCGACCGAGCCTGATGAAGGCGAAGACGCCGGCGACGACCGCCACCACCATGAGATAAATGACGACCGAGCGGCTCTTCAGCGCCCATTCCGACAGGTTGAAGCTCATCGCGTCTCGGCTCCGGTCAGGCGCACCTGCTGGCCTTCACGGAGAAGCCCGGCACCGGCGGTGACGACGATGTCGCCGACCTGCAATCCCTTGGAAATGCTGGCGGCGGCGGGATCGGCATTGGCCACTTCCAGCTGGCGCAGCGAAACGGTCGATGTCTTCGGGTCGACCACCCAGGCACCCACCTTCTGGTCGCGCCGGGTCAGCGCCGTCGCCGGAATGGCGATGCCACCGGCACCCTCGGCGCGGATCGCACCCGAGACGGCCGCACCCAGCCGAAAGCTCGGCGCCGGATCGGTGAGGCCGACCCTGATCCTGAAGGTCCTGGTCACGGGATCGGCCTGCGGCGCGATCTCGCGCACCCGGCCCTTGGCCTCCGCGCCGGCCTCCCCACTCAACGCGACCTGCACCGGCATGCCCGGCGCGAGGCGGCGCACCAGATCGGCGGGAATCTCGAATACCGCGTCGCGCCCGTCACGCCGCGCCAGCTGGACGATCATCCGACCGGCGGCGACGACCTCGGCCGGCTCGGCACCGACGCGAGTGACGATGCCCGGCGCGTCGGCCTTCAGCGTCGTGAAGCCGACGAGGTCCTCGGCCGAGCGGACACGCGCCTGCGCGGCCTCGACCTGAGCACGTGCCGCGGTCAGCCCCTGCCGGGCGGCATCGAAATCCGCCTGCGTGGTGATGTGCCGCTCAAGCAGATGGCTCTGCCGCTGGAACTGGTTCTCCGCCTTGCGCAGGTCACCTTCGGCGGCAGCCAGCGCCGCCTGGGCCGAGCGGAGATCATTGAGCTCGTTTTCGGGATCGAGCCGCGCGACGACCTCGCCCTCGCGGACATTCGCGCCGACGCCGACGAGGCGCTCAGCCAACCGACCTCCGATGCGGAAGGCCAGCGCGGCCTGGTCCTGAGCCTCGACATGACCGGTGAAGGTGAGATCGGGCGCCGAACGCGGCGGCTCGACCGTCACGGTGCGCACGAGGCGCACCGGCGGAGGCGGCGCCTTCTCCTCGCTGTTGCACGAGGCGACGGCCAGCGCGACGGCCACCATGGCAAGCAGGCTGCCCGTGCCAGGGGAAGCGTCACCGCGCCTCATGCCAAGCCTCCGGCCATTGCTGCCGCGAGCTGCGCGCCAGGGTGCCGCAAGCCTTGCCTCTGCATCGAACTACATCCCCTGACGGCCACGGCTTCATCTGCGCACGGGCTTTTTTGCACCCGCGAAATCCCGCGAACGCTAGCAATACGGGCGGGAACACGGATCAGCTCAGAATCCCAACTCTGGGCTGCTCATCTCATTTGTTGCTGCGGCAGCTCCCCGGCGACGGCGCGCCGCAAGCCGTAGGCGACCGGCAGCAGCAGGAGCAGTCCCGCCCCGGCAACCACCGCCATGACGAGATAGATTCCCTCCCCCCAGCCCTCGTACAGCCAGCCGGACAGGGTCGTCAGAACCGCCATCAGACCGGCCCAGCCTCCGGCAAGCCAGGCCTGGGCGCTCGCCTGCATCCGGCCCGGCGCCAGCCGCGACAGCAGGAAGATGCTGCCGAGATGGGTGACCCCGAATGTTACGCCATGTGTCAGCTGAAGGCCCGCCAGCGCCGGCAAACCGGGGTCCTGCGCCATCGCCGCCCAGCGCAGGATCGTGGCCGCGGCCGCCGCAAGCAACAGGCCGGCGGCACTGCCGGCGCCGCTCATCCGATAGCCCAGACAAGCGAACAGGACGACCTCGGACAGAACCCCGAGCGACCACAATCCCCCCATCATCGGGCCGGAGATGCCGTTGGCCTGCCAGTGCAGCGCGCCGAACCCGTAGAACGCCGCGTGGCTTGCCTGCACCAGCGCCGCACCGGCAATCGCGCAAACGAGGAACAGCGGATGGGCCGGCCAGCCGTCGCCCTGCGCGCGGCCGGCGGCATGGCCTGCCGTCCCCTTCATGCAGCCTGCGGCCGCCACCGCCGTCGCGATCGCCGAAGTCAGCAGCAGGACGATGATCGATGCGGACGAAAACCATTCGAGGGCCCAGCCGGCAATGATGTTGGCGGCAGCAAAGCCCAGCGCACCCCACAGGCGGACACGGCCATAGGTCAGCTCCGGCCTGACCGTCCGGGCAAGGCGCTCCAGCGTCATGGTATCGGCCAAGGCGATCAGGGGGCCCTGCGCCAGCGCAATGGCGATGACGACAAGAAGGATCGGCCAGAAGCCGTTCGCAACGGTCAGAAGGCCTGTCCCCGCCGCGACCAGCACGGCGCAGAGCGTCAGCACCACGGCGATACGCCCGCTCCGATCAGCCAGCGCGCCAACGGTGGGATTGGCGATGATGCGGGTCAGCAGCGGAGCGGCCAGGACAATTCCGATCGCGTCACTGTCGAGGGATTGCGCCTTGAGCCAGAGCGGGAAGAACGGAAGGTTCACCCCGAGCTCGAAGAACAGGCATGCATAGAGCAGCGCCAGCCGGCCGACGGGCACCTCCGGCGCAATCGCACCCTGCCCGCCTGCAGATGCGGCGGGTTCGCTGCCAGTCAACATCACTGTCTTCTTGCGCAGAAACGTGAGGATCGGCACCGCTCAGCCCGGCACGGGGGCTTCGGGCTCATCGGCGAAATAGCGGATCAGGCCACGCTCGCGCGCTTCCGTGGGGCTGTAGCCGAACTCGCGGCGAAAGGCCCGGCTGAAGGTCGAGTGATCGGCAAAGCCGACTTCGTTTCCGATCGCGTGAATGGAACGCGCGAACCGATGGGAGCTCAGCCGGTAATGGGCCTCGCGCAGGCGCTCCCGGTTGATGAAATGAGCCACGCCGCCGCTGCTCTCGAACAGCCGGTAGAGCTTCGAGCGGGACATGGCCAGAAGCCGGGCCAGCCGCTCGGGCCCGAAATCGGGGGCGGCCATGTTCTGGCGCACGACGGCGCGTGCCCTGTCGATCAGGACCGAGCCCGGCAGATGCCGCGCCAGCTCGGAGCTGACCGGCCGGGGCGCGATGCAGGCTGCGACGAGCGCCTTGGTCGGCATCTCCAGACTTGCGGCATGCTCGGGGGTGACGAGAGGCAGCCGCCGGACAAGGCCATCCATGTAGCCGGCCAGCAAGGGCGCGAACTCCTCGCTCACGGTGAGACCATGGGCATCGTCGAGGCGCTGCTCATCCTGGGGGTGCCGGTCACGCGGAAGGTAGAGGGTGATGACCTCGCTGTCCTGGGCCTGCCCCTCGAAGGGAAGCGCCAGCGAACGGAAGCTCAGATCCTCGTATGGCGCGCCGTCGGCCGCCGTCGTTCGCGCCAGCACCACGCACCAGTGATCCAGATAGGATTTGGGACGGTGTCGCCATTGGCGGCCGGGAGCGCCCGCATAGACGACATGCGTCAAGACGAGCTCTCCCAGGTTCCAGGAGGAAAACTCGGCGCCGAATCCTGCGGACGCCTCCCCGATCGGAAGGAGCTCGATCGTATCCTTGTGCAGGGAACGCCAGGCGTCGAACTGATCCTGTGCCCGTAGCCCCGCCGTGCGCAAATTCGGCACCGCAAACATGTCGATGTCCCTTCTCACGCCGCCCCGAGAGAAAGCCGGTATCAGATCCCGTCACGCTGCATGCCGCGCCAAAAGAGCAATGCAGACAGCGAACTCTAACACTCGATGATTTCGAACAAAATTGATCCCGGTCAAACCGATCGGATCATGCAAATAATCGTAAAATCATACTTATCGTCATCAAGTATCACCCCCCACCATCATCAACGTCAACCCTATGGCACGGCCGCGGCATCGAAGACCCGGATCGGCGCGGTGACCAGCATCGTCGCAGCCGAACCGATCACACCTGCTGCCGCGACAGGGGCGGGAACGTCGGAATCGGTGATGACCTGGCCCTGCAGCAGGCGCCCACCGATCAGGCGCACGGCATCGGGGCTTGCGGCGAAAAGGTCGTGGTTCAAGCGATCGCCGGCGTTGACCGCGGACAGGTCGATCACCGTGATCCCGGCCTGACCGGCGAACTGGCGGCGATATTCCTCCTGCGTGGGATCGATGCCGCCGAGCCGCGTCGCCCCGCGCGCGATGAACCTTGAGACCTGCAGGGCCCGGTCGTGCTGCGCCGTGAACAGCGTGATCTGCGGGCGCTTCGGCCCCATATCTTCGATCTGCCGGCGGAAGACACCGACATCGAGGTCAGGCGACGCCAGGATGAGATTGCTAATCTTGCGCGGAACGCCGCCTTTCCGCAGCGCGATCTGCCTGACCGCTTCGACGGCGGGCCAACTCCCCATCGAGTGAGCGAGGATCACCACCTCGCGGACCTCGGGGCCGGCAACGGCCACTTCGAGCAGGTCCGCAAGATCCGACCGCGAATAGGAGGCGTTGTCGAAGTCCCGGCTGTAATCGAGCAGATAGCCGCGCGAGGGCCAGGAGAAGAGGACCGGGGCAGCGTCGGCGTCGGCGTCATGCGCCAATTGCGCGAAGCGGAAGACAGCGCGGTCGAACGGCGTGTTGAAGCCATGCACGAAGACGAAGACGCGTTTCCCGCGCCCGCTGGTCGACCTGAACCAGTTGGCGAGCCCGGCTTTCGACACCGGCGTGGAGGCCGTCACGACGAAATCCCTGGCCGGATCGCCCGGAATCGATCGCGGCAGCTGGATGGTACCGGGCTCGCGGCCCGGCGGAATCGAGACGATGATATTCCTGAACGAAACCTGCTCGCCTCGTTCGCCGGTGAAGAGGATTCCGGGATTGTCGGACGGGGCGCGCGTCGTGGCCGCCAGCATGTTGACGCTGTTCGTGCCGGGAGCAGGAGCCACCGGCAGCAGCAGCCCTTGTGGCGTCGAGGCGCAAGCCGCCAGCCCGGCCGCGAGCACGGCCGGCAGGAGCACCCGGGAGCGGGGCCACGCCGCGCCGAGACGGCTGCTTATCGACGTCAAGAATCTCATGCGGGACGGACCGTAGGTAACCGCTCCGGTGCCGACAAGCTCAGGTTTGCTGCACCGCGATGCCGGATCGGATTTTGGGACAGGAGATCAAGAATTGAGATTCTCCGCCAATATCCTGTCCGCGACAAGCCTCTCGCCGCCACCCGAAGGGCTGAAATCTATGCAAGAACGCAATCCGGCATGGATTCAGCGCTTGACCGGAGACCAATCGGCGCTTGCATGACAATGACAAACGCGACCAACGTATCGCACCGCCCCGATGCGGCACCGATAGCAAAAACTATACTTAAGGTTGCAAATGGAACGCAGGACATTTCTGATCGCGCTTTTCGGCGGCGTGCTGTCCGCCGCGACGGCCGAAGCCTCGCCGCGCGATGAGCAGGCAGCCGCGGCGGCAAACGCGCTCGACAGGCTGGATGCAGAATTCACGCAAGGACCGCCGCAGCCGCGGGCGCCCGGCGCGGCAACGCTTCCGGCCGGTCCCCGCGATACCCGGCCGCGGCGGAAGAACTGGCATCGCTATCGCCAGCGCAATCGCCGGCCATTGCCACCGCCGCCATGGCGCCGCGGACGCTGAAAACGGGATGGCAAGGTGCCGCGCCTTCAGAAAGCGCGGCACCACGCCAGATCCAGGCCTTACCGCAGCGGCGGCGCGTAGAGAACGCCGCCCATGCTCCAGAGCTGGTTGAGCCCGCGCGGAATGCCGAGCTTCGAGCCGGTGCCGAGATTGCGCTCATAGATCTCGGCATAGTTGCCGCCCGCCTTGACGGCGCGGACCGCCCAGTCGGCCTCGAGGCCGAGCGCCTTGCCGAAGCCGCCTTCCGCACCGGTGAAGCGGCGCGCATCGGGCTTCTGGGATTTGAGGGCCTCATCGAGATTGGCCGCGGAAATCCCGAGCTCCTCGGCGTTGACCAGCGCGAAATTCACCCATTTCACCAGCGTGAACCAGGGGAAATCGTCGCTGCGCACGACAGGCCCGAGCGGCTCCTTCGAGATCACGTCCGGCAGCACGATCGCCTCGGCCGGCGTTGCGAGCCTCAGCCGCTCGCCATGCAGGGCCGACTGGTCGCGGGTCAGCACGTCGCATTGCCCGGACTGGAAGGCGGAGAGCGCCTCGGCCGCACTCGGATAGACCTTCTCCTCATAGGTCATCGAGTTGGCCTTGAAGAAATCGGCGAGGTTGAGCTGGGTCGTGGTGCCGGCCTCGACGCAGATCTTCGCCTTGTCGAGCGACAGCGCCGTATCGACCTTGAGCGCGCGCTTCGCCAGGAAGCCCTGGCCATCGTGATAGGTGATGCCGGCGAAGGCCAGGCCCAGCTCGGCCTCGCGGCCCAGCGTCCAGGTCGAGTTGCGCGCCAGCAGATCGACCTTGCCGCCCTTCAGCGCATCGAAGCGCTGGCTCGCCGAGAGCGAGGTGAAGGCGACCTTGCCGGGATCGCCCAGCACGACCGCCGCCACGGCGCGGCAGAAATCGACATCGAAGCCGCGCCAGTTGCCTTGCGCATCCTTCTCGGAGAAGCCGATCACGCCTTCGCTGACGCCGCATTGCAGCGTGCCGCGCTGCTTCACGGTGTCGAGCGTGCCGGCACCGGCGGGAAGGGTAAGGCCGAGGAGGGTCGCGAGACCAAGACCGCCGCGGCGAAACCAGGAAACCTTCGACATGTCTGTCCGTTCCTTCTGCGATTCAGCGGTAGCGGTTACAGCGTCGCCTTGTGGCGGATGACGACCTTGGTCCCGACGGGCACGCGGTCATAGAGATCGGCGATGTCGCCATTGGCGAGACGGAAGCAGCCCGACGAGATCGCCTGGCCGATCGTCTCGGGCTGGTTGGTGCCGTGGATGCGGAAAACGGTCGAGCCGAGATAGAGCGCACGCGCGCCCATCGGGTTGCCCGGGCCGCCGGCCATGAAGCGCGGCAGATAGGGCTGGCGCTGCAGCATCTCCGGCGGCGGGCGCCAGTCCGGCCATTCCGCCTTGCGGCTGACCTGGACCTGGCCGGACCAGGTGAAACCCTCGCGGCCGACGCCGATGCCGTAACGCAGGGCCCGTCCGTTGCCCTGCACGATATAGAGGAAGCGCTCGGCCGAATGGATCACCACCGTGCCCGGCGCCTCGTTCGAGCGGAACAGCACCATCTGGCGGGCATAGGGCCCATCGGTGATGGTGGCTTCCTCGGTCGAGACACGGCCCGGCTCGTCGCCGATATCCATAGTCTCCTGAATCGCGGCGGGCGGGCGCGGCTGCGCCACCGCCGGCACGGCGAGAAGCGGCACCAAGCCGAGGCTGGTAGCGAGCAAAGCGGTGCGGATGCCGTGGTTCATCTCATCGCCTCCGGTCAGCCGCAGCGGCTGTAGATGAAGGTGCCGTAGCGGGCATTGGCATCGGGATCGACGAAGCGCGACACGATCTCCTTCGGCTTCACCGACAGCAATTCGCGATCCTGCGGATCGCCGGCCGGGGCCTCGAAGCCGAGATAGTTCTTGCCGCCGGGGCCGGCCTTCAGCCTGAGCTCATAGAGCTTGGGGTCATCCGCGACATGCATCATCACCCCGTCACCGGGACCTTTGGCGATCACATAGGGCTGCTTGCACTGGCCCCGTGCCTCGGCTTCCGTGCGCTTGCGGTCCTTCTCGGTATGGAAGGACGCGACACCCCAACGCCCGACCAGGGCATCGCGCGAAATATTGGCCGGGGCCGGCGCAGATGCACCCGCCGCGCTGCCGCTCGCGACGGGCGGCAGGCTCTCGCCTCCGCCGCAACCCGCGAGAAGAAGCGGCAGCGCCACGCTGCAGGCCACCGCACTGACGCACGGCCGCCGGGCGCTGCGAGAACACGCGGGCTTGCTTGTCATCGTCCCTCCTTGCGGCCTGGTCAGCGTCGAGGCCGGACCGGTTGCCGCCGCCTTTTCCCGAATGATCGGTCGCCCGGTCCGCCCGAAAGCTCGCCGGCCGCCGCACCGTCTTGTCGCCGCTCACCGGAGCCAAGCGGAACGCCGGGCATGAGAGCCGCAAATCCAGCCCCGATCAAGCCCGCCGGCCGGGACCATGCCGCGCCCTCGGTGAGGGCTGCAGCCCCGGAGGCGGCTGAAACCCGCAAATCTCAAGGCCCATTCGCGCCCGGCAGGATCAGCGGACCGATCGCATCATGATCTGAAATCGGCTGCGCAGGCCGCAAGGTCGCCATGTCCATGGCCCTGCATGCCTGCAACGATGTCGGGCAGGCACTGCCGCAAGCCATCAGGGCGATGCCGGCACCGGCCGCCGACGGCCCCGTGTCCGGCGCAAATTCACGCGCGGAGGGCGTTCCGGCCGGGTATGGGACTGCCGGCGGAGCTGCCGCTGACGATTGTAGTAGAGTTGCGGCCGCTGGCTGAATTCGACCTCGGCCCGATCAAGCGCGCTGGCCGTTTCCGGCGCCAGGGCCTCTGGACCCAAGGGCGCCGCACGGGTGGGAGGATTGGGTAGCAGAGCCGCCCCGGCCAATCCGAGAAACCCCGCCAGCACCGATCGCCTGCTCGTCATGCCATACCCTTCCCGCTCCGGCGCATCACGGATCATGCCGTCGGGCGGCGTCGCTGCGCAACACCGCCCGACGGCCGAAGCCGATGCGACCTCAGGGGCAGCGCGCCTCGAAGACGCGGCCCTGGCGATCGCGGTAGAGGCAGTTATTGGGCGTGGTCGCCCGGCCGATCACGGCCCCGGCGACGCCGCCGACGGCAGCACCGATCGCTGCGCCGCGGCCGCCACCGGCAATGCCGCCGACGATAGCCCCCGTGCCGGCGCCGATCGCGGCTCCGCCGAGCGTCCGCTGGTCGGCTGAATTGGTGTTGCACCCTGCAAGGGCCAGACCGATGGCGAGGACGGCAAATTTCAACCGCATCTGAGACATTTCCTCTTGAATTCAACAACCTTCAGGCATGCCGGACATGCAATCGACAACGAGACGCTATCGTCGCATTCGAGCACCTGAATCCAGCCGAGCCTAGGCTGCGGAACCGGGAATGCATCCTCCGAGAATCCCAAAATATGTACTTGCAATCCCAAATGCGGCACCCTCATCGTTCTCGACACCGATCGACTTGACACATGAAGCAAACAAACCCGTGATTGCCTCAGACAATCAAAATCACCTGCCGGAATGACCGACTTAAACAGCAACACCCAGATTCAAAACATCATTCTTGCGTCACATCGATACATCTGAGGAAATTTCTCAATGAACAGGCGATCATTCCTGCTTGGGATACTTGCTGCCAGCTCGGGGCTTGCCGGGGCATTGCTGATTGGAGATGCCTCCGCAGCCCCCACGGTTTGCGCCGCGGCATCGCCCTCCTGCACCGACGACGTCGTCGCGGCGCTGCCTGACGGGACCCAGGCGGATTGGTCGCAAGCCCATCGCGGCCGGCATCGTCATGGCCCGCCGCACCATCGCCGCCGGCATGCACGCCGCCAGGTGCGGGTTTGCCGCACGTTTCGGGACCGCTTCGGCCGGCGCGTCCGCCGTTGCCATTGGACCTGGGTCTGAACCGGCCCTCGCATCGGGCAGCCGATCCCAACGCCTTTGCCTGTTCGCCCTGGCCTATCGGATGGTCCGCTTTCCCGTGGGATGCGCTAGCATCACGCCGATTGCAGGGACCGGACGCGCGAACCTTGAACAGCCGCCAGATCGAAGTCTTCGCCGCCGTGATGAAGGCCGGGACCGTGTCCCGTGCGGCCGAGATCCTGGGCGTCACCCAGCCCGGCGTCAGCCGGCTGATCGCCGAGCTTGAGCGATCGCTGGGCTTTGCCCTGTTCGACCGGGTGCGCAACCGCATCGTGCCGACGCCAGAGGGGCGGACTTTCTTCGCCGAGGTCGAGGCCAATTTCCGCGGCATGGATCGGCTGCGTGCCGGTGCCGCCCGCATCCGCGACTATGGCGCCGGGCAATTGCGGGTCGCGACGCTGTCGGCACTGAGTTCGTCGATCGTCCCCAACGCCGTCCTGCGCTTCCGCAGCCTGCGCCCCGACGCGACCGTGACCCTGATGGTCCTGCCATCCCGCGACGTGCGGGACGGTGTCGCCTCCGGCATCTACGATATCGGGCTCGCCGCCGACGAGATCGACGTCACCGGCGTCGTGCACCAGCCCTTCGTGCAGCCGCGCGCGCTCTGCGCCATGCCGCTCGGCCACCCGCTCGCCGAGCGCGAGAGCATCGGCCCGCATGACCTGTCCGGCGTCGATTTCGTCGCCTATGTGCCGGAGGATCGCGCTCGCCAGCGCTTCGACATGATCATGTCGGAGGCAGGGGCGCCGCCGCCCCGCGTGGTGGTCGAGACGATCTATGCCGCGACGGTCTGCGCCTTGGTGGCGCAAGGCGTCGGCGTCGGGCTGGTCAGCCCCTATGCGATCGCCGGCCACGACCAGAGCCGGATCGTGCTGCGCCCGTTCGAGCCGCCGGTGCAGAGCCGGAGCTACCTGATCCTGCCGCCGGACCGGCCGAAATCGCAGCTGGTGCGGGACTTCATCGACTGCCTGATGGCGGCGCGCTGAGACCATAACAACCCGGCATCGAGCCATGCCTTTTGGCTGATTGCCCGCCTGTCCCGGGTGCCTGAGGATTTCCCGAGCGAGGGAAACCCACCATGCATGACCTGACACTTTGCGTTCACCACCCGGCCGTCAACGAGGACGGCTATGCCTCGCTCGCCGTGCCGACACACCGCGCCTCGACCATCGTCTATCCCGATGGCGCGAGCTTCATGGCCCGCAAATATCGCGGCTTCGACGGCTATACCTACGGGCTGCACGGCACCCCGACCACCCGCACGCTCGAAGCGCAACTGACGGTCCTGCACGATGGCGCCCGCACCGTGCTCGTGCCCTCCGGACAGGCGGCGGTCACCATCGTCATGCTGTCGGTGCTGATGCCCGGCGACAAGGTGCTGATCCCCGACCATGTCTATCCGCCGGTGCGCAGCTTCTGTGCCGAATACCTCGAACCGCGCGGCATCGCCTATGGCGTCTATGACCCGCTGATCGGGGCCGGCATCGCCGATCTCATCGACGAGACCGTCAAGCTGGTCTGGGTCGAGTCGCCCGGCTCGAACACGATGGAAGTGCAGGACGTGCCGGCCATCGCCGCGGCGGCGAAGGCGAAAGGCGTGCTCGTCGGCTGCGACAACACCTGGGCGACGCCGCTGATCTTCAAGCCGCTGGAGCATGGCGCCGATTTCGCCTGCGAGGCGCTGACCAAATATGTCGGCGGCCATTCCGACCTGCTGCTGGGCTCGGTGACGGTCAGGGACATGGCGCTGCGCCAGAGGATGAAGGAGATTCTGCGCGGCTTCGGCGTCGGCGTCTCGCCGGACGAATGCCAGCTCGCGCTGCGCGGCATCGAGACGATGGGCCTGCGCGTCGCCCATATGGGCGGGGTTTCCGAGGATTTCGCGCGCCGGCTCGTCGACCATCCCATGGTCGAGCGCGTGCTGCACCCGGCTCTGCCCTCCTGCCCCGGCCATGCGATCTGGAAGCGCGACATGGGCCGCTCCTCCGGCCTGTTCAGCCTCGTGCTGAAGCCCGTCAACGACGACACCATGAGTGCGGCCCTGAGTGCGCTGCGCGTCTTCGCGATCGGCGCGTCCTGGGGCGGAACACGCAGCCTCGTCGCGCCGCAGGCGATCACGCCGGATCGTACCGCGACGGCCTGGACCGCGAAAGGCCCGCTGCTGCGCATCAGCATCGGCCTCGAGGAACCGGGCGAGCTCTGGGCCGATTTGAGCCGGCTGCTTTCGGTGCTCGGGCAAGCCTCCGCAAGCAAGGCGGCCTGACCGGACGCAGGGCCAAGACTGCGACGACAAGGACACGGCGCGTCGCCCGCGCCGTGACGGGAGGATTTTGCCCGAAGACGGCCTCAGAACCACAAAAACGAAGGGGAACTACCATGAAGACGCTCTTTACAGGGCTGGCCACAGCATTTGCGGCAGCCTGCCTCGCGGCGCAGCCCGCGGCCGCCGACACGCTCAAGACGATCCGCGACCGCGGCAAGATCATCTGCGGCACGAGCACCGGCGTCGCCGGCTTCTCGACCCAGGATGCAAACGGTCGCTGGCAGGGCTTCGACATCGATATCTGCCGCGCACTCGCGGTGGTGATCTTCAACGACACGGAGAAGGCCTCCTTCGTGCCGCTGACCTCGAAGGATCGCCTGATCGCGCTGCAAGCCGGCGAGGTCGACGTGCTGCCGCGCACGACGACCTGGACGCTGGCGCGCAATTCCGGCCAGGGCGTCACCTTCACCGGCGTGAACTACTATGACGGCCAGGGCTTCATGGTCCCGAAGAAGCTCGGCGTCGCCAGCGCGAGCAAGCTCGACGGCGCCTCGATCTGCGTCGCGCAGGGAACGACGAGCGAGCTCAACCTCGCCGATTATTTCCGCCGCACGAAGATGAAATACGAGGTCGCCGCCTTCGGCACGTCGGAGGATGCCCTGAAGGCCTATGAGTCCGGGCGCTGCGATGCCTATACGACCGATGTATCCGCCCTCTCGGCGAACCTGCTCAAGTTCCGCGATCCGGGCGAGCACCTGGTGCTGCCCGAGGTGATCTCGAAGGAGCCGCTCGGTCCCTGGGTGCGCAGCGGCGACGATACCTGGTTCAACCTCGTGCGCTGGACGCTGTTCGCCCTGATCAATGCCGAAGAGCTCGGCGTGACCAAGGCCAATGTCCGGGAGCTGACGGAGAACTCGACCAATCCCGAGATCCGCCGTTTCCTCGGCAAGGACGGGAAATACGGCGAAGGCCTCGGCGTCAGCAATGACTGGACTATCAGGATCATCGCCGCGGTCGGCAATTATGGCGAGAGCTTCGAGCGCAATCTCGGCATGAGCTCGCCGATGAAGCTCCAGCGCGGCCCGAATGCGCTCTGGACCGAGGGCGGGCTGCAATACTCGCCGCCCTTCCGCTGAGCGACCCGGCCAAGTGAAGAGCGGGTGAGACTGCCTCGCCCGCTTTGCACATCAAGGCCGGATCACGACCACGTCCTTGATCCGCCGCATCTCGAAATCCGAGATCAGGATCTCAAGCTCGACCTCCCAGCGACCGGCCACCGGCAGGGTCAGCGCTTCGACCCGCCAGATGCCGTCCTGTCCCAGCCGCGCCCGGCGCTCGATCGGCTCGATACCGGCCGCAGCATTGCTGAAGCCAAGACTGAGCTCCTTGGCCGGCAGCGAGCCGAATTCACCGTTCATCAGCACGATCTCGACCGCGACAGGCCCTGCCCGGCCGGGCGTGACCGTGACATCCGCCATGGCCTGCAAGGTGTGGATATGGACGGAAGCCGGCTGCGCCTGCGCCGCGAGGATCGCCCGCGGCGGCGGCGTGAAGCGCCAGAGTGCCGCCGTGCCGAGGATCACGACCAGCGCCGCCAGCTCGATGGCTATGATGCGCGTCATGGCCCGAGCGGCCGGAAGGTCGCCGGCGTCGACCCGTCGTGTCAGGCGCCAGCGGTTGAAGCCCGCCAGCAGGAAGACGAAGGCGACGAGTGCGAGCTTGGCGAGAAGCACGCGGCCATAGGCCGTGGCCAGCAAGGCGGCCGGCGTCTCGACCTGCACCCAGGCCAGAACGACGCCGCTGAGCAACAGCACGGCGACGACGAGCACGATGCCAGAGGAGAAGCGCCGCAGCGCCGCCTTGCCTGCCTCGCTCCGCAAAGCCAGCGCGAGCGGGAACAATGCCCCCACCCAGGCGGCGATCGCGCTCGCATGCAGGAACAAGGCCGAGCGCATCAGCCATTGTGGGTGCGCGGCGCTGGCATGGCCGCTGCTCGCGAGGGCGAGGCCAGCAACCACCGCCGAGAAGAGCCCGACGATGCTCGCACCCCTTGCCTGCCAGCGGATGCCCACGAACGCCAAGGTCAGGGCGATGGCCGCGAGGATGATGGTCCAGAGATAGCTGGTCGCCGCAGCGGCTTTCCAGACGGCCGGCTGGAAGAAGGCACCCAGCGAAGCCCCGAGCGCATCGAGCCCTTGCGCGCCGAGAGCGACCGGCAGGCAGAGCAGGCCAAGGCCCGCCATAGCCGTCGCGAAACGCCTGACCCTACGACCGAGCGAGCCGACCCATGCCCGGCTCGCAGCCGCGCCGCAGGCGAGGAACAGGCCGAGATAGAGTCCGAAGCGGCTGAGCCAGACCAGAAGGCGGACCGGATTGTCGGCCTGCTCTCCAAGATCGGGCGCCGTTCCGCCCGGCGTCCCGACCGAGAAGACCAGCGCGCCACCGACAGGGTGGCCGTCCTCGGACACTACACGCCAGCTCAACGCATAGGTACCGTTCGCCAGCGCGGCGGGAAGCTCGATCGCGACGGTGCGGTCCTTCAGGGCGAAGCGGCCGAGCGCCTGTGCCCCGCCACCGGGGCCGACGAGCCGCAGCGCCAGGGGCGAAACCGGCTCGCTGAAGACGAGTTCGACCTGTTGCGGCGCGGCGGCGAGCACGCTGCCATCGGCCGGCGTCGCGCTGTTCAGCGCGGCGTGGCTCCAGCCGAGGCGAGGCATTCCGGCGCATGCCAGCAGGACGAGAACGAACAACAGGCAACGATTCAATCGGACAGGCATGGCGCATCCTCGTGGCGGAGCGCTCGGGCGCTCCGCCACTGACGGGGTCACTTGGCGGGCGTGAGCTTCACACCCGGGGCCGGGAACTTGTAGTCATCGGCAGACCTGCCGGCGGCGGGAATCTCGATCCAGCGCTCGACGCCGCCGCCCTCGCATTCCTGCACGACGGGAACGTAAAGCGTGGCGTCGGCCTTCAAATCCTTGGTGAGATAGCCGCGCAGCACGAATTCGTCGTAATGCTCGTCGAGCAGCCTGCCGCCGCTCCAGACCACTTCCTTGACGCCCTCGGTGGTCGGCGTGCCGTAATAGTCATAGGATTTCTCGTACTTTCCCTTGACGGTTTCGAGGGTCCAGCCAGACTTCGGCATCGGCTTCACGGCGATGACGCCCTCCGGAATCTGGACGCGGACCTTCGTGGTCGCGGCGCCCTTGCAGCCATGCGGCACGCGCAGCACCGCCTTATAGGTCGCGCCCACGGGAGCCGACTGGTTTTCAAGGGTGACATGGGCCAGCGCCGGGCCGGCCGCGACGAGGCCCGCGAGGGCGAGAAGATACTTCATGGCAATTGTCCTTGGTGACGAAAGCCGCTCGCGCGGCGGGGATGCGGCCGGCGGGCTGCCGGCCGAATGGGAGATCAAGGGGAGTGGAATTCGGTCGCGGCCGAGCCCCTAAAAGGACCGATCAGCGCAACGCCGACGGCGCATGCGCCGCCCGCGAGGCGAGCCTGGAGATGGGATGGCATGGCACCGGATTCCGCGCCGTCACGGCATCGGATCGGGACAGAAAGCCCTCACGACGACCGGCGGCAGGCTGAAGACGGCCGTCGCGGACGCCGTGGCGCCGGACGGCGGCTCAGGCGAGAGCGGGCGGTGCGCGCGGGTTGCCGGGCGAGTGGTCGGAGATAAAGCCGACTGGCCGGTCGAGGCGGCGGACAAAGGCGACGAAATCGGCCGGCCGCTGCGGCAGGATCTGGAAATCGGACTGGACCGGATCAGCCCCGGCGAGCATCGGGCAGCCGGCCGTGCAGCAGCTCATGCCGGCATGGTTCTGCGCCTTGTCGTGATCGCCGCCAGCGCTTGAGTCCCCGCTCGGCGCGCAATGCGTCAGAGCGAGCGTGCGGTCGAGCGAGAGCGCGTTGGCATAGCTGCCCGCCGCAAAGCCGGCGAACAGCGCCTGGACCACGAGCAGATAGGCCGCGAGGATCGCGACCCAGGACCTGCCACGGGATGATGCGCGGTGCTGCACGAGAACTCCCCCGCGCCATGCATAGCCTGCGAAGCGGGATCGCGGGAAGCGACAGAAAGTCACAAGGCCAGCGGCGCGGCGCCCGCCGCCTCACTCCCAGCTGAGCGCGCCGCCATTCTGGTATTCGATGACGCGGGTTTCGAAGAAGTTCTTCTCCTTCTTGAGGTCCATCGCCTCGGACATCCAGGGGAACGGGTTCTCGGTCTCGGCGAAGACCGGGGCCAGGCCGAGCTGAGCGCAGCGGCGGTTGGCGATGAAGTGCATATACTGCTCGCAGAGCGCCGCGTTCAGCCCAAGGAAGCCCCGCGGCATGGTGTCGCGACCGTAAGCGGCCTCCAGCTCGGCGGCTTCCCGCAGTATGCCGCGCACCTCCTCCTGGAAGGCCTTGGTCCAGAGATGCGGGTTCTCGATCTTGATCTGGTTGATGACGTCGATGCCGAAGTTCAGATGGATCGACTCGTCGCGCAAGATGTACTGGTACTGCTCGGCGATCCCCACCATCTTGTTGCGCCGGCCAAGCGAGAGGATTTGCGCGAAGCCGGTGTAGAACCACATGCCCTCGAAGATCACGTAGAAGGTGATCAGGTCGCGCAGCAGGGCCTGGTCGTTCTCGGGCGTGCCGGTGCTGAAATCCGGGTTCTCGATGCTCTGGGTGTGCTTCAGCGCCCAGGCCGCCTTGTCGGTGATCGAGGGCACCTCGCGGTACATGTTGAATAGCTCGCCCTCGTCGAGCCCGAGGCTCTCGACGATGTACTGGAAGGTGTGCGTGTGGATCGCCTCCTCGAAGGCCTGGCGCAGAAGATACTGCCGGCATTCCGGGTTGGTGAGGTGGCGATAGATCGCCAGCACGATGTTGTTGGCGACGAGGCTCTCTGACGCGGCGAAGAAGCCGAGATTGCGCTTGAGCATGCGCCGCTCGTCCTCGCTCAGGCCATCCTTCGACTTCCACAGCGCGATGTCGGCCTGCATCGAGACCTCGGTCGGCATCCAGTGGTTGTTGCAGCCGGAGAGGTATTTCTCCCAGGCCCATTTGTACTTGAGCGGCAGGAGCTGGTTCACGTCGGCGCGCGCATTGATCATGCGCTTCTCGTCGACGGTGACGCGCCCGCCATTGCGGTCGATCTCGCCGAGGCCGGTGGCGTCGGGCGCGGAGGATGGGTTGGTCAGGATGGCGGGATTGGCGGCGGGCGCCGGCTTGGTGTCGGACCAGTCGAGCATGGGGTGTTCCGTTCTTGAAACGTGAAGGGCGTCATGCTCGGGCTTGACCCGAGAATGACGCGAGGTTGGGACGATGGCGCGCGTTACTGGCAGGCTTCGCAGGTCGGATCGTCGAGCGAGCAGGCGTTCGGCACCGCCATGCCGTTCTCCAAGGATATGTCGACGATGATCGGCGCTGTGGACTTGGCTGCAGCCGGCACCGTCGCCGAGACTGCGTTGAGCTTGCCGTCGGTGCCCTTCAGCGTCGACTTCTCGACATGGGTCGCCGACAGAGCACGCAGGTAATAGGTCGTCTTCAGGCCCAATCGCCACGCCAGACGATAAGCCTCGTCGAGCTTCCGGCCGGAGGGCTGCGCCATGTAGAGATTGAGCGACTGGCCCTGGTCGATCCATTTCTGACGGCGCGCCGCTGCCCTGATCAGCCATTCGGTCGGGATCTCGAAGGAGGTGGCGTAAAGCGCCTTGAGATCGGCCGGGACGCGATCGATCCCGCTGACCTTGCCGTCATAGTACTTGAGGTCCGAGACCATCACCTCGTCCCATAGCCCCCTCGCCTTGAGGTCATGGACGAGCCCGGCATTCACGACGGTGAAGTCGCCCGACATGTTCGCCTTGACGTAGAGCTGGCTGTAGCTCGGCTCGATCGATTGCGAGACACCGACGATGTTGGAGATCGTCGCGGTCGGCGCGATCGCCATCGTGTTGGAGTTGCGCATGCCGGTGGTCTTCACCCGCTCGCGCAGGCCTTCCCAATCCAGCGTCGCCGAGCGGTCGAGCTCGACATCGCCGTCGCGGGCTTCCGAGAGGATGTCGAGCGAGTCGATCGGCAGGATGCCCTTCGACCAGAGCGAGCCCTCAAAGCTCGGATAGCGGCCGCGCTCAGCAGCGAGATCGACCGAGGCCGAGATCGCATGGAAGCTGATCGCCTCCATGGACGTATCAGCGAAAGCTACCGCCTGCTCCGAGGCAGCCGGGAGGCGCAGGGCCTGGAGCGCGTCCTGGAAGCCCATCAGCCCCAGCCCGACCGGGCGGTGGCGCAGGTTCGAGCGGCGCGCCTCGGGGATCGTGTAGAAATTGATGTCGACGACATTGTCGAGCATCCGCATGGCGGTCTTCACGGTCCGCGCCAGCCGGGCCTGATCGAGGCCCTGAGCCGTGACATGCGCCGCAAGGTTGACCGAGCCGAGATTGCAGACCGCGACCTCGTCGGCCGAGGTGTTGAGGGTGATCTCGGTGCAGAGATTGGACGAGTGCACCACGCCGGCATGCTGCTGCGGCGAGCGCAGGTTGCAGGCGTCCTTGAAGGTGATCCAGGGATGGCCGGTCTCGAACAGCATGGTCAGCATGCGACGCCAGAGATCGAGCGCCTTGATCCGCTTGAAGACCTTGATGCCGCCGCTGGCCGCCTTCGCCTCATAGGCCTCGTAGGCCGCCTTGAACGGCTTGCCATAGAGATCGTGCAGGTTCGGCACCTCGTCGGGCGAGAACAGCGTCCAGTCGCCGCCGGCCTCGACGCGCTGCATGAACAGGTCGGGAATCCAATTCGCCGTGTTCATGTCATGGGTACGACGGCGGTCGTCGCCGGTGTTCTTGCGGAGATCGAGGAACTCCTCGATGTCGACATGCCAGGTTTCGAGATAGGCGCAGACCGCGCCCTTACGCTTGCCGCCCTGGTTGACGGCGATGGCCGTGTCGTTGGCGACCTTCAGGAAGGGCACCACGCCCTGGCTCTCGCCATTCGTTCCCTTGATATGCGCGCCGAGACCGCGCACCGGCGTCCAGTCATTGCCGAGGCCGCCCGAGTACTTGGCGAGCAGCGCGTTGTCCTTCACCGCCTTGAAGATGCCGTCGAGATCGTCGGCGACCGTGGTCAGGAAGCAGGACGAGAGCTGCGGGCGCAGCGTGCCGGAGTTGAACAGGGTCGGGGTCGAGGCCATGAAGTCGAAGGAGGAGAGCAGGTCGTAGAACGCGATCGCCCTGCCCTCGCGGTCGATCTCGCGGATGGCGAGGCCCATGGCGACGCGCATGAAGAAGGCCTGCGGCAGCTCGAAGCGGTTGCCCCGGACATGCAGGAAATAGCGGTCGTAAAGCGTCTGGAAGCCGAGATAGTCGAACTGGAGATCGCGCTCGGGCTTCAGCGCCGCCGCGATGCGGGCAATGTCGAAGCGGCCTAGCTCGGTGTCGATCAATTCATTCTCGATGCCGGTCTTGAGATAGGCGGTGAAGTAGTCGCCGTAGCCGGCGGCCATCTCTTCCTGCGTCGCCTGTTCGGCATGGCCATGGACGAAGCTCAGCGCCTCGCGCCGCAGCTTGTCGAGCAGGAGGCGGGCCGAGACCTTGGCGTAGTTCGGCTCGCTCTCGATCAGCGTCCGCGCAGCGAGGATCGGCGCCAGTGCCAATTCGTCGAGCGAAATGCCGTCATAGAGGTTGCGGCGGGTCTCCATCAGGATCGGCTCGGCCGCGACGCCGTCGAGCCCGGCACAAGCCTCGCGCACGACCTTGTCGAGGCGGGCGGCGTCGAGCGGAACGAGCGTGCCGTCAGTGAGCTTCATCTGCAGCGACGGCGCGGCTGCGGCCGGCGCGGACCCGGCCTGCGCCCTGGCCCGCTCCTGCGCCCGTTCGGCGCGATAGAGGACATAGGCACGGGCGACCTTGTGATGCTCGCCGCGCATCAGCGCGAGCTCGACCTGATCCTGCACGTCCTCGATATGGAAGGTGCGGCCGGTCGCGGCGCGGCGAGACAGGCCGGAGACGACCTGTTCGGTCAGGTCGGCGACGACATCATGGATGCGGCGGGACGCGGCGGCGCTCGCGCCCTCGACCGCCAGGAAAGCCTTGGTCAGGGCGACCGCGATCTTTGAGGGGTCGAAGGGCGTCACCGCGCCGTTGCGGCGGATGAGCTGGTAGCCGGGCTCCGCCGCTGCGGCGCGCGGCGATGCAGCAGGTTCGGCACCCAGCGGGGCCAGTGAAGGCCGTTCGGCTTCAAGAGAAAGAGACATCGGCATCAACCCCAAGATGTTGGGGGCAAAGGCCGAGCGGTCGCGTCGAGAAGGCGCGCGACGATACGATGCCGCGACCTGCCAAGCGCACCACCGGGACACCCCGCCCGAGGACGTAAACAAAGGTCGCGGCAGGTCTCCTGGCTCGCGGGTCACCGCTCTCGTCCGTCTTCCCAAGGCCTTGCAGCCTCAGTGACAACGCTGGACTAAGAACTTACCGCTGACAGTTGCGGGGGCAGCGCCGGTCTCTCACCGGCTTCCCTCTTAGCTCTCGATCTTGCGATTCGAGAGACCATCGACAACTACATCTAGCGTTACTCTCCGCTCCGATGTCAATCGGTCGTATGCTCTTCCTCAACCGCATGTGGAAAGCGAGGACATCTCGGCGGCAACGCCCGAGCGCATGCCCGACATGAAGACATAAATATGTCTTTATATCTCTTGTTGACGACCCGCGAATGGCGGCCCATGATGCGGCGTCGAGGTTCTTCGGTGCGGCTTGCCGTATCGGAGCTAAGAGGGAAGCCGGTGAGAGACCGGCGCTGCCCCCGCAACTGTCAGCGGCGAGCTTTCTGCCCACCCATGTCACTGAGGCCGCGAGGCCTTGGGAAGACGGGCAAGAGCGACGACCCGCGAGCCAGGAGACCTGCCCCGACAACATGAACGTCCTCGGGCGGGGTGTCCCGGTGGTGCGCTTGGCGGCCCCGCCCGGATTCTTGCGTCCGGACGGTCCTCGTCCCGCGTCCGCTTTGGCCTTTGCCCCCAACTAGTCGGGGTTAAGCCTATGTCTCAATCAGTACCTGTCGCTGCACTCGGCACGCCGCGCATCGGTCCGCGCCGCGAACTCAAGACCGCGCTCGAAAGCTTCTGGGCCGGAAAATCCGACGAAAGATCGCTCGTCGAGGCCGCTGCGGGCCTGCGCGCGGCCAATTGGGCGCGCCAGAAGGCGCAAGGGATCAGCGTGATCCCGTCGAACGACTTCTCCTTCTACGACCAGGTGCTCGACACCAGCGTCATGGTCGGTGCGATCCCGGACATCTATGGCTGGAAGGGTGGGCCGGTGCCGCTTGGCACCTATTTCGCCATGGCTCGCGGCTCGCAGGGCGAAGCCGAGCCGCATACGTCCTGCGGCCATGCCCATCACAACCACGATCATGCCCATGGCGTCCCGGCGCAGGAAATGACCAAGTGGTTCGACACCAACTACCACTACATGGTGCCGGAGTTCGCACCGGGGCAGAGCTTCGAGCTCGCCTCGCTGAAGCCGGTGGAGGAGTATCGCGAGGCAAAGGCGCTCGGCTACGAGACGCGTCCTGTCCTGCTCGGCCCGGTGACGTTCCTGAAGCTCGGCAAGTCCAAGGACACGTCCTTCGATCCGCTGTCGCTGCTGGGCGAATTGCTGCCGGTCTATGTCGATGTGCTGCGCCGTCTCTCGGCGAATGGCGCGGAATGGGTGCAGATCGACGAGCCCTGCCTCGTGCTCGATCTCGATGAGGCCGCCCGCACCGCGCTGCATCGGACCTATGCGACGATCGCGCACGCCCTGCCGCAGCTCAAGGTGATGCTCACCACCTATTTCGGAGCACTGGGCGACAATCTCGACACGGCGGTATCCCTGCCGGTCGCAGGCCTGCATCTCGATCTCGTCCGCGCGCCCGAGCAGCTCGATGCGGTTCTGGCTAAAGCGCCGCAAGGCCTGGTGCTCTCGCTCGGCGTGGTCGACGGCCGCAACATCTGGAAGACCGATCTGGAGGCGGTCCTCGCAAAGATCGAGCCGGTCGCGGCCAGGCGCGGCACCGACCATGTCCAGGTCGCACCGTCCTGCTCCATGCTGCACTGCCCGATCGATCTGGAACTCGAAACCAGTCTCGATCCGGAGGTGAAGAACTGGCTTGCCTTCGCCGTACAGAAGATGGGCGAACTCTCCACGCTCGGCCGCTCGCTTGGCGGCGGGCGCGGCACCGTCAAGGACAGGCTGGCCGCCTCGACCACGGCAGCGGCCGCACGCAGGGCCTCGCCGAAGGTCAACGACAAGGCCGTCGCAGCGCGCATGGCTGCGGTCACGGAGGCCTTCGCTCGCCGCAAGAGCGGTTTCGCGGACCGCGCCAAGCTCCAGCGCGCCCGCTTCAACCTGCCCGCCTTCCCGACAACCACGATCGGTTCCTTCCCGCAGACGCCGGAGGTCCGCAAGGCCCGCGCCGCCCATGACAAGGGTCAGCTCGGCCATGCCGAATACGAGCAGTTCCTGCGCGAGGAGACCGCTCGCGCCGTGCGCTGGCAGGAGGAGATCGGCCTCGACGTGCTCGTCCATGGCGAGTTCGAGCGCAACGACATGGTGCAGTATTTCGGCGAGCAGCTCGCCGGCTTCGCCTTCACGCGCGGCGGCTGGGTGCAGAGCTACGGCTCGCGCTGCGTGCGTCCGCCGATCCTGTTCGGCGACGTTTCGCGGCCGAAGCCGATGACGGTCGAGTGGTGGCGCTATGCCCAGTCGCTGACGCAGCGGCCGATGAAGGCGATGCTGACCGGCCCGGTCACGATCCTGAACTGGTCCTTCGTGCGCGACGACCTGCCGCGCAGCGAGGCGTCGAAGCAGATCGCGCTGGCGATCCGCGACGAGGTGCTCGACCTGGAGAAGGCCGGTGCGGCGATGATCCAGATCGACGAGGCGGCGTTGCGCGAGGGTCTGCCACTCCGCAAGAGCGACTGGAAGCACTACCTCGGCTGGGCGGTGGAGAGCTTCCGCATCTGCGCGTCGGGCGTCGCCGACGAAACGCAGGTCCATACCCATATGTGCTACTCGGAGTTCAACCAGATCATCGACGCCATCGCGGCGATGGATGCCGACGTGATCTCGATCGAGACCTCGCGCTCGAAGATGGAGCTGCTCGACGCCTTCGTCGGCTACAAGTACCCGAACGAGATCGGCCCGGGCGTCTACGACATCCACTCGCCGCGCGTGCCGGATGTCGCCGAGATGACCGAACTCCTGAAGCTCGCACGCCAGCGGCTGAAGGACGACCAGCTCTGGATCAATCCGGATTGCGGCCTGAAGACCCGGAAGTGGGAGGAGGTCCGCCCCGCACTCGTCAACATGGTCGAGGCGGCACGGGAAATCCGCGCGGCCGCGCACTGACGAATGAAGCACAGCAGGCGCGACGGTGACGCCGCGCCTGCGATCCAAACCCGGCGACCATGTCAGGCCTTCGCGTGAATGGCCTTCCAGATCGCCAATGGCGTCGCCGGCATGTCGATATGGCGCACGCCATGGGGCGAGAGGGCATCGACGATCGCGTTCATGACCGAGGGCAGCGAGCCGGCGCAGCCAGCTTCGCCGCAGCCCTTGGCGCCGACCGGGTTGGTGCGAGTCGGCACGCCTTCGCTGATGAAGGTGAAGAAGGGCACATCCGCGGCACGCGGCATCGCATAGTCCATATAGGAGCCGGTCAGGAGCTGGCCGTTCTCGTCATAGGAGGTCATCTCGCAGAGCGCCTGGCCGATGCCTTGCACGACGCCGCCATGGAGCTGCCCCTCGACGATCATCGGGTTCACCAGCACCCCGAAATCATTGACCATGACATAGCTCGCGATCTCGACATGGCCGGTATCGGGATCGATCTCGACCTCGGCGATGTGGCAGCCATTGGGATAGGCTGAAGGAGCGGCCTTGAAGACGTGATCGACATCGAGCGTCCGCGGCAGGTCATCCGGCAGCGACGCACCCGCCTGCAGCTTGCGGGCGAGTTCCATGATGCCGATCGAGCGGTCGGTTCCGGCGATAGCGAAGCGTCCGTCGGTGAACTCGATATCGGCGGCGGCGGCCTCGAGGAAATGGGCGCTGAGCAACTTGCCCTTCTCGATGACGCGCTCGCTCGCCTCGATGATCGCCGAGCCGCTCGCCATGATCGATTTCGAACCGCCGGTGCCACCGCCCGCGATCAGGCGATCGCTGTCGCCCTGCACGAGCTTGATCTTGTCGAAGGGCACGCCGAGCTGGCTGGTCAGGACCTGCGCGAAGGGCGTCCAGTGGCCCTGCCCGTAATCGAGCGTGCCGGTGACGATGGTGACCGTTCCGTCCGCCTCGAAATGGATGCCGCCCATCTCGTTGCTGGGCGGGGCGGTGACCTCGAGATAGCAGCCGATGCCGCGGCCGCGCAGCTTGCCGGCCTTGCGGCTGGCGCGCTCGCGCGCCCGGTAACCCTTCCAGTCGGCCGCCTCCAGCGCGCGGGCAAAGAGGGCCGGGAAATCGCCGCTGTCATAGACCGTCCCGATCGGGGTCTTCCACGGTAGCTGGGCTGGCGCGATCAGGTTGCGGCGGCGGATGACGGCCCGGTCGATCCCCATCTCGCGGGCGGCGGTGTCGATCAGCCGCTCCATGAAATAGTTGCCCTCGGGGCGACCGGCCCCGCGATAGGCCGCGATCGGGACGGTGTTGGTGACGGCGCAGCGCGTCTGCACCTCGACCAGCGGCGTGCGGTACATGCCGACGCTGTTCTTGCCGATGTTCAGCGTCGCCATCAGCGGGCCGGGCTGGGAGAGATAACCGCCCATATTGCCGAAGCCGGTGAAGCGCGTCGCGAGGAAGCGGCCACTTGCATCGAGGGCGAGCTCCGCCTCGAACACCATGTCGCGGCCATGATGGTCGGAGACGAAGCTCTCGGAGCGCTGGTCGGCCCATTTCACCGGCTTCTTCAGAAGGCGCGCGGCATGGAGCAGCACGACATATTCCGGAAACACGGCCGACTTCATGCCGAAGGAGCCGCCGACATGGCCGGTGATGAGGTGCATCTTCTCCTGCGGCACGCCCATCGCGGCCGCGAGATTGTTGCGCATGCCGAAGGCACCCTGGCTCGGCGCATGGAGCGTGTAGCGCTTCGTCTTGCGGTCATAGGTTCCGATCGCCGCGCGCGGCTCGATCGGGTTCACGATGATGCGGTTGTTGACGATCCGCACCTTCGCGACATGGGCCGCCCCGGCAAAAGCCGCCGCGACCTTGCCGGCATCCCCGAAATGATAGTCGAGGATGAGATTGCCGGGCACGTCCTCGAAGAGCTGGGGCGCATCGGGGGCGAGCGCCGCCTCAGCGGAGGTGACAGCGGGCAGGATGTCGATATCGAGCGACACCGCCTCGGCGGCATCGCGCGCCTGCTGCACTGTCCGGGCGACGACCATGGCGACGGGGTCACCGACGAAGCGCACCTTGTCCGCCGTCAGCGCGTGCCGGACCGGCTTCCTCATCGCGGTTCCATCGCGGTTCGGCAGGTCCACCACGCATTTCAGCGCGCCATAGCCCTGCCCTTCGAGGTCCCCGGCCGTGTAGATCGCGACGACGCCCTTCATCGCCTTCGCGTCGGCGGTATCGATGCCACGGATGATGCCATGCGCATGCGGGCTGCGAACGAAAGCGGCATAGAGCTGGCCGTCCAGCGACAGATCGTCGGTGTAGCGTCCCTCGCCGCGTACGAGGGTCGCGTCCTCCTTGCGGGGAAGCGACTGACCGATGCCGGCGCGTCCTGCGAGGCGATCTGGCTTGGAAACATGCATGTTCATCGCAAGGCACCACAGTCGAGTGAAGGCCGGAGCGGTGATCCCGAGCGGATCGGCAGGAAGCGCTTCGACCTTTCGCGGGCGCGCCCCGGTTTTCAGAGTCGCGCTCAGCTGCCGGCGATCATAGGCATCCCCGGGCGCATTGGCGCCTGTTTCGTTGGCATAGCTCCATTGAACGTAGGGAAGCCCGCGGCACCGGCTCTTGGCGGCCGGACGATCCGCGATTCACCATAGAGCCTATCTTTTCTTTACTCATTCCATACAATTTGAACGTATAAGTTGTATCGACGTGATAACTCGCGTCGCCGGCGCCGGTTGCAGCGACCTCGGGAGCGGATGCCGGCCGTGACGACGTGGATGACCATGCCCAACCCGTGACCGGTGCCTCGAATCCGCCCCCGCGATCCGCCCAGCGAGGATGCGCCCCGATGCTGCAGATGCAGGAAGAGACGCTCGCCGAGGCACGGCCTGCGCAACGTGGAGCGGTGAGGCCCGCCAGGCCATCCGACATCCCGGCGGTCGCCCGGCTGTTCCTGAAGATCTTCAGGGATGCCGACAAGCCTGCCGGCGCAGACCTGCAGAACTACCTGCGCACGCTGCTGCTCGCCTCCCCGTCCTATCACGAGAGCCTGGGCACCCAGGTCTACGAGCAGCGGGACGGGCGCATCCGCAGCGCGCTTCTGGCCGTGCCGATGCGCTTCGTCGCCTGCGGCAACATCGTGCCCGGGCGGCTGCTCGGCGTGTTCATGACCGATGCCGACCGGGAGGCGGCGGGCGCGGCGCAGCTCATTCTCGCCCTGCGGCCGAGACGGGCCGATTTCGCCTTCTGCGACAGCGCCTCGCCGACGAGCTGCAACCATCTCCTCGCCATCGGCGGCAAGCCGATCACCTTGCAGAATCTCGAATGGGCCCGCAGCTTCCGTCCGTTCGGCGCCCTCGCTGGGCGCTTCGACGCGCGCTTCCTACGGGGCAGGTTTCCCAGCCTGCCGGTTCTCGCCCACCCGCTCGACAGCCTGCTGCGCCGGCTGTTGCCGCAGCCAGATGCGCAGGGGTCAGGGACGACGCGCGTCGCCGAGATGCCGGTTGCAACGTTCCTCGTCCAGGCGCCGCGACTGATCGCCCACTACGCGGTGCGGCCGCTCTGGACGGAGGAGGAGCTGTCCTGGCTGGTGTCGCTGGCCGCGCAAAACACGAAGCTCGGCGCCTTCACGATCCGCTCCGTCCTCGACCGCAACCACATGATCATCGGCTGCTTCGTCTATTACGCGGCGCCCGGGCGGACCGCGCATGTGCTCAACGTCCTGGCGCTGCCGGGGCAGGAGATCGCCGTGCTCGACGCGATGTTCCGCCATCTCGACGAGACCGGCCATGTCGAGGCGCGCGGGCGGGCGCAGCCTGCGCTGATGGCCGGGTTGTCGCTGCAGCGCTGGGTCGTCTTCCGGCACCGGGCCTTCACCGTCGCGCTGACGCGCATCCCCGAGATCAACGAAGCGCTGGCGCGCGGCGATGTCTATGTCGGTGGCCTCGCCGGCGAGGACTGGAGCCGGCTCCTCACCGATTTCCAGTGAGGCGGATGCGATGACGGTCTCGGTCATCCTCAAGGCGCTGAACGAGGAGGCGCGGATCGGCGCCGCGATCGAAAGCGTCCAGGCTGCGCTCGAGGGGATCGGCGGCGAGATCATCGTGGCCGATGGCGGCTCGCGGGATCGTACGCTTGCCATAGCGGCAAGCTATCCGATCCGGGTCGTCCAGCTCGCGGCGACGACGGCTCCGAGCTGTGGCATCGGCCCCCAGCTCGGCTTCCAGTACAGCCGCGCGCCCTTCATCTGCCTGATGGATGGCGACATGCTGCTCGATCCCGGCTTCCTGCCCGAGGCGCTCGCCTTCCTCGCCAACCATCCGCGTGCGGCCGGCGTGACCGGCCATGTCGAGGAGATGAACGACACGAGCCTCGAATATGTCCGGCGCGGACGCCGCGCCTCGCCGGAGAACCGCACGGGCGCGATCGACCGCATGAATGGCGGCGGGCTCTACCGACGCGAAGCGATCGAGCAAGCCGGCTATCTCTCCGACCGCAACCTGCACGGCTACGAGGAATTCGACCTCGGCGTGCGCTTGCGGAGCCATGGCTGGACGCTGCACCGGCTCGACCGCCGCTTCGTCCACCATTTCGGCCACGCGCTCAATGCCTACGCGCTGCTCGTGCGGCGCTGGAAATCCGGCTATCTGCGCGGGATCGGGGAATTGCTGCGCGGAGCGCTCGGCCAGCCGCGCTGGCGCCAGCTCGTCCGGGAGCTGCCGGAGCTGAAACTCTGGGCCGGCGTCTATGCCCTGCTCGCCGTAATGATCGTGCTGCCCTTCGCGATGCCGAGCCTCCTGGCTGGCCTTGCCGTCGATGCCGCGCTCCTCACTGGTGTCGTCGGCGCGATGAGCCTGCGCCAGCGCAGCCTGTCCCTCGGGTTTTACGCGGTCGTCGCCTGGTTCTTCCACGCCGCCGCCCTGCCGCTGGGTTTCCTTCAGGCGCGCAAGGCTCCCGACGCCTGGATCGAGAGCCGGATCGTCAAGGACACGCCGTAGCGTTCAAGCTGCCGCGTCCTGCTGCGAAAGGCTGCGCCGCGCGAGCCGCAGCAGCACCCACCAGGCGATCACGACGATCGCGCCCTCGATCAGATAGAGCGCGATGAAGGTGCCGGCCGGGGCGGCAAGCCAGGTCGCGACGGCGATAAGGACGCTGCCCAGAAGGTTCGCGCCGTTCAGGACCCAGGCCCGCGCATCCTGGCGCCCGGACGCGCCGAGAAGGTCGATCGCGGCGGCCCAGGCACCGACGAGAACGATGGTACCCGCGAGGCAGCGCACGAAAAACGACAGCTCCTGATATTGCCGTCCGAACAGGGCGGGAAGCGCCGGCGCCAGCAGGAAGAGCGCGAGGCCGGTGACGGCGCCGAGCGCCAGTGCCGCGACGAGCGCCCGCCTCGCCAAGGGCAATGCGCGATGCAGGCCGCCGCGGCTCTCGCGTGCCAGGCGTGGATAAAGCAGCCGGTTCAGGGCGTCGATCGCGAGGTAGCCGGAATCCACGACCCGGCGGGCGACGCCATAGCTGCCGACCGTCGCGAGCGGGGCGAACAGGCCGATGACCAGCAGGTCGACATTCGAGCGGACCGCCCGCATCACGAATTGCGAGCTGAACAGGATGCCGGGCTTCAGCTCCTCGCGCAGGATCGCGAAGCGCGGCCGGCCCAGAGGCCGGAGCCAGGCCGCACCGGCGAGCGCGTAAAGCAAATTCCCCGCACATTGCCAGAGCGCCCATTCGGACAGGCTCGAGACCCCGAAGACCAGGCAGGCCAACGCCGCCGTGGCCATACGCGCCAAGGCGAAACCGATCACGGCGCGGTTGGCGTCGTGAAACCGGCCGAGACCGAGGAAGACGGTCTCGACGAGCAGGATCACCCTGACCACGACGACATTGCCGAACAACAGCAGCGCCAGCGTGGCTGCGTCGACGGAGGGACCCGAGCCGATCCGCAGCCACGCCGATAGCCCGGCAACGCCAACGATGACGAGGGCAATCCCGGTGAAGGCGATCAGCAGGAGGTTGTGGCCGAGCAGGCCCGCATAACGCCCCGGCTCACGCGAAACCCCGCGCAGCAGGCTATCAGAGGCACCGAGGCCGCAAAGCTGCACCGCAATGGCGGTGACGGCCGAGACCTGCACGAACAGCCCGAACTCGCTCGGCCCGAGCGCACGCGCCAGAATGGCGAAGGTCACGAGCTGCGAAAGCGCCGCCGAAGCCAGCGAGCCGCTCGACATGAGATAGCGAACGAGACCCGGAAGAACGCGCCGCAACCTCCCGCCTCCAGTCGATCCCGGCATCCTCTGCGCCACCCACAAGTTAAGGTTAACGTTTAATTGAAAACACTACCTAAGGTTGTATTTTTCTACCCTAGAAGGATTACTTCAATCTGAAGACGATATTTCGCGAGTAACGCCAGTCCGGGTGACAGATGCTCAAGATTGCCGCCGCCAGCCTTCATCCAGCCTCCGACGCGCCGCCCGGGCCGACGCCGGCACGGCACGAAGCCGCCCCCCACGCTCACTGACGCAGATCGCCATGTACGTCACGACCGAAACCAGCCCGATGCCGGGCGGGAACGATGTCCCCTACCGACATGCCGTCGGCAAGGCTCTCCCGCCGGCCCATGCGATCAGCCCCACGCGGGTGCTGGGATGGCTCATGGGCGGCTGGCCGTGGCTGGTCGTGGCGGCTCTCGGCGGTGCTGTCGCGGCCCTTGGTGCCGGCCAGCTCGTGACGCCGCGCTTCACCGCGACGACAGAGCTGACGATCGCGCCCTCCAACCTGCTGATCGCGCCCAACGATCTCTACGCGACCAATATCCAGAGCGACAGCCAGATCCTGGATGTCGAGAGCAAGATGCGGATGATCTCGTCCGGCAATGTTCTGCGACGTGTCGTCGAGGATTTGGACCTCCGGAACGATCCTGAATTCGCGCCCAGCCCGTGGCTGCCGAGCTTTCTGCGGTCCGCCGAACAGCCTACCGATACGGCCGAGCTCGCCCGCACCATCGCCCGGCGCATCGCGGTCGCCCGGCAGGAGCGCTCCTATGTCGTCTCCGTCTCGGCCTGGGCGAGCAGCGCGGACCTCTCGGCCCGGCTCGCCAATGCCATCGCCGAAACCTTCCGCGCCGAGATTGTGCGGGCCGATGCCGAGCGCGTCGGCCGGGCGGCTCAGGGCCTTTCCTCCCGGCTCGGCGAGATCAAGGCCGCCGCGACCGAAGCCGAAGACCGGGTCGAAGCCTTCCGCAGGGCGCACGGCCTGCAGCAAGGGCTCTCGAAGCAGCCGCTGAGCTCGGAGGCGCTGGAACGGATGAGCGCCAAGCTGACCGACGCCAAGGCGCGGCTGGCCGAGGCGGAGGCGCGTAACAGCGAGGTCTCGCGCTCGGTCTCGGCGCAAGGGGCGCAGGGCGGCGGCGTGCAGTCGCCGACGCTGACCGGCCTGCTCGCCGACGAGGCGGGCCTGCGCCGGCAGGTCGCCGTGCTCTCCAAGACGCTCGGGCCGCGCCACCCCTCCCTGACGAACGTGCTGGCGGAGGCCGATGCGCTGGCCAAGGCGATCAAATCCGAGACCGAGCGCCTGCGGCGCGCGGCCCGTATCGAGCTCGATCAGGCAAGACGCGCGCTCGACACGCTGAACGGCGAGACGAAGGCGCTGCGCGGCAGCGTCTCTGTCGACGACCAGGCCCTGGTCAAGCTGCGCGAGCTCGAGCGCGAGGCCAGCGCCCGGACCGCGCTCTACCAGACCTTCCTGACGCGGGCCGGCGAGACCGCGCAGCGCCAGCAGATCGATGCCACAGATGTGCGCGTGATCACCCCTGCCACGGCGCCCGCGCGGCCGAACTGGCCGCCCCGCCCCATCGTCGCGGCAGCGGCCGGCCTGATGTTCGGCCTGCTGCTCGCGGCGGGCCTGCTCACGGGGCTCGGCTATCTCCGCGCCATCCGCAGGAGCGCCACGCCATGATGGACCACACGCAACCGCGCGCCACCGGCCTCGCAGCGCCGATGCTCTTCACGGCGACGCTGCTGTTCTACCTGGTCACGCTGACGCCGTTCATCGACCTCTCGGCGGCCGGCACGGGCGATGCCGCGGCGGCCAAGTCGAACACGCTCAACCAGGTCGTCTATCTCGGCCTGACGGCGGCGCTGTGGCTTACCGTGCTCCGGTCGAACGCCCGCCACCTCGTCGCCCGCCCGCGCGGCATCCTGATCGTGATGCTGGTCTGGTTCGCGCTCGTCTCTGCCGTCTCGGCGCAGCCCGACCTGGCACTGAAGCGCGTCTTCCTGGCAGTGCTGACGATCGTGAACGGCAGCATCCTCCTCCTGCTGCCGCGCTCCGAGCGCCAGTTCGCGGGCATGCTGACGCTTTGCTGCCTCGGCGCGCTGGCGCTGGCCTATCTCGGCGTCACGCTGATGCCGCATCTCGCCATCCATCAGCCCGGCGAAATCCGCGAGCCGATGAATGCCGGTTTCTGGCGCGGCCATTTCGCCCATAAGAACGTCGCCGCCGCGGCGATGGTGATGATCAGCTTCGTGGGGCTTTATCTCTTTGGCACCGGCCGTCGCATCGTCGGCGTCGTCATGGTGCTGCTGGCGGCAGCATTCCTTGCCCGGACCGGTGGCAAATCGGCGATCGCGGCCCTGCCGGGCATCCTCGCCATCGCCTGGGCCTTCGAGCGCTGGCGCGCCCTGCGTATCCCGATGGTCCTGCTCGGGATCGCCGCCATCAACATCCTGACGATCGGCTGCGCGATGTCCCCGGTCCTACGCAGCCTCGTCGCCCAGATCGGGATCGACCCGACCTTCACGAACCGCGTCGACATCTGGAAGATCGGCGCCACTGCCGTTCTGGATAAGCCGCTCACCGGCCACGGTTTCCAGCTGCTCTGGCAGACCGACGCGATGGTCCACAAGGGCGGCGCGGCAGCCGGCTGGGCGCACGCGGCCTTCAACGGCCACAACGCCTATCTCGACATGGCGATCACCACGGGTCTTCCCGGCCTCGCCCTGACGCTCGTCCTTCTCGTCTGGCTGCCGCTGCGCGACATCAGCCGGTCGGAGGCGACAGCCAACGACCCGGCGCTGACCCGCCTCTTCGTGCGGATCTGGCTCTACGGAATCCTCGCGGCCTGCGTCGAGAGCCTGTTCTTCCAGTCGGGCAGCCTGATCTGGTTCATGCTGGTCGTCGCGATCTTCGGCCTGCACCTCCAGGCCAGCGCACACGAGATCCGCGAACCGGCGAACCATCCCCGCAGCCTGGAGCCGGCCCATGCGTGATCCCGACGCGACGATGACGGCTGCCCCCGGCCACGCGGCGCGCCTGCCGGCGCTGCTCGACCACTATGCCGCCCGCCTGGAGAACCGGCTGATCCGCGCCGTCCCGCGGCAGGTCATGCAGGTCCCGGCGCGAGAGCCGATCGTGTCCTTCACCTTCGACGACGTGCCGGCTTCCGCCCTCGACGCCGGAGCGGCGATCCTCGAAGCCAACGGCGTCCGTGGCACCTTCTACATCTCGGGAGGGCTGGAGGGGCAGGTCGAACCCGGCCGCACGCTGATCGACCGCGCCGGCTGCCGGGACCTCGCGGCACGCGGCCACGAGCTCGGCTGCCACAGCTTTTCCCATCACGACCTGCGCCATGTCGCCGGCGACGCCTTGTCCGCCGATCTCGCCCGCAACGCGGCTTATCTCGACGCCGTCGATCCGCGAACCGCCCGCCGGAACTTCGCCTATCCCTACAATAGCGGCTCCCTCGGGAAGCGCGCCCTGCTCGGCCGCCTCTTCCGCAGCTGCCGGGCCGGCGGCGAGGGGATCAATCGCGGCCCGACGGACCCGGCCTTCCTGCGCGCAGTCGAGATCCGGCAGCCGCAGCAGCATGTGCTGGGGCTGCCGCGCTGGATCGACGCGCTGGTCGTCGATCCCGGCTGGCTGATCTTCTTCACGCATGATGTCTCGCCGCAGCCCACGCCCCATGGCTGCACGGCTCCCAGCTTTCACCTGCTCGTCGGTTACGCGCTCGCACGCGGCTGCCGGGTTCTGACCGTCGATGCCGCGCTCGACCACATGGGCCTGCGGGAGGCCGAGCGATGACGCGCGCGCGCCGGCTCCTGGCCATCAACAACTACTTCTACCGCCGCGGCGGCGCCGAAAGCGTCTTCCTCGACCATATCGACCTGTTCACGGCAGCCGGATGGGATGTCGTTCCCTTCGCGATGCAGCACCCCGCCAACCTGCCGAGCCCATGGTCCGGCTATTTCGTCTCCGAGATCGAATATGGCGCAGCCGGCGGACCGCTCACCAAGGCCCGGCAGGCCGCCAAGGTGATCTTCTCGCAGGAGGCCCGCCGCAATATCCGCAACCTGATCGGGCAGGCGCGGCCGACCGTTGCGCATGCCCATAATGTCTACCACCACATCTCGCCTTCGATCTTCGGTGCGCTGAAGGCCGAGGGCGTGCCGCTGGTGATGACCGCGCATGACCTGAAGATCGCCTGCCCGGCCTACAAGATGCTCAGCGGCGGCCGCATCTGCGAGCGCTGCCGGGGCGGGCGCATCCACAACGTCCTGCTCCATCGCTGCGTGAAGGATTCCGTCGCGGTCAGCGGGCTTGTGCTGATGGAGACGCTGCTCCATCGCAGCCTCGGCCTCTATCGCGACACGCTCGACCGCGTGATCGCGCCGAGCCGCTTCTACCGCGAGAAGCTGATCGCCTGGGGCTGGGACGCGGACCGCATCGTCCATATCCCGAACTGCATCGATGCCAGCGAGTACAGGCCCGCGACCGACGAGGGCGGCTATTTCGTCTATGCCGGGCGGCTCGCGCCCGAGAAGGGGCTGGCCACGCTCCTGCGCGCGGTCGCGCTCGCACACCAGAAGCTGGTGCTGGCCGGCAGCGGCCCGGAAGAGGAACGCCTGCGCCGGCTGGCCCAGGAGATCGGCGCCGATGTGAGCTTCGCCGGCCATCTCGACAAGCCGGCGCTCCAGCGCCTGATCGGCGAGGCGATTGCGCTCGTGCTGCCTTCCGAATGGTACGAGAACGCCCCGGTCAGCATCCTCGAGGCCTATGCGCTCGGGCGCCCTGTCATCGGCGCGCGGATCGGCGGCATTCCCGAGCTGGTCGTCGATGGCGAGACCGGCCTGCTGATCGAGCCCGGCAATGCCGCGAGCCTCGCCGACGCCCTCACCGCCCTCGCGGGCCTGGTCCCCTCCGCACGCACCGCGATGGGCGCAGCCGGGCGCGACTGGGTCCTGCGCGAGTTCTCACCCGGCCGATACCGCGAACGCTCCCTCAACCTGTACGAGGCGATCTGCTGATGTACACCCTGGTCCCGCCCCTCCCCGCCACCCTGCCCGAGAGAAAGGTCGTCTTCGTCGGCCTGCGCGGCGTCCCCGACATCCAGGGCGGGGTCGAAACCCATGTCGCGGCGATCTCGACACGGCTGGCGGAGCGCGGCTGGCGCGTCGAGGTGCTCGGACGCGCACCCTATCTTGCATCCCGGCGACCCTATGTCTGGAAAGGCGTCACCGTCACGCCGGTCTGGTCGCCGCGCTCGCGCAGCTTCGAGGCGCTGCTGCATACGATGCTGGGGCTGTTCGTCGCGGCCCGTGACAATGCCGATCTCGTGCATATCCACGCGATCGGGCCGGCCCTGCTGACCCCGCTCGCGCGCCTGCTCGGCCTCCATGTCGTGGTGACGCATCACGGCTTCGACTACGAGCGGCAGAAATGGGGCCCCGTCGCCCGGTCGATCCTGCGGACCGGCGAGGCCATGGGCATGCTGTTCTCACATGCGAATATCGGCGTGTCCAAGGCGATCGTCGATGCCGTCCGCCGCAAGTTCAGCGTCAGCGCGACCTTCATCCCGAACGGTGTCGAAAAGCCGCTCGCGGAACTGGGGACCGCCTATCTCGACCGCATCCAGGTCAGGCCGCTGCGCTACATCCTCTGCGTCGGCAGGATCGTCGAGGAGAAGCGGCATCTCGACCTGATCGAGGCTTTCGCGCGCCTCGCCGACCCCGATCTCAAACTCGTCATCGCGGGGGCGGCCGACCATGCCGGAAGCTACCAGCGCGCGGTCGAGGCCGCCGCCGTGGCGACGCCCGGCGTGGTGATGGCAGGTTTCCAGCGCGGCGAGGCGCTGTTCCAGCTCTACCGGCACGCCGCCCTGTTCGTCCTGCCATCGAGCCATGAAGGCATGCCGATGGTGCTGCTTGAGGCGCTGAGCTACGGCGTGCCCTGCCTGGCCAGCGACATCGACGCCAATCTGGCGCTCGGTCTCGGAGAAGGCAGCTATTTCCCGCTGGGCGCCGCGGACCGTCTCGCGGAGGCGATGCGCCGGAAGCTCGACACGCCCGACACCGCCGATGGCGCAGAGCGCGCGGCCCGCATCCTCGACTCCTTCGGCTGGGGGGCGATCGTCGATCGCACCATGGATGTCTACGAAAACGCGCTTCACGACTGGCGGCCGGGCAACGTCCGTCATGGCGGCGCCGGCTTCAGGAAACGCGTCGAGTTCGGAGGCTGACGATGAGGCTGGCGCTACGAAACCTCGAAATGACCGTGCTCGGCCTCGGCTTCCTCGGCCTCGCCTGGGGCAAGAGCAAACTCAACGGCTACACCACGCCGAACGACGTGGCGAGATCGGACGCAGACGGCCAGATCGCCTATCTGCTCGATATCTTCGCCTCGCTGCGGCGCTTCATGTCACCGGATTTCGACCTGCGCGGGCGGGACGTGCTGGAGCTCAGCCCCGGCGCCTCGCGCGGCAACGGCGTGCTCTTCCTCGCGCTCGGCGCCCGATCCTATCACGCGATCGACGTGTTCGATCTTGCCGCCGGCGAAGACCCAGCATTCTACGAGCGGCTGCTCGCACGCTTCCCGGAAGGTTCCACAGCCGACCGGGAACGCGCGCTGTCGCTCGCTTGCGCGCCGGGCTCCCGCGATTTCGGCTATGCGGTCGGGCGCGATTTCGACATTCCGCGCCTGGCCGAGGGGCGATTGTTCGACCTGATCGTCAGTTGCGCGGCCTTCGAGCATTACGACAACCCGGCCGCCGCCATCGCAGCCATGACGCAGGTCGCACGGCCCGGCTGCGAAGCGGTCCACATCATCGACCTGCAGACCCATTCGCGCTGGATTCGCGAGCAGGACCCCAACAACATCTATCGCTATTCCGAGCCGCTCTACCGGCTCTTCGCCTTTCCGGGGCAGCCGAACCGCCAGCGCCCCGCGGGCTATATCAGCGAGTTCGAAAGCTCAGGCTGGAGCGACGTTCGCTTCGTGCCGTCGCGGACGATCGAACCCGCGCTTCGCGAAGCCTCCTTGCGCGGCCTGGCCGCCCCGTTCGCAGGGCTGGACGGCATGACGATCCTCGATGGCGCCCTGACGGCACGCTATCGCGGCGGGGCGGTCGTCACGGAGCCTTCATCGTGACGAACCGCCGCTCTGTCCTCGCCGGCATGGTCGGTCTCGCGGCATCCGTCGCTGCCCGTCAGGGACAGGCTACTGGCCATTCCGACAGCGATATCCCGCAATTTCGGCGCGGCATCGGCGTCTCGCATGCACTGGGCTGGGCCGAGGTCGCCGCCGACGGCTCCTATGGCGAGGCGCCCTTCTCGGCCCCGCGCTTCCGTTTCGACGCGGCGCAGCGGCAGGCGATCCGCGCCGCCGGCTTCGATTTCGTGCGCTTGGCGGTCGATGCCGGGCCTTTCCTCGCGCTCCAGGGCGCGGCCCGCGACCGGCTCGATGCGCTTCTCATGAGCACGGTGCGCGACCTGCTCGATGCCGATCTCGGCGTGATCGTCGACCTGCATCCGAGTGCGATGCATCCGGCCTACCGGCCGGCTGCCCTGACTGCGGGCGTGGCCGCGCCCCACTTCCGGGCCGTGCTCGGCTTGCAGCAACGGCTGGCCGGTCTGCTCGGGCGACTGGCCGAGTACAGGGCGTCCACCGGCCTGCCGAGGCTCGCCTTCGAACTGATGAACGAGCCGGAAGTGCCCCAGCCGGTCTGGCAGCCCATGCTCGAAGCCAGCTACAGGGCCGCCCGCATGGGCTCGGCCAGGCTGCCGCTCGTTCTGGGTGGCGGGTCGATGAATGCGGCGGCAGCGCTAACGGCGATCGATACGCGGCCTTTCGCGGGCGATCATCGCCTGATCTATACCTATCACGACTACGCGCCCTGGCAGTTCACGCATCAGGGCGTGCGCGGCAGCCCGGCCCATGCGCTGGATGCGATCCCCTACCCGGCACCGCCCTCGGCCGACGCGATGACAGCGGCAACCCGACGACGCATCGCCAAGCTCGGCTTGGAAGGCGCTGCGCTGGCCGAGGCCCGGAAAGCGAAGCGAACCCTCGCGCGCTACGCCGGGTTCGATCGCTTCGCCCTCGAACGGACCTTCCGGGAGGTGAGTGCCTGGCGCATCGCTCAGCGCCTGCCGGCTCACGCCGTCCTGCTCGGCGAATTTGGTGTGCACACGACGCCCTATCTGAGGACGCCAGAGGGAAACGCCTCTCGCGAAACCTGGCTGCGCGACATGCGCCAGCTCGCCGAGGCCCATGGCTTCGCCTGGGCCGCCTGGACCTATGCGGGAACCGGCGGCTTCGCGCTTGCCGAGAACGAGACCGGACCGGGCTTCGATGCGGCGACGCTCCACGCGCTCGGCCTGCGATGAGGCCGGCATGACGCACCAACGCTATGCCCATCTCGACGGATTGCGAGCGATCGCGGCGCTCGGCGTGATGGTCGAGCACCTGTTCGGCGACCTGATCCGGCAGGCGCCCGCCGCGGCGGGACCGATGAGTGTTGTCGCTCGATCGGTCTCCGAGAGTCTGAGCCTCGGCCGGTTCGGCGTGGCGCTGTTCTTCCTGATCAGCGGTTTCGTCGTGCCTTTCAGCATCTCCGGCGAGACACCGCTCCGGCATTTCGCGATCTCGCGGCTGTTCCGGCTCTATCCCGCGTTCTGGCTGGCGCTCGTCCTGCTTATGCTGACCGGTGGATTGCCCCCCGCGGCGACCGTGCTGGCCAATCTGACCATGGCGCCACCGCTCTTCGGCCAACCCTGGCTCTCGCCGATCTACTGGACCCTGTTCGTCGAACTCGCCTTCTACGCCCTCGCAGCCTTGCTGTTCGCGACGGGACTCCTGCGCCGTATCAGTGCCCTGCTTGGCTTGAGCCTTTGCCTGATCGCCGCCACCGCCCTGCCCATTCAGCTGCGCGTGCAGGGCGTCGTCGAGCTGCCGGTCCAGTATCTCGGCATGCACCTGTCCTTCCTGTTCCTGGGGCTTCTGCTGCGGCTCTGGCTGGTCGAACGGAGGCCAGGCGCAGGCCTTGCGGCACTGGTACTCGGACTTGCGCAGCTGGCGGCCTTGCTGGCGGTGGCGTCATTCTCGCTGGCGCGCGGCGACAATTTCGTCATGGAGGGGCTGACGCCCGTGCTGGGCGCCTACATCGCGGCCCTCGCGGTCTTCCTTGCCGCCATCCGGCTGGAACGGCCGCGCTCCGGCCTGCTCGCCCGTATCGGGCTGATCAGCTACTCGCTGTACCTGTTCCACGGGATCGTGAACGCCGCCGTCTATTGCGCCCTGACCCTGACCGGGGGGATCGGCGATATCGGCACGATGCTGATCTGCGTCGGGCTGACGCTCGCGCTGTCCTGGCTCGTCTATCGATGCGTCGAGCGCCCGATGATCAGGTTCGGGCGCTCGCTATCGGCGCGGCGCGAAGGCCCCGCTGCCTATTCCATCGCCTTGAAGCGGTTGAGATAGGTTTCCTTGTTCGTCGCCGCCTGCGAGGCCGGCAGCCTGAACTTCCAGGTCTCGGTCAGCGTCCGGTCGCCGAGCTTCAGCACCGCCGTGAGATCGGACGAGACCGCCGGGTTCTTGATCTTGATCCGGTAGCTCAGGCGCCAGCCCTGGATGGCGGGGTTGGGCTGCAACTCGGTGCCGACGATCTCGACATTGTCGTTGGCGCCGACCACGGCCGTCGGCCGGGCGTCCTTCGGCAGCTTGCGCAGCGAGGGACCCTTGAAATCGATCAGGAAGGCGAGCGTGCCGTCGCCGGCGCGGATCAGGTTGGACTGGTAGAACTCTCCGCTCGAACGCATCGTCTGCCAGACATGCGAGATGTCGCCCTTCATCAGGGCCGGCTCGTCCATGGTCCAGTGCATCCGGTAATCGAAGCGCATCGGCTCGCCGAAGGGCGGCCTCACATCCGGCACCCAGAGCGTGACGATGTTGTCGTTGGTCTCGTCGGCGGTCGGAATCTCAACGAGGCGGACATTGCCCTTGCCCCAGTCGTTGGTCGGCTCGATCCAGGCGCTCGGGCGCAGGTCGTAGCGGTCCTTCAGGTCCTCGTAGCGCGAGAAGTCACGCCCGCGCTGGAGCAGGCCGAAGCCCTTCGGGTTTTCCGCCGCGATGTCGCTGATCGTGACCATCGACGGGTTGACCAGCGGGCGCCAGATCCATTCGCCATCGCCACGCCGAACGGCAAGCCCGTTGGAATCGTGGATCGCGGGGCGGAAATTCGGCGTCGGCGAGGGCTGCTGCGGGCCGAAGAGGAACATGCTGGTCAGCGGCGCGATGCCGATCGTCGTCGGCGAGGCGTCCCGCCGCAGGAAAATCCGCGACTTGACGCTGAGAACGGCGTCGGCACCCGGCGTCAGCGTGAACTCGTAGGCGCCGGAGGCGCGCACCGAATCCATCAGCGCGTAGAAGGTCAGGTGCTTGTCCTTCGGCTTGGGACGACGCAGCCAGAACTCGCGGAAGGCGGGAAACTCCTCGGCGATCGGCAGCCCGGTATCGATCGCCAGCCCGCGCCCGGACAGGCCGTAGATCTGGTTCTTGCCGATGACGCGGAAATAGCTCGCGCCGAGCACGCTCATGATCTCGTCGAGCTTGCCGGCCTTGTTGATCGGGTAGACCACCCGGAAGCCGGCCCAGCCGAGCTTGCTCGTGGCGTCGCGGTCGAAATGCAGGTCGGCGAAGTCGAAGCGCCCGGAATCGTAGGGGATTTCGTGAGCGGCACCGTCGACGATCTCGCTGATCCTCACCGGCGTGTTGAACTGCATGCCCTGGTGATAGAAGGCGAGCTTGAACGGGGTCTTGTGCTCCATCCAGGCGAAGCGATCGCGCTTCGGCTGCATCTTCTGGTAGTCGGCGAACTGCATCTTGCTGAAGACGTCGGGCAGATTGCTGACCGGCGCGACATAGGGCGCCTCCGCCAGCGCCCTGGCCTTGGCGACCACGTCGTCGAGCCCGAATGTCGGGCGCTGCTGCGCGAAGGCCGACGGGCCGGCGACAGCCGCAGCGGCGAGCATGCCGAGCGCCAGACCGAGACGCGCGAGACCGGACCCGCTCCGGGTCTGTCCGCACCGGTTCAGCAGCCGCATCAGCATGGGTCGGGCTGAAGAGGAAGACCGGGCCATGAGCGGGGCCCCGTCGGCGGAACGGGTCGACAAGTTCACACTAGCTCCTTAAAGGTGGGCGTCGGCGGGACGGAGCGCTCGTCCTCTGTTGACGGCGGCGCGACCCAAGCACAAATGCCCATCATCGCGACGAGGGTCAAGGAATGAGCGCCGTTCTTCCCGAACCGCTCCCGCGCTCCCCGTCACCCCCGACAACCTGAGTGAACGAAATCAGCATGGATCATCAGAAGGCTGCGCCGGTCGTCGAAGGACTGGAGACGGTGTCCCCTGAGGAGGCCGCTGCCGGCCTCTCCCGCCGGCAGGCGCTCGGTGCCATGGCCTCGGCCGCCTTCGTGGCCGGAATGGCGGCGCTTCCCGCCGCAGCCAGGCCGAAACAGGCCCGCACCGCCGATCCGGCTGCCAAGAAGAAGGCCTTCGTCGACAAGCTGATCGCGCAGATGACGGTGGACGAGAAGGTCGGCCAGTTGCGCCTGATCAGCATCGGCCCCGAGATGCCGCATGCGCAGCTCATGGACGAGGTCGCGGCCGGGCGCATCGCCGGCTCGTTCAACACCGTGGTCCGGCGCGACAATCGGCCGCTCCAGGAAGCCGCCGTCAAGCGCTCGCGCCTGAAGATCCCGCTCTTCTTCGCCTATGACGTGGTCCACGGCCATCGCACCACCTTCCCGATCCCGCTCGGCCTGGCGTCGAGCTTCGACATGGCCGTCATCGAGCGGATGGCCCGCGTCTCGGCGGTCGAAGCCTGCAATGACGGCGTCGACATGACCTTCGCGCCGATGGTCGACATCAGCCACGATCCGCGCTGGGGCCGCACCTCCGAGGGCTTCGGCGAGGACCCATTCCTCGTCAGCGAATGCGCGCGGGCGAGCGTCCGCGGCTTCCAGGGCACCTCGCCCGACCAGCCCGACACCATCATGGCCGCGGTCAAGCATTTCGCGCTTTACGGCGCGGTCGAAGGCGGGCGCGACTACAACACTGTCGACATGAGCCTGCTGCGCATGCACCAGGTCTACCTGCCGCCCTATCGCGCGGCGATCGATGCCGGGGCCGGCGGCGTCATGGTCGCGCTCAACTCGATCAACGGCGTGCCGGCGACCTCCAATATCTGGCTGCTGCAGGACCTCCTGCGCAAGCAATGGGGCTTCAAGGGCGTCACCGTCAGCGACCATGGCGCGATCACGGAACTGACGCGCCACGGCGTCGCCCGCGACAACCGCGAGGCTGCCAAGCTCGCCATCCGCGCCGGCATCGACCTCAGCATGGCCGACCAGGTCTATCTCGCGGAAGTGCCCGGCCTGATCGCCTCCGGCGAGATCAAGATGGCCGAGCTCGACGCCTGCGTGCGCGAGGTGCTCGGCGCCAAATACGACATGGGCCTCTTCGCCAACCCGTTCCTGCGCATGGGCAAGCAGGAGGACGATCCGGTCGATGTGCGCTCGAACGACCGCCTGCATCGCGAGCCGGCCCGCGAGATCGCGCGCGAGTCCATCGTGCTGCTGGAGAACCGCAACCAGACCCTGCCGCTGAAGAAGCAGGGCACGATCGCGCTCGTCGGACCGCTGGCCGATTCAGGGCTCGACATTCTCGGCAGCTGGTCGGCGCAGGGCGTCGCGGAGCAGGCCGTCACGGTCAAGGCCGGCATCGAGAAGGCGATCGGCGACAAGGCGAAGCTCTTGATCGCGCGCGGCGCCAACGTGCTCGACGACCAGAAGATCGTCGACTACCTGAACTATCTCAACTGGGACAAGCCCGAGGTCATCCAGGACCCGCGCCCACTCGACGTAATGATCGAGGAGGCCGTCGCGGTCGCCAACCAGTCCGACGTGGTGATCGCCGTCGTCGGCGAGGTGCGCGGCATGTCGCATGAATCGTCGAGCCGCGTCACGATCGAGATGCCGGGCTCGCAGCGCAAGCTGCTGCAGGCACTGAAGGCGACCGGCAAGCCGCTGGTCGTCGTGCTGATGAACGGCCGCCCGCTCGCGATCGGCTGGGAAAAGGACAATGCCGACGCGCTGCTGGAGACCTGGTATGCCGGCACCGAGGGTGGCAACGCCATCGCCGACATCCTGTTCGGCGACCACAACCCCGCCGCCAAGCTGCCGATCAGCTTCCCGCGCTCGGCCGGCCAGATCCCGACTTATTACAACGCGCTGCGGATCGGGCGCCCCTTCACCCCGGGCAAGCCCGGCAACTACACCTCGCAATATTTCGAGGAGGAGCAGGGCGGGCTCTATCCGTTCGGTTTCGGCCTGAGCTTCAGCAGCTTCACCCTGACCGACCTCAAGCTCTCGGCCGCCCGCATCAAGCGCGGCGAGAAGCTGACCGCCGAAGCGACGCTGACCAATACCGGCAGCTTCGCGGGCGCCAACGTCGTGCAGCTCTATATCGCCGACCCCTATGCCTCGATCGCGCGGCCGATCAAGGAGCTGAAGGGCTTCCAGAAGGTGACGCTGAAGCCCGGCGAGAGCCGCGTGGTGCGCTTCGAGATCGGCCCGGACCAGCTGAAGTTCATCAACGGGGACCTGAAGGAGGTGCTCGAGAGCGGTCAGTTCGACGTGCAGCTCGGCCTCGATTCCCGCGACGTGCTGCAGCAGTCCTTCCATCTCGTGTGACCAAGCCGCCCCGCGGGTTCCGCGGGGCGCGCCTGACAGCCTGATCAGCCCTGCGACGGCTTCCAGTCCGCCGCGGGGATGGTGTTGATCATCCAGGGAATGCCGAACTTGTCGGTGAGCGAGCCGAAGCCGGGCGACCAGAAGGTCTCGCCGAACGGCATGCCGGCCCGCCCGCCCTCGGAGAGCTGATCGTACCAGCGCTGGCCTTCAGCCTTGTCATTGGTGTGCAAGGTGACGTCGAAGCCGTTCTTGGGCTTGTCGACATTCGGAGCCCAGGCCGTGTCCATGTCGGCGCCCATCAGGGCCTGGTCGCCAATCTCCAGCCAGCAATGCATCAGCCAGGTCTTGTACTTCTCGTCGGTGATCGGCATGTCGGGCGGCGCGTCGCCATAAGGCATGGCCGCGGTGATCTTGCCGCCGAGGACCTTGGCGTAGAACTCGAACGCTGCCCGGCATTCACCCCGGAAACTCAAGCTGGTCACGATCTTCATGGTCGTCTCCATTGTGACGGGAGCTTCGGCGCCCCTCGAATGGCTTGATATCAATGTATCGACACGCCTGTGTCAGTATGACGAATGCCGGCCACCGCCGAACGTTCCATGCCTCCGTGCACCCTCATCTGAATCCTGCCTGCCGTCACGCCCATCGCGCCACCGCCATCAACACCCCTTGCCTAACTGCCTACCGGCAGGTAGGTAAATGACATTGCTCTACCGGCGGGCCAGCCGCCGGGAGGCCGAGGAGGCGCAGCACGCATGCCGGTCATCGAAAGCAGGGTCGGCTCCGGGGCCGAGCAGCAGCAGAAACGGGCCGCCTACGGGGCGCTGATCCAGACCTTGCGTGTGCGCCATGCGCGCGTGCTGGCCGGCGGCGGCGAGAAGCTCAGGGCGCGCCATCGCGAGCGCGGCAAGATCCCGGTCCGCGAGCGCATCGACCTGCTGGTCGACCCGCTATCGCCCTTCCTCGAACTCTCGCCGCTCGCGGCCTGGGCACTCTATGGCAACGAGGTGCCGGGCGCCGGCATCGTCACCGGCATCGGCGTGGTCGCGGGCACGCCCTGCATGATCATCGCCAATGATGCGACGGTGAAGGGCGGCTCCTTCTTCCACGAGACGGTCAAGAAGCATCTGCGTGCGCAGGAGATTGCCTTCGAGAACCGCTTGCCTTGCGTCTATCTCGTCGATTGCGGCGGCGCCTTCCTGCCTGAGCAGGACCGCGTCTTCCCCGACCGCGACCATTTCGGCGGCGCCTTCCTGCAGCAATGTCGGATGTCGGCGGCCGGTCTGCCGCAGATATCGGCGGTGTTCGGCGGCTGCACGGCGGGCGGGGCCTATATCCCGGCGCTCTCCGACGAGGTCGTGATGGTGCGCGGCACCGGCCGCATCCATCTCGGCGGGCCGCCGATCGTGAAGGCCGCGATCAACGAGATCGTCGATGGCGAGACGCTGGGCGGCGCCGAGATGCATACGCAGGTCTCGGGCGTCAGCGACTATCTCGCCGAAGACGAGTTCGAGGCGATCGCCAAGCTCCGTGACATCGTCGGCGCGCTGAACTGGCCGGCGCCGCCGCGTGTCTCGGCGCGTGCCGTCACGCCGCCGCTCTACGACCCCGCCGAGATCGAAGCCATCGTCGGCACCGACCTGAAGCAGCCTTTCGATGTGCGCGAGGTCATCGCCCGCATGGTCGACGGCAGCGTCTTCGACGCCTTCAAGCCGGATTTCGGCGCGACGCTGGTCACCGGTTTCGCCCATATCCACGGCCAGCCTGTCGGCATCATCGCCAATAACGGCGTGCTGTTCTCCGACAGCGCGCTCAAGGGCGCGCATTTCATCGAGCTCTGCGACCAGCGCCGCATCCCGCTGCTGTTCCTGCAGAACATCACCGGCTTCATGGTCGGGACAGATGCGGAGCGCAACGGCATCGCCAAGCACTCGGCCAAGCTGGTCTATGCCGTCTCGAATGCGCGCGTGCCGCGCTACACCGTCATCATCGGCGGCTCCTACGGCGCCGGGAATTACGGCATGTGCGGGCGGGGCTTCCAGCCGCGCTTCCTCTTCGCATGGCCCAACGCACGCATCGCGACGATGTCGCCGGAGGTGGCCGCGACCGTGGTGACCGAACTCAGGCGCTCCAGCCTGACGCGCGGCAGCGCGAACGAGGCCGATATCGAAAAACTCGATCGCGAGACGCGCCGCCAGTTCGAGGAGCAGAGCACGCCCTATTACGCGACGGCGCGGCTCTGGGACGACGGCATCATCGAGCCGGCCCAGACCCGCGACGTGCTGGGCCTGTGCCTCTCGCTCGCCGCGCGCGAGATCGACCTGCCCGGGCATCGCCCCGTCTACCGGATGTGATCCTGATGATCGGCTCCCTTCTCATCGCCAATCGCGGCGAAATTGCCGTGCGGATCATGCGGACCTGCCGACGCCTCGGCATCCGCACCGTCGCCGTCTTCTCCGATGCCGATCGCGATGCACAGCATGTTGCCTTCGCCGACGAGGCCGTCCGCATCGGCCCCGCCGCCGCGCGCGACAGCTATCTGCGGGCGGAGGCGATCATGGAAGCCGCCGCGCGCAGCGGCACTGATGCCATCCATCCGGGCTACGGCTTCCTCTCCGAGAAGCCCGACCTGCCGCTGCTCTGCCGGCAGGCGGGGCGCATCTTCGTCGGCCCCTCCGCCGAATGCATCACCGCGATGGGCCCGAAGATCGGCTCGAAGCTGATCGCGGAGAAAGCCGGTGTGCCGAGCGTGCCCGGCTATGCCGGCGGCGACCAGTCGAACGCCGCGCTGGCGGATGCGGCGGCGCGGATCGGCTACCCCGTGATGATCAAGGCCTCGGCCGGCGGCGGCGGCAAGGGCATGCGCCGCGTCTTCGCGGCAGAGGAACTGGTGCCGGCGCTGGAGATGGCGCGTGCCGAGGCGCAGGCCGCCTTCGGCGATCCGGCGCTATTGATCGAGAAGCTGGTGATGCGGCCGCGCCATCTTGAGGTGCAGGTGGCCGGCGACAAGCACGGCAATGTCGTGCATCTGTTCGAGCGCGACTGCTCGGTCCAGCGCAACAACCAGAAGGTTCTGGAAGAAGCGCCCGCCCCCAATCTCACGCCAGCGATCCGAACCAAGCTGCTGGAGCGCGGCGTCGCGCTGGCAAAGGCCATCGGCTACGACAATCTCGGCACCGTCGAGTTCATCCTGGAAGATGGCTTCGACGAGCCCTGGTTCCTCGAAATGAACACGCGTTTGCAGGTCGAGCATCCCGTCACCGAGGCGATCACCGGCTACGACCTCGTCGAATGGCAGATCCGGATCGCCGCCGGTGAGCGACTTCCGGCCTTGCAGCCCGATATCCGCGAGAGCGGGCACGCGATCGAAGCCCGCATCACCGCCGAACGCGCTGATCAGGGGTTCCGGCCGGATACCGGACGGATCGAGGGCTATGCCGAGCCGGCTTCGATCCGCGTCGACAGCGGCGTGCGGGCGGGCTCCGAGGTCACGCTGTTCTATGACTCGCTGCTCGCCAAGGCGATCGCGGCCGGGCCGGATCGCGCCACGGCCTGCGCGCGGCTGGTGGCTGGCTTGCGCGACTTCGCCATTCTCGGCCCCGCCACCACCCTGCCCTTCCTGATCGACGCGGTCGAGCATCCGATCTTCGCCGCGGGCAAGGCGACGACGCGCTTCATCGAGGACGCCTTCCCCGATGGCTGGACGGCCACGCGGCCAAGGCAACGGCTGGCGCGCGCCGTCGCCGCCCTGCTCTGGCTGGAGAAGCAGAAAGCGGCGCGTCCAAGCGTCGATGCCTGGAACAGCCTCGCAGGTTTCCGCCTGCTGGCACCGGCCGGCGGCATGGCGACGAGCCGCCTGATCGCCGAGGAAGAGGACGGGACGACGAAGCTGGAGGTTCGATTGCTGCCGGATGGCCGGCGCATCGTTCTCGACTCGGACTGCGAGATCGAACTGGCCCTGCGCGTCGGCGCCGACAGCTTCGAGCTTACGTTCGAGGAAAGACTCCTACGCGGCAGCCACGCCACGACGGACGGGCGCGTCCGTCTGACGCTCGATGGCGAGAGCTTCGCTATCGGGATCGGCAGCGAAGCGCGCCCGGTTGTGGCAGCCGGTGGCGGTGGAGCAGGTTCGGGAGCGATACTTGCTCCGATGCCGGGCGTGGTCGCCGAAGTCCGCGTTGCGCCGGGCGACAGGGTCGAGGCCGGGCAGGTCGTCGTCGTGCTGGAATCGATGAAGCTCTTCACCTCGCTTTTGGCCGGCATCGACGGCGTGGTGGCCGACATCGCTTGCGGGCCCGGCGAGACGGTGCAGGCCGGCAAGAGGCTCGTGCTCATCGAACCGCCCTCCGCCTGACAACCCGCGGAATTGCCCTCGGCTCGCGGCATGGTAAGAAAGGTGTCTTTTTTCACCCCTTAGGACCATCCGCCGTGAGCCTGTTGCCGAGATGACGGACGCCTCCCGTTCCGAAAGGGCTGGCGCCAAGCCCAGCGGGCTGCATCTGTCGCTGGCGCGGCGCATCGCGGCACTCGCCGCCGAGCGGCGCTGGCCCGCCGGCTTCCATCTGCGCGAGATGGAGATCGCGCGAGAATTCGAGGTCTCGCGCACGCCGGTGCGCGCCGCGCTCGGCGTCCTTGCCGGCCAGGGCCTCGTCGAGAACCGCACCAACCAGGGCTTCTTCCTGTCGCGCGACGGCGCCGAACTCGAAACGGCGGAGCGCTCGCTGCCGGCTGCCCTGGAGGAGGACGTGCTGCAGGCGATCCTGCGCGACCGCGAGGCCGGCCGGCTCCCCGAGCAACTGATCGAGACCGACCTGCTCGAAACCTATGGCATCGGCCGCAGCGGCCTGCGCAAGGTCCTGCTCCGGCTCGCCGAAGACGGGCTGGTCAAGCGCCGGCGCGGCCATGGCTGGAGCTTCGTACCCTCGCTCGCCTCGAACCAGGCGCGCGAGGAGAGCTACCGCTTTCGCCTGATCATCGAATGCATGGGCTTGCAGGAACCCGGCTTCCGCGTCGACAAACATCAATTCGCCCGTAGCCGTGCGGCGCATGAAGCCTTCATCGAAGACCTCTACCGTTCGCCCTCGGTCGAGCGCTTCTTCGCGATCAATGCCGGCTTCCATGCCATGCTCGCGGCCTGCTCCGGCAACCGCTTCCTGCTCCAGGCCATGGAGGCGCAGAACGCGCTGCGACGACTGACGGAATATGCCGATTACGGCGAGCTTGATGCCGACGCCCTGCTCAAGTCCTGCCGCGAGCACCTCGCCATTCTGGATGCGCTCGAACAGGGCGACATCAACTGGGCGGTGATCCTGATGCGCCAGCACCTGACCCGGCCCGCGCGCGAAGCGGCCTCTCCCGCGGAATAATGCCCGTAGCCGCGGCGCCCTTCCCTCGGCTTCCGCACGCTCGCTTGACATTGTATTTTTTCTGCAAATAATTCATTTCATCATCACCCAGCAGCGAGACCGACCGTGCCCGCCACCGCCGCCCGCCCCAATGATCTCGATGCGCATTGGATGCCCTTCACCGCGAACCGCCGCTTCAAGAGCGCGCCGCGGCTCTTCGTCGGGGCGGAAGGCAATTACTATCTCTCGTCGGACGGGCGCCGGATCCTCGACGGCATGGCAGGCCTCTGGTGCGTCAATGCCGGCCATGGCCACCCGCGCATCCGCGAGGCGATCAAGGCGCAGGCCGACGGGCTCGACTATGTCTCCTGTTTCCAGATGGGACATCCCGACGCCTTCACGCTGGCGAACCGCATGGTCGGCATGCTGCCTGACGGCCTCGACCACGTCCTGTTCTCGAATTCCGGCTCGGAAGCCGTTGATACCGCGCTGAAGGTCGCGCTCGCCTATCATCGCCAGCGTGGCGAAGGCGGTCGCTACCGCCTGATCGGGCGGGCGCGCGGCTATCACGGCATGGGCTTCGGCGGCCTGTCGGTCGCCGGCATCAGCCGCCATCGCCGCGATTTCGGACCACTGCTGCCCGGCGCCGCGCACCTGCCGCATACGCTCGACCTCGCGCGCAACGCTTTCTCGCGCGGCGAGCCGGAGCATGGCGTCGAACTTGCCGACGATCTGGAGCGGCTCGTCCAGATCCATGACGCCTCGACCATCGCCGCCGTGATCGTCGAGCCCGTCGCCGGCTCGACCGGCGTGCTGCCGCCGCCGAAGGGCTATCTCAAGCGCCTGCGCGAAATCTGCGACAAGCACGGCATCCTCTTGATCTTCGACGAGGTGATCTCCGGCTTCGGGCGGCTCGGCGCCTCCTGCGCGTCGGAAGCCTTCGGCGTCACGCCGGACATGATCACCTGCGCCAAGGGCCTCACCAACGGTGCCGTGCCGATGGGCGCGACCGTCGTCGGCAAGCATATCTACGACGCCTTCATGACCGGGCCGGAATCCGCGATCGAGCTGTTCCACGGCTTCACCTATTCCGGCCACCCGCTGGCCTGCGCCGCCGGGCTCGCGACCTTGCAGGTCTATGAGGAGGAAGGGCTGTTCGAGCGCACCCGCAAGATCGCGGCCCATTGGGAACAGGCGGCGCATGCGCTGAAGGGCGCGCCGCATGTCATCGACATCCGCAATATCGGACTCGTTGCCGCGATCGAGTTCGCGCCGCGCCCCGGCGGCACCGGCCAGCGCAGCGCCGAATGCGCCGAGGCCTGCTACGAGGACGGCGTGCTCGTCCGGGCCGGCGCCGATCTGATCGTGCTGTCGCCGCCGCTGACGATCGAGCCCGACGAGATCGACCGGATCTTCGCCAGCATCCGAAAGGCGCTCGACACCATCGCCTGAGCCATCAGGCCGGCCAGCAGCTCATTGAAGAGAGGGCGGAATGCGCAAGGGGCACGGCGAGACCATCTCCTACTACCTGATGGGCCGCACGGCGATTTCCGCCTGCCGGGCCGACCAGCGCTTCTCCTATTGCTGCTACCTGCCCGAAAGCTACGAAGAGACCGGCACGCGGCGCTATCCGCTCGCCGTTCTCGTCCATGGCAGCCTGCGCGATGCGACGAATCTGCGCGACCAGTTCATCGATTTCGCCGAGGCGAACCAATGCGTGCTGCTGGCGCCGCTCTTCCCCTGCGGGATCGAGGAACCCGGCGACACCCATAACTACAAGCGCATTCTCTACCGCGGCATCCGCTATGACGAGATCCTGCTCTCGATGATCGACGAGGTCGCGGGGCTCTACCGGCTCGAGACCGACAAGCTGCTGATGCACGGCTTCTCGGGCGGCGGCCAGTTCGTGCACCGCTTCTTCTATCTCTACCCGGAACGGCTTTCCGCCGTGTCGATCGGCGCGCCCGGCGTGGTGACGCTGCCCGATCCGGACAAGCCGTGGTGGCGCGGCACCGGCGACATGAAAGCGATCTTCGGGCGCGAACCCGACCTTGCGGCGATGCGCGAGGTCACCGTGCAGATGGTCGTCGGCGGTGACGATATCGAGACCTGGGACGTGACCGTCTCGCCGAAATCCGCGAACTGGATGGAGGGGATCAACGACACCGGCGCGACGCGGGTCGAGCGCCTGCGCTCGCTCGAAGCCGCTTTCGAGAAGCGCGGCATCGCCGTGCGCTTCGATGTCGTGCCTGGCGTCGAGCATATCGGATACCTCGTTCATCCGCCGGTGAAGGATTTCTTCGCTGACGTGCTGCGCCGCAGGCGGGAATAGCGGCGGCGAGACCGACGATTTCTGCGGTGACACCGGAAAGCCGGGCCCGCCCCTTGGGAGGAGCAGGATCATGAAGCTTGGATGGCTTGCGGCTGTCGCCGCATTCGCTTGCCTCACGCCCGTCGCAGCGCAGGAGCCGAAACCCGGCGGCGAATTGCGGGTCGCGATTTCCGGGGACATCACCAGCAGCGAGCCCGGTGTACGCCGCAGCGGCGATGCCGACACGGTGCTGCACCATGTCGTCGAGGCACTGGTCGCCTATCGCGAGGACCTCAGCATCGCGCCGATGCTGGCCGAAAGCTACGCGATGTCGCCGGACGGACGCAGCTACACCTTCAAGCTGCGCGACGGCATCACCTTCCATAACGGCGCGCCGATGACCTCGGCCGACGTCAAATGGAGCTGGGAGCGCATGCTCGCCCCGGCGACGCGCTGGCAGTGCCGCGGCTGGTATGACGGCACGCAGGATATGAAGGTCGAGGCGATCGAGGCGCCCGATCCGAAGACCGTGGTGTTCCGGCTGGCCGCTCCGTCGGCGCTGTTCCTGCACTATGTCGCCAATATCCAGTGCATGACCGCGATCCTGCATCGCGACTCCGTCAACGCCGCGGGCGAATGGGTGAAGCCGGTCGGAACCGGCCCCTTCGCCTTCACGGAATGGCGCAAGAACAGCTTCATCCTGCTCAGTAAATTCGCCGGCTACAAATCCCGCAGCGAACCGACGAGCGGCTATGCCGGAGCGCGGAAAGTCTATGTCGATCAGGTGCGCTGGATGGTCGTGCCCGACGATGCGACGCGGCGCGCCGGATTGCAGGCGCGGCAGATCGACTGGATCATCACCGATGTCGCGGATATCGCCGAACTGCGCGCGGCGAAGGGCATCAAGGTCGCGACGGCGCAAGGGCTGAGCTGGAACGTCCTGCTGATCCAGAACCGCGATCCCCTTCTCGCCGATCCCCGTATCCGCAAGGCGTTGGCCCATGCGATCGACCTGAAGACGCTGGTCGAGAACCGGACGGACGGCTTGGGCAAGCCCAATCCCTCCGCCATCCCGACGACCAGCGGCAGCCACACCGCCGTGCACGACCAGGGCTACAAATACGATCCCGATCTCGCCCGCAAGCTGCTGAAGGAGGCCGGCTATGACGGTCGCCCGATCAAGCTCCAGACCTCGCAGAAGCTGGTCCATCTTTACGACACGGCCATCATCCTGCAAGCGATGCTCAAGCAGGCCGGCTTCAACGTCGAGCTCGACATGCTGGAATGGGCGACGCAGCTCGACCGCTACAGCAAGGGCAATTTCCAGCTCCAGTCCTTCCGCTTCACCGCCCGGTTCGAACCCTCGCTGAACTACAAGACCTTCGTCGGCTCGAAGGACGAGGATGCCGATGTCCAATGGGAGGACAAGCGGGCGGTCGAGCTGCTGCTGGCCTCGGCGACCGAGCTGGACCCCGCCAAAAGACAAGCGATGTTCGACGAGATGCACCAGCGCATGATCGATCAGGCGCCGATCATCAGTCTCTACAACACCCCGCTGGTCGAAGCCTCGACCGACCGCATCGCCGGCGTCGAGCTGACCAATTCCGGCAAGACGCGCGCCTGGGGCGTGTGGGTCGCGAAATAGGAAGGCCGACCGGCCTGCCTTCAACGGGGTTGCGCGGGGAGCGCGCATGCTCCCGACGCAGCCCCGTCAGCCCATCAATCCGTCTCGACCCCATGCGGCCCCTGCCGGATGAACGTTTCCGACGCTGCGGTTCTCACCTGCTCGGCTAGAGAAGCAGAGCAGGTGCGCGGCGACGGGATCGGGGGAACCGCCTTGAAGCTGCCTTTGTGGGGAAGCGCGCTCAGCGCCACTCTCCTCGTCCAGGTCGTGAGTTCGTTTGCCGGCGCCGCCATCCCGCTCCTCGGCCCGGTCCTGACGCTACGCTGGGGCCTCGCGCCTGAAAGCATCGGCTATGTCTCGGCGGTGGTCTCGGTCGGCATCTGCTGGTTCTTGGCCTGCGGCAATCCGATGCTGGAGCATCACGGGCCGGTCCGGGCGCTGCAGATCGGCCTTGCCTTCGTCGCGGCCGGGCTTCTGTTGCTGTCGCAGCCCTTCGCCGTAATCGGCCTTGCCGGCGCGCTGCTGGTCGGACTGGGGCTCGCGCCCAACACGCCTGCCGGCAGCCAGATCTTGATGCGCACGGCGCCGGCCGATCATCGGACGCTCGTCTTCTCGATCAAGCAGGCCGGCGTGCCCCTCGGCGGCGCCATCGCCGGGTTTGCCGTGGCACCGATGGTTCTGGGTTTCGGCTTCACCGGCGCGGTCTGGGCCGTGGTCGCGGTCGTGCTGGTCAGTGCGCTGGCCGTGCAACCATTCCGGAAAAGCCTCGATGCGGAAAAGGGCAAGCAGAACCGGGCCTGGGCGCGGATGTTCCTGTCACCCTCCTCGCTGTCGAGATCGGCGCGGGTGCTGAGCTCGCATGCCTCTTTGCCGATGCTGACGGCGCTTGGCGTCTCCTTCTCGATCACGCAGGCCTGCATCACCGCCTTCACCGCGACCTATATGGTCACGCGGCACGGCCGGACGCTGGCGGAAGCCGGCCATCTTGTCGCGACGCTGCTGGTGGCCAGCACGCTCGCGCGCATCTTCTTCGGCTGGCTGGCGGACCGCATGGGCGGCGGCCTGCACCTGCTTTGCCTGCTGGCGGTGGCAGCGGGCTCCGCCATCGCCCTGCTGATCGGCACGGCCGGGACGAGCCCCTGGCTGATCTATCTCTGCATGGCCCTGGTCGGGGCGACCTCGATGGGCTGGAACGGCGTCCATATGGCGGAGCTGGCACGGGTCTCGCCGCCAGCCCTCATCGGCGACGTGACCTCGGGTGCGAGCCTGTTCGGCTTCGTCGGCTCGATCTGCGGGCCATTGGCCTTCGCGGTGATCGCAAATCGGACGGGCTCCTTCGACTGGCCCTTCCTGATGGTCGCCTGCCAGCTTGCGGTGTCCGGCGCCTTCGCGCTCTGGTATCTCCGGCGGCGCCCGTCGCTCTGACGCCGATCCGGATAACATCAGGTTATGCCTGATCCCGAATAAAGCATGAGAACAATGGAGGCAGGGCCTCTAGAGCTTGTCGGTGGAACAGGCTCCGCTGCCGTTTCCAGAGAGAACCAGATCACAGGCCAGATCAGGACATTGCCGATGCCTCGCCTCATCACCGTCGCCGCCGCACAACTGGGCCCGATCCAGCGAGCCGACAGCCGCAAGCAGGTCGTCGCGCGGATGATCGCTCTGCTGGAGAAGGCGAAGGCGCAGGGCGCGACATTCGTGGTGTTTCCCGAGCTCGCGCTCACCACCTTCTTCCCGCGCTGGTACCATGAGGATCGCGCCGAGGCGGACCAGTGGTTCGAGCGCAGCATGCCCGGGCCGGAAACGCAGGCGCTCTTCGACAAGGCGCGCGAGCTCGGCCTCGCCATGAGCTTCGGTTATGCCGAGCTGACGCCCGAGGGCCGGCATTTCAACAGCTCGATCCTGGTCGATCGCAGCGGCCGGATCGTCGCCAAGTACCGCAAGATCCATCTGCCCGGCCATGTCGAGTTCGACAGCGAGCGGACGCACCAGCATCTTGAGAAACGCTATTTCGAGCCGGGCGATCTCGGCTTCCCGGTCTGGGAATTCGAGGGCGGGCTCTTCGGCATGGCGATCTGCAACGACCGGCGCTGGCCCGAGACCTATCGCGTCATGGGCTTGCAGGGCGTCGAGATGGTCGTGCTCGGCTACAACACGCCGTCAGCCAACTCGCAATCGCCGAACGAGACGGCGGCCGATCGCCTCTTCCACCATCGCCTCTCGGTACAGGCCGGCGCCTACCAGAACTCGACCTGGGTCGTGGCTGTCGCCAAGGCCGGCACGGAGGACGGGCACCACCTCTTCGGCGGCACGCTGATCGCGGCGCCCGATGGCAAGATCGTCGGCGAGCTCACCCATGAAGAGGACGACGTGCTGGTCCATCCCTGCGATCTCGACGAGACCCGCTTCGGCAAGGCGACGATCTTCGACTTCGCCAGGCATCGCCGCGTCGAGCATTACGGCCTGATCACCGAGCGCACCGGCGCCGGCGCGCCGCTCGGCAAGCCCGAGGGCGCCTGAGCGCGCTGGCAAAGCGTCCTCAAGCCGCGGACATGGCCGGGCGATTCTGCAGGCGCGAGACCAGCCGCACGAAGGGCCAGAACATCAGGAAGTAGACGATCGCCACCGCGATCAAGGGTGTCGGATTATAGAGCAGACCCTGGGCGAGCTGGGCCGAACGCAGCAGCTCCTGCAAGGCGACGGCCGAGGCGATCGAGGTCTGCTTCACCAGCTCGACCGTGTTGCTGATCAGGTCCGGCAGCACGTTGCGCGTGCCTTGCGGCACCACGACATGGACCATGCTCTGGTACCAGCTCAGGCCCGTCGAGCGGGCCGCCTCGCGCTGGCCCCTCGGCACGGATTCGATGCCGGCGCGGAAGATCTCGGCGAAATAGCTGGAACCGTTCAGCGTCAGCGCCAGCACGGCGGCGGTGAACTCGTTGAGCTTCAGGCCGAGGAAGGGCAGGCCGAAGAAGATGAAGATCAGCAGCACCAGCGGCGGGATGGCGCGCATCACATCGACATAGGCGATCAGCAGGAAGCGCAACAGCCGGTTCGGCACGTCCTGCGCCATGGCAATAGCCACGCCTGACAGCACCGCGAGCGGCACGGCGACCGCGGCCAGCGCCAGCGTCATCCAGAAGCCTTGCAGCAGCAGCGGCCAGACCTGCTTGAGAACGTCGAGGTTGAAGAAGGTCGTGACGAGATCGTCCATCATGACCTCGGATGCGCATAGGCGCGCTCCAGCCAGCGCGTGAAGCGCACGAAGGGCAGGAACAGCAGAAGGAAGAGCAGCGCGCCGACCGTCAGCGCCGTCGGGTTGGCGACATTGGACTGGATGCTGGAGGTTACGTTGAGCAATTCGGGCACCGCCACGACCGAGCCCAAAGTCGTGCCCTTGCTGATGCCGATCGCGCGATTGGTCAAAGGCGGGATCGAGATGCGCACGACCTGCGGCAGAATGATGTAGGCCAGCGTCTTCGTGAAGGAGAGGCCCGTCGAGCGGCCGGCCTCCCACTGCCCCTTCGGCACGGCGTTGATGCCGGCCCAGAAAATCTCCTCGGCGAAGGCCGAGAGCACGATCGCCAGCGCCAGCACCGTCGCGGTGATCGGCTCCAGCACCAGCCCGAAATAGGGCAGCGCGAAGAAGGCCAGCACGATCAGGACGAGCTGCGGGATCGCGCGGAAGAAATCGATATAGAAGATGATCAGCCAGTTCAGCGGGCGGATGCCGTAGAGCCTGAGGATCGCCAGCGCGAGGCCGAGCGGAATGCCGATCAGGACCGTCAGGATCGACATCTGCACAGTGATCAGGAAGCCGCGCAGGATGTCCGGCCAGAAGGCCGCCATCAGCGAGAAATCGAAGAAGTAGCGGACGATCTGGTCCATCGGCGCCGTCAGCCGTGCGAGCGCATCACGAAGTCGCGGATGCGCTGGTGCTGCGGGTTGACCAGGATTTCCTGCGGCGTGCCCTCGGCCAAGATCGCGCCATGGTCCATGAAGACGACGCGGTCGGCGACATCGCGGGCGAACTTCATCTCATGGGTCACCACGATCATGGTCATGCCCATCTCCTTGGTGCGGACCATGACGTTGAGCACCTCGCCGACGAGCTCGGGATCGAGCGCCGAGGTCGGCTCGTCGAAGAGCATGACCTGCGGCTCCAGCGCCATGGCCCGCGCAATGCCGACGCGCTGCTGCTGGCCGCCCGACAATTCGGCCGGATAGGCATCGGCCTTGTGGGCGAGGCCGACGACCTCGAGATGGCGGCGGGCCTTCTGCTCCGCCTCCTCCTTGCTCAGGCCCAAGACCTTGCGCAGCGCCAGCGAGACATTCCCCAGCGCGGTCTTGTGCGGGTAGAGATGGATGCCCTGGAAGACCATGCCGATGCCCCGGCGCAAGCGGTCGAGATCGACCTTGGGGCCGGTGACCACTTGCCCACCCACACGGATCGTTCCCGCCGTCGGTTCCTCCAGCCGGTTGATGCAGCGCAGGCAGGTGCTCTTGCCCGAGCCGGAGGAGCCGACGATGACGACGGCCTCGCCCTTGCCGACCTTGAGATCGATGCCGCTGAGAACCTCGACCTGGCCGAAGCTCTTGCGCAGCCCCTCGATCAACACGATCGTCTCAGGTGACGCGGCCGCCAGCGCGGGCGCCAAGCTCACTTGCAGGCGGCCTTGTGCGGCGTCGCGTCATAGCCCTCGAATTCCGGCGCGCCGATGCCGGGATAGACCTTGCTGCTGGAGGAATCGGCGGCCGGCTTCACGCCGAACCACTTCTCGTGGATCGTCGCCAGCGTGCCGTCGGTCTTGATGCATTCCAGCGCCGCCTCGACCTTGGCCCGGAAAGCCGCGTCCTCCCTGCGGAAGGCGAGGCCGAAATTGCGGCCGCCATCGAGGACAAAGGCGACTTCCGCCATCGGGGTCTGCGTCGAGACATAGCGGGTGACCGGCGTGTCGGCGACATTGGCGAAGGCGCGCCCGATCATCACCGCCTGCACGGCGTCGGCATTCTTGTTGTAGCGCTGGATCGTATAGCCGTACTTGGCCTCGTTGTCGGTCAGCCACTTGTCGGAGATCGAGCCGTTATTGACGGCGATGGCCTTGCCCTTCAGCTCCTCCAGATTGGCGATCTTGGCGCCCTTCTTGACGAGGAAGCCGAGGCCCGTCGGCATATAGGGCTCGCTGAACAGCATCTGCGCAGCGCGCTCGGTCGTGATGTTGGTCGGCGCCGGAATCATCTCGTAGCGCTTCGAGAACAAGCCGGCGAAGATCGCCGAGAAGTTGGAATCCGTGACCTCGACGCCGGGGCGGCCGAGCTGCTTCGCCAGCGCGACCGACATGTCATAGGTGAAGCCGGTGGTTTCGCCGGCCGGTGTCTTGAAGCAGAACGGCGCGAAGCCGAGATCGCAGGCGACCTTCAGGTTCTCGCCCTGCGGATGGTCGGCATCCTGCGCCATGGCCGGCATGGCGATCAGCGCCGCGAGAACGGCGCCTGCGGCAATGGCACGCGTCAGCTTGATCGAGTCGATCTTCATGATTCCCGCTCCCGTTGTCGTGGTGGTTACGCCGCGATGCCGCACCCCTCTCATGCAACAATCCGGCCATGCCCAAGGGGAGCCTAACAGGGCGGAATCATGCCCAGCCAATCATTTGTTGTCGGGTGCCCATAACCTGATGTTAAGCGCTGTCGTCGTGTTCCCCGCCCTGCCCGGCCGGCGGAGACGGCACCAGCCCCCGCAGGATCTCGACGAAGGCGTTCGCCGTGCGCGAGAGGGGTTCGAAGCGCGGCGTCAGCAGATGAGCGCGCACCCGCGTCTTCGGCGCGAGCGGGCGCGAGACCAGCTCCGGCCAGGTTCGCCCGCGCAGAACGAACTCGTCGACGACGGCGACGCCCGCCCCCGCCCGCACCATGGCGCAGGCGACCGGGGTGAAGCGCACGACCGTGCTGATCTTGAGCGGCGCCGATTTCAGCGCCAGCGCGCGCCCGACAACGTCGCCATAGGGCGTTTGCGGCCCGAAACCGATCAGCGGATAAGGCGCGAGATCGGCCGGGCGGACCACGCGCAGCCGCGCCAGCGGATGGTCACGCGGCATGATGACCATGAGCCGCCCTTCGGCGAGCACCTCCGTGTCGAGCGTCGGCTCGTCGACGGGAATGATCGAAACACCGAGATCGGCACGGCCAGCCACGACCTTGGCGACGACCTCCAGCAGGGTCAGCACCTCGAATTCGACGCGAAGGTCAGGAAAGCGCGCTCGCAACCGGGCGATGGCATCCGGCACCAGCGCCTGCCCGACGCTCGGGCTCGCGACGATCCGCACCGAGCCCGTGCCGCGCTCGCGCAATTCATCGGCGAGTTCATTGACCCTGACCACGCCCTGATGGACCTGATCGACCTCTTGGAACAGGCGGCGCGCTTCCGGCGTCGGCTGCACGCGGCCGCGCACGCGCTCGAACAGGCGCAGCGCCAACCGATCCTCGGTATAGGCGAGCAGGCGGCTGATGGCGGGCTGCGAGACCGAGAGCAGGCGCGCCGCGCCGCTGATCGAGCCCGTGATCATGATCGCCCGGAACACTTCGATCTGCCGGAGATTGAGCCGCATGGGGATAACATCCAATTATGGTCGGCTGCATAATAAGCATGATCCATTTCACGCCTAGCGCTCTAAGCTCGGCTTCGCCGGGACCGACCGGCTGACATGGGACGAGGCCGGCCGATGAGACGCTTCCTGACGATTGGGGATGTCGAGGCCGCCGTCGCCGGCGGGTCGGTCTTCGCGGCAGGCGGAGGCGGCTGGGCCGACCATGGCCGCATGCTCGGCACCGCCGCGGTCAATACCGGCAGGCCCGAGCTCGTCACGATGGACGAGATTCCCGACGACGCGATCATCGCCACCGCCGCCGCGATCGGCGCGCCCGGCGGCACGACCGAGTGGGAGATGTGGGGCATCGACTACGTCAAGGCGGTGCAATTGCTGCAGGAAGCGCTGGGCAAGCCGATCTACGGCCTGATCATCGGCCAGAACGGCATGTCGAGCACACTGAACGCCTGGCTGCCGAGCGCGATTCTCGGCGTGAAGGTCGTCGATGCGGTCGGCGATATCCGCGCCCATCCCACCGGCGACATGGGCTCGATTGGCCTCGCCAACAGCCCGGAAGCGACGATCCAGGTCGCGGTCGGCGGCAACCGCTCCAAGAACCAGTATATCGAGCTGGTGACGCGCGGCGCCACCGCCAAGGTCTCGCCGATCCTGCGCACCGCCTCGGACATGTCGGGCGGCTTCATCGCCTCCTGCCGCAACCCGGTCTCAGCCGCCTATGTCCGCAAGAACGCCGCGCTCGGCGGCATCTCCATGGCTCTGGCGCTGGGCGAGCGTATCCTCGCCGCCAAGCCGAAGGGCGGCAGCGCGGTCATCGACGCGATCTGCGACGAGACCGGCGGCTCGATCATCGCGCGCGGCACCGTCGCCAAGAAGGACGTGCGCTACACCAACGAGGCCTTCGATATCGGCACGATCCAGATCGGCACCGGGGCCGCCGCCCGCGTCATCCATGTCATGAACGAGTACATGGCGGTGACCGACCTCGACGGCGCGCGACATGCCTGCTTCCCGGACGTGATCACCACGCTCGACACTGACGGCCAGCCGGTCAGCGCCGGCCATGTCCGCGAGGGCATGGAGCTTTCCGTGCTGCGCGTGCCCAAGAGCAAGATCCCGCTGAGCTCCAGCGTGACCGACCCCAGCGTCTATCCGATCGTCGAGAAGGCGCTCGGCATGAACTTCACCGACTATGCGCTCGGCCGCGAAGGCTGAGCGCATTCCCCACCTACCCCGCAGGATAAACCGGATACCCCACCATGAGCGATTTCGATCTCGTCCTTCGCGGCAATATCGTGCTGGCCGACCGGATCATCGAGGACGGCTATGTCGCCGTCAGCGGCGGCAAGGTCGGCAAGGTCGGTCAGGGTACGCCGCCCGCGGCCCGCGAGACGCAGGATTTCCGCGGCCAGTGGATCATTCCCGGCGTGATCGACGGACAGGTCCATTCCGGCAGCCAGGCCAATCACGAGGGCATCGGCATGTGCTCGCGGGCCGCTGCGGCCGGCGGCGTCACCGTGATGGTCGACATGCCCTATGACGAGCCGGAGCCCGTCACCAGTGCCAAGCTCTTCAACGAGAAGGTCGCAGTGGTCGAGCGCGACGCCCATGTCGATGTCGCGCTCTACGCCACGATCACCGTCGAGAACGGCCTGCATGCCATTCCGGGCCTCGTCGAGGCCGGCGCCTGCGCCTTCAAGTTCTCGACCTTCGAAGCCAACCCGACGCGCTTTCCCCGCATCGGCGACGACACGCTCTATGAAGCCTTCAAGCTGATCGAGCCCACCGGCCTGCTCTGCGGCGTCCACAACCAGGATCAGGAGATGACCCGGCGCAATATCGCCCGGCTGATCGAGGCCGGCGATACCGGCCCGGACGCCTTCCTGCGCGCCCATCCTCCATTGGTCGAAAACCTCGCCACCGCCCGCATCTACGAGATCGGGGCCGAGACCGGCGCCCGGGCGCACGCCGTCCACGTCTCGACCTCGCGCGGCTTCGAGATCTGCAACATGTACAAGCAGGCCGGCTACAAGGCGACGGCCGAGAGCTGCGTGCAGTATTTCATGCTCAATGCCGAGGAGCACGGCCCGCGCTTCGGCGCCAAGATCAAGCATTACCCGCCGATCCGCCCGAAGGCCGAGAGCGACCTGCTCTGGAGCCATCTCGCCGCCGGCCATTGCGACTTCATCTCGTCGGACCACGTCTCCTGGGGGCTGGAGAAGAAGGGCGATCCGATGATCTTCAAGAACACCTCGGGCGGGCCGGGCATCGAAACCCTGCTGCCGGCGCTCTGGACCGGCTGCGAGGAGCACGGCCTGTCGCCGACCATCGTGGTGAAACAGCTCTGCGAGGGGCCCGCCAAGGCCTTCCTGCTCGCCGACAAGGGCCGGCTCGAAGCGGGCGCCGATGCCGACATCACGGTGCTGGAGCCCGGCCGCTTCATCCATGATCCCAGCAAGAGCCTGTCGGCCGTGAAGTGGAGCTCGATGGAGGGCCGCGAGTTCCGCGTCCGCGTCGCAGCGACCTATGTGCGCGGTCAGCTCGCCTGGGACGGCAAGGTGATCCGCAACAAGGCCGGCGACGGCCGCTTCCTGCGCCCGGCGGCCTGAGCACCATGTCGATCGATCAGGACCGGCTCTGGCGCCGCATCGAGACCCTCTCCGGGATCACCGACCCGGAGCGTCCGTGGACGCGCCGCTCCTTCACCCCGCGCTTCCTCGAAGGGCGCGACTGGCTGGCAGCGGAATTCCGCGAGGCCGGGCTGGAGACTGAGCTCGATGCCGCCGGTAACCTGATCGGCCGGCTTGCCGGCGCCGATCCGAGCCTGAAGCCGATCCTGATCGGCTCGCATTCAGACACGGTGCCCTCCGGCGGGCGCTATGACGGCATTTTGGGCGTGCTCGCCGCGCTGGAAGTCGCGCAGAGCTTCAGCGAGCGCGGCGACCGCCTGCGCCATACGCTGGAGGTGGTGGACTTCCTCGCGGAGGAGCCGAGCGAGTTCGGCCTCTCCTGCATCGGCAGTCGCGCGCTCGCCGGGACGCTCTCCGAGCAGCATCTGGCACTAACCCGCCCCGACGGTATGACGCTGCGCGAAGGCATCTCCTTCGTCGGCGGCCGGCCGGAGGATCTGGCCGCGGTGAAGCGGCCGGCAGATGGCATCGCGGCCTATGTCGAGGTCCATATCGAGCAGGGCCGCGTGCTGGAGAACGAGCGTATCCCGATCGGTATCGTCACCGATATCGTCGGCATCCGCCGCGAGCGCATCATCGTCACCGGCCGGGCCGACCATGCCGGCGCGACGCCGATGCCGCTCCGGGCCGATGCCTTGGTCGGCGCGGCGAAACTCGTCGAGGCCGCCTACAAGCGCGCGCTTGGGACCGCGCGGGACAACCAGCCGCTGGTCGCCACTTTCGGGCGCATCGAGGTCAGCCCCAATGCGGCGAACGCCGTGCCGGGCGAGGCCGTGCTGACGCTGGAGGTCCGCTCGGGGAACGAGGCTGCGGTGAAGGCCTTCGGCGAGGCCCTGGTGCGCGACCTGCGTCCTGCCCTCGAAGACTTGCGTCTCACCATCGCGGTCGACCCGATCAGCCATGTCGCGCCGACGGCCTGCGCGCCAGAGGTTCGCGCGGCCATCGCCAATGCCTCGGCCGCACTCGGGCTCGCCACGCGCGACCTGCCGAGCGGAGCCGGGCATGACGGCGTCCATATCGCCCATATCGGCCCCGTCGGCATGATCTTCGTGCCCTGCCTCGAAGGGCGCAGCCATGCGCCGGAGGAATCGATCACGCCCGACCAGGCCGGCGACGGCGCCCGCGTGCTGGCCGAGACGGTGCGCCTGCTCGACGCGGAACTGGGCTGAAGCGATGGACTGGGCCGCGAGCGACCTCGGGGAGCGCGATCTCTACAAGCTCCTCGTCAACACGGTGCTGCCCCGGCCGATCGCGCTCGTCACCACGGTCGACGGGAAGGGCCGCGCCAATGCCGCGCCCTTCAGCTTCTTCAACGTGTTCAGCCATGCCCCGCCCTTGGTCGTGCTTGGCATCGAGGGGCGCAGCGGCACCGAGCCGCTGAAAGACACGATGCGCAATATCCGCGAGACCGGCGGCTTCGTCGTCAATCTCGTCGACCGGGCCATGGTTTCGGCGATGCAGGTCTGCGCCATCGACTTCCCTTCCGAGATTGATGAGATCGCGGCAGCCGGGCTCGATACCGTGGCGAGCGCCAAGGTCGCGGCGCCGCGGCTCGCTACCTCGCCGGTCCAGCTCGAATGCCGCGAGACGGTGTCGCTCTCGTTTGGCACCAGGCATCGCAATCTCGTCATCGGGGAGATCGTCCATCTCCATATCCGCGACGGCATCGTCGACGAGCGGCTGCATGTCGATATCGACAAGCTTGATCTCGTCGGCCGCCTGCACGGCGCCGACTGGTATGTCGGCCTGGGCGATCGTTTCCAGGAGCCGCGCCAGACATTGGACGGCTGGCGCGAGCGGCCGCGAGCCACCATTCCTGAAGGAGAGATGTCGTGAGCGGCACGATCTACGTCATCAACCCGAACTCGACCGAGCGCGTGACCCGCGAGATCGACGTCGCCGTCGCGCCGCTGCGCATGGCGGGCGGCCCTGCCATCGAATGCCTGACGCTGGCGGACGGGCCACCCGGAATCCAGTCGCAGCGCGATGTCGACGGGCTGATCCCTGCCCTGCTCAAGCGCGCCGCGGGCCTCGAAAACCAGGCGGCGGCCTTCGTCGTCGCCTGCTTCTCCGATCCCGGCATGCATGCCCTGCGCGAGCAGAGCGAAAAACCGGTTCTCGGCATCGCCGAATGCGGGGTGTTGACGGCGCTGACGCTCGGCCAGCGCTTCGGCATCGTCGCCATGCTCAAGAATTCGATCCCGCGCCACCTGCGCTATCTCGGTGCGATGGGCATGATGAGCCGCTTCGCCGGCGACCTGCCGGTCAACCTCACCATCGCCGAGATGGCCGATGACGACCTCACGCTCGGTCGCATGATCGCCGTCGGCAAAACCCTGCGCGACGCGCATCATGCCGACGTGCTGGTGATGGGCTGCGCCGGCATGGCGCGCTTCCGCGAAGCGCTGGAGCAGGAACTGGGCCTGCCCATCGTCGAGCCGACGCAAGCGGCGGTGACGATGGCGCTCGGGCGTGTCAGGCTTGGCTGGGGCGGGCGCCCTATCGACAGATCCTGACATCCGCTATCGCTAATAAGACTGAATAGCATTGGCAATCGATGCCGGCATCCGCGCCACGGTGATCGGCTGGTTGAAGACGCTGACCTCGGAGGTCGCGAGCAGCGGCTTCACGGTCAATGTCGTGCTGCCCGGCCGTATCCACACCGCGCGCGTCGACCAGCTCGACGATGCCGCGGCGACCCGGAACGGTGGCACGCGCGAAGCCGTCGCGGAGACCTCGATGGCGGCGATTCCGGCTGGCCGCTACGGCAAGCCGCAGGAATTCGCCGATCTCCCCACCTTCCTCGCCAGCGAACGGGCGAGCTATGTGACCGGCGCGAAGATCCGCATCGATGGCGGGCTGATCAGGAGGATCTGAAGCATCGGCCCCATTCGAGCCTGCCGCGAAATGGCAGGCCACGCCTCAACGCCATCGAACGGCGGCGCGGCTCAAGCACGCGCGCCAAAGATTGCGGTGAATGCGATCGCTATGGCGTAGACGGCCAGGATGAGCCGCAGGTGGCGATCAACGAATGTCATATCGCAAATAAGGCATTCGGCTGAACGCTCGTCAACGCAACGAGCTGACGGCTTCGCGACCCGCTCTGCCTCGGGGCCGGCTGACCGCGCTCTCGAATCCAGCGGAAAAAGATGATCATTACGGGGACGGTTGCTCTACGCCAGATCAACAAGAAACGCGCAATTTGAGAGAATGATATTTGTCTAGATTTTTACGTCTTTGCATCGCGGAATCGGAATAAATTTCGAGAATAGATCATCGCACAATCACGATCGAGTGCCGCGATGAGTTCAGCTTCCACCGCTTCTTTCGAGACGACATCCAAGACGGTGTTGCATCTGAATTCGACCGAAACCGCCGCGTCCTTCATCGACTCCGTCGGTATCAACATGCATAGCGGCATGTCATCACTTACGCTCCCCTATGCCTACCGGGATGCGGTGCTGGTCGAGAATTCGCTGAAGTACCTGCACATCACCCATATTCGCGACGGCATCGGCGCCGGTTTCGGCAAATCGGGTTACGACTACACCACGACGACGGAAACCTATCTCGCCGAACGCGGCTACAAGTTCGACTTTCCCATCAGCACGCTGGCCCCGTACGAGATCAAGGCGCTGCAAACCTTCGCGTCGCGCTTTCCCGGCGCGCTGGAATCGGTAGAGGGCCCGAACGAGGCCAACTCCTGGGGTGTAGACGGAGTCAAGGCGTTCCAGAAATCGCTGTTCGACTTCGTGCACAGCGATCCGTTGCTGAAGAACGTCAAGGTCATGGATTTCACGCTGGCCTATGCGACGACGCACTACCTCGATGGATACGGCGATCTGTCCTCGATCTCGGACGAGGGCAATGTCCATATCTACGGTACCTATGGCCGCTCGCCCGCCAGCTTCGGAACATGGCTTTCGGTCGCGCAGGCGGCGACGCCAGACCACAAGATGAACGTGACCGAGACCGGGTACAGCACGCTTCCCAGCAATGCCCAGTGGGGCGTCGATGAGGCGACGCAAGCCAAGTATATCCTGAACACCTTGATGGATGCGGCCGAGAACAACGTCTCGATGACGTATCTCTACGAGCTGCTGGACAGGAACGCGCCCAATCCCTCCTCACCCATCCAGGAGCACTACGGGCTGTTCCGGGCCGACGGCACGCCCAAGCCGGCGGCCGATGCGGTCCATAACCTGATGACGATCCTCGAGATGGGCTCCGATGCGAAGGTGGAGCCCGGACAACTCAACGTCACCTTCAACAAGCCCCTGGACAAGGGCGTCCACACGCTGCTGATCCAGAAAAGCGCCGGCACCTACGATCTCGTGCTCTGGGCCGAGCCGAACATCTGGGATCCGAACAAGCAGACGGCCATCCAGGCGCCCAAGATCGCCGTCGACCTGTCCTTCGCGGGCGCCACGACCGCGACGCTCTACGATCCGCTCGTCGGTACAGCTCCCCTGCGCGTTTTCGGCGACCCGCGCGCCAGTTCCGTGATCGAAGTCTCGGACCATCCCGTCATCATCGAGGTGACGCTCGGCCCGATCGTCCATTCGGTCGTCCAGACGCGCACGAACGGCCTCGTCACCAAGGAAGTCTCGACCTATGCACCGAACGTGTCGGAAATCTCCGTCACCAAGACGTTCAATGCGATCGGGCTCCTCACGAGCGAGACCCAGCTTCATGCCGACCGCAGCAAGGACGTCTATCTCTCCGCCATCGTCGGCAAGAGCTACGTCGCCGAGCACGACGTCTACAACGCGGCGGGGACCCTGATCGAAGCTACCCGCACCCATGCCGATGCCAGCCTGGACTATCATTACCGGCTGACCGCAGACGGCACCAAGATCACGGACACCTATGACGCTGCCGGTCTCCAGAAATCCCATGTCGAATTGAGGACCGACGGCTATACCGACACCATCACGTTCAAGGACGGCGTGGTCTCGCGAGACGTCGTGAAATTCGCCGCCGGCGGGACCGAACAGAGCGAAACGAAGGTCTACGCCAATGTCGGCGGAAAGGCCGTCCTGACCCGAGACACGCTCGTTCACGCCGATGGCTCGAAAGACGTGACCTCCCTCAACCTCTCGGGAAGTGCCTACAGCGCCCAGCACGACAGCTATGACGCCAATGGAACGCTCATCCACCAGACGCGTACCTTCGCAGACCATGAACTTCAAACGTTCGATCTCGCCAGCGACGGGACCAAGACGACGGACACTTACGATGCGAGCGGCCAGCAACTGCTCCACACCCAGGTTCGGACGAACGGTGCCTCTGACACGCTGACCTACAAGAACGGCGTGCTCGCCAGCGAGGTCATCAAGTTCGCGCCGGGCGGCACGGAGATTAGCGAAACGAAGCTGCTCGCCGCCATCGCAGGCGTAGCCGTGATGACAAGCGATTCGCAGGTGCACGCCGACGGCACGAAGGATATCTACACCACGCCGGCTGACGCGAGCGCCTCAGGCTATGTCGCGAAGCACACGGCCTATGACGCTGCTGGAAAGGTGCTCTTTACCGACCAGGCGAATCTCGACGGCTCCCATACCCAGACTGCCTGGCAAGGTGGTGTGACGCTCATCTCGACGGCAGGCGTCGCTGACATGTTCCGGAGCCAGGGCAACGATACCTTCGTTTTCGCGGAGGGTTTCGGGCACGATGTCGTATCGGGTTTCCGCTCCGGCTCCGGCTCGAATCACGACGTACTGGTCTTCGATACCGCGCAGGTCCGTGATTTCGCGGACATGCAATCGCATCTGAGCGCCTCAGGCCGTGACACGCTGATCGATCTCGGCGGCGGGGACAGCATCCTGCTCAAGGGCGTGGCGCCAGGCGCGCTGACGATCGACGACTTTCACTTCCTGGATCACGGGACCTTGCTGGCCTGAAGGCGTCAATGCCGCGATGTCCGAGGCGGCCTCGATCCGCACGGGCTCAGGCACCCGAGATATCTTCCCAGATATTCGGATCGGAGCCGGATTGCCGTGTGAGCCAGGTGAAAGCGGTTCGGCGAGGGGGCAGGATGTCGTCGGTGAGATTATCGAGCACGCGCTCGCCGCGATCGGTACGAACGACCAGCAGCAGATGTCCTTCGCCTCCCGGCGTGCGCGCGGTCGCGATGAGCAGCGCCGAGGCCGGAAAGCCGCGCTTGATCAGTTCATGGCGTTTGGTGACGACATAGTCGTTGCAATTGCCTGTCGTCGGATGGATTCGCCAAGGCGCGGTCCAGGTCACCGGCTCGATTCGGCGGTTGATCGCCTTGTTGACGTCCGCGATCGCTCCCTCCGATTGGGTCGTCAACGCGATCACGGCATTCGGACGATCCGCCCTGCATTCGGAGCGGTAATCCATGCAGAAGCGCACGAAATCGAGCGGAGCGAGCGTGCGCTGACCGCGATCGCTTTCCACGGCCAAGCATCCGCCCAGCCCCATGGAGAGGAGCAGGACAGCCTTGGGTCCCAGCGCTGCGTGCATGTTCGTCGGAGACATATGGGCGATCATGCGCCCAATGGTGCAGCGCGTCAAAACGTCATCGCAACCGCTTGTCCGATGAAGGACAGGACAAATGCACCGGGCGCCCGGATTGAAGCCCCGGCCTTATTGCAGTCTGTCGGTCCCGAAGCGCCGCGTTTTCACCTCCGGCTCCGCATCGCCAGCTTCCTGAGCATCGGCTTGCATTTGCCGGCGTCGCCGCAGGCCTGCCAGATAAGCGCCGATCAGATAGCCTGAGTGAAAAGCGAGGAGATGACCCACGAGGACGAGAAACTCGAAAAACTCGAATTTCTGCCGCGCCAGCCAAGTGACGACAACGAGGACAGTTGCCACGATCGGCAACCCGAACGCCAATATGAAATTCGATAAAAATCCGATCGCGAATGCGAATATGAATAGAGCAAATGCAATTATCATCTTTTATGACAGTTTTATTCGACAGAAATCGACCCTATATTGAAAAACGACACCACTCAAACCTGCCATGTGGATAGAATAATGTATTCGATTCTATTTTTATGAAAACTTTATAATACTAATTCGAATCGAGAACCCCTGACAATTGAAAACATCGACAGGGCTGAACCCTAGATGGCGGGCTTCGGACCGCTTCTATTGCGCCGCTGGAGCGACCTTCCACCCGCCGCGCCACAGCCCTGCCTGTCTCTGCCTGGCGTTGTCGGCCTCGATGGCATAGAGCGCCTGCCCCTCGGCGTCGGGGCGTGCCCATCCCTGCGCAACCATGAGCGCCGCCAGATCGCCGCCCTGGCGCCCTTCCCCATCCGATATCTTGCAGGAAGCAGCCAATGCTCCTGCCGGCAGCGCCTTGCGCGGCTGGCATTGCAGCCCGCGGCCCGTAACGGTGTTGTGCAATGCCGCACGCGCCTGCAGGCCGCAGGACCAGCGTCGTCCGTCACCATCGAGGCAGACATCCTCCTGCTTCGGACCCTCGACACCCCAAAGGCGCACGATCTCTTCGCCGCGGCGGAAACTCGTCCCGTCAACCGAGTACATCGGCGGAGGCACGGCGAATGCAGGCCAAGCCGACATGTCGCCCCCCGCCGCCGCGCGCGCTTCCGCCGCGGCGGCTGCCTCCATGCGCGATTCGATCTTGGCGGCACCCGAGGTTTGCGGCTTCCCGTCCGATAACGGCGTGGTGTTCTCGAGCGGCTCCGGCGGAAGGTCCTGCCCCGCCAGGACAAACAGGCCGACGGCCGCGATGGCGGCCAGGCATGCCGGGATCGCCAATGTGAGGTTATGGCGACGCAGCCAGCGGCGCGCGCGGAATATGAGGATGGGAGTTCTCATTCGCTCTCGCTTCGCCAGGCGCCCGGCACCGCCACGACGAACTTATCCCCGCCAGCCTGCATCCCCGTAGTCTCCGGTTTTCCCACCGGAGCAGAGAACCCAACCATGACCGCCTTTCATGAAGAATACCCTTTGATGTCCAACCGCGCCGCGTTGGCTCCCCCTTTTACCGATTGGGTCGAGAACATCGTGCTGGCGGCGGATACGCTCCATCGTGTGGCGATCCCTGCGGGTCGACGCTTCGCCGTGTTCAGTTTCAACAGCGATGTTCGTGTCGGGATCGGCACGTCGACCTCAAGCTTCTCTCTGCCCACTGCTACCACGAATGACGGCTCCGGCTCGGTGCTCAATCCCGGCGCGCGCCGCATTCCCGGCAAGCTCCCCGACGGGATCACGACCCCGACGCATGTCCTTCTGCGCGCCCCGGCCGCTTGCGCCGGCTCCATCGAGTTCTACGAATAAGAAGGGCCAGCCATGACAGCATTTCTGACGGGAAGCGTCTTCTCCGGCAAACGCAGCGCGGCTGCGACGGCTGCGGCGGTTTCGCCGCCCGCGAGTCTCGCTTATTCCAAGACGACACATATCCTCTCCGGCACGTCCGAACCAGGCGTATCGATCACGGTTCGCCGCGATGGCATCGTCGCCGGAACCACCACGGCGAATGGAACTGGCGGATGGTCATTCACCTTTTCAGAAGCGCCGGCGGCGGGCTCCCAGCTTTCGGCATCTCAATCGCGGATCGTCACGAGCGGGAACAGCCCGTCCATTGTCGTGCCGGGTGACGACGTGACGTTGTCGGCCCTCAGCCTGTCCTCATCGTCCTTCGCGGCAGAGGCCGCGTCCGGCACCCTGATCGGGGCAATTTCCGGTCTGACCGCCGGCTCGACCGTGTCGATCGTGCCGGCAGATGCGCGCGTCGCGATCTCGGGAACCAATCTCGTCGTCGGCCCGACGCCCAGCGTTGCGGGCAGTTTCGGCGTGACGTTACGGGAGACGCTGGCCGGCGCGACGAACTCGCCGCGCGACACGGCCGTCTCATTGAGCGTCAACAGCGCCTCGACCGCGTTCCCCAGCTTTACGCCGGCATTCTTCCGCGTTGCGGGGGGAGATTCCAGCAACACCGTCGAGCAACTCGACCAGCATTTCACACCTGCGGATGTCGATCTCGGCGCCGGGAAAATCGTCCTGCCGGACCTTGGTTTCGCGGCATTCTCGACATTCGCGTCGGCGGCCGCGGTCAGGGTCTATTTCTCGTCGACCGGCAGCCTGCCGACACCCTTGCAGGCCGACGCAGCTTACTTCCTGTCGCCCCGTTCAGGCGGCGGCTACGACGTTTATCCCGAGGCGACGCAGGCTCATTGGGCGACAACGCCGACCATGCTCTCCGAGGACACGCCGATGCCGGCGCAAAATTTCGCGCAAGGCGTCAACAGGGTCGTCTTCGCCGATCAAGGCACGGGCACACATCGCCTGGCCACCTTGCCGCTCGCGAAAGAGCTGCCGAACCTGATCGCCGGCAAGCCAGCCTACAAGATCGGCATCGCCTCGACCAACCGCCACCACCGCTTCGAGATCGTCGCCGACAGCCGAGGCGACAAGGCTCTGCAAGGGCGCCTGCTGGTGCGTGATCCGGCCAGCAACAGCTCGTACAATCTGTACGGGTTCGGCCTCGACATGAGCGCGACCGATCAGCGCATCGCGTTTCAGACGGAAACGAGATCCAAGCGGTCGATCGTCCAGTTCGCGGTGCTGCGCTGGGACGAGACCGACACGCGCGGCCTCGCCAAGGTTCCGATCGTTCCGACCGGCGTCAGTGCCTCGACAGGCGTCATCAGCTTCACGACCCACCAGATGACGACCGGCTGGCGCGTCAGGCTGCTCGCCCATGCCAATGGCGGCGCGCTACCGGCAGGGTTTTCGGGAGGAACCACGAATTATTGGGTCCGCGCGGTCACGGCCAATACCATGACGCTCCACGTCTCACAGGCCGATGCCTCCGCCGGTACCAATCCCGTGATACCGTCCGATCAGGGCTCCGTCGGTTTCCTGATCTACGCTCCGGAGCGGCCTGCCGACAGTGAGCGCATGCGCTTCGTGGCCGAATGGCGCGAGCAACAGACCGGCGGCAATGTCTGCACGGTCCGCTCCAACGCCAACCAGTACGGCGACATCACCAACGACGTCGCGGCCGACTTCACGGTCAGCGGCTCGAACAACGGCAGCCTGGGCGGAACGGGGCGATCGAGTTCCGGACTGGTTCCAAGCAATGCCGATATCGCAAGGATGCGCCTCTGGTTTCCCAGCGCCTCGCCGGCACCGACCCGCGCGGATAACGGGCAACCTCTCGCCAGCGGCGAATACTGGATCAGGCGCCGGCCCGGGTCGAGCGTCGCCGTCCTGCTCTACGAGAACCAGGCGACCTGCCAAAGTGATGCTTCGGCAGCGCTTGCCGCCAGCGCCTCCGCCTGCATCAAGTTCTCCGCGGCAGGCTCCGGTTTCTGCCGGATCGAGCAGGCGGGATCCCGGCCCTTCAATGCCGGTATCGAGCGCGGTGCGACGACCTTGCCGCCGAACCGCTGGGGTCCGCCCCTCGGTCAGAAGGGCCTGCTGACCACGGTCATCGACTATGATGACCCGGCGTCCAGCTTCATCCGTTGCCGGCACTACTGGAATGGCACCCTGGTGGCGGATTACGAGTCGAGCAATGGCGCCAAAGGATCGACCAATGCCGTGACAAGCGCAGCGGATAGCGGCCTGACGCTGATGAACTCGCCGCAGCGGCACGTCGCCTTCGAAGGCCTGCTCTACGACCTGACCCTCGGCGCCTCGACAGGAGAGATTTCCGCTTCCGATCTTGCTCCGGTCAACGCCTGGCTCATGACAAAATACGGCATCACATCGTAGCGAGGCGTCGGCTCGACGGGCCAGGGCCCCGGGTGCCGCACAGGCACCCGGTTCGGCGCGAGTTTTACACTCCGTTATGCTGAACGCGCACTCACCATAACCATCAACCATTAGGGAAGGTGGTTCCGATAGGAGGGGCGTATCCAGGAGGACGCCATGCCGCAGATTTGGCTGGACGACGAAGAACTCGCTGATTTCACAGGCTTAGGCGCCGCAGATGCCCGCATCTACGCGATCCAGCAAGGCTGGCCTCGCATGAGAAGCCGCTCCGGCCTCTCCCGCAGCCGGCTGCCGGACGAGCTCACAAAGGATTATCTGCGCATGTTTGCGCAGGCATCGCCCGCGCGAGACACTATGGTGGGCTCCTGGACCGCGCTTCGGGAAACGCTGATGGCACTTGTGCCGGGCAGCGGAAACATGTCGCACCGCACTCGCCGGGAGGTGCCCGGCGAAGAAGCAAGGTCAGGGCATAGTATTGATCCGACGGTTCTGGTATCGGAAACTCGTCAGAGCAAAGTGGCCTGACGACAGATAACCTGGAGCTTGTGGGCCGGGGATTTGCATTTGAGCATCGCGATCATCGGCGGGCGTGACGGTTGACCCAGGGTAACACGGAACTTCGGGCGGCTCTCGCTCCCTATCGCTCGGCATTCATGGGCGTGGCAGCGATGAGCTGCATCGTCAATGTGCTGTATCTGAGCGGCTCGTTCTTCATGCTGGAGGTCTATGACCGCGTGATCCCGAGCCGGAGCGTTCCGACGCTTGTCGGCCTCAGCATCATCCTCGCAGTGCTTTATGTCTTTCAAGGGTCGATCGACATCATTCGTTCGCGCATCATGGTGCGCATCGCGCGGTCGCTTGACCTCGCGATCTCGCCGCGCCTGTTCGAGGCGATGACCTTTCTCTCCATCAACAAGGGGCTGAAGCTCGACGCCAGTCAGCCCAACCGAGATTTCGACAGCATCAAGTCTTTTCTCGTCGGAGGGGGCCCCAGCGCTTTTTTCGACCTGCCCTGGATGCCGGTCTACATTCTGATCTGCTACCTCTTCCACCCGGTTCTGGGTGGAATGGCCGTTATCGGCGCCCTGATCCTGATTGTGCTGACGCGGTTTACCGAGGTTGGCACGCGAGATGCCGCGAAGGAGGCCACTCGGTACGGAACGCAACGCGCTGCGCTGGCGGAAGCTGGCCGGCGGAATGCCGAAGCCATCCGCGCGCTGGGCATGCGCGGAAACATCTCGCGGCGCTGGGAGGCGGCGAACAGCGCTTTCGCCGATGCCAACAACAAGGCGGCCGACGTATCGCTGGGTCTGGGCAGTATTTCCAAGGTCGCGCGCCTGGCGATCCAATCGGCGACGCTGGCGGCCGGCGCCTATCTCGTCATCCAGCAGATCGCCACTCCGGGGGTTATGATCGCTTCCTCGATCCTCATCGCCCGCGCGCTGGCGCCGGTCGAGATGGTCATCGCTCAATGGAAGTCCTTCCGGGCAGCGCGAGACAGCTGGACCCGGCTCAACCTGCTGTTCGATAACCTGCCGCGGAACGAGGTGATGGCGCTTCCGGCCCCATATCGGTCGCTTTCGGCCGACCACATCAGCGTTGTGCCTCCGGGAGGCAGCAGCCTGACTGCCCGCGAGGTCTCGTTCAAGATAGAGGCAGGATCGGCGCTGGGCATTATCGGGCGCAGCGCGTCGGGCAAGTCGTCGCTCGCGCGGGCGCTGGTCGGAATTTGGCCAACCGCCCGGGGAAATGTCCGCCTCGACGGCGCGGCGCTAACGCAATGGCCGCCGGAAAGGCTGGGACAACATATCGGCTATGTGCCGCAAGATGTCGAATTGTTCGCCGGAACCGTGGCCGAGAACATCGCCCGCTTCAACCCGAAATTCGACCCCAATGACGTGATTGCCGCATCGATTGCGGCGGAGGTGCATGAGATGATCCTCATGCTGCCGCAGGGCTATGACACGCAGATCGGCGAGCACGGTTCCTCTCTCTCGGCGGGGCAACGTCAACGCATCGCCTTGGCGCGCGCCTTGTTCTGCGATCCATTCCTCGTCGTGCTGGACGAGCCCAACTCGAATCTCGACGCGGAAGGCGAAGCCGCCCTGACGCGCTCGATTGCAAGGGTTCGCGAGCGCGGGGGCATCGCCGTCGTGATCGCCCATCGTCCCAGTGCCTTGGCAGCCTGCGACTACGTGCTGGTGATGAACGCAGGCCAGATGCAGGCTTTCGGCGACAAGGATCGCGTCCTCAATTCCGTGCTGAGTCGAGTCTCGAACGCCCCCGCCGCAAGCATCGAAGAATCACCGGCTTCGAGGCCTGAACGCCAGCTTCCATCGTCCTGAGCTCGCAGCAGGTCCGGGCCCACCAAACGGCTCAGGCCGCCTTGGCCGGGCGAGCCGGCCAGCCCAGCCATAGTTCGATCCCCAGCCAGGCCGCCACACGATAGGCGACGACGGGCAGCAGCAGCCCCGCACAAAGTCCAATCAACAGATGCAGGGCCGGATCCTGAATCGGCGTGAAGCGCAGCAGGATGATCCGCAGCCCCGACGCGATGATGATATGGGTCACGAAGATCACCATCGAGTAGCGACCGAGCATCTGGACGAAGCGTGCGGCCGGGAAATCGAGCTGCGCGAGCGCGACCAGGAGAACGATGCCCGCGAGCGCGGCAGGCCACAACGCCTCGTAAGGGATGCTCCAGGCCAATCCCAGCACGACGCTGGCGATCATCACAATCGCTGAGCTAGCCCAGATTCCGGGCCTAAGGGCCGTGAGCGGCCAACTGCGCTCGGCTGCCATGACGCCTAGCACGTAGAACAGGAAGCCCCTGGTCGTATCTGGAACGGGCGAAATGTCGTGCGAACCGCCGCGATAGACCTCTCCCGCAACATAGGCGAGCACGGCCAAGGCGAGGAGCACGCGCCGATCCAGCTTTCGGAGAAGCACGAAGAGCAAATGACAGAAGAACAGCGAGTATAAAAACCAGAAAGGTGCGAGTGGCAGCCACAGGATCGAGCCAAGGCGCAGCCAAGGCGAGGACGCATTGTTGGTCATGCCCGCGAAGCCGACAAGCAACAGCCCCTGAACAAGCGACCACAGGAAATAGGGATAAACGACAGTCAGGAACTTCGAGCGCCAGAACGGTCGGACGCCTTTTCTCAGGCTTCGCTCGACAAAGAGGCCCGACAGCAGGAAGAATAGCGGCATATGGAAGGTATAGACCCCATAGTCGAATGACCAGATCGGCGAATCGCCGGGAAACATGCCTGCGTTGGCCAGACCGCGCAGAACATGGCCGAAGACGACCAGCACGATGCCGATGCCCCGCGCTCGATCGACCCAATCGCTGCGATCCATAACTTCTCTCTCGAACAAGCGCGGCTTCTAGACCGTCTGAATTACCCGCACGCGTAAACCGATGCGATAAGGTGATCGGGCGATCAAATCAAAAACAAAGCCCGCGGAGAAAACTCCGCGGGCTCCTAATTCTGGTGATCGACGAGAACGTGTCAGACGGTGACCACGCCCGCGCCGAAGCCGATCAGCTTGATGCTATGGTCCGCATCGATGTTGATGAGCAGATTGGCCCCGCCGTCAACAACTTCGCCGCCACCATGCGAGGCCACGAAAGCCGCCAGCTGCGTATCCGACGTGATTTTCACCAGACCAGTCGCGTCGGAGTTGAAGGAGAGGGCGTCGCCTTCGCCGAAGTTCAGGTCGGTGACGATGTCGTGACCGAAATCGTCCTTGAACAGGAAGGTGTCTGCACCCTCGCCGCCGGTAAGAATGTCACTACCAGCGCCGCCGGCCAGCACGTCGTTGCCGCCGCCGCCGAAGAGAATGTCGTCGCCTTCGCCACCACCGATCTGGTCGTTGCCAGCTCCGCCGACCAGGACGTCATTGCCAATGCCACCGTTGATGTTGGCATTGCCTGAACCGCCGAGCCCGACGTCATTGCCTGCGCCCCCGGTGATCTGGCCAGCCAGCGTGCCGGTGTGCAAAACGTCATCACTGCTGGTACCGGCCGAGTTCGGGCTCCCCGAAGTCTGGGCCTCGTAGTTCAGGAAGGTAATCGAATCGCCGGAGGCAAACTTGAACGTCGCCGCACCGTGGCTATCCACAGTCTTGGTCGCAAGGTTACCAGCAACCAGCGCGTCGAGATCGGCCGTCGAGGTGATCGTGATGTTCTTGGCGTTGCCGACAGCGCCCGCGTAGATGTTCAGCTTGTCGCCTTCAGGGCCACCGAAGGTGAAGTCGGTGATGATGTCGTTGCCGAACCCGGCCTTGAAGTTAAACGTGTCGGAGCCCGAGCCGCCGCTCAGGACATCGTTGCCGACGCCACCATCCAATTGATCATTGCCTTCGCCGCCGATCAGGATGTCATTGCCTTCGCCGCCGCCGAGAACGTCGTTGCCGGCGCCACCGTAGACGACGTCATCGCCGGAACCCGCGTCGATCTTGTCGTTACCGGTCCCACCGAACACGACGTCATCGCCAGCACCCGCGTTCACGGCCGTGGCAGCAGCGCCCTGCACGAAAACCAGATCGTCCTTAGACGTACCGGCAATGCTGCCCGAGCCGTTGAACTCCTTGCCGTTCATCCCATTGAAACCGTTATCGATAGTGCCGACGTCATTCATAACCCAACCCCTTCAGAAAGCAGAAAAACGCATGTAGCCGCATCAGCCGTAGTTGGCAGTATCCTAAAATTTTACGTTTGGTCAAGCTAGTATTTTAACCCATTATTAACAGACAAATTTGCCGCTCTTCTTCGGGGAATCACCAAGGCGATCGGCATCGCCGCGCCCAGGATTACGGCCACAAGCAGCCCGATTCCAGGAATCTGGATGGAAAAATCGAAGATCGAATGACATGCGACCAGCATCAGGACCATGCCGCCGATCAGCGGGATGACCCTGAAGCTGCGCCGCCGCCGATAACCGGCAAAGAATACTCTGCCAATCCATGCGATGAAGATCAGCACGATGCCGGTCAAGACGACCCCGCCGCTGAGCATCATCTCCAGATAAACGCTGTGCAGGTATTCCCACTCGCCATAAATCCCGCAAGCAGGATCTCGCCGTGTCGGATAGAAGGCCTCGAAACCGCCAAGCCCGATGCCGAGCCACGGCCTCTCCAATGCGGCCCGAGCCATCGTTTGATAGACACACCAGCGCCCGCTATTGGCCCCTTGGGCCTCGAAGCGGTCGATCACCTGATCAAGGACCATGATCGCCACGGCGAACAATGCGGCGATGACAAATGCCGTTCGCCCGGCCAACACCAGCGTCAATCGCCGTTCACGCAAGAAGAGATAGCCGTGGAGCGATGCCACCGCGAGCAGCGGCAGCAAAGTGGACACGACTCCCGCGCGAGACCGCGTGAGGGCGAGGCCGATCGCTGCGATCGGAATGACCAACCGCAAGCCCCATTCCGACCATGAGGAACTCGTGACCTGGAACCAGCGGTGAGAATGGCCGGCCCGTCGCAGAGCCATCTCATTCAGCGACAGAACGGTTGCGAGAAGCAGCACGATGCCACAGAAGGTGGCCGCCGTATTGCGATTGACGAAGGTCACCGTGAAACTGTCGCGATAGGCGAGCTTCCGGAAAAACAGCAACGTGTCCGGCATGATCATGAACTGGACGAGCGCCAGCCCCACGATCAACCCTCCCACCAGCACGCCGCGCCGCATGAACCGCGCTGCGGCGACCTCGCTCTGATGCAGGAGCATGCTGGCGGACATCGCCGCCAGCGGCACGATGATCGCCAGACAGGTTGAGATCGTGGCAGAAGGATTTGCCGAGATCGCGCGAAGATGCCCATCGCCAAGCAGCGGCTCGGAGAACATTGGGTGGAGCAGCCCAGCTGGCGGCCAAGGAAGGATCTGAACTGCGGCGAAACCAAGCACGGCGAGAATTGCCCAGTTGATCGTGGCATGGCAGCGCGCCAGCCAGTCCGGGACCGGGATCAGCAGATTCGCGCCAAGCCAGATTGCGAAAACCGCAAAACCAATTAAGGCGAACAATAAGCGATCGACCGCGCCGAGCCCGATCACCGCGAGCCCGAGTACGAGATAGAGCGCCGATCGCAAGACGAGTTCGGCCGACGGCAAGGTCCGCCTGCGGCGTCTGCTCCTGCGGCCCTGCGCTTGCGCCTCTCCCGTTACCGTCTTCATCCCGTCCGACGCTTCGACAAAGCCTTATGTCCCGTTCGGTACCCGGCAGGCGCCTGACGATCTAATGTCGTCTTAACGAAGAATGAGCAAGTCTAGGCATATGCAAACTTCCCTTCCTATCGTAGCGGGCCCCAGCCCATCCGGCGCGTCGTTGCCTTCAGGCGTCCGCGTCTACGCGATGGGCGACATCCACGGACGAGCCGACCTGCTCAAGGCGCAACTGCTCGCGATCGGCGCTGATATCAGGGACCATCCCATCGCCACGCCGCTCCTGGTCTGCCTCGGCGACTATGTCGACCGCGGCCCCGCTTCGGCAGAGGTCATCGAACTCCTGCTGCGGGCCGGGCGGTTCATGGCGATGATCTGCCTCGCGGGCAATCACGAGCTCTATCTGCTGCGCTTTCTTCGGGATGCGAGCTTCGGCCCCCGCTGGCTCGGCATAGGCGGGCGGCAGACATTATCCTCCTACGGCATCACGCCACCCCTGCATGCTTCTCGTCATACGCTTGCGGAGACGTCGCAGACACTGCGCGACACCATGCCACCCAGCCATCTGCGCTTTCTCGCCAATCTGGGTACGAGCGTCAGCCTCGGCGACTATGTCTTTGTCCATGCCGGGGTCGAGCCCGGCAAGCCGATTGTCGAACACGATGCGAATACCCTCACGACCATCCGCGAGCCGTTCCTGACGACGCCCAGCGGCTTCGGGCGCGTGGTCGTGCATGGCCACAGCCCAGTTTCGACACCAGAAGTCGGGCCTGACCGGATCAACCTCGATACCGGAGCCTACGCGACCGGCCTGCTCACCTGCATCGTGCTGGAGGCGTCGATGTTTCGTTTCCTGCGCCCGGACGCCGGCAGCGCCCTGGCCGCCGGCTGATGCATCGCGAATTGCAGACCGGCCACAAGCTGATTGTAGAACATGTAAGTGAAGATGAAGAGGAAGCCCCAGAGCCCGAACATGCCTACCATGCGGTTTTCCGGCAAAGGCGAGCGAAGCGTCCGCCAGATATTTGCCATCAGCAAAAAGGCGAAGCACGTGAGATAGAAATAACCGATGTAACCATATCGCAGTTTGAACAAAGCCCAACCGAAATGGGCGTGACTGTAGTTTTCTGGTACACGCCCACCCGAAAATTCGACTTGATAAATGCCTCCCGCGCCTAAGCCGAACATATGAGCATTGAGCCCGCGGCGATCCATCTCCTCTGCTATGGCCTCGACCTCAGCCGTGCGCTCGCCCAGAGAGCCTTCGCCGGCCGCGCTGGCGCTCGTCGAGTTCTCGGCCATCTGCAGAGTACCGCGAATGCGGATCATTAACGGGCTGTCCTCCGGCACGATCATCGGAAAGCTCACCGCCGTCAGCATCACGACCATGATCGACGTGTAGATGGCGATGCCGCTGCGGAACACCTTCGGAGCAACGAAGATGCCGAAGGCGAGCATGAAGGCCAGAAGCGTCGTTCGCGTCAGATTTGGCGCGATCGGCACCAGGATCATGCCGAGGATGATCACGTCGAGCGCGGCGATCCGCCGCTTGATCATCATCGTCACCAGCAAGACCGCGAGACAGATCGGGGTCCCTGCCGATCCGCCGAGACTAACGATCGAGGGCCTACCCATCGCAACGGCCAGCGTGCCTGCGAGCACCATGATGAGGCTATAGCCGCGGATCGCGATCGTCAGCCGCTTCAGGCTGAACCCGTCGAAAGCGTCCACACGCGACAGAAGAATGATATTGAGAGCGACGACCATGACCGGGATGCTGTCGGTGATGATCTTCGCCGGCGCGTTACCCCAGGCCACTCCCCCCAGCAGCCCGTGCAGGAACATAATGAGGAAGAGAAAGGCGGCCATGTGGTTGCCGCTTTTGACATAACGCACGCGCGCGAATGACCGCAGCTGAAGCAGATACTCGATCAGCATCACGCCGTAGAAGACCCACTGCTTCGGCTGGGTCAAAAAATACCAGTACATGCCCGCGCCGAGTTCCAGCACCACGCGACAGAACAAATCCGGCAAGAGCAGATAATAGACCAGCCGTTCGAACAGCGGAATATGCGGGATACGTAGCGTCCGGCCACGGGTGGTCGGGAAAGGCTTCGGAGCCATGGTCGAGATTGGCGTCATGGGCTTTGGCGGGCTCCGGATGAGGCGATGGCGGTCCGACGCGATTATCGCTGGCGTGATGTAGAGCATCTCACGGGAAGACGATAACCTCTTCTAACTCATCAGCCTGCTGCGAACCCCGGTCAGCGCACGGGGATCTCGATCCATTGCGGACGAGACGTCGCCTCGACCGAGACGACGCTCGCACTGCCATCAGCTTTCAACGTCATGCCTTGCGGCTTCCGCTCGTCGGCGAAAAAGAGCCGGCCAGTCGCGCTCTTAACTCCCTCGATGCGCAGGCTGGCGCTCGCGCGTCCGCCCTGGACGCCGTCGAGCCCGGTGGACCAAAAGACGATGACCTCGGCGCCGTCGCTCTTGCGCCTCCAGGATTTCGTCTTGATGGGCGCACCCGGCGCGCTGACGTCGATCTGGCGCTTCGAAGCCTCGAAAGCATCGGTCTGGCCGAAATAGGCATTGAGAGCCTTCATCGCCTGGAAGGCCGGCTTGCGGCGCGTCAGGTCGAAACCGACAAGGCCATAGCGATGCTCGCCCTTGTCATCCTTCTCGCCGTCGTCCTTGAGGTCGTACCAGTGGGCCGAACGCAGCGGAACCCCACGCAAACGCACGTCCTGGAAGATCATGAAGCTGCGGGCGAGATAGTCGGCCTGGGTCGCTTCGTCCACATGGGCTCGCCCCGCGGTTGCTGTATTCCAGCCGAATTCCGTGAAGAACAGGTCGAGTTTCTTGCCTGACTTGTTCCAGTTTTCGATCTGCTTCCAAAAGGCATGCAATGCCATTTCGCGCTGATCGGGATCGGTGGCCGGAGCACCCCGCCAATGCGGATCGGCCTCGGGCGGCGAGTCGACATTATAGGGGTGGACGGCGATGCTGTCGCAGAAATCGAGCAGACCGTGATCCACGGCACGCTTCAGCCAGCCGATGCCGGGGCCCCACCATAGGCTTGAAATCGCACCGCCGACGATCCGGACGTCCGGCCGCTTCGCTTTGATCGCCTGGGCAAGCGGCCGGTAGACATCCACATATTGCTCCGGCGTGCCCTTCCAGAAATGGGTCAGGTTAGCCTCATTGTGCAGTTGCACCGCAATCACGGAGGGGTGAGCCGCGACGAGTTCCGCGACCCACGCAAACATTTCCGTGTTTTTTTCGACTTCGCGTGGTGTCTTGGGCGGCTGCCCTAGAACGGCCAACACGACCTTTACGCCCGAAGCGTCATAGGCCGCGAGCCACTGGCCGACGAGGCGACGGTTTTCCTCGACCATCCTGACAGTCGCGGGGTCGGTCTTCCCACCGGTTATGAGCGCCCTCGGCGAAGCCTCAAGCGAATAGATCGCCTCGTGAACGGTCTTGACCCCGAGCTCCTTCACCAGCGGGAGCGTGAGATCAATCCGCCAATAGGGCCCATATTGAGGATAGAAGCGGCTGTGATGGAGAAAATGCCCGGTCACCGCGATTAGATCCTGTGCGGAAGCCGGCTGTGGGAGCGAACCATACAGCCCGCTCATCGCGCCGATGAGGCAGGCCGTGCGCCAATACGACAAAGGCCAGCTGCTGCGGTCGCTCGCGCGCGTCGTGCGCCTTGCAAGAATCTTTGTCAGCACGCCGTCCCCTCTCTACCTGCTACGGCTTGGTTGCCGCCCCGAGTCCGAGTGATTTCGTCCAACCTGATTTTCGGAAGCACAAAGGCTCGGCCTATGCGCAGGAAGTCAGCACGCTCTCATGTCGAATCTCTGACCGTGCCGGCGGAGGAAGAAATTATTGACAGCGCGCCACCGCCAAGATCCGAAAACACACGAAAGGCGGCGGCGTTTCCGCTCATATCACCATTGGGATGTCGCGGATCAGAACCGGTGAAACGCCGCGCCCGTCGTGCAGGTTCTTGGCTACCATTTCGATCCAAGGCCGCGAGGCCTCGAAGGCCGATATCATCTCGTCGGGATCACGGAGAGGCTCAAGGACGTCGCCGCTAAGCGCTTCCGCCGTCACGAATACCACCAGCGGCTCAGCTTCGGCAGGGTCGAGCATCTCGAAACAGATGCCGCTCGGAGCGGCGAGAACCCGGCCAACACAGTACGCAACCATTCCGATAACCTTGTGCCGGATTCCATTCCCCGCGTGAGGGATACCCTACCGCATCGTCATCGCAAAGTGTCCGGAGGGTCACGATCTCCTCAAAATCGTCACACGCAGGCCAAGCCTCACCGGAAGCGACGGTGACGGGCGGCATTCACGGCAGACGAAGCCGAGCGACGCGACGCGACGAGGCTTAGCTCAACCCTCGCGCCTAGCTGAGAACTCATCGGCAAGACGGCTTCGGAGACCTGCTCCTTGTAACAGACGAAGATCTTGTCACCGCGAACAAGCCCATGCCGGGATACGTAAGGTTCGCGCGCCGTGAATTCCTCCACCAGGAAGCCCGCATCGGCGAGCCGGAGGCGAATATCGGAACCATAGAAGCGAACGTGATCCGACTGGCCAAAATAAAGGCTTCGCTTGGCAGCAGAGGTAGCCGCCTCGTCCTCGTAGGTATCGTCCCAGCCTTCCACGACCGGCGTCATCAGAAGTGCCACACCTCCCGGCCGCAGGATGCGATGGATCTCCCGCATAGCCTTGCGGTCGTCGACATGCTCGAGGACGTGAGAGCAAACCACGATATCATGAGATGCCGGAGCGAGGTCGATGGCCTCGATGTTCAGAACCCTGCGCGCCCTTCGCTCGGAGAGGTCGGCGCTATCGTAGGAGCGCGCCATCTGGCTCAGCTGATGCCCAAGTTCGGGCTCCGGCGCGAAATGCAGCAGGTCCGACTGAGCAACCAGGGCGGCATTCTCGTCGATCCAGAGCTTCAGCAGACGGTGACGCTCCAGGCTGCCGCAAGAGGGACAATGCGCATCGAAACGCGGCGGCTGGCCAAAGGCCATGAAACGGCCGTGGTAGCCGCACACATTGCAGTGCCGCGGATGCATGCCCATGAGACGCGGAATTGTCGCCGCGACATATGCTGCATGCCGCGCAAGCCTGTAGGCTACGCGCCCTGCTCTCCACGCCATGGATTGCCCCGAATCACCTCTGCCGCCGCGATCACTGTGCCGACAGGATTAAATCCTTGTCCAGCGCCTTGGCGCGCGTGAAGCCTTTCAGGAAACTCCGTCAGATCTGCCTTGATGGCAATATCCGCAAAAGCGCATCTCCAGGAACAGAGAGGCTATTCGCTCCACTCATCCACAGCCTGTTACCGCGAACGGGCTCGACGTCATTTCTCTCGAAAGGCACGAGCCATCTGGTCGCTGACCGGCTTGAGCAAATACGATAACATGCTGCGCTGCTGCGTCTGGATGAAGGCCTCGACCGGCATGCCGGGAACGAGCTTGGCCGTGCCGAGCTTATCGATTTCCTTTTGCTCGAGCGCGATCCGTACGCTGAAGAAGCTCGCCCCGGTCCGCTTATCGGTCTCCGCATCCGCCGAGACACGGTGGACCACGGCATCGATCTCGGGCGTCGTGCGTGCGCTGAAGGACGGGAATCGCAGTGTGCTGGCCTGCCCGACATGCACCTGATCGATATCGGTGGGCGAGACCCGGACATCCACCGCCAACGCATCCTGGTTCGGGACGATCATCATCACCGGCTCGTTGGGAGGGAGGACCTCTCCCTTTACATGCACCTGCAGCTGATGGACAATACCGCTCTGGGGAGCGCGAAGATCGGTCTTGCGCAGCTGATCGTCAGCCGCGATCCGCCTTTCGCGCAATTCGGAGCTTCTCGCCTGAATCTCGCGCAGCTCCTTGGCGACCTCGCTGCGGAGATCCTGATCGATCTGCAAAATCTGGAGCTCGGTTTCGCTGACCCTGCCGCCGGCGGCGGCCAGAGCCGAAATGAGGCGCCCGCCTTCACCGCTGGTGCGGACAGAATCGCGCTCGATGGCCGTCACACGCGAAATAGGCACCAAATTCTTGCGCCAGAGTTCGCGAACGCTCTCGATCTCCTTGCCCATCAAAACCACCTCCTGCTTGTTGGCGGCGATCTGGGCGTTCAACCCCTCCATCTCCTTGTGGAGCTGGGATATGCGCTCTCTCAGCTGGGCGCGCTGGCCTTTGCGTGCCTCGTCCCTCAGGTCGAAGACGCGCTGTTCGCTGGTGATGAGCTTGTCGACCCGCGGCTCCGCCTTGGCCTGCTCGCGCAGCTCCGCCGGGAACGATATCGTCGCACGACCGTCGCGCTCAGCCTCCAGACGCGCCTGGCGGGCCATCATCTCATCGAGATTACTTTGGATGACGCCGAGATTCGAGCGCAGCACGACGTCGTCGAGACGCAGAAGAAGATCGCCCGCTTCGACCCGTGCACCCTCCTTGACCAGAAGCTCACCGACCGTGCCGCCGCTCTGGTGCTGGATCTTCTTCACCTCGGATTCGATGACGACCTGGCCACCGCCGATGACCGCTCCAGAAATCTGCGTGCCGTAGGCAAGCCCGCCGAGCCCAAAAACCAGGGCCAGCACGATGGCGACGCCGCCGCGCAGATAGCCGCGGATCGAAGCCATGGCCTCGCGCGACGAGACAGGCAGCTCGGGCGGGTTCGCCTCTTTCACAACGATATCCCGCGCCATCGCCTCCACCATATTCCACGCAACCCATCGAGCATAGCACGGATGGAGACGATCCGTCAGAAAGAGAACCGAAAAGAGATAACGCCGGGCACGAGCCCTGATATTGTCAGGGCACGTAACCTGTCTTGCGCTCGAAATAGGCGCAATCCGCGTCCAGTGCCCGCACCCGCTCTGCGGGGACCCCGGAATAGATGCCGTGCGTCTCCTCGAACGCCCGGTGCAAGGTCGAATTGGCGGCAAGCACGCTGAAATCCGGCAAGACCGCGCCCTTCAGCACCACCGACGCGGCGCCGACGAAGCAATACTGCCCGATGCGCACCGGAGCGGATACCTGCCGGCTCCGCTTGATGCTGATCGCGTGGGTCAGGATATGCGTTCCGGCGCCCGCGATCGTCGTGAAACGGCCGATCTCGATCCGGTTGCAGCAGTCGATCATGTGATGACCGGTGATGGACGCATGCTCGCCGAGAATGATTTCCGGGCTGCGACCGGTCTCGTCGCCGAAATGCTTCGCGTTCCGGCTGCCGATGCCGCTGATGTGGTTGCGGTTGCCGATCTTCGACATAGCCCGCATTTCCAGCCGGTCGAACGACTTGATGAGGTTGAGATGCCCGATCCGCGCCCCCTCCTCCAGAACGAGTTCGTCGAGCAGCACCAACGAAAAGCCGATTCGCGCCGTCGGCGCGATGCGATAGCCGAACAGTCGATTCAGCAGCCGGCGCCTGACGCTCCAGGGCAACACGAACAGCAACATGCTACCGAGAATCTTCAGGCGCATCGAAAACTTCCGCAGCTATAATCGATCGGACCGATGCCCTGTACCGTCCAGCTGGATTTTACGCAAAGAGAGGCCTGCCTTCTCCCTGCCTTCAGGGCACCTAAGATCGCGATTTCAGAACACGCGCCGGAACACCGGCAACCACCGAGCCGGCAGGCACATCACGGGTCACGACGGCGTTGGCTGCCACCACCGCATTGGCACCAACCGTCACAGACCCGAGGACGACGGCTCCCGCATAAAGGACCACCCCATCCTCGATGGTCGGATAAAGCTCGGACGGCACGGTGGATGAATCGGGCGCGCGCGAAAGACCGAGCGTCACATTCTGATAGATTGTAACGCCTTTACCGATTCGTACGCCTTCGCCCAGAACGATGCCTACCGGATGGGGCAGCTTGAGCCCGCCGCCGATCCTGACACCTGCCGAGATGTAGCATCCTGTCAGTAGCACCGAGACGCGCCAGAGCAGCATCGCGAGAAGGCGCCCCAGAGGCCCCCAACGCCGCAGCCGAACGACCGCTCGATGCAAAGCTACAGTGAAGAAGCCAGGACTATAAATCAGACCAATGAGGAAGCCAATCGACGTGCGGCGACCGGTGTTTACCCAGAGGTCGTCAAAAAGCGGGCTCATCACGGCCTAAACCAAATTGTAGCAATGGCGCGTTAATGCCACTATTGCACTGCAACAGCAATGCATCATTCCGATGAACTTGATTGTAATCGCTTGCAGCAACGTATCATGCCCCCAACGCCCGTCCTATTTCTCGCACCGGTCCCCAATTTTAAAGGCGGAGCTGAGCGGTCGCTCATGGATTTGATGGCCAATCCAAGCGTCCGGCCTTATCTGGCGGTGCCGGCAGAGGGGCCACTCAGCCGCAAAGCTTCCGAATTGGGCATCCCTTTCGACGTCGTCGATTTCGGTTCAGTCAGCACGATCCGGCGCCCCTTCCGTTTGCGGGACGGCTTTGCGGCCGGTGCCGACTTCTGGCGCGCCGCGCGACGCCTGAAGGAGCTTGCAGCCGATCGCGGCGTGGCGCTCGTGCACAGCAACGGCCTCAAAGCCCATGCCATCGCCATCGCGGCGCGCCGCCTTGGCGGCAAGCCGGCGGTGATCCACATCCGCGACATCGCCAACACCGCGGTCGAAAGGATGACATGGCGAGCCTTCCAGATGGCTTCGGATCGAGCCATCCTGGTTTCCCGCGCGTGCTGGCCGCACCAGGCACTGCCGGCCAATACGCATGTCGTCTATAACGGCTTCGATGTGCCGGACGAACGCTCGCCGGTCCGAACGGACGGCAGCATCGCAATCGGCTTCGCCGGGCGCATCCATCCTGCCAAAGGCCTGCATATCCTCATCGACGCGCTCGCTATCGCCCGGCGCCAACAACCGCAACTAAGGGTGATCGTCCGCGGGACTTTCGCTGAGGAAACGCCTGGCTACGAAGGCGAAATCCGCGACCAGATCGCGAGCCGGGGCCAGGCCGAGGCGGTTTCCTTCGAAGGCTTCGTCTCCGAGCCTGCCCAGGTCTATCGCGACATCGACATCATGTGCGTTCCGTCGACCACGCCCGACCCCCTGCCTCGCTCGGTGATGGAAGCGATGGGGCGGGGCCTGCCGGTTGTGGCGACGCGTTCCGGTGGCATTCCGGAGATGATCGTCGACGGCGAGAGCGGGTTCATCGTCGATGACGCGGAGATGCTGGCGAATGCGCTGGTCAAACTCGCCGGCGATCCGCTCTTGCGCGGCCGCATCGGGGACCACGCGCGCGAACGATGTCTCGAAATGTTTACGCTTTCGACGCTATATCGGGAGACGTCCCGCATATACGGGCTCGTGGCGGGTAGCCGGGCGTGAGCGCTTTTTCCACCGACATGAAGCCCTCTCACGGGAGCACTGCTGCAGTGTCTGTCCGCAGGGTTGGAATCGACGCCCTCTATGTGGTGATCTCCACCGCTGCGATGGCGCTGCTGCAATGGCTGATCATGGCCGCGATCGCGCGGATCGATGGGCCAGCAGCTCTCGGATACTATACCCTCGCACAGGCCTTCGCGACGCCGGCAGGCTATCTCGCGTGGCTCGCAATGCGGCAACAGTTGCTGGTTTCCCGCGAGGACGGCGCGTCGCCGGCCGATTTCATGGCCCTGCGGATCGCCCTCCCGCTGCTGCTCTTTGCGGCAATCCTGTCCTTCATCGATTTCTATTACGCCTCCGCCGGCCTCCTCGCGATCAGCTTCGGCGTTTTCGCGATCAAGTATGCCGAGGGCTTTTTCGACCTCGTCTACGGCTGGCTTCAGCAGGCAGGCCAGACGCGCCTCGTCGCCATGACGTCGCTGTCGCGCTGCGCGGTCTCTTTCGCTGCCTTCGCCGCGATTTACCTCTGGGCTCGCAACCTGCCGCTCGCCCTGACGGCTATCGCGGCGATCTGGCTCGTGCTGTTCGTCGCGCAGCGTCGGCGGCTCTGGTCCTTGGTCGGGCTTCGCGAGCTCGGCGACATGTCGCCGAAGCGTCTGATGAAGCTTGCACGTATCAGCGTGCATCTTGCTCCGCTCGCAGTCTCGCTCGCGGTGATGTCCTTCACGGTCAATGCCCCGCGCTTTTTGCTCGAACATCTCTTCGGCGCGGAGGAACTCGGCCATTTCGCCGCCTCCTATCATTTTCTCGCATTGGGGTCGGTCGTCGTCGGTTCCCTCGGCCATTCGCTGCTTCCCGGCCTGTCGAAGGCCGTCAAGGAGGGCCGCCAGCGCAGCTTCTGGAAGCAGCTGCTCTTTCCGGCCCTGCTGATGCAGCTTCTGGCTGCCCTGGGCGTCGGACTTGCCTGGATGTTCGGCTCGCAGATACTGGGCCTGGTCTATGGCCAACGCTTCGCCGGATATGGCATGCTGCTGGTCTGGGCTGCGGCGGTCGCCGGCCCGTTCTATGGCGCGGCGCTCCTGACAAACGGCCTGCACGCTGCCCAGATGAAGCGTTCGCTTCTCGGCACCCAGCTCGTCGGCTTCGCGGTGCTCGTCACTGCCACCCTCTTGTTGGCGCCGCGCATGGGACTACCGGGCGGCTTCGCCGGCATCCTGCTGGGCGCGCTGGCCCAAGCCTTGGCGAGCGCCGTGCAACTGATGCGCTTCTGGCGCGCTCACCCGGGCGCAACGCCCCTGCCCTAACTGCGGCACTCCGCCGCACCCGAACGATGCTAGCTTTGGCCGCTCAGATGCATGAAGACCCCAGCGGACGACAGGAGAGCTGAAGAGTGAAAACCGCGATCGCCCATGACTGGCTTCCGGTCTATAGCGGTGCCGAACAGGTCCTGACCCAGATGATGAAGGTCGTGGGACCTTCGGACCTCTACACGCTCTACGAGTTCCTTTCCGAAGCGGATCGGAAGAAGCTTGGAGCGTCACGGATCATCACGAGCTACCTTGATCGGCTGCCCTTCAAGAAACAGATCTACAGGCACACTTTCCCACTCTGTCCGGGGGCAATGGAGAGCTTTGACCTGTCGGATTACGACCTGATCCTCTCCTCTTCGGCAGCATTCGCGAAGGGGGTGATCGTCCATCCGCATCAGCGGCATGTTGCCTATATCCATACCCCACCGCGCTACGCCTGGGACCAGACGTTCGAATATCTGTCGCGCTCGTCCCTCTCCAAGCCGCCGATCGGCATTCTCTTGCGCAGCAGCCTGCATCGCCTGCGGATCTGGGACGCCCGTACCGCGCATGGCGCGGATACGCTGCTGGCGAATTCGACCGTCGTCAGGCGGCGCATCGAGCAGATCTACGGCCGGGACTCGATCGTGGTGCACCCGCCCGTGGATGTCAGCCGGTTCCCGATTTGCGAGGACAAGGACGATTATTTCGTCGTCGCCTCCCGTCTCGTTCCCTACAAGCGGATCGACCTTGTCGTCGACGCTTTCAAGCAGTTGCCGGACAAGCGCCTCATCGTCGTCGGCGACGGACCGGAGATGAGCAAGCTCCGCGCGATTGCGGGCCCCAACGTAACCTTCAAGGGCCATGTTCCGCGCAACGACCTGGTCGAAACCATCCGCCGGGCGCGTGCCTTCATTTTCGCCGCCTATGAGGATTTCGGCATCGTGATGGCAGAGGCACAAGCCGCCGGCACACCCGTGATCGCCTATCACCGTGGCGGCGCGGAGGATATCGTGACCCCGCTCGGGAAGCCGAAGCCGACCGGAATGTTGTTCAAGCGTCAGGACAGCGATGCGATCGTCGAAGCCATTCGCCATTTCGTCGACCGCGCCGCCGACATCCATCCCGCAGACTGCCATGAAAAGGCGCTGAGCTTCTCGAACGAAGCGTTTCAGCGGCGCCTGCACCGTGTGATCGACCTCACGATGGATAAGTCCTTCACGCGTGACACGATCGGCCGTTTGGTCGCTCAACTCGCCAACGCTGCCTGAAGCGTCGGCGAACTGAGCAGATTTCATTCAGCACCGAGCCTCAAACTCGCGCGGCCTATAGTTTCGGCCCGAAATGTGGATTGCGGTTTTCGGGAAAAAGCCGATGCAGGATCACATATCTGAAACATCGGACTGAATACGACATTCAGTCCGATGTTCCGCTCCGGCTCGCGGAGAGCTGCCTGCACTCTCAATAGGCCAAGATCGTCCCGCGGATTTCTGCAACCTGATAGCTGCTATCAGGCAGTCTCAGGTCCGACAAAATGACGGGAGCGGGAAGTGCGGGCCGTGGCTGCTCCAGGCGCAGAGCAGGCTTCGGCTGGGGCGCCTGGGCAATGAGTTGCGGACGATCGACCTCGACCCAGTAGAGCGGGCTCCGGGCAGACTGCATTTTCTCCCACCGGTAGTTGCTTTCCGCCGTATGCAGGATCTGCGAGCGCAGATTGTCGAGGATGAAATCCCCGCGATCGGTCCTCACGACCAAGACGAGATGCGCCTCGCCGCGCGGCGTCCAAACCGCGGCGAAAAGGAGCGCCCCCTGCGGCCAACCCAGAGCAATCAACTCATGCCGCTTCTGCACGGCGTAATCGTCGCAATCCCCAGCCGACACATTCAGTGACCAGATATCCTGTCCGGGAGCATCAGCCTTCGGCGATATCCGGCGGTTGACCGAAAGATTGACCGATTGCATCTGCTCCTGACGCTCAGTTGTCAGAGCCATCGGCTCGGCGGCCGAGGCCGAGCAATCGGAAGCATATTGCATACAAAATCGAATAAACCCCATCGGGGCCAGAGTGTAGCCTCGCTCAACAAGCGGTGACGCGGCGACCACGCGATCGATGCTCAACGAAGATACCTTAACCGGCTTTGCCTCAGCTGTCATAGACGCGCAAAGAACCGCCAGCGGGATCGCAAATTTCGAGATCAGGCTCATATTCAAGCTCCTCATGGAGCCATTCATACGAGACTGAATTTGAGATCACGTGGAGGAATGTAGTCGAATACTTTCAGACAGATTCAACGACTATTAACCTCACTATCCGCCCGGCGCGATGCCCCAAAATACATGGAAACCCGAAGCGGCGAGGCCGAGCGGCTCGTTTGCAACCGCCTGCCGGCCGCGTCGCGTGCTCCAAGCGATGCTATCGTGGGTAACGCCGCGGCGGTGGCGCCGGAGGCGGCAGGCTTTCGGCGTCTGGCCTCGTCCCGGTCGCGACGATGGCGCGATAGACCTGCGCATAGCGAGCTGGCGAGAGCGCCTTCAGCCGGGCTTCCAGCAACGTCCTGCCATCGGGCGAGGTAGCGGCATAGACTGCCGCAATATCCTGCGGAAAGGCCTCGCTCATGAATACCGCGAGTTCGTTCTCGAACTGCGTCGCAATGCCTTCGACGCCGGACGCCGAGAGGCGCGCCGCAAAGGGAATGCGCGCCCGCATGATCCAGAGATCGGCAGGCGCGGACAGATAGGAGGCCTGCAAAGCCCGCACCACATCTGGAGTCGGCCCGCTGCGCTGGACCTCGACCATAGCAAGCCGCAACCAGCCATTGCCGTCCAAGGGTGAGCATCGCAGCAAATCGCGCAGCGCGACCGCGGCATCGTCCAAGGCATCGTCGAAGCGCCCGAACTGGTCTGCTTCGACCGCCGCATCAACGGTCGCCAGTCGCATCGTGGCGAGTGCGCGCGCGGCTGAGAGGTTGCACAGGCCTGCCGGGCGGGGCAGTTGCGGATCGGCGATGGCCCCGCGTCCGGGAATACGACTGAAACGCGAGCCCGATTCGAGCCGCTGAGCATCCTGCATCAACGGCCAAGCACGGACATATTCAACTAAGCCATAGCCGGTCGCCGCAAGCCCGGCGACAGCAACGACGCAGGCGAAGGCTCTGCCGACGAGAAGAGATCCCACAAACGATCAGCCGATCTCAATAGGACGAGTAGGTATAGAAATTGCGCTTGTCGGAGATGTAATTCCCGATCCGGTCCGGATCGGCCTTATTCAGGATTGCCCCGATGCATTTCGCATGAACACTTGGGTTGTGATCGAGCATATTGCGTACGCTCTCGCGCGGCGTATCTCCCCACTCCGCCACAAGCAGGAAATTTGGAATGATCGGCTCGATGGCGCGCGCATCGACCAACGCGCCAAGCGGCGGCAGATCGATGATAATGTAGTCGAATTGCGAGGCAGCGGCCTCGACCAATCGTTTCATGCCCTCAGATCGCAGGATTTCGCTCGAATGCGCCACGCGCAGATCGGGCGGCGAGGCAAGCAGCCAGACCTTCAACCCACCAAGCTGTTTCAGCGCTGAGCTGAGGGGCTCCTTGCCCTGGACCACCTCTGCCAAACCGATTGTCGCATCTTTGGCCAGTTCACGCGAAAGCCCGCAGCGGCGAAGATCTCCGTCGATCAGCAACGTGCGTGCGCCCGTGCTGCCCAAGAGCATGGCGAGGTTCACAGAAATCGTGGTCTTGCCTTCGCCGCTATGGGACGACACCAGGCCGAGGATCTTGGCGCCGGAGCCCGGCTGCTCGAAATCGAGCGTGACCTTGATCGTCCGCATCGTATCGGCAAGCCGCGAGAGCGGCTCCGTAATCGACGCAATCATGTAAGGGCTGATCATCGCCAGAGGCGACTTCTGATCTGGCTTGGGAGCCGAACTCGTCGACATCAGCGGAACGATGCCGAGGAACTCGACACCGAGCTCCGAGCGAATCTGATCGCCGGTGCGGAAAGCGATGTCGCGATACTCCCGGATCATCCCGATACCGATGCCACTGGCAAGGCCGGCCACGAGGCTGAAGGCGAGCACAAGCATCGTCCGAGGCTGGCTCGCCGAGCTCGGCTTGGTCGCCCGCGTGATCACGCGGGCTTCGGTTACCGGATAGGTCTGCTGCTGGATCAATTCCTGATTGCGCTGCAGGAAGGTCTGATAGAGTCCGCGATAGCTCTCAGCTTCGCGCTCCTTCTCGCGCAACGTGACCAGCGTCATGTTGTCCGCGGCATTGGCTCCGATCAGCTTGTCGAGGCTCTCCTGAAGCGATTGCTCGCGCTCACGGCTGGTCTGCAGCTCGCTCTTGACGCTTTCGGCGATGCGACCGAGTTCGGCGAAGACCTGGTCCTCGTAGTCACGCAACTCCTTGCGCGCAGAGATGACCTGGATGTGATTGGTTCCCAGCCGATCGACCAATTCCGAGAGGCGTTTGGACGCGGTCAGGTAACGCGTCCGCAGATCGTTGATGACGGGGCTCGTCAGAGCCTCCGGCACGGCAGCGTTCATCTGCCGGCCTGCGATGATCGACTGGATCTGTGCGAAACGTGCCTCGGCCAGTGCACGTTGCGAGCGGGCGAGGCTGAGCTGCGTGTTAAGCTCGGACAACGCCTGATCGTTAATCAGCCGGCCTCCGGCCAAAATCAGATTGTTCTTCTCGCGGAACTGCTGCACCGCACGGTCGCTCTCAAGCGATTTTTCGCGCAACTCGGCAATGCGGTCCTGCAGCCACGCGCTCGCACGGCGGGTCGCGTCGTATTTCGAATCGAGCTGCTCAATCAGATATCCATCGGCGATCGCATTGGTTATCGTCACCGCCTTGGCGGGATCACGCGAAAGAAAGTCGACTGAGAGAATAAAGGTCTTGTTCAGCCGCTGGACATTGAGTCGCTGCAAGATCTTGTCGGACACCTTGCGTCGCAGCTCGGCCTGCGCGGCCTCGATGTCACTGCTACTGCGCGGCAACAACCACCCGAACAGGCTCGAGAACAGCGAGACATCCGCGTACTCTGGATCTTCCAACAGCTTGAGCTTGTCGATCACGCCGTCGATGACGCGTTGCGACTTGAGAACCTCCACCTGACTGTCGATCGCGCTGTTCGCGAGCACGATCTGCGTATCCTCCGGCTTGTTCGCTCCGAAGTTACGGCCGTCGATCAGAATATCGGCTGATCCGGTATAGAGCTTCGTAGCCGTGGCCAGATAGATCGCCGCCAGCAACACGCAGATGACGATGGCTCCGATGATGACTTTAGCCTGGCGCCGCGCACCCGCCAAAATCCCGTCGAGGTCGATCGTCGTGCCCTCGGCGTCATCGCGAGCGGAACCGGCGCCATCGCTGCGATGATGGATTTGCTGAAGCATGATATCCGATGGTCCTTCGCTGGACGGCTTGTCGGGCGCGGCTTGAACTACCGGACGGGGCTGACCGAGCCACCTCCCAGGGTAATGTTAATCACCACCGAACTGCCGCCGGCACCGAATGTGCTGACGGTCGCATTATTGCGCAAACGCGAAAGGCTCACGCCTCCACTGCTCGCCACGCCACCACCGGCGCCGGAGGTGTCACCACCGCCCGGCGATCCGCCGATACCGCCGGCAGCCGCAGCTCCACCGGCTGCCGCGCCACCGATCGCCGCTGTGGCCACATCACCGGAACTGGACACGAAGGCGGTCGTGAGCGGCGCCAAGCCGGCCCGGATGATCAACTGCTGGATGATCTGGGCGACATCAGGGCGCTGCCTCACACAGGCCCTGGCCGCTTGCGCCAGCCCGGCGCCGATAGCCGCCGTTTGGCCTGGACTGGCATTCCGGGCCAGATCGATCAGCATCGGGACCGTATGAACGTCCGTGCCAGCAAGTCCCCTGACATCCTGCGCCATGCGACCGCCACCGTCCGGATAGGGGGCCAGCAAATTCTGAGGTGTCGAACGAAAAGCCACGACCGCAGAAGGATCGATCGCCAGCGGCGACAAAAAGCACGAAGGAGAGCCGGTCAGCAGCGTCATCGGATCCGGCCCGGCATCGGGCACCGGCGTCGCCGCGGGCTGAGACTGAGCTTCATTGGCGGCGCCAGACGGAGGCACAACCGAAGGGGTCGGCAAAGCCGTGGGCGCGGCGGCTGGCTGGACGGTCCCGGGCGCTCCCTGGGCCTGCGCCGAAGCACTCGCAACGAGACAGGCGACGATCGCGAACGATGCCCTCAGGCACGAAAGGCTCTCGGTCTTCATGGGCATGTTCTACTGTCTCGACAAAGCGGTGGAACAATACTGCCTGACCCAGCGAACAAAAGCAAGAAATGCACCGCCAAACGCGCTTCAACACACATACGACAACGACGGCGAGTCGACCCGGGCAACGGCAGAATCGAACCAGGGCGCTTTTCTCGCCAGCCAGCACGGGAAACCGGCACCGTTTACCAAGAATGCCCTTGGGAGCCAGCGAAACAACATTGTAAGAATTGACACATAGCATTTATGCCACAGGGAACCCTCAAAGGTTCTACGGAACATCATCGCATCTTGCTCGCGCCATGCCCTCGGTGTTAGCAGAGGGCCGGATGGGGACGATATGCTAACTGGTCTGATACGGTTCACGGCAGCCGGAGTGCTCGCGGTTTCGGTCTCGGCATGCACGTTCTTGCCTCGCTCGGGACCCGACCACCGTCAACTCGCGACCGAGGCCGCGGGTTCAGTGGCGCCGGAAGCCCGGCAGCCGGACCTTGCCTATGCGCTGGTCGATCTCTCCGACACGATCGTCAAGGCATCCGTTGCGTCTGCTCCGGGCTCGATCCATCAGTCTTTCGGCGGCGGTAAAGGCGGGGCCCCCGATATCAGGGTTGCGGTCGGCGATACGCTTCAGGTCACGATCTTCGAAGCCGTCTCGGGCGGGCTCTTTATTCCGAAGGATTCGGGAACTCGCCCCGGCAACTTTGTCACGCTCCCCTCCCAGGTAGTGGAGCGCAGCGGTGCGATCACCGTGCCTTATGCGGGGCGGGTGCCTGTCGTCGGCAAGAGCCTGAACGAGATTCAGGAAGACATCGTTTCCCGCCTTTCCAATCGCGCGATCGAGCCGCAGGTCCTGGTCACGTTCGCCGACCGCGGGTCCGAGGTCGCCGTCGTCGGGGACGTCAATTCGTCGGCAAAGCTCAAGGTCAATTTCGAAGGCGACCGCGTGCTGGATATGATCTCCCGCGCCGGCGGCCTGCGCTATGCCGGCCATGAGAGCTACGTCACGCTGCAGCGCCGCGGCCGGAAGGCAACGGTCTATTTCAACCGGCTCGTCCAGGAGCCGCGCGAGAATATCTTCGTCGCGCCTGGCGACACGGTCTATGTCTATCGTGAGCAGCGCTTCTTCACCGCCTTCGGCGCGTCCGGGTTGCAAGGCCGCTTCGATTTCGACGCGGAGAAGCTTTATCTCGCCGACGGCGTCGGCAAGGCGGGTGGCCTGCTGGATAATCGAGCCGATCCGGGCCAGGTCTTCATGTACCGCATGGAGAGCCGCCGCATGCTTGAGCAGCAGGGTGTTTCCCTGGAGAACTTCCCGGCCGACCAAAAGCAGATTCCGACGATCTATCGCGTCAACATGCGCCAGGGCCAAGGCCTGTTCCTGGCGCAGCGGATGGAAATGCGCGACCGCGACGTCATCTACGTCTCGAACGCCGATCAGGTCGAGCTGACCAAGTTCCTCAATCTGGTGAACGATATCTCGTCGACGGTCTCGGGCGTATCCAACGACGCGCTCGTTACGCGGAACTCGATCAGAGCTCTGAGAAATTGATGGTTCGCGCCGGGAGATGACAAGCTCCCGGCGCATTCCGTCCCTGAGCAAGCCGCTATCGCTGCAGCACGCTTGACGGCTCTTCGACACCTGACGGACGCCGTAACGGGACGCTCAGACCCACAAGGTCTTTGTTGTATGGCGGCTTCGCTGAAGCGGGCCTTCGGTTCTTCAGGTGAACCGGCATCCACTTCGCTCGAAAATGCTCGTGCAGCCTGCGCGCGGATTTTGTGAACAGAGGATCTGGTTCGGCCAGAAGGCCAAACCTGCAGCATCCTGGAGGCGAACGCTGATCTGTTCGAGGATGTCGAGCGTTTGGCTAGCGGCTGCACCCACATCTCGAAGAGCGTTTGATCGAGCGAATCTCGGGCCATGATCGTTGCCGAGATAACTGGGTGCTAGGCCGGACCGGGCTGCCATCAAACGGGCTTGCGCTTGTGGAGGCGCTGGCCGGCGAGCCTGCGCTGAAGCGTTATCACTTGCTGCCGGGCGCGCGCGGCAACCTGCTCGCCACCCTCGGCCGTCATCGGGAGGCGGCCGAGGCCTTCGAAAGCCCTCTCGGGCTCATGCAGAACGCCCGGGAGCGGGCGCTGATGCAGGAAAGGGCGGCGGAAGGAGCGCGCGGCGGGTCAGTGACACGCCGCTCCGCCGCGCCCGCTCAAGCCGCGCTTTCGGCTTCATTGCCTTCGGGGGCTGCAATGCCGCGGCCGACATCTGCATAGGCGAAGCCCTTGGCCCGGACCTGCTCGGCCCGGTAGACATTGCGCAGGTCGACCAGGACCGGCGCCGCCATCGCCGCCTTGACCCGGTCGAGATCGAGCGCGCGGAAGATGTTCCACTCGGTCACGATCACCGCCGCGTCCGCGCCCGCCACGCATTCATAGGCGTCGCCGCAATAGGTCACGCCCGCCGGCAGCACCGCCTTGGCCTGCTCCATGCCCTCCGGATCATAGGCGCGGATCGTCGCGCCGCCGTCGAGCAGGGCCGTGACCACCGCGATCGAGGGCGCGTCGCGCATGTCGTCGGTGTTCGGCTTGAAGGTCAGGCCTAGCACAGCGACCGTCTTGCCCCTGACCGCGCCGCCGCAGGCCGCGATCACCTTGCGCCCCATCGCGCGCTTGCGCTGGTCGTTCACCGCCGCCACCGTCTCGACGATGCGCGAGGGCGTGCCGTAATCCTGCGCCGTCTTGATCAGGGCCAGCGTATCCTTCGGGAAGCAGGAGCCGCCATAGCCCGGCCCGGCATGCAGGAACTTGCCGCCGATGCGATTGTCGAGGCCCATGCCGCGCGCCACGTCCTGAACGTTGGCGCCGACCTGCTCGCAGAGATCGGCGATCTCGTTGATGAAGGTGATCTTGGTCGCCAGGAAGGCGTTGGCCGCATATTTCGTCAGCTCGGCGGTGCGCCGGCCGGTATTCAGGATCGGCGCGTTGTTGAGATAGAGCGGCCGGTAGATATCGGCCATCACCGTGCGGGCGCGCTCGTCATCGGTGCCGACGACGATGCGGTCCGGCCGCTTGAAATCCTCGATCGCGGCGCCCTCGCGCAGGAATTCCGGATTGGAGACCACGGCGAAATCGGCATCCGGCCGCAGTTCCCGGATGATGCGCTCGACCTCGTCGCCAGTGCCGACCGGGACCGTCGACTTGGTCACGATCACCGTATAGCCCTTGATCGCCCCGGCGATCTCGCGGGTCGCGGCATAGACATAGGACAGGTCGGCGAAGCCGTCGCCGCGGCGCGAGGGCGTGCCGACCGCGATGAAGACCGCATCGGCCTGCGCCACCGGACCGGCGAGATCGGTGGTGAAGGACAAACGTCCCGCCGCCGCATTCGTCCGCACCAGATCCGACAGACCGGGCTCGAAGATCGGGATCTCGCCGCGCTTCAGAGCCGCGACCTTGGCCTCGACCTTATCGACGCAGACGACCTCGTGGCCGAAATCGGCAAAGCAGGCACCCGAAACAAGCCCGACATAGCCGGAACCAACCATCACGATCTTCATTCGTCACTCCTCAGCGATTCCAGGCGCGCCGCCGCGCTTGTCTCACGGACGATAGAGCCCTGTCATCACGCTCCATAGCGCTCCAAGCCTGCCCGTAGGCAGACCTGGGCGGCCCCAAGCTCTCGGCCGCACGCTTCAGGAGCGCGCGTAGATATCCTCGATCCGCACGATATCGTCCTCGCCCGTATAGCTGCCGACCTGGACCTCGATCAGCTCCAGGTCGATCTTGCCGGGATTGGCCATCCGGTGCGTGCAGCCGATCGGCAGGTAGATCGACTCGTTTTCGTGGATCAGGCGGATGGTGCCGTCAAGCGTGACTTCCGCGGTTCCGCGCACCACGACCCAGTGCTCCGAGCGGTGGAAATGCTTCTGCAGGCTGAGCTTTCCGCCCGGTTTGACATTGATACGCTTGACCTGGAAGCGCGAGCCGATATCGATCCGCTGATACCAGCCCCAGGGACGATACATCCGCAGGTGCTCGACCGCTTCCGGGCGCCCCTGCTGCTTGAGCTCCTCGACCAGCGCCTTGACCCTGGCAGCTTCCGATTTCGCCGCGACGAGGACAGCATCGCGCGTGGCGACGACAATCATGTCACGCAGGCCGATACCGGTGACCAGCATATCATCGCTGCGCAGCAAGGAGCCGGAGGTATCGAGGGCGACGACCGGCCCCTGCAAGACGTTGTCGGCGCCGTCCTTCGCCATCACCTCGTGGATCGAGTCCCATGCCCCGACATCGGACCAGTCGAAATCCGCAGACAGGACCCCGGCCTTGTCGGTCTTTTCCATCACCGCGTAATCGATCGAAATCTTCGTGATCTCGGCGAACGCTGCCGGGTCGAGCCGGATGAAATCGAGATCGGTCTTCGCCGCGTCCAGCGCGGCGCGAGCACCTGCGAGCACCTGCGGGGCAAAGCGTTCGAGCTCGGCGAGCATGGTCGCCGTCGAGAAAACGAAATTGCCGCTGTTCCAGAGGAAGCCGCGATCGAGATAGCCCTGTGCCGTCGCCGCGTCCGGCTTTTCCACGAAGCGCGCCAGGCGCCGCGCCTTGTCCGAACCCAGTGTCTCGCCCGGCTCGATATAGCCATAGGCCGTCGAAGGCTGGTTCGGAACAATGCCGAGCGTCATGATCCGCCCGTCGGCTGCGAGCGCAGCCGCCTCCAGGCAGTCTACCCGGAAAGCATCCGCATCCATCACCACATGATCCGCCGCCAGCGCCATCGCGACGGCGTCAGGTGAGCCGGCTTGGGCGAAAAGCGCACCAACTGCCACGGCGGCGGCCGAGTCGCGGCGCTCAGGCTCAAGGATGATATCGCCGGCGATGCCGAGCACATGCATCTGCTCGGCCACGACAAAGCGGAATTCCTGGTTGGTGATGACGACCGGCCGCCCGAATTGCGGGCCCTGAACCCGGAGCAACGTCGTCTGGAACGTCGACAGCCCGTCATCAAGCAGGTTGATGAACTGCTTGGGCATCGAGTCCCGCGACACCGGCCAAAGCCGAGTTCCCGCGCCGCCAGCCATGATCAGCGGCGTGACGATGACCCTTGTTCCGTCCCCGTTGGCTGGCTGAAGAGCGGGAGACCGGCTGGGTGCTGACGTTGATTCAACAGGCATGAAAAGGATCCATCGACGTGGAGAGACGCTGCTCTACCTCGCGCGCAAAAACCACAACGATCAGTAGGTATGCTTTATGTTGAAAAGCGTCCCGAAGGTTCGCGCAATGATCCGGATATCGAGCCAGATGCTGGCGTTCTCGACATACCAGAGATCCAGCTTAACGCGCTCAGCCATGCTTTCCGTGGTCGGCGTTTCGCCACGGCTGCCATTGACCTGAGCCCAGCCCGTCAGTCCGGGCTTGACGTGCTGGCGATAGGGATAATCGCCGATCAGCTGCTCGTAATATTCGTCATGAGCCATGGCGTGCGGTCGCGGCCCTACGATGGACATCTCTCCCCGCAGGACATTCCAGAGCTGCGGCAGCTCGTCGATGCTCAACTTCCGGATCCAACGGCCGACCGCAGTCACGCGATCGTCCTTGCGCGAGGCCTGCCGAACCACCTCCCCGTCTTCCATAACCCGCATGCTGCGGAATTTCAGGATCTTGAACGGCCGGTTGTTGAAGCCGTTGCGCGCCTGCTTGAACAGGATCGGGCCCGGACTGTCGAAGCGAATGGCAATCGCCGTCATGATCAGCAAGGGCGAGATCAGCAGCAGCCCCGAGCCGGCGACAGCGATGTCCAAGAACCGCTTGGCGGCACGCTCGCCCTCGCTCATCGGCGCGCGATGCACCTCGACCGCAACCAAGTTCGGACCGAAGCGCTCGACCGGACGCAAGACGAGATCGCCCAGCTTGCCGTCCAACATGAACTTGATCGGCAGCGGCAGAATCCGCAGCCGCGCGAAGACCAATTCCGCGAGGTCGAGGCGGCTGCTATCGAGCGCCACGACGATTTCCTGGATGTTCGACCCCCGGATCGCCGCGACGGCCTGGTCGAGGATCGTGTCCACGTTCCCCTCGGACGTTGCGTCACCGACAGGCAGGCGCACGCTCGCGTTCACCGACAAACCGAAAGGCGCGAGCCGCTGCGTCGTCCGGCTCAGGTCCCGGCCCGAACGATCGGAAATGATCGCGACCCGCCGTGTCGCGAATTTGCCATGCTCCAGTGCGCGGCGGATGAAGCCTTGCCAGTACAGGCGCGACATGGCGACCACGCCGAAAGCGACGACCACGAACGAGATGGTCGTCGCACGCGAGACGAGGTGCCCCGTCTTCAGCGCGAAGCCGATCAGCGTCAGGAACCCGGTAATGACGAGCCAAATGGCCAAGGCATTGGAAATCTGCCGGAGCGGCCGCAACAGCTCGATAGGCCGGTAAAAGCCACGCTGCTGCATTAGAAGAACGAAGAGGGCGGCAAAAAGCGCACCCAGCGCGGTGGAATCCACCAGGACGGACGAGGTCCCGTCCCGCACCACGTCGTAGACAAAACCACAAATCAGGCTCGAGCCAATAATCGCTGCAATATCGGTTAACGCAACGAAACGCCCCGAAAGGTCATAGCGAAACCGTATACCGCCTTCTCGGGTTGACTCGTTTGCAGCAACGAAATCGATCGCCATGAGAATCCCAATCATCGGTCAGCAGCGGGATATCTACGCTTTCTTAACCGCACTATCAACTATGAGCGCATCGCGTCGTTTTTTTAACGAAGATGAAACTTTTGATTGCCTGAAGCAAAGTCTGGGCCAGAAATCGGATGCGCCGCGCGTCCGGCCGGGCGCATGAACTGGAATCGAAATCTCCGTTCTCGTGCAGTGCGTTGTCGGAAGCGCCATAACCCAGATCCATGCATGATCGTGGCTTTCCTCCGCGATTCCGCATCACCGCCAAGGGCTCTTGTTGCGATAATTTTAGACACGGCGCGCACAGCCACCGGCAAATGTCCGCCACCGGAACCCCGTCCGCGCCCTGCTTCAGGATGAACGCCTTCTGGGCGTTTCAAGGGCTCAAATCAGGCTCGGATCATCATGCATGGTTTCAGGCGGCCTGCTTTCCAGCTCGGATTTGAGGGCGAGCCCGGCAGGCGTCGTATTGCCGAGGGCCGATTGGGCCGCGATCACTTCCTAAGCGGCTTGCGGAAACATGCGCCGCAAGGCGGGATCACGCGATGCTGTCGAGCGATCTGTCGCGAAGAGCCCCCCGGAATGCCGGCAGGAGATGACGATCTCCCGCCGGTTGCCTCACACGATAACCTCAGAGCGCGCTTGGAAACCCGAGACGACGAAGTGACTCCACAGGCTGTGCTGCGCTAGGTATCGCAGACAATTAGAAACGACGGACCGGCGGCATATGACGAGCCTGAAATTCGGTACTTCCGGCCTGCGCGGCCTCGTGACGGAGCTGGTCGGCCTGCCGACCTATGCCCATGTCCGCGCCTTCTGCGCCATGCTGCTGGAGGATCAGGCGGCCGGGCCGCAAAGCGAGGTGCTGATCGGCCGGGACCTGCGCTCGTCGAGCCCGCTTATCGCCGCGCAATGCGCGCAGGCCGTCGCCGATGCCGGGCTCAAGCCGGTGGATTGCGGTGCCGTGCCGACGCCGGCCCTCGCCCAGGCCGCCATGGCTGCCGGCAGTCCCGCCATCATGGTCACGGGCAGCCATATCCCCGACGACCGGAACGGGCTGAAATTCTACCGCGCCCAAGGCGAGATCGACAAAGCCGACGAGACACGCATTCTTGCCCAGCATGCCGCGCTCGCCCTTGCGGCAGCGCCAAATGTCTCGGTCGTGGCGCAACCGCGTGACGTGATTGCCAGCTACCGCGCCCGCTATGTCGATTTCTTCGCACGGGCGCTGGAAGGCCTCACCATCGGGGTCTATCAGCACTCCTCCGTCGGCCGCGACGTCATCTGCAAGGTACTGACCGCGCTGGGCGCCACACCGGTCGCATTGGGCCGCAGCGATGTCTTCATTCCCGTCGATACCGAGGCGCTGCGCCCGGAGGACGAGGATCTCGCCCGCCGCTGGGCCGGCGAGCGCAAGCTCGACGCGATCGTCTCGACCGATGGCGATGCGGATCGTCCGCTGGTCGCCGACGAGACCGGTCGCTTCCTGCGTGGCGACCTCGTCGGTGCCCTCACCGCGCGCTTCATCGGGGCCGACGCGATCGTCACGCCGGTCACGTCGAATTCGGCGCTCGACCGCCCGGGGTCGTTCGAGACAGTCGTCCGTACGCGCGTTGGCTCGCCCTATGTCATCGCCGGCATGGCGCAGGCCAAGACCGAGGGTGCCGATGTCATCATAGGATTCGAAGCGAATGGCGGCGTCCTGCTGGGCTCGGACGTCACGCGGGACGGGAGGCGCCTCGATGCCTTGCCGACACGCGACGCCCTGCTGCCGATCCTGGCGACGATCGCGCTGGCCCGCGGTTCCGGCAAGCCGCTGAGCACGGTGGCGGCGGAAGCGCGCTTCGCCATCGCCCTGTCGAACCGCCTGCAGGAGGTCGCGCAGGAGAAGACCGCAGCCCTGATCGCCCGGCTCGACGGCGAGGATGCGAGCTTCCGGGACACAGCCTTCGCCAGCCATGGCGGGGTCGCCGCACGCGATCGCCGGGACGGGCTGCGCCTGACGCTCGGCAACGGCGCAACGGTGCATTTCCGGGCTTCGGGCAATGCGCCGGAGCTACGCGTCTATGTCGAGGCGCCGACGCTCGAAACAGCCGAAGCGCTGCTTGCGGAGTATCTCGCTTTCGCCGCGGCGCAAACGCGTTAGAGCATCAGACGGAACATCGTATGCCGTTCGATGCCCTAGCTCTTTGATCTTGTATCGGCTTTGCCCGAAAACCGCGTTCCACTTTTCGGGCCGATGCTCTAGGACGATCCAAACTCGCCATACACGGCGAAAACACCCCGCACAGGAAGCGGCGCAGCCTGCCCGCGACCGTTTCTACAGGAAGCTCAGGTGGATCAAGCCCCTTCGTTCGAACGCGTGCTCCTGACCGGCGCGGCCGGCTTCGTCGGCTTCCATGTCACGCAGGCCCTGCTCGACAAGGGCGTTCAGGTTCTCGGCATCGACAACCTCACCCCCTATTACGACCCGGCCCTGAAGCAGGCGCGCCTCGACCGTCTCACGGCCCGCAACGGCTTCTCCTTCGAGCAGATCGATATCTCCGATTACGATGCCGTGCAGGCCGCCTTCGCCGCTTTCCGCCCGCAGGTGGTGATCCACCTCGCCGCCCAGGCCGGGGTGCGCTACTCGCTCGAAAACCCGCGCGCCTATGCGGCCTCCAATCTCGACGGCTTTCTCTCGATCCTCGAGGCCTGCCGGCATAACCCGGTCGACCATCTGGTCTATGCCTCGTCGAGCTCGGTCTACGGCGCCAATGCCAAGGTGCCGTTCAGCGAGCATGACGGGGCCGACCATCCGGTCTCGCTCTATGCCGCGACCAAGCGCGCCAACGAATTGATGGCGCATTCCTATTCCCATCTCTACGCCATCCCGACGACGGGCCTGCGCTTCTTCACGGTCTACGGACCCTGGGGGCGGCCGGACATGGCCTATTTCAAGTTCACCAAGGCGATCCTCGAAGGTCGCTCCATCGACGTTTACGACGAGGCGACGATGAGCCGCGACTTCACCTATGTCGACGACATCCGCGAGGCGATCGTCAGGCTGGCCGGCAAGCCGCCGCAGGCCAACCCGTCGGTCGACGGCAGGGCCGCGGACCCCGCAACGTCGTCCGCGGCCTGGCGCATCTACAATATCGGCAACCACACGCCGGTGCGTCTCGACCGTTTCATCGCGGCGATCGAGGATGCCTGCGGCCGCAAGGCGATCAAGCGGCACCTGCCCGCCCAACCCGGCGACGTTCCTGCGACCTATGCCGATGTGGCGGACCTGACTGCCAGCGTCGACTTCCAGCCTTCCACGCCGATCGAGACGGGCCTCGCCAGCTTCGTCTCATGGTATCGGGACTTCTATCGCATCTAAAAGCCATCCGCCTTCGAGACAGCAGGATCCGTGACATGACCGAAGCCTTCATCTGCGCCTATGTCCGCACCCCGATCGGCCGCTTCGGCGGCTCGCTGTCCTCGGTCAGGGCGGACGATCTCGGGGCCGTGCCGCTGAAGGCGCTGGTCGAGCAGAATCCAGGCGTGGATTTCAGCGCGGTCGACGACGTGATCTTCGGCTGCGCCAACCAGGCGGGCGAGGACAACCGCAACGTCGCGCGCATGTCGCTGCTGCTGGCCGGCCTGCCCAAGGAAGTGCCGGGCACGACGATCAACCGGCTCTGCGGCTCGGGCATGGATGCCGTCATCGCCGCGGCACGCGCAATCAAGGCGGGCGAAGCCGAGCTGATGATCGCCGGCGGCGTCGAGAGCATGTCGCGCGCGCCTTTCGTCCTGCCCAAGGCCGACAGCGCCTTCTCGCGCCATGCCGAAATCCACGACACCACGATCGGCTGGCGCTTCGTCAATCCGCTGATGAAGGCCCAGTACGGCATCGATTCCATGCCGGAGACCGGCGAGAACGTCGCCGCCGACTGCCATATCAGCCGCGCCGACCAGGATGCCTTCGCGCTGCGCTCGCAGCTCAAGGCGGTCGCCGCCCAGCAGAACGGCCGACTGGCCAAGGAGATCGTCCCGGTCCTGATTCCGCAGCGCAAGGGCGATCCCATCCGCGTCGAGATCGACGAGCATCCGCGCGGCGACACCACGCTGGAGAAGCTCGCCAAGCTCGGCACGCCGTTCCGCAAGGAAGGCGGGACCGTCACCGCCGGCAATGCATCGGGCGTCAATGACGGCGCGGCAGCGCTGATCATCGCCTCCGAGAAGGCGGCTGCGAAATACGGGCTGACGCCGATTGCGCGTATCCTGGGGGGCGCGACAGGCGGCATCGCGCCGCGCGTCATGGGTCTTGGGCCGATCCCGGCGACGCGCAAGCTTTGCGAACGCCTCGGCTTCAAGCCCAGCGATTTCGACATCGTCGAGCTGAACGAGGCCTTCGCCTCGCAGGGCATCGCGGTGCTGCGCGAGCTCGGCATCGCCGAGGATGGTGCGCATGTGAACCCGAATGGCGGCGCGATCGCGCTCGGTCACCCGCTCGGCATGTCCGGCGCCCGCATCAGCGGTACGGCCGCGTTGGAGCTTTCCTTGACCGGAAAGCGCCGGGCGCTCGCCACGATGTGCATCGGCGTCGGCCAGGGCATCGCGGTTGCGCTCGAGCGGGCGTGAACGCCTGCGCGGCAGCATCTCCCCGAACAGCGAATTCAACGCCCGGAATGAGAGGGCCTTGGTTTCGCCGCGGTTCGGGCGTTTCGCTGTCGCGCGAAAAAATGCTTCGTGACACCTGCCGTTCGGCGAAGGGGGATGTGAGTTGAGGCCGACGGTCAGGACCGGCGATCAGGGCGCGTGCGCCTCGCCCGTTTCATCTCCCCGCCTTTACGACCGCTGCCGCCAGGATTTCATCCCATGCCCCTGAGGTTTCTCGTGACCGGCGGTGCCGGCTTCATCGGTTCGGCCGTGGTGAGGAAGCTGATCGGCGAGACGGAGCATGAGGTCTGCGTCGTCGACAAGCTGACCTATGCCGGCAACCTCGCCTCGCTGGCACCGATCTCCGGCAGCAACCGCTACCGCTTCGAGCAGGCCGATATCGGCGACGGGGAGCGGATGAAGGCGATCTTCGCCGATTTCCAGCCCGACATCGTCATGCATCTCGCGGCCGAGAGCCATGTCGACCGCTCGATCGACGGGCCGGCGGCCTTCATCGAGACCAATATCGTCGGCAGCTTTACGCTACTGCAGGAGGCGCTGCGCCATTTCCGGGCGCTGCCGGAGGAGCGCAAGGCGCGCTTCCGCTTCCACCATATCTCGACAGACGAGGTCTTCGGCTCGCTGGGCAGCGACGGGTTCTTCCGCGAGGATACCGCCTACCAGCCGAACTCGCCCTATTCGGCCTCCAAGGCGGCGTCGGACCATCTGGTGCGGGCCTGGCACCACACCTATGGCCTGCCGGTAGTGATGACCAATTGCTCGAACAATTACGGGCCGTTTCACTTCCCGGAGAAGCTGATCCCGCTGATGATCATCAATGCGCTCGAGGGCAAACCGCTGCCGGTCTACGGCAACGGGCTCAATGTGCGCGACTGGCTCTATGTCGACGATCACGCCGATGCGCTGCTGACCGTCGCGACGACCGGCAAGCTGGGCGAGAGCTACAATATCGGCGGCCATAACGAGAAGACGAACATCGACGTGGTCCAGGCGATCTGCGCCATCCTCGACGAGCTCCGGCCCGACCCCAAGGGCGCCCGCCAGCGCCTGATCACCCATGTCACCGACCGACCGGGCCATGACGCGCGCTATGCGATCGATGCCGGCAAGATCGGCCGCGAGCTCGGCTGGGCACCGAAGGAGACTTTCGAGACGGGCCTGCGCCGCACGGTCGAATGGTATCTCGCCAACCCCACATGGTGGGGCGATATCCGTTCCGGCGTCTATCGCGGCGAGCGCCTCGGCGCGGCCTGAGCGGGGGAAGACATGCTGAGCGTCGAGGCAACGGCGATCCCTGCCGTCAAGATCGTCACGCCGAAGAAATTCGGCGACCATCGCGGCTTCTTTTCGGAAACCTGGAGCCGCAAGGCCTTTTTCGAGGCCGGGCTCGATCTCGATTTCGTCCAGGACAACCAGTCGTTGTCGGCGCCGGTCGGAACGCTGCGCGGCCTGCACTTCCAGTCGCCGCCTTTCGCGCAGGATAAGCTGGTGCGGGTCACGCGCGGCCGCATCCTCGATGTCGCCGTCGATATCCGGGCCGCCTCGCCAACCTTCGGCAAGCATGTCGCGGTCGAGCTTTCCGCCGAAAACTGGAAGCAATTGCTGGTTCCGGTCGGCTTCGCCCATGGCTTCGTCACGCTCGAACCGGATACCGAGGTGCTCTACAAGGTCACAGCTCCTTACGCGCCGCAGAACGACCACGGCCTCGCCTTCGACGACCCGGCGCTCGGCATCGACTGGCGGCTGCCGCTCTCCGGCCTCACCCTCTCCGACAAGGACCGCAAGCATCCGCGCCTCGCCGAGATGCTGCGTTATTTCGACTGATGACACTCCGTATCGCCGTCACCGGTTGGACCGGGCAAGTCGTCTGCGCCATGCTGGAACGTATTCCGGTCGGCGTTGAGGTCATCGCGCTGCGCCGCCCCGACCTCGATCTCGCCGTCCCGAAGACGGTCGCGCCCGCCCTGCGATCGGCCCGGCCCGACGTGATCGTCAACACCGCCGCCTATACGGCCGTGGACCAGGCCGAGAGCGAGCCGGAGCTTGCCATGCGCGTCAACGGCGAGGCGGCCGGCGAGGCGGCGCGGGCCGCGGCCGCGCTCGGCATCCCCGTGATCCAGCTCTCGACCGACTATGTCTTCGACGGCGCGCTCGACCGGCCCTATCGCGAGGACGATGCGACCGGCCCGATCTCGGCCTATGGCGCGAGCAAGCTCGCCGGCGAGCAGGCGGTCGCGGCGGCGACCGACAACCACGCCATCCTGCGCACGGCCTGGATCTACAGCCCCTTCGGCAGGAACTTCGTCAAGACGATGCTGCACCTCGCCGAGACGCGCGACGAGATCGGCGTCGTCGCCGACCAGGCTGGGTGTCCAACCAGCGCGCTCGACATCGCCGATGCGATTTTCACCGTCGCGCGCAATCTGACCGCACGGACGGACGATACTCGCTTGCGCGGCGTGTTCCACATGAGCGCGGCGGGAGAGGCCGTCTGGGCCGATGTGGCCGAGGCGATCTTCGCCGAGCGCGAGCGGCAGGGCGGCAAGCCAATCCGGGTCAAGCGCATCGCCACAGCCGATTACCCGACGCCGGCCCGGCGGCCCGCGAATTCCAGGCTCGATTGCAGCAAGCTTTCACAGGCTCATGGCGTGAGGCTGCCGGATTGGCAGGGCTCGCTCAGTGCCTGCGTCGCGCGGCTGCTTGGGGATCAAGGCAAGGAGCAGCAACGATGAAGGGCATCATCCTGGCCGGCGGCTCCGGCACGCGGCTGCATCCGATGACGCTGGCGATGTCGAAGCAGCTCCTGCCCGTCTACGACAAGCCGATGATCTACTACCCGCTCTCGACGCTGATGCTGGCCGGCATCCGTGAGGTGCTGATCATCTCGACGCCGCATGACCTGCCGAACTTCAAGCGCCTGCTCGGCGACGGTTCCGACTGGGGCATGAGCCTGACCTATGCCGAGCAGCCCCATCCCGGCGGGCTGGCGCAGGCCTATCTGATCGGCGCCGATTTCGTTGCCGGCGAACCATCAGCCCTGATCCTCGGCGACAATCTCTATTACGGCCACAGCCTGCCGGAGATGATGGCACGCGCGACGGCCCGCGCGAGCGGCGCGACCGTCTTCGCCTATCATGTCCGCGACCCCGAGCGTTACGGCGTGGTCCAGTTCGACAAAGCCGGCAAGGCGATCTCGATCGAAGAGAAGCCGAAGGCGCCGAAATCGAGCTGGGCCGTGACGGGCCTCTATTTCTACGACGCCGAAGTGGTCGAGATCGCCCGAAGCCTCAAGCCGTCGCCGCGCGGCGAGCTCGAGATCACCGATGTCAACCGGACCTATCTGGAGCGGGGCGCGCTCTCGGTCGAGTGCATGGGACGCGGCTTCGCCTGGCTCGATACCGGCACGCCCGACAGCCTTCTGGAAGCGGGCGAGTTCGTCCGCACGCTGGAAAGCCGCCAGGGGCTGCGCATCGCCTGTCCCGAGGAAATCGCCACGCGGCGAGGCTGGATTTCGGCTGCGCAGTTGACGCTGCTGGGCGAGAGGCTCGCGAAGAGCGACTACGGACAATACCTGCTGCGCATCGCGGGCGATCTCGGCGGATAGCTCACGCCGGATGCGTCGACACAGGGCTGCAATACTCTCGGGAGCATAGCAGTTCCCGGCCTCGACAACGTCAGGGCTCCATCGTCAACGCGTAGAACTTCTCATCGACCTCGCGGCGCGATTGGCGACATCAGCGAGGCCCAGGGCGACTGCAGCCAAGGTCAGCACGAGGGCGCCGATTATGCCCAGCGGCACGCTGATATAGGGCGAGCTCCATTTGGGCGGGCCATCGTCGATAGGAGGTCGCATCGCCCAATGTGAACGAGAATGGCTATCGCATCTGGTCATTGGCGCATCCTCTTGAATTGAGGTCGATCTAGATATGCTTCAATCGAACATTGACCACCACACGCCCAGCATTACCGGAAAGCTGACGACGCCGATATGCGTTGGTGAATCAATGGTAAACGCCTGAACCCGCCATCGTCGTCAGATGCAGCGCAACAGGGAATGTTGCGGACGCACAAACGCTGCCGTTGTCAGTGGCGCACCGATCTGAGCCGTCTCGAAGCCAATGACGGCACTGTCATAGTCATGCCGAGCAGCTTCGCCACAGTCCGCCACCGAGATCGCCGTGGCCGCAGTTCACGGCGCCTTTTCCTATACTGCTTGACAGCAGGGCCCACCGCTCGTCATCTGCATCCGTTCCCAGGGGGGCCTCGCTAGGAGGCTGAGATTCCGCCGGCTGGGCTTTCGAGCCCGGCAACGCGGTGACCCTCCGAACCTGATCCGGATCATACCGGCGTAGGGATGCGGGACATGCGGCCGTCACAGGCCCTGATTCCAGCTTGCGCTCGTGATCCTCCAGCGATCGACGCTTCGGCTTGGCCGCGCGTCCGAACGGAGTGGGTTGAAGTGACGCAAGCCGAGATCATCGCGGCGCTATCGGCGTTCATCGCGCTTCCCGACGCGTCGGAAGCCGTGTTCGAGGCGATGGCACTCAAGGTCTTCGCCTATCAGTTTCGCAACAACGAGCCCTATAAGCGCTTCTGCCTGCAGCGCGGCCGCACGCCGCTCTCGGTGAAGCGCTGGTGCGACATCCCGGCCGTGCCGATCACCGCCTTCAAGGACCTGACGCTGAGCTGTAGCCCGCCGGAGCAAGCCGAACGCGTCTTCATGACCAGCGGCACGACGCAAGGCATCCGCGGCCGCAGCTACCACCCGACGCTCGACGTCTGGAAGCGCTCGATGCTGGTGAATTTCCGGGCGCGCTTCATGCGTGGGCGCGAGCGCATCCGCATGGGCATCCTCTTCCCGGACGAGACGGAGCTGCCGAACTCCTCGCTCGCCACCTATCTCTCGCTCGCCAAGCGCGAATGCGGCACGGCGGATTCAGAGACCTTCATCAATGCCGCCGGTCTCGACCTCGACCGCTTGCTGGCAACGCTCGCGCAAGTCGAAGCCAGCGGCGAGCCCTATGCTCTGCTCGGCGCGAGCTATTCCTTCGTGCCCGTGCTGGACGCGCTCGCCGCGAGCGGCCGGCGCTTCGCCCTGCCGCAAGGCAGCCGCATTCTCGATACCGGCGGCTTCAAGGGCCAGTCGCGCGAACTGGGGCCGGACGAGTTCTATGACGGGCTCAGCGCCGCCTTCGGCGTGCCGCGTTCGGCCTGCATCAACATGTACGGGATGACCGAGCTCAGCTCGCAGCTCTATGACGACGGCAATGCCGTCTGTCCGTCGGTGAAATCCGGGCCGCACTGGATCCGCAGCCGCGTGGTCGATCCGCTCACCGGCACCGACCTGCCGGACGGCGAGCGCGGCGTTATCGTCCATCACGACCTCGCCCATTTCAACTGCGTCGCGGCGATCCTGACCGAGGATGCCGGCGAGATCGTGCCGGGTGGCTTCAAGCTGCTCGGCCGTGTCGATGGCGAGGCCTCGAAGGGCTGTTCGGTCGCGGTCGCCGAATTCCTCGCAGCGGCGCGAGGCTGATCGCCGTGATCGAGCATGCGGGCCATCTGCCGGGCCTGAACCGCGAGGCGTTGCGCTGGCGCGAGGTCAGTCACAGCGCCTGGGGCGAGAGCGCCATCATCGCGCTGCCGGAGCTCGACGAGGCGCAGGCAAAGGCGCTCTGCGCGCATGTACGCGACAATGCCCGCGTCAAGCTGAAACGGATGGAGACGGCGCGCATCGTCGCCGCGATCGATGCCGCCATCGCGCGCCTGCTCGACCGCAGCCACCCGCTGCGGCGCAAGGCCGAGCACCTGCTGCCGATCGTCACCGGCTATGATCGTGAGACGGTCCGGCTCGGCCTCACCGGCTATCTCAAGACCTTCCGGCGCCCGCAGCTCCTGCGTTTCCTGGCCGAGGACTTCGCCAATCCCGGCCTGCTCGACGGTTTCCAGCCGACGCCCAAGGGCGGTTATCTGCGCGCCCATGGCCCGGAGCTGCTGCTGCATGTCTGGGCGGGTAATGTGCCGGCGCTCTCGCTCTGGAGCCTGATCTGCGGCCTGCTGGTGAAGGCGGGCAATATCGGCAAGCTCGCCTCGGCCGAGCCGCTAACGGCCGGCTGGTTCGCGAAACTTCTCGCCGAGATCGACCCCGAGATCGGCGAATGCCTCGCCATCACCTGGTGGAAGGGCGGCGAAGCGGCTGCCGAGCCGGTCTTCCTGCGCGCGGCCGACACCGTCATGGCCTATGGCGGCAACGAGACGCTGACGGCGCTGCGCGCCAAGCTGCCGATCACGACCCGCTTCCTGCCGCATGGCCACAAGATCGGCTTCGGCGTGATCGCGCGCGAGGCGCTCGACAGCCGAAAAGCGCCCGCACTGGCCCGGCTCGCGGCCCATGACGTCACGCGCTACGAGCAGCAGGGCTGCTACTCTCCGCAGATGCTCTTTGTCGAGCGTGGCGGAAAGGTCAGCCCCTCGGAGTTCTCCCATTACGTCGCGCATGAACTCAGCTCCATCGTCTCGCGCCATCCGCGCCGTGCATTGTCACAGGGCGAAGCCGCCTCGATCGCCGCATGGCGTAGCGCGCAGGAGACGCGCGCGATGGATGGAGCCGCCGAGCTTCTCGGCGAGCCATCCGACAATTGGAGCGTCGTCCATGTCGAGACACCGGAAGCACTGAACCCGACGGGGCTGAACCGCACGCTCAAGCTGGTCTCGGTCGAAAGCCTCGACGATGTCCCCGCGCTCGTCGCGCCCTATCGCAACTTCCTGCAGACGGCCGGCATCGCCGCATCGCCCGAGCGGCTGTTCCGGCTTTCCGAGAAGCTCGGCTCGGTCGGCGTCAGCCGCATCGCGCCGCTTGGCCGCATGACCGCGCCGGAGGCCGGCTGGCATCATGACGGGCGCTTCAGCCTGCTCGACCTCGTCACTTTCACGGAGATCGAGCAATCAGCGGAAGCCGCCGCAGAAGGGTTCGCGCCCTATGTCGACTGAACCGCACAAGCCCGGCTTCGTCACGATCGAGCGGGCCAGCTATCGCTACGACGCGGCCGGCCCGGCCGTGGTCGATGCGGTCGACTGGTCGATCCCGCGCGGCGAGATTCATTGCCTGCTCGGCCGCAGCGGCTGCGGCAAGACCACCTTGCTCAAGCTCGCCGCCGGCCTGCTGATGCCGAACGAGGGCGCGATCCACATCGGCGGCGCGGCGCTGGCCGGCCCAAGCCCGCGCGCCGGCTTCGTCTTCCAGGCGCCGACGCTGCTCGACTGGCTGAGCGCGCTCGACAACGTCCTGCTGCCGGTCTCGCTGAAGCGCCGCCCCACCGTCGCCGACAAGGATGCCGCGCTCGACTTGCTCGAACGTGTCGGCCTCGCCGATTTCGCGACGCGCCGCCCGGCCGAGCTGTCCGGCGGCCAGCAGAGCCGCGTCGCCGTCGCCCGCGCCTTGGTGGGCAACCCCGACCTGCTGCTGCTCGACGAACCCTTCGCTGCGCTCGATGCCTTGACGCGCGAGGAGTTGCAGGACGACCTGCTGCGCCTCTGTGCGCTCCGCGGCACCACCGCCCTTTTCGTCACCCATGATATCGGCGAGGCTGTCTATCTCGCCGACACGGTCGCGGTCATGGCGGCCGGCCGCGTGACACATGTGCGCCGGATCGAGTTGGCCCGCCCGCGCCATCGCGACATGCGCTATGCGCCCTCGTTCATCGCCGCCTGCCGTGCTCTGCGTGATGCCATGGACGGCGCTGCCGCTGCCAGCAGGAGGCCGGCGGCATGATGGCTCGCCTGCCCTCGCTCCTGCTGCTCGTCGCGCTGCTCGCCGGCTGGGAAGCCTGGTGCCGGTTCGGCGGCTTGTCACCGCTCGTCCTGCCGCCGCCTTCCGCCGTGCTCGCGACGCTATGGAGCGAGATCGCGACCGGGCGGCTCTGGCCGCATCTGGCGATGACCGCCGCCGAGATGGCGCTCGGCCTCGGCATCGGCGCCGTCGTCGGGCTCGGTGTCGGCGTGCTGCTGGCGGAATTCCCGGCGCTGAGCCGGCTGCTGCGGCCCTATGTGCTGGCAAGCCAGCTCGTGCCGAAGCTCGCGCTCGGACCGCTCTTCATCATCTGGTTCGGCTTCGGCATGACGCCGACCGTCGTCATCACCGCGCTGATCTGCTTCTTCCCGCTGATGGAGAACACGCTGACCGGCATCAACGAGGTCGATGCCTCCCGCCGCGAGCTCTTCCGCATGCTGGGCGCCAGCCGCCCCCAGACCCTGCTGCGGCTCAAGCTGCCCGCGGCACTGCCGGTCATCATGGCGGGCCTGCGCGTCGCCGTCGTGCTGGCGTTGGTCGGCGCCGTCGTCGGCGAGTTCATCGGCGGGCGGATCGGGCTTGGCGCCTCGATCATCGCTGCGCAAAGCGTGATGGATTCGAGCCTGATCTTCGCGCTCTTCATCGTCATCACCGCCCTTGGAATGCTGCTCTACGAGGCCGTGCGCCTGATCGAGCGCCGCGTCCTGCATCGCTTCTCGAAAGGCTAGATATCCATGTCCGCGCTGCGCGCCTTCCTCATGCTCGCCCTCTCCTGTCTGGCCGCTGCCCCCGCGACGGCCCAGCCGCTCGACAAGGTCACCGTCGCCGGCTGGAGCCAGCCGATCAGCGAGATCACCAACCTGCTGGCGGAGCCGGACAAGGGCTTCTTCAAGGCGAAAGGCATCGCGCTCGACTATGTGCCGGGCAATGGCGGCGGGGCGGCCTTGCAGAACATGCTCGCGGGGCAGGCCGATATCGCCTTCACCGATCCGGCCGCGCTCTATCTCGCGCTCGACAAGGGCGAGAAGCTCGTCGCGATCTACAATATCTATCCGCAGAACGTCTTCAACGTTGTCGCGCTGAAGAGCAGCGGCATCCGCACCGCCGCCGATCTCAAGGGCAAGCGCATCGGCGTCTACAGCCTCGCCAGCGGCACCTACCAGAACCTGCTCGTGCTGCTGCATCAGGTGGGCCTGGGCGAGAAGGACGTGCAGGTCCAGCCGACCGGCCTGCTCAATTTCGCGCCGCTGATGCAGGGCCAGGTCGATGCCACCGCCGCGACCGATACCGGCCTGCTCGTCGCCCGCGCCAAAGGCCTGGGCGAGGCCAATGTCATCGAGGTCCGCGACCAGCTCAACCTGCCGAGCGACATCTTCGTCGTGAAGGAAAGCTATTACGAGCAGAACAAGCCGCTGCTGAAGCGCTTCCTCGCCGCCTATCGCGATTCCGCCGCCTGGATGATCGCAAAGCCCGAAGAGGCCGCGCGCATCGCCGTCACCCGCGCGATCAACGGCCGCGACGAGGCCGTGAACCTCGATATCATCAAGCTGCGCAATGCATCGAGCGTCTCGCCGACGACGGAGCGCGAAGGGCTTGGCCGCTTCGATCTCGATGCCTTGCAGAAAGGCGCCGACACGTTCCGCAGCCTCGGCCTGATCACCCGCCAGATCGACATGAAGACGGTGGTGAAGAGCGACCTGATCCCCGCGAAGGACGGCGCACCGTGAGCTTCCGCGACCGGGCGATCCTCGTCACCGGCGCGAGCCGCGGCATAGGGGCTGCGATCGCGAAGGCCTTCGCGGCCGAGGGCGGGATCGTCATCGTCAACTACCGGACGAACGAGGCGGCAGCCGAGGCCGTCGCTGCGGAATGCCGCGCTCTCGGCGGCGAGGCGCTGGCCATCGCAGCCGACGTCACCTCTCCCCAAGCCGTCGCCGAAATGGCGACGCGCATCGCGGAGGAGGTCGGGCGGCTCGACGTCGTCGTGAACAACGCCTTCGCGCCCTATCGCTTCGACCCGGACAACCGCACCCGCTTCTGGGAGACGCCTTGGGAGTCTTACGAGCAGCAATTCGAGGGCGCGGTGAAGGCGGCCTATACGGTCAGCCGCGCGATGCTGCCGCTGCTGCAGCGCCGCAGCGGCGCCAGTATCGTCAATCTTGCCAGCGATCTGGTGACGAGGCCGAGCATTCCCTATCACGACTACACGACCGCCAAGGCGGCGCTCGTCGGCTTCAGCCGCAATCTTGCGGCCGAACTCGGGCCGCTCGGCATCCGCGTCAACTGCGTCGCGCCGGGGCTGGTCTACCCGACTGAGGCGAGCGCGACGACGCCGGAGGAAGTCCGCGAGATGCTGATCGCGCAGATGCCCTTGCGCCGCATCGCAACGCCGGAGGATGTCGCCGGCCCCGTGCTCTTCCTCGCCAGCGACTGGAGCCGCTTTGTCACCGGCCAGGTGCTCCATGTCGATGGCGGGCTGGTCATGGCCTGACGGAGGCCCTCACTCGGCCTTCTTGCCGGCGGCGTCGAACTGCTTGAGATAGGCCAGCAGGTCGGCGATGCGCTTCTCGTCCTTGAGGCCGGCATAGATCATCTTGGTGCCTGCCACCTTGCCGCGCGGGTTCTGGATGTATTCGGCGAAGGTCGCCTCGTTCCAGGTGAGGCCGGAATCCTTCATCGCGGCGCTGTAGCTATAGCCGTCGCGCGTGCCGGCCTTCTGGCCGACGACACCGTTGAGGATCGGGCCGACCAGGTTCTTGGCGGTCTCGCCCACCTGATGGCAAGCGCGGCACTGGGCATAGACCTTCTCGCCGGCAGCGGCGTCCTGGGCGCGAGCGGGCTGGGTGGCGGCCGCGAGCAGGGCGGCGCCGGCGAGGATTGCGAACTTCATCTCGGAGATCCTATTGCTTGGGAGCGAAGGGGCTGACCCAGCCGCCGCTTTTCGCCGGCGCCTTCGGCGGGAAGGCCTGCGCGAGATAGTCGAGCAGGGTCTTGCGCATATCCGGATCGGGCTCCGGCATGCTGTGCTTCTCGGTCATCCAGTTGAGCGTCTCGTCCCAGCGGGCGCGATCCATGCCCTGCCGGCCGACGACCTTCATCGAATGGCAGGCGATGCAGTAGCCGAATGTCTCTTCGCGGCCGGGGAAATCCGGCAGCGTCTCGGCGGTCTCCTCCTGGGCGAAGCCGGCGGAGGGGGCGAGGAGGATGGCCGCGAGAGCGGCCATCCGAAGCGATTGCGCGAACACCATCGTCAACCCACCATGATGGCGATGCGATGGAGCGGGTTGGAGCCGTAGCCCTGCGGGTTCCAGTTCGTCGCGACATGCGGCTGGGCGACGCCGCGGGAATCGGTCGCCCGGGCCCAGAGCTCGAAATAGCCCTCGCTCGGCAGCTTGATCTTGCCCGTCCAGCGCACCCAATCGTAGCGGTTCTTCGGCTTGGCGAGCGTCATGGCATGCCAGCGCTGGCCGGCATCGAAGGAGACCTCGACCTTCGCGATATTGTGGTCGCCGGCCCAGGCTGCGCCGCGCAGCGTGACCTCGCGCGTCGTGGCCGGCAGGCGCGTGCCATTGGCCGGCGCGCTGATGATCGAGCGCACCGGCATCGAGGTCAGATCGGCGAAATTGGTCTTGCCGTCGGCATTCGAGCCGGGAACGAGCGGGACGGTGGGCACGCGATAGGAGGTGCCGCCCATGCCCTGCCCGTCATGCGGCGTCGCGCGGACGAGAATGCGGTTCAGCCATTTCGACGAGAGCGAGGCCGGCCAGCCCGGCACCACGAGGCGCAGCGGGCCGCCATGAATATGCGGTAGCGGCTCGCCATTCATCGCCCAGACGATCAGGCAATGCGGCTCCAGCGCCTTCTCGATCGGCATGCCGCGCGAGATCGCATCCTTGGTGGTATCGCCCGAGAGATGCGGATCGGCGCCGTAATGGCCGGTGAACTTGGCGGAGGCCTTGAGGCCCGCCGCCTTCAGCACGTCGGCGAGGCGCACGCCGGTCCATTCGGCGCAGCCGGCGCCGCCATTGGTCCATTGGTTGCCGCGTGCGGCCGGCTGATAGAAGGAACGGCCATTGCCGCCGCATTCCAGCACCATGCGGAAGGTCTGTGGCTTGAAGCGGGATTTCAGCTCCTTGACCGTCAGCGTCAGCGGCTTGTCGACCTCGCCCTCGATCTTGAGCTGCCAGCCATCCGCATCCTTGATCGGCTCCGGCACCTGACCGTTGTTGCGGATGAAGAATTTCGAGATCGGCGTGGTGTCGTCGTCGAGCAGGCTCTCGGGCGTCTCGGCGACGAGCGGACGGTCGCCGAGCAGGGTCAGGCCCTTGTCCTTGCCGGGATAGTCGAAGGGCTGCGGCCCCTTGGCCGGCGCGGCGGCCGGGGCACCTTGCGCGGCGGCAGGAGACGGTCGGGCGAGGCTGCCGGCAGCAAGGCTCAGGGCGGCGAGGCTGCCGCCGAGAATGAGACGTCGCGATGTACGGGGGGTATCGGTAGCGCCGGCAGCAGGAGCGGCATCGGTAGCGGCTGCGCCCTCGCGCAGGTCTGCTTCGTTGAGCATGGCGTTTCTCCCGAGGACATATTCCTCACTGGAGACGACGCTTCAGGCCTTCGATTTATTCCAAGCCGAGAGAAAAAATTCTCAGCCGAGGCAGGCGGGGCCGACGCTGCGCGCCTCGGCCAACGCCGCGACCTGCTCGCGCGGGATGCCGGGCTCGTCACGCGTGATCCTGGCAACGAGCGCGGCGATGCCGTCGAGGCGAGCCGGATCGATGCCGCGCCCGAGCAGGGCATAGCTCGCCCTCTCCCCTCGCCATGCACGAACCAGGAGGCCGTCGCGGTCCTGCACCGCCGGCTGCAGCGGCAGCGCCGCCTCGACCGGGGCGATCCAGAGGCCGACACGGCAACCGTTCGGGCCAACATAGCCGGCGAGCATGCCGCCGCCGCGACGCCCCGCTGGATCGAGCGAGAGATGGACAAGGCGCAACGAAGCGAGCGTGAGGTCCGGCAAGGCACCCGCATCCGCACCGGCCAACTCGACGCCGAGACGGGGCGCCTCGCCGGGCGTCGCCTGCGCGAGCCAGAGTTGATGCGCCGCCACGGCAGCGGAAAGCGACGAGCCCGGCGATTGCCGGTAGCCGATGCCGAGCGAGGCAGCGCCGACGAGCAATGCGAGACAGGCGGCGGCAGCCCAGGGCAGCCAGCGCGCGACGCGCGAGCGGGCTAGCGGCAACACGAAGGGCGGCGGCGCCGGCATGGGCGATGCGGCTTTGACGGTGGCGCGCAGCTTCGTCAGCGTCGCGACCTGCGCCGCAGCCTCGCGGTCATGAGCGAGCGCCGCCGCGACCTTGGCGGCTTGATCGGGCTCCAGCTCGCCGTCGACATAGGCGTTGAGCGTGGTCCAGGAGGGGCGTTCGCTATCGGTCACGTGTCGTTGGCTCGTTTGCGCTGCCGCGCGGCGAAGGGGCGGACGGCCCCGCCCTCGATCGCATTCAGAAGCAAAAGCCGCCCCCGGCTGAGGCGGCTCATCACGGTTCCCACGGGCACGCCCAGGATATCCGCCGCCTCGCCATAGCGGAAGCCGGCGAGATCGACCAGTTCGATGACTTCGCGATAAGGCTGCTCGAGACGCTCCAGCGCCTGCCTGACGGTGATGACCGCGATCATCCGGTCGTCATGGCGCCATTGCTCGTCTTCGAGCGTCTCCTCGGCAGCCAGCGCGCCGGTCTCGCCGCGGCGATGCTCGTCGATCCAGATATTGCGGAGGATCGCGAAGAGCCAGGCCCGGACGCGCTCCCCCTCCTCCGGCGGCGCGGCGGCAAGCGCCTTGGTCGCGCAGGATTGCAGGAGATCGGCCGCGCCGTCGCGGTTGCCGCTCAGGCGCAGAGCATAGGAGAACAGGCGCTCCCAGTTCTGGCGCAGCGCGCGCTCGACGATGATACGCAAGGACGAAGCCCTCCGCAGCGGATGCGCCCTGTCTAGCGCAGCCGCCGGGAGGCTCCAAGCCTCGCCAAATGCATCACCCCAACGAAAAGCCCCGCCGGTTGGGCCGGCGGGGCTTATGACAAAGCGTTATGGCGAGATGCCGATCAGGCCGCGTCGGCGCGGTCCGCGTTCATCACCTTGGCCCAGGCGGCGACGAAATCGTCGACGAACTTCCGGGCATTGTCGTCCTGGGCATAGACCTCGGCATAGGCGCGCAGCACCGAGTTCGAGCCGAAGACGAGATCGACGCGGCTGGCGGTCCACTTCACCGCGCCGGTCTTGCGGTCGCGGATCTCGTAGAGGCCGTCAGCGGTCGGCACCCAGCTGTATTGCATGTCGGTGAGGTTGGCGAAGAAGTCGCTGGTCAGCGCGCCGACACGGTCGGTGAACACGCCATGCTTCGTGCCGCCATGGTTGGTGCCGAGCACGCGCATGCCGCCGAGCAACACCGTCATCTCCGCCGCCGTCAAGCCGAGCAGCTGGGCCCGGTCGAGCAGCATTTCCTCGCCGGTGACGACATAGGCTTCCTTCTGCCAGTTGCGGAAACCGTCGGCGAGCGGCTCCAGCGGGGCGAAGGAATCCGCGTCGGTCTGCGCGGCGCTGGCGTCGCCACGCCCCGGTACGAAGGGCACGGTCACGTCGAAGCCAGCAGCCTTGGCCGCCTTTTCGACGCCGACATTGCCGGCGAGCACGATGACGTCGGCGACGCTCGCGCCGGTCGCCGCTGCAATCGGCTCCAGAACCGAGAGAACCCGCGCCAGACGCGCCGGCTCGTTGCCGGCCCAGTCCTTCTGGGGAGCGAGGCGGATGCGGGCGCCGTTACTGCCGCCGCGCTTGTCCGAGCCGCGGAAGGTGCGAGCGCTGTCCCAGGCGGTCGAGACGAGATCGGCCGTCGACAGGCCGCTTTCAGCGATCTTCGCCTTGACGGCGCCGACATCGTAGCCGACGCGGCCGGCCGGGACCGGGTCCTGCCAGATCAGCTCCTCGGACGGGACGTCCCGGCCGAAATAACGCGATTTCGGACCGAGATCGCGATGGGTCAGCTTGAACCAGGCGCGGGCGAAGGCATCCGAGAACGCGTCGAAATCGTTGAGGAAACGCTCCGAGATCGCCCGGTAGGCCGGATCGACCTTCAGGGCCATGTCGGCATCGGTCATCATCGGGTTGTGGCGGATCGCGGCGTCCTCCACATCGACCGGCTTGTCCGCATCGGCAATCGAGACCGGCTCGTACTGCCAGGCGCCGGCCGGCGACTTGCGCAGCTCCCAGTCATGGCGGAAAAGCATCTCGAAGAAGCCGTTGTCCCAGCGCGTCGGATGGGTGGTCCAGGCACCCTCGATGCCGCTGACGACCTGATCGCGGCCGATGCCGCGGCCCTTCCGGTTCATCCAGCCCAGGCCCTGGTCCTCAAGCGAGCCGCCTTCCGGCGCCGGGCTGAGATTGGCCGCATCGCCATTGCCATGGCTCTTGCCGATGGTGTGGCCGCCGGCGGTCAGAGCGACGGTTTCCTCGTCGTCCATCGCCATGCGCGCGAAGGTCTCGCGCATCATCGCGGCGGTCTTGAGCGGGTCCGGCTTGCCGTTCACGCCTTCCGGGTTGACGTAGATCAGGCCCATCTGGACGGCGGCCAGCGGGTTCGCCAGCGTCTTGGCATCAGCGACGTCGCCATAGCGATTGTCGCTCGGCGCCAGCCACTCCTTCTCCTCGCCCCAGTAGATGTCCTTCTCGGGGTGCCAGATGTCCTCGCGGCCGAAGGCGAAGCCGAAGGTCTTCAGGCCCGCGACCTCATAGGCGATCGTGCCGGCGAGCGCGATCAGGTCGGCCCAGCTGACGCGGTTGCCGTATTTCTTCTTGATCGGCCAGAGCAGGCGGCGCGGCTTGTCGGTATTGGCGTTGTCCGGCCAGGAGTTCAGCGGCGCGAAGCGCTGGTTGCCGGTGCCGGCGCCACCACGGCCGTCGGAGATGCGATAGGTGCCGGCGGCATGCCAGGTCATGCGGGCCATGGTGCCGACATAGCTGCCCCAGTCGGCCGGCCACCACTCCTGGCTGTCGGTCATCAGCGCGCGCAGGTCGTTCTTCAGCGCGGCGACGTCGAGCTTCTTCAGCTCCTCGCGATAGTTGAAGTCCTTGCCGAGCGGATTGGTCTTGCTGTCCTGCTGGTGAAGGATGTCCAGGTTCAGGGCGTTCGGCCACCAGCTGGTGACGGAACCGCCGGTCTGGGTCATCCCGCCATGCATGACCGGGCACTTGCCGGCCTTCTTCACGTCGCTGCCGTCCATGATATCCCCCTTCGGAGCCTGCTGAATCGGGTCTTTCCGGAAGGCGCCTGACGCCTCGCGCCGGAAGACGGCGCCTCCCGCATCCGCCCGAAGCCGATGCCGCGCCGTTCCATTCGAATGGTTCTAGGGAAAAGCTATCATAATGAGAACTTGAATTTTCAAATGATTACGATAAATTTTTCAAATGATCTCGATCAAGCATCTCCGCTATTTCTCAGCTTTGGCCCAGCATCGGCATTTCGGCCGCGCAGCGGATGCCTGCGCGATCAGCCAGCCGGCGCTGTCGCTACAGATCAAGGACCTGGAGGATCTGCTCGGCGCGCAACTGGTCGAGCGTGATCGCCGCCAGATCCGCCTGACCAGCCTCGGCGAGACCTTTGCCGGGCGGGCCCGGCAGATCCTGCGCTCGGTCGACGAATTGGCGGATCTTGCGCGCGCTTCCAACCCGTCCTTGGGCGGCCGCCTGCGGCTTGGCATGATCCCGACCGTCGCGCCCTATCTCCTGCCGGCCGTGATCCGGCGATTGACCGAGCGCTTCCCGGCGGTCGACCTGCGCCCCCGCGAGGCGGTTACCGGCAAGCTGACGGAAGACCTGATCTCCGGCGGGCTCGATGTCGCCGTCATGGCCCTGCCGGCCTCGGAACCTTCCTTGCAGCATCATCCGCTGTTCGACGAGGAATTCGTCCTCGTCAGGCCACTCGCCGACCAGAACAGGCCGCCGCCGGGCGTCGAAAGCCTGCGCGCGATGCGCCTGCTGCTGCTGGAGGAAGGTCACTGCTTCCGCGACCAGGCGCTGGCCTTCTGCAACATGGCACCGGGGTTGGCGCAGGACCCCATGGAAGGCAGTTCGCTGGCGACGCTGGTGCGCATGGTCGGCGCCGGCATGGGCGTGACGCTGATCCCGGAAATGGCGATCGCTGCGGAAACCTCAGCGGTCGAGGTCAGCATCGCGCGGCTGGCCGAGCCGCGGCCGGCACGCAGCATCGGGCTGGTCTGGCGCAGGACGAATCCGCTTGCCCAGCATTTCATCGAGATTGGCGAGATCGTTCGCGAGGAGCACGCCATGCTGCGGCGGCGGGATGGTGACGCAAATCCGCTGCCGACCCCGCCGCTCCAATAGAAAAGCGGCCCGTTTCCGGGCCGCTGATCATCAGGAATCTTGGCCGGCGAGGGCCGCTTACCAGCCAGGATGGCGGCGATAATACCCCGGGCGCGGCCCGTATCCGGGGCGCGGACCATAGCCGTAGCCCCGGCCGTAATAGCCATGACGGGGGCCAGGCCCGTAGCCGCCGCGGCCATAGCGCTGCTGGCGCTGGGTCTCGCGCATGATCATGTGGCGCCGTTCGGCAGCCGCCGACCAGGTGTATTCCGCGTCCTGCTGGTCCAGCCGCTGGGCAGTCGATGCCGGCAGATCCTGCGAGGCCATCGCCGGGGCCGCCAGCGCCATGCCGATGCCCAGAGCGGCGAGGGTGAGGAATTTACGCATAAGCTGTCTCCTTGAACTGACCACATTAAACGCGCCAACAGGCCAACGGTTCATGAACCGGATTGTTGGCTGGCGTTCATCAGGCGGGGATTGCCGCCCGATTGCCGGGCGCCTCGCCTGAGTGGTTTGCTGCGCGGCCCTTTGAATGCCCGATTGAGGCAAGGGCACGGCGCGCATCGTTGTTTCCCGGCGGAAGCCTTACGCGCCGCCTTCGACTTTTCCACAAGGGCTATGCAGGGTGCGCTTCTACAAAGATCCGAAGCGCTTGGCTGGGGCGCCAGGATTCGAACCTGGGAATGGCGGTACCAAAAACCGCTGCCTTACCACTTGGCGACGCCCCAATGTGCGGCGCCTTCTAGAACGCGGCGCCGCAACGCGCAACCGTCAAGCGGCCTTGTTCCCGCAGGCGCAGCAAGAATTCCTCCACAACCTGCAAAGAGCCTGTTGCGCCGAAGCCGCGTGCTGGCTATAAGCCGGCCACCAGCGGATCGGAGTGTGGCTCAGCCTGGTAGAGCACCTCGTTCGGGACGAGGGGGTCGCAGGTTCAAATCCTGCCACTCCGACCAAAATTTCCCGATAACTATCAAGATACTAGAAAATCGGCCCTTCGGGGCCTTTTTCTTTGACCGGCAGGTATGCCGAGCGTTTCACGCGTCCCCATCGCCGTGCTTCCACCGCGTGCTCCCGGCCCGCGGCTTCACGCCCAGTCGGCCACGATGATCCACCGGCTTCAGCAGGCCAGACTGCGGCTTGAACGTTCCGCGCCGTCAGCGCTATAGCCACCCGATGGCAAGCACATTCGACATTCCAGCGAGCATTGAAGCGCTCATCTTCGATTGCGACGGCACGCTCGTCGACACCTTGCCGATCTATGCCAGCGCCTGGGCCCATGGCTTCCAACCGTCCGGGCAGGCCATGGAGCGCGACTGGTATCTGGAACGCGCCGGCTATTCCGAACATGCGCTCATGGACCAGTTCGACGCCGACCACGGCGTCACGGTTGATCGGGAGCACGTCATCGACCTGATGCGCCGGAAATTCCTCATGGATATCGCTGCGGTGCAGGAGATCACCGCGATTGCCGGCATTGCCCGGACCCACCAGGGCAGCCTTTCGATGGCGGTCGCCTCCGGCGGCTCGCGCCAGATCGTTTCAGCCTGCCTCGAAGCGACCGGCCTGACCAAACTGTTCGCGACCGTCGTCACCATCGAGGACGTCACCAGGCCGAAACCCGCGCCGGACCTGTTCCTCGAGGCCGCTCGCCGCCTTGGGATCGAGCCGACGAAGTGCTGCGTCTTCGAGGATTCGCCGCAAGGCCTGGAGGCCGCGCGCAATGCCGGAATGCTCGCGATCGACGTCCGGACCGTCTGACCCCTCAGCAGGAATCACGCGCCAGGGACAAGGGCCGCACCTTCAGGGAAGCCGGCAAGGCACCGGACGTCGCCCCGAGCCCACTGCCCGGCTTCGGCAAGGGCATGAACGAAACGGCACGTCCATCGTGCGATCGAACACCGGTGATCAAGAGGGCTTGTTCGCCGACCGCTTCGTCGGCGCAATAGAGACGCGCTCGCTCAAACCGCCTGGGCAGAGCGTTGGCTCACGCTCCCGGCGTTTCACTCGATGATCGGAGCCCGATCCGCCATCTCGAGGAAAATAGCGATGCAGGCCGCAAAACACATCGCGATTGTCAGCATTCCACCCTCCGGACGCCGGAACGTCTCTCGTTTGGACCGACAATAACATCAAAATGCATTCGCATTCGCAGCAATCGTCGCTGCAGTGCAGCCAGAGCTCGTGGAGGCGCCAGGGTGGTGATGCCCGGCCAACGGTTGCCCGTGAAGGATGCGATGCCGCCGACGAGGGCTCCCGGCGGTTGGCACGAAATGTGCGGAATCCCCGAGGCGAGGAAGGAAACCGAACCACAATGACACAGATCGAATTCGGGGTGGCACAAGGCCACCGACCTCAGGTCCTTTCCGAGCAGGCCGTGGCCCTGCTGCTGGCCGGCGTCATCGTCGTCGGGCAGGCGAGCTGGCTCGCTCTGCTCGGCTACGGCACCTGGCGCCTGCTGTTCGGGTAGGCCTCGTTAGCGCTCAATCGTGCCATTCGAGGGTAGGGGCGCGATCGGCCAGTTCGAGGAAGATGCCGAGGCACCCAAGCATGATCGTCATCGCGGTCAGCATCGTGCCATCCTAGGCAATCCCGGAACTTCTGTTCCGACGACGATGATCCAGTTGCCCGCTTAATGCGCGGCTAAGGCGCAGCGTTAAGAAACGGTCAATTCATGCCTCAGCAGGCGCGCGCGGCCTCGGCGCTTCGGCCGACCGTCACCCATCCGTCAAACGGCACGACTATTGCGTCGGCCCCGAAACGGAGACCGACATGCTGCGCGACTGCCCGACCGACGCCAAAGCCACCCTCGCCCTGATCGCGATTTCAGCGATCTGCATCCTGGGCTGGCTTGCCGATCTCGGACTTTGAGCGCATTTTCGCGCCCGAATGGCCCCTGTCATCCGGCTCGACCAGCCTCTAGACTACGGCTGCAATGAATCGAATGGTTGGGCCATGAAGCGCATTACCCTCCTTGCCGGCATCCTCGGACTGGCCGTTTTCCTGTCCGGCTGCGACAAATGCGGCAATTTCAGCCCGCTGTTCGGGCCCTATGATACCAAGAGCTGCAGCGGCAAGTCGACCAGCTGAAGCCGCATCGCCAGAAATGAGCGACGAGATCGAGTTCGACCGCAGCGCGACGACGGAAGCCGGCACGGTCGCCAGCCTGTCCCCGCTGGTGCGCCGGATCATCGCCGGCAATAGCGGGCCGATGACCTTCACCGGGACCTGTTCCTATATCGTCGGCCGCGGCACCGTCGCGATCATCGATCCCGGCCCGGACGATGCCGGCCATGTCGAGCGCCTGCTGGCGGCGGTTCGCGGCGAGACGGTCAGCCATATCGTCGTGACGCACACGCATCGCGACCATTCCCCGGCCGTGCCGGCGCTGCAGGCCGCGACCGGCGCGACGGTGGTGGGCTGCGGGCCGCATCGCCCCTCGCGGCAGCTCGGCCCCGGCGAGGGCCGCGTGCTCGACGCCGCCGCCGATACCGATTTCGCGCCGGACCAGGAAATGCGCGACGGCGACGCCGTTTCCGGACCCGGCTGGAGCCTCGCCGCGGTCGAGACGCCGGGCCACACCGCCAACCATCTCGCCTTCACGCTGGCCGAGGAAGCGACGTTGTTCTCCGGCGATCATGTCATGGCCTGGTCGACCTCGGTGGTCGCTCCGCCGGACGGTTCGATGGCGGCCTATATGGCCTCGATCGAGAAGCTGCGCGGGCTGGAGCATGCCCGCTACTGGCCGGGCCATGGCGGCCCGGTCACCGAGCCGCAGCGTTTCCTGCGCGGGCTCGTCCAGCATCGGCGCCAGCGCGAGGCCGCGATCCTCAACCGGCTCGGCGCAGGCGACGAGACGATCGCCGCGATGGTGCCGGTGATCTATCAGGGCCTGGCGCCGGCCCTGCACGGGGCTGCCGCGCTCTCCGTGCTGGCGCAGCTCGAGGACCTCGTCCTGCGCGGCACCGTCCTGTCCAGCGACGCCATTCCCGCTCTCGCCAGCCGCTACAGGCTCGCCTGACGCGCCCCCTCAGCGGCTCTCGGTCAGAAGCTCGATCTCGTCGGCGAAGGCCGCGATCCGGGCTGCGTTCGCGCCGAGATCGTGGCTGCCGAGGCGCGAGGCGGAGCGGATGTCGATCCGGCTGCCATCGACGCGCGGCCGGATGCGGATGGTGATGTCCTCGGAGAAGCGCAGGATGCGGCCGCGCGCGACGGCCTCGACCCGCCCGGCCCCGCTACGCCCACCCGGGCGCGCCGTCTCCAGCACCTGCCAGCCGAGACCCAGCGCCGCCCGTCTGGCAAGATCGAAGGCAGCGTCTGCCGGCAGTTCGAGCAGGATCGGCACGGCCTTGGGATAGGCCTGCCGCTGCAGGCGCCGGCGCTCGGCGGGAAGATCGGGCGGAACCCGCCCGACGCGCGCGGTCAGCGCGGCCTGCGAGCGGCTGAAGGCGGGCGGATCGTCGATATCGGTCGAGACATCGGCGAGAGCCGGCCGGGTCACGAGCCGGACCGCGACATAGCCGGCCGGCGCGAGCAGGATGAGCGACAGCAGCATCGCGCCTGCCGCCTTGCCGACGCCGCGATGGCCGGAATGCCAGATGCGGATGAAGGCGAGGATGGCGAGGCCGAGCGCCGCAAGCACGAGAACATAGGCGCCGGCAACCGGCGCAAGCCCCTCGATGCTTGGTTCCCGCAATCGCACGAGCAGCAGGGACAGCAACAGCACCGCACAGGAAAACCAGGCCAGCCGCCGGCTCCAGACGGCCGCGCGCGAAACCGGTTCCTCGAAGACGAGACGGCGGTGCATGCCCTTTCGTGCCCGTCGCGCAACCGGAAGGCAAGCTGCGGGACACGCTAAGCGTAATCTTAATCAAATCGGCAATAAAACGGTGGAACGAGGTCAGGCTGCGGCCTGCCCCCCGCCTTCGTCACCGCCTTATCGCCGCCTGTCACGCCCGAGTGCCGCCGTGAAATTCTTCCCCTCGTCGATCCAGAACTATCTCGTCGCGACCATGGCGTGCCTGTGCGTGCCCGGCATCGGGGCGCTGGGCTACATGGCGTACCAGTCCATCTCGGATGTGCGCACGAACATGGAGCTGGCCGAGCTGGTCGAGGCCGACAAGGCCCTGCTGCTCGCCGGCAACGCGATCCGCACCGCGCGCGGCCAGGCCCAGACCAGCATCCAGGTCGCCGACGATCCGGCCGCGACGCTGAAGCAGATCGAGGAGAGCAATCGCAGCCGCATCGCTGACGCGGTCGCGCAGCTCGGCGAGACCGGCCTGCCGGGCCGCCAGGAGCTGATCGCCGGCATCCTGCAACAGCAGAAGCTGACCGACGCCCGGATGGCCGATCTCTATGCCGAGGCGTCGAAGCCGAAGGCGCAGCGCAGCCTTGCTGCGACCATGCCCTGGTATAACGGCATCGGCGCGATCGAGGCCGCCATCGTCAAGGCCTCGGACGAGACCTCCAACGCCGCCCGCCTCGCCGACCCGATCCTCGCCGACCTGCAGGGCTTCAAATCGGCCGGCTGGGACGTGCGCTCGAATTACGGCACGCAGTGCTCGGTGCTCCGCCCGGTCTTCGGCTCGGGCAAGGCGCTGGAAACCGCGCAGATCCGCAGGCTCGGCGAATTGCGCGGCGTCTCCAACACCTCCGGCGAAACATTGAAGCAGCTCGCCTCCCGCCCCGGCGTCGGCAGCGAGCTCGCCCGGAAGGTCGGCGTGATGTCGGCCGAGGTCGAGGCCTCGAACCGCAAGATGGACGAGCTGATCGGCAAGCTCGGCCAGGGAGCCGGCCCCGTCATCGCGGCAGAAGAGTGGACGAAGCAGTGCAATGCGCCGTTCACCGCCATCGTCTCGGCCGTCACCCAGTCGCTCGACGACATGGTCGTGCGGACCGACAAGAAGCTCAACGCCGCCTGGATCAAGCTCGGCATCGTCGCCGCGCTGCTGGCCACCCTGCTCGCGATCTGCGTGATGAGCCTGCGTGGCGTGCAGCGCCGGATCGCGCGGCCGCTGGTCTCGCTGAAATCCGCGCTGGACGAGATGCAGCAGGGCAATTTCGCCAAGGCCATCCCGGCCGCCCCCTCGCCGGACGAGATCGGCGCGCTGAGCGGCGCGCTCGAAATCTACCGCGAGAACGCACTCGCCCTCGAACAGAACCGGCGCGACCGCGAACTCGCCATGCTCGCCGATGCCGAACAGGCCGCCCATGTCCAGAAGCTGCTCGGCGAAGTCGCCACCATCGTCGCCGATGCGCGCGAGGGCAATTTCTCCGGCAAGGCGCAGGTCGGCGGCATGGAAGGCCCGCTGAAGGAGCTCGTCGAGGGCATCAACGAGATCAACGCGGTGGTCGACGGCGCGACGACGGAGTTCGCGGAAGCCCTGTCGGCGATCGCGGGTGGCGACCTGACCAATCGGGTCGAGACCACCTATCGCGGCCGCTTCGCCGACCTGAAGGGCGCGATCAACGAGACGGTTGACCGTCTCTCGGACACGGTGGCGACGATCCAGACGACCTCGGCCGATGTGGGCCTTGCCGCACGCGAGATCAACATGGGCGCCGACGATCTGTCGAAGCGCACCGAAGAGCAGGCCTCCTCGCTGGAGGAGACCGCCGCCACGACCGAGGAGCTCGCGGCCTCGGTCAAGGCTTCGGCCCAGGCCTCGAAGGATGCCGCGCGGATCGCCGACGAGGCGATGCAGGCAGCCGAGAGCGGCGGCACCATCGCCGGCCAGGCGGTCGATGCCATGGCCCGGATCGAGACCGCCTCGCAGAAGATCTCCGACATCATCCGCGTCATCGACGACATCGCCTTCCAGACCAACCTGCTGGCGCTCAACGCCGCGGTCGAGGCGGCCCGTGCCGGCGATGCCGGCAAGGGCTTCGCCGTCGTCGCCTCGGAAGTGCGCACGCTGGCGCAGCGCTCCAGCTCCGCGGCCAAGGACATTTCCGGGCTGATCTCCTCGTCCAATGTCGAGGTCGGCGAGGGCGTGAAGCTGGTGCGGCAGGCCGGCGATCAGCTCGCCCGCATCCTCGCGGCCTCGCAGAAGGTCGCGGCGACGATCGCCGATATCTCGGCGGCCTCGGGCGAGCAGGCCAACGGCATCGACGAGATGAGCCAGGCCGTGGCGCATCTCGACGAGATGACGCAGCAGAACGCGGCCTTGTCCGAGCAGAGCGCGGCCTCGGCCGGCTCGCTCTCCGGCCGGATCGAGCAGCTCAACGCGCTGGTCGCGGCGTTCAAGACCGGCCGCGAGGCGGCCGGCCAGGCGGGTTACGCCCAGCCAGCCACGGCGCCGCGTGCCAAGGCGCCGGTGCGCGTGGCGGCAAGCCAGGCAACCATGGCATCCGACGAACCGGCGCGTCTGCGCCAGCTCGCCGAAGCCGCCTTCGTCCAGTCCCGCTCCGCCCCGCGCAAGGTCGCCAATGGCCGCGTTCAGGACGCCGGGTGGGAGGAATTCTGAGGCAACAGCCCCCGGAATGACATGACCAGAATATCGGAACGGCGCCCTCTCGGGCGCCGTTCGCGCTTCCAGGCAGCGGGCCGGGCCAGCCCTTTAGCCCGGCAGCCGATAATCGCTGAACATCTCGCGCAGCTTCGTCTTCTGGATCTTGCCGGTCGCGGTGTGAGGGATGGCTTCGACCAGCACGACATCGTCCGGCAGCCACCATTTCGCGATCTTGCCGGTCATGAAGGCAAGCATCTCGTCCTTGCCCGGCTTGCGCCCCGGCTTCGGCACGATCACCAGCAGCGGTCGCTCGTCCCATTTCGGATGGGCGATGCCGATCACAGCGGCTTCCGCGACATCGGGATGGCCGACCGCGAGGTTCTCCAGATCGATCGAGGAAATCCATTCGCCGCCGGACTTGATGACGTCCTTGGAGCGGTCGGTGACCTGCATGTAGCCGGCGGGATCGATGGTCGCGACATCGCCGGTGTCGAAGAAGCCGTGATCATCGAGGATGCCGTCCTCGTTGCGATAATAGGCGCCCGCGACCGCCGGCCCGCGCACCTTGAGTCGACCGAAGGTCCTGCCGTCCCAGGGCAGGTCCGCGCCGGCATCGTCGGTGAGGCGGAACTCGACCGTGAAGGGCGGATGGCCCTGCTTCACCTTGAGATCGTAGAGCGCGTCGCCCGAAAGTCCTTCATAGACCGGCTTCAGCGAGCAGAAGGAGCCGAGCGGGCTCATCTCGGTCATGCCCCAGGCATGGGCGACGGTGACGCCGAACTTGCGTTCGAAAGCCTCGGTCATCGCACGCGGACAGGCCGAGCCGCCGATGACGACGCGCTTCAGCGTCGAGAGCCCGCCGCCGGTCGCCTCCAGATGCTGGAGCAGCCCGAGCCAGACGGTCGGCACCGCCGCCGTCATGGTCACGCCCTCCTCCTCCAGCAACTGGTGCAGCGAAGGCCCGTCGAGCCGGGCGCCCGGCATGACCAGCTTGGCCCCGGTCATCGGCGCGGAATAGGCCAGCGACCAGCTATTGGCATGGAAGAGCGGCACGACGGGCATCACCGTGTCGCGCGCCGACAGGCCCATATAATCAGGCGCGGCACAGGCAAGCGCGTGCAGCACGTTCGAACGGTGCGAGTAGAGCACGCCCTTCGGCCCACCGGTCGTGCCCGAGGTGTAGCAGAGCCCGGCCGCCGTATTCTCGTCGAATCGGCTCCAGGCGAAATCGTCGTCCGCCTCGGCCAGCCAATCCTCATAGGCGACGGCGCCCTTGAGGTTCGTCTGCGGCATATGCGCGGCGTCGGTCAGGACGATATAGCGCTCGATGCTCGGAAGCTTGTCCTGGATCGCCTCGATCATCGGCACGAAGGTGAGGTCGAGGAAGAGCAAACGGTCTTCCGCGTGATTGATGATCCAGGCGATCTGCTCCGGGAACAGCCGCGGATTCACCGTATGCGTGATCGCGCCGATGCCGCTGATGCCGTACCAGAGTTCGAGATGGCGATCGGTGTTCCAGGCCAGCGTCGCGACACGGTCTCCCAGCGCGATACCGTCTTTCTGCAGCCGCTTCGCCACTGTCAGCGCGCGGCTGCGAATCTGGACATAGCTGCGTCGCCTGAGAGCGCCATCCTCGACGGCGCGGCTCACCACCTCGCGCGTGCCGTGCTGGACGGCGGCGTGGTCGATGATGCGGTGGAGCAGAAGGGGCCAGTCCTGCATCAGGCCGAGCATGCGCATATCCTCCCAGATCCATTTTGCCGGAGGATAACGACCGGCTTCCGCGAAAGGAAAGTCATCCGATCGAAGGCTCGCCTGCGCGCGCGAGATGGTTTAGGTCTGATCCTTCAAAGAGCGGGGGAACGCCATGACCGCAGCCAAAGCCGTGCCACAGGCTGTGACCGAACCGGACCGGGTCTGGTTCCGCTTCCTGCGGCTGCACCAGCGCATGCTGATGCAGATGACGGCGCGCATCCGCACGCTCGGCCTCTCGATCCCGCAATTCGACCTGCTCTCGACCCTGACCGAGCAGGAAGGCATCAGCCAGAGCGAGCTGGCCGAGAAACTCTATGTGACCAAGGGCAATGTCTCGGGCCTCGTGGACCGGCTGGTGCAGGCCGGGCTGGTCGAACGCCGCGCGATTGCCGGCGACCGGCGTTCCTATGCGATGCATCTGACGCCTGAAGGGCGCCGCCTCGCCGAGGCCGGCATCGCCGCCCAGCGCGATTTCGTCGCCAGCACGCTCGGCAAGCTGAAGCCGGACGACCTCGCCGAACTCGACCGGCTCGTGCTGGTCTGGCGCGACCTCGCCCGCGCCGTCGATGCCGAGTGAGCGGCGATGGCCGACGGCATCGACCTGACCGCCTCCGCCACTGCCTTGCGTCAAGCGCTGCTCGCCCGTCGCTTCAGCGCCGCCGATCTCCTTGAAGCGACCTTCGCCCGCATCGATACGCTGAACCCGCGCCTCAACGCGATCGTCACCGAGGATCGCGACGCCGCCCGCGCGATGGCGAAAGCTTCGGACGAGCGCATCGCCAATGGCACGGCCCGCCCGCTCGAAGGGCTGCCGATCACGATCAAGGACGCGTTCGACGTCGCTGGTTTGCCGTCCTCCGGCGGTTTGCCCGCCTATCGCGAGCGTGTTCCCGCTGATGATGCCGCCCCGGTCGCCAGGCTGCGGGCCGCCGGTGTGGTGATCATCGGCAAGACGAACGTCCCCGTCTTCTCCGGCGATTTCCAGAGCTACAACCCGGCCCATGGCGTGACCAACAATCCCTGGGACGAGACGCGCTCGCCCGGCGGCTCGTCGGGCGGGGCTGCGGTTGCCGTCGCGACCGGCATGAGCGCCTTCGAGCTCGGCTCCGATCTCGGCAGCTCGATCCGCTGGCCGGCCCATGCCTGCGGCGTGTTCGGGCTCAAGACGAGCTGGGGGCTGGTCTCGACCTGGGGCGCGATCCCGCCGCCGCCCGAGCGGCGCACCTTGCGCAATGTCGACCTGATGGTCGCCGGCCCGATCACCCGCGCCGCCGAAGACCTCGACCTGATCCTGCCGGTGATCGCCGGGCCGCGCGATACTGCCTTGCCCTCGCCTGCCCTGCCCGCACCCCGCCAGACCAGCGCGAAAGGCCTGCGCGTCGCGCTCTGGGCCGACGATCCCTTCGCGCCGGTGGATCGCGAGGTATCCGATGCCGTGCGCGAGGCCGCCCGCCGCTTGGCCGAGGCCGGCGCGATCATCGACGAGACGGCGCGTCCCTCGGTTCGCTTCACCGACGCGTTCGAGGTCTATGCACTGCTGAACCATGCCGTCGTCGCCTATGGCTTGCCGCCGAAGGTGCGCGCCCGCATCCAGGCGCAAGCCGCCCGCTTCAGCCCGAACGACCTGTCGCATCAGGCCTTGCAGGCGCGTGGCGCCCGGATGACGCCGGGCTTCTACCAGCAGATCAACCAGCGCCGCCTCGCCCAGAAGCGGCAATGGGCGAGCTTCTTCACCCGCTACGACGTCGTGCTCTGCCCGCCGGCCCCGGTTGCCGCGATCCCGCATGACCATGGCGCGGATATCCATGCGCGGCGCCTCATCGTGAACGGCGAGCCGCGGCCCTATCTCGACTTCCTGCTCTGGGCTGCGCTCGCGACCGGAGCGGACCTGCCGGCCCTGTCGGCGCCGGTCATGCGCTCGCGCGACGGCCTGCCACTCGGCGTCCAGATCATCGCGCCCTTCGGCGAGGACCGCACGGCCATCGCCGTCGGGGCGATGCTGGAAGAGTTCGGCGGTCGTTTCACCCCGCCGCCAGCCGCTCGCTGAGCCGCCCGGACAGGCCATTACGCCCGTTTGGCGCGCACCCTTTCCGTTTCGCTCGCCCTGCGGCAGAGTCTACCGTCCCCTGCACCAAAATCGCTCAACATTTGCGGTCACTTCAGCTTACACTGGCAAGAATATTAAACAGAACCGGGAGCCCATCATGCTGTCGAATGTCGCCGTCAGGGATATCGAGACCCTCGTCCATCCCTATACCAACCTCGCCACGCATCGGCAGACGGGCCCGCTGATCCTGGAGAGCGGCAAGGGCATCTATGTCTACGATTCCGCCGGCAAGGAATATATCGAGGGCATGGCCGGGCTCTGGTGCACCTCGCTCGGCTACTCGAACCAGGAACTGGTCGAGACCGCCTATGAGCAGATGAAGAAGCTGCCCTTCACCCATATCTTCGGCGGGCGCAGCCATGACCCGGCGATCGAGCTGGCCGAGAAGCTGAAGGAGATCGCTCCGGTTCCGATCTCCAAGGTGTTCTATGGCGCCTCCGGCTCCGACGCCAACGACACCCAGGTCAAGATCGTCTGGTATCTCAACAACGCGCTCGGCCGGCCGCAGAAAAAGAAGATCATCTCGCGGCTGAAGGGCTATCACGGCGTCACCGTCGCCTCGGCCTCGCTGACCGGCCTGCCGAACAACCATATCGATTTCGACCTGCCGCTGCCGGGCATCCTGCACACCTCCTGCCCGCACCATTACCGCTTCGCCGAGCCCGGCGAGAGCGAGCAGGACTTCTCGTCGCGGCTGGCCGCCGAGCTGGAAGAGATGATCCTGCGCGAGGGGCCGGACACGGTCGCCGCCTTCATCGCCGAACCCGTCATGGGCGCCGGCGGCGCGATCATCCCGCCGGAGGGCTATTTCGAGAAGATCAACGCCGTGCTCGGCAAGTACGACATCCTGTTCATCTCGGACGAGGTCATCACCGGCTTCGGCCGCACGGGCAAGATGTTCGGCACCGAGACCTACGGGCTCAACGCCGACTCGATCTCGCTCGCCAAGCAGATCACCTCGGCCTATTTCCCGCTCAGCGCCGTGATGATGAACGACAAGATCTATGACGTGCTCGTCGACCAGAGCCGCAAGATCGGCACCTTCGGCCACGGCAACACCTATGCCGGCCATCCGGTCGGCTGCGCCGTCGCAGTCAAGACGCTGGAAATCTACCAGCGCGACAAGATCGTCGAGCATGTCGAGAAGGTCTCGCCGACCTTCCTGCGCCGCCTGAACAAGCTGGGCGACCACCCGCTCGTCGGCGAGGCCAAGGGCGTCGGCCTGATCGGCGGCGCCGAGCTGGTCAAGGACAAGCAGACCAAGGCCTCGTTCGAGGGCAAGAAGGGCGTCGGCGCCAAGGCCGTGGCCTATGCGCTGGAAGAGGGCTTCATCACCCGCGCCATGGGCGACCGCCTCGCCTTCTGCCCGCCGCTCGTGATCAACGAGGCCGAGATCGAGGAAATGTTCAACCGTTGCGAGCGCGCCCTCGACAAGACGCTGAACTGGGCCAAGGCCGAAGGCCTGCTGACCTGATCACTCCAAGATCGTAGAAAGACCGAAGGCCGGGCGGCAGCGCCCGGCCTTTTTCGTGTTCAGCAATATGGCGAAATCGGAGATCGCCGCCCGAAAACGCCACGAACAGATCACAGAGGCGCCCCGGCGCCGTCCCGATCAGGCATCAGAGATGGAGGGGTCGGCAGGCGCGAGCCGCCGGCACGAGGTCCATCAGCTTGAGTCAGGAGCCATGCTTCAACGCGACGCCCAGTCCACGACACCGGTCCGCAAGGGTTTCCACGACGCCACGGCGCGGGCGACCTATGCGACCCTCTTCCGCCCGATCGCGATTCAGGCGGTCGCCGCGGGAACCCGACAGATGTCGCCTGCGTTGAAGCAGCACGGCGAAGCGCGCAGGGCCGATCTGCCAGGCGTTCTCCGCCACGGTTTCATCGACTGAAACCTCCCCTTCGAGACCCAATGACTTGGCCGGTGCGGAGCTTGCTCCCACCGGCCTTTTTCTTGGGTTGATACCCCAAGCTCATCCCAGCGCGCGCCACGCTGTCATTCCGGGGCATGCCGCAGGCTTGAACCCGGAACCCACGACTGGGTGCGGCGCTTCGCTTGACTGATCGGGCAGAGGCTCGCCCGGTCGTGGGTTCCGGGTTCTTCGCTACGCGAAGCCCCGGAATGACAAAGGTGGCTCACCCAAAAGCATGCCCAAACGAAAACGGGCGGCCCGGAGGCCGCCCGCTTAATTCTCAGGATCGTCCGACCGATCAGACGACGATGACCTTCGCGCCCGCGGGCACGCGGTTGAACAGGTCGATCACGTCGATATTGCGCATCCGGATGCAGCCCGACGAGGCCGAGCGGCCGATCGTCTCGGGCTCATTGGTGCCGTGGATGCGATAGAGCGTGTCCTGGCCGTTCTGGTAGAGATAGAGCGCGCGCGCACCGAGCGGGTTGTCCGGGCCGCCATTCATGCCGCCGGCGACCGGCTTCAGATGCGGCCAGCGCTTGATCATCTCGGCCGGCGGCGTCCAGCGCGGCCATTCCGCCTTGCGCTGCACGACGGCCTCGCCGGTCCAGCCATAGGCTTCCTCGCCGGTGGCGACGCCATAGCGGATCGCCTTCTTGTTCGGCAGGACGAGGTAGAGGAACTTTTCCTTGGTATCGATGTAGATCGTGCCCGGCGGCTGCCCGGTCGGATCGGCGATCTCGTAGGGGAGATAGGGCAGGTAAGTGTCGAACTTGGGGACGAGCGCGATATATTCAGCATCACGGGCTGACAGCTCCGGAGCGGCCACGCTCTTATACTGGCAGGCGCCCAGCAGGGCGGACAGCGCCAGCGCGACGAAAACGGTCTTCTTCATAGCCTCCACCCAGCCGACCCGAAGGCAGCCTTTATGATGAATCGAACGTTAACGCTTCGTATCGCCAGGGCGCTTCCCCAAAAGCGGCGGCTCGGCGAAGCACTAGGCCTCAAACGGCCATGGTGCAATCCGGTTCCGTTTCCGGGGCTCAGAAGGCCGTTTGGCGTGGCAAAGCGGCCACGCATGGCGTTTCAGGCTGATTTGATGCAGGGGTAACCGGCTTTGACGACCCTGCTCTTCACCCACCCGGCCAGCCTCGCGCATGCGATGCCGGCGGGCCATCCCGAATGCGCCGACAGGATCAAGGCGGTCGAGCAGGCGCTCGAGGCTGAGCGATTCGCGGCCCTGATTCGGCTGGAAGCGCCGCTCGGCACGCTCGACCAGGTCGCGCTCTGTCATCCCGAATCCTATGCGCAGGCGCTGATCGCCTCCACCCCTGCGACGGGCTTCGTCCAGGTCGATGCGGACACGCTGATGTCGCCCGGCACGATCGAGGCGGCACTGCGCGGTGTCGGTGGCGCGGTCGCAGCCGTTAACGAGGTGATGGCCGGCAAGGCGCGCAATGCCTTCGTCGCGATGCGCCCGCCCGGCCATCATGCCGAGCGCGAGCGCGCGATGGGCTTCTGCTTCTTCAACCATGCCGCGATCGCGGCACGCCACGCGCAGAAGGCGCATGGCGCCGAGCGCGTCGCCGTGATCGACTGGGACGTGCATCACGGCAATGGCACGCAGGACATCTTCTGGGACGATGCCTCGGCGCTCTACGCCTCAGTCCACGAGATGCCGCTCTATCCCGGCACCGGCTCGGCCATGGAGCGCGGCACGCAGGGCACGATCGTCAATGCCCCCTTGCGGGCTGGCGACGGCTCCGACGAATTCCGCGACGCCTTCGAGACGGCGATCCTGCCGCGTCTCGATGCCTTCCGTCCCGATCTCGTGGTGATCTCGGCCGGGTTCGACGCGCATTGGCGCGACCCGCTCGCCAGCCTCAACCTGCGCGAGGCGGATTTCACCTGGGCGACCCAGAAGCTGATGGCAGCGGCCGACCGCCATGCCGGCGGCCGGATCGTCTCGGTGCTGGAGGGCGGCTACGATCTCGACGCGCTGGCGAAATCGACCGCCGCCCATGTCTCGGCGCTGATGGAGGGCTGAGCGCCGGAAGCGCCGCGCCTACTCCAGCGGCGCCGTCCCGGCGATCTCGATGCCGAAGCCGGAGAGGCCGACGAAGGAGCGCGGCGAGGAGGCGAGGTTCACGATCGAGCGGACGCCGAGATCGCGCAGGATCTGAGCGCCAAGGCCGACCTCGCGCCATTGCTGGCTGCGCAGCGTGTCGGAATTCTCATCCTCGACGCTCTTGACCGGCACGCCGGCGCTGCCGTCGCGCAGATAGATCAGCACGCCCTTGCCTTCCTGCTGGAAGCGCCGCAGCGCGCACTGGACCGAGCTTCCACCGCCGAGCACGTCGGCGACGACATCGGCGCGATGCAGACGGGCCGGCACCTTCTCGCCGTCACCGAGCTTGCCCATCACGAAGGCGAAGTGCTGGGTGTTGTCGAAGGGCGTGACATAGACGTGGCCGGTCACGTCGCCGAACTCGGTCTTGACCGGGAAGGAATGCACCCGCTCGACCAGCTTCTCGCGCGACTGGCGATAGGCGATCAGGTCCGCGACGGTGATCTGCTTCAAACCGTGCTTCTCGGCGAAGGCGGTGATCTGCGCGCCCTTCATCACCGTGCCGTCGTCATTGGCGAGTTCGCAGATGACACCGACCTGCGGGAGGTCGGCGAGCTTGCACAGGTCGACCGCGGCTTCGGTATGGCCGGAGCGCATCAGCACGCCGCCATCCTTGGCGATGAGCGGGAAGACATGGCCGGGGCGGACGAAATCGGCCGCGCCCATATTGCCGTTGGCGAGCGCACGCACGGTGTTGGTGCGCTGCTCGGCCGAGATGCCGGTGGTCAGCCCGTGCTTGACGTCGACCGTGATGGTGAAGGCGGTGCCGAGCGGGGCATCGTTCGAGGAGACCATCGGATCGAGGCGCAGGCGCCGCGCCTCGCTCGCGGTCAGCGGCGCGCAGACGATGCCGCAGGTGTTGCGGATGATGAAGGCCATCTTCTCCGGCGTGCAGAGCGAGGCGGCGACGATGAGGTCGCCTTCGTTCTCGCGATCGTCGTCATCGGTGACGATGACGATCTCGCCGCGGGCGAAGGCTTCGATGGTCTCGGCGACATTGTTGGACATGGCAGCCTCGCGTGGCCCGGACAGGCCGAGGAAATCATTGGGGGTGACGGCGCCGCCGGTAGCGGCGGTGATGCGCTCGGCGCTTTCGCGAGAGATCCAGGCGGCGGGGTCGTTGCAGAGCGCGGTCACGCTGGCCGGCGACAGGCCGACCTGCTTTGCGAAGGCGCTGCGCGCGATCTTGTTCTGCCGGAGCCAGACGTCGAGCTTCATGACGCGAAGCTAATACGGCGCCGCTTCATTCGCAATGAATGGTCGATGCATTTTCAGTATTGCTGAAATGCATAATTCTAGCACCGTCATGCTCGGGCTTGCCCCGAGCATCTCATGACGAGGAGGCTCCTTACCAGAGCCTCTCCGGCCAGAGATTCTCGGGTCTGCGCTGCGCTTCGCCCGAGAATGACGCCTTACGTCACTCCTGGAACGGCCAGCGCGGCTCGACGACGCCGACCTGCGCGCGATGGCGCAGATACTGGTCGGCCAGCACGCAAGCGACCATCGCCTCGCCGACCGGCACGGCACGGATACCGACGCAAGGGTCGTGACGGCCCTTGGTGAACATCTCCGCCTCGCCGCCAGTGCGGGTCACGGTCGCGCGCGTCGCCAGGATCGAGGAGGTCGGCTTCACGGCGAAGCGGGCAACGATCGGCTGACCGGTCGAGATGCCGCCGAGGATGCCGCCGGCATGGTTGGAGAGGAACAGCGGCTTGCCGTCATTGCCGGCGCGCATCTCGTCGGCATTCTCCTCGCCGGAGAGCGCGGCCGCACCGAAGCCCTCGCCGATCTCGACGCCCTTGACCGCATTGATGCTCATCAGCGCGGCGGCGATCTCGGAATCGAGCTTGGCGTAGATCGGCGCGCCCAGCCCCGCCGGCACGCCCTCGGCGACGATCTCCAATACGGCGCCGATCGAAGAGCCGGACTTCCTGACACCGTCGAGATAGCCCTCGAAGAAAGCGGCTGCCTTGGCGTCGGGGCAGAAGAACGGGTTGCGGCCGATCTCGTCCCAATCCCAGTTGGCGCGGTCGATCTTGTGCGGCCCCATCTGCACGAGCGCGCCGCGCACGATCATGCCCGGCACGACCTTGCGGGCGATGGCGCCGGCGGCGACGCGCATAGCCGTCTCGCGCGCCGAGGAGCGCCCGCCGCCGCGATAGTCGCGGATGCCATATTTGACGTCATAGGTGTAGTCGGCGTGGCCGGGCCGGTACTTGTCCTTGATGTCGGAATAGTCCTTCGAGCGCTGGTCGACATTGTCGATCAGCAGCCCGATCGAAGTGCCGGTCGTGACCTGCGCGCCATCGCTCTCGCGGGCGAAGACGCCGGAAACGATGCGGACCTCGTCCGGCTCCTGACGCTGCGTGGTGAAGCGCGACTGGCCCGGCCGGCGCCGGTCGAGATCGCCCTGGATATCGGCCGCGGTCAGCGGCAGCAGCGGCGGGCACCCATCGACGACGCAGCCGATGGCGGGCCCATGGCTCTCGCCGAAGGTGGTGACGCGGAAGAGATGGCCGAAACTGTTATGCGACATGGAGACCTGACTGGGCTGAAGCGCTGGCTTCTTACTCGGTTTCCGGCAGCAACGGCAGCCCCTGAAACGGATCGTGGGCCGAAACTCCCAACGGAACGAAATGGCGCAGGTTTCTCGTCAGGACGATCAGGCCGTGTACCTCTGCCGTTGCCGCTATGGCGATGTCTTCGAAGCCTGGCTGATGGGCGCGCGCGCCGTCGAGCATCCGCCCAGCAGAATGGGCACAGTGCAAATCGAAGGGCAGCACTCTGGGCCCATAAAAATGCTCGACGGCCTGCCACCACTCACGAAGCGCGCGCATCTTGGTCATGGCACCCTCGCGCTCGGCCTTCTCTATTCCCGCCATCACCTCGGTCGCGGTGATCACCGACAGGAACAGGTAAGGGCTCGCCCGATCAAGCCAAGCCGCCAACTCCCCTGCCGCGGCCCGCTTCGAGTGAGCCAGCGCCGAGATCACATTGGTGTCGAGCAGGAACATCAGAGATCGACGGGCCGGCCGGGCTTTCCGCCGCGTTCGGGAATATCCTCCGCCTCGCCGGGGAAGGCCGCCAGCAAACGCCCGAGACTCGGAACGCGCGCGAGCCGCTCATAGTCCTCGAAGGACAGGATGACCGCGTCCTTGCGGCCATGACGAGTAATGACGGACGGTGTCCCGCGGACTGCCTGATCGACCACCGCCGACAAGGTCGCCTTCGCGTCCTTGAGCTGAATCTCTCGCATCGCCGCCTCCGATATGACTACTCTGGTCATTTAAGAGCGACGAGCGCCGAAAGCAATGATTCGACCGGAACGCTTGAGAGATTTCGCCTGCTTCCACCCACTTCAATGAGCCGGCCCCTTCGCCGGTGCCGCCGGGGCGCCCTCCCAGCGCGTATGCGCCGGCAGGTTCTCGCCCTTCATGATGACGGTGAGCAGGCCGATCTGGGCGTAGTCGCCGACATGGGTGTCGTAGAGCACGGTCGCGCCCGCGCCGACGCAGACGCCCTTGCCGAGGCGCACCCGGCCGACCTTCATGACCCGGTCCTCGTAGAGATGGGTCTGCAGCGCCGAGTGGGCGTTTACCGTGCAGTAGTCGCCGACCTTGATGCAGTCGAACTCGGTGATATCGGTCGAGTCGAGCCAGACGCCCTTGCCGTATTTCGCGCCGAACAGCGTCAGGAACCAGGGCAGGAACGGCGTGCCGCGCAGATAGTCGAACAGCACCTTGCCGCCGAGGCCCCAGTACATCACCGCCACCGCCTCGGTGCGCATCGCCCACCACGACCACATCGGCTTCATCACGGGCTTGTAGACGCCCATCATCAGCCATTTGACGGCGGCGCAGATCAGTGCCTGCACCACGGCGATCGCGACCGCGACGCCCATGAAGGACAGGACAAGGCCGAGCCAATCGCCCTCGTTGATCTTCTGCTGCAGCACCATGTCGACCGCGATCGTGCCGAAGGTGATGAACAGCATCGCAGGGAAGGAAGTGTGCAGCGCCTCGAACAGGCCGCGCCCGAACTGCTTGGCGAAGGAGGGCTTGTAGGTCCAATCGGCACCGAGATCGACCTTCTGCCGCGTCGGCAGGCGGATCGGCGGCGAGCCGAACCAGGTATCGCCGGCCTGCATGCGGTCATTGGCCGGGGGTTTCGACTTGATGCCGATCAGCACGCGATCGGGGATGACGGCGCCGGGCGGCACCACCGCATCGTTGCCGACGAAGACCTGATCGCCGGTGCGCGTCGCGTCGAGGCGCATATAGCCGCGGCGCATATCCTCGTCGCCGAAGACGACCTCGTCGGCGATGAAGTTGCCGGCGCCGATGCCGGTCAGGTCATAGCGGCCGGAGAGATTGGTCGAGATCTCCGCGCCCTTGCCGATACTGGCGCCCATCAGCCGGTACCAGGCGCGCATATAGATTGTGGCGAAGAGCGAGGAGAGCGTCTCCAGCGTCACTTCGGTCGCCAGCGCCACCGTCCATTTGCGGGCGTAGAAGCTGGAATGGATCGACCAGGAGCCGGAGGTCACGCGCGGCAGGATCGCCCAGCGCAGGCCCGCCATCAGAAGCACGGTGAAGGCGATCAGGCCGATCGCCGTCGGCCAGGTCAGGATCGGCAGGAACCAGAGATAGCTGATCTCGGTCCAGCCGGCGATCCAGTAGTCGATCTTGTCGAACAGCCAGAAGGCCGGGAAGATCGGCAGCAGGCTGACCGGCGGCAGCACGACCAGCATCAGGATGTAGAAGGCCGTCAGCAGCGCGCGCCGGCCGGGCGAAGCCTCGGCCTGCGGCGGCAGGGCCGCGACATCGACCATGCCGATCTTGCGAGCAGGCGTGCCGTCCCAGATCTCGGCCTCGCCGACATGGGCGCCGGGCGCGATCGCGGTGAGGTCGCCGATCTCGGCATGGTCGCCGATCACCGCGCCATGGCCGAGCACGACCGAGGCGCCGGCCGAGACATCCTTGCCGATGGTGATCCGGCCGATGATCAGCTTGTCGCCGATCGCCTCGCCATTGGCGAAGGTGGTCTTGGAGCCGAAGCTCGTGCCATCGCCGATCTCGATCAGATCGATGGCACCGGCTTCGTAGTCGGAAATGATGACGTCGCGCCCGACCTTGGCGCCGAGCAGGCGCCAGTAGAAGCGCATCACCGGCGTGCCCTGCAGCCACTTGATATGGACGAGCCCGGCGACGCGGGCGGCGAACCACCAGCGGAAATAATAGACGCCCCAGAGCGGATAGACGCCCGGCTTCGTCCGGCCGAGCACCAGCCATTTCAGCGCGATGGCGATGAGGCCGGTGACGACGATGATCGCGACATAGACGCCGAGCAGCGCGGCGATCTGGCCGAGGAGCGGCAGGTCCTCGCCCGAGAGGATCATGTAGGTGACGAAGACGCCGAGCCATTGCGCCGTCGCAAGGCCGATGATGACCGGGAGCGCCGCGGCCTGGGCCAGACCGCAAAGGAAGCGCCGCAGGAAGGGGGGCGGCGTGAAGGAGAGATCCTCGGCCACGGCGACGCCGCGCTCGTCGAGCAGCACAGCCATCGCCCGGAGCGTGCGGGCGGCATAGACATCCTGCAGCGTGATACCGGCATAGGCCGGCGTCTCGCGTACGATCGAGATGAAGCGGGCCGCGAGCAGCGAATGCCCGCCGAGATCGATGAAGAAATCCGCCTCCAGCGGCAGGCTCGCCGTGCCGAGCACCCGCTTGGCCGCCTCCAGCAGCGCGGCTTCCGTCGCGTTGCGCGGCGGCTCCTGCTCGCCATCGGCGCTCGGCGCCGTCAATGGCGCCGCCTTCAGCATCTTGCGGTCGACCTTGCCGGAGACCATGCGCGGCAAGGAGCCGGCCGCCTCGAAATGCGCCGGCACCATATAAGGCGGCAGCTTCTCGCGCAGCGCCGCGCGCAGAACCGGCCCATCGACCGCGACGCCGGGCTCGGGCACGACGAAGGCGACGAGGCGTTCGATACCGTCATCGGTGCGCAGCACGACCGCCGCCTGCGCGACGCCCGGCTCATCGGCAAGCTTGGACTCGATCTCGCCAAGCTCGACGCGGAAGCCGCGGATCTTGATCTGGTCGTCGATGCGGCCGTGGAAGACGATGTTGCCGTCGGCATCGAGGCTGACGGCATCGCCCGAGCGGTAGAGGATCGGATCGCCCTCGCCTGCGACGCCCGTGAAGGGGTTGGCGATGAACTTCTCGGCCGTCAGCTCGGGGCGGCCGTGATAGCCCTTGGCGACACCAGGGCCACCGATCAGCAACTCGCCCTGCTCGCCCGGATGGACGAGGCGCATGTCCTCGCTGACGATGTAGGCCGTGTAGTTCGGGATCGGCTTGCCGATGGTCACGGTCTCGCCGGGCACGACCTCGGCAGCCGTCGCAACGACCGTGGCCTCGGTCGGCCCATAGGTATTGAGGATGCGCCGGCCAGGCTTCGACCATTTCTGCACGATCGCCGGCGGCAGCGCCTCGCCGCCGAGCAGGATCAGCTTCAGCGAGGGCACGTCGGCCGGCAGGATGCCGAGCAGCGTCGGCACGGTGTCGATGATGGTGACCCCGGCCTCGTTCAGAATCGCCGGCAGCTTCTCGGCATCGCCCATCATCTCGGGCGAGGCGACGAAGAGGGTCGCGCCGACGAGATAGGGCGTCCAGATCTCCTCCATCGACAGGTCGAAGGCGACGGAAGCGCCCTGGAAGGCGACATCGTCCGGCCCAAAGCCGTAGAGCGCGTTTCCGGAGCGCAGGAAATGGCAGATGTTGTGGTGGCTGATGACGATCGCCTTGGGCGTGCCCGTCGAGCCCGAGGTATAGATCAGATAGGCGGGATGATCGGCGGTGAGCCCGGCCGGACGCGCCGGCGGCTCGGTCCCGTCAGCGCCCGCGGCAAGGCCCTCGGGCGTCCAGACGGCGCGCTCCGTCGCCTCGGCCCGGCCGGCCCAGCCGGCGCAGGTCACGATGCCCTTGGCCTGGGCATCGTCGAGGCAGGTCGCGATGCGCTCGACCGGCGCTTCGGCATCGAAGGGAATCCAGGCCGCGCCCGCGCGGGTGATCGCGATCTGCGCGACGAGGAGGTCGATGCCGCGCGGCATCCACAGCCCAACCATGTCGCCGGGCCCGATGCCGGCAAGCTGGAGGCCGCGGGCCTGACGCCCGGCCTCGGCCCAGACCTCGGCATAGCTCAGGCGGCGCTCGCGGTCGGTGAGAGCGGGATGATCGGGGCGAAGCGCGGCAGTGGCCGCAAAAATCTCGGCCAGCACCTCGTCCCGAATCAAATCGGGACGCTTCTCGCCGGCCAGCATGGCGAGGGGGTTGGCGGCAGCCGCGTCAGACGCCGCCGACAGCTTCGTCATATCGTTCATCGCGCCCCGTTGCGCTGAAAGGCCCGCCGCTGACACCGCGGCAGACCCTGCCTGCAGCTCTGCGATGCCCTATCACGCACCTCGTGAAGAAAACCGGAATCGTCGCTCCCGCCTCGCGACATCCGCGTGAGCCCCCCGGCCGGGCAGGCCGCCGCATCACAACGCCTCGCTAGCATATTCTCCCTGCAAAATCACGCCTGAACCGGCCATGAATGCCGCCGGCGCCGCCGTGATCCCGCCGCGTGCAAACTCAGATCCAGTCCGCCTTGTTCCCGTTGACGACGAGCAGCTTGCCCTGCCAGATCTCGACCATCGAGGCCTCGCGCGGCGCCACCGCCCCGACCAGCGCCAGCACGGCGCGCGCGACGCCGCCATGGCTGACGATCACCGTCTCACGCTGGAGTTCTGCCAGAACCGGGCGGATCCGCTCGGCCAGCATGCGATAGCTCTCGCCGCCCGGCGGCACGAAACCCCATTTGTCGCGCTCGCGCAGATGCGCCTGCTCGCGCTCGGCCTTGCGGATGTCCCGCCAGGTGAAGCCTTCCCACGCGCCGAAGGTCAATTCGCGCAGGCGATCGTCGACACGGTACTCGCCGGCCGGCAAGGCGAGCTCACGCCGGAGGATGTCCATGGTCTCGCGCGCCCGCTGCATCGGCGAGCCGATATAATCGAGATCTGCGTAAGCCGGCTCCAGCGCCTTCAGGCGGCCTGCGGCCTCGGCGGCTTGACGGCGGCCGAGATCGTTCAGCGGAATATCCTGCCCGCCCTGCAGCCGGCCCTCCCGATTCCAATCGGTCTCGCCATGGCGGACGAGGATGAGGCGGTGAGGAAGCGATAGCGGAACCATGTCCCGCTTCTGCACGCCGGCACCAGCAGGGTCAAAGCTCTTCCCGGGGCTTTCTGGCGATGGCGACAATCGGCCGCTTTCTGTGGCCGAAATTACACGGCGTGTGTATAGCGCCCTTGCCTCGTCACTAGCGGAACAGCATGCCCCCTGCCCTCACCCTGCCCGACGGCCGCAGCCTCGCACTTCCCGCGACGCCGCTCGTCATGGGCATCGTCAACATGACGCCCGATTCGTTCTCGGATGGCGGGCTGCTGGCAACCGCGGAAGCGGCCGTCGCCCATGGCGCGCGCCTCGCGACCGAGGGCGCCGCCATCGTCGATATCGGCGGCGAATCGACCAGGCCCGGCCATGCGACTGTCGATGCCGCGACCGAGATGGCGCGCGTGCTGCCGGTGATCACCGGGCTGAAGGCCAAGGTCGAGACGCCGATCTCGATCGACAGCTACAAGGCCGATGTCGCGGAAGCGGCGCTCGCAACCGGCGCCTCGATCGTCAACGATGTCTGGGGCGCCCAACGCGATCCCCGCATCGCCGCGGTCGCGGCGCAAGCCGGCGCGCCGATCATCCTGATGCATAACCGCGAGAGCATCGACGCCTCGCTCGACATCTTCGACGAGGTGCTGCGCTTCCTGGAACGTTCCATCGCGATCGCGACACAAGCCGGCGTGCCGCGAAGCCAGATCGTCGTCGATCCCGGCATCGGCTTTGGCAAGACAGTGCGCCAGAATCTCGACCTGATCCGCCATCTCGACCGGCTCGCCGTGCTCGGCTGCCCGGTCCTGCTCGGCGCCTCCCGGAAATCGACGCTCGGGCGCATCACTGGCCGCGAGGTCCCGGCCGAGCGGCTCGCCGCCAGCATCGCCGCGCATCTCTATGGCGCGAGCCGCGGCGCCGCCATCATCCGCGCCCATGACGTCGCCCCGCATATCGACGCGCTCAAGACCTGGGCCGCCATCGAAGACAGCATGAAAGCAGACCTGTGAGCGAAACCGGCCGCATCCTGATCGAGAAACTCGATATCTACGCCTATCATGGCTTCTTCTCGGAAGAGGAGCGGCTCGGCCAGCGCTTCGTGCTCGACCTCGTGCTCGATGCCGACCTGCGCGCCGCGGCCGCCAGCGACCGGCTCACTGATACCGTCGATTACGGCCGGGCCGTCGCGATCGTGGCCGAGGCTTTCACGGCCCGCCGCTATCATCTGCTGGAAGGCGCGGCGCGCGCCGTGGCGCTGGCGCTTTTCGACGCCTTCCCGACCGTCGCGGGCGTCGAGGTCACCTTGCGCAAGCCGGCCCCGCCGATCCCGGCGACGCTCGGCTCGGTCGGCATCCAGTTGAGGTTCCAGCGTGAAGGTTGAAGCCGCACTCGCCTTCGGCGGCAATATCGGCGACCCCGTCGCGGCCTTCGCCGCGGCGCTGAAGGGGCTGCGCGAGCATTCCAGCGTGACGCTCGGCCGGTTGTCCTCGATCTATCGCACGCCGCCCTGGGGCAAGACCGACCAGCCGGAATTCCTCAACATGGCGGCGCTGGTCGAGACCTCGCTGCAACCGGCGGACCTGCTCGCCTTCTGCCTGGAGCTGGAGCGCGCCGGCGGCCGCGAGCGTCGCGAGCGCTGGGGACCGCGCACGCTCGATATCGACATCCTGACCTATGGCGATGCGATCATCGACCAGGCGCGGTTGCAGATCCCGCATCCGCGCATCCCCGAACGCGCCTTCGTACTGACACCGCTGGCCGAGATTCTGCCGCAACGTCGGATCGGCGGGCGCAGCGTGACCGAGTTGCTCGCCGCCGCCACAGACGAAACGATCCGCCGCGACGATGCAGCGACGGATCGGTTGAAGGCACTGCTGGAAGTTTAGCTCACCACTTCGACATCGGGTCGATCAGGCGCATCGCCGGTCGATCCGATGAGCGGTGTCACTCGCCCTTGTCGAGGGAGATGTCCGGCGCGGTCGGCACCTTCATGCCGACGACATGGTAGCCGGCATCGACATGCATGATCTCGCCGGTGATGCCGCGCGACATGTCGGAGACGAGGAAGACCGCGGTCTCGCCGACCTCCTCGATGGTGACCGTGCGGCGCAGCGGCGAGTTGTACTCGTTCCAGCGCAGGATGTAGCGGAAATCGCCGATACCCGAGGCAGCCAGCGTCTTGATCGGGCCGGCCGAGATCGCGTTGACGCGGATCTTCGAGGGGCCGAGATCGGCGGCGAGATATTGCACGCTCGATTCCAGCGCGGCCTTGGCGACGCCCATGACGTTATAGTGCGGCATCCACTTCTCGGCGCCGTAATAGGTCAGGGTCAGCATGGCGCCGCCATCCGGCATCAGCTTCTCGGCGCGCTGGGTGATCGCGGTAAAGGAATAGCAGGAGATCAGCAGCGACTTGGTGAAGTTCGCCTCGCTCGTCTCGACATAGCGGCCGGTCAACTCGTCCTTGTCGGAGAAGGCGATGCAATGGACGACGAAGTCGAGCTTGCCCCAGAGCTTCTCGACCTCGGCGAAGACCGCGTCGATCGTGGCGCCGTCGGTGACGTCGCAATGGCCGACGACATGGCCACCGAGTTCCTTGGCGAGCGGCTCGACGCGCTTCTTCAGCGCATCGCCCTGATAGGTGAAGGCGAGTTCCGCACCCGCGTCCGCCGCCGCCTTGGCAATGCCCCAGGCGATGGAGCGGTTGTTCGCGACGCCCATCACGAGCCCGCGCTTGCCCTTGAGGAGATTGGCGGTCGGCGAAACGGCGTTGGAATCAGGCATGGGAGACCCGCAGATGAATGACGAGCAGGTCTCTTAGAACAGTCGCAGGGAAACGGGAACCGCTTTTGATGCCCGCCTCCACGGCTGAATCATGCATAAGGCCGCGATCTGCGGCCCGCGCACCTCGTTTTCAGCCATGCTGGCGCCGGAGCCGACTCAGTTCGCCTCGTCCCGCGCCTTCATCAGCGCCGTCAGCTCGGCGTCGCTTGCCGGCATCTCGATATCGATGGCGACGAACAGGTCGCCGACAGCGCCCTTCTCGCCCTTGAGGCCCTTGCCGCGCAGGCGGAACTGCCGGGCCGTGCCGGTCAGCGGCGGGATGTTCATCTCGACCGCGCCGGTCAGGGTCGGCACATGCAGCGGCCCGCCGAGCACGGCCTTGGCGAGCGGCACCGCGACGCGCGTGCGCAGGTCGTTGCCATCGACGACGAAGCGGGAATCCGGCTTCACCTTGATGGTCATCATCACGTCGCCGGCCTCGCCCGAGAACGGATCGGTCTGGCCGAGCCCGCGCAGGCGCATCACCTTGCCGTCGCTTACCCCCTCGGGGATCGTGATCTCGACCTCGCGCCCGCCCGGCAGCTTGACCCGGCGGGTGCCGCCGGTCGTGGCCTGCGCCAGCGTGACCTCGAGCGTGAAGCTCTGCTCCGGCGGCTTCTGCGGCTCGGGCTTGCCACGGGCGCGCCGGGAGCCCTCGCCGAAGAGCGAGGAGAAGATGTCGGAGGCATCGAAGCCGGCATCACCCGCTCCGCCGCCCGGACCGGCGCGACCGCCAAAGGGATTGCCGCCGCCCTGGCCGAAATTGAACTCGAAGCCACCGCTGCGCCCGCCGCGGCCGGCACCCATGCCCTCGAAGCCCTGGAAGCGCGGCTTGCCCTCGGCATCGATCTCGCCGCGGTCGAACTGCTTGCGCTTGGCCTCGTCGCCCAGGATCTCATAGGCCGTGTTGAGTTCGGAGAACTTGTCCTGCGCCTTGGGGTCGTCCCGATTGCGGTCCGGGTGCAGCTCCTTGGCGCGGCGGCGGAAAGCCTTCTTGAGTTCCGCATCGCTCGCGCTGCGGGCGACGCCCAGAACCTGATAGGGATCGCGCATTCAAACCTCTTTCACACAAAGTCGAACGGCCGGCGCCAAAGCCGCCAGCCGCCCGCTTCAGCTCATGTGGGTACGGTGTGGCGCGTACGCAACACTTACTCGGGGCCGTTTTGCACCCGGCACGGCAACGACGCAAGCGGCGTGAAAAGCTAGCTCAGGTCCTTCCAGGGGCCCATGTCCTTGACGGCCCATTCGCCGCCTGAGGGGCGGCAGGCCGTGCCCTGCAGCTTGACCGGCCGGGCCTGCGTCTGGACGCTGGCGATGAAGGCGCGGCAGATCTCATCGGAGCGCAGGAACGGGCCGCCGACCGGGATGAAAGAGCCCTTGATGCCGCTCTGAGGATTGTCCCAGGAAACGGCGGCGCCATTGCCCTGTGGATCGAGCGCCACGCCCATCGCTCCATCGGCGCGGCGCATGTCTTCCGGCCCAAGTTCCGTTGCCAGGCTGGCGAGCGGGCCGGCGCGATCGCCGCCGCGCGCCGGCAGGACCGACGAGGTCGTCATCGCCGAGGTCGCAGCGACCTCATCCTCGCTCTTGCTCGACAGGCCGAGGATCGGAAAGGACACCGAGCAGCCGGCGCTGAGCAGCCCCAGCAGCATCGCGGCAGCCAGCGGGCGCATGGGGGCTGCGCAACGGTTAAGGCTTGGGAACGCCCCCGCCCCTGCCCTATATAAGCCAACCGCCCGAACTCGGATCACTTCTGCGCTCGCCCGACGCCCACTTCAACTACCCGAGGATTAGAACGTGCAACCGTTAACGAGCGGTGACTTCACCGAGGAAAACGAGCCTTTCGCCTTGTTCCAGAAGTGGTTGGACGAAGCCACGAAGTCCGAGCCGAACGACCCGACCGGCATGGCGCTCTCGACCGTCGATGCCGAGGGCATGCCGAACAGCCGCATGGTGCTGCTCAAGGGCCATGGGCCTGATGGTTTCGTGTTCTACACCAATACCGAAAGCCAGAAGGGGCAGGAGCTGCTCGGCCAGCCAAAGGCCGCCGCGCTGTTCCACTGGAAGAGCCTGCGGCGGCAGATCCGCATCCGCGGCAATGTCGCGCTCGTCACCGACGCCGAATCGGACGCCTATTACCAGTCCCGCCCACGCGACAGCCGCATCGGTGCCTGGGCCTCGCAGCAGTCGCGACCGCTGGAGAGCCGTTTCGCGCTGGAGAAGGCGGTGGCGAGCTACACGCTGAAATTCGGCATCGGCGAGATTCCGCGTCCGCCCTACTGGCGCGGGTTTCGCATCACCCCGACCTATATCGAGTTCTGGCGCGACGGCGCCTTCCGTCTGCATGACCGCATCATCTTCCGCCGCGACGCGACCGACGCGCCCTGGACGAAGACGCGCTTCTACCCCTGAGGATCTCAGCCACATGGCGATGCCCAAGTTCGATTTTCCGAAGACCGAACCGGGCAAGCGCCCGGTCATGCTGCTGACCGGGGCGAGCCGCGGCATCGGCCATGCCACGGTGATGCAGTTCGCCATGGCGGGCTGGCGCATCCTGTCCTGCTCGCGCCAGGCCTTCTCCGACAAATGCCCGTGGCCGTCCGGCGCCGACGATCATATCCAGATCGATCTCGGCGACCCCGAGGACACGATGCGCGGCATCGCCGAGATCAAGAAGCGGCTGGCCGTCGAGGGCGGCAAGCTCAACGCGCTGGTCAACAATGCCGGCATCTCGCCGAAAGGGCCGAAGGGCGAGCGGCTCGGCGCCGCCACCACCTCCTTCAACGACTGGCACAAGGTCTTCCAGGTCAATTTCTTCGCGCCGATCATGCTGGCGCGCGGCCTGCTCGACGAGCTGACGGTCGCCAAGGGCGCGATCGTCAACGTCTCCTCGATCGCGGGCTCGCGCGTCCACCCCTTCGCCGGGGCGGCCTATGCGACGTCGAAGGCTGCGCTCGCCAGCCTGACCCGCGAGATGGCCGCCGATTTCGGCCCGTTCGGTGTCCGCGTCAACGCGATCTCGCCCGGCGAGATCGACACCTCGATCCTGTCGCCCGGCACCGAGAAGATCGTCGCGACCCTGCCGATGCAGCGCCTCGGCAAGCCCGACGAGGTCGCCAAGGCGATCTATTTCCTGTGCACGGACGCCTCGAGCTACGTCACCGGCTCGGAGCTGCACATCAATGGCGGGCAGCACGTTTGATGCGTGAGCATTTTCAAGCGAAGTGGATACTGGTTCGCGTGAAGAACCGAAGGTCCGCGCTAGCGAATATGCGACCCAACAAAAAAACAGCTCCATGAGCGAGGATGGCGGTCAGGTCATCCGCTTCCCCACGCCCGGCCGGGCGGCGGCACGGCCGGTGCTCGCGGCCTCCATCGCCGTCTTCCGCGACGGCAAGGTGCTGCTGGCGACGCGAACGAAGCCGCCGGCCGACCAGCTCTGGTCGCTGCCGGGCGGCAAGGTCGAGGCCGGCGAGACGCTTGAGGAAGCAGCCTTGCGCGAGCTGGAGGAAGAGGTCGGCGTCGCCGCCCGCATCCTCGGCTTCAACCGCCATGTCGAGATCTTCGGCCGCGACGCCAAAGGCGCCGTGACGCATCATTTCGTCGTCGCATCCTTCATCGGCGAATGGCTCTCCGGCGAACCGCGCACGGGGCCCGAGGCCGGCGCGGTGATGTGGGCCGATCCGCTGAAGCTCGGCGGGCTTGCGACGACACGCGAGCTCGGTGACGTCCTGCGCCGGGCCCATCAGCTCTTCACGACCGGCGCCTCAGCATCATGAGAACCGGGCCTCGCCATCAGGCGCTTCTGGCCGCCCTGCTCCTGCTGCCGATCGCGGTGGAAGCACAGCAGCGGCCCCAGCAGCCTGCCGCGAAGCCCCCCGTGACCAAGCCCGCCGAGCAACCGCCGGCTGAACCAGCCGCCCCGCCCTATGAGCCCCAGCTCCTGCAATTGTCCGAGATCATAGGATCGCTCGCCTATCTCAGGACGCTCTGCGGCGGCCGCGAGGCGCAGGACTGGCGCGCGCGGATGGCGGCCTTGATCGAGGCCGAGGGCCGGACGCCGCAGCGCCGCGACCGGTTAACCGCAGCCTTCAATCGCGGCTTCAAGGCCTATTCCCTGACGCATCGCTCCTGTACCGAGGCCAGCCAGGAGGCTTCCTCCCGGCTGGCGGCCGAGGGCGAGGTGCTGTCGCGGGCGCTCGCCGGGCGCTATGGCGGCTAGGCAACAGCTGTTGCCGGAAGGCTTCTTCCACCGGATTTTCCCGGTCGCGTTAACCTTTCTTAAACGCCGTGGTAGCGTGCCGCTCTGGCACGGCTTATGTCTTGAGCATCGCCCAACCGTCGCGATCCGGGGCATATCCGCCGCGATTCGCGTCAGACAGAAGGCTCAGAGTCCCGTTTCGATGCCGATCCAGCCAGACGACACGATGCTCGACCCGAATCTTGCCGAGGACCACGGCGACGTCCGCCGCGTGGCCTATGGCTATGTCGAGGACGCCTTCAACGAGGCGCAGCAGGACGGGCTCGATCCCGACGCCATGGCCCATGCCGCGCTGTTCGCGGCCCTGCGCACGCTGGTCGAGACCTATGGCGAGGACGCCACCGCGACCTTCGCAGAGACGCTGGCCGACAAGGTCCGCTGCGGCGCCTTCACCTGCGGCACGCGCCACTGAACAAGTCGATCAGGGCGCTGCCGCCGGGTGTGCCCGAACCATTTCGATGATCCGCAGCACGGCCGCGCTGTCGCCGAGCGGCATCTCCGTGCAGGCGCTCCTCCCCGCACGAATCGCCGACATCGCCGCCTCCGCCTGGAACTGAAGGCCGTTGCCGGCAAAGGCGAAGTTTTCGCTGACCCGGCCGGACTGAGGCAGGCGGTCGAGCAGGCGCGTCACCCCGCCCGCTCGGCGTTCGTAAGCTGCAAGCGCGCGGCCGGCATCGGCATACCAGCTCAACCGCTGGGCCTTCAGGAACGGCGCCTCGAAGACAAATCCGCCGCTCTCACCTTCGACGAGCAGACGGTTCGTTCCGGTCCGATCGAAGCCGCAGGAGAGCTCGGCCACAGCCGCGGGATAATCCAACCGGAAGGAGCTGCGCCGGTCGACGCCGGTTCCGGCGGCAAGCCAGCTCCCGCTCACGGCCTGCGGCTCACCCAGCAGATGCAGGACGAGCGACAGCGGATAAACGCCGAGATCGAAAGCCGCGCCGCCACCGAGAGCCGGATCGAAGAAGCGGCTGCCGGCCTCTTCGGGATGGAGATAGGAGAGATCGGCGCGGATGCGCCGGACCTTGCCGATGCGGCCAGCCGCAACCTCATCGCGCGCCCGGCGGACAGCCGGCAGGAAGCGGCTCCACAAAGCCTCCATCGCGAAGATGCCGCGCTCGCCGGCCGCTTGCGCGATCGCTTCCACATCGGCGCTGGCGAGCGCGATCGGCTTCTCGATCAAGACCGGTTTGCCGGCCGCTATGGCCTTCAGCGCCTGCGCGGCATGGAGATGGTTGGGCGTCGCGATATAGACCGCCTCGAGCGCGGGATCGGCGAGGAAGGCAGCCTCGTCGTCATAGGCTTTCGCCTCGCCGAAGCGGGCGGCGAACGCCTGCGCTTTCTCAAGGGAGCGAGACTGCACGGCGGCGATGCGCGCCTGCGGCAGCAGGCCGAGATCGGCGGCGAAGAGCCCGGCAATCGTGCCGGTGCCCATGATCCCCCAGCCGAATGGCTTGCCCTGCGCCAAGCGCCCCTCCCTCGCGATCAGCCGGGGATAGCGGAGGGGCGTTAAAGCCGCGTGTGCGCGACGTCGTTTGCCTCGTCCGCGGTCCGCAAAAACACGCCGTCATCCCGGGCTTGTCCCGGGATCCATCGAACGGCGCTGCGCTCTACGATGGATCCCGGAGCTCCGCTGCGCTCCGTCCGGGATGACACCGTGGTTCCGAGCTAATCCAACAGCGTCACACCGCCAGCGCGAAGCCATCCTTGCGGTGGTCGGAGGCGCCGAACATCACGCCGCGCTTGTGGTCGACCCAGATCGCCTGGCAGCCGCCGAGCGGCTCCTCGGCCCAGACCACGTCATGGCCGCGCCCCTTCAGATCGGCGGCGATGCTCGCGGGAATCGTGGTCTCCAGCGAGAGCTTGCCGTCATAGGCGAAGCTGCGCGGCGCGTCCGAGGCCTGCTGAGGATCGAAGCCGCGGTCGAGGATACCGGAGAGGAAATGGGCATGGCCGGTCGACTGGTACTGGCCGCCCATCACACCGAACGGCATGATCGGCTTGCCGTCCTTGGCGAGCATGCCGGGAATGATCGTGTGGAACGGGCGCTTGCGCGGCGCGATGGCGTTGGGATGGCCCTCGATCAGGCGGAAGCCCGAGCCGCGGTTCTGCAGCATGACGCCGGCCTTCGCCGCATAGATGCCACTGCCGAAGGCGGAGAACAGCGAGTTGATGAAGGAGACCATGTTGCCGGCCCCATCGACGACACAGAGATAGATCGTGTCCTTGTGCAGGGGCATGTCAAAGACTTCAGGCGCCGCCGCCTTTTCCAGGCTGATCTCCCCACGGATGCGGCCGACGAACTGGTCGGAGAGGAAAGCGTCCGTGTCGAAGGGGCTGACAGCCGGATCGGCGACCAGCGCGTCGCGCTGGCGATAGGCGGCCTTGCTCGCTTCGGCGAGGAGATGGATGCGGTCGGCCTCGCTCAGCTTCTCGTCCTTCATGTCGAAGCCTTCGAGGATGCGCGCGATCAGGAGCGCGGCGATGCCCTGGCCGTTCGGCGGGCACTCCCAGAGACGATGGCCGCGATAATCGGCGCCGATCGGGTCGACATAGTCCGGCTTCGATGCCGCGAAATCCTCGAGGCTGATCAGGCTGCCGGCCGCGTTCAGCACCGAGACCATGTCCTCAGCGAGATCGCCCTCGTAGAAGGCCGAGCGGCCTTCGCGGGCGATGCGGCGCAGCATGTTGCCGAGCGCGGGATGGACCATCTTGTCGCCGATGGCCGGGGGATTGCCGCCCGGCAGATAGACGGCGTTGCCGAGACCGTGCTTCTCGATGCGGCCACGGGCCTTGGCCCAGTCGAGCGCGACGCGCGGCGTCACCACGAAACCCTCCTCAGCGGCGCGGATCGCAGCTGCGAAGATCTCGTCCAGGCTCTTGCTGCCATGGTCGGCGACGAGGCGGCACCAGGCGTCGATGGCGCCGGGCACCGTGACGGCATGGGGCGAATCCGCCGCGATCGTCGTCATGCCCTGGCCTAGGAACCAGCCGAGCTCGGCCTTGGCGGCCGAACGGCCCGAGCCGTTGATCGCGACCATCTTGCCATTGGCGGGAGCATAGATCGCGAAGCAATCGCCGCCGATGCCGGTCATGTGCGGATCGACCACGGCCTGGACGGCAACCGCCGCGATGGCCGCGTCGATGGCATTGCCGCCGTTGCGCAGGATTTCCACTGCCGCCAGCGTCGAGGCCGGGTGCGAGGTCGCCGCCATGCCGCGATCGCCGACCGCAACCGGCCGGCCCGGCACCATGAAATCGCGAACGCCCCAGCTCATGCTCGTCTCCACCTCTGCGGCACCGTCGCTGCGCGACGCCTTGTTTCTCCCAACGCTTTGGCGCGCCGGCCATAGGCTTGGCAATCCCGCCAAGCGCATGGCCGGCACCGCCCGTCCCTCGCCGCACGCAACGATCTCGATTGACATAACCGCACATCGGACTATCGCCGCGTCCGAAGGACGGGCCTGCCATGCAAGACTACATCCGCAAGATCATCGGGGCGCGCGTCTATGACGTCGCGATCGAAAGCCCGCTCGACCCGCTGCCGCGGCTCTCCGCCCGGCTCGGCGGCAGCGCGCTCCTTAAGCGCGAAGACCTGCAGCCCGTCTTTTCGTTTAAGCTGCGCGGCGCCTACAACAAGATCGCCGGCCTCACCCAGGTCGAGGCGGAGCGCGGCGTGATCTGCGCCTCCGCCGGCAATCATGCGCAGGGCGTGGCGCTGGCGGCGAAGAAGCTCGGCATCAAGGCGACCATCGTGATGCCGCGCACCACGCCAGACATCAAGGTCCAGGCGGTGCGCAGCCTCGGCGGGCGCGTCGTGCTGCATGGCGAGAATTTCGACGAGGCCTATGGCCATGCCCGCAAGCTCGAGGCCGAGAAGGGGCTGACCTTCGTCCACCCCTATGACGACCCCGACGTCATCGCCGGCCAGGGCACGGTCGGCATGGAAATCCTGCGCCAGCATTCCGAGCCGATCGAGGCGATCTTCGTGCCGATCGGCGGCGGCGGGCTCGCGGCCGGCGTCGCGGTCTACGCCAAGTTCCTGCGGCCCGAGATCAAGGTGATCGGCGTCGAGCCGGAGGATGCGGCATCCATGGCCGGCGCCATCGCTGCCGGGGAACGCATCGTGCTCGATCAGGTCGGGCTCTTCGCCGACGGCGTCGCGGTGCGGCAGGCCGGCGAGGAGACGTTCAGGCTCTGCCGCGAGTTGCTCGACGAGGTCGTCACCGTCTCGACCGACGAGATCTGCGCGGCGGTGAAAGACATCTTCGAGGATACCCGCGCGATCGCCGAGCCTTCGGGCGCGGTCAGCCTCGCAGGGCTCAAGGCCTATGCGGCACGAGAGCCCAAGCGCAGCGGCGCGCTGATCGCGATCAATTCCGGCGCGAACATGAATTTCGACCGGTTGCGCCATATCGCCGAGCGGGCCGAGATCGGCGAGCATCGCGAGGCGCTGCTGGCGGTGACGATTCCCGAGAGACCCGGCGCCTACCGCGCCTTCATCGAGCTGCTCGGCCGGCGCGCGATCACCGAGTTCAACTACCGCTATTCCGACCCCAAAGCAGCGCGCATCTTCGTCGGCGTCCAGTTGTCCGAGGGCGATGCCGAGAAGCGCCAGATCATCGCGATGCTGTCCGAGCACGGCTATCCCGTACTCGACATGAGCGACAACGAGCTCGCCAAGCTGCATATCCGTTACATGGTCGGCGGCAAAGCGCCCGGGCTCGGCGACGAACTGATCTTCCGCTTCCAGTTCCCGGAGCGGCCGGGCGCGCTGCTGAAGTTCCTGAACAGCCTCTCGGCCGACTGGAACATCTCGCTCTTCCACTACCGCAACCACGGCGCCGATTACGGACGCATCCTCGCGGGCATCCAGATTCCGCCTTCCCAGCGCGGCCAGCTCGCCAAGCGGCTCGATGCGCTGGGTTACCCCTATTGGAGCGAGAGCAACAATCCCGCCTACCTGTCTTTCCTCGCGGAGATGCCGGGCTGATCGCGAAGCCATGCAGCCGTCATGCTCGGGCTTGACCCGAGCATCTCCTTCCGGACGGGGCTCTGGCGCTTCTCGTCGTGAGATTCTCGGGTCCGCGCTTCGCTTCGCTCGAGAATGACGACGCTAAATCATTCGATATTATCGAACGATACGTTTGATATTACGCATTGGATCGATTGGACGGAGAAGAATATTTCCTGACCAGCATCGGAGAGCTGGTCAATGTCCTCTCACGCCTCGCAGAACCTCGCGCAGCCTGCCCCGGCGGCATCTGGTGCGTCATGGCTCGCCATCGGCCCCGGCCTGCTGCTCGCCGGCACGATCGCGGCGGCCGGCTTCGCCTTGCGGCAGGCGCCGGGGCTCGGCGCCTTCAGCCCGATGATCCTGGCCATCCTGATCGGCATCGGCTTCCACAACCTCGTCGGCACGCCGGCGCGCGCAAAGGCGGGTGTCGCCTTCGCCATGCGCAAGGTGCTGCGCTTCGCCATCATCCTGCTCGGGCTCCAGCTCACCGTGGCGCAGGTGATGGCGGTGGGCTTCAGCGGCATCGCCGTGATCGCGCTGACGCTGGTCTCGACCTTCCTGTTCACCACATGGCTCGGCCGGCGGATCGGCGTCGAGCGCAAGCTCGCCGAGCTGATCGCGGCGGGCACCTCGATCTGCGGCGCGTCGGCGGTGATCGCGACCAATACCGTGACGCAGGCGCCCGACGAGGATGTCGCTTATGCGGTGGCTTGCGTCACCGTCTTCGGCTCGATCGCGATGTTCGCCTATCCGCTGTTGCCGGGGCTGCTGCATCTCGATGCCCATGCCTACGGCCTGTGGACGGGCGCCTCGATCCATGAGATCGCGCAGGTCGTCGCCGCTGCCTTCCAGGGCGGGCAGCAGGCCGGCGAGTTCGGCACGGTCGCCAAGCTGTCGCGGGTGATGATGCTGGCACCGGTCGTGATCACGCTCGGGCTGATGGCGGCGCGGCTCGCCCGCGGCAAGGGCGATGCCGGTACTCAGGCCAAGGCGCCGATGCCCTGGTTCGTGCTCGGCTTCATCGCGATGGTCGGGCTCAACAGCCTCGTCAGCATTCCCGCCGATGCCAAGGCCGGCATCGTCACGGTGACCACCTTCCTGCTCTCGATAGCGCTGGCCGCGATGGGGCTGGAGACCGATCTCCGCAAGCTCAAGGCCAAGGGCCTGCGCCCGCTGCTGCTCGGGCTCGCCGCCTTCCTGTTCATCGCCTGCTTCAGCCTTCTGCTGGTGAAGCTCGCCGCGTAAGCTCGGGCGCATGACGCTCGAACAGCTCCGCATCTTCGTCGCCGTCGCGGAACGGGAACACCTGACGCAAGGGTCCCGCGCCCTCAACCTCACCCAATCGGCGGTGAGTTCCGCGATCGCGACGCTGGAAGCGCGCTATGCGACCAAGCTGTTCGACCGGATCGGCCGGCGTATCGTCCTGACCGAGGCCGGTCGCCTCTTTCTGATCGAGGCGCGCGCCGTGCTGGCGCGGGCGACAGCAGCGGAGGCGGTGCTGTCCGATCTCTCGGGGCTGGCGCGCGGCTCGCTCGCGCTGATGGCAAGCCAGACCGTGGCGAATTACTGGCTGCCGCCGCTGATCCAGCGCTTCCGCCGCGAGCATCCCGGCATCGCCGTCTCGCTCGCGATCGGCAATACCGAGACGGTCAGCGCCGCGATCCATGACGGCGCGGCCGATCTCGGCTTCATCGAGGGCGAGATCGACGACCCGGCACTGGCGATGACTAAAGTCGCCGAGGATGAACTCGTCATCGTCGTGCCGCCCGGCCACGCATGGGCGCAGCAGCCGCCTTCATCCGTCGCGCTGTCGCAAGGCGCCTGGGTCCTGCGCGAACCGGGCTCGGGGACGCGGGCGATGTTCGAGGCGGCGCTACCGGGGCTCGGCCTCGCTGCGGACGATCTCGCCATTGCGCTGGAATTGCCGTCCAATGAAGCCATCTGCGCAGCCGTTGCGGCCGGCGCGGGCGCGACCGCGATCTCGCGGCTCGTCGCCGCCAATGCGATCGCGGCAGGGCGGCTCGCAACCGTGGCGCTGCCGCTGCCAAAGCGCCGCTTCCTCGCGCTTCAGCACAAGGAACGCTACCTCGCCAAGGCGGCGGCAGCGTTCCTCGCGCTTAGTCAGGCTGGCTGACGCTCAGGCCGCCGCGGCGGCGCCCGGCGCGGCGCGCATCAGCATGCCGAAGAGGTCGCGGGAATCGTCGGGATCGGCGATCAGGTCGAGATCGACATAGGTGCCGGCCTCGCGGATACGCTCGTAGACATAGCGCAGCGCCGAGAAATCCTCGATCGCGAAGCCGACCGAGTCGAACATCGTGATCTGCCTGTTATCGGTGCGGCCCTGAGCCGCCCCGGTGATGACCTTCCAGAGCTCCTCGACCGGATGGTCGGCATCGAGCTGCTGGATATCGCCCTCGATGCGGGTCTGCGGCGGATACTCGACGAAGATCGACGAGCGCAGCAGCACGTCGCGATGAATCTCGGTCTTGCCGGGGCAGTCGCCGCCGACCGCGTTGATATGGATTCCAGCGCCGACCATGTTGTCGGTCAGGATCGTCGCGTACTGCTTGTCGGCCGTGACGGTGGTGACGATCTCGGCGCCCTCGACCGCTTCCATCGCGGTGGCGCAGCGGGTGATCTTGAAGCCGTGGCGGGCGAGGTTGCGGGCGCATTTCTCGGTCGCGGCCGGATCGACGTCATAGAGCCGCAGGTTCTCGATGCCGAGGATCGCGCGGAAGGCAAAGGCCTGGAATTCGGACTGGGCGCCGTTGCCGATGATCGCCATGGTCGCGGCGTTCTTGGGTGCAAGGTGCTTCGCTGCCACCGCCGACATCGCCGCGGTGCGCAGCGCGGTCAGGATGGTCATCTCGGAGAGCAGGACGGGATAGCCGGTCGCGACATCCGAGAGCAAGCCGAAGGCGGTGACCGTCTGGAGGCCGGCCTTCATGTTCTTGGGATGGCCGTTGACGTACTTGAAGCCGTAGAGCTTGCCGTCGCTGGTCGGCATCAATTCGATCACGCCTTCGAGGCTGTGCGAGGCGATGCGCGGCGTCTTGTCGAAGATTTCCCAGCGCCGGAAATCGTCCTCGATATAGGCGGCGATCTCGGACAGCATCCGCTCGATACCGATCGCATGGACCAGCTTCATCATGTGGTCGACGCTGACGAAAGGCACGACGTTGAGCTGGTGAATCATGGGTCCCCGCACTGTTCTCGTTGAAGAAGCCATTGTCCCTGTTTTTGGCGGCAGGCGGAAGAAGCCAAAATGACCAGATTGGCGCCAAGATTGATCGATATGGCAAAATAATTTATCCATTTCGGACGATGGACGATCTCGACCGCAAGCTCATCACCCTGTTGCGTCATGACGGGCGCCGCAGCATCTCGGACCTCGCCGCCGATCTCGGCCTGACGCGGGCGACGGTGCGGGCGCGACTGGAGAAGCTCGAACAATCCGGCGAGATCATCGGCTTCACCGTGATCCTGCGCTCGGACGCGATCGACCTGCCCGTGCGCGGCATCACCATGATCGAGATCGCCGGCCAGGCAGCGGATTCGGTGATCGATGCGCTCTCGGGCTTCACCGAGGTCTCCAGCATCCACACCACCAACGGCAATTGGGACCTTGTCGTCGAGCTCGGCACCTCCGACCTGATCGCTTTCGATCAGGTGCTCCGGCGCATCCGCATGATCCCCGGCGTCACCAACAGCGAGACCAGCCTGCTTCTGGCGACGCCGCGCAGCGTCAAGGCGCGGCTCTAGCCCCCGCAAGAAGCGCCGCTGCATGGCGGCCATCCGCCAACGCGGCGCGGCGCCCCGTGACAGGCGCGCATCCGCCCCCTAACGTTGTGCCCGTCAGATACAGCGTTGGTGGCGGCCGGCGATGCATGATCGCGCAAGGCCGCCCGTTCGCGTCGGACACCCACAGTTCCCGCTCGGGGCATCGATATCCGGCCGCTTCCGGCAGGTTGTTCGCGCTCCGAGCCAAGACGAGGCAGGAAACCAGACCATGGCACATGAGCTCGAATTCTATATCGACGGCCAGTGGGTGAAGCCGTCGGGCAGCCGCACGCTCGGCGTGATCGATCCGTCGAACGAAGAGGTCTTCGCCACGATCGCGCTCGGCGAGCAGGCCGATGTCGACAAGGCCGTCGCCGCCGCCCGCGCCGCCTTCCCCGCCTTCGCCAAGACCTCGAAGGCCGAGCGCCTCGCCCTGATGCGCCGCCTCGCCGAGGCCTACAAGAAGCGCTACGACGCCATCGCCGACATCCTGTCGCGCGAGATGGGCGCGCCGAAGGAGCTGGCGCACCGCGCACAGGCCGCGATGGGCACCGCCCATCTCGCCAAGATGATCGAGACCCTCGAAAACTTCGAGTTCGAGGAGCTGCGCGGCACCACGTTGATCGCCAAGGAGCCGATCGGCGTCGTCGGCATGATCACGCCGTGGAACTGGCCGCTCAACCAGATCATGTGCAAGGTCGCGCCCGCGCTCGCCGCCGGCTGCACCATGGTGCTGAAGCCTTCCGAGATCGCCCCGCTCAACGCCATCATCTTCGCGGAAGCGATGGAGGAGGCCGGCGTGCCGAAGGGCGTGTTCAACCTCGTCAACGGCGACGGCCCGACGGTCGGTGAAGCCATCTCGCGCCATCCCGGCGTCGATATGGTCTCCTTCACCGGCTCGACGCGCGCCGGCATCCTCGTCGCCAAGGCGGCGGCGGACACGGTCAAGCGCGTCCATCAGGAGCTCGGCGGCAAGTCGGCCAACATCATCCTGGATGATGCGGACCTGAAGAAGTCGGTGAAGCTCGGCGTCGAGAGCGTGATGCGCAACTCCGGCCAGTCCTGCAACGCGCCGACCCGGATGTTCGTGCCGGAGAAGCTGCATGAGGAAGCCCTCGCCATCGCCAAGCAGGTGGCCGAGCCGCTCAAGGTCGGCGCTCCCTCGGCGGATGGCGTCTTCCTCGGCCCGGTCGTCAGCGAGGTCCAGTACGAGAAGATCCAGCGCCTGATCGAGGCCGGCATCAAGGAAGGTGCGACGCTGGTCACCGGCGGCACGGGCCGTCCGGAAGGCCTCAACCGCGGCTACTATGTCCGCCCGACCGTGTTCGGCGGCGTGACCGACGAGATGACGATCGCCCGCGAGGAGATCTTCGGCCCCGTGCTGTCGATCCTGCCCTACAAGAGCGACGATGAGGTGGTGGAGCGCGCCAACGACACGCCTTACGGCCTGGCTTCCTATGTCCAGTCCGGCTCGCAGGACCGCGCCCGCAAGATCGCCTCGCAGATGCGCTCGGGCAATGTCTACATCAACTATCCGGCCTGGGACGCCGGCGCGCCCTTCGGCGGCTACAAGCAGTCCGGCAACGGCCGCGAATACGCCGATTTCGGCCTCGAGGAGTTCCTCGAAATCAAGGGCACGGTCGGTTACGCCGCGGCCTGATCGGATAGCGATCTGACGACAACGAGGCCCGGTGGACCAAAAGTCACCGGGCCTTCATTTTAAGCTCGTTTCAATCGATTGAGAGGCTCAGGGCCATGGTCAATCCGAACCGCTATGACGCGATGCGCTATAACCGCTGCGGTCGCAGTGGATTGCAGTTGCCGGCGCTCTCGCTCGGGCTCTGGCAGAATTTCGGCGAGACCGGCAGCCACGCCAACATGCGCGAGATCTGCCGCACCGCCTTCGATCTCGGCATCACCCATTTCGACCTCGCCAATAATTACGGCCCCCCGCCCGGCTCGGCCGAGACTGCCTTCGGCGAAATCCTCCAGCAGGACTTCGCTGATTATCGCGACGAGCTCGTGATCTCGACCAAGGCCGGCTACCGGATGTGGCCCGGCCCCTATGGCGAGTGGGGCAGCCGCAAATACCTGATCTCCAGCCTCGACCAGAGCCTGAAGCGGATGAAACTCGACTATGTCGATATCTTCTATTCGCACCGCTTCGATCCGAACACGCCGCTGGAAGAGACGATGGGCGCGCTCGACGCCATCGTGCGCCAGGGCAAGGCGCTTTATGTCGGCCTCTCCTCCTACAATGCGAAGCGCACGCAGGAGGCGGTCGCGATCCTGCGCCGGCTCGGCACACCCTGCCTGATCCACCAGCCGAGCTATTCGATGCTCAACCGCTGGATCGAGCAGGACGGCCTGCTCGACACGCTCGACGCCGAGGACATCGGCTCGATCGTGTTCTCGCCGCTGGCGCAGGGCATGCTGACCGACAAGTACCTGAAGGGCGTCCCAGTCGGCAGCCGCGCCGACAAGAAGGCGCCCTCCTTCCGCGAGGGCTTCCTGAGCGATGACAATCTCAGGAGCATCGCGGCGCTGAACGAGATCGCGGCAGCGCGCGGCCAGAGCCTTGCCCAGATGGCAATCGCCTGGGTGCTGCGCGGCGGGCGCGTCACCTCCGCCCTGATCGGCGCGAGCCGGCCTGAGCAGGTGACGGATTGCGTCGCGGCGCTGAAGAATCCGGAGTTTTCCGCCGAGGAGCTGGCGGCGATCGACAAGCATGCCGTCGATGGCGGGATCAATATCTGGGCGGCTTCGGCGGAGCGCTGAGAGCAGCCGTCATTCCGGGGCAGGCCGAAGGCCTGAGCCCGGAACCCATGAACATGACGGCCTTCCAGAAAGCGTCATGCTCGCCCTTGCGGCGAGCATCCACGTCTTGAACACTACCCTCGACAAAGGAAGACGTGAATGGTCGGGACAAGCCCGACCATGACGGAGAGGTCGTGTTCATGGGTTCCGGGCTCATCGCTGCGCGATGCCCCGGAATGACGACGTGTTTCCGCGCCCTGTCGGCCTGGCCTCAATCCTCTTCCGGCACCGCCGCGATGGGCAGTGCGCTGGAGCGCTTCACCTGCCCCAGCGCAAAGCTCGACTCGATCGAGGCGACGCCGTCGAGGCGGGTGAGCTTGTCCTTGAGGAAGCGCTCATAGGCCGGCAGGTCGCGCACGACGATGCGCAGCAGGTAGTCGCGCTGGCCGGTCATCAGGTAGCAATCGACGACCTCGGGCCAGCGCGCCACGGCCTGCGAGAACCGGTCGAGCTCGTCCTCGCGCTGGCGCTCCAGCTTGATCGAGACAAAGACGCTGATCGGCAGGCCGACCTTGGTCTGGTCGATGATCGCGGCATAGCCGGTGATGACGCCGGCCTCTTCCAGGATGCGGATGCGGCGCGCGCAGGGCGAGGCAGAGAGGCCGACCCGCTCGGCCAGATCCTGCACCGAGAGGCGTGAATTGATCTGCAACTCCGCGATGATCTTGCGGTCGAGCGCATCGAGGCGCAGGCGTGCCATGCCCTGTCTCCGGTCCCGGCTGAAATCGCTCTATGACAGGAGAGGAAGCTCGCCACCACCGGCATCTCCGTGAAAGCGGCCGGCGGCGATGGCATGCCTCTGGCGCGAACGCGCAGGCCGCGCTATGCGATACCTACAATCCAACGAATGTATGGAAACCAGCTTGGCGATGGTCGACAACGGCGCGCTCCACTGGACCGGCCGGCTCGATCCGGCGGCGGGGCCGCGCTATCTGCAGATCGTCGCGCAGCTCGAACGGGCCGTCGCGACCGGGCTGCTGCGGCCGGGTGATCGCCTGCCGCCGCAACGGCGATTGGCCGAGCACCTCGCGGTCGATCTCACCACGGTGACGCGCGCCTTCGGCGAGGCCCGCGAGCGCGGCTTGATCGACGCGGTGACGGGGCGCGGCTCCTTCATCTCGGCGCGGCAGGAGCAGGAAGGGCCGCCGCTCGATCTCAGCATGACCATTCCGCCAGCGCCGAAGGGCCTGCGGCTGGGCGAGTTGATGCAGCGCGGCATCGCCGAAATCCTGGCGCGTAGCGATGCCGACCAGTTGATGAACTATCATGGCGGGGCCGGCTCGCTCGCCGAGCGCGCTGCCGGCGCGGCCTGGCTCGCACCGCTGATGGGTGCGGTTCCGCCGCAACGGATCGCCGTGGTGCCGGGCGCCCAGACCGGGCTCACCGCCCTGCTCTCGCTGCTGGCACGGCCCGGCGACACGATCCTGATGGAGCCGCTGACCTATCCCGGCCTGATCGGTGCGGCGCGGCAGCGTGGACTGACGATCGCGCCCGTCGCGAGCGATGCCGACGGTCCGTTGCCTGACGCGCTCGACGAGGCCGCGAGCCGGCATAGCGCAAAACTATTCGCCCTGACGCCGACACTCCAGAATCCGACCTGCATCACCATTCCGGAACGGCGCCGGCAGGATCTCGTTGCCGTCGCCCGGTACCGCGATCTCATCCTGATCGAGGACGATCCCTATAGCCTGCTCGCAGGCGATGCGCCCGCCCCTCTCGCGGCCCTGGCGCCGGAGCGGACATGGCATGTCGCGACCTTGTCGAAGGTGCTGACCCCCGGCCTGCGCACGGCTTTCGTGGTGACGCCAGAGGGAGCCGACGGCGCTCCGTTCCTCGCTGCGTTGCGGGCAACCGCGCTCATGCCTGCGCCTCTGATGACGGCGCTTGCCGCGCATTGGATCAGGATCGGAGCCGCGAAAGACCTGTTGGACGGCGTGCGGCGCGAGGCGGCCGAACGGCAATTGCTGGCGCGGGAGATTCTGCCGGCGACGATGCAGGCCCATCCGCATGCCCTGCATGTCTGGCAGCCCCTGCCCGCACATTGGGAGCGCGACCGATTGATCGAACGCGCCCGCGAGGCCGGACTCGGCGTGATGGCAGCGGACGCTTTCAGCACGGACGATGCGGCACCTGACGCCATCAGGATCGCGCTCGGCGCGATCCCGGAGCGGGCGCGATTGGCGGAAGCTCTTGGCCTGCTCGCCGGGCTGATCCGGGCGGAGCGCTGAGCGCACCGCCTCAGTTCGAAGCGAGCGGCTTCTCCTGCGGCACCGGGCGGGCGAGCCGGCCTTCCTCCGCCTTGTGGAAATATTGCGAGGCGACCAGCCAGCCCTTGAGCGGCTGCAAGGGCGGAATGCAGGTCAGCAGGATCAGCGGCAGCGTCGTGACCAGATGGACCCAGGTCGGCGGGTTGTAGGCCAGTTCCAGCCAGAGCGGGAAAGCCACCGCCGGGATGCAGAGGAACATCATCACGAAGAAGGCCGGTCCATCCGCCGGATCGGCGAAGGCATAATCCAGGCCGCAATTCTCGCATTTCGGCTTCAGCTTCAGGAAACCCTCGAACATCTTGCCCTGCCCGCAGCGCGGGCAGCGGCCGCGCAGGCCGGTCTTGAGCGGAGAGAGTGGCGGCCAGTGCTCGCCGGACATGGAATGTCTCCTCAGGACGGCGCCGTTCGTTCGGCGTCGCCCTTCAGATCGCGCTCGATGCAGACAATGTCAAGATTGTATGCATCATAGCCGGCTGCCTGCGCGGATCGGTCGCGGCGCCTTGGACGCCATCCCACGGATACTGCACGGAACCGCGCCGTCATCCCGGACAAGCGGCGAAGCCGCGCCGATCCGGGATCCATCGGAGGGTGCGGAGCTTTACGATGGATCCCGGGGCAAGCCCGGGATGACACCGTAGTTCCGCAGAAAACTGGCAGGCCCGAAATTCTGTGCCAGGGCAACGCTCAAATATGCAGCGCGTGGCCCAGCGCCTTCATCGCCGCTTCCGGGAAGGCCTCGCCCAGCGTGGGATGGGCGTGGATCGTGCCGGCGATGTCCTGCAGCGTCGCGCCCATCTCGATCGCGAGCCCGAAGGCCGCCGACAATTCCGAGACGCCCTGTCCGACCGCCTGGATGCCCAGCACGAGTTCGCTGCCCGCCTGCGCGACGACGCGCACGAAGCCGGCCTCGGCATGACGGGTCATGGCCCGGCCATTGGCGGCGAAGGGGAACTGGCCGATCTTGAGTTCATGGCCCGCGCGCTTGGCCTCGTCGGGCGAGAGGCCCACCGAGACGATCTCGGGATCGGTGAAGCAGATCGCCGCGATGCCGCGCTTGTCCCAGGCGCGCGGCAGGCCGGCGACGATCTCCGCCACCATCTCGCCCTGCGCCATGGCGCGATGCGCCAGCATCGGCTCTCCGGTGACGTCGCCGATGGCGTAGATGCCGCGCATCGCCGTCTCGCAACGCTCGCCGATGCGGATGAAGCGGCCATCCATGTCGAGCACGAGGTTTTCGAGCCCGAGACCGTCGGTGACCGGCTTGCGGCCGACCGTGACCAATATCTTGTCGGCCGGCAGGCTGCGCTCCTTGCCATCGGCCGTCTCGATACGCAGGCCGTCGCCCTTGGGTGTCGGGCCGAGCGCCTTGGCGCCGGTGAGCACCTCGACGCCGAGCGCAGTCAGGCGCTTCGAGATCGGACCGGTCAATTCGGCATCGTAGAGCGGCAGGATCTTGTCCTGCGCCTCGACGACGGTGACCTTGGCACCGAGCTTGGCGAAGGCGGTGCCGAGTTCCAGCCCGATATAGCCGCCGCCAACCACGACGAGGCGCTTCGGAACCTCCGTCAGCGCCAGCGCGCCGGTCGAGGAGATCACGTTGCCGCCGAAGGGGAGGAAGGACAGTTCGACCGGGGCCGAGCCGGTCGCGATGACGATGGCCTCGGCCTGGATCGTCTTCGGACCGGTCTCGGTCTCGACCACAACGGTCTTGCCGTCGCGGAAATGGGCGCGGCCATGGACGATCTTGACCTTGGCCTTGCGCAGCAGAGCGGCGACGCCGTTGTTGAGGCGCTGGACGATGCCGTCCTTCCAGGCCACGGCCTGTTTCAAGTCGAGCTTCGGCTCGGCGGCGGTCAGGCCGAAGGGCGTCTTGCCGGCAGCGGCTTCCGCCGCCTTCTCGAACTCCTCGGCGACATGGATCATCGCCTTGGAGGGGATGCAGCCGACATTGAGGCAGGAACCGCCGAGCTTGGTGCTCTCGACGATGACGGTGTCGATGCCGAGCTGGCCGGCGCGGATGGCGCAGACATAACCGCCGGGGCCGGCGCCGATGACGAGGAGCTTGCAGGTGATCTCGGTCATGGCACGCTCCTCAGATGTCCACGAAGAGCGTGGCCGGATTCTCCAGCAGTTCCTTCAGCCGCTGCACGAAGACGGCAGCGTCCCAGCCGTCGATGACGCGGTGATCGAAGCTGGAGGAGAGGTTCATCATCTTGCGCGGCACGAAGGTGGTACCGTCCCAGACCGGGCGCACGACCATCTTGTTGACGCCGACGATGGCGACTTCCGGATAGTTGATCACCGGCGTCGTCGCGATGCCGCCGAGCGCGCCGAGCGACGTGATGGTGATGGTCGAGCCGGTCAGTTCGTCGCGCGTCGCGGTGCCGTCGCGGCCGCGCTCGGCGAGGCGGGCGAGTTCGATGCCGCAGCCCCAGAGATCGCGCGCTTCGGCATGCTTGACCACCGGCACGATCAGGCCGGTCGGCGTCTGCGTGGCGATGCCGATATTGATCGCGGCATGCTGGCGCACGATGCCGGCATCGTCGTCATAGAGCGCGTTCAGCGCCGGCTGCTCGGCGAGCGCCTTGACCATCGCGCGCATCAGGAAGGGCAGCAGCGTCAGCTTCGGCCGCTCCGGCGTCGGCTTCTTGTTCAGCGTCGCGCGCAGGTCCTCCAGCGGCGAGACGTTGATCTCCTCGACGATGGTGATGTGCGGGATGCGCGATTTCGACAGCGCCATCTTCTCGGCGATGCGGCGGCGCAGGCCGACGACCTTGACCTCGGTGACGGCGCTCTGCTCGACGAGCCCGCCGCCACGAACCGGCTCGGGGCCGCGCAGCAGGAAGGCGTCGATATCCTGATGGGTGACGCGACCGGCAGGGCCGGTGCCCTGGACCTGGCGCAAGTCGACCCCGGCCTCGCGGGCCTTCAGGCGGACCGCCGGCGAAGCCAGCGGCTTCTCGCCCGGCGCGCGGCGCTGGGCGGGAGCGCTGGCGCGCACGAGCTTGGGGGCTGGCTGAGGCGGCGCAGCCGGCTTGGCGGGAGCGGAAGGCGCCGCAGGTTTCTCGGCCTTGGCCGGCGCGGCGACAGGAGCCGGCTTTTCCGCAGGCGCTTCCTCGGCTGGCTCTTCGACCGCGGCACTATCGCCCGCGACCTTCAGCTTCACGATGGCCGAACCGATCGCGACAGTGTCGCCGACCTCGGCCCCAACCCAGGTGACCTCGCCCTCGACGGGCGAGGGAATCTCCACCGTCGCCTTGTCGGTCATCACGGCGGCGAGCAGGTCGTCCTCGCGGACGATGTCGCCGACCTTGACGTGCCACTCGACGAGCTCGGCTTCCGCGATGCCCTCGCCGACATCCGGCAGCTTGATGATGCGCTCGGCCATCAGCGTGCCTCCATGATATCTAGCAGCGCCTGTCCGAGGCGGGCGGGGCCGGGGAAATAGTCCCATTCCTGCGCATGCGGATAGGGCGTGTCCCAGCCGGTGACGCGCATGACCGGCGCCTCCAGATGGTAGAAGCAGTGTTCCTGCACCAGCGCCGCAAGCTCACCGCCGAAGCCTGAGGTCAGCGTCGCCTCGTGCAGCACGATGCAGCGCCCGGTCTTCTGGACCGAGGCGAGGATGGCTTCGAGATCGAGCGGAACGAGCGTGCGCAGGTCGATGACCTCCGCGTCGATACCGGTATCCTCGGCGGCCGCCAGCGCGACATGGACCATGGTGCCATAGGCGAGGATGGTGACGGCGGAGCCCTCGCGCCGCGTCACGGCCTTGCCGAGCGGCACGGTGTAATGGCCTTCCGGCACCTCGGCGAGTTCATGCTTCGACCAGGCCGTGACCGGGCGATCGTGATGGCCGTCGAAGGGGCCGTTATAGAGCCGCTTCGGCTCCAGGAAGATCACCGGGTCCGGGTCCTCGATCGCCGCGATCAGCAAGCCCTTGGCGTCATAGGGGTTGGACGGGACGATCGTCTTCAGGCCCGCGACATGGGTGAAGAGCGCTTCCGGGCTCTGGCTATGGGTCTGGCCGCCGAAGATGCCGCCGCCGGTCGGCATGCGGATCACCAGCGGGCAAGTGAAATCGCCAGCCGAGCGGTAGCGCAGGCGTGCCGCCTCCGAGACGATCTGGTCATAGGCCGGATACATGTAGTCGGCGAACTGGATCTCGATGCAGGGCTTGAGGCCGTAGGAGGCCATGCCGATCGCCGTGCCGACGATGCCGGCCTCGCTGATCGGCGCATCGAAGCAGCGGGACATCCCGTATTTCTGCTGCAAACCGTGGGTGCAGCGGAAGACGCCGCCGAAGAAGCCGACATCCTCGCCGAAAACCACGACATCATCGTCGCGGCCCATGGAGACGTCCATGGCGGAGCGGATCGCCTCGATCATCGTCATGCGTGCCATCGGGTCAGACTCCGATCTGCTGGCGCTGGCGGCGCAGATGCGGCGGCAGCTCGGCATAGACGTCCTCGAAGATGTCGCGCGCCGAGGGCTTGCCGCCGGAATGCAGCGTGCCGAAGCTCTCGGCCTCCTTCTGCGCCGCGATGACGGTGGCGAGGATCTCGGCCTCCGCCTGCTTGTGGCGTTCCTCCGACCAGGCACCGACCGCGATCAGATGCTGCTTCAGCCGGATCAGCGGGTCGCCCAGAGGCCAATCGTCGGATTCGTGCTTGGGGCGATAGGCGGAGGGGTCGTCCGAGGTGGAATGGGCGCCGGCGCGATAGGTGACGTATTCGACCAGCGTGGGACCCAGATTGCGGCGGGCGCGCTCGACCGCCCATTGCGCGACCGCATAGACCGCGAGGTAGTCGTTGCCGTCGACGCGCAAGGCCGGAATGCCGAAGCCAAGGCCGCGCGCCGCGAAGGTGCCGGAGCCGCCGCGCGCGATGCCCTGGAAGGTCGAGATCGCCCACTGGTTGTTGACGACGTTGAGCACGACCGGCGCCTTGTAGGTCGAGGCAAAGACGAGCGCGGCGTGGAAATCCGATTCCGCGGTCGAGCCGTCGCCGATCCAGGCGGCGGCGATGCGGGTGTCGTTCTTGATCGCCGAGGCCATCGCCCAGCCGACGGCCTGGACATATTGCGTCGCGAGGTTGCCGGAGATCGAAAAGAAGCCGTGCTCCTTGGAGGAGTACATCACCGGCAATTGCCGGCCCTTCATCGGGTCGCGCTCGTTCGAGTAGATCTGGTTCATCATATCGACGAGCGGATAATCGTTCGCGATCAGCAGGCCCGCCTGGCGATAGGTCGGGAAATTCATGTCGCCGGGCTGGAGCGCGATGCGGAAGGCGCAGGACACCGCCTCCTCGCCGGTGTGCTGCATGTAGAACGAGGTCTTGCCCTGTCGCTGCGCCATCTGCATGCGCCCGTCGAAGGTGCGCAGCGTCATCATGTGGCGCAGGCCGCGGATCAGGTCCTCCTGCGAGAGATCGGGCACCCAGGGGCCGACCGCCTCGCCCTCGCGATCGAGCACGCGGATGATCGAGTAAGCGAGGTCGCGGATGTCCTTGGGATCGACATTGACCGGCGGGCGTGCCACGGAGCCCGCCTTCGGGATCACGACATGGGAAAAGTCCGGCTTCTCGCCGGGTCGGCTCGCCGGTTTGGGGACATGGAACTGCAGTGGCTGGGTTGCTGCCGGCGCCTGGCCTGACTTGTCGCTGCTCATGAGCGCCTCCATCCCTGACGCCACCAGCATTCCGCCTTCGCGCGCATCCCGCAAGCGCCCTCTCGCGCTCCTCGTGATGCGGCGGGACGCACAGCCGGCCGGCGATCGTTCCCCTTGCAACCAACGCTAGCGGGGACGGTTCGGAGGTTCATTCCGAATTTGCGGGCAATGGCGAAATCAGGCAGAAGAAATTCCCGCACCTGTCATCATTTTCAGAATGATCGTCCGATGAACAAAAAGAGCCAGAACGGTCCTGCTCTCGATCTGATCGATCGCAAGATTCTCGCTGCGTTGCGGGATGACGGGCGGCTGACGACACAGGCCCTGGCCGAAAAGGTCGGGCTCTCGCCCTCGCCCTGCTGGACGCGGGTGAAACGGCTGGAGGAATCCGGCGCGATCGAGAAATATGTCGCCCTGCTCGACCACAAGGCGCTGGGCTACAACAACATCGTCTTCGTCGAGATCACCCTCGACAAGCATGACGACAAGGTGCTCGACCAATGCGGCGAGGCACTGAGCCGCGCGCCGGAGGTGGTCGAGGCGCATCTCGTCACCGGCGAATACGACTATCTCGCCAAGGTCGTGGTCAGCGGCACCGACCATTACGAGCGCTTCCTGCGCGGAACGATCTACCGCATTCCGGGGGTCAGGCAGACGCGGACGACCTTCGGGCTAAGGGCGCTGAAGCGGACGCTGTCGGTCGATCCGCTGAAGGTGGTGGGGTAAGCAGGCCGTCATGCTCAGGCTTGACCCGAGCATCTCCTGCCGAAAGAGGCTTCTTCAGCCTCACCGGCCTGAGATTCTCGGGTCTCCGCTTCGCTCCGCCCGAGAATGACGGCCTCTGTCAACGCTCTATCCCAGCATCTCCCGCACCAGCGGCACGACCTTCTCGCCGTAGAGCCGGATGCACTCCATCGCCTTCTCGTGCTCCAGCGGGCCGGCGCTGTACTTGAGCTGGAACCGGGCGATGCCCAGGCCCTTCGCCGTCGCGGCGATCTTGCGGGCCACCGTCTCGGGCGAGCCGAGATAGAGCGAGCCGCGCGCGACCTCCTGCTCGAACTCGTCACGGCCCATCGGCGGCCAGCCGCGCTCAGAGCCAATGCGATCGCGCATCTGCTTGTAGGCCGGGAAGAACTCTTCCTTGGCCTGCTCGTCGGTCGCCGCGACATAGCCCGGCGAATGCACGCCGACGGGCTTGGCCGGCTTGCCGATCTGGCCATAGGCGCGGTGGTACAAGTCCACGAATGGCTTGAAGCGCAGCGGATCGCCGCCGATGATGGCAAGCATCAGGGGCAGGTCGTAGCGCACCGCGCGCACCACCGATTCCGGGCTGCCGCCGACGCCGATCCAGGTCTTGAGCGGACCATGCTCGATCGGAGGATAGACCAGCTGGTCCTTGAGCGGCGGGCGGATCGAGCCCTGCCAGGTCAGGGGCTCCTGCGGCAGCAGGCCGGCGAAGAGGTCGAGCTTCTCCTCGAACAGCTTCTCGTAATCCCGCAGGTCGAGGCCGAAGAGCGGGAAGGACTCGGTGAAGGACCCCCGGCCGAGGATGACCTCGGCGCGGCCGTTCGAGAGCGCATCGACGGTCGCGAAACGCTGGAAGACGCGGATCGGATCGTCCGAGCTCAGCACGGTCACGGCCGAGCCGAGCTTGATCCGGCTGGTGCGCGTGGCCATGCCGGCCAGCACCGTCTCCGGCGAGGACACCGCGAAATCGGCGCGGTGATGCTCGCCGACACCGATGAAATCGATGCCGACCTGATCGGCCAGGACGGCTTCGTCGACAAGATTGCGGATCACCTGCGCATGCGGCAGCGGCTTGCCATCCGCTCCATTGGTGACGTCGCCGAAGGTGTCGAGCCCGAATTCCAGTTCCTGTGCCATGATCATCCCGAGGCCGCAGAGCGACCCTTTGCCTGCCGGCCATCCCGGCTTCCGGGAATTAGGGTCGGGATTGCCGCAGCGCAATTCTCCAGGCGTTGCCCTGCCAGCAACAGCCTGTTTGCAGGAATGCAACCGCCGCGCTTGCATCGCCCGCGCAAGCTGCCGATGCTCGGGCGCGCGGCGACACCGGCCGCGGCCGAAACGATGCCATGATCATTCGCCAGCTGGTCTATCTCGATGCGCTCGCCCGCGAGAAGCATTTCCGCCGCGCGGCCGAGGCCTGCCATGTCTCGCAGCCGACACTCTCGGCCGCGATCGTGCAGCTCGAGGAGGAGCTCGGCGTGATGATCGTGGAGCGCGGGCGGCGCTTCCAGGGCTTCACCAAGGAGGGCGAGGTCGTGCTCGCCCATGCCCGCCGCATCCTGGCCGAGGCCGAGGTGATGAAGGATTCGATCGCCGAACTGCGCGAAGGCGTCTCGGGTCGCGTCCGGCTCGGCGCGATCCCAACGGCGCTGCCGATGATCGCCCATATCACCGCGCCGTTCTCGGAGCGCTATCCGGCGGTGTCGCTGACCGTGCTCTCGCTGACCTCGCAGGAAATCCAGGAGCGGATCGACAATTTCGAGCTCGATGTCGGCCTGACCTATCTCGACAACGAACCGCTCGACCGGGTGATCTCCAAACCGATCTACCAGGAATCCTATGTGCTGCTGACGCGCGAGGACGGGCCGCTCGGCGCGCGCGACACCATCTCCTGGGTCGAGGCGGCCGAGCAGAAGCTCTGCCTGCTCACCGGCGACATGCAGAACCGGCGCATCATCGACGGCATCTTCCGCTCGGTCGGCACCGCGCCGCGCCCGTCCATCGAGACCAACTCGATCTTCAACCTCTGTTCGCATGCCGGCATCCAGGGCATCGCCAGCATCGTCTCGCTGCAATTGCTGGAGTTCTTCGGCGTGCCGCTCGGCACCAAGGCGCTATCGCTGGTCGAGCCGGAGGCACAGCGGACGATCGGGCTGATCGTGGCGGACCGTCAGCCGGTGGCGCCGCTCGCGCGCAACCTCCTGATGATGACGAAGCCGGTGACCGATGCGCGGCTGCCGCGGCGCCCGATCGTACGATAGAGTTCGTCTATCGTCTTAGAAGCAGCACAGCATTGTGCGGCGCAAAACGACCCCATCACGAAATTTTCGAGGCGTGACGCGCTGGCCATGGAGCGATAGCGGCCTCTCATCGCGTATATTGATAGTTAAAATCTATCACGCCTTCGAAAGAAACGATTTGAAATCATTCCAGTTTCAACCACCCTCCCCTTAACGAGCGTCCGGCGAACCGGGCCTATGGAGGAAAGATGGCGGCTTATCCGGCCTGGAATCAGGACAGCGCACGCATGATCGTCGCGGGGCTGGCGCATCTGGAAGGCGCCACGCTGCCGATGCTGCACGCCCTGCAGGACGAGTTCGGCTATGTCGATCCGCAAGCCGTGCCATTGATCGCGGAGGTACTGAACCTGTCGCGCGCCGAGGTCCATGGCGCGATCTCCTTCTATCACGACTTCAAGACCGCCCCGCAGCCGGCCCGCATCGTCAAGCTCTGCCGGGCGGAAGCCTGCCAGGCTTTGGGCTGCGAAACGGTCGTCGATGACCTCGCCCGCACGCATGGCATCGCGGTCGACGATCACCATGCCGGCGACGCCATCGTCGAAACGGTGTATTGTCTCGGCAATTGCGCGCTCGGGCCCTCGGCCCTGGTCGATGGCGAGCTGATCGGACGCGTCGATGCAGCCCGCATCGCCGGGCTCTGCCAGCACGGAAGGGCGCATTCATGAGCGCCAACCCGGTCCGGATTTTCGTTCCCATCGACGCCGCCGCCCTGTCGGTCGGCGCGGAGGCCGTTGCGCAGGCCATTACCAACGAAGCGGCGGCGCGCGGCCTTTCCGTCGAGATCGTCCGCAACGGCTCGCGCGGCATGCTCTGGCTGGAGCCGATGGTCGAGGTCGAGGCGAACGAGGGCCGGATCGCCTATGGGCCGGTCGCGGCCAAGGACGTGCCCTCGCTTTTCGATGCCGGCCTCGTCACGGGCGGCGCGCATGGCTTGCGCCTCGGCAAGACCGAAGAGCTCGACTGGATGAAGCGCCAGCAACGCCTCACCTTCGAGCGCGTCGGCGTCATCGATCCGCTTTCGATCGCAGACTACCGGGCCCATGGCGGGTTCAAGGGGCTGGAAGCGGCGCTTGGCCTTACCGGCGGCGAGATCGTCGAGGCGGTGAAGGCATCGGGCCTGCGCGGACGCGGCGGCGCCGGCTTCCCCACCGGCATCAAGTGGAAGACGGTCCACGACGCCAGGGCGGAGCAGAAATACATCGTCTGCAATGCCGACGAGGGCGATAGCGGCACCTTCGCCGACCGCATGCTGTTCGAAGGCGACCCCTATCTCGTGATCGAGGGCATGGCGATCGCTGCGATCGCAGTCGGGGCGACGCGCGGCTACATCTACCTGCGCTCGGAATATCCGCATGCCCATCGCACGCTTCAGCGCGCGATCCTGAAGGCTGAGGCCGCGGGATTGATCGGCGCCTCGGTGCTGGGCTCGCAGCACGCTTTTCATCTGGAAGTGCGGCTCGGCGCAGGCGCCTATATCTGCGGCGAGGAGACCTCGCTTCTCGAAAGCCTCGAAGGCAAGCGCGCCATCGTCCGGGCCAAGCCGCCGCTGCCGGCCTTGCAAGGGCTCTTCGGCAAGCCGACCGTCGTCAACAACGTGCTCTCCTTCGCCGCCGTGCCGTGGATCATGGATTATGGCGCCCAGGCCTATGCCGATTACGGCATGGGCCGCTCGCGCGGCACGCTGCCGATCCAGCTCGGCGGCAATGTCAGGCGCGGCGGGCTGATCGAGCTCGCCTTCGGCATCTCGTTGCGCGAGATCATCGAGGATATGGGCGGCGGCACGCTCTCGGGCCGGCCGATCCGGGCCGTGCAGGTCGGCGGGCCGCTCGGCGCCTACCTCACGGCCGGGCAGCTCGACGTGCAGATGGATTACGAGGCGCTCGCCGCGATGCGCGCCATGCTCGGCCATGGCGGCATCGTCGTGTTCGACGACAGCGTCGACATGGCCAGGCAGGCCCGCTTCGCCTTCGAATTCTGCGCCAAGGAAAGCTGCGGCAAGTGCACGCCCTGCCGCATCGGCGCGACGCGCGGCGTCGAAACTATGGACCGCATCATCGCCGGCACCGAAGTTCCCAAGAACATCGCCGTGCTGCGCGATCTCTCGAAGCTGATGACCGATGCCTCCCTCTGCGCGATGGGGGGCCTTACCCCCATGCCGGTGCTGAGCGCGCTGAACCATTTCCCCGAGGATTTCGACCGTCCTCCGCTGCCAATGGCAGCCGAGTGAGGAGGCCACGATGAGCCTGATCAAGGAAATCGACTACGGCACGCCGATCCGGCTTTCCGAGAAGACGGTGACGCTGACTATCGACGGCCAGAGCGTCACGGTGCCGGCCGGCACCTCGGTGATGGCGGCGGCGATGAGCCTGGGCACCAAGATCCCCAAGCTTTGCGCCACCGACTCGCTCGAACCCTTCGGCTCCTGCCGGCTCTGCCTCGTCGAGATCGAGGGGCGGCGCGGCACGCCCGCTTCCTGCACCACGCCGGCGGAAGACGGCATGATCGTCCGCACCCAGTCGGAGAACCTCTCCGGCCTGCGCAAGGGCGTGATGGAGCTCTACATCTCCGACCATCCGCTGGACTGCCTGACCTGTTCGGCCAATGGCGATTGCGAATTGCAGGACATGGCCGGCGCGGTGGGCCTGCGCGAGGTGCGCTACGGCTATGAGGGCGAGAACCACGTCTTCGCCAAGGGCAAGGACGGCGCGGTCAACGAGAACTGGCTCGCGAAGGACACCTCCAACCCCTATTTCACCTACGACCCGTCGAAATGCATCGTCTGCAATCGTTGTGTGCGGGCCTGCGAGGAGGTGCAGGGCACCTTCGCGCTGACGATCACCGGCCGCGGCTTCGACTCGCGCGTCGCGGCGGGACCGACCGATTTCCTGGGATCCGAATGCGTCTCCTGCGGCGCCTGCGTGCAGGCCTGCCCGACGGCGACGCTGATGGAGAACAAGGTCATCGAGCATGGCCAGCCCGAGCATTCGGTGGTCACGACCTGCGCCTATTGCGGCGTCGGCTGCTCGTTCAAGGCGGAGATGCAGGGCGACCGCGTCATCCGCATGGTGCCCTACAAGGACGGCAAGGCGAACGAGGGCCATAGCTGCGTCAAGGGCCGCTTCGCCTGGGGCTATGCCACCCATACCGACCGCATGACCAAGCCGATGATCCGGGCGAAGATCACGGACCCGTGGCGCGAAGTGTCATGGGAAGAGGCGATCACCTACGCCGCGAGCGAGTTCAAGCGCATCCAGGCGAAGTACGGCCGAGAGTCCGTCGGCGCCATCACCTCGTCGCGCTGCACCAACGAGGAGGTCTTCCTCGTCCAGAAGCTGGTCCGCGCCGCCTTCCGCAACAACAATGTCGATACCTGCGCCCGCGTCTGTCACTCACCGACCGGCTATGGCCTGCGGACGACGCTCGGCACCTCGGCCGGCACGCAGGATTTCAAATCCGTCGCCAAATCCGACGTCATCCTCGTCATCGGCGCCAACCCGACCGACGGCCACCCGGTCTTCGCCTCGCGCATGAAGAAGCGCATCCGCGAGGGCGCCCGCCTGATCGTCGCCGATCCCCGCAAGATCGACATGGTGCAGTCCCCGCATGTGAAGGCGGATTACCATCTGCCGCTGAGGCCCGGCACCAATGTCGCGCTGCTCAATGCGCTCAGCCATGTCGTCGTCACCGAGGGGCTGATCGACGAGGCCTATGTGCGCGAGCGCTGCGATCTCGGCGATTTCGAGCACTGGGCCCGCTTCGTCGCCCGCGAGGAGAATTCGCCGGAGGCGAGCGAACAATATACCGGCGTGCCGGCGGCGGATGTGCGCGCCGCGGCGCGGCTCTATGCCACCGGCGGCAATGGCGCGATCTATTACGGGCTCGGCGTCACCGAACACAGCCAGGGCTCGACCACGGTGATGGCGATGGCCAACCTCGCCATGGCGACCGGTAATATCGGGCGCGACGGCGTCGGCATCAATCCGCTGCGCGGGCAGAACAATGTCCAGGGCTCCTGCGACATGGGCTCTTTCCCGCACGAATTCTCGGGCTATCGCCACGTCTCCGACGACTCGACCCGGCAGGTCTTCGAGATGCTCTGGGGCGTGCCGCTCGATCCCGAACAGGGCCTGCGCATCACCAACATGCTGGACGAGGCGGTCGGCGGCACCTTCAAGGGCCTCTATGTCCAGGGCGAGGACATCGCCCAGTCCGACCCGAACACCAAGCATGTCACGGCGGGCCTCGCCTCGATGGAATGCGTCGTCATCCAGGACATCTTCCTGAACGAGACGGCGAAATACGCCCATGTCTTCCTGCCGGGCGCCTCCTTCCTGGAGAAGGACGGCACCTTCACCAATGCCGAGCGGCGCATCAACCGCGTGCGGCAAGTGATGGCGCCGCTCGCCGGCAAGGACGAGTGGCAGGTCACGATCGACCTGGCCCGCGCGCTCGGCTACGAGATGAGCTACAGCCATCCCAGCGAGATCATGGACGAGATCGCGCGGCTGACGCCGAGCTTCGCCGGCGTCTCCTACGACAAGCTCGACAAGCTCGGCTCGGTGCAGTGGCCCTGCAACGACAAGGCGCCGACCGGCACGCCCCTGATGCATGTCGACCGCTTCGTGCGCGGCAAGGGCAAGTTCATGATCACCGAATACGTCCCGACCGACGAGCGGACGGGGCCGCGCTTCCCGTTGCTGCTCACCACCGGCCGTATCCTCTCGCAATACAATGTCGGCGCGCAGACCCGGCGCACCGAGAACGGCGCCTGGCATGACGAGGACGTGCTGGAGATCCATGCCTTCGACGCCGAGAGCCGCGGCATCCGCGACGGCGATCTCGTGGCGCTCGCCAGCCGCTCGGGCGACATCGCGCTCCGGGCCGTGATCTCCGAGCGCATGCAGCCGGGCGTGGTCTACACGACCTTCCACCATGCCAAGACCGGCGCCAACGTCATCACCACCGATTATTCGGACTGGGCGACGAACTGCCCGGAATACAAGGTCACCGCCGTCGAGGTTCGCCGCACCAATGCCTGGTCGGCCTGGCAGGAGAAGAATTTCGAGGAGGATGTGACCTTGCGCCGGATCGCGGAGCGCCTGCCCGATGCCGCGGAATAACCGCGAAGCCCAGCCGCCGGCTTCGGCCGCCGTCACGGCGCAGCCGCTGCGCTTCGGCGCGGAACGGGCGGATGCGCGCGAGATCGAGGTCGCGGTCGAGACGCCGATCAACATCGTCTACGGCAACATGCCCTATGCGGTGATGATGGCGAGCCCGTCCGATCTGGAGGATTTCGTTGCCGGATTCAGCCTGACCGAAGGCATCGTGCGCGGCGCGGACGAAATCCGATCTGTCAGCGTCGAGCCGAAGGACGAAGGGGTCATCGTCACGGTCGAGCTCGCGCCCGGCCGCTTCCGCGAGCACCTGGCGCGGCGGCGCAATCTCTCGGGCCGCACCTCCTGCGGACTCTGCGGGGTCGAGACCATCGAGGAGATCCCGATGGCCGATGCGGCGGCGCGGGCTTCGCGTGCCGTCTCCGCATCGGCGATCGAGGCCGCGCTCGCGGCGCTCGACAAGCATCAGCCGCTGAACCAGCTCACCCGCGCAGTCCATGGCGCCGCCTGGTGCGATGCCTCCGGCGCGATCCTGGCCGTGCGCGAGGATGTCGGCCGCCACAATGCGCTCGACAAGCTGATCGGCGCCCGGCTCCGCGCCGGGGCCGATGCCGGCGAAGGTTTCCTGCTCGTCACCAGCCGTGCCTCCTTCGAAATGGTCGAGAAGGCCGCGATCTTCGGCGCCGGCACGCTGGTTGCGATATCCGCGCCCACCTCGCTCGCGATCGAGCGCGCCCGACATCTCGGCCTGACGCTCGCCGCCGTGGCGCGTCGCGACGGCTGCATCGTCTTCACCGGTGCGCTCGCGCCCGAAACCGAGACGATCGCCCGATGACGGAGGCCGGCCTGACCACCGATCACCACGCCGAGAACGTCGAGAAGCTCCGGCGCATGGCCGGGCAGATCGCCGATTTCTTCAAGGCCTATCCGGAGGCGGAAGCGGCTGCTTCCGTCGCCGACCATATCAACCAGTTCTGGACCGGACGCATGCGCGGGGACTTCCTCGCCGCTTTCGCCAACCGGCCGGAGGACCTCACGCCCCTGCTGCGGCAAGCCCTGCCGCGGATCAGGCCGGGGCGCGGAGGTTAGCAGCCAGACGCCGGTTCTGCCGGCGATGAGAACACACAAGCGAGCTGGGACCCTACCCGGCCCGAACGGCGAAGCTTTGGGGAAAGGACACCGGGAATGAGCGTCGCACAGGATATCGGACAGGTCGGGGGCGGCATCGGCCTGCTCGACCGCGAACGGACTATCGCCAAGCCGGGCTTCAACCGCTGGCTCGTGCCACCGGCCGCGCTCTGCATCCATCTCTGCATCGGCATGGCCTATGGCTTCTCGGTGTTCTGGCTGCCGCTGAGCCAGGCGATCGGCATCACCAAGCCCGTCGCCTGCGCGGCGGATGTCGGCCTGATCGGCTCGCTCTTCACCACGGCCTGCGACTGGAAGGTCGCCGATCTCGGCTGGATGTACACGCTGTTCTTCGTCTTCCTGGGCTCCTCGGCCGCGATCTGGGGCGGCTGGCTCGAGCGCGTCGGACCGCGCAAGGCGGCTTTCGTCTCGACCTTGTGCTGGTGCGGCGGTCTCTTGATCTCGGCGCTGGGCATCTACACGCACCAGCTCTGGCTGATGTGGGTGGGCTCCGGCGTGATCGGCGGCATCGGTCTCGGCCTCGGCTATATCTCGCCGGTCTCGACGCTGGTGAAATGGTTCCCGGACCGGCGCGGCATGGCGACCGGCATGGCGATCATGGGCTTCGGCGGCGGCGCGATGATCGGCTCGCCGCTGGCGGACATGCTGATGAACACGTTCAAGACACCCGCCTCGGTCGGCGTCTGGCAGACCTTCGTCGCGATGGCCGCGATCTATTTCGTCTTCATGATGGCCGGCACCTTCGGCTATCGCGTGCCGCCGGCGAACTGGCGCCCGGAGGGCTGGACGCCGCCAGCGACCCAGAACGCGATGATCACCTCCGGCCATGTCCATCTCCAGAACGCGCACAAGACCAAGCAGTTCTGGCTGATCTGGGCCGTGCTCTGCCTCAACGTCTCCGCCGGCATCGGCGTGCTCGGCATGGCCTCGCCGATGTTGCAGGAGATCTTCGCGGGCTCGCTGATCGGCAAGCCGGAGATCGGCTTCGCCGCGCTCGATGCCGGGCAGAAGACGCAGATCGCCACGATCGCGGCGGCCTTCGTCGGCCTGCTCTCGCTGTTCAACATCGTCGGGCGCTTCTTCTGGGCCTCGCTCTCGGACAAGCTCGGGCGCAAGCTGACCTATGCCACCTTCTTCGGGCTCGGCATCCTGCTCTATGCGCTCTCGCCCTGGGCGGCGCATGCCGGATCGCTCGCGCTCTTCGTCGGCTTTTTCTGCATCATCCTGTCGATGTATGGCGGCGGCTTCGCGACGGTCCCGGCCTATCTCGCCGACATGTTCGGCACGCAGTTCGTCGGCGCCATCCATGGCCGCCTGCTGACGGCGTGGTCGACCGCCGGCATCATCGGCCCGGTCGTCGTGAACTACATCCGCGAGGCGCAGATCAATGCCGGGGTGCCGCGTGCGCAGGTCTACGACCGCACCATGTATATCCTCGCCGGCATGCTGGTGCTCGGCTTCCTCTGCAACCTGCTGGTGCGCCCGGTCGCGACCAAATGGTTCATGAAGGATGCCGAGGTCGCAGCGCTCCAGAAGCGGTCGGCGAGCGTCGACGCGACGGCCCATTACGGCTCCTACGGCATCGGCAAGGGCGGTTTCAACGGCCCGGCCCTGCTCGCCTGGGCGGTCGTCGGCCTGCCGATCGCCTGGGGCGTCTGGATCACGCTGTCGAAGTCGCTGGCGCTGTTCCGCTGAGCGGCGAGATCACCGGCCAATCCGAGGGCCCGCATCGAGCGATCGGTGCGGGCCTTCCGCTTTTGCAACGAAGCTGTCGAGCGGCGCCCTATTTCAGCGAGACGGCAACCGACCCGGCGATCGGATCGGTGACGCCGAGCCCGTTGCCGAGATCATCGAGCGTATGGCGGAAGCTGTTGAGCGTGGCGATCATCTGCGGGCGTGCCGCCACCATCGCCTCGAAACTCTCCCATTCCGCGATGATGCAGTAGCGCCCCTCGCCGGCCGCGATGATGTTGGCGTGCCGCAGGCCCGGCCAGTCCTCGGCGATCTTGTTGTGAGCGTCGAGGAAGGCGGTCTCCATCCCCGGCTTCACCTTGAAACGAACGGCGTTGAATGCGGTCATGACAGCCTCCAGCGTTCGGAGCGATGACCTTAGGGCAATTCAGAGCCTTTGTCGTCACGATGAACCGGACTCGCGCTGGACCGTTGTCAAAGGGTAGCGTTCCAGCCGCAAAGTACCGATCCAACCAGAACGGGAGACAGCATCATGGCGATCAACAAGACCGGCGCGGCCCATTGGGAGGGCGGCATCAAGGACGGCAAGGGCACGATCTCGACCGAGACCAAGGCGCTCGACGCCTACCCTTACGGCTTTGCCAGCCGCTTCGAAGGCAAGCCCGGCAGCAACCCCGAGGAGCTGATCGGCGCCGCGCATGCCGCCTGCTTCACCATGGCGCTCTCGCTCATCCTGGGAGAAGCCAATCTCAAGGCCGATGCGCTCGACACCACCGCGCGCGTGACGCTCGACAAGCTCGACGACGGCTACGCGATCACCGCGATCCACCTGACGCTGAAGGGCAAGGTACCTGGCGCCGACCAGGCGACCTTCCAGTCCCTGGCCGACAAGGCCAAGGCCGGCTGCCCGCTTTCCAAGCTGTTCAAGGCGCCGATCACGCTGGAAGCGACGCTGGCCGATTGAGGCTGACGATCTCTGACGGACACAACGCGTCATCCCGGACAAGCCGCGAAGCGGCGCCGATCCGGGATCCATCGTAGAGCTTCGGAGCCCTCCGATGGATCCCGGGGCAAGCCCGGGATGACGAAGCGGTTCCGAGCGTAACCAGAACGCCCCGCCTCAGGCGAAGTGGCAGGAGACGCTGACCTCGCCGAGCTTGCGCAACTCCGGGCGGTCGACGCGGCAGCGGTCGGCGGCCTGGGCGCAGCGCGGGTTGAAGGTGCAACCGGCCGGCGGGCTGATCGGGCTCGGCACCTCGCCCGACATCGGCCGGCGTTCCCGGTTCGGGCGCTCGACATCGGGGATCGTGTCGAGCAGCAGGCGGGTATAGGGGTGCTGCGGCCGGGTGAAGACCTGCTCGGCCGGACCCGCCTCGACGAAGCGGCCGAGATACATGATCGCGAGATCGTCCGACATGTGCCGGACGACCGAGAGATTGTGGCTGATGAAGAGATAGGTCAGCCCGAATTCCTTCTGCAGCCGGACCATCAGGTTGAGGATCTGCGCCTGCACGGAGACGTCGAGCGCCGAAGTCGGCTCGTCGCAAACGAGGAAGTCCGCCTCGGTCGCGAGAGCGCGCGCAATCGAGATGCGCTGGCGCTGGCCGCCGGAGAAGGCGTGCGGATAGCGGCTCGCATCGGTGCGCGACAGGCCGACCACTTCGAGCAGGTCTCCGACGCGCTGCTGGATGGCCGCCTCGTCGGCGCGCAGGTTCAGCTCGCGGATCGGTTCCGCGATGATGTCGCCAACACGCCAGCGCGGATTGAGCGAGGCATAAGGGTCCTGGAAGATCATCTGCACGCGCGGCGGGCCGATGGTGCCGTCGGCGCGGCGGATGTCGCGGAAGCTGAGCTTGCCCTCGGTCGGCCGCTGGAGGCCGACGACCATGCGGGCGAGCGTCGACTTCCCGCAGCCGGATTCGCCGACGATGCTGTAGGTGGTGCCGCGCCTGACCGTGAAGGAGACGCTCTCGACCGCGCGCAGGATGCGTCGCGGCTCCTTCGAGAACAGCCGCGACAGGGCCGGCGCCGAGACGTCGAAGCGGCAGCAGGCCGCCTCGACATCGAGGATGATGTCGTCGCCGGCGGCTTGGGCGGGAGCGAGCGTCGAAACCTGCTCAAGCATGGGCCGCCTCCTTCAGGGGAAAATGGCAGGCGGCAGCATGCCCGGCCAAGGGCAGGCCGGGCTTGTGCTCGCGGCAGAAATCCTCCGCCCGGCCGCAGCGCGGGTTGAAGGCGCAGCCCGGCGGGATGGCATTGAGGCGCGGCATAGCGCCGTCGATCTGGTTGAGATGCTCGTGCCGGACATGGACGCTCGGGATCGAGGCCATCAAGCCGGCGGTATAAGGGTGGCTCGGCCGGCGCGTCACCTCCTGGACCGGGCCGATCTCGACGATGCGGCCGGCATACATCACCGCAACCCGGTCAGCGGTCTCGGCGATCACGCCCATGTCATGGGTGACCAGCATGATCGCCGTGCCGTGCTCGCGACAAAGCCGCTTCAGCAAGGTGGTGATCTGCGCCTGGATCGAGACGTCGAGCGCGGTCGTCGGCTCATCGGCGATGATCAGCGAGGGCTCGGCGCAGAGCGCGAGCGCGATGACGACGCGCTGGCGCATGCCGCCGGAGAACTGATGCGGGAAATGGTCGATCCGCGTCTCGGCGGCGGGGATACCGACCTCCTTGAGCAGGTCGAGCGCGCGCTTGCGCGCCTCCGCCCGGCTGACCGGCAGATGGGTCAGGATGGTCTCGACGAGCTGGTCGCCGACCTTGAGCAAAGGATGCAGCGAGGTCAGCGGGTCCTGGAAGATCGCGCCGATGCGCCGGCCGCGCAGCTTGCGCATCTGCTCCGCCGGCAGGTTGTCGATGCGCTGGCCGGAGAGATGGATCTCGCCGCCGGCGACACGGCCCGGCGGATCGAGCAGGCCGATCACCGCCGTGCCGGTCAGGGACTTTCCGGCCCCGGATTCGCCGACCACGCCGAGGATCTCGCCCGGCGCGATGTCGAAGGAGACGCCGTCCAGCGCGGTCAACGGGCCGTGGCGGCCATCGAAGACGATGCGCAGGTCGCGGACGGACAGGAGAGGCGCGGCGGCGGGCGCGGTCATGCAGAGGCCTCGCTGCGTTCGATCGGGTAGCTCGACGAGAAGATCTCGCTCATCGGCGGGTGGCCGAGCGTGCGCTCGGGATAGCGCGCCATCACGCCCTCGAACTGCTTCTGGGCGCGGGCGTTGTCGGCGGCCTCGTCCTGGCCGGGGATCGCCCGGTTCTCCATGACGAAGCGGCCGTCGATCACCACGGTCGCGAAGTCGCGGCCATGGCCGGTCAGCATCATCGTCTGGATGGGATCGATGACCTGACCGCTATGCGGCCGGTCGAATTCGAAGACGGTGATATCGGCGCGGGCGCCCGGCTGGAGGCGGCCGAGATCGGGCCGTTGCAGAGCATTCGCGCCGCCGAGGGTCGCCGCGTCGTAATAATCCTCGGAGCGCACGGCGCCGACATTGCCGGCCATGGTGCGGGAGAGGATCATGCCGGTCTGCATGTTCATCACCATGTCGGGCGGCGCGGTATCGGTGCCCATGGCGATGTTGAGGCCCATGGCGCGATAGCTGCCGAAATGATTGATGGTGCCGCCGTGCCGGCCCGAGACGAGCGGGCAATGCACGATGCTGGCGCCGGAATCGCGGATGATCTCAAGGTCGCGGCCGGGGCGGTCGATCAGGCGGCTGCCGGAGACGACGGTGCCATGCGGCAACAGGCAGCGCTCGTTGAGGAAGCCAAGGCTCTCCAGCCATTCCGGCGGGCTCATGCCGTGCTGGGCGAGGACGAGGTCGTACTCGATCTTCGACTGGCAGCAATGGAGCCGGACGGGGATGTCGAACTCGCGCGAGGCAGCCGCCGTGCGGCGCAAAAGCTCGGCCGTCGAGGTCTCGATGCGGTCCGGCGCGAACATCGCGCGGATCAGGCCGCCGGCGACGCCCTCATGGCGCCTGGCGAAATCGATCGCCGCATCGAGCTCGGCGAGGCCGCGGTCTTCCTCGTAATAGGTGACGACGCGCCCGTCGCTTTCGACGACCTGATTGCCGGTGCGATAGGCCGGGCCGAGATAGGCGCGCATGCCGAGATCGGCGGCGGCTTCCGCCGCATCCTCGAACTCCTGCACCGTCTCGCCCCAGGCGCGATAGAACAGCGAGGCGATCGGCAGCGCGGTGGTGATGCCGTTGCGGATCAACTGGGAGAAGGCATAGCGCTTCTGGAAGGCCAATTCCTCGCGCGTGTACATCTCGTAGGGACCGGCTTCGAGATAGCTGCGCGGCCAGACGCGGCCCTTCTTCCAGGCCGGCTGGTTGTCGTAGCCGAGGATCGTGGTGTCGAGATCCGAGAGCGCATCGCAATCGACGAAGCCCGGCCCGATCAGGGCATGGCCGTAATCGATGCGTCTGCTGACTTCGCCCGGGAAGCCGTGGCCGACGAAGACGACCTCGCCGTTCTCGAAGACGACCTCGCCATTCTCGTAGAGACGATGGCGGCCGTCCTTGTGGCCGACCACCCAGCGCGCGGTCATCAGGATGCGGCCTTCGGGGCGCTTCTTGGCTTGCAGGCTCACGGAGCAGTCCTCACCGAAACGCCGTCACGGGCGACGATCTTGCCGCGCTTGATCACGCGGCGCTTGGGCGAACGGGTCACGACGATATCCGTCAGGCTCTGGCCGGGCATGATGACGAGATCGGCGATCTTGCCTTCGGCGAGGCCGTAATCAGCGATCTCCATCACCTGGGCGCCACCGGTCGTGCAGACATGGAGGCCGAGCTCGACCTCGTCGTCGCGGCGGAAATTATTGCGCAGGCCGATGAACATGGCGCGCTCGACCATGTCGGCATTGCCATAGGGGCCCCAGGTGTCGCGGATGCCGTCCGAGCCCGAGCAGACGCGGATGCCGGCATCGAGCAGCTTCTTGACGGCCGGCGCGGTGTTGCGGGCCGGCGCCGTGGTCATGATCGCGATGTCGAGCTCGGCGAGCTGCGGGATCACGGGATCGACCAGCTCGGGCGCGGTGCCCAGGCAGAAGGCATGGCTGACCGTCACCTTGCCCTTCATGCCGAGCGCGCGGGTGCGCTCGATGATCAGGTCGAGCGAGAACAGGCCCATTTCGCCGGGCTCGTGCAGGTGGATGTCGAGCGGCCGGCCATAGGTCTGGCAGAGCCCGAAGATCGCGTCGAGATGGCCCTTGGGGTCGCGGTCGATGGCGCAGGGATCGAGACCGCCGACGATCTCGCAGCCGGCCTTCATCGCCTCGTGCATCAGTTCCAGCGTGCCCGGCCGGCGCAGCAGGCCCGATTGCGGGAAGGCGACCAGCTCGATGTCCATGATGTCCGCGTAATCCTCGCGGGTCTTCATGATGCCCTCGACGCCCCAGAGGCCGAGATCGGTGTCGACATCGACATGGCTGCGGGTATGGGTCGAGCCCAGCGTCGAGGACTGGACGGTCTGGCGCGCCGACTGGCGCGCCGGATCGAGATCGAGGCGCTTCTTGCTCAGGCGCTCGTTGTCGATCTTGTCGAGCAGCTTCGGGCCGACCTCGTTGACGTACCAGGTCATGCCCAAGAGGCTCTTGTCGAGATGGGCGTGGGCCTCGACCAGGCCAGGAATGGCGATGTCGCCGCGGCCGTCCTCGACCGTCACGCCGGCGGGCGCCGCGATGTCCTTCGCCATCCGGGTGATGCGGCCGTTCTCGATGAGGATATCGAGAGCCGGCCCGGCATTAGGCCTGACATTGCGGATGAGGAGGGAGGCAGTCATCGCAGGCGTATCCTCGTGGTTTCTTATGATGGTCAGCGCAGCTTCGGGTTCAGCGCGTCGCGCAGCCAGTCGCCGAGCAGGTTGACCGAGAGCACGATCAGGCCGAGCTGCAGCGAGGGGAAGACGACGAGCCACCAGGAGCCGGAGAACAGGTACTGGTTGCCGATGCGGATCAGCGTGCCCAGCGAAGGCTGGGTGATCGGCATGCCGACGCCGAGGAAGGAGAGCGTCGCCTCCGAGAGGATCGCGAGGCCGAGGCTCAGCGTCGCCGAGACCAGCACCGGCGTCATCGTGTTGGGCAGGATGTGGCGGCCCATGATCCGCGTCGCAGGCACCTTGATGATGCGGGCGGCGAGCACGTATTCCTTGCGGCGCTCGACCATGGTCAGCGCGCGCACGGTGCGGGCATATTGGACCCAGCTGGTCAGCGCGATCGACAGCACCAGCACCACGGCGGAGAAGGGCTCGCGCAGGGCCGGCGGCAGCATCTCGCGGAAGATCGCGGAGACCAGGATCGCCATCAGCAGGGTCGGGATCGAGAGAACGGTGTCGCCGAGCCGCATCAGCAGGTTGTCGACGCGCCCGCCATAGAAGCCGGCGGTGAGCCCGATCGAGACGCCGATCAGCATCGAGACGACGACGGCGGAAAAGCCGATGATCAGCGAGATGCGCGAGCCGTAGAGGATGGCCGAGAGCACGTCGCGGCCCTGCGGATCGGTGCCGAGCAGGAAGGGCCATTCGCCGCCATCCTGCCAGATCGGCGGGATTTCGGCCTTGTCGATGAAGATCTGCGCGAGGTCATAAGGGTTCTGCGGCGCGATCAGCGGCGCGAAGAGCGCGGTCAGGACGAGCAGCGCCAGCACCAGCGTCGAGAGCCATGCCACCGGCGTGTGGCAGAAGCTCCAGCCGATATCGCTGTCGAGGAAACGGCGCAGACGGCCTGGTTTCTTCACGGTGTCAGCGGGCATTGGCGCCTCCCGTCAGCGCGTCCTCGCGCAGGCGCGGATCGACCCAGGCATAGGTCAGGTCGACCAGCGTGTTCAGCGTGACGAAGATGAAGGAGACGACGATCAGATAGGCCGCCATCACCGGAATATCGACGAAGGTCACGGCCTGGACGAAGAGCATGCCCATGCCCGGCCACTGGAACACCGTCTCGGTGACCAGCGCGAAGGCGATGAGGTTGCCAATCTGCAGGCCGGTGACGGTGATGACCGGCATCAGGCAGTTGCGCAGCGCGTGGCCGAAATGGACGGCGCGGGACGGCAGGCCGCGCGCCCGGGCAAAGCGGATGAAGTCGGTGCGCATGGTCTCCAGCATCTCGGCGCGGACGAGGCGCATCACCAGCGTGATCTGGAAGAGCGAGAGCGTGATGCCGGGCAGGATCAGCGCCTTGCGGCCCGACGCGGTCAGGAAGCCGGTGCTCCACCAGCCGATCTGCACGACCTCGCCGCGGCCGAAGGCCGGCAGCCATTGCAGCGTCACCGAGAAGATCAGGATGAAGAGGATGCCGAGCGCGAAGCTCGGCAGCGAGACCCCGAGCACCGAGACGAATTGCAGGGTCTTGGCGAGGAAACTGTCTCGTCGGATCGCAGTGTAGACGCCCAGGGGAACGCCGACGGCGAGCGACAGGAAGGTCGCGACCAGCACGAGCTCGAAGGTCGCCGGGAAGCGCTCCGAGATCAGCGTGAAAACGTCCTGCTGGTTGCGGTAGGAGATGCCGAAATCGCCGCGCACGGCGTTGCCGACGAAGGTCGCGTACTGCAGCACGAAGCCCTTGTCGAGGCCGAGGCGGACGCGCAATTCGTCGCGCTGCTGCTGGCTCGCCTGCTCGTTCAGCATCAGCTCGACGGGGTCGCCGACGAAGCGGAAGATCAGGAAGGCGAGAAAGGCCACCGCCAGCATCACGCCGGCGGCGTTGAGCAGTCGCTTGAAGAGAAAGGCCGGCATGGGAACTCCTGCGTTCCGGCGTCATTCCCGGGCTTCGCGATGCGAGAACCCGGGAATTTCAGGAGAAGGCGCTGGTTGCCGCGACGGCCGGGGGTCAAGCCTGGCCATCGCAAATGGACCGCGGCAGCCTCACTTCATCATGGTCAGCCAGAGCCGCGGCTTGTTGTCCGAGGCCTGCACGGTCGAGGCGACGGTGTTGCGCATCGCCCAGGCCATCGGCTGCTGGTGCAGCGGGATGAAGAGCTGCTCCTGCTTGGCGATCTTGAGCGCTTCCTTCATCATCTCGATGCGCTTGGGCGTATCGAGCTCGACGCCGGCCTTGTCGATCAGCGCGTCGATGCGCGGATCACCCCAGTTGCCCCAATTGAAGACGCCACCGGTGCCGCTCTTGGAGCGCAGCACCTGGACCAGCAGGGAGTAGGCGTCGATCATCGGCTCGTTGGCCCAGCCGAAGGAGATGACGTCGAACTCGCCCTTGACGCGCTTCGGCGTCTGCTGGCTGCGCGGGGCCATGCTGAGGTTCGGCTTGAAGCCGGCGCGCGACCACATCGCCGCGACCGCCTGGCAGAACTCCTCCTCGTTGACGAGGGAGTCGCTCTGGCAGTTGATCTGGAACGAGAAGCCGTTGGGATAGCCGGCATCGGCCAGGAGCTTCTTGGCGCCGTTCAGGTCGAAGGGCAGGCGCTCGTCCTGCGGGGGCTCGTAGCCCGGGATCGCCGGGGCGACGAGGGCGCCGGTATTGCGCGACAGGCCGCGCATGGCGCGCTTGTGCACCGCGTCGATGTCGATGGCGCGATAGAGCGCCTCGCGGACCCGGATGTCCTTGAAGGGGTTTTTGTCCTTGACGTCGCTCTCGATCAGCTTGTCGCCGAGATTGAGCGCGAAGAAGACCGAGCGCAATTCGTTGGTCTGCAGCACCTTGACGTCAGGCGAGGCGGAGAGGCGCGGCAGGTCCTGCAGCGGGGCGACGTTGGTGTAGTCGATCTCGCCCGAGAGCAGCGCCGCGACGCGGGTCGAGGACGAGGTGATCGGCGAGAACTCGATCACGTCGATATTGTGCTTCGGCTTGTCCCACCAGGCGGCGTTCTTGACGAAGACCGTCTTGGAATCGGCACGGCGGCTCTCGACCTTGAACGGGCCGGTGCCGTTGGCGTTGTCGGTGGCGTAGCCCTTCACGCCCTTGCCGGAATCGGTCGGGAGCAGCGAGTTGTTCGCCTCCATCCACTCCTTGTCGAAGATGAAGATGTTGGTGAGGTCGTTGAGCAGCAGCGGATAGGGGCCGTTGACCTCGAGCTCGATCGTGTAGTCGTCGATCTTCTTCGAGCTCTTGTAGGCCGGCAGGTTGCCCTTGAGCGGCGAGGTCTCGTGGGTGACGCGGGCCAGCGAGGCGAGAACGTCATCGGCGGTGAAGGGGTTGCCGTTGTGGAACTTGACGCCCTGGCGCAGCTTGAAGCGCCAGACGGTCGGCGACACGGTTTCCCAGGATTCCGCCAGGGCCGGCTCGATCTTGAGATCGCCGGTATAGCGCACCAGCCCCTCATAGACGTGGTTCAGCACGGACAGCGTGAACGTCTCGCCGTAGGAATAGGGATCGAGCGAGGCGATCTCGCGTGACGCGCCCCATTTCAGCGTCTTGGCTTCCGCCGCACCGGTGAGCGCAAAGGCGGCGACGGCCGCCAGCAACCAGGCCTTCTTCATCGACTTCTCCCCTTTTGCATCGGCACGCCCGCGGCGGTGCCGAGTCTCGATCGCGTTCTGCCGTCCCGTTATGCACCTGGCGCTTTGCGCGCCATTTTCGTGTGCGATTATCAGGCATACTTGCATACGATATGAGAAGCGTATTGTATGCGATTATTGAACACAAGCGGAAACTGGCGCGGAGCCCGCTATCGTGACATTGACACCCCCGGACAAGACCGTTCCTGCACGAGGGAAAGCCACAATGGCCGAGAAGCGAGCCCCGGTTCTGCGCGCCGAATCCGTCTATCGGGCGCTGCGCCGGGCGATCATCGAGCAGGCGCTGAAGCCCGGCATGAAGCTGCCGGAGGACTCGATCGGCGAGCAGCTCGGCGTCAGCCGCACCCTGGTCCGCGAAGCCTTCGGGCGGCTCGCCGTCGAGGGGCTCGTCGAGCTCAAGCCCAATCGCGGCGCTTCGGTGGCCTATCCCACGCTGGAAGAGGCCCGTGACGTGTTCGAGGTCCGGCGTGGGCTCGAACGGCTCGTGGCCGAAAGCCTCGCCGGCCGCATCACCCCCGCCCAGGTCGCCGAGCTGGAAGCCCATGTCCGCCAGGAAGAGAAGGCGCATGAGCAGGACGGACCGGAATCGATCCGCCTCTCCGGCGAGTTCCACATCAAGCTCGCCAAGATGACCGGCAACGCGCTGCTGCTGCGCTATGTCCAAGAGGCCTCCTCGCGCTGCTCGCTGATCCTGGCGATCTACGGACGCCCGCATTCCAGCGAATGCGCCGTCTCCGAGCACCGGCAATTGATCGATGCGCTGCGGGCCGGCGATGCCGCCCGGGCGGCCGACCTGATGGACCACCATCTGCGGGCCGTGGTCACCCGCGCGCTGCTGACGCCCCGCGTCGAACGCGACATTCGCGACGTGCTCGCGCCCTACGCTCTCAGCGAAGGCCTGAACCCGTCCTGACCCTGTGACCGAGCCTAGCGACATCCCGGCAGCCCGCCGCATCGCGCACAAAGACATGCGCCAGACGCAGGCCAATTAGTCCTTGGTCTATTTGATCTGCGTCAAGAACATTGCGCCCCCTGCGCTCAAGCCATGGCGGGGGCGGGATCGATGCGCCATCCTGACACGAAGCGATCCCATCGGCCAATCAAGACCGAGCGATCAGGGCGGGCGACCCACTATTCCAGGGAGGATGGGGCCATGGACGGAATCATGCGCGGACTGCGCAGCATTCGGCATCTCCATCCGCGAGGTGACGCATGACGGCCACCACGGACATCACCGACTTCAAGGTCGAGACGCCGGACGGTGCAGTGCTGCACGCCTTCAAGGAAGGGCATGGCCAGCCATTGCTGCTGGTCAGCGGGCTCAGCGGCAGCGCCGCCTTCTGGAGCGATATCGCCGCGACGCTCTCGCGCTCCTTCCAGGTCATCCGCTTCGACCAGCGCGGCATCGGCGCCAGCACGCGCGGTGAGGCGCCCTGCACCATCGAGTTGCTGGCGCAGGACAGCCTCGCCGTTCTCGACGCCGCCGGCGTCTCGCGAGCCGTGGTGCTCGGCCACTCGACCGGCGGCTGCATCGCGCAGGCCATCGCCAAGCTCGCGCCCGGCCGGCTCGACGGCCTGATCCTGAGCGCGAGCTGGCTCAAATCCGGCCGCTATCTCAATGCCGTCTTCGGCGCCCGGCGCGCCATCCTCGCCTGCGACCCCTATGCCTATGCCGCGACCTCGGTGCTCAGCGGCTACCAGCCGCGCTGGATCGAGGCGAACTGGCACATCTACGATGCCGCGATCGAGGCCGCGCCTGTCAGCGAACACGCCCGGACGATCACACGCGAGCGCCTCGACGCCCTGCTCGCCTTCGACGGCACCGCCGATATCGACTCGCTGATGATGCCGGTGCTCGTGCTCGGCACGCGCGACGACATGGTCGTGCCGGTCTATCATCAGGAAGCGCTCGCCGCCGCCCTGCCCGGCTGCCGCCGCGCGATCATGGAAACCGGCGGACACCTCTTCCCGGTCTCGCGGCCGGATGCCTTCACCGCGACCGTGGCGGAGTGGATCGGCGAGCTCTGAATTAAGAGCCTCTAACAAGACCCGGAGGGGTCTCGACGCCGGCAATTCGTCCGGTCCGCCAGGAGCGGGGTGCAGCCGATACCGTTGGTATCGGCAAGCGCCGCGACGCCGCGGGCGGTCGAATTCCCGGCGCCGAAGGTGGGCTTTGGAGGGCCGCCTGCGGCGTCGGAGCGACTTGCCGATAATCGATGGATATCGCCTGCGCGCCCCTCCTGGCATTCGGCCCTCCAAAGCCCATCGAGACCCCTCCGGGTTTTGTTAGAGGCTCTTAAACGCCGCGCGGCGAAATGGCTCATGCCGCCGCTGCGCATCTCGGCGCTAAGTTGAGAATGTCTCCAAGTCGAAAGACATGATCATGCGAGCCATTCTCTCCGGCCTTGTCCTCCTGCTTCCCCTCCTTGCCCAGCCTGCCACGGCGCAGGACATCTCGGCAGGCGAGCGCTCCTTCGCCAAGTGCCGGGCCTGCCATCAGGTCGGCGAGGGCGCGCGCAATCTCGTCGGCCCCGAGCTCAACGGATTGATCGGCCGGCATTCCGGCGCGGTCGAGGGCTACAGCTACTCGAACGCCAACAAGAACTCGGGCCTGACCTGGGACGAGGCGACCTTCATCGACTACATCAAGGACCCCAGGGCCAAGATCCCCGGCACCAAGATGATCTTCGTCGGCATCAAGAGCGAGAAGGAGATCAAGGACCTGATCGCCTTCCTCAAGCAGTTCGACAAGGACGGCAAGAAGCTCTGATTCCGCCTGCGGCATCGACAAACTTGGCCTTGAGCGACCGCCTGTCGTATCTCTTCTGCTCCAATCGACAGAGGAGAACCTGATGACCGGCGCTGCCCACCGGACCCGCCCCGTTTCCGCCTTGCGGGATTTCCTGCATAGCGAAGCCGCCGGCGGCATCATCCTGATGGTGGTCGCGGCGCTTGCCCTCGTCATCGCCAACTCGCCGCTGGCGCCGCTCTATTTCGGCGCGCTGAAGAGCTATGTGCTCGGGCTTTCGGTCCTGCACTGGATCAACGACGCGCTGATGGCGGTGTTCTTCCTGCTCGTCGGGCTGGAGATCAAGCGCGAGATGCTCGACGGCCAGCTCTCGAGCTGGAGCCGCCGCGTACTGCCCGGCTTCGCCGCGCTCGGCGGCATGGTCGCGCCGGCCCTGATCTATGTCACCTTCAATCTCGGCGCGCCCGAGAGCCTGCGCGGCTGGGCGATCCCGACCGCGACCGACATCGCCTTCGCGCTCGGCGTGCTCTCGCTGCTCGGCCCGCGCGTGCCGGCCTCGCTCAAGGTCTTCCTGACGGCGCTCGCCATCCTCGACGATCTCGGCGCGGTGATCATCATCGCAGTGTTCTACACGGCCGGCCTGTCCGGCCTCCATCTCGGCCTCGCGGCAGCGACGCTGGTCGTGCTCGCACTGCTCAACCGCTTCGGCGTGACGCGGCTCGGCCCCTATCTCCTGCTCGGCGTCGCGCTCTGGGTCTTCACGCTGAAATCCGGCGTGCATGCGACGCTGGCCGGCGTGGCGCTGGCCCTCACGATCCCGCTCAAGCCCTCCCCGGCCAGGCCCGACGATGCCAGCTCGCCGCTGCACCGGCTGGAGCATGGCCTGCATCCTTACGTCGCCTTCCTGGTCATCCCCATCTTCGGCTTCGCCAATGCCGGCGTCTCCTTCAGCGGGCTCGGCCTCTCGACGCTTGCCGCGCCGGTGCCGCTCGGCATCATGCTCGGGCTCTTCCTCGGCAAGCAGGTCGGCGTGTTCGGCTTCAGCTGGCTGGCGATCCGCACCGGCTTCGCCGACCTGCCGGCCCGCGCCTCCTGGGCGCAGTTCTACGGCATCGCCCTGCTCTGCGGCATCGGCTTCACCATGAGCCTGTTCATCGGGCTGCTCGCCTTCCCGGATTCGGAGGCACTGCAGAGCCAGACGAAGATCGGCGTGATCGCGGGCTCGCTCATCTCCGGCATCGGCGGCTGGCTCCTGCTGCGCTTGTCACAACCGCAGGATGTCCACACCCAGGGCATGCACGAATCGAAAGGCTGATGCGATTCAGCGGAACGCCTCTTCCATTTTTCCGAATCGATGCAATATTTATTCGCTCCGGCGAACATCTGTGATTCGGAGCCGGACGAATGTGCAGCCAGGAGAGGGCTCTCAGCGTCGATGAAGAAGGCCAAGCGGAAACCGGGGGAGAAGCGGTCGCAGATCGCCGCCATGCCGATCCGCCACGCCGCCGACGGCTCGACTGAAATCCTGCTCGTCACCTCGCGCACCACGCGCCGCTGGATCGTGCCCAAAGGCTGGCCGATGAAGGGCCTCAAGGATCGCGACGCCGCCGCGCGCGAGGCCTATGAGGAGGCTGGCGTCGTCGGCCGCGTCAGCGAGAAGCCGGCCGGGCGCTATACCTACTGGAAGCGGATGAGCGACCATTTCGCGCTCTGCGAGGTGAAGCTCTACCTGCTCGAAGTCGAGCAGCAGCTCGATAGCTGGGCCGAGCAACACCAGCGCGACCTGCACTGGTTCAAGCTGGCCGACGCTGCCGATATCGTCGACGAGCCGGAGCTCAGCACCGCCATCCGCAAGCTCGACACGCAGCTCGCCGTCGCGGCTTAAGGCGCCGAGCTAGACGAAGCCGATCCAGCGCCCCGCCAGCAGCACCGCAAGCCAGAGCGTGAAGGAAGCGAATGCGCTCGCCCGCACACGCCCCGACACCCGCTCCGTCGCGAGCGCCTCCGCCAGCGCCCTGCCCCGATGCTGGAGCGCGATATTGCCGAGCGCCAGCCCGAGCAAAGCGAGCTTGGCGAGGAAGGCGGGATTGCCCGCATATTCCGCGGGCTTCACCGTGAAGAGCCAGGCGCCGGTCAACAGCGCCAGCGTGAGGCCGAAGGCGGCGGCGCGGGTCAGGAAAGGCGCGAGCACGGCGAGCGGGGCGCAGCGCAGCAGGCCGATCAATCGGAGATCGAGCGGCAGGATCGCGCCGACGAGCAGGCCGATGCCGAGGATATGGGCGGCGTTGACGACGAGATAAGCCGTGCCGGAGCGCTGCAGCCACAGCGCGCCCGGCCAGTGCCCCAGCGCTTCGATCAGTTCGGCCACGCCGAACTCGCTGCGCGAGGATATTCAGCCAGCATCGGCAGTCTCCGAAAACCGGTTCCCACTTTTCGGGCCGATGCTAGTTCGTGCGGATGCGCTCCGGGTACATGTCGTAATCCTTGCCGGCGAGGGTGATGCGCACGGCCTTCATATGCAGCTTGTCCTTGTCGAGATGGCGGTTGCCGAGCGCGGTGATGGCATCGCCCGGCTTGGCCGTGTCGCCGCGGAAGCCGGAGCGCTCGGTCTGGTTGGGATTGCCGAGATCGACCTGCCAGAGCTTGCCCTCGGACTCGACCATCAGCATCGGATGCGGCGGGGCCATCGAGATCTTGCTGATCTTGCCCTTGAGCGTCATCTGCTCGCCCTCGGCCCAGGCCCAGCCGTGATGCGCCAGCGCCGGCAGCGCGACGGTGGCGGCAAGGCCGGCGAGAATGACGGGAAGGCGGCGGCGGTTCAGCATCGTCATGCAACGTCTCCCTGCTCGGGCGCGCGAGCCGCGCGCCTCTCGACAACCAGCCTGCCACGGCCGGGTTGCAGCCGGGCCATCACATCTGCGTTGACGCGCTCAGGAACCACGCAAGCGCCTGCGGCCGCCCGCGTCGCCGCGTGCGGGGAGAATGAGGGGCAGCGGAGCGCCGCGAGGCGCAGGGTATCGGCCGCTTCCGTTGAGCCAGGATGCGGCGCGGAAGGAACCCCTTCCGCACGCCCCGTGGCGCTCCGCTTGCCGGCGATTTGAAAGCCACGGGCCGCGCTTATACGGTCGGAGTTCCGTAGGCCCGGCGCTTCACGGATCAGGTCGGCTCATCGCCTCGTCATCCGTTCCGCGCCCGGCCCCGGATATCCCGAACCTTCCAGCGAGCTCCTCGCACAGGGATCGTAATGTCCCCAGGGCGGTTCCCGCAGCCTCCCGAGTCCGGGGCGCAAACCCGGCCGCAGGGCGCCGCCCCCGCCCCGCCATGCAGCATGCCTCCGGATGGCCGCCCCTCGGGGTGAGGTGGGCCGAGGATAGGCATGGGCCGCGCTGGCGGGGATTAGTTTTCATCGGCGATAGCGGCATGGCATAAGCCCCGCATGGATATCCGCCCCGAACAGCCCGAAGATTTCGATGCCATCCGCGCCCTGACCACGGAGGCCTTCGCGACGGCGCCGCATAGCAGTGGCACCGAAGCGGCGATCGTCGACGGCTTGCGCACGGCCGGGGCGCTGACGCTCTCGCTCGTCGCCGTCGAGGAGGGCGAGATCGTCGGCCATGTCGCCTTCTCGCCGGTGACGATCGACGGGGCGGAACGCGATTGGTTCGGGCTCGGGCCGGTCTCGGTGCGATCAAGCAGGCAGCGCGGCGGCATCGGCTCGGGCCTGATCCGCGAGGGCCTGCGGCGCCTGCGCGAGAATGGCGCCGCTGGCTGCGTCCTGCTCGGCGACCCCGCCTATTACGGCCGCTTCGGCTTCGCTACTGATCCGGCGCTGGTGCTGGAGGGCGTGCCGCCGGAATACTTCATGCGCCTCGGTTTCGGCGCGGAGCCGCCGGCCGGCAAGGTGCGCTATCACACGGCTTTCGGCGGGGCCTGAGGCTCAGACCGCCCAGAACTCCCGTGCGCCCGGCGGCAGCTTGGCCAGCGCGCGCTCGAAGGCTTGCGGCTCGACATGCCGGCGCAGCGCCCGACGAGCAGTTGCTGGCTGGCCAAGGTCCCCGCCCTGCAGGAACATCTCCGCGCAGCAGCGGCAGATTACATCTAATTAGTAAGCTTATTGGTAAGATGTGACGGCATTTTTCCAACGACATGGCAACCTTTTTCTTCATCCCAAAAGTAATAAATTCTAACTTGATTTGCGTTATTATAACCTGTTCCGTATTTTAAATGATCGTACATTACCCGCCTACCGTCACCATACGAAACGGAATATTCATCCCGTTTTTTTGCTTCATCTCTATTCGCAAAGCACGCACTATCACTAAAACCAATTTCGGCAAGCTTCTTGTTTGCAGTATCTCGCTGCGATATGTCGTTCAATTTCCGCGCTGGCGTCATATGATCCCTCATAATCAGCAACGCCCTCTCAATCCTTTCGATCATATTATTATGGCCATTTTTCTTACAATCTTTAAGGGCCGCCTGATGGATATAAACCGAATTCCCTAGGACAGCCTCAGCCCAATCTTCGAGCTCATCATATGAACGAAGAGGGATGTAATCGCTTCTCGACGGCGGGACAGAAATCTGCTTCTGCCGCAAACTGAATTCCAGCACACCTATTTTATCATTCAATCTTGAAATATCGGCCTTCAAAGATTCGTTATGTCGCTCAGCTTCAAGCCTGAGGACTTCCTCGCTTTGCGCGAGGCTCATCCATTCATCTCTCTCTTCCTGTGCGGCGACCAAATCGTCGTTATCGGCCCTGCTTATAGCATCAATGTAACCAACTCTACTTGCGTGACGGGCGGCGTCACGAACGGCTGAGTAACGATGAAATCCGGCGTCTGATCTCTCCAAGAATGGCGCTGTGAGCACACGGCGCACGATCTGCCTCAGAGTAGTACTGACGTCGAATGTCCCCGGCACCCACAGAGGGTGCTTGAACGGGTCTTCTGTCGCATCGCTCAATCCCTGTTGATAGAGCCTAATTGCCCCGTTGAAAGTCGACATGCGCTTTCCGAGAAGCTTAGTTAATTCCCAGCTTGCGTCCTCTGACAAAACGACAATGTGCGCTGCGCCACCGACTTTCTTAGATAATATATCGATATTTGAATTAGCGTACTCTGCGCGCTCATCAAAAACGATTACAGGAAGTCTTCGGTCTCTACTATATAGTAACTCAGTTAAATCTGAAACGTCGGATCTACCTATGGGCGTAACAACCTCCGAGAGTGAGCGCCCATCAGCCTCAGCGGAGAGCTTATCAATTATCCACTGGACAACGCTCGGTCGAGTAGTCTCAGTCGGCGCACATTCACCTCGCCGTACGCAAGTCAACTGAGCGCCGAAGCGAGCTAAATGTCCGGCTCGCTTTTCGACAAAGAACTCCGAAACCCAGCTTCGTGGAGCGGAAGGATCAGGCCAATCGAGCCTCGCCGCCCACAGCGTCCCATCAAAAGCGTCTAGACGAACGGCCCGAGTGGGGTTGGCGCCGAACTCGTCACTTATATCGAAGCTTAAACCCGCAAGAATACCCGGCGTTAACGGTATTCCAGAACGAGGCGGCAGACCGCGCTTGGGCGACTGAGACATCCATCGCAAGACTTCAGACACACATGCATCAAATGCATTTGTGTCACTCAACTCAAACCAAACGCGCGACATAGGCTCTACTGGAGACCGCGCTCGCCCAATGTCTAAGAGGCTGCGAGCCTCCAAATGGCGGGCGATCTTCAAATCTTGAGGGCCAGCCATATCTGACGCCGTCCGGTAGTTTGAATGTATCTGGGGCAATAGCGAATCAAAAAATTGTATTTAGGTCGTGGAGATACGCAATCAGGGCCCTGCATATTATCCGCAAACATTTACCTCCGCCGCCGTCTCTCCCCCGCCCCCTTCGGCCGCGATTCCGGCACCGGGCCCATCTCGTCCAGGGTCGGCTTCCGCACGCGTGAGGTGCCCGCCAGCAACGGGTTCGGCTTCTCGCCGGCTTTCGGCTTGCCCTCGCCGCCGCCCCAGTTATGCGGGCCCATGTCCTCGTCCGTGGGCTTGCGGGCACGGGTGGGCGGCAGGTTGGCGCTGGAGCCATAGCTGCGCTCGCCCTTGTACTTGCCGGCGGAGGCCTCGACATCGCTCTGGCGGGCGAGCGGGTCGTCCGAGATCGCCAGTTCCGTCGCCTGCAGGCGCTTGATCTCGTCGCGCAGGCGGGCCGCCGTCTCGAATTCGAGATCGGCCGCGGCCTCGCGCATGCGCTTCTCGAGATCGGCGATCGCGGCCTTGAGATTGTGGCCCGAGGCCGGCGTCACCAGCCCCTTGTCGACCGTGACATGGTCGCGCTCATAGACCGAGCCGAGGATGTCGCCGATGGCGCGCTTGATCGTCTGCGGCGTGATGCCGTTCGCCTCGTTATAGGCGACCTGCTTCTCGCGGCGGCGATTGGTCTCCGCCATCGCCCGCTCCATCGAGCCGGTGATGTGGTCGGCATAGAGGATGACCTTGCCGTCCACGTTACGGGCGGCACGGCCGATGGTCTGGATCAGCGAGGTCTCGGAGCGGAGGAAGCCCTCCTTGTCGGCGTCGAGAATGGCGACGAAGCCGCATTCGGGGATGTCGAGGCCCTCGCGCAGCAGGTTGATGCCGACCAGCACGTCGAAGGCGCCGAGCCTGAGGTCGCGCAGGATCTCGATGCGCTCGATCGTGTCGATGTCGGAGTGCATGTAGCGCACGCGCACGCCGTTCTCGTGCAGGTACTCGGTCAGGTCCTCGGCCATGCGCTTGGTCAGCACCGTGACGAGGGTGCGATAGCCCTTCTCGGTGACCTCCTTGACCTCGTCCAGGAGGTCCGCGACCTGATGCTTGGCGGGGCGGATCTCGACCGGCGGATCGATCAAACCTGTCGGGCGGATGACCTGCTCGGTGAAGACGCCGCCGGTCTGGTCCATCTCCCAGCCGCCGGGCGTGGCCGAGACATGCACCGACTGGGGCCGCATCGCGTCCCATTCCTCGAAGCGCAATGGCCGGTTGTCCATGCAGGACGGCAGGCGGAAGCCGTATTCGGCCAAAGTCGCCTTGCGGCGGAAGTCGCCCCGGTACATGCCCCCGATCTGCGGCACGGAGACGTGGCTCTCGTCGGTGAAAACGAGGGCGTTGTCGGGCAGGTATTCGAACAGGGTCGGCGGCGGCTCGCCCGGCTTGCGGCCGGTGAGATAGCGCGAATAGTTCTCGATGCCGTTGCAGGAGCCAGTGGCCTCGATCATCTCGATGTCGAAGGTGCAGCGCTGGTCGAGCCTTTGCGCCTCCAGGAAGCGGCCCATGCGGTTGAGCTCGTCGAGGCGGGCCTTGAGCTCCTCCTTGATCGACTTCACGGCCTGGGTCAGCGTCGGGCGCGGCGTGGTGTAGTGCGAATTGCCGTAGACCTTGATGAATTCGAGCTCGCCGGTCTTCTGGCCGGTCAGCGGGTCGAATTCGGAGATCGACTCGACCTCGTCGCCGAACAGGCCGATGCGCCAGGCGCGGTCCTCATAGTGGGCCGGGTAGAGCTCGATGACGTCGCCGCGGACGCGGAAGGTGCCGCGGGCGAAGTCGTGCTGGGTGCGCTTGTACTGGAGCGCGACGAGATCGGCGATGAGCTGGCGCTGCTCGATGCGCTCGCCGAGCTTCACCGAGAAGGTCATCGCCGTATAGGTCTCGACCGAGCCGATACCGTAGATGCAGGAGACCGAGGCGACGATGATCACGTCGTCGCGTTCGAGCAGGGAGCGCGTCGCCGAGTGGCGCATGCGGTCGATCTGCTCGTTGATCGAGGATTCCTTCTCGATATAGGTGTCCGAGCGCGGAACATAGGCTTCCGGCTGGTAATAGTCGTAATAGGAGACGAAGTACTCGACCGCGTTGTCGGGGAAGAAGCTCTTGAATTCCCCGTAAAGCTGTGCCGCCAGCGTCTTGTTCGGCGCGAGGATCAGCGCCGGGCGCTGCGTCTCCTCGATCACCTTCGCCATGGTGAAGGTCTTGCCCGAGCCGGTGACGCCGAGCAGGACCTGGTCGCGCTCCTGCCGGCGGATGCCGTCGACGAGATCGGCGATCGCGGTGGGCTGGTCGCCCGACGGGGAGAAATCCGATTTCATCGTGAAGGCGATTCCCCCCTCCGATTTCTCGGGGCGCTCGGGCCGGTGCGGCGTCCAGGGCTTGCCGGGCTGGATGAAGGGACTGCCGGTCTCCAGGAGATGCTGCAGCGAACTCGCCGTCGCGGCCGCTGCACCCTCGGCGCCGATGAAGGCGGAATCCGCCTTCTTGGAGAGCTTGCGCTTTGGCCTCTCCTCGCCGCCGGGCCGTTCCAGCGCGTAGCTCGGCTTCGCCTCGTAGCCGGCCTGCGGCTGGTCGCTGAAGCCGGAGGCGCCACCCGGCACCGCCGTGCCGCGGTTGATCGCGGGATTCAAGAGGTCGGCGAGATAGCCTTCGAGCGGCTTCAGCTCGGGCTTCGTCGCCTTGGAATTCGGCGTGCGCGCCGAGGACGGCTTCTTCGCAGCCTTGGGCTTGGTCGCGGGGGTGTCGGAGCTTTTCGGCATGGCCGCAATATGGGGCGGAACGGGCCGCGATGCGAGAGGGCGCAGCGCCCTGAAGGCATGATTGGTGACAGGAGTTGACAGGATCGGGATATGCAATCTTAGATTGCATATCCTTTTTAAATTCAACCTGTGGAGATGGACCATGTCGGGGGGCGGGTCCGAGGCCGAAGCGGCGGCGGTGGAGGCTTTCATCGCCCGCTGGCGCCTCTCGGAGGGCGCGGAGCGGGCAGCCTATGCCCAGTTCCTCAGCGAGTTCTGCCGCTTGATCGGCGTCGAGCCGCCGCAGCCGCCGACCAGCGATTCCGGCGCGGTGACCTATCGTTTCGAATATCCCGTGCGCTTCCCCGACGGGCTGGGCGGTCACAGCACGGGGCGCATCGACCTCTACCGGAAAGGCGCCTTCGTCCTCGAAGCCAAGCAGAGCCGCCTGAAGGGACAGGCCAAGGAGGTGCTGCCGGCGCAGGGCGCCCTCCCCTTCACGGAGCCGGCCGGGCCGCGCGGCCGGCGCGGGGCCGATCGCGCCTGGGACGTGCTGATGCTCAATGCCAGACGCCAAGCGGAGGACTATGCCAAGGCGCTGCCGGCGAGCCATGGCTGGCCGCCGTTCCTGATCGTCTGCGATGTCGGGCACTGCTTCGAGTTCTACGCCGACTTCACCGGGCAAGGTAAGAATTACGTCCAGTTCCCCGATCGGCAGAGCTATCGCGTCTATCTCGACGACCTGCGCGATCCCGCCCTGCGCCGGCGCCTCGCGACGATCTGGAGCGAGCCGCTCTCGCTCGATCCCGCCCGCCATGCGGCCCGCGTCACCCGCGCCATCGCCGAGCGGCTGGCGGCCGTTTCGAAGGTGCTGGAGCGCGACCACGACCCCGAGGAGGTGGCGCTCTTCCTGATGCGCTGCCTGTTCACGATGTTCGCCGAGGATGTCGGGTTGATCCGCAAGGACGCCTTCAAGGCCTTGCTGCGCGAATGCCGCGACGCGCCGGATTCGTTCCTGCCGCTGGTCTCGGAGCTGTGGCAGGCGATGGACAAGGGCGAGTACTCGACCTCCGTGCGCGAACGCATGAAGCGCTTCAACGGCAAGCTATACGAAGATGCCGAGGTATTTCCGCTCGGGCGCGAGGAAATCGGCGAATTGCTGGCCGCAGCCGAGCATGACTGGAAGGAGGTCGAGCCCGCCATCTTCGGCACCTTGCTGGAGCAGGCGCTCGACCCACAGGAGCGGGCCCGGCTCGGCGCGCATTACACACCCCGTGCCTATGTCGAGAGGTTGGTGGTCGAGACGGTGATCGGCCCGCTGCGCGAAGACTGGCGCGCGGTTCTCGGCGCCGCCCAGCAGGCCCGCGACGGCGGCGAGGCGCGGAAGGCCTTGGCCCTGGTCGAGGATTTTCACGAAACGCTGTGCACCACGCGGATTCTCGACCCGGCCTGCGGGACAGGGAATTTCCTGCATGTTTCACAAGAGCTTATGAAGAAATTGGAAGGCGAGGTTCTCGATGCCGCCGGCGAACTCGGACGCAACGAGGAGCTTTCCGGCTTCGCGATCCATCAGGTCGGCCCGCATCAGTTCCTCGGCCTGGAAACCAACCGACGAGCCGTCGCAATCGCCGATCTCGTGCTCTGGATCGGCCATCTGCAATGGCATTTCCGCACGCGCCCGCATGCGCCGCGCGAGCCGATCCTCGAGAAGCTCGACCATATCTACAAGCAGGATGCGGTGCTGACCTGGGATGGCTGCCCGGTTCCGGGCTGGCGCGACGGCCATGAAACCTTGCCGAACCCGCGTCGGCCGGACTGGCCGGAGGCTGAGTTCATCGTCGGCAATCCGCCCTTCATCGGCGGCAAGGATCTGCGCTCAAGGCTCGGGAGCGTTCATGCGGAAGCGCTCTGGGCGGCGCATCCTCAGATGAACGAGAGCGCCGATCTCGTGATGTATTGGTGGGACCACGCCGCCGAACTCCTGACCCACCCCGGCACCTGCCTGCGCCGCTTCGGATTCGTCACGACGAACTCGATCACGCAGATTTTCCAGCGCCGCACGGTCGAGCGACACCTTTCGGGCAAGCGGCCGCTCTCGATCGTCATGGCGATCCCGGACCATCCCTGGACGAAGGCGGGGCGGGAAAGCGCCGCCGTGCGGATCGCGATGACGGTCGCGCAGGCGGGTTCTCATGACGGCAAACTCTGCACGGTCCTGTCCGAATCCGGGCTCGATACCGACCAGCCGCAGATCGAGCTCGCCGTGAGCGAGGGACGGATCAATTCCGACCTGACGATCGGCGTGGATATGACCCAGGCAACGCCCTTGCGGAGCAATGACGGGCTGTGTTCGCCGGGCGTGAAGCTGCACGGCTCGGGCTTCATCGTGACGCCCGCCGAGGCGCGCGCTCTCGGCCTCGGCCGCCGGGAAGGCTTGGACAATCATGTCCGCAACTATCGCAACGGGCGGGATCTGACGGCACGTGCGCGTGACGTGATGGTGATCGATCTCTTCGGACTCGCTGCGGAAGAGGTTCGGGAACGCTTCCCGGAGGTCTACCAGCACATCAAACGGACGGTGAAAGAGGAAAAAGACGGCAACGGAAGGCTTATCGGCCGCGATGCGAACCGGCGCGAAAGCTACCGCGAACTATGGTGGGTTTTCGGCGAGCCGCGACGCGAGCTACGCCCCGCGCTCAACCTTCTTCAGCGCTACATCGCCACTGTCGAAACCGCCAAGCACCGCACCTTCCAGTTCCTCGACACATCGATCCTGCCGGACAACAAGATCTTGGCGATCGCTCTCTCGGACGCGTACACGCTCGGCGTCCTGTCCTCCCGCATCCACGAGACTTGGTATCTGGCCACCGCCGGCAAACGTGGTGTCTATGAACGCGATGCAGTCTATGTGAAGTCTCGCTGTTTTGACCCGTTTCCCTTCCCCGATGCGACCGAGCATCAGAGGGAGGCCATCCGCCGCCCGGCGGAAGCACTCAACGTGCTGCGCAAGCAGGTTTTGGCGGACCATCCCGACCTGACACTGACCAAGCTCTACAATGTCCGTGAGGCTCTTCGCGCAGGCTACGCATTGACCGCCACGGAGGAGGATATCCGCGACCGCGGGCTCATCGTGATCCTCGACGAATATCATGAAGCACTCGATGCCGCCGTTACCGCCGCCTATGGCTGGTCGGCAGATCTCGGTGAGGAAGAGATGCTGACCCGGCTCGTCGCCCTCAACCGGGAGCGCGCACAGGAGGAGGCACAAGGTTTGGTACGCTGGCTCAGGCCGGACTATCAGCGCCCACGCTTCGGCTCACCCGGTCGTGGAGGCGAGCAGGTCGAAGCCGCCTTGCCGATACCGGCCCCGGCAGCCGCGAGCAAACCGGCCTTTCCGACCGATGCCGTGGGCCGCGTTGCGGCCGTGCTCGCGGCGCTGGCTGGCACCTCGACGCCCATCGATGCGGCTGCGATCGCAGGGAGCTTCCGCCAGGGTCTCAGGGTCGAGCGCGCGATCCGCGACATCCTGATCTCGCTGGCGCGGGTCGGCGAGATATCCACGCTCGATGGCGGACATAGCTTCGCGCGCCGGCTGCTGGCGAGCGGTTGAGGGAAGGCGTGCGCGGCATCGGTCGATGCCGGCTGGCGGCAAGCGGCCTCATGCTTCGCAGACGATAGCCCGGCCGGTGATTAGGGCCGCGCCAGCCATGTTTCGATGCCAGCCGCAGCCGCGACGCCGGTGGCGAAACTCGCCTGCAGCAGATAGCCGCCGGTCGGCGCCTCCCAGTCGAGCATCTCGCCAGCCGCGAAGACGCCCGGCAGGCGCTTGAGCATCAAGCCTGCATCAACCTGATCGCGTGCGATGCCGCCAGCCGTCGAGATGGCGCGCGCGATCGGCATGGGAGCATCCAGCCGCAGCTTTGCCGCCTTGATCAACCCCGCGAGCGCCTCCGGTTCGTCGGGCAGGGCCGCCCCGGCCGCGTCCCGCAGCAGGGCGATCGCGACCGGGCCGAGGCCCGCCGCCTTGCGCAGGTGGTTGCTCAGCGTCTCGCCCTTGCGGCGTCTCGCGAGGCGGGCGGCAAGCTCCGGTGCCATGAGATCGGGCCGCAGGTCGATGCTGATCGCGGCAAAGCCATCGCGCTCGACCGCCTCGCGGATCGGCGCTGAGAGCGCGTAGATCGCCCCGCCTTCGATGCCGTCCTTGTCGATCATCGCCTCGCCGGCCGCCATTTCGTCTCCGCAGCGAATGACGATGCGTTTCAAGGGCTGACCAGCGAAGCGCTCCTTCATCTGCGGCGACCAGGCCACGGTGAAACCGCCATTGGCTGGTCGAAGCGGCGCAACCATGACGCCGCGCCCGGCCAGCAACGGCGCCCAGCCACCATCGGAGCCGAGCCGCGGCCAGCTTGCACCGCCGAGCGCCAGCAGCGTGGCATCCGGGCGGACCGTCTCGGCTTCGCCGCCAGCGAGGCGGAACGTCAGGGCGCCATCAGCGTCCCAGCCGGTCCAGAGCCGGCCTGCGGAAAGCTTCACGCCCAGCCCGTCGAGCCGGCCGAGCCAGGCGCGCAGCAGTGGCGACGCCTTCATCGCGCGGGGGAAGACGCGGCCGCTGGAGCCGACGAAAGTTTCGGCGCCAAGCCCATCGGCCCACTCCCGAAGTGCCTGCGGAGGGAAAGCGCGCAGGGTCGGCTCCAGCCAATCGCCCGCTTCGCGATAGCGGCCGAGGAAGGCGTCGAACGACTCGGAATGCGTGAGGTTGAGGCCGCCGCGGCCAGCGAGCAGGAACTTGCGGGCTGGCGAGGCCATGCGCTCGTAGACCGTCACGCGATACCCTGCGCCGGCCAGCCGCTCGGCGGCGATCAAGCCTGCGGGGCCTGCGCCGATGATGGCGATATTGCGTATCGGCTTTTCCACCGCAGCCCTGTTCTCAATCTCGGCGCGTCATCCCGGACGCAGCGAAGCGCAGACGCGGGATCCATGCCTGAAGCTCTCCCGGAGATGTTCCGGCATGGATCCCGGATCGGCGCCGCTGACGCGGCTTGTCCGAGATGACGGCGTGTTTCCGTTCGAAGACCTACCGCTTTAGACTGGCACCTTCGCCTCGAAAAGCCCTGCAACGGACTCCGACTTCCATGCCGACCATCGCCGCCTATATCGGCGCCGCGCTCTTTGAGATCGCCGGCTGCTTCGCCTTCTGGGGCTGGCTCCGGCTGAGCAAGCCGATCTGGTGGCTGCTGCCGGGGCTGGTCTCGCTCGGGCTCTTCGCCTGGCTGCTGACGCTGGTCGAGAGTGCCGCGGCCGGGCGCGCCTTCGCCGCCTATGGCGGGGTCTATATCGCCGCCTCGCTCGGCTGGCTCTGGGCTGTCGAGGGCATCCGGCCCGATCGCTGGGACCTGACCGGGGGCGCCATCTGCCTCGCCGGCGCCGCGATCATCCTGGCGGCGCCGCGCTGAAGGCCGGGATCACCCGCCCGAATGGGCCGCGGGGATGAGCACGGTCGGCATCTCGCGCTGCTCGGCCGCAGCCTTGGTCTCGCGCAGGCGGCTCTCGCGCAATTCGTTGGCGGTCTCCAGGATCGGGTAGGCGATCGAGACGATATGGCCGTGGATGCGCTTCAAGTCGCGGATGATGTCGAGATGGATCGCGCTGGTCTCAATCGATTCCGGCCGGCCCGAGCGCAGGCGCTGGAAATGGCTGTCGGTGGCGCGCCGCTCGGCATCGCGCATCGCCGCCTTGTCGGCGAAGAGCTGGCGGGCGAGCACCAGATCGCGCGTCGCGAAGACGTTGAGCGCCAGCGCCAGCGCCGAAGCGACGCGGTGATGGAAGTCGCGGATCTCGGCCAGCCCCTCCGGCGAGAAGGAGAAGCGCTTGCGGATCTTCTTCTCGGCGAGCTCGCGCAGGTTCTTGTCGATGATGTCGCCGATATGCTCGAGATTGGTGATCAGGGTGATGATCTCGAACAGGCGCCGGCTCTCCTCCTCGGAGAGCTCGTTGCGGGAGACCTTGACCAGATAGAGCTTGATCGACTCGTGGATCGTGTCGACGCCGTCATCGGCCTGGGCGATGGCGCGCGAGAGCTTGAGCTCGTCCTTCTCCAGCAGCGTCATCGTATCGCGCAGCATGCCTTCGACGCGGTCGCCAAGGCGCAGCGCCTCGCGCATCGCGCCCGCCAGCGCCTCGGTCGGGCTGTCGAGCGCGTTGGGGTCGAGATAGCGCGGCGTCACGGCCTCCGCCTTCTCGTCCTTGCCGGGCATGAAGCGCTCGACCAGCGCCGAGACTGGCCCGACGAAAGGCAGGAAGACCAGCGCGCCGACGACGTTCAGCAGGACGTGGAATTCGATGGCGAGCCGCGCATCCGCCGAGGGCAGGCTGACGAGCCAAGCCGAAAGCGGGCCGACGAAGGGCAGCACGGCCAATGCCAGGATCACGCGCGTCGCCAGATTGCCGACGGCGGCGCGGCGCTGGGCGGCGGGCGCGCCAAGCTGATCGAGCACCGGGATCAGCGCATTGCCGAGATTGGCGCCGATGACCAGCGTCAGCGCCGTCGCCGGCGGGAACAGGCCCGACGCCGCGAAGGTCGCGACGAGCAGGATGATCGCGATCGAGGAATGCACGATCCAGGTCGCGGCGATCGCGGCGAGGATGCCGAGCAGCGGCTCGGAGCCCATGGCGGCAAGGACGACGCGGAAGGTCGGCGATTGCGCCAGCGGGGCGGCGGCGGTGTTGAGCTCGATCAGCGAGAGCAGGATCAGGCCGATGCCGACCAGCACGCGGCCGATATTGCGCGGGCGCTCCATCGCCTCGCTGGAGAGATACATGGCGACGCCGACCGCGACGCAGAGCCCCCAGAGCCAGCCCAGATCCATCGAGATGACGAAGGCCGCGAGCGAGGTGCCGAGATTGGCGCCGAGCAGGACGGCGAGCGCCATGGCCGGCACGATCAGCGCCTGACCGGCGAAGGAGGAGACCAGCAGCGTCGTCGCCGTCGAGCTCTGCAGCACCATGGTCACGGCGACGCCGCTGCCGAAGGCGGCGAAGCGATTGCGCGTGAAACTCTGCAGCGCCTGCCGGAGCTGGGAGCCGAAGGCGCGCATCGCGCCGGTTCGCACCAGCCTGACAGCCCAGATCAGCAGCGCGACGCCGCCGACAAGGTGGATCAGGATGGTGGTTGCGCTCTCGCCCGTGGCCATTTTCGTGCGGTCTTTCCCCGATTCAGGTGACGATTGTCAGCTGAATCTATCAATTTTTGATTAGCCAACTCAACAGAAATATACACCGAAAGTGCTGAGAATACGGCAGCCGCTGCCGCATTCTCAGCCTGCGAGCATCGAAGTTCAGCTTCCGGCGTCGCTCAGGTCGGCGGAATCAGCGTCACGCCGGATTTCGCGAAGGAAACCGAGACCGCAGTGCCCGGCTCCAACATCTCGCGCCCGCCATACTGGACCACGAAGAGCTCGCCCACTTCGGTCTCGACCATGATGTCCAGGTGATTGCCGAGATAGGCGCATTTGCGGATCGTGCCGGGCAGCGAGCCGCCCTGGCCGGGATCGCCGAGCAGCAACGCCTCCGGGCGAATCGCGACCTTGGCAGGGCCGACGCCGAGCCCACGCGCCGGCAGGCTGACCGTCGCCGAGCCGATCGCGACATCGGCACGGCCATCCGCCACCGCCTTCACGGTGACGTCGACCAGATTGGCGTCGCCGATGAAATCGGCGACGAAGGCGTTCGAGGGCTGCTCGTAGAGGTCGCGCGGCGCGCCTTCCTGCGCGATCCGGGCGTTCGACATCACGATGATGCGGTCGGAAACGGCGAGCGCCTCTTCCTGGTCATGCGTGACATAGGCCACGGTCAGGTTGAGGTCCTGCTGCAATTCGCGGATTTCCTCGCGGACGCGGCGGCGCAGCTTGGCGTCGAGATTGGAGAGCGGCTCGTCGAAGAGCAGCACCTGCGGCTCCAGCACGAGCGCGCGGGCGACCGCGACGCGCTGCTGCTGGCCGCCCGAAAGCTCGGACGGGTAGCGGTTCTCGAAGCCCTTGAGGCCGACCAGCGCAAGCTTCTCCAGCGCCATCTGCTTCGCTTCGTCCTTGCCGAGCCCCTTCACGGTCGGGCCATAGGCGGCGTTGTCGAGCACGCTCATATGCGGGAAGAGCGCGTAGGACTGGAACACCATCGAGACGTCGCGGTCGGCGGCCGAGAGCTTGGTGACGTCCTTGCCGCCGATCAGGATCTGGCCGTCGCTGGCGATCTCGAGGCCCGCGATCATGCGCAAGGTCGTGGTCTTGCCGCAGCCGGACGGGCCGAGCAGGGTCACGAGCTTGCCGGCCTCGATGGTGAAGTTGATGTTGTCGACCGCCGTCACCGCGCCATAGCGCATGGAGACGTTGCGGAATTCGACGGAAGCGGGTCCGGCCTTGGCCATCTCTGTCTCTTGTCCTTATCCGATAGCGGGGGCAGGCGCCGGTGCGGCGACGGTGGCGGTGCGGGCACGCCGGCCGAGCTTGCGCTCGCCGACGGTGAACTGGATGAGCGCGATGCCGAGCGCCATGAAGACGATCAGAACCGAGGAATAGGCGATGGCGAGGCCGAACTCGCCCGCCTCGACGCGGCCGACGATATAGGCGGTGGCGAGGTTGTACTCGGCCGAGACCAGGAAGATCACCGCGCTGACCGCCGTCATCGAGCGCACGAAGGAATAGACCAGCGCCGAGACCAGGGCGGGCTTGAGCAGCGGCAGCACCACGCGCCAGAGCGTGGTGAAGCTGCGGGCGCGCAGCGTGGTCGAGGCCTCGTCCAGGCTCTTGTCGATCTGCGACAGGCCGGCGATGCCCGAGCGTACGCCGACCGGCATGTTGCGGAAGACGAAGGCGATGACGAGGATCAGGCCCGTGCCGGTGATCTCGACCGGCGGCACGTTGAAGGCGAGGATATAGGCGACGCCGAGCACCGTGCCGGGAATGGCGAAGGAGAGCATCGTCGCGAATTCCAGCCCGCCCCGGCCGCTGAAGCGCTGGCGCGTCAGCAGATAAGCGGTGAGCAGGCCGATCACCGCCGTCAGCGGCGCCGAGATCGCGGCGACCTTCACCGTCGTGAAGAAGGACGACCAGGCCGAGCCCTGGAAATAGATGCCGTTGCTGAAATCGATGGCGAAGCCGGTGATATAGTGCTGGAGCGTCGGCGTGAAGTCGCGGCCCATGTTGCGGACGAAGCCGCCGACCAGGATGACGATGTAGATCACCAGCGTCAGCGCGACCCAGGGCACGATCACCGCGGCCGAAAGCCAGGTGATGCGGCGCGGCAATGGTGTCGGCAGGCCGGCGTCACCCTTGCCGGTGACCGTCGTGTAGGATTTGCCACCGAGCCAGCGCTGCTGCACCCAGAAGGCGCCGAGCGTGAAGCCGAGCAGCACGATGGCGAGCACCGCCGCCTGCCCCTGATTGTAGGACGCGCCGACGACCGCAAAGAAGATCTTGGTCGATAGCACCTCGAAATTGCCGCCGAGCACCAACGGATTGCCGAAATCGGCCATGCTCTCGACGAAGCCGAGCAGGAAGGCATTGGCGATGCCGGGCTTGAGCAGCGGCCAGGTCACGGTGCGGAAGGTCTGCCAGCGCTTGGCGCCGAGCGTCTGCGAAGCCTCTTCGAGGCTCGGCGAAATGCCCTGCACGACACCGATCAGGACGAGGAAGGCGATCGGCGCGAAGGCGAGAACCTGCGCCAGCAGGACGCCCGGCAGGCCGTAGAGCCAGCGCGAGCGCGGGATGTCGAACCACTCGTAGAGCAGGGTCGAGACGGCGCCGGCGCGGCCGAAGAGCAGGATCAGGGCCAGACCGATGACGAAGGGCGGGGTGATGATCGGCAGCACCGTCAGCGCCCGCATGATGCGCTTGCCGGGCATGCCGGTGCGCAGGATCAGCAGCGCGCAGGCGAGGCCCAGCAGCGTGGTGATGACGCCACAGAGCACGGCGAGGATCAGCGTGTTCCAGGCGACACCGCAATTGGTGTTGTTGGTGACGCAGCCCAGCCCCCAGATCGAGGAGTCGAGGAAGCGCTCGACGAAGGCCGCCGGCGCGAAGGCGCCGTTCTGGTCGACCAGCGCGCTCTTCAGGATGATCGCGACCGGGAAGAAGATGAAGATGCCGATCAGCAGGACGACGAGGCCGATCGTCGAGGTCGTGAAGAGATCGCCGCGGCAGACGCCGCGATAGGCAAGGCCGTGGCAGAGCAGGAAGAGCAGCGACAGCAGCGTCAGGAAGGCGCCACCGCCGATGCCGCGCTGGGAGGCTCCCGCGCCGCCGAGCAGGGCGGCGAGCCAGGAGATGCCCTGGTCCTTCAGCACGATCGAGAAGGCCTGGGCGAAGAACAGGGCCATGCCGAGCAGGCCGGCCCAGACCAGCACGCGCGCCGTGCGCTGGCGATCGCCACTGCCCCAGAAGATCGTCACGGCCGCGAGCGCGATGCCGACCGGCAGCAGCCAGGATGTCTGGCCGGACAGGGAAAGCGCCAGCGCGCTGCCCGCCTTGCCGAACGGGTATTCGGCAAGCCAGGCCCAGTTCGTCAGGCTCATGCCCTCGACGAGATACCAGGGCATCAGCGCATAGCCGAGCCAGCCGATCAGCAGCACGAGTCTCGTCGCTGGCGCCATGGTTGCCCTGTTCCCTTGCCCTGATACGGCCGACCGTTGTCCCGGTTCTGAAGGCCGCCAAACGTGTTTGGTGATGAAACCGCCGGGTCATCCCGGGCTCAGCCCGGGATGACGGTGCTTGTTGAGGAGAAAAGCCGGAAGCTGCTTACTTCGGCAGCGCCTTGACTTCCTTGTCCCACTTGGCGAGCAGGCGGGTGCGCTCGGCCGAGGAGCCGTATTTCACGAAGTCGTAGTTGATCAGCTTCATCTGATCCATCTTCGGCGACTGCGCCGGCACCGGCGAGGCCTTGTTGGACGGAACCTGATAGGACTTCGCGGGAGCGGCGAGCGCCTGCGCGGCCGGAGTCAGGGCCCAGTCGTAGAACTTCTTGGCGTTCTCCAGATTGCGCGCGCCCTTGACGATCGACATCGAGCCGATCTCGTAGCCCGTGCCCTCGCAGGGCGCGACCGGCTTGATCGGGTCGCCCTGCACGGCGAAGACCACCGCGTCATGGATGAAGACGATGCCGACGGCTGTCTCGCCGAGGCTCGCGGCCTTGGCCGGGGCGGCGCCCGACTTGGTGTACTGGCTGACGTTCTTGTGGAGCTGCTTCAGGTACTCGAAGCCCTTGTCCTCGCCCATGAGCTGGATGACCGTCGCCAGCAGGTTATAGGCCGTGCCCGAGGAGTTGGGATCGGCGACCTGCACGTCGTCCTTCAGCTTGGCATTGAGCAGGTCGGCCCAGCATTTCGGCTCGGGGATGCCCTTGGACTTGATCTGCTCGGTGTTGAAGCCGAAGCCGAGCGCGCCGGCATAGATGCCGACCGAACGCTGCTTGGCCGCCTTCCACTGGTCGAGCGCCCAGCCGTGCAATTCCTTGTTCTTCGGCGATTCATATTCGAGGGTGAGCCCCTCTTCCGCCGCCTGCAGGTGCGGATCGCCCGTGCCGCCCCACCAGACGTCGCCGCGCGGATTGGAGGACTCGGCCTTGAGCTGGGCATAGATCTCGCCCGCCGACTTGCGGGTCATCGCGACCTTGACGCCGGTCTCCTTCTCGAAGGCCGTCGACATGGCACGGCACCATTCTTCCTGGACACCGCAATACATGACGAGCGAGCCCTGGGCCCGGGCCGGGGTGGCGGCGAAGGCCGCTGTCGCGAGCGCGGCGAAAAGCCCCGCCTTGAGCCATGATTTCGTCTGCATGTGAACCTCCCTGTTCGGATCTTTCGTTTCTTGTCGCTTAAGACGAAGCTGAGATGAATTTTGTCGAAAGATCAATGAAATATGACGTCGGCTAAGTGATTCCAGTGATCTCCCGCAGCGGCGCCGCGAGCGCGGGCGTGCAGCACAGGATGGGGTTGCCCTTTGCGATCCCCTCGCCGGCAAAGAAGTCGTTGATCTCGGCTCCCGCCTCGCTGGCGATGACGATGCCGGCAGCAACGTCCCAAGCGTTGATATGCAGCTCGGCATAGGCATCGCTTGAGCCATTAGCGACATGGCAGAGGCCGAGCGTGCCCGAGCCGCCGCGCTTCATCGCCGCCCCGGCGGCATAGTTGCGCTCGATCACCTTGACGTAGTTCTGCGCGGGGATGCGGGTCGACCAGCCGAGCTCGACCGAGGCGCGGCCGATATCGGTCGCGCCGGATACCTTGATCGGGTCGCCGTTCAGGGTCGCCCCGGCGCCGCGCCGCGCGGCATAGACCTCGCCCAGGGCCGGCGCAGCCACGACGCCGATCTCGGGCTTGCGGTTCGCGAGGAAGCCGATGGAGATGCACCAGTTGCGGTCGCCATGGGCGAAATTCGCGGTGCCGTCGATGGGATCGAGAATCCAGACCGCATCGGAGGCCTGTCCGCCCCCCTCCTCGCCGATGACCGTATCTTCAGGGAAAAGCTCCGAAAGGCGGCGGCGCAGGAAATCCTCGACCTTGCCGTCGGCGACGGTCAGCCAGTCCTGCGCACCCTTCATGGTGATGCCGAGCGACTCGCGCTTGTTGAAATAGCCGAGCGCCAGATGGCCCGCCTCGGCCGCGAGGCCAAGCGCCGCATAATAGCGCAGGTCGCGCTCGGCCGGCGTCATCACTTGGCTCCCAGATCGACGCGGACGGGCTTGCCGGTCTGCGCGGATTCGGTCGCGGCATCGGCGAGAATCTGCGCCTTCAGGCCATCGAGCCCGGTCGGCGAGGCCACGGCCTTGCCGTTGCAGGCCGCGATGAAGGCGTCGAGCTCGGCGCGATAAGCCGCGGCATAGCGCTCCAGGAAGAAATTCTGCACGGGATCGGCGCGGAAGCCCTGCCCCGTCGCGATCTCCACCGTGGTCTCGTGGATATTGCCGGCGCGCAGCATGCCCTTCGAGCCGTGGACCTCGATGCGCTGGTCATAGCCATAGGTGGCGCGGCGCGAATTCGAGATCTGGGCGATCCGGCCCGAAGCGGTCTTCATGACCACGGCGGCGGTATCGACATCGCCGGCCTCGCCGATCGCCTTGTCGACAAGGGCGGAGCCGAGCGCGAAGACCTCGACCGGCTCCTCGGCCAGGAGGAAGCGCGCCATGTCGAAATCATGGATCATCATGTCGCGGAAGAGGCCGCCCGAGCGCTTGACGTAATCGACCGGCGGCGGCGAGGGATCGCGCGAGATCACCGTGACGATCTCGATGGCGCCAGCCTCGCCCGCGCGCAGACGCTTCTCCAGGCCTGAGAAATTCGGGTCGAAGCGGCGGTTGAAGCCGATCATCAGCGGCTTGCCGGACTTCTCAACCGTCGCGAGGCAGCGGCGGATGCGGGCCGCGTCGAGATCGACCGGCTTCTCGCAGAACACAGCCTTGCCGGCGGAAACCGCCTGCTCGATCAGGTCGGCATGGGTGTCGGTCGGCGTGCAGATCAGCACGGCGTCGATGGCAGCGTCAGCAAGGATCGCCTCGGCGCTCGTGGCCTTGGCGCCAGAGGCAGCTGCGAGCGAGGCGGCGGCTTCCGGCATCGCGTCGGTGACGGCGACCAACTCGGCATCGCCGCGCGCGGCGACGTTCAACCCGTGGATGCGCCCGATGCGGCCGGCGCCCAGCAATCCGATCTTCATGGCCTTCGTCATTCCCGTGGTCGCGTCTCGTCAGGCAGTCTTGCGGCGCCAGCGCCGCGGTGGAAATCCGGCGCTAGTCGTGCGCGCCCAGAATCGTCTGGTCGAAATCGATATTGGAGCCGGTCATCAGCCCCGATTCGGCCGAGGCGAGATAGGCGACGGCCTTGGCGACCTCGCGCGGATCGATCAGGCGGCCGAAGGGCTGGGAGGCATTGGCCTCATCAAGCCAGCCGTCCTTGGCATCATGACGCAGCTTCATGATCGCATCCTCGCCCGGCGTCGCCATCCAGCCGATATTGAGCCCGTTGACGCGGATGCGATGCTTCAGCAGCCCATAGGCCGCATTCTTCGTCAGCGCAGCCAAAGCCGCCTTCGAGACGCTGTAGGCGGAGAGGAAGGGCTGGCCGCCATGGGCCGACATCGACTGGATGTTGACGACGGCGCCCGGAATATCCTGACGACGCATCAGGTCAGCAGCATCCTGGATCAGGAAGAAGGGCGCGCGCAGATTCACCGCCATGATGCGCTCGTAGAGCGCGGGCGACGTGTCGAAGATGGTGCCGCGATCGGTGTCGCCGGCCGCGTTCACGAGGATATCGAGATGCCCGAAGGCCTTCTCGGCCGCCGGTACCACCTGCCTGACGGCATCGAGATCGGCGAGATCGACCTGATGGAAGCGGGCATCGCAGCCGGCTTCCCGCAGGCTTTCCGCCACAGCCTCGCCACGCTGCGCATTGCGCCCGGTGAGCAGGAGACCGCGCGCGCCACGGTCGGCGAACTCGCGGGCGATCGCCTCGCCCAACCCCTGGCTGCCGCCGGTAACGATAGCAACCTTGCCGTGAAGATCACGGCCGAACGAACCGACTTGCGACAACGACCCGCCTCCCGAAGCGAATGGCAGGAATTTTTCGAGCTCCCGCTAGTTGGAATAAACATTCCATTTCTGGCACGCATGAGTCAAGACGAGCCGACCGGCACACCGGCGAACTATGACCGCCGTCCCACAGGCACCGCGTCTGCGCGAGCAGCCGGATGGGGCATGACGATGACAACGCCGCACGCAGACGACACGGAGCGAACCGTTCTCAACGAAAAGAAAACTGTCGTCTTCAGCGGCCAGCCGACATAAAATTGTGATACCGCCGATTAAACCAGCACATTCATGCAAATGACCCTATTCCGAGCAGCCCTGTATCGCGGCAGACGCGCATCTGCCCTGCGCTGCACAGTTGACGCTTTCGTTGGCACATGCCTTGCTGGGTCCATCAACGAGAACACGGCGCGAAGGCGCCGGGGATTAATTTGTTTTGAAGGTGGAGGCTTTTGATGATTGAGCAGGAAATCCGCGGCCTGGTCGCGGATGTGAAGGAAGGCACGCTGTCGCGACGCTCCTTCATGCAGAGAATGGCGGCTGTCGGCATCGCCGCGCCGCTGGCAACCCAGATCCTGATCTGGAACGACGTCGCGATGGCGAATGCCACGCTGCAATACAAGCCGACCAAGGCCGGTGGCGGTGGTCCGCTGAAGATCCTGCTCTGGCAGGCTCCGACGCTGCTCAACCCGCATTTCGCCTCGGGCACCAAGGACCAGATCGCCTCGCGCATCTTCTACGAGCCGCTCGCCGGCTGGGACAAGGAAGGCAACCTGATCCCCTGCCTCGCGGCCGAGGTTCCCAGCAAGGCCAATGGCGGTCTCTCGGCCGATGGCCTGAGCGTCACCTGGAAGCTGAAGCAGAACGTGAAATGGCATGACGGCAAGCCGCTGACTGCCGACGACGTCGTTTTCACCTGGGAATATGCCAAGGACCCGGCGACCGCCGCCTATACCACCGGCTCCTACAAGGACATCAAGGTCGAGAAGGTCGACACCCACACCGTCAAGGTGATCTTCCAGCAGCCGACGCCGTTCTGGGCCGACCCCTTCGTCGGCACCGTTGGCCAGATCCTGCCGAAGCACCGGTTCGGCGAGTATGTCGGCGCCAAGTCCCGCGAAGCCCCGGACAACCTCAAGCCCGTCGGCACCGGCCCCTACAAGTTCGTCGACTTCAAGCCGGGCGACGTCCTCACCGGCGAGCGTTTCGCCGACTACCACATCCAGAACCAGCCGCATTTCGACACGATCGAGGTCAAGGGCGGCGGTGACGCGGTCTCTGCGGCGCGCGCCGTGCTCCAGACCGGCGAATACGACTATGCCTGGAACCTGCAGGTCGAGGACGAAGTCCTCAAGCGCATGGAGACCGGCGGTCGCGGCAAGATCAGCGCCGTGGCTTCGGGCGATATCGAGTTCATCATCCTGAACACGACCGATCCGTGGACCGAAGTCGACGGCGAGCGCTCGAGCGTCAAGACCAAGCACCCGTCCCTGTCGGACCCCAAGGTCCGCGAGGCGATCAACCTGCTGATCGACCGCGACTCGGTCCAGAAGTTCATCTATGGCCGCGGCGGCACCGCGACGGCGAGCTTCGTCAACGAGCCCAAGCAGTTCAAGTCGAGCAAGCTCAAGTACGAGTTCAACATCGACAAGGCCAACAAGATCCTCGACGACGCCGGCTGGAAGAAGGGCTCCGACGGCATCCGCGAAAAGGACGGCAAGAAGCTCAAATACGTCTACCAGACCTCGATCAACGCCCCGCGCCAGAAGACTCAGGCCATCATCAAGCAGGCCGCCCAGCGCGCCGGCATCGATCTTGAGCTGAAGTCGGTCACGGCCTCGGTGTTCTTCTCGTCGGACGTCGCCAACCCCGACACCTACACCAAGCTGTATGTCGACATGGAGATGTACACCACGACGCAGCCGCAGCCCGATCCGGAGCGCTTCCTCAACCAGTTCGTCTCCTGGGAGATCGCCAACAAGGAGAACAAGTGGCTGGGTCGCAACGTCTCGCGCTACTCGGACCCGGCTGCCGACGAGGCCTACAAGGCCGCGCAGAAGGAGCTCGATCCGGCCAAGCGCGCCGCGCTGCTGATCAAGGTCAACGAGATCTTCTGCGAGGCCAACGTCATCCTGCCGATCCTGTCGCGCACCCGCGTCGCGGCGTCGCTGAACAACCTCTCGCACGATCACTCGGGCTGGGACGTCGACAGCTGGAACATCGCGGCCTGGTATCGTAGCTAAGCCCGATCGTCCGTCACCGCGGCTCACGCCACGGTGACGGAAGACAAACGCGCCGGCCCGCCCCCGCGGCTTCCTCAGCCACAGGGGCGGGCCGGCCGTCATCAACATCGGTTCGCGGCTCGGCCGTGCGTACAGAGACTATTTCATGGCGACATATCTCATCAGGCGGTTATTGATCGCCATTCCAAGTCTGCTCGGCATCAGCGTGATCCTGTTCACGATCCTGGCCTTGGCGCCGGGCGATCCGTTCTCGGAAATGGCGACGAATCCGAACGTTCCGCCTGAGGTCCGCGAGGCCCTGCGCGCCAGCTTCGGCCTCAACGATCCGGTCATGGTGCGCTACCTGCGCTGGCTGTCGAACATGGCGCGGGGCGACTGGGGCTTCTCCTTCGCCAGCCGCATCAATGTCGACGACCTGATCCTGCAGCGCCTGCCCACCACGCTGTTCGTGGTCGGCTCGTCGCAGATCCTGGCGCTCAGCGTCGCGCTGCCCGTCGGCATCTACGCCGCGACCCGGCCCTATTCGATCTTCGACCAGATCGCCAACACGCTCGCCTTCGTCGGCTTCTCCCTGCCGACCTTCTTCACCGGCCTGCTCTTCATCCTGGTCTTCTCGGTCACGCTCGACTGGTTCCCCTTCGTCTACCGCTCCGACATCGCAGCCACCGGCTGGCGCTGGTACTGGGAGATGTTCCGGCAGGCGATCATGCCGATCACCGTGCTCGGCCTGTTCCAGGCAGCCTCCTATACGCGCTATGTCCGCTCGGCCGTGCTCGACGTCATCCGGCTCGACTACGTCACGACGGCGCGCGCCAAGGGCTTGAGCGAGAAGCGGGTCACGCTGCGGCACATCACGCGCAACGCGCTGATCCCGGTCGTGACGCTGGTCGCGCTGCAGATGCCGGCCGTGTTCGGCGGCGCTCTCGTCACCGAGCAGATCTTTCGCGTCCCCGGCATCGGATCGCTCCTGATCGACGCGATCCTGGCCAACGACACGCCGGTGATCATGGCCGTGACGTTCGTCTTCTCCTGCCTGGTCGTTCTCTTCAACCTCATCGCGGATGTTCTTTATGGCTGGCTCGACCCTCGCATCTCCTTCAGCTGATCCGGCTGCGGGCGCTGCCGTGAGCCAGGTTTCGGTTTCGCCCGGTCGTGAGACCTGGCGCCGCTTCCGCCGCCACCGCCTGGCCATGGCGAGCACCGTGGTGCTCGGCCTGCTGGTGCTGGGCGTCATCGTCGGCCCCTGGCTGTGGCCGGTGGCGATCAACGAAATCGACTTCTCGGCACAGCTCCAGGGCCCCTCCTGGTCGCATCCGCTGGGAACCGACGACCTCGGCCAGGATATCCTGGCGCGCATGATGTATGGCGGGCGCATCTCGCTCGCCGTCGGCCTCGCGGCGATGGTGGTGGCGACGATCGTCGGCGTCCTCATCGGCGCGCTGGCGGGCATGTCGCGCAAATATGCCGACCCGATCCTGATGTGGGTGACGGACCTGTTCCTGTCGCTGCCGCAGCTGCCGCTGCTGCTGCTGATCATCTACCTGTTCCGCGAGCAGCTGAAGGCCGTGTTCGGCGTCGAGGGCGGCGTCTTCGTGCTGATCGTCATCGTCATCGGCGGCCTGCGCTGGATGCCGGTCGCCCGCCTGGTCCGCGCACAGTTCCTGTCGCTGCGCGAGAAGGAGTTCGTCGAGGCCGCCCGCGCCCAGGGCGCGACCAAGATGCGCCAGATGTTCCGGCATATCCTGCCGAACGCGCTCGGCCCCGTCATCGTCGCCTCGACGATCGAGGTGTCCTCGGCGATCATCGCCGAATCGACGCTCTCCTTCCTCGGCCTCGGCTTCCCGCCGGATATCCCGACCTGGGGGCGCCTGCTGTTCGACGCCAAGGACCAGCTCGACACCGCGCCGCACTGGGCCCTGTTCCCGGGCGCCGCGATCTTCCTGACTGTGCTTTCGATCAACTTCATCGGCGACGGCCTGCGCGATGCGCTCGACCCGCGTCGCGTCATCTGATCCAGGGAAGGACTAGCCATGACCTCACCGATCCTGACCGTCTCGAACCTCACGACCTCCTTCCGGGTCGAAGGCCAGTGGAAGTCGGTCGTCCGCAACCTCTCCTTCGACATCAAGCCGAAGGAGACGCTCGCGGTCGTCGGCGAATCCGGCTCCGGCAAGAGCGTGACCGCGCTGTCGATCATGCGCCTGACCCCGCCCGGCTCGAGCAAGATCGAAGGCTCGATCAAGCTCAACGGCAAGGAACTCCTGACCCTGCCGGATTCGGAGATGCGCCATATCCGCGGCAACGAGATCGCGATGATCTTCCAGGAGCCGATGACCTCGCTGAACCCGGTGCTGACCATCGGCTTCCAGATCGCGGAAGCCCTGATCCTGCATCGCGGCCTGTCGCGCTCCGAGGCCGAGGCCGAGACGATCCGCCTGCTCGAGAAGGTTCGCATTCCCGCGGCGAAGTCGCGCTTCCACGAGTATCCGCACCGCTTCTCGGGCGGCATGCGCCAGCGCGTGATGATCGCGATGGCGCTGGCCTGCAAGCCGAAGCTCCTGATCGCCGACGAGCCGACCACCGCGCTCGACGTGACCATCCAGGCGCAGACGCTGGAGCTGATCAAGACGCTGCAGGAGGAGGAAGGCATGTCCGTCCTCTTCATCACCCACGACATGGGCGTCGTCGCCGAAATCGCCGACCGCACGGTCGTGATGTATAACGGCGACGAGGTCGAGACCGGCGCGACCGAGGACATCTTCGCCAGCCCGAGGAAGCCCTATACCAAGGCGCTGATCTCGGCGGTGCCGCGCCTCGGCTCGATGATCGGCAAGGGGCGGCCGATGCGCTTCCCGGTCGTCGACCGCAATACCGGCGAGTCGGACATCCCGACCGAGACGCCCGACACCGTCCAGGCGGCCGAGCGCCCGGTGCTCGAAGTCGCCGGCCTCACGACCCGCTTCGAGATCCGCGGCGGCCTGCTCTCCTCGGTCCGGGGCCGGGTGCACGCGGTCGAGAACGTCTCGTTCAGCCTGAAGGCCGGCGAGACGCTGGCACTGGTCGGCGAATCCGGTTGCGGCAAGTCGACGACCGGCCGTTCGGTGATGCGCCTGATCGAACCGCTTGCCGGTTCGGTGCTGCTCGACGGTGTCGACGTGCTGAAGCTCAGCCAGCATGACCTGCGCGAACAGCGCAAGCGCATGCAGATGATCTTCCAGGATCCGTTCGCCTCGCTGAACCCGCGCATGAACGTGGGCACGGCCGTCGCCGAGCCCCTGCTGATCAACAACCTCGCCACGCGCAACGAAGCGCGCGACAAGGTCGCCGACCTGCTCAAGCGCGTCGGCCTGCAGCCGGAGATGGCCAACCGCTTCCCGCACGAGTTCTCGGGCGGCCAGCGCCAGCGCATCTGCATCGCGCGTGCGCTCGCGGTCGAGCCGCGCCTGATCGTGGCGGACGAGGCGGTCTCCGCGCTCGACGTTTCGGTGAAGGCGCAGGTGGTCAACCTGATGCTCGACCTGCAGGCCCGCATGGGCCTGGGCTATCTCTTCATCTCGCACGACATGGCGGTGGTGGAGCGCGTCAGCCATCGCGTCGCGGTGATGTATCTCGGCGAGATCGTCGAGATCGGCCCGCGCGAGTCGATCTTCCAGAACCCGCAGCACCCCTACACCAAGCGCCTTCTGGCGGCGGTTCCGATCGCCGATCCGGCCCGTCGCCTGCAGAAGCGCCCCGTCTCGAACGACGAGATCAAGAGCCCGGTCCGCCCGGCCGATTACGTGCCGCCGGTGCGCCAGTATCGCGAGGTCTCGCCGGGCCATGCCGTGATGATCTGGGGCGAGGAATGGGAAAAGAAGGACCCGGCCGCCATCGCGGCCTGAGCCTTCCGAAGCCTGAGACGATCAGCCCGCGGCGCGAGCCGCGGGCTTTTTTTGTTGGGCGTGGTTAGCGATCATTCTCAATCGCTGCTGAACCGAGCGGCGGAGCACTGCAGCGCGAGAAGATGGGCTAAAGTCTGCCTTGTTCGGCTCAATCCAAATCAGCCAGGCTGCCTCATTGTGGTCGGCGAGAAGCTCTCGAATTGAGGCAGTCGACCGAAGCGAATGGCACGGGCAGAATGTTGGGATTGGGTTACGCGAAGCGCGTCGCTCTAAGTTTCGTCTTTGCAGTTGTATTGGCCGGCTGTGTTACCACTCCCCCGCCCATTTCGGCCGATGAAGCAAGAACCTGGAAGGTCGTCTCGGTTGAGGGCGCTCTGGCGCTGGTGGCTTCCTCAGCCTGGATGTCGGTCAAGTATGATTTCATGAAAGCCAACGGGCTTGAAGACAAGGTCACCTACGGCGACCGAGATACGCCTACGCGTGTTATCGAAGCTGAGCTACCTCGCGAACAGTTTCGTGCTTACATCGCCGCTCAGTTTTCCGAACGCGTGAAGCAGTCCTTCACATCAAAGATGCAGCGCGAGTTCGCTGGCAACCGCCCAGTAAAAATTGTTGTGACTATGCACCAGGCTCAAATTCTGGACCCCGGGCGCCGCTTTTTGGCGATGCTTGTTGCCGGGCAATCCGGAAACCAGAACACACTACTAGCCCACATCGACGTCATTGACGCTCGCTCTGGCCAAGTATTGGTCTCATATCCCCGCACGTTGGTAACCGGGGTAGGCGGTGGTCCGAGTTTCGATTTCAGTGGTGGTCCGATTATCGAGGACGACCCGATGCTGCGGATGGTAAATCAGCTCCGCGAGCAGTTTTTGCGATGGATACTCCGGCCAGCGTAGCTGGTCGCGTGCGCCATGTTTCGGCATGCGCCTGCACCGGGTCGCAAGCACGCATACTCAACGGCCGCGAAGAAGGGTCGATAGCTGTCGTTACCAGCCTCACCTTGAAAAGTAACCCTGAAGGCTGAGCTCTCCCTCAATCCGGAATCCGCTCCCAGTCCTTCAGCCACGGCGCGGCCGAGGCATCGCTCGGCGCCCTCCAGTCGCCCCGCGGCGAGAGCGAGCCGCCGGAGGAGACCTTCGGGCCGTTCGGCACGGCCGAGCGCTTGAACTGGCTGGTCTCGAAGAAGCGGCGGATGAAGACGCCGAGCCAGCGCTTGATCACCGGGAGGTCATAGGCGACGCGCTTGCCCGCCTCCATATTCGGCGGCCAGTCCCCTGCTCCGGCATCGCGCCAGGCGTGCTCGGAGAGGAAGGCGATCTTGCTCGGCCGGAAGCCGTAGCGCGTCGTGTAGAACAGGTTGAAATCCTGCAACGCATAGGGCCCGACGAAATCCTCGGTCTTCTGCGCCGGCTTGTCGCCGTCGCCCGGCACCAGCTCCGGCGAAATCTCGGTCGCGAGGATATCAAGCATCACGTCCGAGGCCTCGGCGCCGAAGCGGCCGGATTGCGCCACCCAGCGGATCAGGTGCTGGATCAACGTCTTCGGCACCGAGCCGTTGACGTTGTAATGCGACATGTGATCGCCGACGCCATAGGTGCACCAGCCGAGCGCCAGCTCCGACAGGTCGCCGGTGCCCATCACCAGGGCGTTGTGCCGGTTGGCGAGGCGGAAGAGCACGGAGGTGCGCGCGCCCGCCTGCACGTTTTCAAACGTAATATCGTAGACGGGCTCGCCCCTGGCGAAGGGATGGCCGATATCGACCAGCATCTGCCGGCAGGCTGGCGTCATGTCGATTTCCTCGGCACTGACGCCGAGCGCCCGCATCAGCCGCCAGGCATTGTCCTTGGTACCCTTGCTCGTTGCGAAGGCCGGCAGCGTGTAGGCGAGGATGTTCTCGCGGGGCAGCCCGAGCGCGTCGAAGGTGTGGGCCGCGACAATCAGGGCCTGCGTCGAATCGAGGCCGCCGGAAACGCCGATCACGACCTTGTCGAGCCGCGTGCTCTCCAGCCGCTTGCGCAGCCCGTGCGACTGGATGTTGTAGGCCTCGAAGCAGAGCTCGTTCAGCCTTGCATCGTCGTTGGGCACGAAGGGAAAGCGCTCGACCTCGCGGGCAAGGCCGAGATCACTGTCGCGGTCCGGCTCCAGCGCGAAGGCGATGCGGCGGAAACCGAGCCGATCGCGGTTCACATCGGCGCTGTCGCCGAAGGTGTTCTGGCGGATGCGGTCCATCGCCAGCCGTTCGAGATCGATATCGGCGAGGATGAGCTGCGGCTCGGCAGCGAAGCGCTCGGCCTCGGCCAGCAGCGCGCCGTTCTCGTAGATCATCGCCTGGCCGTCCCAGGCGAGATCGGTGGTCGATTCACCGGTGCCGGCAGCGGAATAGGCGTAGGCCGCGATGCAGCGGCCGGAATGGGCCTTGCAGAGCGCGTGGCGCCAATCTGACTTGCCGATGGTGACGTTGGACGCCGAAAGGTTGAGCAATAGCGTCGCACCGGCGAGCGCGGCGTAGGAGGAAGGCGGGATCGGCGTCCAGACGTCCTCGCAGATCTCCATGTGGACGACGAAATCCGGGATATCGCTCGCCGCCAGCAGAATGTCGGTGCCGAACGGCACTTCCTGCCCGCAGAGGTCGATATAGAGGGCGCCGGCCCGCTCCCCCGAGGCGAACTGGCGGCGCTCGTAAAATTCGCGGTAGTTCGGCAGGTAGGTCTTCGGTACGGCTGCGAGGATACGTCCGCGATGGATCGCGACGGCGCAGTTGAACAGCCGCCCCTCGACCCGCAAGGGCGCACCGACGACCGCGACACAGCGCAAGCTGCGGCTTTCCGCGACGAGCCGCGCCAGCGCGTCGTTCACCGCATCGAGCAAGGCGTTCTGCTGGAGCAGATCGTCGATGGCATAGGCGCTGATGCCGAGCTCCGGGAACAGGCAGAGCGAGGCAGCGCCTTCGTCGGCGCGCCGCAGCATGGCGACGGTCTCGGCCACGTTGAAGGCGGGATCCGCCACCTTCAACCGCGGCGCGGCGCAGGCGATGCGGACGAAACCGTGAGCGTGGATGTTGCGGAACGTCATGGAAACCTCACGAAGCGACCCTGCCCCGCGATCGTCGGCCGAGCAAGGCACGCACCAATCATAGCTGCCTACCTGCCCGCAAACAGACGCCGGGCAACAGATTGCATATATCAGCTACGGCCGATCTTCAGCAGGGAACCGTTCAGAAACACCCGCGTATCTTGGGTGTCGAAGGAGTCATATCGATGCGATCTTTCTTACGGAACATCGCCCTCGCCGCAATCGCGCTATGGGCATCACATGCCAATGCACTGCCATTGGCGCAGATGCCTATCAGCTCCGGCATTACCGAGGTTCAGCTGCAGTGCACGGCCGCAAGTTGTATCGACCCTCGAACCGGCGTCTATACGCAGTCGACTTGTGACCGCTACGGCTGCCGCCCGATCAGTGGGCCTGTCGGCCGGATCGGCGGCGGCGGCGGTTATGGCGGCCGCGATTATGGTGGCCGCGGTTATGGTGATAGTGGAGACTACCGCGGCGGTTATGGTGGCGGCGGTGGCTTCGACTGCAATCCGAGCCGCTGCATCGATGGCAATGGCCGCGTCTGGGAAAGCACCTGCAACCGCCGCGGTTGCCGGCCTCTGCGTCCCGCACGCGGGCCACGCTGGTAGCGGTCCGCTTACTCCCCTCAGACGTGACGAGGGGCAGATATTTGATCGATGGGTTTGACTTGGAATTGACGATCGCAAGTTGAAGCGGTTCAACACTGGGGCGATATTGATCGTCTCGTTGTGATTGTTGTCATCCGTCAGCCCGTGCGCCCCATGTTCGCAGGTTGACATCCTTCTAAGGCAGCGGCAAAGCCACTCGCAAACATTGCGCGCCGGCCTCGGCGCGCTTTCCCACGCAGAAAGCCGATCATGTCTTCAGCATCGACAACGTCAGCCGTTTCCGGCGGAATCGAGAAGCTGAGCGATCAACTCGCGCGCATCGCCGCGAAGAGCTACCGGATCGGCATCATCGGTCTCGGCTATGTCGGCATTCCGCTGGCGCTGACTGCCTGCAAGGCCGGCTTCCAGGTCGTCGGTTTCGATATCGACGCCAAGCGCGTCGCGCAGATCAACCGCGGCGAGAGCTTCATCAAGCATATCCCGACCGAGGCGATTGCCGCCGCGATCAAGGAAGAGCGCTTCCGCGCCACGACCGATTTCGACGAGCTACGCGACGTCGACGCCATCATCATCGCCGTGCCGACCCCTTTGACCAAGCATCGCGAGCCCGATCTCAGCTATGTCGAGGCGACGGCCCGGGCGATCGCGCCACGCCTGCGCAAGGGCCATCTCGTCGTCTTGGAATCGACGACCTGGCCCGGCACGACCGACGAAATCATGCGCCCGATCTTCGAGAAGACCGGCCTGAAGAGCGGCGTCGATTTCTACCTCGCCTTCTCGCCCGAGCGCGAGGACCCCGGCAATCCGGATTTCGGCACCTCGACCATCCCGAAGGTCGTCGGCGGCGACGGCGCGGATGCGCTGGAGCTGGCCAATGCGGTCTATGGCGCGCTCGTGGTCAAGACCGTGCCGGTCTCGTCCTCGGCCACCGCCGAGGCGGTCAAGCTGACCGAGAACATCTTCCGCGCCGTCAACATCGCGCTCGTGAACGAGCTCAAGGTGATCTACGGCAAGATGGGCATCGATGTCTGGGAGGTGATCGACGCCGCCAAGACTAAGCCCTTCGGCTTCATGCCGTTCTATCCGGGCCCCGGCCTTGGCGGGCACTGCATCCCGATCGACCCGTTCTACCTGACCTGGAAAGCCCGCGAGTTCGACGTCACCACCCGCTTCATCGAGCTCGCCGGGCAGATCAACACGGCCATGCCGCATTGGGTGGTCGACCGGATCGCCGAGGCGCTCGACCGCCAGCAGGGCCGTGGCCTGAGCAAGGCCAAGATCCTGGTGATGGGCATCGCCTACAAGAAGAACATCGATGACATGCGCGAGAGCCCCTCGCTGCGTCTGATCGAGCTGCTCGAGGAGCGCGGCGCCAAGGCCGATTACCACGACCCGCATGTGCCGGTGATCCCGCCGACCCGCGAACATGCCAACCTGACCGGCCGTGCCTCGGTCGCGCTTTCGCCGGAGACGATCAAGGGCTATGACGCCGTGCTGATCGCGACGGACCATGACGCGGTCGATTACAAGGCGCTCGTCGCTGCCTCACGCCTCGTCGTCGATACGCGCAATGCCTGCGCCAAAGCCGGCCTGACCGGCGATAATATCGTCAAGGCCTGAGCCGCGACGCCCCGGGAAACGCCAGAGACCAACGCCATGACGTCATTCGCACTGATCGGTGCCGCCGGCTATATCGCGCCGCGCCATATGAAGGCCATCAAGGCCGTGGGCGGCGACCTGAAGGTCGCTTTCGATCCCAACGATTCCGTAGGGATCATCGACAGCCATTTCCCGCAGGCGCATTTCTTCACTGAGTTCGAGCGCTTCGACCGGCATGTCGACAAGCTGCGCCGCCGCGACGAGCGCATCGACTATGTCGCGATCTGCTCGCCGAACTACCTGCACGACGCCCATATCCGCTTCGGCCTGCGCGCCGGCAGCGACGTGATCTGCGAGAAGCCGCTGGTCCTGAACCCCTGGAATATCGACGGGCTGATCGAGATCGAGCGCGACTCCGGCCGCAAGGTCAACACGATCCTGCAATTGCGCCTGCACCCGGCGATCCAGGCGCTGAAAGAGCGTGTTGCCGCCTCCAACGAGCGCCATTCGGTCGACCTGACCTACATCACCTCGCGCGGGCGCTGGTATCACGCGTCCTGGAAGGGCGACGATTCCAAGTCCGGCGGCGTCGCCACCAATATCGGCGTCCATTTCTTCGACATGCTCGCCTATGTCTTCGGCCCCCTGCAGTCGCAGACCGCGAACCTGCGCGAGGGCGAGCGCGCCGGCGGCCTGCTCTCCTATGAGAAGGCCGATGTGCGCTGGTTCCTCTCGGTCGATGCCAACGACCTGCCCGACAGCGTCAAGGGCCAGAAGACGACCTATCGCTCGATCACCATGGACGGCGAGGAGGTCGAGTTCTCCGAGGGGTTCACCGACCTGCATACCCGCAGCTACGAGGAGATCCTCGCCGGCAAGGGTTACGGCCTCGAGGATGTGCGCTTCTCGATCGAGGTCGTCTCGCAGTTTCGTAACGCCCCGGTCGTGACCGCCGGCGAGACGCATCCTTTCGTCGCCAAGTACCTCAAGGGCTGAAGCATGGCCGGCGCGTCGCAGATGCGGGAAGACCCGCGCTTTCCCGGCGCGCTCATCCATGAAAGCGCCTATGTCGACGAAGGCGCGGCACTCGGCGTCGGCACCAAGATCTGGCACTTCGTGCATGTGCTCGGCCAGACCACGATCGGCAAGGATTGCGTGCTCGGCCAGAACGTGATGGCCGGGCCGCGGGTGACGATCGGCGACGGCTGCAAGATCCAGAACAATGTCGCGCTTTATGACGGCGTCGAGCTGGAGGCGGACGTGTTCTGCGGCCCGTCCTGCGTCTTCACCAATGTCAACAACCCGCGCGCCTTCATGAACCGCAAGGCGGAGTTCCGCCGCACGCTGGTGAAGCGCGGCGCGAGCATCGGCGCCAATGCGACCATCGTCTGCGGGCACACGCTGGGCGCGTATTGCTTCATTGCCGCGGGCGCGGTGGTGACTAAGGATGTGCCAGACTATGCTCTGATGGCCGGCGTACCGGCACGTCGGATCGGCTGGATGAGCAAGGCCGGCGAGAGGCTTGGGCCGGACCTGAGCTGCCCGCTGACTGGAATGCGCTATCGGGAAACCGGCCCGGAGCAGCTTGAGGAGATTGCCTGATGAGCGAGCGTCCCACGATCGAGTTCATCGACCTCAAGGCCCAGCGCCAGCATATCGGCAAGGCGATGGACGAGGCCATCCTCAAGGTCGTCCATGACGGCAACTACATCCTCGGTCAGCAGGTCCAGCAGTTCGAGACCGGGCTTGCCGCCTTCTGCGGCGCGAAGCACGCGATCGGCGTCGCCAACGGCACGGACGCGCTGATCCTCGTGCTCGAAGCGCTCGGCATCGGCCCCGGCGACGCGGTGATCTGCCCGAGCTTCACCTTCGCCGCGACCGCCGAGGTCGTCGCCTGGATGGGGGCTACGCCCGTCTTCGCCGAGATCGACGAAGCGACCTACAACATCGACCCGAAGGGCCTGGGGGCCGCGCTGGAGACGGCGAAGCAGCACAAGCTCACGCCCCGCGCCCTGATCACCGTCGATCTCTTCGGCCAAGCCTGCGACTACGAGCCGATCGAAGCCTTCTGCAAGCAGAACGGCCTCGTGCTGATCTCGGATTCCGCGCAGGGCTATGGCGCCCGCTACAAGGGCCGCGTCGCCGGCGCGATCGGCGATTTCGCGACCACGAGCTTCTTTCCGGCCAAACCGCTCGGCTGCTATGGCGATGGCGGCGCGATCCTGACCGACAGCGACGAGCATGCCGCGCTGCTGATGTCGCTGCGCTTCCACGGCAAGGGCTCGTACAAGTACGACAATGTCCGCGTCGGCGTGAACTCGCGGCTCGACACGATCCAGGCCGCCGTGCTGATCGAGAAGCTTAAAGTCTATGCCGAGGAGATCGAGAAGCGGCAGGTCGTGGCGCAGCGTTACACCGCGGCGCTGAAGGATCTCGTGGTGACGCCCCATGTCATGGCCGATTGCGTCTCGACCTGGGCCCAATACACCATCCGCGTCGCCGCCGACCGCCGCGACGCCTTCCAGGCGGCCCTTAAGGCCAAGGGCGTGCCGACCACGGTCTATTACCCGAAACCGTTGCACCAGCAGACCGCCTACAAGCACTATCCCGTCGCCGGAAACGGCCTGCCGATCTCCGAGCGCGTCGCGCAGGAGGTCGTCGCACTGCCGATGCACCCCTATCTCGACGAAGAGACACAGGACTACATCATTACGCAGGTTCTGGAGGCTCTGGCCGCGCCGACGGCCGCGGTAGCATGAGCCGGCCGCTACGGCTGGCGTATCTCTCCCTCGAGACGCCGCGGCCGGGCCAGGCGTCGCAGACCCATATCGACGAGGTCATAGCCGGCCTCAAAGAATGCGGCTGGCAGGTCGAGCTGTTTGCGACGAACAGCGGCGGCGCCAGCGCGCGCTCGTCGTTTCTCCGCCGCCTCGTCGGCTATGGAAGAACGCAGGTCGCACTTGGCGTGCGCCTGCCTGAATTCGACGCCGTTTTCATCCGCTCGCACTTCATGGCGCTGCCACTGACACTGTGGGCGCGCTGGCGCGGCATTCCCGTGATTCATGAAATCAATGGCACGCCTGCCGATATCGGCGTGACCTACCGCTGGTTGAAGCCGCTTTCCCCGCTGTTCTCCTGGCTTTACCGCACGCAGTATCGAAGCGCCGCACATCTGCTCGCGGTAACGCCCGGGCTCGTGAGCTGGGTCAAGACCTTTGCCGGCCATGACCGCGTCACTCTGGTTTCGAACGGTGCCAACACCGATCTGTTCAAGCCGGAAGGTGCTCCCAGCCCCATCGAGGGCCGATATGTGGTCTTTGTCGGCGGTCTCGTCGCCTGGCACGGCATCGACACCATGCTGGCCGCCTTGAAAGAGCCGGACTGGCCGGCCGACCTGCGGCTGGTCATCGTCGGCGACGGCATCGAACGCAGCAAGGTCGAACAGGCGCTCGCCGATCAAAAGCTGCTTTGGCTGGGCCGGCAGCCTTACGATGCCGTTCCGGCCATCGTGCGCGGCGCCCTGGCATCGCTTTGCGTCATCGAAAACCAGGACGGTCGCTCCACTTCGGGCGTGGCGCCGCTGAAACTGTTCGAGGCCATGGCTTGCGGGGTTGCCGTCATCACCAGCGATCTACCATTCCAGGCCGACCTCGTCCGCGATGCCGATGCCGGGCTGATTGTGCCGGCAGGGGTTGCGCCAGCTATCGCGTCTGCCGTGAAGAGCCTCTCCGATACCCCCGAAAGAGCCCGGGTACTAGGCCGCAACGGCGCGACCTATGTGGCCCGCGAGGCGAGCTGGCACCATCGCAGTCAGGAGATCGATCGCCTTCTACGCTCGGTCATCTCGCAGTAAATTGTGAGCGCGACTCGACCTCTGCTCGATGTGGATTTCTTGAGACATTCTCCAATTTCGACGCATATTCTGCAGATCAGGATTGCATTGCGCCCCGGAAGTGATAGCGCCAACCGGCCTTGCTCAAGAACGTCAAAAGAGTGGACCGAGGGAACGGCTGCGCCGACATGACTGCCCTCCCCCGCAAGCCGGCACCTTCCACCGAACATTCCCGGTCCCAACCATGACTCGGATTGCACTCGTCTGCGTTTCACCTCTGCAGCATGATTCACGCGTATTGCGCCATGCGGCGCTCCTTGTCGGCGCCGGTTATGACGTACGCATCTTCGCGCAAGCTCCCCTGCCCGCCGTACCGCCCGCACCCGTCACCGTTATTCCCGGCCCTGGCAGCGACACGCGCGTGCGTCTCGGCATGGTGCTCCGTCAGGCGCCCGCCTCCCTTGTCCCCGCCAGTGCGGACCTCCTCTACTGGCTTTCGCCAAGCCGACTGACGACGCGCGGGGACCTGCTCCGCTTCAAGCCAGATCTTGTCATCGCCAATGACTGGCGGGCCCTCCCCCTCGCCTTTGCGGCCAAGCGTGCCTGCGGGGCTCGCATCATCTATGACAGCCACGAATTCGCTCCCGAGGAATTCGCGGATAGCTGGCGCTGGCGCGTTCTCGCCCGGCAACATGTTGTGCGTATCGAGGATCGCTATATCCGCGAGGCCGATGCGGTCGCGACGGTGAGCGACGGCATCGCCGATGCGCTCGCGCAGCGCTACGGCCTGCCCCGGCCGACCGTCATCTCCAACACACCCGCCTGGCAGGCGACGGTCTTCCGCCCGACGGCACGCACCATCACCGTGCTCTATCACGGCGCCGTCGTACCTCGCCGCGGCCTGGAAACCCTGATCGAGAGCGTTGCGCTCTGGCCGGATGGGTTCCGTCTCGTGATCCGCGGCCCCGCCCAGGGCGGCTTCGACCAGCATCTGCGCAATCTCGTCGGCCCGCTCAGCGAGCGTATCGCTCTCGAGCCACCGGTTCCGCCTGATCAGCTGATTTCCACCGCCGCCCAAGCCGATATCGGCGTCTTCCTTCTGTCGAACAGCACGACGCATGCGCGCTTCGCCATGCCCAACAAGATCTTCGAGTACATGCAGGCGGGGCTGATGGTAATCAGCAGCGACTTGCCGGAGATCCGCAGGATGATCGAGACCGCAGGCTGCGGCACGCTGCTCTCGGATGATTCCCCAGAGGGTATCGCGACCTGCCTGGCAGGCCTAGATACCTCTGGGATCGATACCTGCAAGCGTGCTGCCCTCGCACGAGCACAAGACATCAACTTCGAGGCCGAAGGCGGCAAACTGCTCGCGCTGGTCGCCCGTTTGGCGCCAGCTGAGATGCCCTGACCTCTAGAGCAGCTCCGCAATTCCCTGAAGCGCGGAATTGCCCCAGGCCATTGTTTTAATGCATTTTTTCTTGTGAACCGGTTTCCGCTTCGCTCGAAAATGCTTTAGCCGCCCGCGGTTGCAGGCCAGTTCATTGCGCGGCGGACTGCCGAGCCTCCGCAGTACCCGCCACCGCCTGTTCGATCGCCGCGAAGAGGCGATCCGCCTCGGCCTCCCAGTTTAGCAGCTTCGCAGCCTCGAGCGCGTGTCGCTTGTGAATGTCGATCGCAGCACGATCGAAACCATTGATTGCCGCTGCGATCGCTTGCGGCGTGACGTCGGGGATCGAGCGGCCAAGGTCATGCTGCCGCAGCAGCGCCGTCATCTCCGGCAAATCGGAGACGCAGAGTGCCAAACCAGCCATCGTGTACTCGAAGAACTTGTTCGGCAGGACATGGACGTTCTGCTTCGAATGTCCTGGCAGCGCGAACAAGCCGATATCGAAAAGCGCCGCCTCGCGGACCAGGTCGATCATCGGGACGGGCGGAGCCAGCGTGACGCGATCTCCGAGACCTACCGCCTTGATCCGAGCGGCCAGCGCCTCGAGATATTCGGCTGGACCCGGCCCACGGATCGTCAGCTTAAACTCCGGGCTCCAGAGCGCGACGCTGTCGATGCAGGCCTCCAGCCCGCGCCCGACATTGACGACGCCGTGGTAGAGTACTTGGATCGTCTCACCGCAAGGCCTGTAAGGATATGCCTCGTAACGCGGCATGTTTCGGATGAGCAGCGGCTTCTGCGGCAGTCCGTAGAGCTCATGCAGGCGGTCAGCGATACCTTGGGATACACAGCTCGTCACGGCAGAACCTGCAATCCCCCCTCGTTCGATCGCCGCGATGACAGGACGCTGGGTCAGGCGCCAGAGGAGGCGATGGGCATACTCGTCGACCGCAAGCTCATGCGTGTCGTAGGCGTAGGGAACACCCTGCTCGGCCGCGAGCCGCCGCGCGATCGGCAACGCCGTCCAGTCGTTGGCGAGCCAGATATCCGCCTGGCGGCGGCTAGCGACATCGTAGAGCCTCTCGAAGCGGTCGTTGAGGGTCCAGTAGGTGGCGTCGGCATGCTTGGAATTGACGTAGACCAGTGCCAAATCCTTGGCGCGCACGACCCTCCTCAAGACGGGAAAGAGCGTGCGGCCGAGAACCCGTCCAGCCAGCGCCCGTGCCGCTGGGTGCCAGGCACGTGGAAGCCAACGCAACGCCTGGTCGAATGTATCCGGTGCGCGCACCGACGCGGCAACTTCGCCCCTATCGCCATCAACCTCCGTAGCCATCCCATCTGGAACGGCAGACGCGTCCTCGAGCCCAGCAATAGATGCTCCGCCGACGCCGGAATCAATCGCCAGACACTGCCATGGCGGTTGCTGCGAACGGGCATCCGGCAAGCCGATCGCAACGACATCCCATCCGCGCGAATGGAAAAGATCGCCCTGTCGGCGGACCCTTGGATCGTCCGGGATAGCTGAAAAGCAGATCAGTCCGATGCGCCGCCGCCGCGCTGCCGAAAGGGGCATAATCGAGGCATCCTCCAAAACATCACTCCCGGCAGCAGCCTGCAGGCCGAGGCCCATCGTGGCGCAATACGGACGGTTCGCGCATCACTCCAGCCCGGAGCGACAAGTATCCGTTACGTCAGCCCCGACCGCCTCAGCCGACGCGCAACCCGACGCGCCAGCGGCAAGATGGCAGGTACTGCAGCGAGCAGCCGGCGCACCGCCGGAGAATAGGCAATACCACGCAGCGTCCGGCCTCCAACCGCCGAGAACCGCAGCCTGAACAGCAGCCTGAACAGCAGCAGTCTCGCGGCGAACCTTTGCTTCAATGGCAACCTCGGCAACACTGTCGCGCTCAGTTCGGCGATCCACTTATGAGTGGCGCGCTCCATCTGCAGGCGATCTGCATCATAGACTTCATTCAGGCGCCTGAGCCACTCGATCAGGTGGAAGTAGCCATCTTTCTCATGCTGCAACATATTCTGCAGCGCTTCCGCGCTCGCGTCTTCCGCGCCGAGCGGCAACGCTGCCTCGAATGCAACACGAGCCGTCCGGCGCTGCTGCAACGCCGACATCATCTCGGCATCATAGTCGGCCAATAGGCGTGAGATCCCACATTCCGCCAGCGTGAAGAACGGTCGGGGCGTCACCTGAGCAGCGTGTTCCAGACGGTCGATCATCCCTCCGTAGTTGCCGAGCAAACGGTTGATCTCATTCTCAAAGATCGAACGAAGATGGTTGAACTCTTCCATCAATCTGTCGAATTCGCGCCCGTAGACTGCTGCCTCCGCAGCATCGACCCGCAACCGAAACCCCCTATTGCCCAATGGTGCAGATGTTGCTGGCTCCGCGATCATGCCGGATCGATATACAGGCACGGTCGGTGGCATCGTAGCTCCGGTCCGCTCGTCGCGGTTCCAAGACTTCTGCGCGGACCTTTCCTCGATCGCGGCCACGATCCCCGCATAAAATGCCTGGTAGGTGAAGCGGCCCGATCCGACCAGGTGATCGAAAGCGCGCTGGGTCATCGCCTCAAGCGCCGGCAGATCCTTCAGGCGCTCAAGGACCGTGTCGACGTTGGAGAAATCCTTCTCCAACGAGATGTAGTGCAGATCCGGCGCGATGGCGTCCGAATAGCGCCCCTTGAAGAGGACCATCGGCGTGCGCATCATCGCGCATTCGAAAACACGCGGAGAAATCTGCCCCATTTCGATTTCGCCGTCGCGATCGACGACGATAGGCAGGAAATCGGCATAGCTTGGCGGCACGCCGCCATTGGCGGCCGTCATCTCCTTGAAACGGGCTTCGATACTGCCGTCGAAATCGAACACGTTGGAGCCCGATTCCGAACCGAGCATGGCTCGGCAGTTCCCGATGAAATCAAACCACGCCGTGCCGTAAATGCGACTGGCCTCGTCCATCGCGATATCGTTCCCGATGCCGCGGGCATCGCAGTGCTCTTTCATCCGCCGCCCGATCTCGAACTTGTCGAAGCCGAGGCGCCCATAGCGGCCGCCGATATCCCGCCCGCGATAGCCGATGAAGATCGTGCGCTCCGCCAGCGGCTTGGGAGAAGGCAGCTCGGCCATGAGGGTTTCAGCGACGTAGCCCGTGAAAACCGTAATGAAGGTCACACCGGGGAATTCGGCTCGAGGATATACATGGTCGAGGCTATCTTGCGGCACGCAAGTGAGGACGATGTCGAAACCTAGATCCTTGATTGCCGCCTTGAGCGTATCAGTGCGGTCATATTCGTCCTGGACAGCCAGGACCTTGACACCATGGAATGCCCTGAGCTTTTCACGATAACTGTCTGAAACATAACCTTCGAAGCAAAGGCGAGCGCAATAGCTGTGAAAAACCACATCATAGCTATCGAAATCGAATTCGACCGGCGCGTGATGCGTGACGTGAACGAAGTCGGTATCGAAGCCGCAAAACCTCTTGAACGCGACCAAATAGTCGAGCGTCGTCTGAACATGCGTGCTCGACATCGAGTAAGCTACCAGCGCGCGCTTCACGCTCGACAAATCAACATCCTCTTCTTCGTGTTGCCGTGAGATAGGTGGAAGCGAGATCGCTGGTCAAGCACCGAACACCACTCCCCAGAGCAGTGCTGCATTCTCACATCGCAAGCTCGTTGCCACAGGATTCGTCGCACCGAGCCGCCACGGAATTGCGTTGTGTGCGGCCATCTTCTATTCGCAACAGAGCAGTCGGGCACACTGGTTGCCACCCGTCATCGGAACGATCATGCCTCAGATTTTCACCGTCCTCGGCGCCAGGCCGCAATTCATCAAAGCCGCCCCTGTCAGCCGCGCACTGGCGGAAGCAGGCATGACGGAAGTCATCGCTCATACCGGCCAGCATTTCGACGCTTTGATGTCAGACGTCTTCTTCGAGGAGCTGGCGATCCCGAAGCCCGCCTACAATCTGGAGATCAACAGCCTCGGCCACGGCGCCATGACAGGCAGGATGCTCGAGAAGCTCGAAGAGGCGATGCTGGCCGAGAGGCCGGATATGGTGCTGGTCTATGGCGATACCAATTCGACGATAGCCGGCGCGCTTGCCGCGTCGAAGCTAAATATCCCCGTCGCGCATGTGGAGGCGGGTCTTCGCTCGTTCAACCGGCGCATGCCGGAGGAGATCAACCGGATCATCACTGACCATGTCAGCGCACTGCTGTTCTGTCCGACGCAGACCGCCATGCAGAACCTGAAAAACGAGGGCATCGTCAAAGGCGTCCACGCCACCGGCGACGTCATGTTCGATACGACCATCGCCGCCGTAGCGCGCGCGAAGGGGCGTTCGACGATCCTCGATGATCTGAAGCTGACCCCGAGGCACTATTCCGTCGCCACGATCCACAGGGCCGAGAATACGGACGATCCCGCGCGCTTTGCCCGCGTCGTCGCCTGGCTCGAGGACGCGGCCCGATCCACGCCGATCATCATGCCCGTCCATCCGCGCACCCGCAAGCTGCTCACACAGCGCGGCGTCGTACCGGCCGGCCTGACGCTGATCGACCCCATCGGCTATCTCGACATGGCCTGGCTGGTCAATCAATCAGTCGCCGTATTTACCGATTCCGGGGGCCTGCAGAAGGAGGCCTATTTCCACGGCGTCCCTGCCGTCACGTTGCGGGACGAAACCGAATGGGTCGAGACGGTGGTGGCCGGCTGGAATCGCCTCTGGACCAGTTCCGGCTATGCGCCGCGCCGGGATATCCCGGACTATGGAGACGGCAACGCGTCCAAGCTGATCGCGAAACTGATCCGGGACACACTCGAAGCCTAGGGCACTCCATCGCGAGCGGAGCGCGATTGAAAGCCACCCCGGAAGCAGAGGTCTGCGGCGTCGGCCTAAAGACAGTGGCCCATCTGCCGCTGCGGGGCGGCCATTGCCAGCTCAGCCAAGAGCGTAGTTACGACATGGCTGAAAATGGGCTTTCAAGCCCATACTTTCCACGGCGCCTGTCCAGAACTCCAAAGGCCTTCAAGGAAATTCTTGTCGCGCAGCGTGTCCATGGCCGCCCAAAAACCATAGTGGCGATAAACCGCCAGACGGTCACGTGCGGCCAGTGCTTCCAACGGGCCGCGCTCCCATACCGTCTCGTCCCCGGCGATGAGGTCAAATACGCTGGGCTCGCAAACGAAGAAACCGCCACTGATCCAGCGCCCGTCGCCGCGTGGCTTCTCGATGAAAGCCTTAACCCGATCACCTTCAAGATCAAGTTGACCGAAGCGTCCGGCGGGTTGGATCGCGGTCACGGTGCAATCCACACCCTGCTCCTGATGGAAGGCGACAAGCGCCCCGAGGTCGACATCGCTGACTCCGTCGCCGTATGTCAGACAGAAGGTACCGTCGAGATGCTCACGCACTCGGGCAATGCGCCCTCCGGTCTGCGTCGCCTCGCCAGTGTCGATCAAAGTGGCACGCCATGGCTCAGCATTGCGTTGATGCACCTCCATCGTGTTGGCCTTCATGTCGAAGGTCACGTCGGACATGTGCAGGAAGTAGTTCGCGAAATACTCCTTGATGACGTAGCCCTTGTAGCCGCAGCAGATCACGAATTCCGTGATGCCATGCGCACCATAGAGCTTCATGATGTGCCAGATTATCGGCCTTCCACCGATCTCGATCATCGGCTTGGGGCGAAGATAAGATTCCTCGCTGATGCGCGTGCCAAACCCGCCGGCCAGTATCACAGCTTTCATGGCTGATCTCGCACTCCAAGCTCCTACCGAGGCAGGGCCGCTCTACCCTCTCCCGCTCTAAGCCGCAAGGCGAGGGCTTTCGCATCAAAGGCGACATCTGATATCACGCCCGTACATAAGCGACAGGCGAGACTATGAAGACGCGCCTCGCCTTGCAGGGAAGCACATGATCCGTCCTGAATTCTGGAATGGCAAGCGCGTCTTCCTTACCGGGCATACCGGCTTCAAGGGGGCATGGATGAGCCTGCTTCTCGCCAAGCTGGGCGCGCAGGTGACGGGCTACAGCCTACCTCCAGAAACCTCGCCGAGCCTATTCGAACTGTCAGGCGGGGCGCAGGCCGTTCATGCTCATGTCACTGCCGATATCCGTGACCAAGCCGCGCTGACCGACGTCATGCAGCGGGCGAAGCCGGAAATCGTGATCCATATGGCTGCGCAAGCACTGGTTCGTCGTTCATATCGCGATCCCGCGGAAACCTTCGATGTCAATGTGATGGGGACCGCTTATCTCCTTGAAGCGATCGGCAAGACGCCTGAGGCGCGAGCCGTCATCATCGTCACCACCGACAAGGTCTATGACCTTTCCGCCGAGACCTGCCCGCGGAGGGAAACGGACGCGCTGGGGGGGCACGATCCCTACAGCGCGAGCAAGGCTGCCGCCGAAATCCTCGTCCAATCCTGGCGCCAGAGCTTTTTCGGCGCACGGCCGAATGCTCGCCCCGCCGCTATCGCCACCGCGCGTTCCGGTAACGTCATTGGCGGCGGCGACTGGTCGCAGGATCGAATCGCCCCCGATCTCGTCGCGGCTTTGTCGGCCGGGCGAGACGTGGAGCTGCGCTATCCGGACAGCGTACGGCCCTGGCTCTACGTGCTGGATAGTTTGACCGGCTATCTCATGCTAGCCGAGCGCCTGCATGCCGATGCGGATGGATTTGCCGAAGCCTGGAACTTCGGCCCCCTCGCCGGTGAGGAGATGTGCGTGCGTGAAGTCGTTTCGCTGTTCGCCCAGGAATGGGGCAGCCGCGGCGGGTGGCGCATGGCGGATGGCCCGCAACCGGCGGAGGCTCCTCTGCTGCGGCTTGATCCGAGCAAGGCCGTTGACCAGCTCGGCTGGCGGCCATCCCTCAGCCAAGCTGAGGCTATTCGCGAGGCGGCGGCTTGGTATCGTGCTTTCCTCACGCAAGAGGCCGACGCCGTCAACCTGAGCCACACTGCCATCGAGCGGCACCTATTGCGCATCAGCCAGGCGAAGCCGGCGGCATTTTGAAAGTACATAACCTTGTCGAGATATGAGCAACAGCCGTCATCGGCCGGTCGGCCTAGGTTCTCCGTATTGATTCCGACCCGGGATCGACCTGCCTACGTCAAGAATGCCCTGGAAAGCGTCCTGAACCAAAGCTTCGACAATTTCGAGGTCGTCGTCTGCGATAATTACAAGAACATCTCGTGCAAGGCAGAGGTCGAAGCCTTCGCCGACAAGCGCATTCGCTATATCACCCCCCCCTCCTCCCTTGCTATGCACGACAACTGGGAGTTCGCCATCGATCAAGCTTGGGGCGACTTCGTGCTGGTCCTGATCGACAAGACGCTTCTACGCCTGAACGCGCTGGAGCGCCTGCAGGCAGCTACGCAGAGCCATCCGGCGGAAGTCTATTCTTGGACCTCGGATGCCTATTACCTGACGCATGAGCAGGAAGGCGATGTGGGGCGAGGCTTTCTGGTGCCCGTACGCGGGGCAGGCGAGCCATTCTATGTCGACAGCAAGCAGGAGATGGCCGCGCGCGTCTCCTTCCATCAGCGGCTCGGCACCGAGGGGCCTGCCTATGCCTACGGCAAGATCTGCTTCGGAGCCTACTCGCGGACGTTGATCGAACGCGTCAAGCAACGCTTCGGCAAGGTCTGCCCGCTGATATCGCCCGACTACACGTCCAAGACCGTAGCACTGCTTTCGACGGACAAACTTGTAGATCTCAACAATTCCTACACCGTGAGTCTGAACACGAGCATATCCAACGGCATGCTATTTTCACAGAACACGGCCCATGCCCGACGCTTCCTTACAGAAGGCGGGTTCTCGGCTGCAGATTTTTCCGATCTACCCATTCCGCATGTGTTCTGCTCGGTTCACAACATCTGCGCCTATGATTGGCGGATGATCGATCAAGCCGTTCCGGGCCATGACTACAAGTCACAAAGCTTGGATCTCGCGGCTCTGTACGTCCAGACGCAGTTGGATCTCGCCGCCATCCAGAACTGGGCCTCGGAAGAGGAAAGGCAAGCGATCGCCGGCCACATGCAGGCATTCCTGCACAAGGCCCCGCTAGAGATTCGAGAGCGAATTCTCACCTTCCGCACGCAGCTCGCGGACGAGGCGAACAGCAAGCGCGAGGAGGCTGCAGCAACTCGCGAAAGCGCAGCCAAAGCCCATGAAGATTGGCTCAAGGATCGCGAGGAGCAAGTCACTTTTCGCGAGAAGGCCGCTCTTGACCGCGAAGAAGCGATCAGATCGCACGAAGCTGTCGTTCACCGCATCGCAGCATGGCTCGCGCCGGTGGCAGGGCTCTATCGGCAGCTGAACCGTGTCCGGCGGGCAATGTCCGCTTCGCCGGAAAGCCCCGAGCACAGCAAAGCCACACTTACAGCGTCGACCGCGGCCGACGCCCTTGAACCCACACCAGGTTTGGTGGTGAACGGCTATCCTGCTTTTGGCTCAACCCTCGCTGCCCTGCGCTACGCCGAGAGCGAATTCTATCGTTATCCGCTCCCGAAACCGGCGCCCGCTGGCATGTTCTGACAAGCCTTCAGCTGATCCGCTTGAGGAAGCCGTCCGGGGCGACAGTGATCAGCAGTTTGTTCTCGATCGCCTTGTCGATGACGAACTGTTTGTTGTTCGCGAGGAACTCACGGACAGCGGTCTTGGCGTTGTTCCCCCGGCTCCAGGGCCTGTCTGCGAACATCTCTTCAGGCAAATCTTCGATAACCGTATCGAAAACGACGCAATAGCTGCCGACGCTTGCCATCGGCGCATAGGCTTCTAACTCCGCGAGCACGTGCTCGTGGGTGTGATTGCTGTCGAGACTGACGAGAACCGATTGCGCGTCGCCGACGAGGGCACGCACCTGCTCGACAATGTGGGTATCCACGGACGAGCCCTGCAACATTGTGATGCGCTGCGCCAATGGATGCGCTTCGATCGCCTCGCGGTTGTGCTGGCGGATATCGATGTCCACGCCGATGACCTTGCGCTTCGGTGTCGCCGGATCCAGCTTCTCCCCCACCTGCGCAGCCTCAAAGAGATCGAGCATGGCGAGCAACGAGGCCGAAAGGATCAGCGAGCCTCCATGTGCAATGCCGGTTTCAACGATGACATCGGGCTTCACTGCCCAAACCAGCTCCTGAAAGGCGACGATATCCTGAGGATATTGGATGATCGGGCGACCAAGCCAAGAGAAATGATATGAATATTTCGCGGCGTTCGCGGCCGTGAACCAGTCACGCGTCAAAGCCTTGAGCTGAGCATTATCGCCTTGCGCGGCGATTTCATGCTCGCACTCTTCCAGAAAGCGCTGATGCGGGTCGATCATCTTACTTCCTTTATCGAGACTGTGATCTCGTATGTCCGGCCGCCATCTGCAAAACGGCAACCCGGCTTTCCAGGGAATGTCCGAGCGCGCAAGCGATTCAACAGGTCGCGGGGCGTGGTGGGTTCATCGAGCGCGATCCAGGAAGCCGCCTCGAGCTCACTGGCACGATGGAATGATCCCATTGTCAGGTCCTGCGATGCTGGCGTCAGCCGCCCGGTCAGCAGGTGCGGATATGTATCCTTCAACAGCCGAACCATTGCCGCCCCAGCACGCAGATACAGCGTCTCGCCCGTATCTTCCCAGCCATATGGGAGCTCCGACTGGGCGACAATCGGGCCAGTGTCGATTCCATCCTCGACTTTATGAAGCGTCACCCCGAAAGGCGCCTGCTCGACGATAGCCCAGAAATTATAGTGCTTACCGCGGTTAAATGGCAGCAGGCTAGGATGGGTATTGATGAAGCCATGCTTCGGCAAGCCTATCAAGGGCGCCTTGATGATGTGTGGCCACCACAACAGCAGGCCGAGATCAAAGCTCAGCTCACGCTGCCTCACCAAGGCGAAGAGTTGAGCGCTGCCTTCGAAAAAAGCAGTTGGGACGTTCGCGGCTTGCGCAGCAGTGCTGATCTTATTCTCGTTGGTGGTTACGACCAGCCCAAGATCAGCTCGATGATGCTCGATGAGCCACTCGACACACTCCGCTCCGACGGAGCCATCCGCCAATACCAATACTCGTGTCATGTCACGGTCACTGTGCCGACGGCCGTGCAAGTTGGCGCAGCACGGTGGCAACACGTTCGAGGTCTTCCTCAGTCATGTCGTGGTAGCTTGGCAGATTGATGGCCCGCTCGGGGATATCGTAAGCGATCTTATTCGTCGCGACCGGCGTAAACATGGGGAGCGAGGACAGCGGGTGGAAGAATACCCGCGCGTCGATGTTCGCCTCACTGAATGCCGCCTGCATCACTTCGCGAGAGACACCGCTTTCGCGATCGAACACGACGGTCGGCATCCACGCTCCATTCTGCGTACCTGACGGCTCCGGATTCATGGACAGAGACTGCAGATCGGCAAGTGCGGCCTTGTAGCTGGTCAGGATCGCACGCTTGCGGGCGACGAGTTCGTCGATCCGTTCAATCTGAGCCAATCCGATGGCAGCCTGAATGTTCGACATCTTATACTTGAAACCGACCATGTCAGGCCAAAACTGCTTTGGCTGACCGCGCGCACGGCCATGGTTCGACAAGGTCAGCACATGTTCGTACAGCGCGCTGTCGTTGGTGACGAAGGCGCCGCCTTCGCCGGTGGTCAGCGTCTTCGTGCCATGGAAGGAAAATGCGCCGAACGCACCCATGCTGCCTGCTCGCCTGCCGTGATAGATCGAGCCGAGGGCCTCTGCTGCATCTTCGATTAGGTGGAGATTGTGCTTGTCGGCCAGTTCCTGCAGTGCGCCCATGTCGCACAAGTTGCCATAGATATGAACGGCGAGGATCGCCTTGGTGCGCGGCGTGATTGCCGCAGCGACCTTTTCTGTCGACAGACACCAACTGTCGATGTCGATGTCGACGAACACCGGCGTCGCCCCCAGATGAGCGATCGGGGCTGCACTTGCTACCCAATTTGTGTCGGCGAGGATGACCTCGTCGCCCGGCCCGATGCCGAGCGCCGCCATACCCATGTGCAGCGCGCCGGTGCAACTCGATGTGGCAATGGCATGCTTGACGCCCAAATGCCCGGCGAAGGCCGCCTCGAACTTGTAGATATAGTCGTAGCAGCGCTCGCCCCAGCCGTTCCGGGCCGCGTCAGTCGCATAGTCCACTTCGCGCGAAGTAATGGACGGCTTTGTATAAACAATGCGCGCGCTCATAGGACACTCAATTCCGGTACAGCCGTGACGAACCTCGTGCCTTGCGCGGCCAAAGGAGCCAGCTGTGCGCGAACCTCATCAGCGATGTTCCAAGGCAGGATGAGCACATAATCCGGGCGGTGCTCGGACAGCGCCTGCGGCGGCAGGACGGGGATGTGACTGCCCGGCATGTAGCGCCCCTGCTTCGCTGGCGCGGCATCACAGATGAAGGGCAGAAGATCGCGCTTCACTCCTGCGAAATTCAGCAGGGTGTTGCCCTTGGCTGCCGCTCCATAGCCCACGACGGATTTTCCCTCACGCTTGGCAGAGAGAAGGAAGGAGAGCAGATCATCCTTCACCCGCTCGGCACGTCGCTGGAAACCGTCATATGGTACAGTTTCAAGCAGGCCGCGCTTTTCTTCCTCGGCCAGCAACGCAGCCACGGCGGACCGCACCGAATGGCCCGCCTGCGCGCGGCAACCGTAGATTCGGAGGCTGCCGCCATGGGTCGGCAACTCCTCGACGTCGAACACACGTAACCCTGCATCCTCGAAGATGCGCTTCGCCACCGACAGCGAAAGGTAAGAGAAATGCTCATGATAGGTGGTGTCGAACTGGCAGTGCTCGATCAACCGCATGAGGTGCGGGAATTCCAGCGTAATCACGCCCTCGGGCTTCACCAGAGCCGCAAGTCCTCGGGTAAAATCGTTGATGTCCGGCACGTGAGCGTAAACATTATTGCCGATGACGAGATCGGCGACACGACCTTCGGCGGCAAGGCGCCTGCCCGTGGCTTCGCCGAAGAACTCGCCTAGAACGGGAATGCCGAGTGCCTCGGCTACGCTAGCCGTGCCGGCCGTGGGTTCGATGCCGAGGCAGGGAATGTCGCCCTCGACAAAATTGCGCAGAAGGTAACCGTCGTTGCTGGCAACCTCTACGACGAAACTTGCCGGCGTCAGACCGAGGCGCTCCGTGATCATCGCGCAATATCGCGCAGCATGATCGAGCCAGCTCTTCGAAGTCGATGAGAAATAGGCGTAGTCAGCCTTGAACATCTCGTCTGCGACGGCGTGGTCCTGGGTCTGCACCAGACGGCAGCTGTCACAGGCGAAAAGGCGCAACGGATAGGTGATTTCAGCTCTGTCGAGATCGGCCTCGTTCAAATAGGCATTTGAAAGAGGCGCATGACCCAGGTCGAGGAAAACACGCGACAGCGGAGTTTGGCAGTGACGGCAGTTCATGGGCTTAAAAGCTTCAAATCCGATAATTTGGGAAGCGAGGCATCGCGCGCCGAAAGCCCGGTCACATCAAGCGGCCAAGGAATGCCCAGCGCGAGATCAAGAGCGTTGAGACCAGCCTGTCGGAGGGGATCGAACATCGTATCGTGCAAATACAGAAGCTCGGTATCCGGTTCAAGCGCTTGAAACCCGTGAGCAAAGCCCGCGGGAACGTAGACCATGCTTCTGTTGACAGCCGTCAACTCGAGACCGGTCCAACGCCCGAAATGAGGCGAGCCTGCTCGGATATCCACGAGAACGTCAAAGATCGCTCCGCGAATGCAGCGCACGAGCTTGGCTTCGACGGAGGGCGCGGTCTGATAATGCAGGCCTCGCAGGATACCCGCCTGCCTGTTATAGGAAATATTGGCCTGAACCCAGTGTGTCGGGAGGCCGTGAGCCGCGAACTCCTTCGTGCAAAATGCGCGAGCGAAGAAGCCGCGCTCATCCTCTCGCCTCTCCAAGTCGATCCGATACGCATCGGTCATGTCGTCAGCCGAAAATCCAAGCGGAGTGAAAATCATAGCACGCTCGTGTCTGCGTTGCGGGGATGCCGCTGCGCCGGGCGAACAAGGGCAGGACGTTTGCAATCGCCGCGATAGCACCCGGGCCGATATCCAACAACTCTCCCCGAACGGCTTGGGACGGTTGCCGCACCGAACGCACCGCGATAAGAGCACCGCAACTGAAGCCAATCTGCAATCGCTACCGAGTGTCGCGGTGGACAATCCGGCTTCACCGTCACGTTGCGCAGACCGCCATTCTCACATGAGCGGTTCGTCTCGCAGCCGGCGGCGCTACCTGTGCCATCCGGGGACACGTGCAAAAGATGATGCTCAAGGCTCCTGATATTCATGCATGCGCCCCCCGGGGCAAGGCGTTGGTGAGATGAGACACGTTCTGAGCAAGGTGCGGCACGCACTGACGACCTATAGCGCGGTCGATCTACGGAATTTCCTGAACTTCGTCGCACTGAGCATGAAAGACAGGTATCTCGGCTCCCGACTCGGCCTAGCCTGGGCGATCGTCAGCCCTCTGCTGATGCTCTCGATTTTCACTTTCGTGTTCGGTTTCGTGTTCAAGTCGAAATTGCCGGGTTCGGATACGAGCCTGAGCTATGTCATCTGGTTGATCGCTGGATACGGTCCCTGGCTGTTCACGTCCGAAGGATTGAGCTCATCGACGGGGGCCTTCGTCAAGCACTCCTCGCTGATCCGCAACATCAGCTTTCGCCAGGAACTGCTGGTGTTCGCCGAAGCGCTGACCGGCATCGTACCGTTGCTCGTCGCCGTGGTGTTCCTGGCAGTGCTGCTGGTGGCGGACGGCCGCACACCGAGCCTGTCGTGGAGCATCATCCCACTGATCCTGCTGGCACAATACATTCTGGTCTGCGGTCTCGGACTGATCCTCGGCTCGATCAACGTTTTCGCTCGCGACGTCATGTTCGCGCTGCCGAACATCCTTCTGGTCGTCTTGTTCGCCTCGCCGATCTTCTATCCTATCACCGCCTTTCCGCAGTCGGTGCAACACATCACGGCCTACAACCCGATTTACGTGATTCTAGAATCCTATCGGGCGCCGATCCTCAACGCCGAATTCCCCTCGCTATGGACGATCGGCTACTCCTTCGCGAGCGCGATCGGCGTCTTCCTTATCGGCATCGTGTTCTTTCTGCGACTGCGCCCTTACTTCGATTCACGGCTGTGAAGCCGCGCAGGACCAACGGCATGTCCAACAGCGCACCCGGGCAGCGGCCCGCCATCGAAGCACAGGGCGTCTCCAAGGATTTTTTCCTCCTGGAGAACGCGAGCGTCTGGAATCTCTTGTCAGGCCGCCACGAGCTGCCGGCGCATCATGCCCTCCAGGACGTGACGATCTCGGTGCCTCATGGTGAGATCATTGGCGTCCTCGGCAATAACGGCGCCGGCAAGAGCACGCTGCTGCGCACGCTCGGAGGAATCTATGCGCCCTCCGCCGGCAGAGTGACGCTGCGGGGCGACGCCTCGGCGATCTTCGAACTCGGCGTGGCGAGCAACGAATTCCTGTCTGGGCGAGAATACGCCCGGAGGAGCTTCGAACAGATGTCCGGAGCGGCAGATGACCGAGCGGCCTATCTGGCCGAAGTCGAGGAATTCGCCGAACTTGGGGAACACTTCGACAAGCCGGTGAAGACCTATTCCGCCGGCATGAAGGCTCGATTGTTCTTTGCAGTCGCCACGAGCTTCCGGAAGAGCATCTTCCTCATCGACGAAGTGTTGTCGGTCGGCGACACCTATTTCCGCGCTCGATGCTGGCGACGCATGCGAGATTTCAAGCGCCGAGGGGTCTCAGGCATCCTCGCGACCCATGACTGGACCAGCGTGCTCAAACTGTGCGAGCAGTGTTACGTCCTCGACCATGGCAAGGTCGCATTAAGCGGAGAAAGCTATCCTGTCGTACGACAGTATCTCGGCCTGGAACAGAAGCTCGAGCGCGCCGACGTCTGGCTGACGGAGGCGCTGCCAACCACCTTTCGCGGCCGACCATTCGAAGAGTTGCGGCTCGACTTTCCCGTCCACGCGGATGACAGAACCGTCGTCAGCGTCCTTGTCAGCCTCGAACTGACCCACCGCACAGTCGGCTGGGAGAATGTGATGCTGCTAGATCCGCAGGAGATTCCGCTGGAGAAGGGCGAGAACACGGTAAGCGTGCGTATACCGCATGTACCGTTGGTGCCGGGCAACTACATGCTCCATATCGGCGTGCTCCGTCGTGTTCCAGGCACCGGCGAGATCGTCACGCTGGACGCACGCACCTGGTACCACGGCAACTCCCTCTCTCTGGTCGTTGAAGGCAATGAAAAGCCGGGCGTTGCGAGCCTGCGCCCGGCTGGTCGTGTAAGAAGGCGTTCGCCATGAAGCCTCACATTAGAGTCGAGGGCCTCTGCAAGGCTTATCCAGAGTCGGTTACCGAGGACGAGGAACTGATCCGCCACTATCTCGCCGACGACAGCGCTCGGCAGGCAGCAGGAGTGTCCCTTGCCCTACAGGGCGTCTCGTTCGAAGTCGCGGACGGCGAGCGGATAGGCCTTATCGGCGCAAATGGCGCGGGTAAGACGACGCTAATGCGCATTCTCACCGGGCTCGCGATGCCCTCAGCCGGCCGTATCGAGGTTCAAGGCAAGTTGCAGGCCATCCTCACCATCGGTTCCAGCCTGCGAGACGACATGACCGGCCGCGAGAACCTGCTGCTCGCGGCGCGGCTCTCCGGCCATCCGGAAGAGCGCTTGCTGGCGATCACGGAGGAGATGATCGACTTCGCCGGTCTCGACCATTTCATCGACTGGCCGGTGCGGACCTACTCCTCGGGGATGAAGGCGCGGCTCAGCTTCGCGGGTGCGATTTTCATCGACCCCGAAATCTTGCTTATCGACGAGGCCCTCTCGGTCGGAGACCGGACTTTCGCAGACAAGGCGACGGCCGCTGTGCGCAAACTCTGCGAGGCCGGGCGGATCGTGATGATCGTCTCGCATTCCATCGAGACCATCGCAGCCATGTGCGACCGATGCATCTGGCTGGATAATGGGCGTATTGTCATGGACGGCCCTGCCAAGGAGGTCGGGGAAGCATATGAGCAGGCGATGCGCCTCAAATTCGAACGCGCTATGATCAGCTCTTCGCAAAGCCGCAATGCGGTAATCGACCAACGCATTGTCGCCATGAGCGACCTGAACGTCGAGATGAAGCAGGCACCGGCAACCGAAGCCATGCCGATCCCGAGTCCAATGCTGGCACTCTCCTGCGATCTCACGCTGGCCGCGCCCATCCCATCGCTCGATGTCGAGCTGTTCGTGGAGCGGCTCGACGCCCTGCTAATCGGGCGCGACCGCATCACGCTCTTCGGGCCGCATGAGCCCGGGGAGATCACGATCGAAGTCGACGCGCCGGAGTTTTTCCTCGCGTCCGGCTTCTATATGGTCGGCCTGGACATCTTCACGGACGGCACGCTCCTCGCACAGCTCGGCGGGCAGATCCAGATTCAGTCAGAGATCGCCTACAAACACGGAACACCCACCTTGGTCTGGCCGATGTTCTTGTCTGCGCATCGCAGCTGAAGCGATCCGCATCTCAGGAGAGACGCGGTCTCAAATCGCGTATCTCCGCACATCAGGCACGAAATGCACATGCTGCGTCATGCAGCGCAGTACGGTCGCGCGGTTCGCCTTCGTCCATTCGACCGTGCGGCGGACGCCCTCTTCATGCGGCACCTGCGCGACGAAGCCGAGCTTCTCGCGGGCCTTGTCGGTCGAGGCGAAACGCTGCCCCGAACGGTCCCAGTCGCGTGCCGGTGTCAGGGCGATCGGCGTCGCATTGCCGGTCGCGGCATTGATGCGCTCGGCGAGCTCGCGGATCGAGATCTCGGCGCCCGAACCGAGATTGTAGATCTCGCCCGGCTCGCCCTTCAGGCCGCAGGCCATCAGGCCCCGCGCCATATCCTCGACGAAGATGAAGTCGCGGGTGGCAATGCCGCCGTTTTCGACCGGAAGGGCCTCGCCGTGCAGCGATTTCCAGATGAAGGTCGGGGTGACATTACGCCAGACCGTCGCCGGCGTTCCGCGCCAGCGGCCCGCGCCCAGGATTTCGCCCGGACCGTAGACGTTCTGGAACCGCGCCTTGACGAAGGGCAGGCCGTGCCGGGTGAAGTAGTAGTTCCCGTACATCTCGCCGACCAGCTTCGAGATCGAGTATGGGCTGTCATGGAACAGCGAGACCGGCGCCTCCTCGGTCGTCGCCGTGGCGCCGTCGAAGGTCTTGGCGGCCACGGCGCAGCCGGCGGCGGAGTAGACCACCTTCTTCAGCGACTTGATGTCCTTCAGCCGTTCGAACAGCTTCAGCGTCGTCAGCGTGTTGTTGTCGTGATCCATAAGCGGATCGTGGATCGACGACTGGTTTCCGTGGAAGCAGGCGAGGTGGTAGGCGTAATCGAGATCGTCGTCGAGTTCGGCCAGGATGCGATCGCTGGTGATTGGGCCCGATACGAGCTTCACGGCCGGGTCGTCCGGCACATTGACCGGATCGGCCGAGAGGAAGTTGTCGACGATCGTCAGCTTGCGCGGCTTTTCGCGCAGGATCTGCTTCACCAGATTGGAGCCGACGAAGCCGGCGCCGCCGACGACCAGCACGTTCTTGCCAGCAAAGCTTTCGGTCATGGGAATATCCGTCCGGGAGAAGGGGAGGGCGCGGCAGCCGCTGGCGATCAGGCCTTGGTCGGCGGCGCCTTGAGGTGGCTGTAGATCGCGGTCACGCCATGGGTGTCGTACCAGGCCAGCATGCGCCGGATCGTCTGCTCGAATGAGTAGCGCGGCCGCCAGCCGAAGGTTTCGATCGTCTGGGAGGGATCGAGAACGACGGCGGGGACGTCATCGGCGCCCGGCTCGACTTCCGGAACCGGTTCGCTGAGCGTGATCCCGAGATGGTCGACGACGATGTCGAAGATTTCCTTGATCGTATGGCCGGTGCCCGTCGAGACGTTGAACACCCCGCTGGGCGCGCCCTCGGCCATCACCGCATCCATCACCGAAAAGAAATCGTCCATGTCGATGAAGTCGCGCACGGTTTTCGAGCAGAAACAGCCTTTCCCGGCCTTCAAGCGTGTATAGAAAGTCGGAATCGGGCCGATCGCCAGACGGGGACCGGTCACATTGGCGAGCCTCAGCGAGACGAAGGGCAGGCCGGAGACCGCGAGATAGTTCTCGCCGGCCTGCTTTGAGATGCCGTAGCTGGTGAAGGGGCGGGCCGGCGCATCGGCCGGGATCGGCAGCGCGTCCGGTCGGCCATAGCCCAGCGCAGTGTGGAAGTTCACGAAGCGCTGTACGCCGGCGGCCTTGGCCGCCTCCACGACATGGATCGTGCCCTCGACATTGGTACGCGTATCCTCGAGCCAGTCGTCGGGGTCCTTGTAGGCTGCAGCCGAATGGATGACGTGGCTCGGCTTGAACTCGGCGAACAGCTTGTCGACTAGGGCGCGGTCCTGGACATTGCCCTCGACGACGGCCAACCTTGGATGTGCTTCCGGCAGCGAGCCGCGGTGGCCCGTGGCGAAGTTGTCGAGCACGAGCACGTCGTGCCGGGCTTCGAGATAGCGCTCGGTCAGGTTCGAGCCGAGGCAGCCGGCGCCGCCGGTGATCAGGATATGCATCGTCGCCTCAGCCCTTGGCCGCGGTCTTGATGTCGGCGCGGGCTTCCTTGAGGTGGGTGTAGCCGCCGACGACACCTTCCCTCTCCCACCGCTCGACCGACAGCCGCGCGATCTCGTCGAGCGGGGTGAACTCGATATCGCCAAAATCGGCGAAGGTGCGCGAGGGATCGAGCAGGATCGAGGCCGCATCGTCCGGACCGAGCGGCTTCACCTCGGGCTCCGGATAATCGTTGAGCTTCATCGCCTTGACGACGGCGTCGTAGAGCTCCTTGATCGCCACGTCCTTGCCGGACGAGAAGTGATAGGTGCCGTTGCCCTTGCCGTTGGCGGCCTGGACGACGACCTTGGCGAGGTCGCCGGCATAGCAGAAGTCGCGGCGAGCCGGCGTGACGAAGCACTTCTTCCCCTCGGCAAGGCGGCCATAGAAGATCGGCAGCGGGCCGGAGACGTTGCGCGGGCCGATGACGTTGGCGAGGCGGAAGGTCACCCAATCGACGCCCGAGAACTGCACATAATGCTCGCCGGCGGTCTTCGAGATCGCATAGCTCGAGTTCACCGGATCGATCGGATGGTCGAGTGTGATCGGCTGCTGCAGCGGCTTGGTGCCGTAGCAGAGCGCGGTCTGGAAATAGATCAGGCGTCCGACCTTGTGCAGCTTGCAGCCCTTGGCGATGTTGGCGCCGCCGACCGCATTGACCAGGGCGTCGGTCTCCCAATCCTCCGGGTCCTTGTAGGAGGCGGCGGTGTGCACGACGACGTCGGGCTTGAAGTCGGAGAAGAGCTGGTCGATCAGCTTCCAGTCGGTGATCGAGCCCTCGACCTGAGTCAGATTCTCCTGGTCGAGCAGGTTGTCGCGCCTGCCGGTCGAGAAATTCTCGAGCGACATCACGGTGTCGCCCCGCGCCAGGAACATGTCTGCCGCCGTCGAGCCGACCTGGCCGGAGCCACCCGTAATGAAGACCTTCATCGTCTAGTTCCCGTGAGTGCTGGAGTTACTGGGCCGCGACCTGGGCGGGCTCGACCTCGTCGAGCATGCGCCGGTACGAAGCGGCCCGGTCGTGGAAGATCTGTTGCCAGAGCTCGAGGCTGAGCAGCCCCCAGGTCTTGCGCGAGAAGCGCTCGGCCTTGTCGAAATTGGCGAGGATCGCGTCGGAATTGAAGAACTCGCGGTGACGGTTCTTCTGCGTCGCGAAGATGTCGGCGACCATGTCCTTGAGCTCGCCCGAGAACCATTCCTTCAGCGGCACGGGGAAGCCCATCTTGTCGCGGCGCTGCGCCAGTTCCTGCGGCAGGTCGCCGGAGAAGGTCGACTTGATGAAGTGCTTCATCTGGCCGCCCTTGAACTTGAGGTCCGCGGGAATGGTCGCGGCGAACTCGACGACGGAGTGGTCGAGCAGTGGCACGCGCGATTCCAGCCCGTGCGCCATCGACATCCGATCCTCGACCTGGAGCAGCGCCGGAAGCAGGCACTTGAAGTCGAAATGCGTCATCGAGTCGAAATAGGCTTCCTTCTTCACGTTCCGCTCGGAATTGAAGATCGCCTGGAAGCGCGAGAAGACGCCGGCCCGGTCAAGGGCCGACCAGTCGACCTCGTTCTCCATGTCGGCCGAGCGGTCGATGAGGCGGAAATAGCGCTCGTCCAGCGGCCCGAACAGGCCCTTGGAGAAGAGCTGGCGGATCAGGGGCTTGTATTCCTGCAGTACCGTCAGATGCGGAATGATCGATTCCGGTGTCACGACGAAATTGCCGTTGCGCTGCGTGCCGTCGATCGATGCCTTGATGGCCTGTTCGAGATAGGCGATCAGATAGCGCGCATAGCCGCCGAAGATCTCGTCGCCACCTTGGCCGCCGAGGACCACCTTGACGTGGCGGGCCGCCAGTTCCGAAACCATGTATTGCGGGAAGGAGCCGGGCCCGCCGACCGGCGTGTCGAGATGGTAGAGCACCTTCTCGATATTGTTGCGGAAGTCGTTCGCCGTGATGTCGATCTGGTGCAGCTCGATGCCGCCGTCCCGACAGGCGGCTTCGGCATAGGCGCTTTCGTCGTAGCCTTCGAATTCGGTGAACTTGCCGTGAAAGCCGATTCGCCCGGAGGACTTTTCCCGGCCGGCGAGGATGCCGATCAGGCTGGAATCGATGCCGCCCGAGATATAGGCGCCCACGGGCACATCCGAGCGCAGATGCACCTTGATCGAATCAGCCAGACGGCCGCGCATTTCCTCGCCGAACCAGCGAGGGGTATGGTCCCAGTCGATCTCGTAGTGGACATCCCAGTAGCGGAAGACCTTGACCTCGCCGTTCTCCACGGTCAGTGCATGCCCGGGCAGCAGCGTATGGATATGCTTAAAGAGGGTGTTCTCGCCGATCGTGTACTGGAAGGTCATGTACTCGGCCAGCGCATCCGGATCGGTCGCCACCTCCGGCAGCACCGGCAGCAGCGCCTTCATCTCCGAGGCGAAATAGAGCACGCCATCGACGACGGCATAGTAGAACGGCTTGATGCCGAAGCGATCGCGCGCCGCGAAGAACCGGTCGCCATCCCAGAGGGCGAAGGCGAACATGCCGCGCAGATGCTGCAGGCAATCGACGCCCCATTTGGCGTAGGCAGCGAGTACAGTCTCGGTGTCGGAAGACGAGCGGAAAGACCAGCCGGCCTTCAGCTCGTCCATCAGTTCGACATAGTTGTAGATCTCGCCGTTGAAGCTGATGACGGTGCCGTCATTGCCGATCATCGGCTGGTGACCCGCCGGCGACAGGTCGATGATGGCAAGACGGCGATGGGCGAGTCCGCACACCCCGCCCGGAGCCTGCCACACGCCCTGTCCATCTGGGCCGCGATGCGCGATCAGCTGGTTCATCACCGCGAGCGCATTTGCAAGCTTCGCGATAGGCTGACGCGTCAGCGAGACCGCACCTGCGATTCCACACATGCTAAACTTTCCGACCTTCGGAGTTCCGAGGGGTCACCCATCGCCGCGGGCGACCATTCAATCCTCAAACGCAGTCTTTAACAGGCTGGCCTGTTATTGTCATGCCCGAGCCAGCGCTCTATTTCTCACAGAGATACGCTGACGCGCTCGCCCCAGATACCAAGATTGACGATTCGCCACAGCGTAAAATCGAGCGGCCGGTTGCCGTCGAGCATCTCCTTAGCCAGCGCGCGAACACCATCGGCATTCATCAGCCCCGGATAGCGCGCCAGCGTCTTCTCGATCCCGTCCTCGACCAGACCGCGGAGCGGACCGCGGAACCAGATCTGCTCGGGCGTGGCGAAGCCGAGCTTGTCGCGCCGCTCACGCACGCTTTCCGGCAGGACATGAGCCATGCCGCGCCGGAGGACGCGCTTGGTGTCGCCTCCGACAATCTTGTGGTCGTTGCCGAGCGCGAGATCGAACTCGACCAGCGGATGGTCGAGAAACGGAACGCGCGCCTCGATGGAATGCGCCATCGAGTTGCGATCCTCCCAATGCAGCAGCATGGCGAGGTTGGAACCATATGTCATGGTCATGCAGAGCGTGCGCAGATCCGAGACCGGCGGCAGGCCGAGCTCGTCGCTGGCCAGTTCGAATGCCGTCCGTGGATTGCCGTTTTGGCGCAGCAGATCAGTGCCCAGCCAGTCATGCTGAGTGAGGGCGCGATGCTTCCTCCGCAACAGCCCGCCAAGCCCACGCGGCAGGAGCGGCACGAGATGATGCTTAATCTGGTCGGCGATCGGCGTGCCGTGATAGCGGTTCCGCTCAAGGATCGTCGTCAGCAACTGCTTGAACTGCCGCCGCCGGGTCAGATCGGCCATGTAGTAGGAAAAGCCGCCATGATAGCCGGCGAGCTGTTCGTCGGCCCCCTGACCGTCCAGCATCACCTTGACGCCGACCCGCCTGGCTTCCTCGAACACGCACCATTGCGCGAAAATCGAGGTTGAGCCGAATGGCTCGTCCTGATGCCACGTGATGTCGGAGGCACGCTGGAAGACGTCGTCGGCCTTTGGAAAGATGAAGTGGGGTTCGGTGTGCGCATGCGCGACGACCGCATCCATGAACGGCTTCTCATCGACGCTCTTCTCGGCATAGCAGGCGGAGACGGTGTTGACCCTCGCGCCGCCGGCACCGGAGCCCATCATCTGCGCCATCAGGCCGACGATGGAGGATGAATCGAGACCGCCCGAAAGGCACGAGCCGACAGGAACATCCGAACGGAGATGCAGCCGCACCGATTCAGTCAGAAGCTCGCGGAAACGAGCGGCAGCCGCATCCTCGGACAGAGAGATGTTGCCGGCCGTCGCGGGATACCAGCGGCGCGGCCGCACATCGATCGCCGTATCGCAGCTTGCATCGATCGCCACGCATTCACCACCGCGCAGCTGGAACACCCCCTCGAACATCGTTTCCGAGGTATGGTCCGAGATTCCCGAAGCCAGAAAGTCATGAATGCGAGCGACGTTCATGCGGCCTGAAACACCCGGCAGCCCGAGCAGCTGCTTGATCTCGGAACCGAATGCCGCGCCGCGAGGCGTCGTCACCATGTAGAGCGGCTTGATGCCGTAGCGATCACGGGCGGCGAAGAGCTTCTTGTCGCGATCATCCCAGATCAGGAAGGCAAACATGCCCCGCAGCCGCGGCAGAGCGTCTTCGCCCCAAAGCACATAGGCGCGCAGAAGCACCTCCGAATCGGACTCAGAGACGAAGACTTCGCCCTTCGCACGCATCTCGTCGCGCAGCTCAATGTAGTTGTAGATCTCGCCGTTGAAGACGAGCCAGTAGCGATGCGAAGCATCACACATCGGCTGGAGCCCGGCATCGGACACATCGATGATCGCGAGGCGGCGATGCCCCAGCGCCACCGGGCCTTTCGGGCTCACATAGGTTTCCCAGCCGCGACCGTCGGGACCCCGGTGCGCGACGACATCGATCCGCTGAGAGTCGGGCTCAAAGCCGATCGACCCGAAAATGCCACACATGAGCCAGCCTCGTCGGGGCGGTATCGAGCGATCTCTTCCGCCAACAGGAACAATCTTGCGCTGCCTTATATTGGCGACACCTCTATCGGTCGAGCCCAACAATTTTCCTTACAGCTGCCCTTTCACGGTCAGGCCAGCTCGAAGCCGGGTTTTTCAAGTTCCCTTCAGCACACGTCTCTCAACGCAACACTCGAGTTCTCTAATCCGATCTCAACGCCCCCTTTCTCCAGGGCGAGCTTGATCCCCCGCAGATTGTTATGGGTCGGAACCCGCCTGCTCTTTTCGAAGTCGCGGATGGTCGAGAGGCCGAGATGAGCGGCCTTCGCGAGATCCTGCTGGCTCCAATCGAGGAAGGCACGAGCAGCTCGGCATTGCGCTGGTGTGATCATGCACTCGGCGTAGCCCGATCAACGCTTTTCGTCGATTCTCGACCTTTCCAGTCGACTGGCACGCCCATAGGAAGGGAACCGTCCTCCACCGACGATTTTCGTCGCTGGAGGACAATGATGACCCTAATCCTGGAGTTGGAGCACAAACTCGTCTTCTACAAGCCCGGCATCAGGCGGCTCACCTCGCGCGGGTTCCCGCGATCATCGCCGCAGATGAAGTCGTCCCGACCGCTCGCCAAGCCAGCCGCCTGGCGCCGCGATGATCAATGACTTTGATTGGCCTCTCGGGGTTTGCACTCTTGACCTCTTCTACCCCTCGTCAACACGCCACGCGCGGCCGCCGCTGGCCGACACTGATCATCACCATTGTTCTCGCCAATGCCGTCAGCGCCTGCGTACCGTCATACGCTTCGACCGCTTCGATGGACGCAGCGACGCCGGCGCAGTCGCACAGTTCCAGCAGGACGACGCTATCTGCAAAGGCGAAGCCGCTAAGGCCCAGGCCGTGGCAGCTCCGATCTATATGGGCCGCAGCCCCGCCGATGCGATGGAAGCTGGAGTGCTCGAAGGCCGGCCCAATCAGGCGCTGCGCCAGATCATGGTCGGCCGTATGGCCGGACGTGGCTACAGCATGACCGTCATCACCGTTCAGCCGTAACATCGGCAGCGTCGTGTCAGCCCGCCGGGCGAACACGACGCTGCGGACGCTCGCAGATCGTCGGCGTCTTCTCGGTCAGGTACTTCAGAGCCTGGCTCGTCGCGTCGACCTGATCATCGTTGCGCGCCAGCGAGCGGTCCAGCCGAGATTCCTGTTTGGAAGACTGCGCGCTGCTCAGGTTCGTCGCGCACCAGGTTGCTAGGGGGATAACGATCGATTGCTAGGCTGCGCTGAAAGTTCCGAGCCGATTGGATGTCACCGATCTGAAAGACCCCCGAAGGAACCATAGCCCCCGCAATTAGTGTGGCGACAATCACGCCCGTGAGAAAGTCGAAAACGAACCACCCAATCAAGCCGAGCGCTATCGCAACCCCGAAGTGCAGTGCGGCCAATACTCATCTCCATGCTAGGTCGCTCCCGATAGGCTGCCGCTGCCGGAACGGCAATATCCCCTCTGCACTTTTGGCGTCTATGCCAAATAATAATCAATGAAAGGCCAACAATTAACACAGTTCTAAATGTATTATAAAACGTTAATATTTAACTTATCAGAGGCGCGATGGCTGTAATCGCTATTATGGACTATATCTTTTTGCAAAACCAGCTCTAACCCTCCTGAAAACCCCTATAAATCAGGAAATTCTTCACTTGTGATTGGCTAAATCGAAAACTGTGGGCTGCTTTGTGAGAGGCGTTGTGCTTGTCAACCAAGCCAGAACGCTTCGCACCTTCCCCCGATTCGAGCCACCGAAACTCTTCACACACACAGGTCATCCCTGTTCGAGCTGTGAAAAATCCCTGTTGACCACCACTGTTTCCCTGCTTTCGGGACCGTATCCATCTCAAATATCGTCATCAATACAATGTCTTAGGCCACCGAGAAGCTTGATTCTTTCGACTTGTCAGCGCCAAAGGCCCTGAAAATTCCCTGCTACGAGGGAATTTTCAGCAATGCGGACGCCAACGAATGGCGCATTTCTGCGCGCTGTCGCCCCATTCCGAGCTATGCCAGATTGCTGATCCGCCGCCGACGATAGGTGGCCCCCTGATCGCGTTGCCGGATACGCCATGCCTGATATCGCCTCCACCGACCGCCGCCTGATCGGCGCCTTCGACTACGTCGTCATCGGGGCGGGCTCGGCCGGTTGTGTCGTCGCCAACCGGCTGGCGGCCAATCCGAAGAACAGGGTCCTGGTGCTCGAAGCCGGCGGCATGGATGACTGGGTCTGGTTCCACATCCCGGTCGGCTATCTCTTCGCCATCGGCAATCCCCGCGCCGACTGGTTGTTCCAGACCGAGCCACAGGCCGGGCTCGGCGGGCGGGCTCTCGCCTATCCGCGCGGCAAGGTCGTTGGCGGCTCCTCCGCCATCAACGCCATGGTCTATATGCGCGGCCAGGCCGCCGACTATGACGGCTGGCGCCAGCGCGGCCTTGCCGGCTGGGGCTGGGACGATGTGCTGCCCTATTTCCTCCGGCACGAGGACCATATGGCGCCGCCGCCGGGTGGCCTGCACAAGGCGGGCGGGGAATGGCGCGTCGAGCATCCGCGCGTGCGCTGGGCGATCCTCGACGCGATCCGGGACGCTGCGGAAGCCGCGGGCATCGCCAAGATCCCGGATTTCAACACCGGCGACAACGAGGGCTCCTCCTATTTCCAGGTGAACCAGCGTCGCGGCCGGCGCCTCAGCGCCTATCGCGCCTTCCTCAAGCCGATGCTGGAGCGGCACGACCGCGACAATCTCCGGCTGGAGACGGGCGTCCATGTCGAGCGCATCCTGTTCGAGAACGGCCAGGCGAAAGCCGTCGAGTTCACGCATGGACTGGGCACCGCGAGCGAGGAAAGGCTGAAGGCCGAGATCAACGGCGAAGTCGTGCTTTCGGCCGGCGCCGTCGCCTCGCCGCTCCTGCTCGAACGCTCCGGTATCGGCAGCGGGGCGCGGCTGCAGGGCTTCGGCATCGAGACGCTGGTCGATGCCCCCGGCGTCGGCGAGAACCTGCAGGACCATCTCCAGATCCGGCCGGTCTACAAGGTCCATGGCGTCAAGACGCTGAACAGCGATTATGCCAAGCTTTGGCGCCGCCCCTTGATGGCGCTGGAATGGGCTGCCTTGCGCACGGGACCGTTGACCATGGCGCCGTCGCAGGTCGGCGCCTTCGCCAAGTCCTCGCCGCACTATGCGACGGCGAACCTGCAATACCATTTCCAGCCGCTCTCGCTCGACAGCTGGGGCTCGGGCCTGCACCCGTTCGACGCCTTCACCGCGAGCGTCTGCAATCTCCGGCCGACGAGCCGCGGCAGCATCCATCTGCGCTCGGCCGATCCCCGCGATAATCCCGTCATCTCGCCGAACTATTTCGACACGGAGGAGGACCGGCAGGTCGCGGTCGACGCGATGAAGCTGACGCGCCGGATCGTTGCACAGGCACCGCTCGCCCGCTTCCGCCCGGAGGAGCACATGCCGGGTGAAACTGCCCAGTCGGACGAAGCCCTGCTGGAGGCCGCCGCTCAGCTAGGCACCACGATCTTCCATCCCGTTGGCACGGCGCGGATGGGCAGCGACGACGATCCGGGCGCCGTTCTCGACGAGCGGCTGCGAGTGCGCGGCGTCGCGGGCCTGCGCGTCATCGACGCCTCGGTGATGCCGACGATCACCTCGGGCAACACCGCCAATCCGACGATGATGATCGCCGAGAAGGGCGTGGCGATGCTGAAGGAAGACGCACGCCGCTAGAGGCATCTGGGCCAGCGGCATGGAATTGCCGCAAATCGCAACCTATGAATCGGATCGCGATGCCCGACGATCTCCAGCCCTCACCTGCACGGGAACGCGGCCCGCTGACGCGCGGATTACTTGCGCTTTTACGCGCCGTCATCACCGTCTTCGTCATCCTCGACGAGTTCCTGCGTCCGCTCTACCGGCCGCTGCTGCGCCGGCTCGCGGAGCTGCGCATCATGCGCCGGTTGGAGGAGAGCGTCGCCACGCTGCCGCGCCCTCTCGTGCTGTTGGCGCTGGCGATCCCCTTCGCCATTGCCGAGCCCTTGAAGCTGTTCGGCCTGCTGCTCTTCGCGCGCGGGCAGTTCTGGGCGGGGCTGATTGTCACCGCCTTCGCGCATCTGATGAGCTTCGTCTTCGTCGAGCGCATCTACCATGCCGGCCGCGACAAGCTTCTGAGCTATCGCTGGTTTGCCTGGGTCATGGGCCAGATCGTGCGCGTGCGCGACCACGTGCTCGGCTGGGTCCGGGCCACCGCCGCCTATGGACTGGCGATGCGGACGCGCGACGCCGTGCGCCAGTGGTGGCGGACGATGCGAGCCGGAAATTCAGGCTGAGCGCCCGCGCGCCAGCAGCATGAGCGCGCAGGCGGCGAGGGCCGAGAAGGCGATCAGCAGCAGCGTCGAGAGCATGACGCCGCCGCGCTCCAGCGCGATGGCGAAGGCGAGCGGCGCCGCCGCCTTGATGACGAGGCCGGGCGCAGCGAGCTTGCCCATGGTCGCGCCGAAGCCGACCGGCCCGAAGAGCTGGAGCGGGACGGTGCCGCGCACGATCGAGCTCAGGCCCATGCTGATGCCGAAGGCGATCGCGAAAAGTCCGGCGACGGCCGGGAGCGAGCCGCCGATCAACAGCAGGACGAGGCCGAGCGGCATCAGCCAGGCCGAGACCCAGGCGGTCGTGACCGGCAAGACACCGCGGCCGAACAGCATCTCGGTCAGGCGCCCGGCGACCTGCGACGGCCCGAGCATCGCGCCGATGCCCACCGCGATTGCGGCGCTAAGTCCAAACCCCTGCAGCAGCGCCAGCATATGCACGGCCATGGCCGAGACGACGAAGCCCTGCAGCGACAAGGCCAGCGCCAGCAACAGGAAGGCGCGGCGGCGGGTATCGCCCGTGAGATAGGCCTTCTCCGGCTCCTGTGGGCTGGACGGGATGGCGGCACCGGCCTCGGCGACGACCGGTCGCTTCACCCGGCCGGGCAGGAAGAAAAGATGCAGGGGCAGGCACACCAGGATCTGCGACAGGCCGTAGAGCCGGTAGACGCCGCGCCAATCCAGAAATGCGAGCAGGCTCGAGGTCAGCGGCCAGAACAGGGTCGAGGCGAAGCCACCGATCAGGGTGAGCTGGCTGATGGCCCGGCGCGCCTGGCTGCCGCGCGCCTGCGTCAGCGCGGCGAAGGCGGCGTCGTAGAATACGGCGGTTGTCACCGCCTGGAGAGCGGCCATCGCGAGCGTATAGCTGATGATGCCGCGCGCCTCGGCCAGCGCGAAGAGCGAGAGGCCCGCCAGCCCGGAGCCGGTCGTCATCACCAGCCGCGTGCCGTAGCGATCGATCAGGCTGCCGGTGATCGGAGCGACCGCGCCACCCAGCAGAAGGCCGACCGCGAAACCGCCGAAGGTCCATTCCGGCGCCCAGCCGAAATCGGCGGTGATGCGCGGCGCCAGCACCGTGAAGGCGTAGAACAGCGCGCCGTAGCCGAAGACCTGCGTGATGCCGAGCGCCGGGATCAGCGACGGCCCTCCCGGCCGGGCGAATCTCAGCGAAGCCATGGCCGCTATCCCTGCTCCGAATCAGACGATCTGGTTGCGCAGGCTCGCTTCGCCGCGTGCCAGCCGATCCAGATTGTCGAGGAGGATATCGACGACATTGCCTTCATAGGCGCGGGTCTCGCCGGCGCTATGCGGGGTGACGATGACCTGCGGCATGCGCCAGAAGGATGAGATCGGCGGCAATGGCTCCTCATGGAAGCAATCGAGCCCGGCACCGGCGATGCTGCTATTGCCGAGCGCATCGAGCAAAGCCATCTCGTCGACGACGCGGCCGCGCGCGACATTGATCAGGAAGGCCGAAGGCTTCATCGCGCCGAGAATGCGGGCATCGATCAGCCCTTCCGTCTCCGGCGTCAGCGGGCAGGTCAGGGCGACGAAATCGGCACCGCCCACCGCCTCGGCCAGCTTGCTCGGATGGACGACCGCCTCGACATGCGGCTGCGGCTCGGGGCTGCGGCGCACGCCGATGACGCGCATGTCGAAGGCGCTCGCGAGCTTCGCCAGCCTCAAGCCGATACGACCGAGACCGACGATGACCAGCGTCTTGCCGCCGAGCTCGTCCTCGCGCCGCGCGCGATCGCCGATCATCGGGCGCCAAGACTGCTTCGCCTGATTGTCCCGGGCGAAATGGATCTGGCGGGTCAGCGCCAGGATCAGCGACATCGCGTGCTCGGCCACCGCCCGCTCATTGCCGCCCTGGGCGCTGGCGAGACGGACGCCAGCGGTGCCGATCGCCGGCTTGTCGAACTGGTCGGTGCCGGCGCTGATCGACTGGATGAAGCGCAGCTTCGGCAGGCGTGGCAGCAGATCGTTGCGCCACAGGCCGGAGACGACGAGCACATCCGCTTCCGGCGCGCGCTCGCGCAAGTCGTCGAGAGTGTTGACCTCGAAGCTCTTCGCGCTGCGGCCACGCGTCAGGAACTCGTCCCGGAGCTGATAGGCGGCATGGGCGAAGCCGATCGTCAGGTCGCCTTCCGGCGGCAGGAATGCCATGCGTCGTCTCTCCCCGAATCCTTGTTCGAGGGACGTTAGCCGGCCCGCCGGCTCCTGTCCCCGCATCCGCCGCATGCAAGCTTCACGCTGACGGCGATGCTTCCGGGGCATCGAAGGTGAGCGCAGCGCGCAGGCGCTGCCATTCGGCTTCGGCGCCGGGCAACCCGAAGCGCAGGCGATCCGGCGCATTCTGGAAACGACGGACATAGATGCCGTGCCGGCCGAGGCGGGCGAAGAGCGCGGCCGCCCGCGGCGTTTCGAGGAGGCGGAACAGGGTCGTGCCGCCGATGATCCGACCATGCGACGCCAGCAAGGCGTCGAGGCGGGCGGCATCGCGGGCACGCTCCGCGCCGGCTTCTGCGAGCCAACCGGCATCGGACAGCGCCATCGCACCGACATGGAGCGCGGGACCGGCCACCGACCACGGACCGAGCGCCGCCTTGAGCCGCGCCATCGACTCGGGCGCGCCGATGGCGAAGCCGAGCCTCAGGCCGGCAAGGCCATAGGTCTTGCCGAAGGAACGCAGCACGATCGTGCCAGCAGGCAGGTCCGGCACGACGCTGTCCTCGGGCGTGAAATCGGCGAAGGCCTCGTCGACGACGAGTAGCCCTCCATTGGCGGCGCAATGCGCGGCGAGGCTTGCCAGTTCGGCCGGCGACTGCACGCGCCCGTCGGGGTTGTTGGGATTGACCACGATCATGGTCGCAGCCGCCTCGGCGGGCGCGGCGGTTTCGCTGACGGCGTAGCCCGCCTTGCGCCAGGCATGGCCGTGCTCGGCATAGGTGGGACCCAGGATCGCGACGGGACCGGCCGGCGCGAGGCGCGGCAGCAACTCGATCAGGATCTGCGTGCCGGGCGCGGCGACGATGTCTGCGCGAGCCGGGACGCGATAGGCCTCGCGGGCAGCCGCGATCAGCGCCGCCTCGTCATCCGCGCCGGGCAGGCGCGTCCACAGGCTTAACGGCAGCGCCGGAAGCGGATAGGGGATCGGGTTGATCCCGGTGGAGAGATCGACCCAGGGCTGCGGCGCTTCCGGAAAGAGCGCGCGGGCCGTGGCGAGATCGCCGCCATGCCAGATACCGTCCCCAGCCAAGATCGCGCCCGCCCCTCTCATGAACCTCACCGTCAGCCTTGCCCTGCTGCTTCTCGCCCTCGCGATCGAGGCCGGCATCGGCTATCCTCAGCGCTTCTATGCCGCGATAGGCCATCCCGTCACCTGGATCGGGAAACTCATCACTGCGCTCGATCAGTGGTTCAACCGCGAGAGCGCTTCCTTCATCACCCGCGAGATCATGGGCGTGCTCGTGACCACGCTCATCGTGGTCGCCGCGCTGGTCGTAGGTGCATTCATCCAGCGGCTATGCCTCTCCTTCGGCCCGCTCGGACTGATACCGCTCGCGCTGATCGCCTCGACGCTGATTGCGCAGCGCAGCCTCTACGAGCACGTCGCCCGTGTTGCCGAGGGGCTGGAACGGGATGGACTCGAAGGCGGGCGGCGGGCCGTCTCGATGATCGTGGGGCGCAATCCCCAGACGCTTGACGAGGCTGGCGTGTCGCGCGCGGCGATCGAGAGCCTTGCCGAGAATTTCTCCGACGGCATCGTCGCGCCGGCCTTCTGGCTCGGCGTCGGTGGTTTGCCGGGCATCGCCGCCTACAAGGCGATCAACACCGCCGATTCGATGATCGGCCATCGCACGCCGCGCCATCTCGCCTTCGGCTGGGCTTCGGCGCGGCTCGATGATCTCGTCAATCTGCCGGCCTCGCGACTGACGGCACTGCTGCTGGTCGTCTCGGCAGCGCTCGACGGATCGGCAGATGCCGGCAGCGCCTGGCGGGCCATACGGCGCGATGCCGGCAAGCACCGCTCGCCCAATGCCGGCTGGCCGGAAGCCGCCATGGCCGGAGCGCTGGGTCTCAGGCTCGCCGGGCCGCGCGTCTATGGCGAGACCCGCGTCGAGGATCACTGGATGGGCGATGGCCGTGCGGAGGCGAACGCGGCCGATATCCGGCGGGCTCTCACGCTCTACAAGCGCGCCTGCGGGCTGCTCTGGGCGCTGGCCGCGCTATTGGCCGCCGTGACGCTGCTCTAAAGTCTCAGTTCGGCACCGGCACGGCCCGCCGGGCAATCGCCTGCAGATCGGCACCCTGCGGCAGCGAGCCGAAATGGCCGGACCAGCCGCCGGCCAGTCGCGAGGCGACATAGGCGTCGGCGACCGCGTGCGGCGCGTGGCGGATCAGCAGCGAGGCCGAGAGGGCGAGCGCCATGCGTTCGACAAAGCGGCGCGCCAGATGCTCGTGACGGAGCACATCGACGAGATCGGTCTCCAGCCCGGCGAGGAAGGCGTCGTAGCGCGGATCGCTGCCGCGGGCAGCGCGCAATTCGTCGAGCAGGGCCGGCACGCAATCGGGATAGCGGCGGATCGAACGCAGCACGTCGAGGCAGACGACATTGCCCGTGCCCTCCCAGATGCCGTTGAGCGGCGCCTCGCGATAGAGCCGCGCCATCAGGTGGTCCTCGATGAAGCCGTTGCCGCCATGGCATTCGAGCGCCTCGACCACGACCGGCGTGGCGCGCTTGCAGTTCCAGTATTTCGCGATCGGCGCCCCGATGCGGCCGATCAGCTTCTCGGCTTCGCTCCCGCCCTCGCGGTCGAGCGCATGGACGAAGCGAAAGGCGAGCCAGGCGGAGGCCTCCGCTTCGAGAGCGAGGTCGGCGATGACATTCGTCATGATCGGCTGGTCGATCAGCGCCTTCTGGAAGGCGCGGCGATGGGCGGTGTGATGCGCGGCTTGCGCCACCGCGTGACGCATCAAACCGGCCGAGCCGACGGCGAAGTCGAGCCGCGTGTAGTGGTTCATCTCCAGCCCCGCGCGGATGCCGTGGCCGGGTTCGCCGATGAGATGGGCGATCACGCCGCGGAATTCGACCTCGGAGGAGGCGTTCGACTTGTTGCCGCACTTGTCCTTGAGCCGCTGGATCTGCAGGCGGTTGCGCGAGCCGTCCGGCAGCCAGCCCGGCACGACGAAGCAGGAGACGCCCTCCTCCGTGCGCGCCAGCGTCAGGAAGACGTCGGAATGCGGGACGGAGAAGAACCATTTATGGCCGGTGAGCGCATAGGTGCCGTCGGCATTGCGGGTCGCCACCGTCTGGGTTTGGCGCAGGTCCGAGCCGCCCTGCTTCTCGGTCATCGCCATGCCAACCGTGCCGCCGCGCTTCTGCGCCGCCGGCAGCGGGCGTCCATCATAGTCGGACGAGGTGATCAGCCGGCCGAACTCGGCCCAGCGCGCGGGATCGCGTTGAAGCACGGGAATCGCCGAATAGGTCATGCCGAGCGGGCAGCAGATGCCGTTCTCGCCCTGGTTCCAGAGATAGGAGACCGCCGCGCGCGCCACCTGCGCACCGTCGCGCGGCTTGGTCCAGCACAAGGAGTGGAACTCGTCGCGCATGGCGAGCCCCATCAATTCGTGCCAGGCGGGGTGGAATTCGATCTGGTCGACGCGCCGGCCCCAGCGGTCATGCGTGCGCAGTTCCGGCAGGCTGCGGTTGGCCTGCCGCGCGAGGTCTTGCACGCGTTGAGAGCCGACATGGCCGCCGACCACGCTCGCCTGCTCGCGGAACCAGCCGGCGCCGAAGGCATCGAGGATCGGCCCGAGCGCCGGATCGGCGGCGAAGGCGTCGTAATCCGCCAGCGCCGGCGCCTGATTCAGCACTTCATGGGTGTCGTAGCCGTAAGCGTCGAGCGTGGTCATGCGGCCTGTCCTTCACGGGAAATCAGCGCGGCGAGGGAGAGATCGGCGAGAGCCGCAGCGATCTCGCGGCCGCGCTCGGGCGTGATCGGACGGTCCGGCGAGAGCGGGCCGATCAAAGCTTCCATGAAGCCGCCGACGATCATCGCGGCGGCGGCATCGGGATCGACCGCACGGAAAGCCCCCTGCCGTTCGCCTTCGACGACGAGCGCGCGAAAAATGCCGGCGATCTCGCGGCGATAGTCGAGCCGCGTCGCGTCGACGGCCGGGTCGGCGGGCTCGGCGATCATCGACCAGGCGAGGCGGCGATTGGCGAAGGCGCGACGAGCGAAGGCCTCGACCGAGGCGGTCAGGCGCTCAGTGACGGGCGCATCGCTCGCCGCGATCTCGCGCAGCACGGCGAGTTCGCGCGACGACACGGCTGCGACGATCTCCGCCATCAGCTCGGCCTTGGAGGCGAAATAGGAATAGACACTGCCGGTCGAGACACCGCTGGCGGCGGCAACCGCGGCGATCGAGGTCTCGTGGAAGCCGACCTCCGAGACGATGCCGCGCGCGGCGGCGAGGATCGCCTCGCGCTTGCCAGCCTTGCGGGGTTGCCTCGACTGCGGACCGGCCATAGGTGATCTCAAAATTGAATTTGAATTCGGATTCAATTTGAAGAGATGGCTGGCCGCCGTCAAGAGCTGGAACGAGAATGACCGGGTTCGAGCCCAGCAAGCCCTGAGCGAGATCGCCTACAGACCGTTCAGGCGCGCCCCTGCGCCCCTCCCCCGCGGCGCCGCGAGCACTCAGGAAGGCGGCGCGTTGCCGGAATCCGCGGCCCGATCGCGGCCGGCCCAGCGCTCGACCGAATGATCGATGGCGAGCAGGACGAGCCCAAGCACCGTGGCCGATGCCACGATCGCATGATCGCCGAGGCCGGCGGCACAGCCAAGCGCGGCGGTGACCCATATCGCTGCGGCCGTGGTCAGCCCTGTCGGCGTCGAAGCCCCCCGGCGCAGGACAATGACGCCGGCGCCCAGGAAGCCGATCCCGGTCAGCAAGCCCTGAACGACGCGGCTGGCAGCGTCGGCCTCATGCGGCTCGCTGAAGATCGTCGCGGCGGCGGCCGTGCCCAATCCGACCAGCCCGAAGGTGCGAATCCCGGCGGCGCGCTGCTTGTTGGTCCGCTCCCAGCCCACGACGATGCCGGCCGCCATCCCGGCCAGCAGCCTGAGCAGCAGATCCAGCTCTCCCCACAGAAAACCACTCATGGCCCCACCCTCGCAAACGATGATCGAGGGCATGAACGCGCGAGGGCCGTTCGCGTTCGTTCTGCGGCAAAGGACCGGCAGCCGGCGAAGAAAGCTATTAGAACTCGATCCCCTGCTGAGCCTTCACACCCGCTGCGAAATGGTGCTTCACCAGCGTCATCTCGGTGACGAGGTCGGCCGCCTCGATCAATTCCGGCTTGGCATTGCGGCCGGTGACGACGACGTGCAGGTCCGGACGGCGGGCACGTAGAACCTCGACCACCTCGGCGAGCGGCAGATAGTCGTAGCGCAGGGCGATGTTGAGCTCGTCCAGCACCAGCAGGCGAATCTCCGGATCGGCCATCAGCTCCCTAGCTTTGGCAAAGGCGCGCTCGGCAGCGGCGATGTCGCGGGCCTTGTCCTGCGTCTCCCAGGTGAAGCCCTCGCCCATGCTGTGCCACGAGACCTGATCGCCGAAGGCTTCGAGCGCCTTGCGCTCGCCGGTCGACCAGGCGCCCTTGATGAACTGCACCACGCCGATGCGCCAGCCATGGCCGAGCGCCCGAAGGATCAGACCGAAGGCCGCCGTCGACTTGCCCTTGCCGGGGCCGGTATTGACGATCAGAAGCCCTTTCTCGACCGTCTTGGAGGCGACCTCGGCATCCTGCACCGCCTTGCGCTTCTCCATCTTCGCCTTGTGGCGGGCGGCGTCATCAGTATCCGTCATCATTTCACTCGCATCGGCAATCCGGCGACCATGAAGACCACGCTGGCCGCACGCGCCGCAAGCGCCTGATGGAGGCGCCCGGCCTCGTCGCGGAAGCGGCGGGCCAGCGCATTCTCCGGCACGATGCCGAGGCCGACCTCGTTGCCGACCATTACCAGCGGCGCCGAGACGCCCTCGCAGGCGGCGATCAGGGCTTCGCGAGCGGCGGCCGTGTCGTGCTCAGCGAGGATGAGATTGGTCAGCCAAAGCGTCAGGCAATCGACCAGGATCGGGCGCCCTGCCGGCTGGGCCGCGATCGCTTCGGCCAAGTCGAGCGGGGCATCGATCATCTGCCATCCCGCCGGGCGGCGCGCGCGATGCTCGGCGATGCGCTCCCGCATCTCGTCGTCATAGGCCTGAGCGGTGGCGATATAGGCCCAGGGCGCCGGTAGCGCCTCGATCAGCGCCTCGGCATGGCGGCTCTTGCCGGAGCGGGCGCCGCCGAGGACGAGGGTGAGCTGGGGCAACTCCATTCAAAAATCCTCTGCCGTCATGCGCGGGCTTGACCCTAGCACCTCCACCCCAAGGAGGCACCGGAGCCCCTTCCTGCAAGAGATTCCCGGGTCAAGCCCGAGAATGACGCCCTTGCGACGCGCATTGCATTGCACAGCAACACGGCGATGGCTAATGATGATCGGTGACGGTGCCTCCGCGAGGAGGTGAAAAGGGAACGCGGTGCGAGACCGCGGCTGCCCCCGCAACTGTAAGCGGATGTCCTTCGCCATCGGCCACTGGAGCGCCAGCTCCGGGAAGGCGGCAAGGGGCGCGAAGTCCGCGAGCCAGGAGACCTGCCGTCGACCCGCAGAGATCCAACCGGCTGCCGGCGGGGCGGCCACGGAGAACGCTTATGAACACCGCCTCGGTTTCCACACCCACGCTCAGCGTTTCGGAACGCGTCAAGGCGGTCGCCGCCGCGCTCGTGATCGGCGTCGCGCTGATCTACACGACCGGTTTCGCGGCCTCGTCGAACGTGCACAACGCCGCGCACGACACCCGTCACGGCCTCGCCTTTCCCTGCCACTGAGGGAAAGTCATCATGGTCACGCGTGTTCTCACGGTCAGCATCCTGGCCGGGCTTCTGGCCGGCTTGATCGTCGCCGCCCTCCAGCATGTCACCACCACCCCGCTCATCCTCAAGGCCGAGACCTATGAGTCGGCGCTCGCGCTGAAAGCGCCGACGCTGGCCGCCTTCGACGGGGAAGCAAAAATCATCCTCGCGCATGGCCCGGCCGGCGACGCCCCTGGCCACGACCATGCCGAATGGAAGCCGCAGGACGGCCTCCAGCGCACGCTCTTCACCAGCGCAGTGACGATCGCGACCGCGATCGGCTTCGCGGCGCTGCTGCTGGCGGGCATGATCGCGGCCGGCGACAGGATCGATCAGCGCAGCGCGCTCGTCTGGGGCGCTTGCGGCTTCCTCGCGCTCGGGCTTGCGCCTGCGATGGGGCTCGCGCCGGAACTGCCGGGGGCAGCCTCCGCCGCACTGGAGCAGCGCCAGCTCTGGTGGCTCTGGACGGCGATCGCCACCGCGATCGGGCTCTTCCTGTTCCTGCGCTTCGAGCAGCCCTGGCTCAAGCTCGTGGCGATCGTGCTGATCCTGCTCCCGCATGTCGTCGGCGCCCCGCACCCGGCCGCGCCGGAGAGCAAGGTGCCTGCCGAGGTCGCCGCCCATTTCGCGTCGCTCTCGCTCGGCATCCAGGCCGCGCTCTGGCTCGTCACCGCCTTCATGGTCGGCGTGCTCTGGCCCCGGGCGAGCCGCCGGGCCGTCGAAGCCTGAAAGCAAGCCAATGCCCGAGGGCGACCTCACCATCCATGTCTGCACGGCCTGCCGCCGTGCCCGCGCTGATCTCCCGGAAGGCTATGACCAGCCGGGACTGGCGCTGGCCGAGCGGCTCACCGCGCAGCTCGCAGCCAAGGACAGCACGATCCCCGTGCTGCCCGTCGAATGCCTCGCCGTCTGCAAGCGGCCCTGCACCATCGCGCTCAGCGCCGATGGCAAATGGACCTATCTGATCGGCGATCTCGACACCGATACCCATCTCGACGAGATCGTCGGCGCGGCGGAGGCCTATGCCGCCAGCGCCAACGGCATCGTTCCCTGGAAAGAGCGGCCGCAGTCCTTCCGCAAGGGCGTGGTCGCGCGCGTGCCGCCTTTGCCGGCGCGCCAGCAAGGATGACATCATGAACGCTCCGCAGACCGCCTCTCTCGGCAAGGTGCCTTGCACCATCATCACCGGCTTCCTCGGCGCCGGTAAGACGACGCTGGTGCGCCATCTCCTCGAGAATGCGCAGGGCAAGAAGCTCGCGGTGCTCGTCAACGAATTCGGCGATCTCGGCTTCGACGGCGAATTCCTGAAGGGCTGCGGCATCGCCGGCTGCAGCGACGAAGACGTCGTCGAATTGCCGAACGGCTGCATCTGCTGCACCGTTGCCGACGATTTCGTGCCGGCGCTGGAGAAGCTGCTGAACCGGCCGAACCCGCCCGAGCACATCCTGATCGAGACCTCCGGCCTCGCCCTGCCGAAGCCGCTCGTCACCGCCTTCAACTGGCCGGCGATCCGTTCGCGCGTCACGGTCGATGGTGTCATCGCCGTGGTCGACGGCCCGGCCGTGGCCGAGGGCCAGTTCGCCGATGATCCCGAGGCGCTCGCGGCGCAGAAGGCGGCCGACGCCTCCGTCGATCACGACAACCCGCTCGAAGAGGTGTTCGAGGACCAGATCCTCTGCGCCGACCTGATCCTGCTCAACAAGAGCGACCTCGTCGACGAGGCCGGCCGTGCGCGGGTCAAGGCCGAGATCGCCGAGCACCTGCCCAAGGCGATCAAAATCGTCGAGACGTCCCATGGCAAGGTCGAGCCGGCGCTGATCGTCGGCCTCGGCGCGGCTGCCGAGAGCGACCTCGCCGCCCGCCCCTCGCATCATGGCGAGGGCGAGCATGATCACGATCACGACGATTTCGACTCTGTCGCGGTGCCGCTGCCGGCAGGTCTCTCCCCCGAGGAGCTCACGGTGCGCGTCGCCAAGGCGGCCGAGGCCGAGGGCGTGCTGCGCCTGAAGGGCTTTACCGCCGTGCCGGGCAAGCCGATGCGACTCGTGGTTCAGGGCGTCGGCCGCCGCGTCGGGCATCATTTCGACCGGGCCTGGGGCGCCGACGAGGCCCGCGACGGACGCCTCACCGTGATCGGCCTCAAGGGCTTCGACCTCAAGGCCGTGGAAGCCGCGCTCGCGGGGGCGTAAACTGGCGCGATGCACCTTCTCCCGACCAGCGAGATCAGGCTCGACGACGGCGAGGACGCCGTCGATCTCGCCCTGCCACCGGGAGATGTGCTCGTCCTGTCCTTCACCGACAGCGACCTTTCGGCGCTGGCGGTGGCGGCTGGTGCCAGCAGCCTGTCGCTGCGGCTCGCGCCGCTCCGGCGCCTGAAGCACCCGCTCTCGGTCGATTTCCTGATCGAGAAGACGGCGGCGCAGTGCCGCTTCGTGCTGCTGCGCTGCCTCGGCGGGCTCGACTACTGGCGCTATGGCATCGAGCAGCTCGGCATCGCCTGCCGCGAACGCGGCATCCCCCTCGCGATCCTGCCCGGCGACGAGCGCGACGATCCGAGGTTGGGCGAGCACGCAACGGTTCTGGCGGAATTCGCAGGCGAGCTTCTGGCCTATTTTCAGGCCGGTGGCGGCGCCGAGAACATGCGGCGGCTGCTGGGGCGGATAAGGCTCTATCTGACGGAGGTTCAACCCTCATCCGACCCGGCTTCGCCGGGCCACCTTCTCCCCCGAGGGGAGAAGGACGAAGCGGGTGGCTTTGCTCCCCTCCCACTCCCATCATTCTTCGCGCTCGGCAGAAGCGGCACGCCCCTGCCCTGGCGCGAGGCGCTCGCCGCACTGCCCGCCGACCGGCCGCTCGTCCCGATCCTGCTTTACCGCTCCGGCGTTGCAGCCGCCGACACCGCCATGGGCGAAGCCATCGCGACCACGCTCGCATCGCGCGGCCTCGCCCCCCTCCCGCTCGCGCTGACCAGCCTGAAGGACCCTGCCGTCACGGCCGAGCTCGCTGCCTTGATCGCAACGCGCAAGCCGGCCCTGATCGTCACCACCACCGCCTTCTCCGCCCGCGAAAGCGCCGATTTCGTGCTCGACGGCGCCGGTTGCCCGATCCTGCAGGCCGTGCCGGTCGGAAGCCCGCGCGAGGCCTGGGAGGCATCGCCACGCGGCCTGTCCGCGGCCGACCTCGCCATGCAGGTGGCACTGCCGGAATTCGACGGGCGTATCGGCGCGATTCCGGTGGCCTTCAAGGCGGAGGAGAGCGACGGGGCAACCGGCCTGTCCATCCGTCGGCTCGTGCCCGATGCGGAGGGCATCACCGCGCTGGCCGATCTGGCGGCCGGCTGGATCGCGCTGGCCCGGAAACCTGTCGCCGAACGCCAGCTGGCGCTGGTGATGTCGGATTATCCCGCGCGCGGCGGACGGGCCGGCTTCGCCGTTGGCCTCGACACGCCCGCGAGCGTGGCGGCGATCCGCGACTTGCTGGCAGGGGCGGGATATGAGGTTGGTTCCCTCAGCCCTCATCCTGAGGAGCCGCACAGCGGCGTCTCGAAGGATGCTCCAGCACGCTCTGGAACATCCTTCGAGACGCAAGGCTTACGCCTTGCTCCTCAGGATGAGGGCTTGCGGATGATGCGGGCTCTTACCGCGGGCCCGACCTCTCTGAGCATCCCGCTCGCGACCTACCGAAACTGGCTTGGCACCATTCCCGCCGCCGCCCGCGAAACACTTATAGCCAGCCACGGAGCGCCGGATTCCGACCCGGCCTGCCGCGATGGTGCCTTCCATTTCCGCGCCGTGCGCCATGGCCGCCTCACCGTCGCGCTCCAGCCGCCGCGCGATGCGACGCCCGATCGCAAGGCGCGCTATCACGACCCCGACGCACCGCCCGGCCACGGCTATCTCGCCTTCTATCTCGCGCTGCGCCAGACGGAAGCCATCGACGCGCTGGTCCATCTCGGCACGCATGGCACCATGGAATGGCTGCCGGGCAAGGCTGTGGCGCTCTCGGCGGCCTGCTGGCCGCGCCTCGCCGTCGGCGGAGTGCCGGTGGTCTACCCCTATGTCGTCGACGATCCCGGCGAGGCAGCGCCGGCCAAGCGACGGCTCTCGGCCGTCACGCTCGGCCATCTGCCGCCGCCGCTGGCCGAGACGGAGGCAGCCGGCGAGACCGCCCTGCTGCGCGATCTCGTCGAGGAGTTCTCGCAGGCGCAGGTGCTCGACCCGCGCCGGGCCGATATCGTTGCCGGCGAAATCCGGGCGCGGGCCGAGGCGAGCGGGCTCGCCGCCTCCTGCGGCGTCGGTGCCGATACCGAGATGAACGAGGCGCTGACGCTTCTCGATGCCCATCTCTGCGACATCGCCGAATTGCCCTTCCGCGACGGCCTGCACATCTTCGGGCAATCCGAGATCGATCCGGCTTCAGCCCGCAACGAACGCGAGAATCTGGTCGCCGCCCTCGACGGCCGTTTCGTCCCGCCCGGCCCGGCCGGCGCACCGCATCGCGGCCGGCCCGACGTGCTGCCGACCGGCCGTAATCTCTCGACGCTCGATCCGCGCGCGATCCCGACGCGTGCCGCCGCCCGGCTCGGACAGCTCGCGGCGCAGGCGGTGGTGTCGCGCCATCTGCAGGATCACGGCGACTATCCGCGCCGGATCGTGATGGACCTCTGGGCCTCTCCGACGCTGCGCTCGGGCGGCGAGGATATCGCGCATGCACTCGCGCTGATGGGCATCGAGCCCATCTGGGACAATGCCTCGACCCGCGTTACCGGCTTCAGCATCATCCCGCAACCGAAATTGGCCTATCCCCGCCTCGACGTCACCCTGCGCATCTCCGGCACCTTCCGGGATACCTTCCCTGGGCAGATCGCGCTTCTAGACCAGGCCGCGCGCGCCGTCGCGGTGCTGGACGAGCCCGACGACTGGAACGAGCCCGCTGCCGCCCGCCGTCGCGGCGAGCATGGCGCGCGCATCTTCGGCGCCGCGCCCGGCCGCTATGGCGCGGCAATGGCGGATCGCGCGTTGGACGGCGACTGGACCGAGCGCGCGGAACTGGGCGCCGCCTATCTCGCCGCTTCGGACCATGCCTATGGCGGGCCGGAAGGTGCAGCCTCGGCCGATGCCGGCTTCGCCGACCGCATCAGAACATCCGACGCCTTCATCCATGTCAGCGACACGGCCGGGCGCGACATCCTCGAGGCGAGCAGCGCCGCCGACGTGATCGGTGGGCTCGCGGCAGCGGCAAAGGCGCTCGGCGCCGATCCCCTGCTCTACAGCCTCGACAGCTCGAACCCGGAAGCGCCGAAGGCGCGCACACTGGCCGAGGATATCGCCCGCATCGTCCATGGCCGCTTGACGCATCCGCGCTGGATCGCCGCCCAGCTCGCCCATGGCTGGCGCGGCGCGGCGGAACTGGCCGAGGCGGTCGATACGCTCTTCGTCTTCGCGGCGAGCACCGATTCCGTCGCCGACGGGCTGTTCGACGCGGTGTTCCAGGCCTATTGCGCCGACCCGCAGGTCTGGGCAGCGCTGGAAGCCAACAATGCGCCCGCGGCGGCCTCGATCCGCTCGCGGCTGACGGACGCGGCCCGTCGCGGGCTCTGGACCAGCCGGCGCAACTCCGTCGGCGCCTTCCTCGCGCAGGAGGCGGCGGAATGAGCGCCCTTCCCAAGGAAGCGCTGCGACGCGGTTGGTGCCCGAGCACGCTCAGGCCGATGGAGACCGGTGATGGCTGGCTGGTGCGGCTGCATCCCCCCGATGCGAAGCTGACGCCCGCGCAGCTAAGGCGGATCGCGGCGCTGGCCGCCAAGCATGGCAACGGGCTGGTCGAGATTTCAGCCCGCGCCAACCTGCAGATCCGTGGCGTGACGGCCGAAAGCCATCCGAAGCTGGTTGAGCGGCTGCTGGCGGAGCGGCTCGTCGATGAGCATGAGGGCGACGGACCGCAACGCGTCACGCTGGTCTCGCCGCTATCTGCCTTCGACCAAGGCGTCATGCTCGGGCTCGACCCGAGCGTCTCAGGACGAGAAGGCGCCTCTTTCGGCAACAGATTCTCGGGTCGACGCCACGCGCCGCCCGAGAATGACGGCAGGGGTGGCCTGATCGATGCTATTGCCCTGTCCGACCGTATAGAAGCTAGGGCCCACGCCATCCCCGGCCTGCCGGCCAAGCTCAGCGTTGTCGTGGATGACGGCGGCCCGCAGGTGCTGGATGAATTTGCCTGCGACATCCGGCTCGTCGGCGTCAGCACCGGTTACGCCGCCCTTTGCCTCGCCGATCGCCTCTGGCGCGGGCCGGTTGCCGAAGCGGATGCCATTGCTGCGGTCGAAACCGCACTACGCCGTTTCGCGGCACTGCGAAGCGCCGCGCCTGACCATCTCCGCCGCCTGCGTGATCTGCCCGCCGATGCCCTCGGCAACCTGACCGATCTGCCTGAAACGGCCGCTCCCGCACCACGCCGGCGCCCCCAACGCGTCGGGGTTCTCACTCTGAAAGGAGACCGAGTTGCCGCGCTCATCGGCCTGCCTTTCGGGCGCTGCGACGCCACCGTGCTCGACAGGCTCGGTGCGACGGTCGAGACGAGCGCGGCAGATATCCGGCTTTCGCCCTGGCGCGGGCTCGCCTTCCGCGAGCTGGGCCATGCCGAAGCCGATGAACTGATGGCGCTTGCGAGCGACCTCGGTCTGATCACCTCCGACGACGATCCGCGCCTTTCGATGCAGGCCTGCGCCGGCAGCCCGGCCTGCTCGCGCGCCGAGGCGCCGACCATGGCTGATGCGGCCGTGCTCGCCGACGCTGCCGCCGACCTGCTCGCGCAGGGCGTGACGCTCCACGTCTCCGGCTGCGTCAAGGCCTGCGCCCATCCGGCGGCTGCCGACCTCACGCTGGTGGGGCGTGACGGGCGCTATGACGTCGTTCTGAACGGCACGACGCGGGACAAGCCGGTCGCGACCCTTGACCTTTCGACGCTGCTCACGCGATTGCAGCCCGGAGAAGATATTCACGCCCGGCTGAAAGCCGCGCGTTCGACGGGATCGCAGGGTTGAGCAAGGCATACGACTATATCCAGGACGGCGCGGCGATCTATGAGCGCTCCTTCGCCATCATCCGCACTGAAGCCGACCTTTCCCGCTTCAGCGGCGCGGCCGAGCGTGTCGTGGTGCGCATGATCCATGCCTGCGGCATGACCGACCTGCCTGATGACGTCGAGATGTCCGCCGGTTTCGCCGATGCCGCGCAGGCCGCGCTCCAGGCCGGCGCGCCGATCCTCTGCGATGCCAAGATGGTCGCCAATGGCGTGACCCGCGCGCGCCTGCCGGCCCAGAACGAGGTGATCTGCACGCTGGACGATCCGCAGGTTCCTGGGCTGGCAGCGCAGATGGGCACGACCCGTTCCGCCGCCGCGATGGAACTCTGGAAGCCCCGGCTCGCCGGCGCGATCGTCGTGATCGGCAATGCGCCGACCTCGCTGTTCCGGCTGCTTGAAATGCTCGATGCCGGCGCGCCGCAGCCGGCGGCCGTGATCGGCATTCCCGTCGGCTTCGTCGGCGCGGCAGAATCGAAGGCTGCGCTAGCGAACGACGGGCGCGTGCCCTTCGTCGTGGTGCATGGGCGCCGCGGCGGCTCGGCCATGGCGGCTGCGGCTGTCAATGCGCTGGCGCAGGACAAGGAATAAGCGATGAGCGGGACGAACAGGACCCTGCTCTACGGCGTCGGCCTCGGGCCGGGCGCGCCGGACCTGATGACGGTCAGGGCACGCGAGATCATCACCACGGCCGACCGGCTGGTGCATTTCTGCAAGCGTGGCCGGCGCGGCAATGCCCGCAGCACGGCGGATGCGATCATCGCGCCCGATCCGGCCCGCGAGATCGAGCTCGCCTTCCCCGTGACGATCGAGGCCAGCGTCGGCGAGCCCGATTATGACGGGCCGATCGCAGCCTTCTACGAGGAGGCGGCCGAACGCCTCGCCGCGGAGATGCAGGCCGGGCGGACGCTCGCCGTGCTCTGCGACGGCGACCCGTTCTTCTACGGCTCCTTCATGCATCTGTGGCGGCGGCTCTCGCAGCGCTTCCCGACCGAGGTGGTACCCGGCGTCACCGGCATGACCGGCGCCTGGGGCGAGGCCGGCGCGCCGATTACCTGGGGCGACGATGTCATGACCGTGCTGCCCGGCACGTTGCCGGAAGCTGAGCTGACCCGGCGGCTTGCCGACACCGATGCCGCCGTGATCATGAAGCTCGGCCGCAACCTGCCGAAAGTCCGCCGCGCGCTCGTGGCTGCCGGGCTCGAAGGGCGCGCGATCTATGTCGAGCGCGCGACGATGGCGCGGCAGGTCGTGGCGCGGCTTACCGACAAGGTCGATGACGAGGCACCTTATTTCGCGATGGTGCTGGTGCCCGGCGAAGGGCGGCGCCTGTGACGGGCTCGCTCACGATCGTCGGGCTTGGGCCGGGTACAGCGGGCTGGATTACGCCGGCCGCGCAGGACGCGCTGGACGCGGCGACCGATATCGTCGGCTACGGCCCCTATGTCGATCGGGTGCCCGAGCGGACGGGACTGACCAAGCACGCTTCCGACAACCGCGTCGAGGTGGAGCGCGCCGCGCATGCCCTGCAACTGGCAGCAGAAGGTCGCAAGGTCGCGGTGGTCTCGGGCGGCGATCCCGGCGTCTTCGCCATGGCGGCGGCGGTGTTCGAGGCGCTGGAGGCCGGGCCGACGGCATGGCTGGCCATCCCGATCACGGTCGAGCCCGGCATTACCGCGATGCTGGCGGCTGCGGCACGGGCCGGCGCCCCTCTCGGCGGGGATTTCTGCGCGATCTCGCTTTCGGACAATTTGAAGCCCTGGGACGTGGTGACGGCGCGGCTCGAAGCGGTTCTCGCCGCCGATCTGGTGATCTGCCTGTACAATCCGATCTCAAAGGCCAGGCCGTGGCAGCTCGGCAAGGCGCTGGAGCTGGCGGCAAAGCATCGCCAGGCGGCAACACCGGTGCTCTTCGCTCGTGCCGTCGGGCGACCGGACGAGAACCTGCGCATCCTGACGCTCGCGGAGGCCGTCACAGCCGCGAGCACGGCGGACATGGCGACACTGGTGATGATCGGGGCTTCGAGCACGCGCCTGATCGCGCGCGAGGGCGCGGCGCCTTACGTCTACACACCGCGCTCGGTGGCGAAGATGCCCTGCGCCACCAGCCAGGGCAGGACCTGATCGATATGGTCGACGGTCTCGACAGCGGGCTTGGGCGGGCGTTCCACCATCACCACCGGCAGGGAGAGCCGGCGCGCCGCCACGAGCTTGCCGACCGTCGCCGGGCCCCCGGAGTTCTTGCTGACGAGGATCTCGACGCCTTCACGGCGCATCAGATCCTCCTCGTCATCGGCGTCGAAGGGGCCGCGCTGCTGGATGACGTCGACATGCGGCACCGGCAGGCGGTCGCCGATCGGCTCGATGGCGCGCACGAGATAGCGATGCTGGGGCGCATCCGCGAAAGCGGGCAGTTCCAGGCGTCCGACCGTCAGGAAGACGCGCCGCGGCTCGTCGCCCAGCGCCTGCGCGGCGGCCTCGATATCGGGCACGGATTTCCAGCGATCGCCGGCCCGCGGCTTCCAGGAATCGCGCCGGATCGCCAGCAGCGGCACGCCTTCGGCCTTGCAGGCGTGTTCTGCATGGAAGGGCATGATGGCGGCAAAGGGATGGGTCGCATCGACGACGGCGACGATGCCTTCCTCGACCAGATAGCGCCTGAGACCCTCGACGCCGCCGAAGCCGCCGGTGCGGACCGGCAGATTGCTCGGACGGGGATCGACGGTGTGGCCGGCAAGCGAGATAATGGCGCGAATATCGGGGGCCTGATCAGCCAGGTGCTGGTCAAGCGCAGCAGCTTCAGTCGTTCCGCCGAGGATGAGGACGGTCATGTCGCCAGTTTTGCGTGAATCGGAGGCTCTGTCGAGCCATGAGGCGCCCGCGCCTTGGCTCGTGCTGATCGGGCTCGGCGAAGATGGGGCCACGGGGCTCTGTCGGGAGGCGCTTGCCGCGCTGAACGAGGCGGAGATCGTCTTCGGCGGCGAGCGGCATATCGCGCTGGTCGGCTCCGTTCCGGGCGAGCTCAGGCCCTGGCCGCAACCGTTCCGCAACGCCCTTCCGCAGATCCTCAGGGAGCGCGGCCGCAAGGTCTGCGTGCTCGCGACCAGCGATCCGTTCCACTATGGCATCGGCAACAGCATCAGCCGGGCGATTCCGGCTGCGGAAATGCGGATCATCCCGCAGCTCTCCTCCTTCTCGATGGCCTGCACGCGGATGCGCTGGCCGCAGGAGGAATGCGCGCTGGTCTCACTGCATGGCCGCACACTTTACCGGATCGTGCCGCATCTCCAGCCCGAAGCCCGCATCCTCGCCCTGTCCTGGGACGAGACGACGCCACGCGCCGTGGCCGAGCTGATGACCGCGCGCGGCATGGGCGCGAGCCGGATCGTGGTGATGGAATCGCTCGGCGGGCCGCAGGAGCGCATCCGCGAATGCCGCGCCGACGCTTTCGACCTTAACGACATCGTGCCGCTCAACCTGATCGCGGTCGAGGTCGCCTCTACGCGCGATTCCCGCATCCTGCCGCTGGCGCCGGGACTCGACGAAGAGTGGTTCGCCCATGACGGGCAGATCACCAAGTCGGAAATCCGCGCGATCACGATCTCGGCTCTCGCCCCGCGCGGCGGCGAACTGCTCTGGGATGTCGGCGGAGGCTCGGGCTCGGTGGCCGTCGAATGGTGCCAGCGGCACCTGCGCAACCGGGCCATTGCCTTCGAAGCCAAGCCGGAACGGGCGGAGCGGATCAGACGCAACAAGCTGGAGCTCGGCGGGCTTTCCGTCGAGGTCACCGGCGAGGCGCCGGCCGGATTCGTCGGCCGCGAGGCGCCGGATGCGGTGTTCATCGGCGGGGGCTTGACCGAAGAAGGCCTGTTCGACGCCGCCTGGGCGGCACTGAAGCCGGGCGGACGGCTCGTTGCCAATGTCGTGACGATCGAAGGGGAGGCCAAGCTCGCCGCCCTCCATGCCGAGCATGGCGGTTCCTTACGCCGCATCTCGATCGACCGGCTGGCGCCCGTCGGCGGCAAGCATGGCTGGCGCCCGGCGATGCCGGTGACGCAATGGCGGGTCGAAAAGCCTTGAGCACGGGCCGTCTCGTCGCCGGCATCGGCATCCGGCCCGGTACCGAGGCCGCCGATATCCTCGCCTGTCTCGACCAGGCCCTGGCGAGCGCCGGGCTTGCCGGCGCATCGACGCCGCGCTTCGCCACGCTGGCGAGCCGCGTCGCGGAGGCCGGCATGGTGGCGGCTGCCACCGAGCGCGCGGCCGAGCTCGTCGCCATTCCCGACGAGGCCTTGAAAGGTTTCGAGGCCGCCTGCGCGACGCGCTCGACCCGAATCGCCTCGCTCTACGGTGTCGGTTCGGTGGCGGAGGCTGCCGCTCTGGCAGCGGCCGGACCCGGCGGCGAACTGGTGCAGCCGCGCATCGCAACCGCGCGCGTCACCTGCGCGCTCGCCAGAAGCCTCGCATGACCATCCATTTCATCGGCGCCGGGCCCGGCGCGCCCGATCTCATCACGCTGCGCGGACGCGATCTCATCGCAGCCTCGCCCATCTGCCTCTATGCGGGGTCGCTGATCCCGAAGGCGATGCTCGACTGGTGCCCGCCGGGCGCGCGCATCGTCGACACCGCTCCGCTCGATCTCGATGCGATCATCGCCGAGATGGAGGCCGCTCATCGCAACGGGCAAGACGTGGCGCGATTGCATTCCGGCGATCTCTCGATCTGGAGCGCCTGCGGCGAACAGATGCGACGGCTCGACCGATCCGGCATTCCCTATACGGTGACCCCGGGCGTGCCGGCCTTCGCCGCCGCCGCTGCCGTGCTGAAACGCGAACTGACCTTGCCGGGCGTCGCGCAATCGCTGGTGCTGACGCGCACCTCCGGCCGCGCCTCGGCCATGCCGGAGAAGGAAAAGCTCGCCACATTCGCCGCTTCAGGCGCGACGCTGGCCATCCACCTCTCGATCCATGTCGTCGAGCAGGTCGTTTCCGAACTGACGCCGTTCTACGGCACCGACTGCCCGGTCGCCGTGGTGTTCCGTGCGACATGGCCGGATGAGACCGTATTGCAGGGCAGGCTCGGCGATATCGCCGGGAAGGTTCGCGCCAGCGCGCTCGAACGCACCGCGCTGATCCTGGTCGGGCCGGCGCTGGTTGCCGATGATTTCGGCGAGAGCGCGCTCTATTCGGTCGATTACGACCGGCGCTTCCGGCCGCGAGGCGGGCAATGACGGCGCGCGGGCTCCTCATAGCCGCACCGCGCTCCGGTTCTGGCAAGACCACGATCACGCTCGGATTGCAGCGTGCTTTGGCGCGGCGCGGGTTGACCGTGCGCGGCCTGAAATGCGGGCCGGATTACATCGACCCGGCCTTCCATGCCTCCGCGACCGGCGCGCCGAGCGCCAATCTCGACAGCTACGCGATGACGGACGGGCTGCTCGGGCGGATCGCGGGCGAAGCGGCTCATGCCGCCGACATCGTCATCGCCGAAGGCTCGATGGGGCTGTTCGATGCCGTGCCGGGATTGGAAGGGCATACCGGCGCCAGCGCCGACATCGCCGCGCTGACCGGCTGGCCCGTCGTGCTCGTCATCGACGTCTCCGGCGCGGCGCAATCGGTGGCGGCGGTCGCGCTCGGCTGCAAGCTCTACGATCCGCGTATCCGGGTCACCGGCGTTATCCTGAACAAGGTCGCGAGCGCCCGGCATGAGCGCCTGGTCCGGCTGGGCATGGAGCGCATCGGCCTGCCCGTTCTCGGGGCGCTGCCGCGCGAGGCGAGCCTGATCCTGCCCGAGCGCCATCTCGGGCTGGTCCAGGCCGGCGAAACCGCCGATCTGCACGCACGGCTCGATGCGCTGGCGGAAGCTGTCTCGAAGGCCATCGATCTCGATGCCGTGATGGCTGCTGCCGGCGCCACGTCGCTTTCCAACATTGCCGGCGACGGCATTCCACCCCTGCCCGCGCCCGGAAGGCGGATCGCCATCGCACGCGATGCCGCCTTCTCCTTCGTCTATCCGCATGTCGAAGCGGGCTGGCGCGCGGCGGGCTCGGAACTAGTGCCGTTCTCGCCCCTCAAGAACGAGGCACCTCCGGAAAGCTGCGACAGCTGCTGGCTGCCTGGCGGCTACCCCGAATTGCATGCCGGCACGATCGCCGCGGCGGGTCTTTTCCTGGATGGTTTGCGCAGCTTTGCCGAAACCCGGCCGGTGCATGGCGAATGCGGTGGCTACATGGTGCTCGGCCGCAGCCTGATCGATGCCGACGGCGTCGCGCATAAGATGGCAGGCCTGCTATCGGTCGAGACCTCCTTCGCCAAGCGGAAGATGAATCTCGGCTATCGCCGGGCCGTCCTGGAGGCAGATGGTCCGCTCGGGCCAGCGGGCTCGGCTCTGACCGGCCATGAATTCCACTATGCGAGCATCGCCGCACAGGGCGAGGACCCGCCCTTCGCCGTCGTCACCGATCCGCATGGCTCGGCTCCCGCTCCCGCCGGCAGCCGGCGCGGGTTGGTGACGGGCTCGTTCTTCCACGCCATCGCCATGGCGGACACCGCGTGAGCCAACCGCCGGTCTTCGACGAAGGTTTTGGCCGGCAGTTCGAGGAATTGCTGCGCTGGCGGCGCGATGTCCGGCGGTTCAAGCGTGACCCGGTCCCGGCAGAGCTGATCGAGGCGCTGCTGGCGCAAGTCAGGCTTTCTCCCTCCGTCGGACATGCGCAGCCCTGGCGCTGGATGCCCGTTGCGGAACCGGCGCAACGCGCAGCCGTGCAGGAGAGCTTCAGCCGCTGCAATGCTGATGCGCTCGCATCATACGAGGGCGAGCGTGCCGCGCTCTATGCCCGGCTGAAGCTGGAGGGTCTGCGGGAAGCGCCCGTACAGTTCGCCGTGTTCTGCGACCACGGTACCGGGCGCGGCCACGGGCTCGGCCGACGAACCATGCCGGAAATGCTGGACTACTCGGTGGTCGCGGCAATCACGCAGTTCTGGCTGTCCGCACGCATCCATGGACTGGGCGTCGGCTGGGTCTCGATCCTCGATCCCCGGGAGATCGCGGGAGTCCTCGATGCGCCCCCGGAATGGAAGCTCGTCGCCTATCTCTGCGTCGGCTGGCCGGAGGAGGAAGGCGACGTGCCCGAGCTGGTCAGGGCTGGCTGGGAGCGCGGCTGAGCGCCAGGCCGGCGAGATCGCGCCGCAGGCCGAAAGCGGTGAGCACCGCCAAAAGGGCGAGAATTGCTACAAGCCAGGCGGCAGCCGTCCAGCCGATGCCGGAGATCACCAGCCCGACCAAGGCCGGGCCGAGAACCTGACCGAGATTGCTGCCCTGCATCAGGAGCCCGATGCTGGCCGGGACCAGATTGGGACGGGGCGCGAATGCGGCGGCGGTCGAGAGCAGGGTCGCGGGGATGAAGCCGCCCGCCGTCGCGAACAGGATACCGGACAGGAAAGCGCCCGCCGGCGGCAGGAGCGGCAGGAAGACGAAAACGGCTGCCAGCCCCATCGCGAAGCTGGCGCCGGCCAGCACCATGAGGCGTGACGCGCCGCGGGCGAGTAGCACACCCGCGAGCAGATTTCCGACGATATTGCCCGCCGTCGCGAGACCGCTCAGGAGGCCCGCAATCGCCAGGGAGCTGTGCATCCGCTCGATCAGCAGGACGGGCAGGAAGCTCAGCACCGCGAAGAACATCATGGCGTAAAGCGCGAAGCACAAAGCCAGCAGCAGCGGCCCGCGCGTCCGGAACATGTTGCCGGCATCGACCGCGAGCTGGCGCCAGGACACGGCCGCGCCGGGCGTCGCGGCCGGCACTCTCGACGCAACCGCGATCGCGCAAGCCAGCGCAAAGCCTGCCCCGGCCAACCAGATGGCGCGCCAGCCGCCGAAGAGCGGGCCGAGCAGCATCGCCAGCGCCATGCCGGCCGGCATGAAGCAGCTCCACAAGGCCATCGCGATCTCGCGGTCGCGCTCGCCGACGCAACGGCGCAGCAGGGACGGACCGGAGACGCTGACCATCAGGAAGCCCGAGCCCTCGACGACACGGCAGGCCAACAGGAGCCCGAAGCCGGAGGTCGCCGCCCCGAGCGCGCTGCCGAACGCGAGCAACATCAGGCCAAGCAACAGGATCCGCCGGTCGCCGAAGCGCGTCGCCAACGCGCCGACGGGCACGCCGCCGAAGAGGCCGAGCACCGCGAAGATCGAGCTGACCCAGCCGAGCACGGCGAGATCACGCCCGGTTTCGGCCTGGAGCAGCGGGATTGCTATGGCGGCCTTGCCGATCTGGAGCGAGGCGGCGATGCCGGCCGCGACGACCATAACCACGACCCACCAGTCGGTTCGAGCGGCTGTCATGCCTCCCGCCATTTCATCATTCTTGCGCAAGCTGCGTCACCTCGTTGGCCGGGCAGTGATGCACCCTCGTGCCAATCGATAGAAGTGAGATAATTCTCATCGAAACGATCTATAGGATCGATCATGCTCGACAATCTCTCCCTCGACCAGATGCGGATGTTCCTCGCGGTCTGCGATAGCGGCAGCTTCCGCGCCGCCGCGAAGGAACTCGGCCGCGTGCAGTCGGCTGTCAGCCATGCCATCGCCAAGCTGGAAGACGAACTCGGCGTCAGGCTGTTCGATCGCTCCGGCCACCGGCCGGTGCCGACGCCGGAAGGCCGGGCCCTGCTCGCGAATGTGCGCGACGTGCTGCTGCGCGTCGATGCGATGCGGGCCCGGGCGCGGGGTTTGCGCGAGGGCGTCGAGCTGGAATTGTCCGTGACGATCGACGTGCTGTTCCCGCCCTTGCTGGTCGGCGCGGCGCTGGCGGAGGTGAGCCTGGCCTATCCGTCCGTCGCGATCCGGCTTTCGGCCGAGGCCTTGGGCGGCCCGATCACGGCGCTGATCGAGCAACGCAGCCAGGTCTCGGTCATCGTCGGCGAAAGCTTTCGCGATCCGCGCATCGCCATCGAGGCGCTGACATCGATCGCGATGATCGCGGTGGCAGCGCCGCACCATCCGCTGGGGCGAACAAATGAGCGGCTGCTCGATGCAGCGGCGCTCGCCGACCATCTCCAGATCGTCCAGTTCGACCGCTCGCCGCTGACCGACCAGCGCGATATCGGCGTGATCTCGCCGTGGACCTGCCGCGTCGGCGGGCAGGACATCAAGCATGCGATGATCCGGGCAGGGCTGGGCTGGGGCCGGCTGCCGAACTGGCTCGCGGCGGAGGACCTCGCCAGCGGCCGGCTGGTGCGTGTCGAGACGAGCGTGCTCGGCCGGCGCGGTGGGCTTCCGGCCGAGGCCTATATCGGGCACCGGCTGGACGCGCCGCTCGGCCCTGCGGCGCGGACCTTCGCCACGGCGCTCAAACGGCTCTGCGCCAAGCCAGAGCTTGGTGACGGCTGAAACGAGAAAGGCCGGCCCGAGGGCCGGCCTTCCAGATCATGGGAACGGAGAGCGATCCGTCAGCGCCGGAAGCCGCCGCCGATCGCGCCACCGAGCACGCCGCCGACGATGCCGCCGAAGATCGCCGCGCCAGCGCTGTCACCGGAGTCGCCTTCACGCGTCCGGACACGGCCCTGATAGCCCGTGCTGGTCGTGCCGCGGCGCGGGGTCGTGGTCGTACCCTGGTAGGCCTGGCCGCGCTCGCGGGCGAGGTCGCGCCGATACATCTCGTCGCCGTCATAGGAGTTGACGTTGCGGGTGGCGGCCTTGCCTTCGCCGGCCGTCTTGGTGCTGCGCTTCTTCTCGGCCGCAGCCTTCTCCTCGGCGAGGACGGCCTGATAGGCGGTCTCGCTCTGGCTGCGCAGCGCGCTGACCTGCATCGCGGTCAGGAAGCCGGTCTCCGGGATGCTGCGCGACTTCTGCCAGGCCTGGATCGCCTTGCGCTGACTCGGGCCGAAATTCGTCGCGGCCTTGCCGGGCTGGAAGCCGCTGACGCGCAGGCGGGTCTGCACCTCGCGCCGGCCGGCATTGTCCAGCTTCATCGCGGTCTCGGTCTGCGCCGTGCCGATTTCCTTCTTGAGCGCCTCGTCATTGACGCCGGGAGGCGTCGCGAGGAAACCGCTCGCAGGCTTCGCCGCGTCGAGGCTGGCGAGGCGGTTGCGCGCGAAGGTCGCGAACTGGCCCGACGGGAAGGCGTCGAGATAGGCGCGGTAATCTGCGGCCGAGTTGCCGCGCTCTGCGACTTCCCAGGTCTTGATGTCGATCTGGGCGCGATCAAGCGACGGGGCGGCCGGCATCGCCGGCATCGGCACGGCCGCGTCGATGGTCTTGGTCGCAGCGACACCCGGATCGACGGAGGCGAGCTTCAGCGTCGGGTTCATCTTGAACTCGCCGATGATCGAGGAATTGGTCCAGGGCTTCTGCTTCTTGCCCGTGGTCTCCCAGACATCGGCGCGCACGCGGTCCATCACCGTGGTGATCGACACTTCCGGCGTCTCGATATGCTTGAGCAGCGCGCTGGTGAAGGGGCTGTTGCCGTCACGCTCGCCGTCGAGCGCGGTTGCACGCGGATCGGTGGCGAAGGCGATCAGGATGCCCGAGGCCGACTGCGTCTCGATCGCGGTCAGGCCGCGGGTGACGGCGCGCGACTTCGCGGCGAGCTGGGCAGCGAAGGGATTGTCGCGGCAGGCGTCGAGGATGACGATGTTGACGCGCTCGTCGCGCTGCATCTGGCGCAGCACGAGCTGGACGTTCACCGCCCGGAAATCGAGATCGGCTTCGGAGCGCAGCGAGGCGTCGACGGGGATGAGGTAGTTTTCGTCGCCGACGGCAATGCCGTGGCCGGCATAATAGACGAGACCGGCCTTGGCGCCGTCGAGCTTCTGCGCGAACTCGCGCACGATGCCCGTCATCTCGTCCATCTTGAGGTCGTAGCCCTCGACCACGTCGAAGCCGAGACGCTTCAACGCGGCGGAAATGCCCTTGGCATCGCGCTGCGGATTGGCGAGCGGCGGCACCGCCGTATAGGCGCTGTTGCCGATGACGAGGGCGACCCGCCGCTCGGGCACGGCCGCAAAGCCGGGAGAGGCCAGCGCCACCGCTGAGAGCACCAGCGCAAAGGCGACAGCCATTCGGGCACGGAACCCTGGAACCAGAGACGCGAAATTCACGACAACCTCCCCAATTCGGCAATCGGCTGCCCGCCCGCAACGGTCGGCGCAGCGCACGATCAAAAAACACGGCGGCAATATGGACGAAAGATGGCCGTCTTTTTTACCGCAACACGCTCCGATGGTAAACCGGAACGTCTCTTCGTCGCGCGAGCAGCAATGCGGGTTCAAATCCTTTCCCGCGATCACACGCCCGAGCGCGAGCATTGAAGCGTTACGAGGGCGCCCGCGTCCTTCAATCGCATGAGGCGAGCGGCATAAGACGAAGGGATGAGAGCGCGTCTGCCAAGACCGCTTTGAAACCCGCCAGCGTTGACTTATGCCCGGAGCGCGGTGCAGCATGACATGCAAGGGGAACCGCACAAGCAAGAAAGATAAAGCTGATGAAGGCTGGCAACCGGCATGCCTGAGGATACTATTCTTTCGACATCAGGTCTTACAAAAGAATTTGCCGGCTTTACAGCTGTGAACGGCGTTGACCTCAGCGTGCGCCGTGGCTCTATTCACGCGCTGATCGGACCGAACGGCGCCGGCAAGACGACCTGCTTCAATCTGCTGACCAAGTTCCTCGCACCGACGCGCGGCGCGATCGTCTATAACGGTCGCGACATCACCCGCGAGAAGCCGGCCGAGATCGCGAGGCTCGGGCTGGTACGCTCCTTCCAGATCTCCGCCGTGTTCCCGCAGCTCTCGGTGCTGACCAATGTCCGAATCGCGCTGCAGCGGCGCAAGCGCGGTGATTCGTTCGATTTCTGGCGCTCGGAGCGGTCGCTGAAGGAGCTCGACGCGGAAGCGGCGGCCCTGGTCGATGCGGTCGGCCTGACCCCGTTCCTCGGCCTGACCGCGGGCGAGCTCAGCTACGGCCGCAAGCGTGCGCTTGAGATCGCGACGACGCTGGCGCTCGATCCGGAGATGCTGCTGCTCGACGAGCCGATGGCCGGCATGGGCCGCGAGGATGTCGAGCGCATCGAAGCGCTGATCCGCAAGGTCTCGAAGAACCGCACCATCCTGATGGTCGAGCACAATCTCTCGGTCGTCGCCTCGCTCTCGGACCGCATCACCGTGCTGGCGCGCGGCCAGGTGCTGGCGGAGGGCGACTACGCCACCGTCTCGAAGGACCCGCGCGTGGTCGAGGCCTATATCGGCTCGGGAGTCGGCCATGGCCACCACTGAAGCGCTGAAGCCCCCCGTGGCCGCCACCGGCACCGCCGCGCTGCTCAAGGTGCGCGGGCTCGAGGCCTGGTATGGCGAGAGCCATGTCCTGCACGGCATCGATTTCGACGTCGCCCCCGGCGAGGTGGTGACGCTGCTCGGCCGCAATGGCGCCGGCAAGACCACGACGCTGAAATCGATCATGGGCGTGCTGGCTAAGCGCAAGGGCTCGGTCATGCTGGAGGGCAAGGAGACGATCGCCCTGCCCTCGCGCTCGATCGCAAGGCTCGGCATCGGCTTCGTGCCGGAGGAGCGGGGCATCTACTCGACCCTCTCGGTCGAGGAGAACCTGATGCTGCCGCCGCAGGTGAAGCCGGGCGGCCTGCCGGTCGAGCAGATCTTCACGCTCTTCCCCAACCTCAAGGAGCGGCTGAAGAGCCAGGGCACCAAGCTCTCCGGCGGCGAGCAGCAGATGCTGGCGATCGGCCGCATCCTGCGCACCGGCGCCAACCTGCTGCTGCTCGACGAGCCGACCGAAGGTCTCGCACCCGTCATCATCGACCAGATCGGTGCCACCATCCGCATGCTCAAGCAAAAGGGCTTCACCATCATCCTGGTCGAGCAGAACTTCCGCTTCGCCCAGACGGTCGCGGACCGACACTATGTGGTCGAGCAAGGCAAGGTGATCGACATGATCCCGAATGCCGAGCTCGACGCCAATATCGACAAGCTGCATCGCTATCTCGGCGTCTGAAGCAGCGCGATCCACCAGAACAGCACCGGCTCGCCCGGTATCGACAGAGGGAGAACGATCATGAAGCTGAAGACGATTCTCGCGACCACGGCGCTCGCCACCCTGATGGCGGCGCCGGCATTCGCGCAGCAGATCACGGTCAAGGCCGGTGTGCTGAACGACCGCTCGGGCCTCTATGCCGACCTCGCCGGCGAGGGCTCGGTGATCGCGGCGCGCATGGCGGTCGAGGACTTCAAGGCAGCCGAGAAGGGCATCAAGGTCGAGATCGTCTCGGCCGACCACCAGAACAAGCCCGATGTCGGCTCGACCATCACCCGGCAGTGGTACGACCAGGACGGCGTCGACCTGATCCTCGACGTGCCGACCTCCTCGGTCGCACTGGCGGTCAGCCAGATCACCAAGGAGAAGAACAAGGTCCATATCAATTCGGGCGCCGGCACCTCGGACCTCTCCGGCAAGGCCTGCAGCCCCAACACCATCCACTGGACCTACGACACCTACGCGCTGGCGCAGGGCACGGGCGGCGCGATGGTGAAGGCCGGCGGCGACAGCTGGTTCTTCATGACCGCGGACTACGCCTTCGGCCATGCTCTGGAGCGCGACGCCAGCGCCACCGTCACCAAGAACGGCGGCAAGGTGGTCGGCGCCGTCCGCACCCCGTTCCCGGGCACCGACTTCTCGTCCTTCCTGCTGCAGGCCCAGGCCTCCAAGGCCAAGGTCATCGGCCTTGCGAACGCCGGCAGCGACACCACCAACGCGATCAAGCAGGCGGGCGAATTCGGCATCGTCGCCGGCGGCCAGAAGCTCGCGGGCCTGCTCGTGTTCCTGACCGACGTGCACTCGCTCGGCCTGCAGGCGGCGCAGGGCCTCGTGCTGACCGAGTCGTTCTACTGGGATCGCGATGACGGCACCCGCGCCTGGTCGGACCGCTTCGCCAAGCTCAATAACGGCAAGAAGCCGACCATGGTCCAGGCCGGCGTCTATTCCGGGCTGTTGCACTATCTCAAGGCGGTCGAGGCGACCAAGAGCAAGGATGCGGCCGCCGTCGTCGCCAAGATGAAGGAACTGCCGACGGACGATCCGCTGTTCGGCAAGGGCTCGATCCGTCCCAACGGCCGCAAGATGCACGACATGTATCTCTACGAGGTCAAGAAACCCTCGGAGTCGAAGGGTCCCTGGGACTACTACAAGCAGGTCTCGGTGCTGCCGGCCGAGCAGGCCTTCCAGCCGCTGGCCGAGACCGGCTGCTCGCTCGTCAAGTAAACCGCGGCTGAACGCCGCCTAGAAGTCCTCCGCCGTCATCCCGGGCGACCGCAGGTCGACCCGGGATCCATCGGAGGGCTCCGGAACTCTACGATGGATCCCGGCTCGGCGCTTCGCTTGGCCGGGATGACGAAGAGGTTCCAATGCCCACCCACCAGATGATCTGAGCCCCGCATGTTCGAACTTCTCGGAGTCCCGCCGCAAGCGCTGTTCGGTCAGGTCCTTCTCGGCCTGATCAACGGCTCGTTCTACGCCATCCTCAGCCTCGGGCTGGCGGTGATCTTCGGGCTGCTCAACATCATCAACTTCACGCATGGCGCGCAGTACATGATGGGCGCCTTCGTCGCCTGGATGTGCCTGAACTATCTCGGCCTCAACTACTGGGCCGCCCTGCTGCTGGCGCCGATCATCGTCGGCGCGACCGGCGTCGCGGTCGAACGATTGCTGCTGAAGCGCATCGCCCATCTCGACCATCTCTACGGCCTGCTGCTGACCTTCGGCCTGGCGCTGATCATCCAGGGCGTGTTCCGCAACCAGTACGGCTCCTCCGGCCTGCCCTACGCCATCCCGCCGCAGCTGACCGGCGGCCAGAATCTCGGCTTCATGTTCCTGCCCAACTACCGGGCCTGGGTGATCGTTGCCTCGCTCATCGTCTGCCTGGGCACCTGGTTCCTGATCGAGAAGACCAAGCTCGGCGCCTATCTGCGGGCCGCGACCGAGAACCCGACCCTGACCCAGGCCTTCGGCATCAACGTGCCGCTGCTGGTGACGCTGACCTATGGCTTCGGCGTTGCGCTCGCCGCCTTCGCCGGCGTGCTTGCCGCGCCGATCTACTCGGTCAACCCGAACATGGGCGGCGACCTGATCATCGTCGTCTTCGCGGTCGTCGTGATCGGCGGCATGGGCTCGATCATGGGCGCCATCGTCACCGGCTTCTCGCTCGGCCTGATCGAGGGCCTGACCAAGGTATTCTACCCGGAGGGCGCCGCGACCGTGATCTTCGTGATCATGGTGCTGGTGCTGCTGGTGAAGCCGGCCGGCCTGTTCGGCCGCGCGGCCTGACGCGCAAGCAAGGACTGAAGACATGACCGACCTTGCCTCGACCGACACATCCGCCAGCGGCCTCGCCCTCAGCGAGACCGACGACAGCACGGCGCGCCTGCACCGCAACCTGTTCATCGCCATCGCCGCGGTGCTCGTGGTCGCGCCCTTCGTCGCCTACCCCGTCTTCGTGATGAAGGTGCTGTGCTTCGCGCTGTTCGCGCTCGCCTTCAACCTGCTGCTTGGCTATGGCGGCCTGCTCTCCTTTGGCCACGCCGCCTATTTCGGCATGGCGAGCTATGTCTGCGCCTACACCGCCAAGCACTGGGGCCTGACGCCGGAGCTCGCGATCCTGCTCGGCACCGCCGTCAGCGCGGTCCTCGGCCTCGTCTTCGGCGCGCTCGCCATCCGCCGCCAGGGCATCTATTTCGCGATGATCACGCTGGCGCTCGCCCAGATGGTGTTCTTCTTCTCGCTGCAGACGCCGCGCTTCACCGGCGGCGAGGACGGCATCCAGGCCGTGCCGCGCGGCAAGTTCCTCGGCCTGATCAGCCTCGCCGACGACCGCGCGCTCTACTGGCTCGTCGCCGCGATCTTCCTGGGCGGGCTCCTGCTGATCTACCGCGTCATCCACTCGCCCTTCGGCCAGGTCTGCAAGGCGATCCGCGACAACGAGCCCCGCGCCATCTCGCTCGGCTACCGCGCCAACCAGTACAAGCTGATGGTCTTCGTGCTCTCGGCGACGCTGGCGGGCCTTGCCGGCGCGACCAAGGCGATCGTCTTCCAGCTCGCCTCGCTCACCGACGTCTACTGGACCATGTCCGGCGAGGTCGTGCTGATGACGCTGGTCGGCGGGCTCGGCACCGTCTTCGGGCCGATCGTCGGCGCCATCGTCATCGTCGCGATGCAGAACTATCTCGCGACGCTCGGCGCCTGGGTCACCGTCGTCCAGGGCGTGATCTTCGTGCTCTGCGTCCTGCTCTTCCGCGAAGGCATCGTCGGCGTCATCGCCAAGGCGATCAAGAAGCCGCTCTGAGAGCGGCTTCGATCTAACGGATCAGCTTCGAGACCGTCCGGAACTGCGGATGCTCGGCGCTCCGCAGCCACTCGAACAACACCATCTCGGTGGTGACGATCTCGGCGCCGTGGCTCGCCATGCGCTGCAAAGCGATCTCGCGCGAAAGCGGCACGCGCGAGCCGATCGCATCGGCGGCCACGACGACGCGGCGGCGATGCTCCAGCAGCGTCAGCACGGTCTGGCCGACGCAGACATGCGCCTCGCAACCGCAGATCACCAGTTCGCGATCCCCTGCCACGGCTTCGAGGAAAGCGGGCTCGCCGCAGGCGTCGAAACTCATCTTGGTCACGGCCGGAGCGACGCCAGCCAACTCCGGCACCGTGGCACCGAGGCCGCGCGGATACTGCTCCGTCAGGACGGCGGGGACATCGAGCAGGCGCGCCGCCTCCGCAAGACGCCCGGCATTGAGCAGCACTTTCTCGCCGTCATGGATCGCGGGCATCAGCTTCGCCTGGAAGTCGATGACAACCAGCATGGCGTTCCCGGCGCTGAGCAGCGGCATGAGCGGCCTTCCTCTTCGTGTCCGTCTAAGAGAAGAGCATAGCGCTTCAAGGAGCCGCCTGCGTCAACAGGCGCGGCATCTTCGGGCCGTGCGTCGCTTGACTTGCCCAGCGGCAGTCAACATGCAGATGAGATGGACGGTAAACAGATCGTTCCCTTCACGACGACGCTGCATGTGCGCGACCATTGCCTGTGCCTGCATGTGCAGCGCGCGGCGCGGGTGCTGGCGCGCCGCTTCGACGACGCCTTGCGCCCGGTCGGGCTGACCAACGGCCAGTTCTCGCTGATGATGGCGCTGAACCGCCCGGTGCCAGCCTCGCTCGGCCCGGTGGCCGACCTGCTCGCAATGGACCGGACGACGCTCACCGCCGCCTTGAAGCCATTGCAGCGGCGCGGACTCGTCACTGTCGCGGTCGACCCTGCCGATCGCCGCGGCCGACTGCTGACGCTGACGGAGGCCGGGATGACGCTGCTCGCCTCAGCCGTGCCGATCTGGCAAGAGACGCACGCCGTCATCGAGGCCGCGATGCCCGATGCCGCGCCGGAAACCTTGCGTGACACGCTGCGCAGCCTCGGCCGACCATAGTCCCCGCCCCGCCCAGGCCGCAGGGCCGCTCCATCAATGCGACTCTGGCGCATGGCCCGCAGTGCCGTTACCGTCCCGCCATTCCCCAGACGCAAGTAAGATCGTAATTCCATGGACAAGCGGCTCGACACTCCCGCCCCGGCCGCAGCCATGACGCCGGCGGATATCCGCTCGGTCCTGATCGGCGTCATGCTGGCGATGTTCCTGGCCGCGCTCGACCAGACCATCGTCGCAACCGCCCTGCCGACGATGGGGCGCGAGCTCAACGACGTCACGCATCTCTCCTGGATCGTCACGATCTACCTGCTCGCCTCGACCGCGGTGACGCCGCTCTACGGCAAGCTCGCCGATATCCATGGCCGGCGCGTGACCCTGCTCGCCGGCATCGTCGTCTTCGTGATCGGCTCGATCGCCTGCGCTTTGGCGCCGTCGCTCTGGCTGCTCGTCGTCGCGCGCTTCGTGCAGGGGCTTGGCGGTGGCGGGCTGATCGCGCTCGCCCAGACCATCGTCGGCGACATGGTCCCGCCCAAGGAGCGCGGGCGCTATCAGGTCTATTTCGCCAGCGTCTTCATGTCCTCCTCGCTGCTCGGCCCGGTTCTCGGCGGCTTCCTCGCGGAGAAGCTGCACTGGTCGGTGATCTTCTGGATCAACCTGCCGCTCGGGCTCGGCGCCTACTGGATGTCGAGCGCGGCGCTGAAGCGGTTGCCGCGCCATGAGCGGCCGCACAAGCTCGACGTGCTCGGCGCCGTGCTGATGACGCTGGGCACGGTCTCGCTGCTGCTCGCCCTGTCCTGGGGCGGCACCGCCTATCCCTGGCGCTCGCCGCAGATCGCCGGCCTCGTCGGTGTCTCGCTCGTGCTCTGGGCGCTGTTCGCCTGGCGCCTGCGCCGGGCGGCGGAGCCATTGATCCCGCTCGACCTCTTCGGCAATCGCGTCGTGCGGCGCGGCACGGTCGCGGCCGGCTTCGGCATGGGGACCTTCATCGGCCTGACCATCTACCTGCCGCTCTATTTCGAAACGGTGATGGGCCTGAGCGCCACCCATTCCGGCCTCGGCCTGCTGCCGCTGACCTGCGGCACCGTTCTCGGCGCGACGAGCTCCGGCCGGGCGATGTCGCAACTCACCCATTACAAGCGCGTGCCATTGGCCGGGCTGTTCGTCGCGATGGCGGGCTCAGGCGTTCTCGCCGCCTTTTCCGGCCAGATTCCACTCCTGCCCTTCTGCGTCATCCTGGCGATCGTCAGCATCGGCTTCGGCACATTGTTGCCCGTCGCGACGGTTTCGATCCAGAATGCCGTGCAGGCGCATCAGCTCGGCACGGTGACGGCGGTCGCCAATTTCTTTCGCCAGATCGGCGGGGCGCTGATCGTCGCGGTGTTCGGCGCGATCGTGCTCGGCGGCGTCGGCGGGGCCGGCGCGCAGCTTTCGCCCGAGGCGCTGAAGCTCGGCACCGTCGATCGCGGGACCATGGTCGTGCTGTTCCGCTATGTCTTCGGCGCGGCGAGCCTCGGCTTCGCGCTTGCCTGGCTCTCGCTGGCGCGGATGGAGGAACTGCCGCTGCGCGGCCGGGCAGTCGAGGCGGCCAAGGCGATCGGCGGCGAATAGGGGAAACGGAACCGGCGCGACCGGCTGCGCGTTGCCATGAGCCCGTCATCCGTCCGGGCCAGCTTGCCAGCATCCGCTAGCCAGGAGTTCCGCCATGTCCGATCTCGTCGTCATCGTCTATGCGACCGAGGCTCGCGCCGAGGAGATGCGCCAGAAGCTGATCGGCCTGCAGAAGGAATACCTGATCGAGATCGGCGATGCCGCGATCGCGGTGATGCACGAGGGCGGCAAGGTGAAGCTGAACCAGCTCTTGAACACGACCGCGATGGGCGCGGTCTCCGGCTCGTTCTGGGGGTTGCTGATCGGCGCGATCTTCCTGATGCCGATCTTCGGCGCAGCTCTGGGTGCTGCCTCCGGAGCGCTCGGCGGGGCGCTGACCGATTACGGCGTCGACGACGCATTCATGAAGGATCTCGCCGGCAGCCTGCAGCCCGGCAATGCGGCGTTGTTCGTGCTGGTCACCAAGGTGACCGGCGACAAGGTGCTGGAGGCGATCCGCGGCACCGGCGGCACCGTGCTCAAGACCTCGCTCGACCGCTCGCAGGAGCAGAAGCTGCGCGATGCGCTGGCCGACGCGCACGGCGCGGAGCCGGCGACGCAGAATCCGCCGGAACCCTATCCGCAGGGCACGGGCGCGCCGACGCCGGTCGGTTGACCATCAAATGCGTCATGCTCGGGCTTGACCCGAGCATCTCCTGAAAGAGATTCTCGGGTCACGCTGCGCGCGCCCGAGAATGACGGCTGGAATAATCAGTCCCGCAGCAATTCGTTGATGCCGGTCTTGGAGCGCGTCTGCGCGTCGACCGTCTTGACGATGACGGCGCAGGAGAGCGCCGGGCCCGGCGTACCGTCCGGGAAGGGCTTGCCCGGCAGCGAGCCCGGCACCACGACCGAATAGGGCGGCACCTTGCCGACATGGACCTGGCCGGTGGCGCGGTCGACGATCTTGGTCGAGGCCGAGATGAAGACGCCCATCGAGAGCACCGAGCCCTCGCCGACGATCACACCCTCGACGACCTCGGAGCGGGCGCCGATGAAGCAGTTGTCCTCGATGATGGTCGGGTTGGCCTGCAGCGGCTCGAGCACGCCGCCGATGCCGACGCCGCCCGAGAGATGCACGTTCTTGCCAATCTGGGCGCAGGAACCGACCGTCGCCCAGGTATCGACCATGGTGCCGCTGTCGACATAGGCGCCGATATTGACGAAGGACGGCATCAGCACGACGCCGGACGCGATGAAGGAGCCCTTGCGCGCCGCAGCCGGCGGCACAACACGGAAGCCGGCGGCGCGGAAACGGTTCTCGCCCCAGCCCTCGAACTTCGACGGCACCTTGTCCCAGAACACGGCCTCGCCCGGACCATTCGCCATGATGACGTTGTCGGTCAGGCGGAAGGAGAGCAGCACCGCCTTCTTGAGCCACTGATGCACGATCCAGTCGGCACCCTGCTTCTCGGCGACGCGGACCTGGCCGGCATCGAGCATCTCGATCGCCTGCTCGACGGCTTCGCGAACGGCGCCTTTGGTCTGGACGCCGATCTCGGCCCGGCTTTCCCAGGCGGCGTCGATGGTCTGGTTGAGATCGGCGAGGGACATCAGGTGGCTCCGGCGCTTCCAGAAAGATCGGGGCGAGCGATGGCGGATGCAGGCGGCGGCGTCAAGCCGAACGGCGGCGCAGCAGATAGGTATCCATGATCCAGCCATGCCGGGCACGGGCCTGCGCCCTGACCTCGGCGATCTCGGCGGAGAGTTCGGTCAGCGGGCCGCCGCGCAGGATTTCGTCGGGCGTGCCGAGATAGGCGCCCCAGTAGATGTCCAGCCCGGCGGGGTCGACCTTCGTGAAGGTCTGCTCGCCGTCGAGCATGACGACGACGCTGTCCTGATCGGCCGGAAAGCCAGCCGACAGCCGACGGCCCGTGGTGATCAGGATCGGCGCGCCGATCGTGTTGAGCGGAATGCGGTGGCGCGCGGCCAAGACCTGGACGCTGCTGATGCCGGGATAGACCTGCCAGTCGAGATCGAAGCCCGAGGCGGCGACACGCTCCATGATGCGCAAGGTGGAATCGTAGAGGGCCGGATCGCCCCAGACCAAAAGCGCACCGGTCTGGCCGTCCTCCAATTCGGCTTCGAACAGGGCGCGATAGCGGGTGGCGATGCGCTCGTGCCAGTCGTCGACAACGCCATGATAGTCACTGCCGGCTTCGGCGCGGCGCGGGATTTCGACGGGAACCGTGCGGTAGCCGGGCTTGCGGATGAAGCGGGCGCAGATCGCCTCGCGCAGGTCCCGGAGCGCGGCCTTCTCCTCGCCCTTGTCGGGGATGAACAGGATATCGGCGCGGTTCAGCGCCTCGATCGCCTCGACCGTCATGTGATCGGGATTGCCGGCCCCGATGCCGATGATGAGGATGTTGCGCATGCCGCTCCGCCGGTTTGCGACGGCTTAGCATGCCCTGTGAGCGGAATGCGAGATCAGGCCCGGCCGAGCACGGCCATCCGGGCGAGATCAGCCTGTAGCGCCGGCGTCGCGTTCAGCGCCAGCGCCGCCTGAAGCGCCTCCAGATCCGCCTGGAGGCGCGGATGCCAGCCGCAAGGGCATGGCTGGTCACCGCAATGAGCATCCGCCACCTCTCTATAGACCGAGCCGACCGCCGCCGCCGCGAGTTCGAGCAGGGCGCGTGGCGGCAGGCGAGTATCGTGGAGCGCGGCGCAAAAAGCTGTCATGACCGCTTGCCGAATCTCGGCCCGGGCGGTCTCCAGCGATTCAGCGCTCCCCTGATCAGGCTGCACGTTCGATGCCCTTGATGGCGGCATGGCGGCGGCGCTGTGGCCCTTGCAAGGGTTTGGGCCCCTGCTCGGGCAAGGTCACGGCAAGCAGGTCGACAAGGCGCTGCATGCGCGGCGGCAGGGCCGCATCGGCGTCGAGATCGCCCGGCCCCTTGGCCAGCGCGAGCGCCCGGCGCAGTTCCGGCCGGCTCGCCCCGGTGCGGACGATCTCGCGGATGATGATCTCGTCGATGCGGCCGATCGCGGCTGCGACATCGACCTCGGTGACGCCACCCATTCGGTTTCTCCGTCGGCTGATTCACTGATCGCGAGGGAGAGATAGGCGCGCCGACGATTCTATGCAAGCTCTTGTTATTACTACGTAAATAGAACTATTTTAAGGTAACGGGTCACTCTCGCCTGCATGCGTGACCGCATCATGACGCCGCCAGCGGCTAGAGGTCGCGGATGATTTCCAGGCGAGCGCCATGAGCGAGCCCGTCGTCAAGACGGGCATCGTCGGGACCGTAGAAGGAAATGGCATGGGCGCCCTGCCCGCGGCGGACGAGATGCTCACTGATGCTGGCCGCGGCCGGGCCACGCGGCTCGGCCAGGGACAGCGTCTGCCGGCCGATGCGGAACTGCGCGAGCCCAAAGCCGAGGCCGGGAACGCCGCCGACGGCAACCGGCTCGCGCCCGAGCAGGGCGTGATAGCGGGCAACAGACGTCGCGAGGTCCTGCACGACCACGGTGACGCCGGCGACGCCGGTCACGCCATTGGCATGGCGACGGCCCGGTCCCTCGGGAACGCGCAGGCTGCGGTCCGTGACATCGGTGCAGAGGAAGGGGATGTCGGGCTCGGGCGGGCGAGCCGAGCGCCAGGCGATGCGCGTGCCGTCCGGCTGGAGCCGGCCGCCGTCGATCGGGCCATCCATGACGATGCCGGCGGCTCGCGCTCGGGCGAGATCGGCATCGAGATCATCCGGCAGCACGGCATAGTCGACGAGGCCGGGGCCGGCACGGTCCAGCACCTGCCACCAGCGGTATTCCGGCAGCGGGCGGGGGAAGGCGATGATCTCAAGATAGGCGCCGTCCGCGAACACGACCAGCGCATTGCGCGAGCCGCGCGGATGCTCGCCGCCGGGCAGCACGGTGAAGCCGAGCGCCGTGTAATCGCGGATAGCTGCGTCGAGATCGGCGACGGCGATGACGATATGGTCGATCGAAAGCGGCATGAATCTGGTTCCCGATGCTGATCTCAGCGGCTCTGCGCGATGGCCTCGATGCCCGACATGCCGCCGAGCTGCGGCGCGAAGCTTTCCCAGACCCTGCGCGCGCCGTCCTGCCAGCCCGGACGATCCTCGGCCGGCACGACCTTGCCGCCCTCGGCCTGGGCCCGCGCCATCGATGCCTCCTCATCGGCCAGGATCAGTTCGTCGAAATAGGCGATGCTCTCTGTCACGGCTGCCGTGAGCGCCTCGCGGTCCTGCGGTGCCAGGCCCTTCCAGAAGGGTGCGGCGAACATGACGACGCCGCTCGCCCAGATATGACCGGTCTCGATCAGCACCGGCACGACCTCGTGCAGGCGGAAACCGACATAGGCCGACTTGGTCAGGTCCATGCAGTCGACCACACCGGTCTTCAGCGCGTTATAGGTTTCGGGGATCGGGATCGGGGTCGGATGAGCGCCGAAGCTCGACCAGAGCGCGGTATGAAGCGGGCTCTGGATGACGCGGATGCGCTTGCCCCTGACCGAGGCGGGGGTGGTGAGCGGCTCCTTCGCCAGGAGATGGCGCGCGCCGTAATTGATGAAGCCGGGCACGACGAAGCCCTGCGCCTGATAGAGCTCCTTCAGCGCACCACCCAGCGGCCCGGCCAATGTCCGCGCCAGATGACCCCGGTCGCGGAACAGGAAGGGCAAGTCGAGGATCTGCCCGGCCGGAACCCAGGCCGAGAGCGAGGACACGGTCGACAGCGCCGCCTGGATCGAGCCGAGCCGCAGGCCCTCGGCCACCTCCTTCTCACCGCCCAGCGCGGCATTGGGCACGACCCGCAGCTCGAAGCGGCCGGGCGCCGTACGGTTGAGGATATCGGCGATGCGCCGCCAAATCTTCGTCTCCGGCTTGTCCTCGCCCAGCAGCGAGGCGACGGTCAGGGATCGGCCGGCGGCGGAGGCCAAGCTGCCCTTCAGGATGGCGGGCGCGGCGAGCGAACCGGCGGCGAACTGGCGGCGGGTGATCAGCAAGGCTTGCCTCCTTCGGCGGATACAGCGGGATCGCGCGAAACGCGCCCCGCTGCAAGAGGCCATCGCTCAACCGGAGAAGACGCCTTCGAAGACGGTGGCGCCGATAGGGCTGCGCTGGCTCGGCGTCTCGCGCGCCTGCAAGGCCTCCGGCAACTGCGCCTTGTCGCCAGGCTTGCCGATGGCGACGGCGGCCTCGACGCGATAGCCGGCCGGCAGCTTCAGCGCCTGCGGCGCCCGCGCATGGTCGAAGCCGGCCATGCCATGCGCCTGCCAGCCGATACGCACCGCCTGCAGAGCGAGATTGGCCCAGGCGGCGCCGGCATCGAAGGAATGGGTATAGGACGGCACCTCTTCGGCCTTGCCCGGAACCGCCATCGTCTCCTTGGAGACCACGAAGACGAGCGCGGCGGCATTCTTCGCCCAAGACTGGTTGAACTCGCCGAGCAGGCCGAGCAGCGCCGGCCAATGATCGGTGCCGCGCCGGGCATAGATGAAGCGCCAAGGCTGCGAATTGTAGGAGGACGGGGCCCAGCGGGCCGCCTCGAACAGCACCTCCAACTCGCCCTCGGAGATGATCTCGTCGGTGAAGGCGCGCGGCGACCAGCGCTCCAGGAAGAGCGGGTCGATGGCGTGGTCGGCAGTGCGGCTATTGGCGGTAACGGTCATCGATGGTCCTGACGGCGTGGCTTGCAGCGGCGAAAGCCGCGCGATGGTCGCGGCAGGATCGGCATCGCAGGCCTGCCCGTCAAGGAACGGGAATTCTCTAGAAAGACCAGTTTCTGCAAAGCCTTGCTGATTTTGATTACCTGATGGGCAAATACCTCTGCCGCATGACTGCCGCGATTACGCCAGCCATTCGCGCGTGAAACGCATGTCATATCGGGCCGGCATTCGACGCGGTGGATTTCGCAGGGGCCGATCGGCTATCCGGGAAGAGCTGCCGACGGAGACGATGATGAGCGAGACCCATGCGATTGCTTCCGACAGCTTACGCGCGACCGTGCGGGCGCAAGGCGGCGAACTGATCGCGCTGTCCGATGCGAACGGGCCGGCACTCTGGAACGGTGGGCCAGACTGGCCGCGCCATGCGCCGGTGCTGTTCCCGATGGTCGGGCGTCTGACCGACGACACGCTGATCCATCAAGGACGCTCCTACCGCCTGACCCAGCATGGCTTCGCCCGCGACAGCCTGTTCACATGGATCGAGCGCAGCGCGGATCGAGCCGTGCTGGAGCTGCGGGAGAGCCCGGAGACGCTGGCGATCTACCCATTCAAGTTCGTGCTGCAGATGATCTACGCGGTCGCAGGCGACACGCTGACCGTGACCTCGCGGGTCAGCAATCCAGCCGAGGTGCCCCTGATCTGCGGTGTCGGCGCGCATCCGGCCTTTCTCTGGCCGCTGACCGAGGGCGCCGCGAAACAGGCGCATCGCCTGACCTTCCCGCAGGTGGAGCCAGGTCTGGGCCTCGGCGTCGAAGCCGGCCTGCTGACGGCGCCGATACCCCTGCCCTTCGAGGGCAAGGAGCTCGATCTCGACGAGCGCCTCTTCGTCAACGATGCGATCGTGATCCCCGATACCGCCAACAGCTCGGTGCGCTTCGCGGCGTTGGACGCGTCAGGGCGCGAGAACCGCGCCCTGACCGTGAGCTGGGAGGGCTACAAGGATCTCGGCATCTGGTCGAAGCCATCAGGCGCGCCGTTCCTGTGCATCGAGCCCTGGTACGGCATGGCGAGTCCGGCCGGCTGGCAGGGCGAAATCGCTGACAAGCCCGGCATCCTCAGATTGGCGCCGGGCGAGAGCCGCGATTTCGTGTGGCGCGCGACGCTCTAGCGCGTCACTTCTTCTCGATGTTCCAGAACAGCATGACCGGGGCCGCCAGCACGCCGGCAATATTGGTGCGCCGGGCATAGGGCTGGTCGAACTGGCCGAGGACGCGATAGGGCTGCATTTCGGTCAGGCGCTTATGCAAGGCCTCCAGTGCCAGCTTGCGGCTGGCATCGTCGGGCGCATCGACGAAGGCGCCGCGCAGCTTCTCGGCCTCGGCATCGCAAGGCCAGCCGGCCCAGGCGCGCTCGCAGGCCATGTTGGTGCCGATATTGGTCAGGGGCGACTGCATGGTCGCGCCCGAGGCATAGGTGACGAAGAGGTTCCAGCCGCCCTGATCCGGCGTGCTCTTGTTCTGCTGGCGCGTGGTGACGGCGCCCCAGTCGGCGAACTGGACATCGACATTGAAGCCGACCTTCTTCAGCGAAGCCGCCGCGACCTCGGCCATGCGGCCGATCGGGGCGATGTCGTTGCTGGTCGACAGTACGAGCTTCTCGCCCTTGTAGCCGCTCTCCTTCAGGAGCTCGCGCGCCTTGTCGAGATTGGGCTTGGCATAGCCCTCGCTCCCGGTCTCGATGCCGTTGGGACCGCCGCAGATGAAATAGGCGTTGCAGCGCTTCCACCATTCCTCGTCGCCGAAGCCGGCCGCGAGAAAATCAGCCTGCTCGGTCGCATAGGCCAAGGCGAGCCTGGCCTTCGGGTTGTCGAAGGGCGGGTGGAGATGGTTCGGCCGCAGCATGACCTGATTGGCAAGATTGGAATAGCGATCGACCTTGACCTGCTTGTTGGTCGAGATGACCGGGATCAGGTCCTGGCTCGGCTGCTCCCAGATATCGATCTCGCCGGTCTGGAGCGCGGCGGCAGCGGTCGCCGCATCCGGCATGATCTGCCATTCGACGCGATCGACCTTGACGACGCGCCCGCCGGCGAGCCCGTCAGCCGGCTCCGAACGCGGGACGTAATCGGGATTGCGGTCGTAGACGACCTTCGAACCGCTGCGCCAGTCCTCGCGATTGAACTTGAACGGGCCGGAGCCGATCGTCTCGGTGATCGGCTTCATCGGATCGGACTTGGCGTCGGACTCGCGCATGATCACCGGGATCTGGCCGACGGCGGAACCCAGCGCGAAAGGCACCAGCGCCATCGGCCGCTTCAGCTTGAGGCGGAAGGTGGCGTCGTCCACCACCTCCATCCCATCGGTATATTCGGCGAGCTTGCCGCCAATCGTGTCGCGCTTCATCCAGCGGGCGAGCGAGGCGATGACGTCCTTCGTCGTCACCGGCTGGCCATCATGGAATTTCTGGCCGGGGCGGAGCTTGAAGGTCCAGGTCAGTTTGTCGGCCGAGGTCTCGAAGCTCTCGACCATCTGCGGTTTCGGCTGGAGGTTCGAATCCCAGGCGAAGAGCGTCTCGTAGATCATCAGCCCGTGCATGCGGGTGATGACGATGGAGGCGGCGACCGGATCGAGCGTCTTCAAATCCGCATGCGGCGCGACGCGCAGGACGCGGCTCGAGGCCGGCTGCGACTGCGCCGATGCCTGAAGTGGCAGGAACGCGGCCGCCGACAGCAGCAGCGCGGCGGTGAAACGGGACAGTTGCATCAGGCGTTCTCCTCCTTCGTCACCGGCCCTGCGGCACCGCCCCTCTGCGGAGCCGCCTCAGCCGGCGCGTTGCATTTGCAAAATTCTTGCCCGGTGGCCGGCGACCCGCAAGTCACCTTCAGTGTCGAGCCAGAGGCAGGGGCGCGCACGCCAGGGGCCGTGCAAGTGATCGGCGAGCGCACGGCCGTTCGGCAGAGGCGTCAGGCGCGACACCGTCCCGCCGGAAGGCCATGGCATCAGCGCCGTGCCATCGGCCCGGATCTCGATCTGCGTGCCGAAGCGCGGGTCACGCCAGCGCCCGACCAACCGAGGATCGAGCGGCGTATCGGCCGGCACGCGCCGGAGCGAGCGCGGCACGCCGCCGATCAGGCCCGTGAGGAGGTCCTCTCCTTCCCGTTTCAGGCGGATATCGAGATAGGCCGGCAGGCTGCGCAGGCCGCCATCGCCATCCGTCACAAGGCGTTCGAATCCGCCCATGAAGCTGATTGAATCCGTGGCAAGCTCGGCCCAGAACGGGCCTTCGTCGCTGGCGAACAGTCCGACAGGCGCGTTCGCGATCTTGGGCAGGTCCTGCCCGAGCAAGGCCGCCAGCACCGTCAGGGCCGGCCAGAGCGCCTCTTCCTCGCGATTGGACAGCACGACGACGCCGACGCCATGGGCCGGCGACATCCAGAAATGGTTGCGATAGCCGGAAAGCGAGCCGCCATGGCCGACGATCCCGGTCTCGCCCAGCCGGCTGCAGACGAGGCCCAATCGGTAGACGCTTTCGGTGCCATCGGCGAAATGGCGCGGCGACGTCAGGCGCTCCAGCATGCCGGCGAGCGGGCCGCGGCCGGCCAGCAGGGCCGAGGCCCAGCCGGCAAGATCGGCGGCGGAACCCACGATTCCGCCCGAGGCCGAGAAATGTGGGCCGTTATGGCCGCGCCGCCAGGCTGAGCCATCGTTCCAGTAGCCGGTGGCGAGGCCGGGAACGATTTCCGAGGCGTCATAAGGCAAACGGAAGGCGGCACCCAGTTCGCCGGAAAGTTCCGCGACCGTTTCCTTGTAGGGCTTGCCCGTGACCTGTTCGAGGATGCGCTGCCCGAGCCGCCAGCCAGTGTTGGAATAGGCCATCTCGGTGCCGGGCTCGGCATTGAGCGAGGGCAGGCTGCAAGCGAACGCGAAAACCTCCTCCGCGCTCAAGGTCGCGGTGAAGGGCACGCCCTGGTGCCAGAAGGCCTCCATCATGTCCGGCAGGGCGCCGGTCATGTCGAGCGCGCGGCCGAGCTCGACCGCGCCGAGCGGTGCCGGCAATTCCTTCAGCCAGCGGCCGAGCGGCGCATCGAGCGGGATGCCGGCCCGCAGCAAGGCGATCGCGAGGATATGCTTGCTGATCGAGGCGAAGCGGTTCGGCGTCTGCGGCGTGAAGGGCACGCCGTATTCGATGCTGGCGAGGCCGCCGGCAAAGGCCTCGCGCACCCCGTCGCGATCAAAGATCACGACGGCGCCGCCCGGCCCCGCCGCATTCTGCCAGTTCGCGGCGATCTCCTGCGCGCGGGACGCGGCGCGAGTCCAGTCCAGAGCCATGTCCTGCTCCCTCAGCCCTGCGGGCGGGCTTCGCCGAGAAGATTGCGCAAGGCCCGCATGAAGACGCGCGCCCCGGGGCCGATCGCATCATCCGGGAAGTCGAAATCCGGATTGTGCAGATGCGCCGTCTCGCCCGAGCCGAGCAGGAACATCGCCGATTTGGAGCGGCGCCCGAACAGGCCGAAATCCTCCGAGCCGCGCGAGGGCGGCGTCGGGCCATGCGGCACCTTCTCCTCGTCCATCGCCCGGCGCAGCATCGCGACGGCTTCCGGCTCGTTCTCGCAGTGGTGGAAGATGTCGTGATAGCTGATCTCGACGGTGAGCCGGCCGGCCTCGGCCGCCTCGCGCGCGAGCTTCTCGGCGGCTTCGCAGAGCGCGCCCATCTGCGCGTCATTGACGGTACGCAAGGTCGCCCAGAGCTCGCCATGGCCGGGCGCGATGCCGAAAGCCTGCTCGCCGATCTCGACATGGGTCACGGTCACCAGCCGGAAATTGGCGTCGAGCGGGCCGCCCGGTCCGAGCGCCGTCAGGGTGGGAATCAGAGACGCGATGGCCGGAGCGGGCGAGCGGCCGTGCTCGGGCGTCGAGGCATGCGAGGTCTCGCCGGTCAGGATGATCTTGATGCCGCGCGAGGCGCAGTTGGCGGCCCCTTCCGAAATGCGGGCATGGCCGACGGGAACGCCGGGGCGGTTATGCAGCGAGAAGGCGTAATCCGGGACGATCTCCTCGAATTTCGGATCGGCCATCACGGCAGCGGCGCCGGCGCCGGTCTCTTCCGCCGGCTGGAATAGCAGGATGGCGCGGCCCTTCTGCGGCGGATTGCGCTGCAGGCCGCGGGCGAGGCCCGCGAGGATGGTCATGTGCCCGTCATGGCCGCAGAGATGGCCCTTGCCGGGGATTTCGGAGCGATGGTCGCTGTCCGAGAGTTCCTCGATCGGCAGCGCGTCGAGCTCGGCGCGGATCAGCACGGTCGGGCCGGGTTCCGCGCCCTCGTAGATCGCCGCGACGCCATGGCCGCCAAGTTCGGTGACGATGCGGTCCGGGCCGGTCGGCTTCAGGAATTCGACGATGGTCGCGGCGGTCTCGCGCTCCTCGCCCGAGATTTCAGGCCTGCGATGCAGCCGATGCCGGAGATCGACGAGATCGACCATATCGCTGTTGGTCAGAAACACGGATGAAGCCTCCCGGGCTGTTTCGCCGGCGGATCACCGGCTCTTTCCCGGAAAGGTTCGACACTTCAGCCGCTTCGGCAACCCGCGTCATCGCCGGGGGCGGCATGCGCGAAGACTAGGTCAGTTGCCCAGCTCGGCCTCGACCTCGGCGTCGAAGGCCTGCGCCAGCATGGCGCGGCAGGCTTCGGCCTGCTGGCGCGCCGAATCCAGCGCGATATGGGGGAGAATCTCGGCGAGATCGCGCAGGGCGAAATCGACCGCCGACATCAGCCCGAGCACCGGCTCGGCAGCGGCTATCGGCTGTTGCGGAAGGCGGAACGCAATGACCTGACCCATAGGCATACTCACGCTGAAAACGAATCGGCCTTCAGTGTGCGGGGCCAGGCTTCAGAAAGTGGTTAACGGCGGAATTGCGGCGGCGCTTCCGGCTTAACCATAGCCATGCAGGCTGGCGCCATGGCGCTTCAGCCAGGCCTCCGCCTCCTCGGTGCCGGGGCAGAGCTTGTGGGTCAGCGCCCAGAACCGGTGCGAATGGTTCATCTCCTTGAGATGCGCCACCTCATGAGCTGCGAGATAATCGAGCACCGCAGGCGGGGCGAGAATCAGCCGCCACGAGAAGCTGAGATCCCTTTGAGAGGAGCAGGAGCCCCAGCGGCTGGTCGTGTCGCGGATGGTGATCTTGCGGGCGGAAATACCGAGCGTCGCGGTGTGGCGGCGCACCGCCTTTTCGATATCCTCGAGCGCGAGCTTCCGCAGGAAATCCTTGACCCGGCGCGCGACATGAGCGGCATCGCCGGCCACCGCGATGACGGGGGCGCCATCGGCGTCACGCGTCGCCTGCGTCAGCCCACGCGTCTTCGACCAGTGCACGATGCGATGCGGCACGCCGCGTAGCGGGATGCTCTGGCCGGTCTCGAAGGGCACAGGCCGCGGGCGCTTGGCCATGCGCGCCGCAATCCAGCCGCCATGGTTCTCGGCGAAGGTGCGGCCAGCGGCGAAATCGGCGCGCTCGGGCAAGGTCAGGGTGATCTCGCCGGTCGCCTGCGAGACGCGCAAGGTCATCCGCCGCGCGGCGGCGCGACGCTTGACCAGAACGGCATAGCGCGCGCCGGCATGCACGACCTCAATCCGGTCGGGGTCCGGCTGGCGCCTGAACAGGGAAATGCGCATCGCCCGCGATTGTGCGGGATTCGCGGGCGACTGGAAAGTGGCCGTCAGCCCGCGATCTTGAGGGCCTTGCGCTGCTCCTTGGCGCTGTCGTCGCGACGCTCCTTGGCCGCTTCCATGTCGAGGCTGACCATGAAGTCGGAGATGCGCGGCTGGATCTCGGAGCGGAAGCGCGAGCCGTTGAAGACGCCGTAATGGCCCACCTTCGGCTGGAGATAATGCACGCGCTTGTCGTCGGGAATATTAACGCAGAGATCATGCGCCGCCTTGGTCTGGCCGACGCCGGAGATGTCGTCCATCTCGCCCTCGACCGTCATCAGGGCGACGCGGCGGATGGCGGTGAGATCGACCGGCTTGTCGCGATGCATCATCTCGCCCTTCGGGAGGGAGTGCTTCACGAAGACGGTATCGACGGTCTGGAGATAGAACTCGGCGGTCAGGTCCATCACCGCCAGGTACTCGTCGTAGAAGTCGCGATGCTTCTCGGCGGAATCGCCGTCGCCGCTGACGAGATGCTTGAACATGTCGTAATGGGCGGTGACGTGACGGTCCATGTTCATCGCCATGAAGCCCGAGAGCTGCATGAAGCCGGGATAGACTTGCCGGAAGGCGCCGAGGCTCGGGAAGGGCACGACGGTGATGCAGTTGCGGCGGAACCAGTCCGTGCCACGCTCCATCGCGAGCTGATTGACGGCGGTCGGCGAGCGGCGGGTGTCGATCGGGCCGCCCATCAGCGTCATCGAGCGCGGCGCGCAGGGGTCGGATTCGGCCTCCATGCGGGCGATGGCGGCGATGACCGGCACGGACGGCTGGCAGATCGCCATGACATGGGTGTCCGGACCCAGCATCTGCAGCATGCCGATGACGTAGTCGATATAGTCGTCGAGGTCGAAGCGGCCCTCGGAGAGCGGTACGAGCCGGGCATCGATCCAGTCGGTAATGTAGACCTCATGGCCGGGCAGGAAAGCCTCGACCGTGCCGCGCAGCAGCGTGGCGTAATGGCCGGACATCGGCGCGACCAGCAGCACCTTCGGCTGCGGCTTGCGGCGGCTCGCCTGGATCTTGCGGTCGAAATAAACCAGCTTGCAGAAGGGACGCTCCCAGACGACCCGCTCCTCCACGGCGACCTTGACGCCGTTGATCGTGGTTTCGTCGAGGCCGAAAGCGGGCTTGCCGTAGCGTCGCGTGACGCGCTCGAACAATTCGCAGGACGCCGCGACCGTCCGGCCAAACGGCGTATAGGTCAGCGGATTGGCGGGGTTCTTGAAGGCCAGATGCATCGCATCCGAAACCCCGCGCACCGGGCTCACCATCATGTGAACCGCTTCGTAGGCATGGTAGGCAAACGACATGGCAGCCCCGTACATACGATTAATCGTCCTTCCGGCGACGCAACATGCGATGATGCGACGCAGCATCGCACCTTACGTTGATTTTGTTCTCATTCAACCCGGCTAAAGGCTAAGATTTTCCTGCAATGTGGATGAAGCCAGAAAAACCGTCGAAAAGCGGCGGGCGGGAGACCCTCGAAACGTGAGCTTTCCGGACCTTTCCGCCCCGGTTCTGGCGCGTTCCAGCCGTCATTTGCGCCTCGATACGCTGGTCCGGCTGCGCTGGCTCGCCATTGCGGGCCAAAGCCTTGCCGTCGCCGGCGTGCATTTCGGCCTCGGCTTTCCGCTTCCCTTCGGCTGGTGCTTCAGCGTCATCGCGGTCTCCGCCTGGCTCAATATCGCGCTGCGCATCCGCTTTCCGCTGAGCCATCGTCTCAATGACACGGCCGCGACGGCCCTGCTCGGCTTCGACATCGCCCAGCTCGCGGCTTTGCTGTTCATGACCGGCGGGCTGCAGAATCCGTTCGCGATCCTGTTCCTGGCGCCGGTGATGATCTCGGCCACGGCCCTGCCGCCGCAGCGCACCCTCGTGCTCGGCCTGCTGGCGATGGGGCTCGCGACCCTGCTCAGCCGCTATCACATGCCATTGCCCTGGGCCGGCGACGACCGGCCGGTGCTGCCGGCCTTCTACCAGCTCGGCAACTGGGCCGCGCTCGTGCTCGGCCTCGGCTTCACCGGCATCTATGCCTGGCGCGTCGCCAAGGAGGCACGCGATCTCTCCGATGCGCTCGCCGCGACCGAACTGGTGCTGGCGCGCGAGCAGCATCTGTCGCAGCTCGACGGGCTCGCCGCCGCGGCGGCGCATGAATTGGGCACGCCGCTTGGCACGATCGCCCTGGTCGCGCGCGAATTGACCCGCCTCGCTCCGCCCGATGGCGAGATGGCGGACGATATCGCGCTTCTCCGCGAGCAGGTCGAACGTTGCCGCGGCATCCTCGGCAAGCTGTCGAGTCTTCAGGACGAGGATGCCGGCCCGCTCGGCCAGCTCACCTTGCGCCTGCTGATCGAGGAGACCGCCGGGCCGCAGCGGCCCTTCGGCGTGCCGTTCGAGATCACGATGACCGGCGACAAGCCGGAGCCGGTCTGCCGCCGCAATCCCGGCATGATCTACGGCCTCGGCAATATCGTCGACAATGCCGTCGATTTCGCGCGTTCGACCGTCGCCATCACGGCCGAATGGAATCACAGTCACGTCGTGCTGGTGATCGCCGATGACGGGCCGGGCTTCCCGCCGGACGTGCTGATGCGGGCGGGCGATCCCTATCTCTCGCGCGGCTCCGGCGAGGGCCGCGCCGGCGGCGGCCTCGGGCTCGGTCTCTTCATCGCCAAGACGCTGCTGGAACGGGGTGGCGCGACCCTGGAATTCTCGAACCGGCCGGCGCCTGCCAGCGGCGCCTCGATCCGGATCACCTGGTCCCGCGACGATTTCGAAGCCGATCTGCCTGTCGATGGGGGTACCCAGCCGGGCGCATCGGCCTTACATGAACCTGGCTGAGCAGGCCCCGCAGGGCGCCTGCCAGCGAAGCGAAACCCTAATGCGCGCCGCCGCAGCGCGCCGAGAAGCGGCAAGGAGAAGACGATGCAGGACGCAGCGAGCGAAACCGACAGGGCCGGCCCGGCCGCCGACATGTCCCTTCTGCTGGTCGATGACGACAAGCCGTTCCTGACCCGCCTCGCCCGCGCCATGGAGGGCCGCGGCTATGCGGTCCGCATCGCCGACAGCGTCGCGGCGGGCATTGCCGCCGTGGAAGAGGCCGCACCGGCCTTCGCCGTTATCGACCTGCGCCTCGGCGACGGTAACGGGCTCGATGTCATCGCCCGCCTGAAGGAACGCCGCCCGGATGCGCGCGGCGTGGTCCTGACCGGCTACGGCAATATCGCGACCGCCGTCAGCGCCGTGAAGCTCGGCGCCTTCGACTTCCTCGCCAAGCCGGCCGATGCCGACGAGATCCATGCCGCGCTCGCGGCGCAGCGCGATGCCCGGCCCCAACCGCCGGAAAACCCCATGTCGGCCGACCGGGTGCGCTGGGAACATATCCAGCGCGTCTACGAACTCTGCAGCCGCAATGTCTCGGAGACGGCGCGCCGCCTCGGCATGCATCGCCGCACCTTGCAGCGCATCCTCGCCAAGCGCGCCCCACGCTGATCCCAGCTTGAATGCAGAAAGCCCGCCGGACGACGTGTTCGGCGGGCTTTTTCATTGAGCCTTTGCCGGCGCGTTTCAGGTTGCGCAGGCCGGCACGATGCGGGCCGCACGGCGCTCCAGCGAGACCGCGAAGACGGCGAGGCCGAGCGCCAGCAACGGCACGACGGCAGCGACCGGCGCGATCGCGCCATAGCCGAGGCCCTGCGTGATCACCGCGCCGCCGAGCCAGGCTCCGAAGGCGTTGCCGAGGTTGAAGGCGGCGATGTTCAGGCTGGACGCCAGCCCCTGCCCCGCGCCACCGGCCTGCTGGAGCACCCACATCTGCAACGGCGCGACCGTAGCGAAAGCAGCAGCGCCGAGCACGAAAGCGGCGATCACGGCGCCGGTCTGGCTGTGGAAAGCGAAGCCCGAGGCGAACATCGCGACGGTCAACAGCGCAACCGAGCCGATCAGCGCCGGAGCCAGCCTGCGATCGGCCCAGCGCCCGCCGAGCAGGTTGCCGACGACGAGGCCGCCGCCGAAGACGAGCAGGATCGGCGAGACCGCAGCCTCGCTGAAGCCGGCGAGCTGGACCAGGATCGGCTGGATGAAGGTGAAGACCGCGAAGATGCCGCCGAAGCCGAGCACCGTCATGATCAGGCCGAGCTGAACCTGCGGCCGCGCCAGCACCTTGAACTCCTCGGCGAGCGAGCCGGGAACGACGCGCTCCCGATCGGCCGGGACGAACACGGCGAGGACGACGAGAGCAACCAGGCCGATCGCGGTCACCGCCCAGAAAGTCGAGCGCCAGCCGAAGGCGAGGCCGAGCCAGGAACCGAAGGGCACGCCGAGCAGGGTCGCGAGCGTCAGGCCGGTGAACATGAGGGCAATGGCCGAGGCCTTGCGCTCCGGCGCGACGAGACTGGTCGCGACGAGCGAGCCGACGCCGAAGAAGGTGCCGTGCGCCAAAGCCGTGACGATGCGCGCCGTCATCAGCCAGCCGAAGCTCGGGCTCAGCGCCGCGGCGAGATTGCCGAGGGTGAAGATCGCCATCAGCACGAGCAGCGTCGTCTTGCGCGGCAGAGAGCGGGTCGCGATCGTCAGCACGGGCGCGCCGACAAAGACGCCGAGCGCATAGCCGGTCATCAACAGCCCCGCGAGCGGGACGCTGATGCCGAGATCGGCGGAAACCTGCAGAAGCAGGCCCATGATGACGAATTCGGTGACGCCGATGCCGAAGGCACCGACGGTGAGAGCATAAAGGGCGACGGGCATGAGATGCCTCCGGGGAACGTGTTCGGGCCGGAGATAGCGCCGGAAGCGCCTGTGAATTAGACTGCATGAAAGACCAGCAATTGTGAGATGAATTCACGATGCCGCGCAGTGAGATCAACCGGTCCGGCGAGATGGAAGTCTTCGCCCGCGTCGTCGAGCTCGGCGGCTTCTCGCCGGCAGCGCGCGCCTTGCGAATGACACCCTCGGCCGTCAGCAAGCTCGTCGCGCGGCTGGAGGCGCGGCTCGGGGTCAGGCTGATCGTGCGCTCGACCCGCAAGTTCATGCTGACGGAGGAAGGCACGACCTTCCATGAGCGAACTCTCCGCGTGCTCGCCGATCTCGACGATGCCGAGCGGGCGGTCGCCGCCTGCCAGATCCCGCGCGGGCGATTGCGGGTGAATGCCAATGTCGCCTTCGGCTGGCATTTCCTGCTGCCGGTGGCGCCACGCTTCATGGCGGCCCATCCCGGCATTCAGCTGGACATTTCGATCACCGATGCGGTGATCGACCTCGTCGACGAGCGTGCCGATGTCGCGATCCGGGTCGGGCCGCTGCGGTCCTCGCAGCTCGTCGCACGCAAGCTCGGCGAAAGCGTCTCGGCGATCGTCGCCTCTCCAGAGCATCTGGCGAAGCACGGAGTTCCGGATCACCCCGAAAAACTCGCCGGCTGCGATCTCATCACCTTCAACTTCGCCAGGCATCGCGACACCTGGCCCTTCGTCATCGATGGGCAGCGCGTCTTCCTGCCCGCCCATGGCCGCGTCACGGTCGGCGACGGCGAAAGCGCACGGCGCCTGGCGCTGGCGGGACAGGGCCTGACGCGGCTCTCGCTCTTCCATATCGCCGACGACATCGCCGCCGGCCGGCTCGTCCCGGTGCTGGAAGACTTCAATCCCGGCGATGTCGAGGAGATCCATGCCGTCTATGTCGGCCATGGCGGCCGGTTGCCGGCGCGGGTCCGCGCCTTCATCGATTTCCTGGTCGATGAAATCGACCTGCGCCGGTTTGCCGCGATGCCGAGAACGGCAAGTCCCCTAACCCGCGAAGCGGCCGTATCAGGCTGAGCCGTCAGGGTCTTCGATCGCGGCCAGACGGCTTGAGGCCAGTCTGGCCAGCGCGATGGTCAGCATCTTGCGCCGCGCCGCGCTCAAGGGATGGCGCGGCGGCTCGCGCAGCAATTCGCCGCCATAGGCATCGGCGACGATCAGCCCGACATCGTCAGGCAGGATTTCGCGCGGGAATTCCGGCGCGACGGCGAAGAGGAAGCCGTCGCAATAGTCGCGGTAATCCGGCCATTTGCCGTCGATGCGGTAGTCGGCGATGCCGGACTTGACCTCGACGACCCAGAGCTCGCCCGACGGCGAGAGCGCGACGATGTCGCCGCGTCGGCCATTGGCGAAGGTCATCTCCTTGACGATGGCATAACCACGCTCGCGCAGGTGACGGGCGGCGCCTCGACAGACGATGCGCGTGATATCGGGCCGCGCCGGCGGCGGATTGAGAACGGAATCCGTGAGAGACATGCGCTTATGTTCTCTCTTTGTTTCTCGGATTGCAAGCCGAACTCAGCCCGGCAGGCAGCCGTCCGTGCCTGCGCCGCAGACCAGCGCGCAGATTGTCTCGCCGCCGGCCAGCGGAACGCGCCCCGACTGGAGCGCCGCGAGCGCCGCCGCGCCCGACAGGTCGGCCGCGATGCCGAACTCGAACCAGAGCGACTTCGCCGCCTGCTCCATCTCGGCATCGGTGATCAGCACGATCTCGTCGACATTGCGCGCCGTCGCCTCGTAGATCGCCTGATCGGTCTGGCGGCAGGACATGGTCGCGACGCGGGTCTCCAGCCGGTCGAGCGCGACGAGGTGCCCGGCGGCAAGGCAGGCATGCAGGGTCGGCGATCCCACCGGCTCGATGCCGATGATCCGGGTCTGCGGACGCAGCGCCTTGATGGCAGTGGAAAGGCCAGTGATCAGCCCGCCGCCGCCGATCGCAACGAGGATGACGTCGACATCCGGCATGTCGTCGAGGATATCGAGGCCGAGCGTGCCCTGGCCGGCCACCACGACCGGATCGCTGAAGGGATGGGCATAGGTCGCGCCGGTCTTGGCGGCATGGGCGAGCGCGGCGGCGTTGGCATCGTCCCAGATCGCGCCGACGATATGGACGTCCGCGCCCCAGTCGCGCAGCTTGGCGATCTTGTCGGGCGCGGCATTGGACGGCAGGAAGATCGTGGCGTTGACGCCGAGCACATTAGCCGAGCGGGCGATGGCGAGGCCATGATTGCCGCCCGACGCGGTCACGACGCCGCGCGCCAGCTCGTCCTTCGAGAGCGTCAGGAGGCGGTTCATCGCACCGCGCGCCTTGAACGAGCCGGCCGCCTGCAGCAATTCGAGCTTCAGCGTGACGTTGCCGCCGAAATCGCTGCCGCGCGTCCGGGCATAGGGCAGCGTCGGGGTTTTCCGCACGTAGGGCGCGATGCGCTCGCGGGCGGCGCGGATATCGTCGAGCGCGATCATCACAGGGTCCCGCGATAGGGCGCCGCCACGATCAGGCAGCAATTACCCGGCTTCACCCGGCCCGGCTGGCGGCGGCCATAGAGGATGCCGTCGGCGGCGTAATGCAGCGTCTCGGGCGGGCGCGTCGGGTCCCAGGTGCAGTGGATGCGGCCGGCCGGTTCACCCGCGCTGACCTTGGCGCCATTGGCGTGGAAGGGCTCGAAGATGCCGTCCGCCGTCGCGTAGACGTAAGCGGAGATGCCGGGCAATTCGAGGATCTGGCTGTCGCCGCGCTTCGGCTCGGGTTTTTCACGAACAACGACGCCGAGATGATCCAGCACATTGGCGACGCCGCGCCGGCAGACCGAAAGCGCCTCCAGCGAGACCGTGCCGGCTCCGGCCATCTCCGTGCCGACCGTGACGAGCCCGGCCCGGCAGGCGGCTGCGGTCGCGGTGCGCGGCTCACCGAGATTGCTGATCACGACCATCATCGGCGCGTCAAAGGCCTGCACGGCCGCGACATTGCGCTTGTGCAGGGCGGGATCGTCGGTCGGCTCGACGATGGCGCTCGGGATGATGTCGAGCGAGGAGCCGCCGGAATGCAGGTCGAGGAAAGCGTCGCCGATCGGCAGGATATTGTCGCTGACGAAGGCCGAGATCTGCTGGGTGATGGTGCCGCGCGGATCGCCCGGAAAGGTGCGGTTGAAGTTGAGCCCATCGACCGGCGAGGTGCGCTGGCCGGCCATGACGGCATGGACGTTGTTCGCCGGCATCAGGATGAGCCGGCCCTGGACGCGGCCGGGATCGAGATCGCGGATCAGGTCGCAGATCGTGATCGGCCCTTCGTATTCGTCGCCATGGTTGCCGCCCTCCATGATCACGGTCGGGCCGGTGCCGTTCTTGATCACGGCGATCGGCACGCGGGTCGCGCCCCAGGCATCGTCATGCGGCGAATGCGGGATCATGAGAAAGCCGGTCTGCTTGCCCTCGCGGTCGAGATCGACGGTGAGGAAGGCGCTGGACGGGCGCGGGGTCGGCTTGGGGCGGGGGCTGGTCATGGCGGGCTCGATCGGACGTGACTTGGGAGTCCTCCCCAGATGGGGAGGATCGATGCAAGCCGTCATGCTCGGGCTTGACCCGAGCATCTCAGGCAGAAGGAGGCTTCGACCAGCGCCTTCTGGTCAGGAGATTCTCGGGTCAAGCCCGAGAATGACGCAGGTGGCTTACGTCACAGCGTCGGCAGCGGGTCCATCGGCATGTCCAGGTACTTGCGGTGCAGCCGGTCGAGCTCGCCGTTCATCGCATTGAAGAAGATGAAGCTGTCGAGCCAGCGCACGAGATTATGCTGGTCCATCTGCACGCCCATATGGGCCGGGCTTCGGCGGATGACGAACTTGCGCTCGAACTCCTTGTTCGGGTTCTGCTTGGCGAGCGCCTGCGCCACGATCGAGTTGGTGGCGAGGAGATCGGCCTGGCCGGTGATATAGGCGGCAGCGGCCGTCGCGTCGTCCTCGGTGCGCATCAGGCTGGCCTTCGGCGCGGCGGCCGAGATAGCGAGCTCCTGCGTCGTGCCCTTGGCGGCGGCGACGCGGGCCGATCCGATCGTGTCCGGGCTCGACACGCCTGAGCTTTTCGCGCCGTAGACCGCGAGGAAGGTGTTGGCATAGGGCGCCGTGAACTGGATCTGCCGGGCGCGCTCCGGCGTCAGGCCCATCACCGAGATGACGATGTCGACCTTGTCCGTCATCAGGAAGGGGATGCGGTTGGCGCCGGTGATCTGCTGCATCTCCAGCTTCACGCCGAGGCCCTTGGCGACCATCTCGGCCATCTCGATATCGAATCCAACAGCCTTGCGGTCGGCATCCTGCGAGCCGAAGGGCGGCGCATCGAGCGGCACGCCGATGCGGACGACGCCCTTGGACAGGATGTCCTGGAGCTTGTCGGCCTTGGCCTCGGCGGCGCCGAAGGCGGCGACGGCCAGGGCGGCTAAACCTGCGAACAGTGAACGCATCGTCTTCTCTCCCCTCGTTGATGTTGTTGGCATTCAGCCTCAGTGCAGCACCGCGCTGAGGAAGGTCTGGAGTTCCGGCGTCTTCGGCTCGGCCAACACGGCTGCGGCCGGGCCCTGCTCGTGAATGCGTCCCTCATGCATGAAGACGACGCGCGAGCCGAAGCGGCGGGCGAAGCCCATCTCGTGGGTCACGAGGATCATGGTCATGCCCTCACTCGCGACGGATTCGAGCACCTTGAGCACCTCGCCGGTCAGCTCCGGATCGAGCGCCGAGGTGACCTCGTCGAACAGCATCAGCTTCGGCCGCATGGCGAGCGAGCGGGCGATGGCGACGCGCTGCTGCTGGCCGCCGGAGAGTTGCGAGGGATAGGCGTCGAGCTTGTCCTCGAGGCCGACGCGGGCGAGCACCTCGCGCGCGACCTCGCGGGCAGCCTGCGGCGCCTGTTTCTTCACGACGCGCGGAGCGAGCGTGATGTTGTCGCAGACCGAGAGATGCGGAAACAGGTTGAAGCTCTGGAAGACGATGCCGACCTCCTGCCGCAGCTTGCGCAGGTTGGTCTGGGGATCGTTGACCTGCGTGCCGTCGACGCGGATCACACCGGCCTGCACCGGCTCCAGCCCGTTGATGCAGCGGAGCATCGTGCTCTTGCCCGAGCCGGAGCGGCCGATCACGGCGATGATCTCGCCCTTGGCGACGTCGAGCGTGACGTCCTTCAGCACCTGGACCGAGCCGTAGCTCTTGTTGATCCCGTGGATTTCAACGAGCGACATCGAGCTTCCGCTCGATCGAGCGGCTCCATTGCGAGAGGGGGAAGCACATCGCGAAATAGATCGCGGCGACGGTGATGTAGACGGCGAAGGGCTTGTAGGTGCCGGCTGCCGTGAGCTGGCCCTCGCGCGTCAGCTCGACGAAGCCGATCACGGCGGCGAGCGAGGTGTTCTTGATGAGCTGAACCAGGAAGCCGACGGTCGGCGGGATCGCGACCCGGATCGATTGCGGCACGATCACGTAGCGCAGCTGCTCTCCGAGCGAGAGACCGAGCGAGGCGCCGGCCTCCCACTGGGTCTTCGCAATCGAAACCAGCGCGCCGCGCCAGATCTCGCCGAGAAAAGCGCTGCCATAGACCGAGAAGGCGGTCGCTGCCGCGAGCCACGGATTGACCGAGATGCCGACGAGCGGCAGCCCGAAGAAGATCACGAACAGCCAGACCAGCAGCGGCGTGCCCTGCACGATGTGGATATAGGCGGCCGCGAGCCAGCGCAGCGGCGCGAAGGGCAGGATGCGGGCGATGGCGATGACGATGCCGATCAGCGACGCGCCGGTGAAGGCGGTCGCGGTCAGCGCCAGCGTCCAGCGCGCCGCCGCGATCAGGTACATTACATCGATGAGGCCGAATTCGCGGATCATCGCCTGACGAACGCCCAGTAATACAGACCTGCGAACAGGCCGCGGAAGGCGAAGGCGAGCCCGAGATAGAGCACGCCGATGACGGTGTAGACCTCGAAATCGCGGAAGGTGCGCGACTGCACGATCGAGGCCGCGTGGAACAGGTCCTCGACCGAGATCTGCGAGACGACGCTCGTCGCCAGCATCAGCAGCACGAACTGGCTGGCGAGCGCCGGGAACATCGCCTTCAGCGCCGGAAACATCACGACATAGCGGAAGACCTGCAGGCCGGAGAGCCCGAGCGAATGGCCGGCCTCGACCTGCGCCTTCGGCACGGCTTCAAGCCCGGCGCGGACGATCTCGGTGGTGTAGGCGCCGAGATTGATGACCAGCGCGATGATCGCGGCGGTGAGCCCGTCGAGCCGCAAGCCGAAGCCCGGCAGGCCGAAGAAGATCAGGAAGAGCTGCACCAGCAGCGGCGTGTTGCGGATGACTTCGACATAGGTGCCGACGATGCGGCGCAGCCAGGCAGGGCCATAGACGCGGGCGGCGGCGCAGGCGATGCCGATGGCGAGGCCGCCGATCATCGCGAGGCCCGAGAGCAGCAGCGTGATCCAGACGCCTTCGAGGATCGATTCCCAGGCGGCAAAGACATCGCGGAACTGCAGGCCGTATTTCATCGCCGGCCGCCGCGCGACAGCGGCGCGACGCCCCCAGAACCTGCGATATGATCCGACGACCGTACCATCAGCCTCCCCTTTGACCGCGAGGCTAGGTTCGTTTCTTATTTGATGTCAAGCTTCATATATGAAACAGTAAGGCATGAGCGACCTGCCGGATACCGAGAATGGAGACAAGGGCAGCTACGCGGCGCCGGCGCTGGAGAAGGGGCTCGACATCCTCGAACTCCTCGCCGAAGTCGGCGAGCCGCTCTCGACCCGCGAGATCGCCGAGCGCCTCGCCCGCTCGAAGAGCGAGATCTTCCGCATGGTCTTCGTGCTGCAGCAGCGCGGCTATCTCGCCCGCGAGGCCGGGACGGACCGGCTCGGCCTGTCACGTCGGCTGTTCGACCTGGGCATCCGCACGCCGGCCGGGCGACCACTCACCTCGATCGTGCTGCCGGTGATGGAGCGCTTCAGCGAGGCGAGCGGCCAGGTCGCGCATCTCGTCGTGCTGAGCCGGGCGCAGACCGTGGTTCTCGCAACGACCTCGGGCCATCTCGATGCCAGCGTCATCGTCCGGCCCGGCTATGGCCGGCCCGCGCTCGACGCCAATTCCGGCCTGCTGATCCTCGCCTTCCAGAGCGAGACGCGCCGGCGCCAATTGATGCGCGAGGCCTCGGAGGCCGACAAGCAACGCCTCGAAGCGGCGGAAACCGGGCGGACCTTCGCTGAGATCCGCGCTCTCGGCCATCGCGTCGCCGCCAGCCGCGACATCATGGCGGTGACCGACATCGCCTGCCCGGTCATCGGGCCGGGCGGGCATGCGGAAGCGGCGATCCTCGTGCCTTGCCTCCAGCGCCACGGCATCGCGACGGATGAGGAGGTGATCCTGAAGGCGCTGAAAGCGAGCTGCGCGGAAGCCGGCTCGCAGCTGTCGCTGTAGGACCATCTTCCGCAAGGGAACGGTGGCCGGCAGTCGAACTTATAATTGCAAATGAGAAGGATTATTATTTGCAGTTGTATGGATTGCGACCGATGCTGCAGCTGCAAAGCTCTCAACTCGCGCTGCAGCTTGACATGGCCTTCACGGCCAACCGAACATGAGGTTCATTCTTCGGAAAGGTAGCTTATGCGCCTGTTTGCTGCGTCGCTCGCAACCGAAACGAATACGTTCTCTCCGATCCCGACATCCCGGGCCAATTTCGAGGCTTCCGCCTACTTCCCCGCCGGCCAGCATCCCGACCGGGCGACCCATTGCACCGCCCCGCTTTATGTCGCGCGGCAGCGCGCCAGGCGCGACGGCTTCGAGCTGATCGAGGGCTCCTGCTTCTGGGCCGAGCCGTCAGGCACCTGCGCCCAGGCCGATTACGAGGAGATGCGCGAGGAGATCCTCGTTCAGCTCCGGGCGGCGATGCCGGTCGACGGCGTGCTGCTCGGGCTGCACGGCGCCATGGTCGCGCATGGCTATGACGATTGCGAAGGCGACATCCTCGAACATGTCCGCGCCATCGTCGGCCCATCCGTGCCGATCGGCGTCGAGCTCGATCCGCATTGCCACCTGACCGAGAAGCGCGTGCGCCTCGCCAATGCGATCATCCTCTACAAGGAATACCCGCATATCGACTTCGTCGAGCGGGCCGAGGAGCTGGTCGATATCATCCTCGGGACGATCCGGGGCAAGCTCAAGCCGGTTATGTCGCTCTACGACTGCCGGATGATCGAGCTGGTGCCGACGACACGCGAGCCGGGCCGCTCCTTCGTCGACCGGATGAGCGCCCTCGAAGGCAAGGACGGCATCCTCTCGGTCTCGCTGGCGCATGGCTTCCAGCAGGGCGACGTGCCGGAGATCGGCACCCGCGTCCTCGTCGTCACCGACAACGACAAGGCGAAGGGCGATGCGCTGGCGGCAAAGCTCGGCGAAGAGTTCCGCTCGCTCAAGGGGCAGTTCGCTCCGCCGGTGACCCCGCTCGACGAGGCGCTCGACCGCGCGCTCGGCGGCGCCGCGAACGGCCCGCGCGTCATCGCGGATTCCACCGACAATGCCGGCGGCGGCGCGGCCTCCGACAATACCAATATCATCCACCGACTGCGCGAGCGCGGCATCTCCGATGCGGCGGTCGGCCCGGTCTGGGACCCGGTCGCGGTCGAGTTCTGCCTGACGGCCGGCGTCGGCGCGACCATTCCGCTGCGCTTCGGCGGCAAGGCGGCCTCGACCTCGGGCACGCCGGTCGATGGCGAGGTCACCGTGCTCGGCGCCATCCGCAACGGGACGCAGAGCTTCGGCACCGCCAAGGTGCCGATAGGCAATGCGGTCGGCATCCGCATCGACGGCATCGATGTCTCGCTGCTCTCGCACCGCACGCAGGCGCTGGGGCTGGAGATCTTCACCAGCGTCGGCATCGACCCGACGCAGAAGCGCATCGTCTCGGTCAAGTCGACCAACCATTTCCATGCGGCCTACGGCCCCATCGCCAGCGAGGTGATCTACACCGATGGCGGTGGCCCCTCGCATCTCGACGTGCGCAAATATCCCTATCGCAAGATCAACCGGCCGCTTTGGCCGCATGATCCGCTCCCGCCGGGCCGGCTCGTCGTCTGACGCCCCGCGACCCGAAAGGAACAGGAGAGAAGAAGCATGACCCGATGAGGGCCAGACGAGGCGAATGCCCGCGGTCCTCCCCATCAACGAGGAGGAGAACGACATGACCACGACACGCAGACGCTTCGTTCAGGGCGGATTGGCAACCGGTGCGATCATTTCCGCGCCGGCCACGATCCGCGCCCAGACCACCCCTTCAGCCGCCCGCACCATCCGCGCCGTCCTGCATGGCGACCTTCGCGTCTTCGATCCGATCTGGACGACGGCGAACATGACCTCCTACCACGCCGGCATGGTCTACGACACGCTGTTCGGCGTGAACGACAAGTTCGAGCCGCAGCCGCAGATGGTCTCGAAATGGTCGCTCTCGGACGACCGCAAGACCTATACGTTCGAGCTGCGCGACGGGTTGAAATTCACGGACGGCACGCCTGTCACCGCCAAGGATTGCGTCGCCTCGATCCGGCGCTGGGGCGCCCGCGACGGCGGCGGCCAGCACATGATGGCGCGCCTCGCCGACACGCCGGTGAAGGACGACAAGACCTTCCAGATCGTGATGAAGGAGCCCTACGGGCTCGTGGTCGAGTGGCTCGCCAAGGCGGCGACCAATGTCTGCTACATCATGCGCGAGAAGGAGGCCGGGACCGACCCGAACCAGCAGATCAGCACGATCATCGGCTCGGGCCCCTTCACCTTCAACGAGAGCGCCGTCGTCCAGGGCCAGCGCTACGTCTATGACAAGAACGCGAATTACGTGCCGCGCTCCGAACCGGCCGTGATGACCTCGGGCGGCAAGGTCGTGAATGTCGACCGTGTCGTGTTCGAGAACATCGCCGACGAGGCGACCGCGATCGCCGCGATCCGGGCCGGCGAGATCGACATGATCGAATACCCGAATGTCGACCTGCTCGACTCGCTCGCCGGCGAGAAGGCGATCAAGCTCGAGGTGCTGAACAAGCAGGGCCAGCTCGGCTGGGCGCGCGTGAACTGGCTCCATCCGCCGTTCAACAACCTCAAGGCCCGCCAGGCCATGCTGCACCTCATCCACCCGACCGAGGTGATGAAGGCGACCTTCGGCGACGAGAAATACTTCCGTGGCTGCTCCTCGCTGTTCGGCATGGGCACGCCGATGGAGAACGACGCCAATATCGACTGGTTCAAGGGCGCGCCGAATATCGAGAAGGCGAAGCAGCTTGTGAAGGAGTCCGGATATGACGGGCGCCCGGTCGTCGTGCTGCAGGCGACCAACATCGCCTATATGAACAACGCCGCGAACCTGATCGCGCAATGGATGCGCCAGGCCGGCTTCAACGTCTCGCTGCAGGCCTCCGACTGGGGCGCCGTCGTCACCCGCCGCGCCGTCAAGGCCGCGCCGGATCAGGGCGGCTGGAACGTGTTCTTCACCTCCGGCTCGGTCAACGCCTTCGGCAACCCGGTCTCGCTCAGCGGCCATGCGGCCAGCGGCGAAAAGGGCTGGTTCGGCTGGCCAAGCAACGAGCTGCATGAGCAATTGCGCGACAAATGGGCGGGTGCCTCGACCGATGCCGAGCGCAAGCAGATTGCCCGCGACATCCAGCAGAACGCCTGGGATTTCGTGCCGCATGCCTATTTCGGCCAGTGGTTCCAGCCGGCGGCGCTGCGCAACCTGACCGGACTGATCGGCATGCCCGAGTTGATCCCGTTCTGGAACGTCAAGAAGGGCTGATTTCAGCCCGATCAAGAACCGATCCGTGGAGCCCGCCTTCGGGCGGGCTCCATCGGTCCGACCGTCTTCAGGTGATCGTGCCGGCGGCGTGAGGGCGAGCACGCAAGCCGTGCACCAGCGGGCATTCCAGCAGCCCGCCCAAAAGAACAAGCAGACGGAGGACGACCGAATCCATGCTGAGTTATCTGGTACAGCGCCTGGCATCGACCATCCTGGTGATGACGCTGGTGGGCATCTTCGTCTTCCTGCTGCTCCATCTCTCGGCCGGCGACCCCGCCGCGATCATCGCCGGCGACTACGCCACGCCACAGCAGATCGTCGCGATCCGCCAGCGGCTCGGCCTCGACGATCCCCTACTCGTCCAGTTCGGGCGCTGGGCTTTGCGCGTGATCCAGGGCGATCTCGGCGTCTCGATCTTCTCCAGCACGCCGGTCTCGACACTGATCCTGCAACGGCTCGAGCCGACGCTGTCGCTCGCCATCCTCACCATGATCTTCGCGGTCTCGATCGCGGTCACGCTCGGCGTGCTCGCCGCCTGGAAGGCCGGGCGGCCGGTCGACCGCCTGCTGATGGGCTTTTCTGTGCTCGGCTTCTCCATGCCGACCTTCGTGGTCGGCTACTGCCTGATCTACGTCTTCGCGATCGAACTGCGCTGGCTGCCCGTGCAGGGCTACCGGCCGATCCTCGACGGCATCGGCCCGTGGTTCATGCATCTCGTGCTGCCGACGGTGACGCTCGGCCTCGCCTATGTCGCGCTGATTGCGCGGATGACGCGGGCCTCGATGCAGGAGGTGCTGGAGGAGGACTATATCCGCACCGCCAATGCCAAGGGCGTCTCGGCGCGCACGATGCTGATGAAGCACGCGCTGAAGAATGCCGGCGTGCCGATCATCACCGTGATCGGCATCGGCGTCGCCCTGCTGATCGGCGGCGTCGTGATCACCGAGACGGTGTTCAACATCCCCGGCATCGGCCGCCTCGTGGTCGATGCGATCTCGAAGCGCGACTACCCGATCATCCAGGGCGTGATCCTCGTCTTCTCCGGCGTTTACGTGCTGATCAACCTCGCGGTCGATCTCTCCTATTCGCTCATCGATCCCCGCATCCGGCATTGAGGAGGCGAGACCGATGACCGCAATCGATGCCCCGACCGTTCCCGCTCCCCCCGCCGGCAGCCGCCTCGCCCGGATCGGCCGCTTCGTGCGCCGCAACCCGACGATGCTGCTCGGCGCCGCCATCCTGATCTTCTTCCTCATCGTCGCGATCATCGCGCCGCTGATAGCCGGCGACCCGATGCTGAAGGCCCCGACGCGGCGGCTCCAGCCGCCCTCGCCCGAACTGCGCTTCGGCACCGACCAGCTCGGCCAGGATGTCTTCGCGCGCACCGTCTACGGCTCCCGCGTCTCGCTGATCGTCGGCTTCAGCGTCGCGACGATCTCGATCCTGATCGGCCTGACCATCGGCCTCTTCGCCGGCTATTACCGTCGCTTCGACGCGATCGTGATGCGCCTGATGGACGGGCTGATGGCGATCCCCGCGATCCTGCTGGCGATCGCCATGGTTTCCCTGAACCAGGGCAGCATCGGGATCGTCATCGCGGCGATCTCGATCCCGGAACTGCCGCGCGTCGTCCGGCTCGTCCGCTCGATCGTGCTCAGCGTCAAGGAGCTGCCCTTCGTCGAGGCCGCGCGCGCCTGCGGAGCGCGCACGCCGCGCCTCCTGTTCTGGCACATCATGCCGAGCACGATCGCGCCCTTGATCGTGCAGGCAACCTATATCTGCGCCTCGGCGATCCTGGTCGAAGCCTCGCTCTCCTTCCTCGGTGCGGGCGTGCCGCCGGAGGTGCCGAGCTGGGGCAACATGATCGCGTCGAGCCGCCTCTACCTCGCCCGCGCGCCCTGGACGATCTTCTGCCCGGCGATCGCGCTCGCGCTGGTCGTGCTGGCGGTGAACCTGCTCGGCGACGGCCTGCGCGACCGGCTCGATCCGCGCCTGTCGCGGCGGCTCTAGCCTCACGACCACACTGCACGCCGGGCATGCATCGGCACGCCCGGCGAATCTCCGGCCCCGCGCTATGCTGCCCTCGCCATCGATGGCGACACGAAGCTGGGAGCCTGCCGGGATGAACCGACGCGACACGATCCGACTGGCGCTGCTGCCGACGCCTTTCGAGCCATTGCCGCGCCTCACGCAGGCTCTCGCCCGGAACGGTGTAGGACCGTCGATCTGGATGAAGCGCGACGACTGCACCGGCTTCGCCGGCGGCGGCAACAAGGTGCGCAAGCTCGAATATCTGGTCGCCGAGGCCCTGAAACAGGGCGCCGACACGCTGGTCACCATGGGCGCGATCCAGTCGAACCACGCCCGCCAGACGGCGGCCGCGGCCGCGCGCAACGGGCTCGCCTGCGTGCTGCTGCTGACCGACTCGGTGGCGAATCGCAGCGAATCCTATCGGACCAACGGCAACTGGCTGCTGGACCGGATTTTTGGCGCCGAGATCCGCCTGTTCCCGCCCGGCGGGGATGCGACCGCCATCGCCGACGAGGCGGTAGCGGGACTGAAGGCACAGGGGAAACGCCCGTATTTCATCCCGGTCGGCGGCTCCAATGCGCTGGGCAGCCTCGCCTATCGCGACGCGCTTCTGGAACTGGCCGGGCAGGCGAAAGCCGAAGCCGTTGCTATCGACCATATCGTCGTGCCGACGGGCAGCGGCGGCACCCATGCCGGCATCCTCGCCGGGGTCGAGGATGCCGGGCTTGCCTGCCGCGTGCGAGGCGTCAGCGTCTCGCGCTCCACCGAGCAGGCGGGCGCCATCGTCTCCGGGCTGGTGAATGACATCTACGCGCTGGAAGGCCGGCAGCGGGGCCAGCAGGTCGCGCTTGAGATCGATGATTCGCAGGTCGGCTCCGGCTATGGCCAGCCGACGCCTGCGATGATCGAGGCCGTCGAGCTGGTCGCGCGGACGGAGGGCATCCTGCTCGACCCCGTCTACACCGGCAAGGCGATGGCCGGGCTGGTCGCGCTGGTCAGGAGCAGCGCCATCGGCCCCGACGAGACCGTCGTCTTCTGGCATACCGGCGGCGCGCCGGGGCTCTATGCCTATCCTGAGGTGTTTCAAGGATAGAATCGGCTGGCGGAATTTCTCCGTCGTCCTGCTTGCGTCATGGTCGGGCTTGTCCCGACCATCCACATCTTCCTTCGGCGAAAGTGGCGTTCAAGACGTGGATGCTCGCCACAAGGGCGAGCATGACGCCAGCGCTTTCCGTGCCGTTACGCGGTGTTTTCCAGGTCACTTTTGCCTGCTCAGCGCCCCGCCAGGGAACTGTGGACAGCCTCCCCCAGAGCGCATCGAGCAGGCTCCTTCGAGGCCCCGGTTTACCATCTGTTAACCATTCCCTCGATACACCGAAGCAACCGAAAATTTACCAAGATAACCGACGTGTTAACTCAACCCCGGCCCATCCGCCTCAAGGGGCGGTCCTATCTTGCGCTGACGCTGACCCCGGAGCTGCCCTTCGAGGACTGGCTCGCGCGGCTCGACGATCTCGCCTCGCGCTCCGCCGGCTTCTTCCTGCGGCGCCCCGTGGTGCTCGACATCACCGGACTGGATATCGACCGGGCGCAGCTTAGCACCTTCGTCGGCCAGCTAGGTTCGCGCCAGGTCCGGATCATGGGCATCGAGGGCGCCTCCCCCGCCCTGCTCGGCGCAGACCTACCGCCGGCCATGGCCGACGGGCGCCCGACCGCCGATTTCGAGCCCCCAGTCGCGGCTGAGGCCACCAAAGCCGAGATCGTCACGGTCGCCGAACCAGTCATGCCGGACCTGCCGAAGGCGGTACCGTCGATCATCGTGACGCAGCCGGTGCGCTCGGGCCAGTCGCTGGTCTTCCTCGAAGGCGATGTCACCGTCGTCGGCTCTGTCGCCTCGGGCGCCGAGATCGTCGCGGGCGGCTCGATCCATGTCTACGGCACCCTGCGCGGCCGGGCGATGGCCGGCACGATGGGCAATGCGGCGGCGCGTATCTTCTGCCGCAAGCTCGAGGCCGAGCTGATCGCGATCGACGGCTACTACAAGACGGCCGAGGACATGGGACCCGAATTCCGCGGCAAGCCCGTGCAGATCTTGCTCGACGGCGAAGCGTTCAAGGTCGAAGCGCTCGCCTGAGGCCAAGCATCGGACCGAAAAGTGGACCCACTTCTCGGAAAAATCCGATGCGACAACAACGAGCTAGAGACGTCAACAGTCATAAAGGAGCGGTCAATGGGCAAGGTCATCGTCGTCACATCGGGCAAGGGCGGCGTCGGCAAGACGACATCGTCGGCCGCGCTCGGCGCCGCGCTCGCCCAGGGCGGGGACAAAGTCGTGGTCGTCGATTTCGACGTCGGCCTGCGCAATCTCGACCTGGTCATGGGCGCCGAGCGGCGCGTGGTCTACGACCTCGTCAACGTCATCCAGGGCGAGGCCAAGCTCACCCAGGCGCTGATCCGCGACAAGCGGGTCGAGACGCTCTACCTGCTGCCGGCCTCGCAGACTCGCGACAAGGACAACCTGACGGCGGAAGGCGTCGCGGCTGTCATCGGCGCGCTGAAGGCGAATTTCGACTGGGTGATCTGCGACAGCCCCGCCGGCATCGAGCGCGGCGCGACGCTGGCGATGCGCCATGCCGATATCGCGATCGTCGTGACCAATCCGGAGGTCTCCTCGGTGCGCGATTCCGACCGGATCATCGGCCTGCTCGATTCCAAGACGCTCAAGGCCGAGAATGGCGAGCGCATGGAGAAGCACCTGCTGCTCACCCGCTACGACCCCCTGCGGGCGGAGCGCGGCGACATGCTGAAGGTCGACGACGTGCTGGAGATCCTCTCCATCCCGCTGCTCGGCATCATCCCCGAGAGCATGGACGTGCTGCGCGCCTCCAATATCGGCTCGCCCGTCACCCTCGCCGACCAGGGCAGCGCCCCGTCCATCGCCTATTTCGATGCTGTGCGCCGGCTCAAGGGCGAGCAACTCCCGGTCACGGTTCCCGGCGAGAAGCGCGGCTTCTTCGGCAAGTTCTTCGGAAGGAAGGCGGCATGAACCTGCTTCGTCTCTTCTCCCGCACCCGCTCCGCTCCCGCCGCCCGGGAAAGGCTGCAGGTCCTGCTCGCCCATGAGCGAGCCGCGACTGGCGGCGATGCCGACCTGCTCGGCAAGCTGCGCGACGAAATCCTGCGCGCGATCTCCAAGCATATGCAGATCGACGACGACAAGGTCAGCGTCCGGATGGAACGCGGCGCCCAGGTCTCGACGCTCGCCGTCGATATCGAGGTCCCGTTCGACGCCGGCAAGAAGGCAGCGTAACCGCTGGAAATCATTTCGGGCGCGCGGCGGCTATCAGCCCGTCGCGCGCCCCAATATCGCATCGACCTCGTCGCGATCGATGCGGCGTCGCTCGAACAGCCGCCGGGCGATCGCAGCCTGGGCCGCGAGCATCGCCGGCCGGTACAGGATCGCGGTGGCGGCCGTCGCGCAACGTGCGCGCAAGGCGGCCTCGTCCTGAGGCGGCAGCAGGGCGATATAGGGCCGCATCTGCCGGAGATCGTCCTCATGCGAGGCGATCGCGCCGGGATACCATTTCAGCCCTTCCTCGTTCCAGTAGATCATCTCGCCGCAATAACCGGCGGAGAGGATGGTAATCTCGACCTCGGCCCGCTGGCGGTCTATCGGGTTGTCAGCCTGAAATCCTCGCTTGTAGGGCTCGAAGCAGGTCTCGCCCGAGAAGCCATAGGGCGGCCGCAGCCAGGCATGCGTGATGTAGCGCCCATGCTCCCAGCCGACGACGATATGGCCGGCCTCGTGAAAGGCGCAGGCAGCGCGCCGGATGTCGGCCGGGATATCGTCGCGAATCGGCATGCCGCCTCACTGTCACCGGCAGCGGCCCTCGGCAACATATACCGTCGAGTTCGCCCTCGAATCCAAGCTGGTACAGCGGGTAGCCTAAGCCAAGGATCGAACTCAGGCCTCGCTACGGGGCTCAGAAGAAAAACGTCTCGGGCAGGCTGGCGAAGCCATTGAACCTGCGACCGCGTGACCCTCTCAGGTTTTAGCGAGGACTGCCGCAATACGCTCCCGCCATTTCTCCGCTTCTGGGCGCCCCGAAAAATCGCTCATTTCCACCACCGGCCATTTGGGCAGGCGCAGGCGCAGAACAGGGTATGGGCCGTCCTCGCTGTCTCTCATGATCAGCACCGGCGGCGTGAGCGCCGAAAACGGATAGGTTTCGTGACGCTTCAGAAAGGGCCCGCGCATGATCCTCACGGCGTATCCCGCCGTCGGGTCGAGCCTGAGTTCGGTGGAGCTTGCGAATGACAGGATCACGAAGAAGCTGCCCAGGACGACCGGAATGATGATGCAAAGCGCAGCCAGGAGCAGCGTTGGCGAGGGCGTTCCCCAATCCGCGTGAATCATGAAGGGTATCGGGATCACAATCCCGATGCCCAGTCCAAGCACCAAAATGAAAAGCCTCAGCGGGAGCGGCAACGGTCGCTGCCGGTAAATGATCGCGCGCTCATGTTCGATCAGCATCGGCAGACGGTAAGATGTTTCCCACCACCTTTCCATGGTCATTGCGCCGAGCTGGCGCGCAATGGACGAGATGCTGGTCAGGGGCCACGCGTGATGCGATGCGAGCAAGGACCGCTCGCCCGCTGAGAACTGTGCGGCATCCGAAATCCCGCATTGCCGAAGCGGCGGGGATCGGCTATCCAGCCTGCACGGAAAGCGCCCGTAGCTCAGCTGGATAGAGCGTTGCCCTCCGAAGGCAAAGGTCACACGTTCGAATCGTGTCGGGCGCGCCGTCAATCTTCCCCTCAATCTCCTCCAAGTATCTGGCGCGCAGGCGTTTTCTGACGTTGAGCATGCTTGGAATGTGCCAAGTGGTAGACCAAAAGGCGATTTATACCTTCAAAAGACGGGGTGTTTTCTACTTCCCCCGCAGGGTACAGTAATCGCTCCAGCCTCGATTCGATCAGGCACGCGTCGTCACCTGCCTGCACACCCGTTCGCTGCCTCAGGCGCGCCAATCCGCGAACGCTCTCGCATCACAGTTGGAAATGGCCTGGGCTCAAATGTCCCTGGAAGGCGTGCGGCCTATCCGACTGCCGAACCGGCGACGCCGCTGCGATTCGTACTGTCGACGCCTGGCGTCGCTCCATCGCGGATCACGATCCCGGATCCGCGAATGCGCGATCGAGTTCGACAAGGAAGCGATCGCGTGAGCGCGCTGGATGAGGGTCGCAACGGCCTGATCGTATGCGAGTCCGGACCGTTTTGATCGGGACGCCCGCGCGATAGCGAGCGCCCCGGCCATCCGAAAGAACCTACATCGCAGGAAGGACGGCAATGTCCCTCGCCCCTGCCCCAAGCCCCGTGACCTTGCCGACCGCAGTCGCCTTTCCGGTCGCGAGATCGACCTTGTGCAACGCACCGTCAGCGAGCAACCAGCCGGTATTGGAGCCGTCGGCGGCCGTCTCGATATCGAAGGCGATCGCCTTCGGCATGACGCCGAGCTTGCCGACCGCGCCGAGAACGCCATCGTTGGGCGGAGCCTGCTTGATCAGGCCACCGATCTTGCCGTCGATGTCGTAGAGCGCCGTTTCCTTGGTGCCCTTGACGGCGTTGGTGTAGGCGCCGGCCACGATCATCGGGGCCTCACCCTTGTGCATGTCGGTCTCGGCGAATTTCAGCTTACCGTCGACGGTGGTCTTGCCGTCATCGACATTGACGCGAAGGTTCGTGCCGTCGGAGCCGATAACCCGCAGCCGGTCGGCGGCCGGATTGAAATCGACCGTGGCCATGGCGCTGGCGGACAGAACGGTGTCCATCTTGGACTTCATGGTCGCCTTGCCGGCCTTGTCGACGGTGTAGATCGTGCCATCGACGCCAAGCGCATAGAGCATGCCGTCGGCCGGCCTGACATCGATGCCGGCGATCTTGCCGGCGATGCCGCTGACCTTCATCGACTGGCCGGCCTTCATCGTTGCGGTGTCGATCATGGTGAGCGTGTCGTCGCCGGTCAGGGCTGCGAGCGTGGCGGCCTGCGCGGCGATTCCGCTGCCGAGGCAGGTGGAAACGACGAGGGCGAAACGGATCGTCTTGGTCATCTTGTCCTCCGGTTCTGTCAGGCGCCGTGGCCCATACCTGCCGGCGGCGCTCATGCCGGATAGAGCCGGGACAAGGCGTCGGATGCGCCTGAAAAAATAAAACCGCCGGGGTGCATCCATCGCAGCGGGGGCAGCGTATCCTTCCGTCGTGCAGCCCAACCGGGACCGCCGAGCAAGGGACACCGCATGGCCGTCAATGCCGCGCAGTCGGACGCAACAGGCATCGAGCTGGCGCTGGCAGCCTGCGCCAGCGGCGATAAAAGCGCGCTCCGGCGCATCTACGACCAGGAATGCCCGCGTATGATCGGTGTGGCGCAGCGCATGCTGAAGCGCCGCGCCCTGGCGGAGGAAGCGGTGCAGGACAGTTTCATCCTGATCTGGCGGCATGCGGGACGCTTCGATCCGCAACGCGGTTCGGGCCTGACCTGGATCTACGCCATCCTGCGCAATCGCTCGCTCTCGATCCTGCGCGACGAGAAGCGCATGGAAACCGACGAAAGCCCGATCGCCGCGGAAGCCGCCAGCGAGGAGGATGACCCCGAAACGGTGATGGCGAAGCTCTCCGACGCCAAGGCATTGCGCAGCTGCCTGGAGACCTTGCCGGCCCCCCGTCGCGGGATGGTGCTGCTCGCCTTCGTGCAGGGGCTGAGCCATGGCGAGATCGCCGGCAAGCTCGGCATGCCGCTCGGGACGGTGAAATCCTGGATCCGGCGATCGCTGATCGCACTCAAGGAGTGCCTCGGATGACGCAGGAACCGAACCCCGAAATCCGCGCCGGAGAATATGTGCTGGGCCTGCTCGACGAGGCCGAGAGGGAGGCGTTCGAGAGGCAGATGGCCGGCGACGCAAAGCTGGATGCCGCGGTGGTCCGTTGGCAGATGCGGCTGGCGCCGATCGACGCGACCGCGCGCGAAATCGAGCCATCCGCCGGGCTTTGGCAGCGCATCGAGAGCGGACTTGGCCGCACCTCCGCGCCGCTCCGGACGACGTCTTCATCGCCTGCGCTCGGCACCCGGCTTGCGCGATGGTGGGACGATCTCTGGCTCTGGCGCGGTGCCGCCTTTGCCGGGGCAGCCGTAGCCATCCTGCTCGCCATCGGGCTTGTCGCGGCCCTCGATCGTGCCCGCCGCCAGCCCGTGATGGTTGCCGTCCTGTTGACGGACACCAATGTCGCCGCGGCCGTGGTGAACACGTTCGCCGACGGGCGCGTGGAATTGCTGCCGCTTCAGGATATCGCGGTGCCGCAGGGGCGTGCGCTGGAGATCTGGACATTGTGGGACCGCGCCACCGGGCCACGCTCCGTCGGGTTGATCGATCGTGCCCGCGCCGTGCCGCTGCGGCTGGACAATCTGCCGCTCGGCGCCGACCAGCTCTTCGAGATCACTGTGGAACCGGCCTCCGGATCGCCTACCGGACGCCCGACCGGCCCGATCATCGCCAAGGGCCTGACGGCGCGACGCCTCTAGGCGGCGCACCGTCAGGCCGATGTGGACCGCGCGCGCCAGGGCGATGCACAAAGGACTGTGGGGGCCGCCGCGCGCGCGATGCGGCCATAAAGCTCCCTATCGAACACATAGAAAATAATAGTTCGACGCCATCGACGCCGCGTTCCATCCTCGCCGCCTCAGACAACGGAGGCGCGTAAGCCATGTCCATTCTCGGGGCCCGCCTGGGCGTCGATATCGGGGGAACCTTCACCGACGTCGTGCTGGAGCAGGGCGGGCAGCGGTTCTCGACCAAGGTCCTGACCACCTACGCCGCCCCCGAGGATGCGATCATCGAGGGCATGCACCGCGTCTGCGAGAAGGCCAGCATCGCGGCTTCGGCGATCGGGCAGATCATCCACGGCACGACGCTGGCGACCAATGCATTGATCGAGCGGCGCGGCGCCAAGACCGCGCTGATCACCACCGAGGGCTTCCGCGACGTCATCGAGATGCGGACCGAGAGCCGCTTCGAGCAATACGACCTCAACCTGACGCTGCCGGAGCCGCTGCTGCCGCGCAACCGGCGCTATACGATCAAGGAGCGCATGGATGCGCGCGGCAAGGTTCTGGTCCCGCTCGATCGCGCCGCTGTCGAGGCACTGGTCGATGAACTGCGCGAAGCCGGCTATGAGAGCGTCGCGGTCGGGCTGCTGCATTCCTATGTCAGCGACGCCCATGAGCGCCTGATCCACGAGGTGCTGACCGAGCGTCTGCCGGGCGCGATGGTCTCGCTTTCCTCGGAAGTCTCGCCCCAGATGCGGGAATACGAGCGCTTCAACACGACGATCGCCAACGCCTATATCAAGCCGCTGATGAAGAGCTATCTCGTCCGGCTGAAGGGGCGGCTCGCGGCTGAAGGCGCCGCCTGCCCGATCTTCCTGATGCATTCTGGCGGTGGCATCATCTCGCTGGAAAGCGCCTCGGAATTCCCGGTCCGCCTCGTCGAATCCGGCCCGGCCGGCGGCGCGGTCTTCGCCGCCGACATCGCCGCGCGGCACGGGTTGAAGAAGGTGCTCTCCTTCGACATGGGCGGCACCACCGCCAAGATCTGCCTGATCAAGAGCTACACGCCCAAGACCGCCCGCGTCTTCGAGGTGGCACGGACCTATCGCTTCAAGAAGGGCTCGGGGATGCCGATCTCGATTCCGGTGATCGACATGGTCGAGATCGGGGCCGGCGGTGGCAGCCTCGCCTATGTCGACTCGATGAAGCAGATCCGCGTCGGGCCGGAAAGCGCGGGCTCCGAGCCCGGCCCGGCCTGCTATGGCCGCGGCGGCAAGCGCCCGGCCGTGACCGATGCCGACGTCATCCTCGGCAAGATCGACCCGGACAATTTCGCGGCCGGCACGATCCCGCTCTTCGCCGACCAGTCGGCGGAGGCGCTGGAAGCCGAGATCGGCGGCAAGCTCGGCATGGCGGCGGAGGAAAGCGCCTGGGGCGTGGCCGAGGTCGTCGACGAGAACATGGCCAATGCCGCCCGCGTCCATGCCGTCGAGAATGGCGAGGACCTCTCGGAATACACGATGATCGCGTTTGGCGGCGCGGCACCGCTGCATGCCGGGCGCCTCTGCGAGAAGCTCGGCATCGTCAGATGCCTGGTGCCGCCCGGCGCCGGTGTCGGCTCGGCCATCGGCTTCCTCAGGGCGCCGTTCAGCTTCGAGGCCAACCGCACCCTGTTCATGCGCCTCGCCCAGTTCGACACCGCGCGCGTCACGAAGCTTTTCGGCGAGATGGAGGAGGAAGCGACGCGGGTGGTGCGCTCCTGCGGCTGGTCCGGCGCGATCGAGGCTGAGTACAAGATCTATATGCGCTATGCCGGCCAGGGCTGGGAAATCCCGGTCACGCTGACGCCGGAGGAAGCGCGCGCTGCCGACCCGGCCGTCATCCTCCAGCGCTTCGAGCACGAATACGCCAACCTGTTCGGGCGCACGGTGAAGGGGCTCGCCGCCGAGATCACGGTCTGGTCGGTGAACGCCCACACGCCGCAGGAGGCCGTCGTCCCTGTGGCGCCGGTCTCACAGACGCGCGATGCGCCGGCGCAAGGCAGCCGTTCCGTCTTCGATGCCGGCCTCGGCCGTCGCGTGGAGGCTGAAGCCCATGACCGCACCGCCCTGCCCGCCGGCAGCCGGATCAATGGCCCCGGCATCGTCACCGAGGACGAGACCACCATCGTCCTGCCGTCGAGCCGCTTCGCCGTCACCTTGAACGACGGCTGCATCGACATCCGCCTTTCGGAAGCCGCACCCGCCGCCGCTGTCGCTGCGCGCAAGGAGCCCGACCATGTCTGAGATCTCCAAGGTCGCCTATCAGGTCATGTGGAACCGCCTGATCTCGGTCGTCGAGGAACAGGCGCAGGCGCTGATCCGCACCTCCTTCTCGACCTCGGTGCGCGAGGCCGGCGATCTCTCGGCCGGCGTCTATAACGAGAAGGGCGAGATGCTGGCGCAAGCGGTGACCGGCACGCCCGGCCACGTCAACGCCATGGCCGATGCCGTCGCCCATTTCATCCGCCGGATCGGGCGCGAGAACATTGCCGAGGGCGATGTCTACATCACCAACAACCCCTGGGAAGGCACCGGCCACCTGCACGACATCACTGTCGTCAGCCCCTCGTTCCACCAGGGCCGCCATGTCGGCTTCTTCGCCTGCACCGCCCATATCGTCGATATCGGCGGGCGCGGCTTCGGCGCCGATGCCAACTCGGTCTACGAGGAAGGCCTCCATATCCCGATCATGAAATTCGCCGATCGCGGCACGGTCAACGAGACGCTGGTCATGATCATCCGCGGCAATGTCCGCGAGCCCGACCAGCTCGTCGGCGACGTCTATGCGCTCGCGACCTGCAACGAGATCGGCCATCGCCGCCTGATCGAGATGATGGTCGAGTTCAAACTCACCGATCTCGCCGGCATCTCGGACTTCATCCTGACCAATTCCCGCCAGGCGACGCTCGACAGGATCGCCGCCCTGCCGCGTGGGGAGGCCGAGGGTCATATGCGGATCGACGGATACAGCCGGCCGATCGACCTCAAGGTCAGGATCTCGATCGAGCCGGACGGCGTGCTCTGCGACTGGGCCGGCACATCCGGCGTCGACAAGAACGGCATCAACGTGCCGCTGGTCTATACGAAGGCCTATACCTGCTATGCGCTGAAATGCGCGATCGCGCCGGAAATCCCGAACAACGCCGCCTCGCTGGAGCCCTTCCGCATCACGGCGCCGGAGCACACCATCGTCAACGCGGTCTGGCCGGCGCCGGTCGCGCTGCGCCACATCATCGGCCATATGGTGCCGGACACGATCTACGACGCGCTCGACAAGCTCCTGCCCGGCCTCGTCCCGGCCGAGGGCGCCGGGAGCCTCTGCAATTTCCAGGTCTCGCTCCGGCCGCGCAGCGACGGCCCCTGGCCGACGGACGCCGTGCGCGCGGAGGTCCTGACCTTCAACTCCGGCGGCTCGGGGGCACGGCCGGCGCTCGACGGCATGAACGCCACCGCCTTCCCCTCCGGCGTGATGACGATGCCGGTCGAGGCGACCGAGCAGGTCGGCCCGGTGATCGTGTGGCGCAAGGAGCTCCGGCCCGATTCCGGCGGCAAGGGCCAGCATCGCGGCGGCCTCGGCCAGCATATGGAGGTCGGCGCCTGGGAGGGCTACGAATTCGACATCCAGGCCATGTTCGATCGTGTCCACCATCCCGCCCGCGGCCGGCGCGGCGGCGGTGGCGGCGCACCGACGACGATCGCGCTCGACGACGGCACGGCGATGAAGGGCAAGGGCAAGCAGTTCGTGCCGCACGGCCGCAAGGTCGTCATGGCCTTCCCGGGCGGTGCCGGCTACGGCTTACCGGCGGAACGGGATCAGCGCAGTATCGAACGCGACCTCGCCCTGGGCTATGTTTCTGCCGCGGCGGCTCGCGCCGATTATGGCCTGTCCGAGGAGCGCGTGGCGGATGTCGTGGCCACGGCCCGGCGGGGTGAATTGCCTCGCTAGCGGGGAGATTGCGGCGAGGCGGCCCGTACCCTGCGCAGTACGGCCCGGCCGTCCTGCGGCTTGCCAGCGATCGCCGGTCAATGCCTCACTGCGTTCTCCGATACGGATTGCCCAAGCACGGCCGCATCGCCGCGATGCGGCCGCCAGACGCGAGGATTGCATGCCGCATTACAACCGCATCCTGATCACCGGCGCGGCGGGGCGCCTCGGCTCGCAGCTCCGCGCCGGCCTTGCTCCGCTGGCGAAGGCGATCCGCCTCGCCGATCGCGATCCGCTCGGCCCGCTCGCTGCCCATGAGGAAGAGGCGATCTTCGATCTCGCCGACATGGAGGCGACGATCGCCGCGACCGAAGGATGCGATGCCATCGTCCATTTCGGCGGAGCACCAACCGAACGCGAATGGCAGGTCATCCTCGATTCCAGTATCCGCGGCTCCTATCACATCTACGAGGGCGCCCGGAAACACGGGGTCAAGCGGATCGTCTACGCCTCGTCCGTCCATGCGATCGGCTTCCATGAGATCGGCGCTCATATCTCGGTCGATGCGCCGGTCCGCCCCGATTGCCTCTATGGCGTCGGCAAGACCTTCGTGGAAAGCCTCAGCCGGCTTTACTGGGACAAGTACGGCATCGAGACGGCGTGCCTGCGCATCTTCTCGTCTTTCCCCGAGCCGGCCGATCGCCGGATGCTCTGGTCCTATCTGTCCTTTGCCGATTGTGTGCGCCTCGTCACGGCGTCGCTGACCGCGCCCTTCGTCGGCCATACGATCACATTCGGCACCTCCGACAACACGGTGAAGGCGGTGGACAATAGCGGCGCCGGCCATCTCGGCTATCGCCCGCAGGACAGCTCGGAGCCATTTCGGGCCAAGGTCGAGGCGAAGGCGCCTGCTCTCGATCCGAAGACGCCAACGGGGCGGTATCTCGGCGGTCATTTCTGCGAGATGGCCCATCCGGACGATGAGGCGAAGCCTTGAAGGCGAAGAGCGGAGCCGGCCGGCAGGGAGCCTTGCCCGGCCCCGGCTGCCTGTCCGGCGCGCTCAACGGGGCTCAGGCAGACCTCAAGAGACCACGGCCGCCCTTCGGCTGGTATGGAGGAGCGCGAGGACGAAGACGAACGACAAAAGCAGCACGATCGTCGGGGCCGGCGCGCTGTCGAGGAAGAACGAGAGATAGACGCCGAGTACTGAACCACTCACGGCGATGGCCACCGACGCCAGGAGCATCGAGCTGAAACGGCGGGTGAGCAGGAACGCGATGGCACCGGGCGCGATCAACATGGCGATGGCGAGGATGATGCCGACGGCCTGCAGCGCGCCGACGATCGTCAGCGAGATCAGACCGAGCAGGCCGTAATGCAGCAGCTTGACCCGCAGGCCGACCGCCTGGGCCTGCGCCGGGTCGAAGGCATGCAGCAGGAAATCCTTCCATTTTATGCCGATCACCGCCGCGGTGAACAGCGCGATCGCGGCCGCGCCTGCAATGTCGGCCCCGGAGACGCCGAGCATGTCGCCGAAGAGGATGTGGTCGAGATGCACGTCGGACTGGATCTTGACGTAGAGCACGAGGCCGAGCCCGAACATGCCGGAGAAGACCACGCCCATCACCGTGTCCTGCTTGATCCGGCTGTTCTCCTTCAGGAAGCCGGTCGCGGTGGCGCAGATCATGCCGGCGGCGAAGGCGCCGATCGCATAGGGAAAGCCGAAGATATAGGCGAGGACCACGCCGGGGAACACGGCGTGGCTGATCGCATCGCCCATCAGCGACCAGCCCTTCAGCACGAGGAAGCAGGACAGGAGCGCCATCGGCACGGCGACGATCGCCGAGATCACCAGCGCATTGACCATGAAGTCGAAGCGGAAGGGCGACAGCAATGTCTCGATGAGGACCATCACCCGGCCTCCAGCTCGCAGGCGGCGCGGCGACGGGCGGCCAAGAGGCCATGCTTGGGCGCGAGGAAGAAGGCGATCAGGAAAACCGTCGTCTGCAGCACGACGATGATGCCGCCGGTGGCACCGTCGAGAAAATAGCTGACATAGGCGCCGGTGAAGCTCGTCAGCGCGCCGATCGCGACCGCGATCGTCAGGAGCCGCGGGAAGCGATCGGTCAGCAGATAGGCGGTCGCGCCGGGCGTAACCACCATGCAGATCACGAGGAAGGCGCCGACCGTCTGCAGCGCCGCCACCGTCGAGGCCGAAAGCAGGGTGAAGAACATCAGCTTGAGTGCCGTCGGGTTGAGACCGATCGAGCGCGCATGGCTTTCGTCGAAGAAGGTGACCATCAGGTCCTTCCATTTGACGAGCAGGATGGCGAGCGAGACGAAACCGATGGCCGCGAGCTGGATCGTGTCGGCCGGGGTGATGGCGAGCACATTGCCGAGCACGATGGTCTGGATGTTCACCGAGGTCGGCGACAGCGAGACCATGAACAGGCCGAGCCCGAAGAAGCTGGAGAAGATCAGGCCGATGATGGCGTCTTCCTTCAGCCGCGTGCGCTGGTTCAGGAACAGCATCGCGCCGGCCGCGAGCCCGCCGGAGAAGAAGGCGCCGACAGAGAAGGGCAGCCCCAGCATATAGGCGCCGGCCACGCCCGGCACGATCGCGTGCGAGAGCGCGTCGCCGATCAGAGACCAGCCCTTCAGCATGAGGTAGCAGGACAGGAAGGCGCAGACGCCGCCGACGAGGGCGGAGACCCACATCGCATTGCGCATGTAGCCATAGGCGAAGGGCTCGAGCAGGAGCGCGGTCATTGCCGCTCTCCGTCAGGCGCCTCGGCCTCCCGGCGCGATGCCTTGCCCTCGCGCAGGATCAGGGGTCGCTCGTCATCGGTGAAGACGCCGACCGGGGCCTGCCCTTCGTGGCCGGCTCCGCCCAGCACGAAATGGCGGAGCACGCCGCCGAAGGCGCGCTGCAGGTTTTCCTGCGTGAAGGTCTCAGCCGTCGGACCGTAGGCCAGCACCGTCCCCTTGATCAGGATGGTGCGGTCGCAGAATTCTGGCACGGAGCCCAGATTATGCGTGGAGACCAGCATGACGCGGCCCTCGGCCCTGAGTTCCCGCAGCAGGGCGATGATCTGGTCCTCGGTCTTGACGTCGACGCCGGTGAAGGGCTCGTCGAGCAGGATGACCCGGCTGTCCTGGGCGAGCGCGCGCGCGAGGAAGACGCGCTTCTTCTGCCCACCCGAGAGCTCGCCGATCTGGCGCTTGCGGAAGGCGCTCATGTCGACGCGGTCGAGCGCCGTGGCGACGGCCTCGTGATCCGCGGCCTTGGCGATGCGCATCATGCCCATATGGCCGTAGCGGCCCATCATCACGACATCCTCGACCAGCACCGGGAAGGTCCAGTCGACCTCCTCGGCCTGCGGGACATAGGCGATGAGGTTGCGGCGCAGCGCCTCGCGCACGGTCAGGCCGAGGATGCGGATGTCGCCCTTCGCAAGGCGCACGAAGCCCATGATCGCCTTGAACAGCGTCGACTTGCCGGAGCCGTTGACGCCGACGAGTGCGGCGATCGTGCCGGTGGGGATGCGGAAGCTCGCATCCCGGAGGGCGGTATGGCCATTGCGATAGGTGACCGTCGCGTCGGTCACCGCGATGCCTGAGCCCTCCTCCACGACGGTGGGAAGCGAGCGGCCGGCAACGGGAGCGTTCACCGTGTCAATCCCTTCGCGATCGTGTCTGCCGTGACCTTGAGCAGGTCGATATAGGTCGGAACCGGGCCGTCCGCCTCGCTCAGCGAATCCACGTAGAGCACGCCGCCATAGTTCGCGCCGGTCTCGCGCGCGACCTGCTGGGCGGGCTTTTCGGAGATCGTGCTCTCGGAGAAGACCACGGTGATCTTGTTCTTCCTGACGGCGTCGATGACCTTGCGGACCTGCTGCGGCGTGCCCTGTTGGTCCGCATTGATGGGCCAGAGATAGAGCTCCTTCAACCCGAAATCACGCGCCAGATAGGAGAACGCGCCCTCGCTGGAGACGAGCCAGCGCTTCTCAGCGGGAACGGCGGCGAGCTCGGCCTTGATCGGATCGACGGCCGCCTTGATCCGGGCCTTGTAGGCCTCGGCATTGGCCTTGTAGGCCTCGGCGTTCTTCGGATCATGCTTGGCGAAGGCGTCGCGGATGTTGTCGACATAGATCAGCGCCGCTGCCGGCGACATCCAGGCATGCGGGTTCGGCTTGCCCTTGTAGGGTCCCTCGCTGATCCCCATCGGCTCGACGCCCTGCGAGACGACGACACTCGGGACATTCCTGAGGTTCCGGAAGAATTTCTCGAACCACAGTTCGAGATTGAGGCCGTTCCAGAGGATGAGCTGCGCGCCCTGCGCACGCTGGATGTCGCCAGGCGTCGGCTGGTAGTTATGGATCTCCGCACCCGGCTTCGTGATCGACTCGACCACGGCGACGTCGCCGGCGACATTGCGCGCGATATCGGCGATCACCGTGAAGGTCGTGACAGCCTTGAACTTCTCCTGCGCCGCAGCGGGCGCGCCGCCGAAAGCGACAACGAAAGCGGCGCCCACCAAACCGATCAGAGCCGATCTACGCGAACCAACGGCCATCGACGCATCCTTATTGACAATGAATTGCAACAACTCATTGCTAACCCGAAGTCCAACAATTTTGCAAGTGCGATTGATTAGCAATTAGAAGTTTTCTCGCACACCGGACGCCTCGCGACGCGCCGGCGACACGACGAAACCTGCAGCGACGCCGACGTCACGAGCGTGGGTGATGCAAGCCAGCCAGAGGCAAGAGGAGGTCCGAAGCAGGCATTCGCGCTTCCGCGATCGCCGCAAATCATCATGCGCCCGCAACAGTTGCCCGGATCGCGCGCAGACCGGGAAACTTTGAATGATTACACGTATAAACTATTGTAATTGCTATATTTTTTGAACGATGGCAGGTTTCCGGCGCCCGTTTGCGGCATCGTTGATCACCAGAGCGCTCTCATGAACACCCCGAATCCGCGCCGGCCCACGGGGCGGGCCGCCTTGAGCAACCCCAGGCAGGCTCCCGCGAAGCCTGACGCCAAGCCCGCGAAGAGCCTCACCAGCTCGGCCGTTTTCAACGGCGCGACCGAGATCGGCATCGAGCATCATGGCGAGCTCTACCGGTTGAAGATCACCCGGCAGGGAAAGCTGATCCTGACCAAGTGAAGGGGGGCGGGTGGACGGTGAAGCCACCCTGCCCTCCCTGCCTTCGGAAAAGCGACCTGGCGCGTCATGCTATCGCGCCAAGCCGGCCCGTATCATCCGCTCAGAACGTGCCCTTGAGACCGACGCCGAACATGCGCGGCTCGGTCATGCTCGCCTCGGTGCCGCCGATGCCGCGGTTCTGCTGCATATAGGTCGGCGCGCGCTCGTCGAAGATGTTCTTCACATAGCCGTAGAGCTGCAGGTTGTCGGTGAACTGGTAGCTCGCGCGCAGATCGGCGATCGTGTAGGGCTTGATCAGGTAGAGGCGCGTATTGGCCACGTCGGAATAGTATCCGTCGGTATGGCGCATCTGCGCGGTGACGTTGAACTTGCTGGTGACGTCCCAGCTCACGCCGAAGCTGAGCATGTAGCCAGGCGACTTCGCGAACTCGTTGCCCTTGTAGCCGCTATTGGCGGAGATCCTGTCGATTTCCGTGCGCAGCAGGCCTGCCCCGGCCTTGAGCGTGAGATTGTCGAGGATGCGATAGTCGGCATTGACCTCAAGCCCGTAGGCATGGGCCTTCTCGGCATTGATGCCATAGGACTGGACGACGCCCGTCGCGAGCACCACCGGGATGAAGTACTGGGCATTGCGGAAGTCGGTGTAGAACAGGTTGCCGCTGACGTTCAGCCTGTTGTCGAACAGGCTGGCGCGGGTGAACAGCTCATAATTCCAGAGCGTCTCTTCCTTGAAGGACTGCCAGCGGCCAGCGGTAAGATTCAGCGAGACGCCGCCGGGATTGTAGCCGCGATTGACCATGGCGCCGACGGTCCAGTCCGGCGTCACCGCATAGGCCAGCGAAGCCTTGGGCAGGACCGCCTGGAAGGTCTTGTCGAAATCGACGCCCTGCCGTGCGAAGACCGTGCTGCCGACGCGCTGGATCTGGTCCTGCTGGAAGCGCAGCGAGCCGGTGAAGGTCCAGCGATCGGTCAGGCGGTAGCTCGCCTCGCCGAAGATGCCGAGATTGCGCTTGGTATCGTCGAAGGTCGAGCGGCCGGTGAGGTAGAGGTCCTCGTCCGTCTTGGTGTGGGCGTAGTAGATGCCGGCAACGCCGCTGAGCACGTCGCTCGGATCGCCGTAGGTCAGCCGCGTCTCGTTCGAGACGTTCGTCTGCTTGATATAGGCATCACCACTGCCGAGGATGCCGGTCTTCCGGCTGGTCGAGAGATCGCTGTACTGGGTCTGGTTGAACAGCTTGAAGCGGTTGCCGAAATCATAGCTGAGATCGAGGATGCCGGTCGTGGTGTCCTGCCGCCAGCTCGGCATGGTCGTGGTGATGTGCCTCAGCCTGTGGAACGGGGCGGATGCCGCTTCCTGGCTCGGCCGGTTGGTCGAATTGCGCGACAAGGTGAGCTTCGCCTCGAAGCCAGGCAGCGCGGTCGGGCGCCAGAGCAGCTTGGCGCGCAGGTTCAGCGCCCTGAAGTCCTGGTCGGCATAGCGCGTCTGGAAGTTCGGACTGACATAGTTGATGAAGGTATCGCGCGCCGAATAGTCCAGCGAGATGCGGCCGGCGATCTGCTCGGCGATGATCGGCCCGGACAGCATCATCGCGGTGCGCCGTGACGCATAGCTGCCGAACTCGGTCAGGAAGGCCGCTTCCCGCGTGAAGGTCGGGTCCTTGGTGTTGACGATGATCGCGCCGGCGATGGCGTTGGCGCCCTGCGAGGTCGTCTGCGGGCCACGGAAGACCTCGATGCTCTTGACGTCCCAGGGCGAGGTCGCGCCGAAATAATACTCGTTATAGCTGAGATAGTGGCCGTCCACGTTGATCGTGGCACGGGGCACAGTGCCGCCCCAGAACGAGTTCTGGCCGGTGAGCGGCCCCTGCGTGTCCTGGCCGCGGATGACCGGCGCCCCGACCGTGTCGGTGTAGGTCACGTTCGGCGTGCCGACGAGCACTTCGGAGACCGAGCTGTTGCCGGTGTTCTCGCGAGCGATGTCACGGGCCGTCTTGACCGCGACCGACGAAGCAGTGCTGCGCAGGTCGCGCTCGACCTTCTCGCCGGTGACCATGATCGTGTCGAGCTCGATCGTCATGCCGGCCGCCGGAGCGGGCGCGCCTTGCGCGAAGACCGGCGAGGCGGCGGCGACGGCCATGAGCGACACGACGCTGACGCCGCGCAGCAAAGCGAACCTGGACGACATGATGTTCCCCGCAATCCGAAGACATCTCGCTGGCTGGGGACAGGGCCGTGGCTCGCGAGCTTGCAATGATGATCCTACAGTGCGGAATGCATTCCGCATGTCAACACGAGAGCCGACACCTGGACGGTATTGTCCCGGCCTGTTGTTTTCCGGTCGCAGCCGTGCGACGCCCATTGCCGGCCGCACCGGCCCGCTTGTCCTGACAAGGCCGCCAATGGCAGAAAGCCTGTTCCGGCGGCCGCCGGGAGCCTCACCGCGATTCGCATGATGACCAGCCTTTTCCCTTCTGCCGTCGCGCGCGCCTCCGCCTCGCCCGATCCGGAGCGGTGTCGGTGACGCCCCCGCCATCCGAGGGCCGCGGCGCGCCCAAGGCCAAGCGCTCGGCGACGATCCAGTCGATCTCGATCGCGGCCCGCTTCCTCGATATCCTCGCCAAGGCGGACGGCCCTTTGGTGCTGGGCGAGGTCGCACGGCGGGCGCGCACCGGCGCTTCCACCGCCCATCGCTACATGCAGAGCCTGGTGCGCGAGGGGCTCGCGGCACAGGATGAGGTGACCGGGTATTACGATCTCGGCCCCGTCGCGCTGAACATCGGCGTCCGCGCGCTCCGGCGCATCGACGCCGTCGAAGTCGCGGCGCGCGCCATGAAGACGCTCTCCGCCGGCATCGCCGCAAGCTGCGGCGTCGCGATCTGGACGGAGCGCGGACCGACGATCGTGCGCTGGTACCGCAGCACCGATTTCGCGATCAGCACGGTGACGCTGGGCGACGTCCTGCCGCTCGACAACACTGCCTGCGGCTTCGTCTTCCAGGCCCATCTGCCGAAGGATGCGATCGCCGCGGTGCGCAAGCAGCAGCCAGCGTCCTTTCGCGGGACCCGGCCGGCCGGCGCGATGCTCGATGCGATCAGACAGGATGGCGGCGCCGAACTGAACGAGCATCTGTTCTCGCTGCTGACCGGCAAGGCCGCGCCTGTCTTCAACGCGCTCGGCGAGATCGCCTGCGTCGTGACCACGGTGTCCTTCGTCAAGACGGCGGAGGCGGAGGGCCACCGCGCCGCGCTCTATGCGGCGGCGAAGGCCGCGACGCGGGAATCCGGCGGCTGAGTTCAAGCCTAGCACGCCGCGTCGAGCCGCAGGTGCTCGCGCAGCGTCGATCCCTCGTACTCGCCGCGAAACAGGCCCCGCCGCGCCAGGGCCGGGACCAGCTCCTCCGTGAAAAGGCGCAGCGACCGGAAGGAGCCGCCGGGGATCGCGATGAAGCCGTCCATCGCGCCGGCCTCGAACCAGTCGACGATCTCGGCGAGAACCTCGTCGACCGTTCCGACGGAGACCCAATGCGCCGAGCCCACGACCTCCGGGCGTGAGAGCAATTCCGCCACGGTCGGCTCGCTCGTCTCGACGAAGCGTCGCAGCAGCGTGGCATGGGTCCGGCTGCGGACCGGCGCATCAGCCGGGGGCAGCATCGCGGCCGTGACGCGCGCGTCGGGAGCGAGATCGCCGAGATCGAGCCCGAGCACGGTCTTCACCGATTTGCGGCGCTGCTCGGGCGTGAGATGAGCATGGGCGCGCTCATGCAGGGCCCGGGCTCCCTCTCGCGTCTCAGCGAGAAAGAAATGCAGGCCGGGCAGGACCCGCACGGACGCAGCGCTGCGCCCACGCGCTTCGGCACGGCGGCGCAGATCGGCGCGCAACTCGATGCCGGCCTCCCGGTCGGGCATGGCGGCGAAGGTTGCATCCGCGATCGAAACCGCGAAGTCACGGCCGATATCGGAGGCCCCCGCCTGGAAGAGCGGCGGCGGCCCTGCCGAATGGCCGGGCACGTTGAGCGGCCCCCTGACGCTGAAGAACGCGCCGCGATGGTCGATCGCGGCGCTGGTCGCCGCACCGTTCAGTGCCGCGTTCGGATAACTCTGCCAGAGCCTTTGCATGACATCGGTGAACTCCGCCGCCTTGCGGTAGCGGATATCCGGCGGTGGCATCGGCTCATCGCCGAAATTCTCGGCGCCCTCGATCGAGGTGACGATGTTGAGCCCGGCGCGACCCTTGCTGATCCAGTGCAGCGACTGGATCTGGCGCGCCACCACATAGGGCGGGTTGAAGCTGGTCGAGACCGTGGTGACGAGGCCGATCTTCTCGGTCTCGCGGGCGATCGCGGTCATCAGCAGCGTCGGATCGAGGCCGACGAAGCCGCCGCCCATGCCCGGATGCAGGAGGAGGTAGTCGGGCTTGAAGACGAAATCGAGCTTCGCCCGTTCCGCCATCCGGGTCAGTTCGAGATTGAAATCCGTCGGATCGCCATTCGGGCGCGGCTCGCCATCATCGGCCGGCCGGCCCTTCAGCCAGGTCGGCGTCAGGCTCAATCCGATATGAAGCTGTCTGGCCCTGGCCATGGCGTTTGTCTCTGGTTTCTCAAAAGCTGCGATTGCTCACCCGGCCTTGGCCTTTGGGCACGATCAGCGGGGTGCCCGCGACGGGGTCGGTAATGACGATGCAGGGCAAGCCGAAGACCACTTCGACCAGCTCCGCCGTGACGATCTCGGCCGGGTTGCCCTCGGCGACGATGGCACCGTCCTTCATGGCGACGAGATGGGACGCATAGCGGCAGGCCTGGTTGAGGTCGTGCAGCACGGCGACGACGGTGCGGCCTTGCGCATTGAGCTCGGCCAGCAGGTCGAGCAGTTCGATCTGGTGGGCGATGTCGAGGAAGGTCGTGGGCTCGTCGAGCAGCAGGATCGGCGTCTCCTGCGCCAGCACCATCGCGATCCAGACGCGCTGGCGCTGGCCGCCCGAGAGTTCGTCGACGGCGCGGGCGGCAAGCCCGCCCACGCGCGTTGCCCGCATCGCATCCGCAACCGCGACCTCGTCCGCCTTCGACCATTGCCGCAGGAAGGATTGATGCGGATAACGCCCGCGCGCGACGAGATCCGCCACCGTGATGCCGTCAGGCGCGATGGCGCTCTGCGGCAGCAGGCCGAGGCGTCGCGCGACCTCCTTGGCCGGGCGCTCGCCGATCTCGCATCCGTCGAGGATCACCTGCCCGGAGGTCGGGACGAGCAATCGCGACAGGGCGCGCAGCAGGGTCGACTTGCCACAGGCATTGGGACCGACGATCACGGTGAAGGAGCCATCGGCGATCGCGACAGAGAGCCCGGTCGAGATCGTGCGCGCATCGTAGCGGAGCGTGACGGCTTCGGCGCTGAGGCGGGCCCCGGAGTGACGCGCAAGAGCGGGCTCGACTCCCGCACCGGTGGGGCCGGAACGAGGGAATCCTGCGCTTATTCTCTTTAGACTCTCGAACATCGATCTACTTTTTAATTCTTCTATATCCTGACGATTGATTTACAAATTTCCATTCTTTCGCTGCAATCACCACCTATATTGCCTCGAATCCTGTACATCCGCCGGCTTATACCCGATAACGCTACAGAATTCACATACTCATATTGCATTGCAGAATGCGATCCGCCATGAGGAATATCGAGCCTTCACGCGGATGCGCATGGCAGTGAGCCGGACGGCATGATGTCGCCGGCCCGGCAGCGCACGACCCGCAGGCTCGACAGGACACTCCCGTCCGGGAACAGCGACGATGCCTTTCGCCAAGCTTTTCATCGCCCTCATCGCCATCGCAGGCGCCCTGAGCTTGGCCGGCGCGCCCGCGCGCAGTCAGGAAGCCGGCTGGCCGCGCACGATCCGGCATGTCGCGGGGGAACTGACCCTGGCGGCGAAGCCGAAGCGGATCGTCTCGACCACACCGAGCGTGACCGGCATCCTGCTGGCGATCGAGGCGCCGCTGGTGGCAAGCACCGCGACAACGCCGAGCCCGCTGACCGATGGCAAGGGCTTCTTCTCGCAATGGGCCGGGGACGCCGACCGAAAAGGGGTGAAGGTCCTCTATCCCAACCTGAAATTCGACATCGAGGCCGTGCTCGGCTGGAAGCCCGATCTCGTCATTGCCTCCACCACCGGCGCCGACAGCATCCTGCAGCACCGGGCCGAGCTGGAGGCGCTCGGCGTTCCCACGACGGTCGTCGATTACTCCAGCCGCAGCTGGCAGGAGCTCGCGACCGAACTCGGCAAGGCAGCCGGCCTCGAAAGCCAAGCAGCGGCGGCAATCGCGGGCTTCGACGCCGATCTCGCAGCCACGGCCCGCACGCTCACAGCGACAGGCACGAAGGCCAGCATCGTCGGCTACAACATCGCCGGCAGCTATTCGGTCGCGCGGACATCGAGCCCGGTCGCCAAGCTGCTCTCGGAGCTGGGCTTCGAGATCGTCGGCCTGCCGCCTGAGCTGCGGCCGAATACGGGGCGCGCCTCGGATTTCGAGTTCTTCTCGCGCGAGAACCTCTCAGCCGCCATTACCGGGGACGTCGTCCTCCTGTTGCGCGCCACCGAGAAGGACGTGCCGGCCTTCCTGGCAGAGCCGGTGCTCACCAATCATCCGGCCGTAATCGGCAAGCGCGTCTATCCGCTCGGGCTGACCTCGTTCCGCATCGATCCCTATTCCGGCCGGCAGATCCTCGAGCAGGTGCGTGCGAGCTTCGGCAAGCCATGAGGAGGCTCCGGCGCGGGTGGTGGCTCGCCGCCGGTTCGGGCGCGCTCGTCCTGCTCGCACTGGCAAGCCTGGCGATCGGCTCCCGCCCGATTCCGCTGGCGACGGCCCTCAACGCCTTGCGGGCCTATGATCCCGGCAACGATCTCCACCTGATCGTCCGGGAATTGCGCGTGCCGCGCCTGATCACAGCCATCTTCGCCGGTGCGGCGCTCGGCGTCGCCGGCGCGATCATGCAGGCCGTGACCCGCAATCCCCTGGCCGAGCCCGGCCTGCTCGGCATCAATGCCGGCGCGGCGGTCGCAGTGGTGCTGGGCGTCACCATCTTCGGCCTGACGCGGCCGGTGCATTATGTCTGGCTCGCCGCGCTCGGGGCCGGGCTTGCCGGCAGCGCCGTCTTCCTGCTCGGGCGGGCGCATGAGACCGGGACCAATCCGATCCGGCTCGTGCTCGCAGGCGCCGGCCTCTCGATCGTGCTCGGCGCGATCACCGGCATCGTGGTGATCAATGCACCGCCCACCGCCTTCGACGATTTCCGGCATTGGGCGGCCGGCTCGGTCGAGGGTGCGAGCTTCGAGGCCGTCACGGTGCTCGCCATCTGCGTCATCGCCGGGCTCCTCGTCGCCCTTTCGGTCGTCAGCGGCCTGAACGCCCTCGCGCTGGGGCAGGAACTCGGGCAGGCGCTCGGCGCCGCGCCCCACAGGATCTGGCTCGGCGCCTGCCTGGCGGTGATGCTGCTGGCGGGAGCTGCCACCGCAACGGCGGGCCCGATCGGCTTCGTCGGGTTGATCGCGCCGCATCTTTCGCGTGCTCTATTGGGTGCGGACCATCGCTGGATTCTGCCCGGCGCGGGACTTGCCGCCGCGATCCTGCTGCTTGGCGCCGATCTCGTCGGACGCGTGGTCGCGGCCCCCTCGGAGGTCGCGGCCGGAATCGTCGCAGCCCTGGTCGGCGGCCCGTTCTTCATCATGGCGGTGCGTCGCTTCCGGGTGAGCCGCCCATGAGCGCTCCCATTCCACTCCGTTTCGGATCACTCTCGCTGCTATGGCGCCCACGAACCGCATGGGTCTGCGTCGCGCTTGCCGGCATCGGCCTCGTGCTCGCGATCGCGCTGCTGGGCACCGGCACGCTCGCCTTCACCCCGGCAGAGGTCACCGCCGCCCTTTTCGGCAAAAGTGGGAATGCGATGGCCGAGCGTGTCGTCTGGGGCCTGCGATTGCCGCGCGTCGTCACGGCGGCCTGCGTCGGCGCGGCGCTCGGCATGGCCGGAGCGATCTTCCAGTCGATCTCGCGCAATGCGCTGGGCTCGCCCGACATCATCGGCTTCACCACCGGCGCCGCGACCGGCGCGATCATCCAGATCATCCTGTTCGGCGCTGGCCCGCTCGCCGTTTCGCTGTCGGCCGTTCTCTCCGGCATGGCGACGGCCGCGCTCGTCTTCCTGCTCGCACTGAAGGGGCGCACCACCGGCGGTTACCGGCTGGTGCTCGTCGGCATCGGCATCGGAGCGACCCTGTCCGGCGTCAACACCGTCCTGCTGGTGGCGAGTGATCTCGATCGATCGGTCTCGGCGCAGATCTGGCTTGCCGGCTCGCTCGCCGCGCGCAGCTGGTCGCATGCCGTGCCGGCCGCACTCGGCCTGCTGCTGATCGTGCCCGTCGCGCTGTGGCATGCCCGGCGGCTCGCCCTGCTGGAGATGGGCGACGACGCCGCGAGCCAGCTCGGCGTCTCCGTCGAGCGCACGCGGCTCGCGATGGTGATGACGGCGGTCGGCCTGACCGCGCTGGCGACGGCCGCGGCCGGCCCGATCGCCTTCATCGCGCTGGCCGGCCCGCAGCTTGCTCGGCTGCTCTGCCGTTCGCCGGACGTGCCGCTCCTGCCCGGCGCGGCGATGGGCGCCATCCTGCTGCTGGCAGCCGACCTGATCAGCCAGCGCTTCCCGTCCGGTCTCAACATGCCGATCGGACTGACGACGGGGTTGCTGGGCGGGCTCTATCTGCTTTGGCGGCTGACCCGCGACGAGAAGGTGTAAGGCGGCAACGAGGCTAGCGCCCGAGCCATTGATCGAGCTGTGGGCGTGCCTCCGCGTCCGACGCGAAGACCCGGAAGGGATAGGGCATGAACGCCGCGAGCGCGGCATTCATCAGCTTGCCGAGCACGGCCTTGCGCTTGGCCTCTTCCGGCTCGATCCGGACGGCACCCGCGACCCAGCGCCCGAGTTCCTTGCGGCGCTGGCGATACCAGTCCTTGTAGAGCCGGAGGAACTGCGGCGATTGCTCGGGCCGCTCCGCCCCATCGAAAACCACGACGAAGCGCTCGCCGCGCCGGAGCAGCGCATCGAATTCCGCGAGGACGCGCTCGGCGTCCTCGTCGGGGATGCAGGCCGGCATGGTCCAGCGCACGACCGGCCAGGACGAGCTGTCGATCATCGCGCCCGGCTCAGAACTTGATCGCCGCGCCGACGCCCATCGTCGCACCGCGCGCGTAGACCGTGCCGTAGACCGGCCCGCCGGTCAGGACGCTCGTGCCGTAGGGCTGGGCGAAGGTGACGTAGCGCTTGTCGAGCAGGTTCTCGCCGAAGAGATAGGCCTCGCCCTTTTCCCATTCGACGCCGAGCCGAGCCGAGAGCAGGTGGACCGGCTTCAGCTTGGCCAGGTTGCCGGCCTCCGAATAGCGCGGGCCGATATAGTTGTAGCCGACGCGGGCGAGCAGGTTCGCCGGCCCGAAAGCCGCGATGCCGAGCGTGCCGAGCGGAGCGCGATAGGTCACCGAGGCCTTGCCGGCCCATTCCGGCACCTGCGGCAGCTGATTGCCCTTCTTCAGCCCCGCCTGCGCCGCGGCAGCCGCGGCGGGCACGTCGGTGATCTCGGTCGAGGTATAAGTGATGCCGCCGGCGATCTCCCAGTTCTCGTTCACGCGCCACGTGGCGTCGAGCTCGACGCCGTAGCTCCTGGTGTCGAGGTTGAGCGACTGCTGGGCGAAGTTCTGCAGGTCGTAGGCGAGGATCTGCTCCTTGCTGACATCGTTGTAGAACAGGGCGGCTGAGACCTTCAGCCGGTCGTCGAAGAAGGAGCCGCGGCCGCCGATCTCGTAGGAGAGGATGCTCGACGAATCATAGGGCGTGCGCGGCACGCCGGCCCACATCAGCGAGTTGAAGGTGCCGAAGCCGCCGCTCTTGTAGCCGCGCGAGACCGAGGCGAAGCTCGTCACCTTGTCGGTCCAGTCGTAGGCAAGCGAGGCGCGGCCGGTCCAGAAATTGTAGTCCTTCTTGCCGGCCTCGATGAAGACCGGAACGGTGCCGGGGGTGCCGTCGCTGTAGAACTGGCCATCATAGTCCTTCTGCTCGCGCGTGTAGCGGCCGCCGAGCGAGAGCTTCAGCCGGTCGATCACCGGATAGGTCACTTCGCCGAAGACCGCCTGCCCGGTCGTCGCCTGGTGCAGGTTGTCGAAGCCCGAGACGGCCGGCCCATAGAGGAAGACGTTGCGCATCGAGAACAGCTTCGCCTCGTCGCGGTAATAGGCGGCGCCGGCGACCCATTGCAGCTTGTCGCCGGGATTTGAGCTGAGACGCAGCTCCTGGGTGAAGCGGGTCTGGTCGATGTTCCGGTCGAAATAGTTGCCGGCGATGTTGCCGAAGGCGCCGAAGGGCAGGCCGGAGACGCGGTTGCCGAGGAAGAAATCGGCACCGTTATAGGTCAGGTCGGCCCGGATCGCATTGTAGGAGGTCTGCGAGGTGAAGGTGAAATGGTCGAAGCGGTGCTCGAACTTCGACTGGAAGGCGTAGTTCTTGGTGACCTCGCGCCCCAGGTTCTGGGCGGCGAGGATCGGGAAGCCGTCTCCCTTCAGCGCGTAATAGACCGGCACGCCATCCGATGAATCGGCGCTGCCGCTGAGCGTCCAGGTGGTCCGGTCGGTCGGCGTGAAGCGCAGCGTCAGGCGGCCTGTCGCACTCTGTTCCCGGCCGAGATCGGGGCCGACGACGTTGTTGACGAAGCCGTCGATGCCACGAAGGCGGAAGGCCAGCCGCATGCCGAGCTTGTCCTTGATCAGCGGACCGCCGACCGCGCCTTCGAGGATACGATGGTTCTGCGTGCCGTATTCGGAGCGCAGATAGCCCTTCCAGGTCTCGTCCGGCAGGGCCGGCACCAGGTTGACGGCGCCGCCCGTGGTGTTGCGGCCGAACAGCGTGCTCTGCGGCCCCTTCAGCACCTCGACGCGATCGAGATCGAGATAATTGGCGTTGGATGAGCCGATCGGCAACGGCGTGCCGTCGACGAAGGTCAGCACGGAGGAATCGTCCGGGCCGAGCGGGAACAGGATCGGCCCGACGCCGCGCATGATCAGGAACGAGGTCGAGCGGTCGCCGAAGCCCGGAATGTAGACGCCGGCGACGTCCTTCAGAGCCGATGGCGCGTCATAGGCGCGCTTCTCGTCAAGCTGGGCGCGGGTCTGCACATCGACCGTGAAGGGGATATCCCGCAGCGTCTCGTCGCGTCGGCGCGCGGTCACGGTGATCTCGTCGAGCTGCATCACCTGGGCATCCCGGCCCTGCGCCTGGGCAGGCGCCGCGAGCGGACAGAGCATTCCGGCGAACGCGGTCGTCGCAAGCAGCATGAAAGGGCTGGCTGAATGGCTGAAAGGCCGCTTCATGATGGTCAGGCTCCGTGGGATGATGATGCGTTGAGGTTTTCGCCGCTGCGACCCGCGAGCCAGGCGACGAGAGCGCCGCCGGCGCAGAACCCGGCGGCGAGGCCGAGCACCGCCGGCAGGCCGCCGAGGCCGAGGACGAAGCCGGCCGCGATGGCCGAGACCGTCGCGACGAGGGCGTCGATGCTGGACAGGGCGGCGGCCTGCGTCGTGCCGCCCTCGCCGGCGCAGACCGGCAGGACGAGCGCGCGGAAGACGACGAAGAAGGCGTAGCCGAGCGCCATCACTGCGAGCGACAGGGCGATGGCGACCGCAGGCTCGGCCCGGACCCCGGCCATGGCGACACCCGCGAAGCAGAGCGCCGAGGCGAGGCTGACGAGGAGCGCTACGCGCCAGACCTCGCTGCCGCGCAGCACGAGTCCGGTCGCCCAGGAGGCGATCACGCCGACGCCGTTGGCGCCGACGGCGGCGACGAGGCCGATCTGGCCGAGGCTCAGGCCGGCATCGACCTGCAGGACCGGCAGCATGCCGCCGGCGAGACCGAGCCCGCCATGACCGAGCAGCGAGAAGGCCAGCCTCCGGCGCGCGGGAGCGCTCTTCAGAAAGCGCCATAGGCCGGATGGCGCCTCGGGACGACCTTCGCCCTGATCCGTCGTGGTTCCGGCAACCGGGAGCAGCACAGCCGGCAGCGCCAATGCCGTCGTGATCAGGACGAGCAGCAGGAGGATGCCGCTCCAGCCCGCGCCCTCGAAGAACATGATGCCGACGCCCATGACGAGGCCACCCAGCGCGAAGCCGATGCCTTGCAACGACGCGCAACGCACCCGCACCGCCGGTGGGAAGCCGACGAGCAGATAGCCGTCGAGCGCCACGGCCGCCGTCGCGATGGCCATGATCGCGAGCGTGGCGACAACGATAATGCCGAGCGTGCCACCCTGGGGCTCGAACGCTACGAGACAACCCGTCACCGCCACTGCGAGCGCGAGGCAGACTAGTACGATGCGTCGGAAGGCCGAGACTTGCCCGCGGCCAATGCGGGCGACGACGGGCGCCCAGACGACACGCAACGCGAAGGGCAGATAGGCCAGGAAGACAAGATTGGCGACTTCCGGCGACTGGCCGGCCTGGCGCAGGCTCGCCGGCAGGATGTTGTAGATGAAGAAGAGCGGGACGGCCGCCGCGCCATAGACCGCGCCGATGCCGAGGCGCAGCGAGCGCTGCAACAGCAGGGGCTCAGGCACGCCGGGCGCGGCGGAATGCGATGCGAGACTCATCTCAACCTCCAACCGGCAGCGCGCTCCTGCGCCTGCCAGAGCCGGGCATAGAGACCGCCCAGCGCGAGCAAGTCCGGATGCCGGCCCTCCTCGACGATCCGCCCCTGATCCATCACGTAGATCCGGTCGGCCTCGGCGATGCTGCATAGGCGATGGGCGACGACGACGAGGGTGCGCCCGTTCTCCAGCGCCGCGACCGCCTGCTGGATGGCGCGCTCGGTCAGCGGGTCCATGGCGGAGCTGGCTTCGTCGAGCAGCAGGATCGGTGCGTCCTTGAGCAGCGCCCGCGCGACCGCGACGCGCTGGCGCTCGCCGCCCGACAGGGTGCGCCCGCCCTCCCCGATCACGGTGTCGAGACCGTCAGGCAAGGCCACGATCAGTTCGTCCAGCCGGGCGGCGCGAATGGCGGCTGCGAGCTGGACTTCGTCGGCGCCGGGCGCGCCGAGCAGGATGTTGGCGCGCAACGTGTCGCGGAAGAGGTGGACGTCCTGGTTGACCAGCGCCGTCAGCGCCTGCAAGCGGGCCGGCGGAATCTCGGCAATGTCGACGCCGCCGACCGTCAAGCGGCCGCTTTGGGGGTCGAAGAAGCGCATCATCAGGCCGATGACGCTCGACTTGCCGGCACCGCTCGGCCCGACGATCGCGGTCATGCCACCCTGGCGCGCCGCCAACGCGATATCGTTGACCGCGCCGTGCTGGCCGTCATGGCTGAACGCCACCCGTTCGAGCGTGAAATCCAGCGGCGTGCCCGGCTCGCGGCCCCGATGTGCGAGCACCGGCTCCGCGAGGAAGCGGGCCATGCCGGCCTCGGCCTGCATGCCCAGGCTGAAGGGCAGCATCTGGCCGAGCACGGCCGTACAGAGCGCGTGGCTCGCCGCAAGCCCGAGCAGCAGCGCGGGGATCAGCGACGGTGCGGCTTCGCCACCGCGCCAGGCCAGGATCATCAGCGCCAGAGGCAGTCCGGCACCCATCAAGGTCGCGGCGACGCCATGGAGCGAGACGAGGACGGGCGTGTAGCCGAGCATCAGGTGGCGCAGGCGATCCACGGCCTCGGCGAAGCGGGCGAAGGCGCCCTCCCCGGCCCGGAAAGAGCGGAACACGGCGATGCCCTCGCCATACTCGCCGATGCGCTGGCTGATATCGGTCAGCTCGGCATTGCGGCGCGCGATCACACCTTTCAGGATACGCCCGGCGACGGGCAGCGACAGCAGGCCGAGGCCGAAGGCGAAGAGCACCGCGAGCGCGGTCGTTAGGTCGAACCAGACCGCCGCCAGCAACAGGCACAGGCCTGCGGCGAGCCCGCCGAACAGCCGGTTCAGCGTGAAGGTCGAGGCTTCGTTGATCCAGCGCCCGTCCTCGGTGACGAGGGTCGCGAGACGCGCCGCGCTCCAGCGCCCGAGCGCGCCGAGCGGCACGGCCCGCATATGCCCGACCAGCCGGTTGCGGATCGCCTCGGTCGCGACATTGCCGGCGCGGAATCCCGACGACCAAGCGAGACGGATCAGCAGGATGCGCAACACGACGGCAGCGACGACCGCTACGGCGTAAGGCAAGAGCGCCAGCGCGTCGGCGGGGCCTTGCGCCAGCCGCATCAGGCCGAGCGCGACCGCGATCACCGGCCCGGCCGCTACGAGCCCTTCAAGGAAGGTGAAGAGCATGGCGCGCTGGAACAGCCCGCGCGCATCGCCGAGATGGGCGTGGATGAAGGCGAGCAGCTTCATGGCTGAGCCCCCACCGTGAGCGGGGGCTGGCCGACGCCATCGTTCTTGCGCGCATCGGCATGGCGATGGCTGGCGACAGCCTCATGCGCCGCGAACATCCGGGCATAGAGCCCGCCCTGCCTGACCAGCTCGGCATGGCTGCCGCGCTCGGCCACGCGGCCGGCATCGAGCACGAGGATCTCGTCGGCATGGACGATGGTGTGCAGGCGGTGGGCGATCACGATCAGCGTGCGCTCGTGCGCTAGCTCAGCGATTGCGTCCTGGATCAAGGCCTCGTTCTCGGGATCGGCGAAGGCCGTGGCCTCGTCGAGCACGAGGATCGGCGCGTCCTTCAGGATGGCGCGCGCGATCGAGATGCGCTGGCGCTCGCCGCCGGAAAGCCCGAGCCCGCGCTCGCCGACGATGGTGTCGTAGCCTCGCGACAATGCCGCGATGAAATCATGTGCCCGGGCGCGCCTGGCTGCGTCGATCACCGCGTCGTCATCGGCATCCGGCCGGCCGAGGCGGATATTGTCGGCGATCGTGCCGGCGAAGAGGAAGACCTCCTGGACGACGAAGGAGACGGCGCGGTTCAGCGCGTCCGGCGCCATCTCGCGGATATCGACGCCGCCGATCGAAACGGCGCCACTGCCGACATCGTGGAAGCGCGCGATCAGGCGCGCGAGCGTCGACTTGCCGGAACCGCTCGGCCCGACAAGCGCAAGGCAGCGCCCCGGCACCACCGTGAAATCGACGCCATGCAGCACCTGCCGCGCGCCATAGGAAAAGCCGACATTCTTGAAGCGCAGCAGCTTATCGGCCGGCTCGGCCGGCATGGCGCTGACCGGCAGTTCCGGCGCCGCCATGACCGCATCGATCCGGTCGAGCAACTGCACCTGCCGCATCAGGCGATGACTGATGCCCTGCAGCGAGGCGAAGACGTCACCGAGCCCGTAGGCGATGGCGAGGAAGGCCGCCAATGTCGTCGGGCTCAGCCAGCCCTGCGCCGCCATCAGCAGCCCGGCAGGCGCGGCGAAGAGCAGATGGCTCGAGAGCAGCACCTGCGCGGCGGAGCCTGGCACCACGGCATGGCGCATCCAGGCATCGGAAAAATGCGTCATCTCGGCGAAGATGCGCTGCGTGCGCGCCGTGGCCTGCTCGTCCTGATTGAAGGCGCGGACCGTCGGCAGGCCATCGGCCATTTCAGCGACGGTCTCGGCCATGCGGGACTGGATCGCGAGATAATCATGGGTCGGGCCCTCGCCCTGCCTCATCACCCGCCCGATCAGGACGAGCCCGAGCATGATCGGGAGGAGCGCGAGAATGGTCAGGCGCCAGTCGATGACGGCCAGCAGCACGAGCGCGACCACCGGCGCCACGATTGCGGCGCTGAGCTCCGGCACGAGATGCGCCATGCCGTCCTCGACGCCCTCGACATCGTCGAGCAGGATGGTGCGCAATTCGCCCTTGGAACGGTCGTCGAAGAAGCCCAGCGGCACGCGCGCGAGCTTGGCCGCAAGCGCCAGCCGGAGTTCCTGCTGGGTCTGGAAGGCGATCTTGTGCGACAGGCCGGTCGCCAGCGAGAAGAGCAGGTGTCGTGCTGCCACTGCAGCGAGAGCCACCCCGCCGACCTGGTCGATCCAGTGCCAATCGACATTGCCTTGCAGAATCGCGACCAGCGCGACGGCGGCAGCGGCATAGGGCGCAAGCGACAGCAACGCCGCCAGCGTTCCGCAGATGATCGAGCACAACAAGAGCCAGCGGCGCTCCCGCATCATCGCGAAAAGCCGTAGAGCGACGGCACCGATCGAGACCGAGGCGCGCGGCTCCGCAGCGGCCTTTTCCGTCTTGTCCGTATCCGGCCCGCGCGCGTCGACGTCGAGGGCCTCTGTGGAAGCGCTGACCGTCACGGCAAACCTTCGATCCGAGGATGGACCGTCTTCTTATTGGCGCGACGAAGGCGCCTCCATGCATTCGACCTTTGCCGGCCGTCGTTTTTCCTTTGCGCGCCCGCAGGATTTGGAAGGGTTACAGATCCTGGCTCGGCGACAGGCCGAAACGCCGGCGATAGGCCGTGGCGAAATTGGCCGGGCTGGAGAAGCCGACGCGATAGCCGATCTCGGCGATCGACAGGCGCCGCTCCCGCACCAGCACCCGCGCCACCTCCAGCCGCCGGTCGCGCAGGTAGTCGATGATGGTCGAGCCGAAGGCCGCCTTGAAGGCCTGCCGCAGGCTGGTTTCGTTGAGACCGACGATGCGCGCGAGTTCCGAGACCGCTGGCGGATCGGCGAGCTGGTTGTCGAGGATCAGGCGCGCATGCTCGGCATGCTCGCGATGCGAGCGGGAGAGCTGCGGCATCCCGCGCCGCTGCTCCCGAAAGATGCTGGCGACCTCGACGAGCGCGGACAGCACCCGGCTCTCGGAATAGAGCTGCGCCAGCCTGCCCTGATAGGGATTCTCGGCGAGCTGCAGGAGATGGGCTCGCAAAGCCGTCCGGGCCTCGACCTCCTGCCAGAGAAAGCCGTCGGCAAAGCTGTCCAGCATCGTCTCGCAGCCCGGCAACCCGGCCTCCTCCCCGAGCTCGCGGAGGAACTCGGCTCCGACATGGAAGCCACTCATCCGGCAGGTCTGGCCGGGCCGCTGCGCCGAGCGGATATCGACCTGATCGCTGACGCCCAGCAACGTCGGCACGCCGATCCGCGTCGTTGCGATCGAATGGCCATCGACGAAACCGGTATGCTCGCCGGCGAGCAGAATGCCGACGAAGAGGCTCGGCCGGTAGGAGCCGACCACCCGCTCGTCGTCGAGATATTCGAGGTCACAGCCGGTGAGATGGACGGAGGGCCTGATCGGTTCGATCCAGTAACTGCCGCGCGCGAAGGAGACGCCGGTCTGGAGCACCTGCCGCGGGGCGGCGATCGACAGATAGACCGTGCCGTCGAGATAGGCCTCGACGTCCCGATAGGAAATCTCGCCGCTCACATGGAGCCGATGGTCTTCGGAATACTCGATCATGGATCAGCTTTTATGGGTGGCCTCCAGCGGCTGAGAACCCATGTACATTGTAACATAAATTCCACCAAGCCATTGTTTTTGATATTGAATTAGAACTCTTCCATGTTGCTGCGCCCATGGACTTGTTCCGGAAGCGCTTTCGATCGGGCCTGGCCCGGGAACGGTGCTCATCTCCCGCCACTCCCGGTCGTGGAAAACCGCGCGGCATCGGGCGTGGAGCACGGCCGAAAGCGGATGGTTCCCTCGGCAAACCGGCATGCTACAGGGCCTGATGGCCGCGCGTTTCACCCTCGTCGAACCCTGCTCCGCCCGGCAGGAGATCAAGAGAAGCCGCTTCGTTGCGATGGCCGCGCCGGTTGCCGACGAAGCGGCCGCGAAGGACTTCATTGCCGCGCATTCCGATCCCGAGGCCAACCATAATTGCTGGGCCTGGCGGTTCGGGCAGAGCTATCGCTTCAACGATGACGGCGAGCCGAGCGGCACGGCCGGCAAGCCGATCCTCGCGGCCATCGACGGACAGGCTCTCGACGGTGTCGCCGTCGTGGTCACGCGCTGGTTCGGCGGCGTCCTGCTGGGCAGCGGCGGGCTGATCCGGGCCTATGGCGGCACGGCCGCACTGTGCCTGCGCGAGGCCCGCAAGGTCGAGCTCGTCGAGACGGCAGCGGCGAGGATCACCTGCAGCTTCGGCGACCTGACGCGCGTCCAGGCACGTCTCGGCGCAGTTCCCGGCGTGCAACTGCGTGATCAGACCTTCACGGATACCGGTGCGATCCTCTCAGTCAGCGCACCGAAGGCCGAAATCGACGGTCTCAGCCGGCTGGTGACGGATCTGACCAGCGGGCGCGCCTTGATCCGATGGGACAGGTAGCGGCCTTTCAGAAGGCCAGCCTCATACGCGGCGGAGCAATGGCAGGTCCAAGACGGTTTCCCATCCATCGCAAAGAGGGAGGCAACAATGGGCTTGATCGAGATCAGCGTGGTTCTGGCCTGCGCTTCGGCTTTCGGCTTCTACATCTCGGCCAAGGAAAGCTGAGTCCCGGCGCACCGACCGGCTTACGCATCGCTCGGCAGCAAACGAGCGCGCAAGCGCGGCGCGACCCAGTCCAGGAATGCGCGCGCCTTGATGGGCAACTGGCCCTGGGCGGCATAGACGAGTTGAACCGGGATCGCCTCCGGAGCGAACGCTTCGAGCAGCGGCACCAGCGCACCGGACCGCAATTCATCGACGATCTGATAAGACAGCACCCGGGCGACGCCGACCCCTGCCAGGGCGGCATCAATCGCCGCTTCGGTCGAATTGACCGCGAGCCTCGTACGCGGCTCCACCGAAAGGGCAGCTGAATCGCCGCGGTAGCGCCATTCCGGCGATATCGTGAAGCCCCGGAACGTGATGCCGTCATGGTCGCTCAAGTCCTCGGGCCGAACCGGAACGCCGCGGCGCGCCAGATAACCCGGACTCGCGCAGAAGATGCGCCTGACCTCGCCGACACGCCGCGCCATCAGGCCGCTGTCTTCGAGATGACCGACCCGAATGCCGAGGTCGAGATGCTCCTCCACCAGATTGACGTGACGGTCGATGAGGAACAGACGCAGGTCGATCCGGGGATGCTCGGCCAGGAATTCAGCCGCCAGCGGAACGACATGACGTCGCCCGAGAACCACCGATGCCGTCACCGCCAGGGTGCCGCGCGGCTCGCTGTACTCGCCGGCAACCGTACGCTCCGCTTCCTCGACCTGCTCCAGAATGCGACGGGAGGCGGCGACATAGTCGCGGCCCGCATCCGTCAACTCGACCCGCCGGCTGGTGCGGATCAGTAGACGGGTTCCGAGATGCTGTTCGAGATCGGCCACCTTGCGGCTGATCGTGGTAAGCGGCGCGCGCAAGCGGCGTGCGCCAGCCGAAAGACTGCCTTCCTCGACAACGGCGAGGAGCACCGACATGGCATCGAAACGATCCATCGAACCCTTCCATATTTCGGGAGGGAAAGTCCCGATATATCCAGATACCTCGGATTCAAGGAAGGGCCTACACCATCCTCAACCCGAGCGACCGCGCTTGAAGACGGCCCTCGCGCTTTCTGGAGTCCTTCAATGACCATGCTGTCCCGCCGCGCTTTCGCCTTTGCGGCCCCTGCCCTGTCTATCGCCGCCGGCGCGGTGCTGCCCGCCGGCAGGGCCGTCGCAACCCCGGTTGCCGCTGTCACGACTGCCGTGCCGCCTCTGGCGCAGATTTCGATCGGCCGGTTCAAGGTCACGGCCCTGACCGACGGCTTCGCCGACATGCCGTTCTCCTATTTCGTCGGGCGCTCACCCAAGGAGATCGAAGCCGCCGCGGCAGGGCAGTTCGCCGCAAGGCCCGGCGGCATCCGCCTGGTGTTCAACCAGTACCTGATTGAGGACGGCACGGCGCATCCTGATCGATACGGGCCCGGCGGGTCTGCTCGGCGAAAGCGGCAAGCTGCCTTCGGCCCTGAAATCGGTCGGGTTTGCGCCGGAAGATATCGATGCGGTGATCGTCACGCATATGCATCGCGACCATATCGGCGGCCTCGTCGCGGGCGGCCGACGGAACTTCTCGAATGCGGAGATCTATATCGGCCGGCGCGAGGTTGCGCACTGGACCGACCCGGCGCAACGCGCGGCAGCACCCGATTTCCTGAAAAGCAGCTTCGACGCGTCGGCAGAGCTCATCCGGCTCTACCCGAAGCTGCAGGCGATCGATGGCGAGCGCAGCATCGTGCCAGGCGTGTCGACCATCGACCTTGCCGGCCATACGCCCGGCCATATCGGAGTGCGCATCGAAGATGGCGGCAAAAGCCTGCTGATGGTTGGGGACATGCTCTTCCACCCGTCACTTCACCCGGTCGCTACCGATATCGGCTTCATCTTCGAGCAGGATCCGGAAGCTGCCCGCGCAATGCGCGCCCGCTTCTTCCCGCGCGCGGCCGAGGAGAAGGCCTTGATCGCCGCGACCCATATGCCGTTCCCAGGCCTCGGCCGCATCGTCTCCGACCAAGGTCGGCTGCGCTGGATGGCTGCGGAATGGGCTTTTCAAGCGTAAGGAAGCGGCCGAGCGAGGCTCGTCACGCGGGTCGGGATTTTCCCGGCCCGTTGGCAATTGGAGACCGTCTGATGAATCCGATGGAAACCTGGGCGTTCGGCTATGCCCTGACACGGGGCTATCCGGCGCCCGGCGCCGTTCCCACCGGCCTCTGGCTGGAGGTCGGCAAGCCCGACCAGCGCGGGCGGTTCGTGCTGCCCCGATTCGACCCGGCAATTCTTCCGGAACTCGCGCGCTCGATCGAGCAGCGGAACATCTATATCGAGATCCCCGCGCCCCGCGAGACCGCCGCGGCGTTGCTGCCGGAAAACTGGACCGCACGCGAGCGCGCCTATCTCATGACAACCACGCTGGAAACCTCGACTCCTGTCCTCCCACCCGGATACGGGACCGTGACGAACGAGAATGGTGCCGCGATCAGGGTCGAGATCCGAAACGAGACGGGAGAGCTGGCGGCGAGCGGCATGGCGGGGGTGGTCGATGGCCATACGGTCTACGACCAGATCCTCACCCAACCGGAGCATCGGCGCCTGGGCCTCGGCACCGCGGTCATGAGCGCCCTGACGCAGCGCTCTCTCGAACGCGGCGCCGGACGTGGTATCTTGATCGCTTCGCCGGACGGCCGGGCCCTCTATCAGACGCTCGGCTGGACACAATGGTCGGAGGTGGCGTCGGTGATCAGCCCGGGGCGCTAAGATTCCGGAACACGACCATCCGCCTCGCGTTCCATGCTGACGCGAGCACATGGTTGGGCGATGCGACACAAACTGATCCATGAAGCCGACGGGCAGAAGACGTTTGCCATCATCCTGGATGTCGGCGATGAGGCCATCGCCTCGCTGGAAGCCTTCGCCCGCGACAAGCGGCTGACGGCCGCGAGCTTCAAGGCCATCGGCGCTTTCGAACGTGCCGAGCTGAGCTTCTTCGATTGGGCGACGAAGACCTATGAGCCTATCCCGGTCGATGAGCAGGTCGAAGTCGCGTCGTTGACCGGAGACATCGCTGTCGAGCCCGGCGGCAAGCCGGGCGTCCATGTCCATGCCGTCCTCGGGCGCCGCGATGGCAGCGCCCTCGCGGGACATCTCAACAAGGGCATCGTCCGCCCGACGCTGGAAATCATCCTGACCGAGCAGCCCACCTACCTGAAAAAGAAGCGGGATCACGAGACCGGCCTTATGCTCATCGCTTTGGACGCCTAGATCGGTGGAACATTCAGGGAGGCCAGGCACGGCATGACGCGCAATCTCATCGCAGCGATGGCTGCCCTGCTGGCCATGCTGGCCTCGCTGCCAGCCAGCGCCCAGTTCGATGCGACGCCCGGCAACGGCCCGCTTTATCCGGGCGGCCCGCGGCAAGGCCTGGGTCCGCCATCGATCACGGACAACGTGCCGGATCTCCGGCTGCGTTCGAGCCAGGGCGGCATTCCGGGAGCCGGGCCGCCGGTCGGGGCCGGCGCCCCCAGCCCGCGCTTCTACGAGCCGAGCCCGTCATCGGGTCGCTATTATCGCAGGGCGGAGCGGACGAGCAGCCTCGGACGTCATTGCCGGACGCCGACGCGGCAATGCACGCTGGCGCGGCCGGCCGCGCTCGGGGACGATTGCTCCTGCCGCACGTCCAAAGGGCGTCGGCAAGGTTTCGTCGCCCGCTAGCCCCGAAGAGGCGACAGACACCAGATCATGGAGCCGCTATCCTCCAGGCAGGAATTGCGCCGCGCCTTCAAGCGCATCGAACACGAGTTGCCACCCCGGCTGGCCGCAGGCCTGCGCTGGCTGCGCCATCCCAAGTCTCGACTGGTCCGCATTCCCGCCGGGATCGGCCTCATCGCCGGAGGGATCTTCTCGTTCCTGCCGCTGCTCGGGGCCTGGATGCTGCCGCTCGGCCTGCTGCTGCTCGCCGCCGACATGCCGATCCTGCAACAGCCGATGGCGCGCTTCGCCCTGTGGTGCCTTGGCCTGCTCGATCGCTTTCGCTCGCGCCGCAAGCAGGACTGAGCACCGTCAGACGATCAGCTCAGCAAGCAGCAGGCGCGCGCGTGCCGCGCCGGCACCCGGCGCAACACGGCCCAGCCGGAAGACATTGACGAGCCGGCGCCCGACCGGCAGCGGATGGCGTGCGACGAGCGCCGCGTTGCTGACAGGCCAATCGGCGAGCACCGAGACCGGGCAGGCGCCAAGCCCCTGCGACGCGATCGTCAGCCAGGCCCGGTAGAAGGCTCGCCCGGTCTCCAGTGGGTCCTCGCCCTCGGGCCGATGAAACAGCGCCATCGCGCCGTATGTGGCCTTCCCCCGCTCCCGCGAGAGCGGTTCGGCGAGGCCGAGGCGCTTCAACCATGGGAAAAGAGGCCCCAGCACGAACGATACGCCCGCCGCTTCGATGCGCCCGAACCCCATCGCCTCGGCATTGAGGCCGTCGCGGCCGTAACGCGGGTCGCCGCGCGAAAGCCGCATCCAGGCAAGCAGCTCGAGCCGGTGCTCATCCTCGCCGAGGAAATGGAAGCCGGCGCGATCTCCCAGTTCGGCGATCTCCGCCACTGCCGGACCAGGTGTAACGAGACGGAGATCCGGCACGGTCGCCAGCTTGCCGAGTGCGTCATGTAACGCCGCATCGACAGGCAGGAACCGGCCGCGCCAGCTGCTGCGCCCGGCAACCGCCGCAGCCAGCGGGTCGAGCGTTCCTCCGGAGGCGAGCGTCAGCCGGGCGATCATGCGCAGCCCCGATGCGCGGTCCGGCCGCTCGTCCAACTCCACACGCATGATCCTGAAGCCGTGCCGGCCAGCGGCCAGCGACAATCCTTCGAGCGCAGCGCCATGCGACAGACGGACATCGTGCCCGGTCGGGTCGGCCACCGGCACACGCCGTCGCTCATCCTCAAGCAGCAACACCGTATCAGCCGATAGCAGGCGCCAGCGTGTGGGCTGGATATTATGGACGCTTGGCGCGAGGCTCGCCTCGGCGATCAACGTCCGGAAGAGATCGCTATCGAGCATCGCTCAATCTCACAGGGGCTTGGCGAAGAGATGCAGCCGATGCAGCGGTTTCGCGCCGGCCTTCTCCGCCTGCCGCAGGCTCGGCCCGTTGACGTCGGCGATCCAGGTGCCGCCGAGCTCGGTATAGCCGGCTGCCTTGAGCGCGCTCGCCACCTTGAACAGCATCGCGCCGTTGAGGCCGCGATTATGGAAGGCGCGGCTGACCGACTGGTAGACGATGACGGCGCGCCGGTTGGTCCAGCGATGCCGCAGGAAGCGGAACGGGAAGCTCAGGCCCAGCCGCCCGCCCACCGCCTTCACCAACGGGTTGAGATCGGGGATGGCGATGATGGCGCCGACCGGCTCGCCCTTGTGTTGGACGACGGTCGAGATGCGCTTGTCGATGACCCACATCATGTCGCCGGCCTGGAAGCGGTATTCCCCAGCGGTCGGGGGCACGAACATCGGATTGGCGTCGAAGCCGTCATTGAGAATGAGCCGGGAATCCTCCAGCCGCTCCGTGAAATGGCGGCGGTCGATCGGCATCCAGCGATAGTCGGGATCGGCCAGGATTTCCTGCTGCTTCGGGCCGAGCAGGCCGCGGGGATCGATATCGGCGAGATCGATCCGGAAGGTCGTCATCGGGAAGGCCGGGGCATAGCCGTTCGCTTCGAGCAGGCGCGCGATATGCGGCGGGCTCCAGAGCATGTCCGTGAAGGGCGCGTTGTCGAAGCCGCCGGTGACGACACCGGCCTGCTGCATCGCGGTCAGATTGAAGTTGCCGGTAATCTCGACCATGCCGCGCTCGCGCGCCCAGCCTTCCGCCGCGCCGAGCAGGGCGGTGGCGATCTCGGGATCATCAGTGCAGTCGAAATAGCCGAACTGCGCACGCGACGTACCGTGCCGGGCGTTGGAGGCGTCATGGATCGTCGCGACGATGCGGCCGAGCGGTTGGCCGTCACGCAACGCCGTGAACAGTTCGAAGCGGCCATGGCCCTGCGTCACCAGCGGATTTCGGGTGGGATCGAGCATGCGGTCGAAATCGGACCACATCGGCGGAACGTAAGGGCTTTCGGCCGGATAGGCATTGGCGGTGACGGCGAAGGCCGCCTTGCGGTCGTTGCTGCGGATCTCGATCATGCGGAGGCCTCGCTCGGTGCGGTCGCGAGCAGGCGGCGCACCAGCGCCAGCGCCGTCTCGGTCGCCGGATCGGCCGAGACCACCGGCACCGTCACCAGCAGGAGGTCGAGCGGCGCCTCGCCAAGCACGAGCAGATGGCTCGCGGAATTCACAGCCATCAGCGCGGCCAATCGCTCGGCGGCCGGATCGGTCGGCGGCCAGCGCCAGCCACGCCCGGAAGCATGGAGCACGCCGATGCCCTGCAAGGCCGGCCGCAGGATCAGGGGGTCGTAATCGGCGAGCGCGGCTTCATCGAGCCGGCGCGCGCTGGTGAAAAGGGGATGGGCGGCAAGCTGAGCGATCAAGGCCTCGCGCGTGCCTGCCTTGGAGCGGGCGAGCGAGTCGAGCACGCCCGGCGCCTCGGCGTCGAAGGAGCTGGAGAGCGCATCGACCGCCAGCGCGATGGCGAGCACGCCGGCAAGCGAGACAGCACAAAGCCGCGCGATATGGGCAAAGCCGGCATCCGGCGTGACGAGTGCCGCCGCGAAGCCGAGCAGCAGCGCGGTCGCGACACGCAGGCTGAGCATCGCGACACGCTGCCGACGGGCCGGCGCGGCGCCGCCCGCGACCAGCAGAATCGAGACCAGCAGCAAGGCGCCGACGCCGCCGAGCCTCACCGGCATATCCGGCAGCAATTCGCGAAAATCGCTGAGCGCGAAGGGCAGGATCAGGAAGGCGCAGAGCCCGAGCCGCCAGACGCCGGCATTCTCGGATGCCGTCAGCGCAGCCTGATCGCGGCGGAACAACAGGATGCCGCAAAACGCGATCGTCAGGAGCTGGAAACCGGCCAGCGCCAGATCATAAAGCTGCCCGGGGTCGTCGAGGCCGAGGAGGCTGGCGAGGACGAGCAGAACCGAACCGCCGAGTACCGCGATCTTGCCGGGACGCGGCGCATGCCGGCGCAGCATGCCCTCGGTCACGATCAACGCGCCTAGCGGGAACAGGGCGGCACAGGCGAGTGCCAGCCGCCCGAGCAATACACTGCCGCTCCACCAACCCAGCGCCCGCAGCAGGAAAAGCGCCGCGACCAGCCCCATCGCGACAAGGAAGCGCCGCGTCAGCGCGCCGCGCGGATCGCGCCGGCGCAAGGTCACCATGGCGACGGCGAGGCCGAGCGCGCCGCAGAGATCGACGATCGAATCCGCGACCAGGCCGGGATTGGCGAAGCCGCCGGTCATGGCCCGGCCACCATTTGCTTCAGCGCCCGTACCACGAAGGGCTTCAGCAGCGCCGCGACCGGGGCCGGCCAGGGCCGCTCAACTGCCGGCCGGTAGGGGTTGAAGAACCAGCCGCGGCAATCGGTGCCGGTGCGCCGGCCGAGCGTCAGGGCGATCGCCTCATAAGCCATCATCATGCCCGTCGTGATCACCATGGGCGCGAAGGACATGCGGCTGCGCCGCCCGGCCGCGACCTCGCCGGCGACGGCGAGATCGACATGATGGCGCGAGCGCGAATGCAGCATGACATGCGTGACCTCGCAAAGCATGGCGGCGCGCTTGTCATCCTCGGACAACGTCCTCCAGTCCTTGCCAACGGTCGGGAAACCCAGGCGCTCCTCGGGGCGCGGGTCGCCGGGGCGGACCACGATCACCGAAGGCAAGGGCGCCATATAGGCGTCGATCACGGTCGCGCCGGCTGTCTTGGCCGTGCGGTAGAGATGGAGGCCGGCGGCGATATCGTCCATCCCGTTGACGACGACAGGGCATCTCCGGGCAATCTCGGGCAGACGATCTACCCATTCCGCACCGAGCACCTCGATCTCGATCTCCGGATTGATGGCGCGCGCGGCCTCGGCCGCCGCTTCCGCCTTCGGCCGGCCGATCGTGCCCGCGTTGGCGAAGACCTGCCGGTTCAGGTTCGAGATTTCGAAGACGTCGATATCGGCGATGACGAAGCGGCCGATGCCGGCCCGCACCAGCGCCATGAAGGCGGCGCCGCCCATGCCGCCGACGCCACAGACGAAGACCGTCGCCTGCCTGAGCCGCGCCTGCTCGGCCTCCGAGACGAAGCCGATATTGCGGGTGGCGAAGAGTTCGTAGCTGAAGCCGGGGATCATGGTTTCGCCCTTGCCGTGCGCGGCCGTAACGTGCCGAAGCGTCGGGTATCGTCGAGCCAGTGCACGAGCGGCAGCAACAGGCGCTGCACCAGCAGGAAGGCGGAGGCTCCGAGCAATCCCGGCAGCGAGGCGCGCGGCACCTGGCCGAGCAGGTAGCCCCGCGCTGCGGCGAGGTCCATCCGGCCGAGCTGGAGCACGTCGTCGCCGCGCGCGTAATCGAGCTTGTCGCGGCAGAAGGCGTTGTAGCGCTCCTCGCGGTGATGCGTCGCCTGCTCGAAGCTCTTCTTCAGGTCGTCCGAGCCGCCGGTATAGGCGTCGGTGATGATCGAGTTCGCCTCATCGAAGCCGGCCTCGGGGCCGACGCCGAAGACATGGCGGTGATCGCGCATGATCTGCCGCGCGAGCGTCAGATGCGCGAAGCTCTGGCGGCTGCCGGGATCGGGCGAGGGATAGACCTCCGAGAAGGTCTCGCAGACCATGCCGACCACGCCCGGCACCTGCGTGACGTTCGATATCCAGCGCGGGCGCAGGCCGCCACGGACGAAGAGCACCAACACAGTCAGGCCGTAGAGCACCCAGGAGAGACCGCGCCCGCGCACCTCGGGATCGACCATGACGAGGCCGAGATGCGTGACCTGCTCGGGCTCGCCATTGAGCGTCAGCGGCATCTGCGCCAGCGCGTTGAAGGCGATCGGCCGGCCGGTCGCCGTCTCGCTGATCAGGGTGACGATGCTCTGGCTGAGGCGCTCGCGCTCGCCGGAAAAGACGCCATAGGTCAGCGCGCCCTGCGCCAGCGTCCGCCCCGCGACCGTGCGCAAATGCTCGACCAGCGCCGCCAGCTCCGCATCGTCGAGCACCAAGCCGGGCCGCTCGATGATGCGGGTCTGCTGGCCCGGCGCCGTCGCCAGCGTCAGGTCCAGCGTCGGCCGTGTCAGCGCCTTCAGCCAGAAACCGAGCATCAGGCCTCCACCAAGGCGGGCGACGCGGCCCGCTCCTTGACCAGCCGGGCGATGCCGGCGAAGTCGAGCTTGCCGGAGCCGAGCACCGGCACGGCCGGCACGACCATGACCTCGGCCGGGATCATCAGATCCGCCGCGCCCCTGGCCTTGGCGAAGGCCTGGAAGGCGGCGCGCGTCGCGTCCTTCTGCTGCGTCACCAGCACCAGCCGCTCGCCCTTGCGGGCATCCGGGAGGCTCGCGACGCCGGAGAGCACGCCCGGCCAGCATTCGGCGGCAAGCGCCTCGACCGCGGCGAGCGAGACCATCTCGCCGGCGATCTTGGCGAAGCGCTTGGCCCGGCCCTTGATCGTGACGAAACCGTCCCTGTCGATCACGACGATGTCGCCGGTATCGTGCCAGCCCTCGGGCGGCGGTTCGAGCACGCCAGGTTTCTCGGACTTCAGATAGCCCAGCATGATGTTGGGGCCGCGGACATGCAGACGGCCGCCCTCCTCGACGCCCGGCATCGGCTCGAGCCTGGCTTCCATGCCCGGCATGATCCGGCCGACCGTGCCGAAGCGGTTGAACATCGGCGTGTTCAGCGCCAGCACCGGCGCGGTCTCGGTGACGCCATAGCCTTCGAGGATGCGCAGGCCGAATTTCTCCGCATAGGTCCGTCGCGTCGTGTCCTTCACCGGCTCGGCCCCGGCCACGATATAGCGCAGCGAGCGCAAATCGTAGGGGTGTGCGGCGCGGGCATAGCCGGTCAGGAAGGTGTCGGTGCCGAACAGGATGGTCGCGTTCGAGCCGTAGACCAGCTCCGGCACCATCCGGTAGTGCAGCGGCGAGGGATAGAGATAGACCGGCACGCCCGAGACCAGCGGCAGGATAAGACCTGCCGTCAGGCCGAAGGAGTGGAAGACCGGCAGCACGTTGAAGACCTTGTCGCGCCGGCCGAAATCGATGCGGGCCGCCGCCTGCGCCGCGTTGGCCAGCATGTTGGCGTGGCTGAGCACGACGCCCTTGGGCGCGCCCTCCGAGCCCGAGGTGAACAGGATCGCGGCGCGATCCGAGCCCTTCGCCTGCTCAATCGCCTCGCCATGGCGCCAGAGCGCCCAAAGCTTGTCGGCTGTCGAGACGGTGGCGCGCACGTCCTCAAGGTAGACGATCTTCACCTGCGCCGAGAGCATCTCGATCAGCGGCCCCATCCGGCCCTTCTCGACGAAGGCGCGCGAGGTGACGATGGTCCGGACCTCAGCGGCCTTGCAGGCGGCGGCGATATTGCCGGCGCCGGCCGTGAAGTTGATCATCGCCGGCACACGCGCCGCCGACATCAGGCCGAGCAGGGTCACTGCCGCGCCATTGGCGTTGGGCAGCATCACGCCGACCGCCTCCCCCTTCGCCGCCAGCGGCATGAGCTTGCGGCCGAGCACCTCGGCGCCGATCAGCAGGCGCTTGTAGGTCAGCGTGCCCGTGATCGGGTCCTCGACCGCGACGCGGCCCTTGCCGTTAAGCTTGGCGGCTTCCGCGACCGCTTCGAAGACGCTGCGGTCGATATCGGTGGTGCGGAAGATCAGGTCCGACATGATCTGGTAGAGCGCGGCACCGGCCGCCTGACGGCGCGGCTTGCCCTTGAGCTCGTCGGGTACGGTCAGCGAGACCGGATCGAGCACGGTGACGCGCACCTTGGGGAACCAGCGGCGGCGGACCTGCTCGCGGGTCAGGCGCGAGAAGATCGTCGCTTCCAGCCCCTCGATGCGAACCGGCACGATCGGGACGCCGGATTTCTCGGCGATCATGCCGACGCCGTCATAGACCTTCATCAGGCTGCCGGTGACGGTGAGCCGCCCCTCGGGGAAGATCACCAGGCTCTCGCCGTTCTTGACCGCGTTGATCAGCGAACGCGTCGCCAGCGGGCGCGAGGGATCGAGCGGCATGGCGCGCGTCAGCTTCAGGAAGGGCTTCACCCACCAGCGCTGGGCGATGCCGTGGTCGATGGCGAAGACCGGCTCCTTGTCGAGGATCGAGAGCGCCAGCGCCGCATCGAGGAAGGAGACGTGGTTCAGCGCGATGATGGCGTTGTCGCCGGCCTTGGTGATGTTCTCGCGGCCAGTGACCTCGACGCGGTAGAAGGCGCGGAACAGGATCGAGAGGAAATCGCTGAGCGGATTGGTCGGCAGCGTCCGGAAGATCCAGATGGAGGCCGCGATGGTCAGGGCGCCGATCAGCAGGAAGAGATGGCTGAGCGTCAGGCCCGCCGCCTGCAGCACGGCGACGACCGCGGCGCCCGCGACCATGAAGGCGGCCGAGAGCACGTTGACGGCGGCGACGACTCGGGCGCGTTTCTCGGCAGGTGCCCAGGCCTGGGTTGCGGCGAAGGAGGGCACGATGAAGATGCCGCCGGCGATGGCAAGGCCGGCAAGGTCGATGCCGACGCGCCAGGCGGAGGAACTGCCGAAGAAGACGCCGATATCCTGCGCCGGCTGATGGGCGACGAGGCCGGACACCGCCCAGCCGAGATCGAGCGCGAACAGGCCCATGACGATGCCGGCGACCGGCACGGGCAGGAGCACGATCCGCCCGCTCGCCAGGAAGGAGCCGATGCCGGAACCGACGGCGATCGCGATGGCAAACGTCGCGAGATAGGCCGAGACGACCATTTCCGTGCCGCCCATGCCGTTCTTCACCAGTGCCGGCAGCAGCGCCATCACGACGGCGCCGATCAGCCAGAACAGCGAAACCATCACGCCCGTGCGCCAGAGCCGCGCATCGGCCCAGAGGTCTTTCAGGAGGTCGCGGGTCGAACGCAGGATGTTGCGGTCGATCGCGAGATCAGGCGCGGCCGCGCCGGTCTTCGGGATGAACAGAGTCGCGACCCAGCAGGCGAGCGCGAAGACCATGATCAGCAGGCTGAGCTGGGCGGCGTCGCCGCCCTCGCGCGCCGTCAGGCCGCCGGCGATGGTGCCGAGCAGGATCGCGATGAAGGTCGCGCCTTCGATCAGGGCGTTGCCGGCCGGCAATTCCTCGCGCTTCAGATGGTCGGGCAGAATGCCGTATTTGATCGGCCCGAACAGGGCGGCGATGACGCCGAACAGGAAGAGCGCGGCGAAGAGCATCGGCACGGAATGCAAAGTGAAACCGAGGGCCGCGACGCCGGCCGCGCCGATCTCGGCAAGCTTCAGGCGCTGCGCCATCATCGCCTTGTCGAAGCGGTCGGCCATCTGGCCGCCGATGCCGGAGAGCAGGAAGAAGGGCGCGATGAAGAGCCCGCCGGCCAGCGTCACCAGCGCCTCGCCATGCGGCCCTGCGAGCCGGTAGAGGATGATGAAGACCAGCGCATTCTTGAGGAAATTGTCGTTGAAGGCGGAGAAGAACTGCGCCCAGAACAGCGGCGCGAAGCGCCGTTTCAGCATCAAGGTGTCGAACATCATGCACTCGCGCGGTTCGAGGGAGGTTCGCATCGCCCGTGCAAAGCAATCCTTGCCGACGGCGGGCGATGCGATCTTGCGGTTAAGCGGGACTTACCGGCAGCGCTTCAAAGCGCCGGCTTGCCGGCATCCATCAGCAGGCGCTCGGTGCGGGCGTCCTCGATGCGGTTCACCAGCTTGGCGGCCTCGTGCATGTCGCGCACAGTCTTGGTCATGGTGATGCAGGACTGGACCAGCATGACGCAGCCCATGGCGAGATAGCCCTTGGCCCACCAGTCGAGCGGCAGGAACATGATCCCCGAGCCGACCATCACGGCGGCGGCGAAGAAGGAGGCGTAGGTGAAGCTGACCCAGGCGCCACTATGGGGCTGAACGTTCTGGTTCATGACGGCGATCTCCTGTTTGAAATGCGATTGTTGCGATCAGTTGGCTGGAGCGGCCGCGCGGCTGCGCAGGCGCTCCAGCACGTCCTCGGCGGTGGTGCGCAAGCGAGGCCCGAAACCCTTGGCCGCCAGCTTCTCGGTGACGGAGGCCGCAGCCGCGCCATCGAGTTCGTCGAGCGCCGTCTCGGCAGCCTCGGCTTCGACCTGGCGCTCGCGCAATCGCTTCAGCGTCTGCTCGGCCTCGGCCAGCGTCGCCTCATGAGCGGGGCCGGGCTCGATCCGGCCCTGCCGCATCTGGCGCACCGCCTCCGAGGCACGAGCGAGGCGCCGGCCGCGATCGAGCTCGGCGATCCGGGCCTGAGCCTGCGCGACATGCCGGCGCAGGCGGAGGATTTCCGCCGCGAAGAGCGCCTGCGCGCTCGCGGCAGCATCACGGTCGGCCTCCAGCGCGGCGATCGCCTCGGCGCCTTCGCGGGCAAGGCTTTCATCACCGGCCGCCAGCGCCGCCGCGACGCGGCTTTCCAGATCGGCTATGCGGGCCTTGCTGGCCGCCAAGCGATCGGTCTCTTGCCGGTCCTGCGCGATCGCGATCGCCAACGCCTTCTTGGCGCGTTCGAAAGCGCCGGCGGCATCGCGCATCTGCTGGTCGAGGATCAGGAGGGCGTTGCGGTCGGCAAAGCGCTCCTCAGCGATGGCAGCGCCGCCGCGAACGAAAGTGAGAAACATCTTGAGCATTGGCTTTCCCCTGCTATGAACATCGTTCACAGGAAGATAGATAACGCATCCTTGAACGACGTTCAAGATATATTTTGAACGTCGTTCAAATCACTAAAAAAGACATGACGAGAGCGACGAGATGACCAGCACCGCGGCGAGACGGGACCGGCAGCGCGAGCAATTGATCGAGGCGGCGGAACGGGCCATCGCCGTGAAAGGCCTCGCGGGCCTGAAGGCGCGCGAGCTCGCCCAGGAGATCGGCTGCTCGCTCGGCGCGATCTACAATCTGGTCGCGGATATGGACGAGCTCGTCCTGCGGGTCGGCTCGCGCACGCTCGCCCGGCTCGACGCGACGCTCAGCGCCGCATCGCCGCCCGTCTCGTCACGGGATGAGGCCACCGAGGCGCTCGTCGCGGTCGCCCTCGCCTACTCGGCTTTCGCCCGCGACAACCTCCAGCTTTGGCGCGTTCTGTTCGAACACCGGATGGTTGAGGGCTCGACCGTGCCCGACTGGGCCGTCACCGAACAGATGACGATGTTCCGGCACATCCTTGGACCGCTGGGCATGCTGGTGCCTGATCGCAGCGAGGACGACAGGAACCTGCTGGGCCGGACGCTGTTCTCGGCCGTCCATGGCGTCGTCGCGATCGGACTGGAAGAGAAGCTGATCGCGGTGCCCCGCCGCGAACTCGACCGCCAGATCGAGGGACTGGTGCGGCTGGCCTGCCGTGGTCTCGCGACCAGCGGCTGAGTGCATCGACTTGCCCCGGCGGCAGCCGCTTTGGCGCGCTGCAGCCAAGGTTACCGGTGATGCCTCAGCTCTCGCTCTTGCCGAAGAGCTGGGATACCGCCAGCAGCAGCGACGTGATCACGATCATGATCGTCGAGATCGCGGCGATGGTCGGGTCGATCTGGTCGCGCAACGCCAGGAACATCATCCGCGTCAGCGTCGCGTTGTCGCCGCCAGAAACGAAAAGCGCGACCACGACCTCATCGAAGGAGGTCAGGAAGGACAGCACCGCCGAGGTGACGAGGGCGAAGCCGATCTGCGGCGCCGTCACCTGCAGGAAGGCCTGCGCCCGCGTCGCGCCGAGGCTGCGCGCGACCCGCTCCTGATCGAGATCGAAGCTCTTCAGAGCCGAGCCGACGATCATCATCACGATCGGCACCGCCAGCATCGTATGCGCCAGCACGATGCCGAGGAACGAGTTGACCATCTTGAGCTGCACATAGGCGTAGAACAACGCGATGCCGACGAGAATGACCGGTACGATCGTCGGCGTCAGCAGGGCGAGGATCGCCAGCCCGGCGAAGCGCAGGCGCGCGGCGTGCAGGCCGTAGGCCGCAAGCGTGCCCATCGGCGTCGCCAGCAGCGCCGTGCAGAAGCCTGCCTTGAAGGAGGTCGCGGTCGCAGCCATCCAGCTCGACGAGGAAAAATAGGCCTCGTACCAGCGCAGCGACCATTCGCGCGGCGGGAACTCCAGGTACTGCGACTGGGAGAAGGACATCGGGATGACGATCAGCGTCGGGATGGCCAGGAAGGCCAGCACCAGCGCGCCGACCGCATAGAGCCAGAGCCGTGCACGGTGGCTGATCTGCGTGTCGCTGGCGGGACGATCGAGCCAGCTCATCTTAGTGCCCTGCCCCGAACAGGCCGGCGCCGCGCGACAATCGCGCCGCCAGTACGAGCACGACCAGCGTGATCACCAGCAGCACGACGCCGAGCGCGCTCGCCGCGCCCCAGTTGAAGAAGAGTTCGATATCGTTGGCGATGCGGTTCGAGACCATCGTCACCTTGCCGCCGCCGAGCATGGCCGGCGTCACGTAGAAGCCGAGGCAGAGCACGAAGACGAGAGAGGCGCCGGCCGCGAGCCCCGGCAGAGAAAGCGGGAAGAACACAGTCCAGAAGCCGTGGACCGGCGTGGAGCCGAGGCTGGCGGCGGCGCGCAGCAGGTTGCGGTCGATCGCGCGCATCGTGCCATAGAGCGGCAGCACCATGAAGGGCAGCATGATATGGACCATGCCGATCAGCGTGCCGCCCATGTTGTGCACGAGCTGCAAGGGCTCGCTCCACAGGCCGAGCTTCATGCCCCATGTGTTGATGAGGCCGCTGCGCTGGAGCAGCACGAGCCAGGCATAGGTGCGCACCAGCAATGAGGTCCAGAACGGGAGCAGCACCGCGATCATGCAGAGATTGGCGGCCCGGCGCGGCAGTTGCGACAGGAAATAAGCCAGGGGATAGCCGAGCAGGATGCAGATCAGCGTGGTGACGAAGCTGATCTCGAAGGTGGTGCGGAAGGTCCGGCCGTAGGAGGGCTCGGCCAGCATGCGCCGGTAATGCTCAAGACTCAGCGCGCCATTGTCGTCGAGGAAGGACAGGCCGAAGAGCCAGCCGACGGGCACGAGCATGGTGACGGTAACGAGCAGGAGCGCCGGCGCCGCGAGGCCTGCCAGCCCCATGCGCTCGCGCCACTGGTCGCGCCGCAGGCCGGCGGCGTGGTCGTCCCCGGCCGGACCGGCAGCATCCAAGGCGCTGACGGTCGTCACGGCGCGCCCCGCGCCTCATCGGGCAGCAGCACGGTATCGGAGACCGCGATGCCGATGCGGACGGGCGTTCCGGGTGCCGGCGGCGGGCCTTCGCCGCCGCGCGTCGTCAGGCGCAATGCGAGCGGGCTGCCGCCGTTCAGGACAGCCTGAAGGAGCAGCGTGTCACCCTGATAGACCGCGCCGGTGACGCGGCCATCGAAGCAGTTCATGCCCTCGCCCTCGCCCGGCCCGAGCAGATGCAGGCGCTCGGGCCGCAGCACCATCGTGCAGCGCCCCTGCCCCGTCGGCAGGTTGCCGGCGCGGATGGTCGCGCCGGCGGCGCGGGCGACGCCATCGGCCACCGCGACGTCGAGGAAGGAGGACTCGCCGATGAACTCGGCGACGAAGCGGCTGCCGGGATCGTCATAGATCGCGCGCGGCGTGTCGATGCGGGCGATGCGGCCGCGGTCGAGGATGGCGACGCGGTCCGACATGGTCAGCGCCTCGCGCTGGTCATGCGTGACATAGACGGTGGTGGTGCCCAAACGCTCATGGAGCTGGCGCAACTCGATCTGCATGCGCTCGCGCAGCTGCTTGTCCAGCGCCGAGAGCGGCTCGTCCATCAGGATGATGCGCGGCTCGAACACGATGGCGCGGGCGAGCGCGACGCGCTGGCGCTGGCCGCCGGAGAGCTGGTCGATGCGGCGGCTGCCGAAGCCGCCAAGCTGGAACATCTCCAGCGCCGCCTCGACGCGCCGGGCGGTCTCGGCCGCCGGCACGCGGCGCAACCGCAAGGGAAAGCCGACATTGCGGGCGACATCCATATGTGGGAACAGCGCGTAGTTCTGGAAAACCATGCCGATCTCGCGCTTATGCGGCGCGAGGCGTACGACCTCGCGCTCGCCGAAGCGGATCGAGCCCTTGTCGGGCCGCAGGAAGCCGGCGATCGCCATCAGCAGCGTCGTCTTGCCCGAGCCGGAGGGGCCGAGCAAGGTCAGGAACTCGCCGGGCCGGACATCGAGATCGATCTCGTCCAGCACAGACACCGCACCATAGGCCTTGCTCAGCCGCCGGACCGCGATGGGCAAGGCCGTCGCGGAACCCGAGGCCGAAGCGGCCGCATCGCGCGGCCGCTCGTGATCGCCGGCCAGTCTCATTCGGTCAGCATGTTCTGGTAGGCGGAGGAGGCCTGGGCCTCGAACTTGATGTACCAGTCCAGATCGATCGGCAGCTGCTTGCCGGCATTGTCGGGATGAGACGGCAGCGTCTTGGCAAAGGCCGCGTCGATCGCGCCGCCCTCATAGGCCTTCTTGTTGGTCGGGCCGTAGGTGATGTATTTCGTGAACTCGGCCTGGTATTGCGGCTTGCTGATCTCGGCGAGGAACTTCATCGCCAGGTCCTTGTTCGGCGCACCCTTGGCGATCGCGAAGCAATCATAGTCGAGCAGGCCCTGGTTGAAGGTATAGGCGACCTTGGCGCCGTCCTTGGCGGCGACGTCGAAGCGGCCGTTCCAGCCGGTGATCATATCGACCTCGCCGTCCTTCATCAGCTGGGCATGCTGCGCGCCCGAGCTCCACCAGACCGCGATATGCGGCTTCAACTCGCGGATCTTCTTGATCGCGCGCTCGATGCCGCCGGGCTGGGACAGCACCTCGTAGACCTTGTTGGCGGGAACTCCGTCGGCCATCAGGGCCGGCTCCAGCGCGCCGGCCACGCCCTTGCGGTAGGAGCGCTTGCCGGGGAACTTCTTGACGTCCCAGAAATCGGCCCAGCTCTGCGGGCCGTTCTGGCCATAGGTCTTGGTGTTCCAGGCGAGCACGGTCGAGAACACGTCGCCGCCGACGCAATAATCCTGCGCCGTGCCGGGCAGGAAGTTCGAGGTGTCGATGACCTTGTAGTCGAGCTTCTCGAGGATGCCCTCGGCACCGGCGCGGGCGGCGCTGCCGGAGCCGCTGGCGACCACGTCCCAGGTCACGGCGCCGGCCTTCACCTTGAGGCGCAGGTCCGCGATACTGGTATAGGTCTCCTCCTTGATCTTGATGCCCAGCGCCTTGGCGGCGGGCTGGAAGAGCGCCTTGCTCTGGCCCTCCTGATAGGAGCCGCCGAAGGAGACGACGGTCAGTTCCTGCGCCCAGGCGGGCGCAGCGCTCAACAGGCCAAGGCCCATGACGAGGGCAAGGGCCGTTCTCGTCGGCATGATCGGCTGGCGCGGCATGTGTCTGTTCTCCCGTTCGAACGTTGCGTTCTTGTTCAATGCGTTCCCTAGAGATGAGCGCGCGGTTGGCCTGCAAGCGGCGTCCGCACGTCTCGCCTCATGCAGGGTCCGGCGAAATTGGTCTGGCCATAAGGTCCACTCTGAGAATTCGGGGCGACCAATCCGATGAGTTAGCGCGCCAGCCGGTCGCGCCAGCTGTAGTAGAGAACCGACGGCGCGAGGAACCAGGGATTGCCGGTGTAGAAGGGGCGCGTCTGGAAGGGCAGCCCGTCGAAAGCGGTCTTGCCCTCGGCGAGGCCGAGCACCTGCTGGCCGAGCCGCATGCCGAGATAGCTCGCCATGCCGACGCCGGAGCCACAATAGCCCATGGCGTAATGCATGCCGTCGTGGCGGCCGATATGCATCAGCTCGTCGAAGCTGTAGGCGACGAGGCCGCACCAGGAATGGCTGATCTTGCGATTGGCGAGCTCCGGGAAGATGCCGCTCATCGCGGCGTGAAGCAGCGGGCCGCTGCGGCGCGGGTCGGTCTCGCTGAGCGAGACGCGGCCGCCGAACAGGATGCGCCGGCGATCCGGCGAGGCGCGGTAGTAATAGACGACCTTGCGGGTGTCGCTGACGATGCGGTTCTTCGGAATCAGCCTGTCGACCAGTTCCGGCTCCAGCGCCTCGGTCGCGATGACATAGCTGCCGATCGGGATGACGCGGCGGCGCAGCCAGCCGGTCAGGGGGCCGGTATAGCCGTTGGTGGCGATGACGGCATCGCGGGTGCGGATCGTGCCGCGCGGCGTCTGGACGAGGAAATCCTGCCCGATGCGCTCGATTCCCGTCGCCGGGCAATGCGGGACGAGTTCCGCACCGGCCGCGACGACGCGCTGCAAGAGCCCCTGATGGTAGCGGGCCGGATTAATCGAGGCGTGGCTCTCGTAGACGACGCCGCCATGATAGAGATCGGAGCCGATCTCGCTGCGCTGCTCGGAGCGCGGCACGACATGGCAGGCGACCTCCAATCCCTTCGGCTGGGTCCCGACGCTGCGGGCCAGTTCTTCGTATCTGCCGGGCGCATGGGCTGCATGGAAACGGCCGACGACGCCGAAATCGCAGTCGATCTCCTCGTCGCGGACGAAATCGCCGATATAGCGCAGCGAGTTCCGGCCTTCCTGCATGATCGCGAAGGCGCGCTCCCGGCCATGGCGGCGGCTGAGCTCGTCGAAGCCCGGCTTCACGCTGGTCGAAATCTGGCCGCCATTGCGGGTGCTGCAGCCGAAGCCCGCCGCCTCGGCATCGAGGACGACGGTATGGCGCCCGCCCCGCACCGTCTGGAGCGCCGCCTGCAAGCCGGTATAGCCGGAGCCGACGACGACGACTTCGGCCTGCTGGGGCGGATCGCTGCGCGGCAGGTCGGGCCGGGGCACCTCGTCCCACCAATAGGGCGCGGCCTTGAAATCACTGGCGAACAGATCGCTCGGCATCGTCTTCGTCTTTCCCCCGGATCAGATCCGCGCCACCACACTCTTGAGCTTGCAGTAGGAGCGCAAGCCCGCCATGCCCTTGGCGCGGCCGAAGCCGGATTTGCGGTTGCCGCCGAAGGGCATCGCGATGCCACCGGCGAAGAACTCGTTGATGTAGACCTGCCCCGCATCGACTGATCGAGCGAAGCGCCAAGCCTTGGCGTGATCGCGCGTGTAGATGCCGGCGACCAGCGCGTAGGAGGTGGCATTCGCCGCCGCGACAGCCGCCTCGAAATCGGGGACGATCTGCACCGTCAGCACCGGGCCGAAGATTTCCTCCTGCACCAGCGGATCGTCTGATCCACGCGCCAGCACGATGGTCGGCTGGTAGAACCAGCCGCCGGCGCAGTCCTCGGGCGGCACGACCGAGCCTCCGGTCAGGATGCGGTTGCCGGCGGCGCGGGCGCGGTCGACATGGCCAGCGACGCGCGCGAGCTGCGCCGGGGAATTGATCGGCCCGATCCCGGCCTCGCTAAGGCCATGGCCCGGCCGCAATGCCTGCGCGCTGGCGACGAGACGCTTCAGCAGAGGTTCGGCAATCGCCTCCTCGACGATCAGGCGCGAGCCGGCCGAGCAGATCTGCCCGGCATTCTCGAAGATCGCTTCCATGATGCCGGCCACGGCCGCGTCGACATCGCAATCGGCGAGCACGACGAGGGGAGACTTGCCGCCGAGTTCAAGCACGAGCCGGGTGACATGCTCGGCCGCCGCCCGCATCACGCGTTGCCCGGTCGCGACCGATCCGGTGAAGGTGATGTGGTCGATGTCGGGATGGGCGACGAGCGCCCCACCTGCCTCGGCACCGGTGCCGGCGACGACATTGAGCACGCCTGCGGGCAGGCCGGCCTCATGCAGCAATTCCGCCAGCATCAGTGTCGTGAAAGGCGTCTGCTCGGCCGGCTTCACGACGAGCGAGCACCCGGCCGCGAGGGCAGGTGCGATGCCGCGTGCTGCCGTCGAGAGCGGGTAGTTCCAGGGCACGATCTGGGCGGCGACGCCGACCGGCTCCTCGATGGTCAGCCCGACATGATCGGGGCCGAGCGGCATGCTGTCGCCATGCAGCTTGTCGGCCGCGCCGGCATAATAGGCGAAGGCCCTCACGACGCCCCCGACATCGCCCTCGGCTTCCGCCAGCCGCTTGCCGGAATCGAGGGTCTCGACCACGGCGAAACGAGCCGCGCGTTCGGCGATCAGGCGGCTCGCCCGCATCAGGATGTCGCCGCGCGCGGCCGGGCTCAGGCGCGACCACGGGCCGGAGAGCGCAGCGCGGGCGGCTGCGACCGCGCGGTCGATATCCTCGGCATCGCCGGCTGCGACCGCGGCGAAAGCCTTGCCCCGGCCGGGATCGAAACTCTCCATTCGCCGCCCAGAAGCGGACTCGACGAAGCGCCCGTCGATGAAATGCCCGCCCGGCAGGCCAGCGAGCGTCCCCGTCCTGATGGCTTCGGCGACGAGCTCGGCGCGGTCCACGATCACGCGCCGATCTCCGTGACCTGATAGGCCGCCTTGTCGAGCCAGGACGGCTCGATCTCGACGCCCCAGCCCGGCCCGTCGGGGATCGCGACCATGCCGTCTCGCGCCTGCGGCGGGTTGCGCAGCAGGCCCTGCTCCCAGGGGTAGTAATCCGGCCCTTCGATCGAGAATTCGACATAGGGGCCGGCATTGGCGAGCGCGCCCATGATGTGCAGCGTGAACACGGTCACCAGCGACTGGTTCGCGGAATGCGGCGTCACCGGGATGCCTGCGGCCTCGGCCCAGCGCGCGACTTTCAGCATGCGCCCGACACCGCCGATATAGCAGACGTCCGGCTGCACGACATCGACCACCCGGCCGTCGATCATGGCGCGCCAGACGGCGAGATCGCAGTCCTGCTCGCCACCGGTGACGTCGAGATCGAGCGCCTCACGGACCTCGCGGGTCCAGGCATGCTCCCAATAGGGACAGGGCTCCTCGAAATGGACGATGCCGTGATCCTGCAGCATCTTGCCGACCGCGATGGCCTTGGCCGGCGAATAGCCGCTATTGCCGTCGACGAGCAGCGTCGCCTCGGCGCCGAGCGCGCGCCTGATCTGCGGCACGATCGCATCCGTCCGGCCCGGCCATTCGTCGATGTCGCGGCCACATTCGCGCCCGACCCGGAACTTGAAGGCGCGGTAGCCATGGGCATCGCGCAGGCGCTGGAAGCGCTCGGCCTCCGCTTCGGGCGTGATCTCGCCGCGCTTCATGCTGGAGGCATAGACCGGGAAGGGACGCGGCGTGCCGCCGAGCAATTCGCAGACGCTTTTCCGCTCGCTCCGGCCGCGCAGATCCCACAAGGCGGTATCGAGCCCGGTCATGGCGCGGCAGAGATAGGAGCCGGGGAACTTGTGCTCGCGCTCGCCGATCGTCGCGATCAGTTCGTCGATGTCGAAGGCGTTCTCGCCGATCGCCCAGCGCGCGACCTGCCGGTGGAAGACGGTCGCGGTGATGTCGGCATTATAGGGCGAGAACTGGCCCCAGCCCTGGCTGCCATCCTCGCATGTGGCGCGGACGAAGCCGACGTCCTGCGTCGAGAAGCTTTCGAGCCGGGTGATCTTCATCGCTGCCGCTATCCGTTCCGGGAGCGCCGCCCGGCAGAACCGCGGGCAGCTTCGGCGCAAGAAGGGGCTTGAATTGGCCTGATCCCAAGGTCCATTCTCACCAAATCGACAGTCCACTCTCGCCGGGAGCATCATGGTCAAACGCGAGGAAGGCGCCCTGCTCCAATCGATCGTGCTGGACCGCGAGGGCGAGCATGGGCTCAGCGTCCAGATCTGCGCGGGCCTGCGCGAGCTGATTCTCGGCGGCACGCTCAAGGTCGGCGAGCGCCTGCCAGCGACGCGGACCCTGGCGCAGGAGTTCAGGGTCGCCCGCACCACCATCGTCGAGAGCTTCGAGCGCCTTGCAGCGGAAGGGCTGATCGAGACGCGCGTCGGGTCCGGCACCTATGTCAGCCAGGCGCTGGCGAACGAACGGCCGGCGCCTGCGGCTGCGGCCGTCGCCGCGCCGACCGCGCGGGTCAAGCTGGCGCAGGCGATGAACACGGCGTCAAAACTGTTCGGCACGCGCCTGCCGCATCAGCCCCGCGCCTTCACCACGGCGATGCCGGCCTTCGACGCCTTCCCGATGGCGCAATGGGCGCGGCTTTCGGGCAAACACTGGCGCAAGCCGCGCCATCAGGTGCTCGGTTATCCCGACCCGCATGGCGAGCGGGCCCTACGCCAGGCCATCGCCGCGCATCTCAGGCTCAATCGCGGCATCGCCTGCGAATGGCAGCAGGTCTTCGTGGTGGCCGGCGCGCAGCAGGCCTTCCAACTGATCGCCGCGACGCTGCTCGACCCCGGCGACAAGGTCTGGTTCGAGGACCCCGGCGCGATCGGCGCCCGCAACAGCATGATCCAGTCGGGCGTGGCGGTGGTGCCCGTCCCGGTCGACGAGGCCGGCCTCATCGTCGAGGAAGGCCTGCGCCGCGCGCCCGAATTCCGGCTCGCCTTCGTGACGCCGGCGCACCAGCAGCCGCTCGGCGCCAAGATGAGCCTGGAGCGCCGGCTCGCCCTGCTGGAGGCGGCCGAGGCCAGCGGCGCCTGGATCATCGAGGACGATTGGGACGGCGAGTTCTGCTTCCAGGGCGCGCCGATGGCGACGCTGACCAGCATCGATCGCAGCGGCCGGGTGATCTATGTCGGCACCTTCTCGAAGACGCTGTTCCCGTCGCTGCGGCTCGGCTTCCTCGTCGCACCGCCGCATCTCGTCGAGCAGATGGGCATCTGCCTCGAAGCCTTTTCGCCGGGCGTGCCGACGGCGCTGCAGGGGATCGTCGCCGATTTCATCGTCGAGGGGCATTTCGCGACGCATGTGCGCCGCATGCGCAAGCTCTATCAGGAGCGCTATCAGGCGCTGGAGGATGCGGCACGGGAGCATCTCGCCCCCGATCTGGAGATCGTGCCGACCCAGACCGGCATGCACACGATCGCCTATCTCCGCGACGGGCTCGAGGCCGTCGCGCTGACGCAGGCCGCAGCCCGGCGCAGCGTGACGGTCGCGCCGATCAGCCGCTTCTGCCTCGAACCCGTGGCGCGGGATGGGCTCGTGCTCGGCTTCAGCGGCTTCACGTCCGCGGAGATCAAGGCCGGCGTGCTTGACCTGCGCCGCGCCATCGACGACCTCGCGGCAGTCAACGAATGGACTGGTGCTTCGGCGGGAATGGCCCTTAGCGGGAAGCCCAATTCTCCCTAGGACTCGTGGCAGGCAAGCTAGCCAGATTGCCCTTGCAGCATCGGCAGGACGATCATCTTGACGGAATGGGACGTGATCATCGTCGGCGCGGGTTCAGCCGGCTGCGTGCTGGCCGGGCGACTTGCCGAGGCCGGCCAGGGCTCGATCCTGGTGATCGAGGCCGGGCCGCGCGATCTCAGCCCCTGGGTCCATCTGCCAATCGGCTACGGCAAGACCTTCTATCATCGCCGCATGAACTGGATGTACCGGACCACGCCGCAAGCCGGGCTGGACGGGCGGGAGATCTACCAGCCGCGCGGCAAGGTCGTCGGCGGCTCCAGCGCCATCAACGCGATGGTCTATGCGCGCGGCCAGGCCGAGGATTTCGACGAATGGAAGCGGCTCGGCAATCCCGGCTGGGGCTGGGCCGAGGTACTCGCCGCCTATAAGCGCATGGAGGACCATGCGCTGGGCGCCTCCCTCTGGCATGGCACTGGGGGCCCGCTCCATGTCGAGAACGTTGCCGGCGAGGTCCATCCGCTGACGCCCCTCTTCGTCAGGGCGGCCGGCGAAGCGGGCCTGCGCTTCAATCCGGACCTCAACGGCGCGACCAGCGAGGGCGCCGGCTTCTACCAGATCACCACGCGCAGCGGCCGGCGCGAATCGGCGGCGCGCGCCTTCCTGCATCCGGCAAGGCGGCGCGGGCGCGTGAAGCTCGAAACCGACATGCAGGTCACGCGCATCCTGTTCGACGGGCGGCGCGCCATCGGCGTCGAGGCACGACGCGGCGGCGAGACCTTGCGTTTCGGTGCCCGCAGGGAGGTCCTCCTCTCCGGTGGCGCGTTCAACTCGCCGCAATTGCTGCAGCTCTCCGGCATCGGCCCGGCTGATCTGTTGAAGCAGCACGGCATCGCGCCGCTGCTCGACCTGCCCGCCGTCGGGCGGAACCTGCAGGACCATCTCTGCTACGACCACGTCTATCGCTCGAAGCGGCCGAGCCTGAACGATGCGCTGCTGTCCTGGCCTGCCCGCATCGGCATGGCCACGAACTATCTGTTGCGGCGGCGCGGCCCGCTCTCGCTCAGCGTCAACCAGGGCGGCGGGTTCTACCGCACCCGGCCGGAGCTGACGCGACCGGACATGCAGCTTTATTTCTCGCCGCTGAGCTATGAGCGCGCCGTGCCGGGCGTGCGCGCCTTGATGAAGCCCGACCCCTTCCCCGGCTTCAGCTTGAGCGTCTCGCCCTGCCGGCCCTTGAGCCGCGGCCATGTCGCGATCCGCTCGCCCGATCCGCAGGTCGCGCCGGAGATCGCGCCGAACTATCTCTCCCAGCCCGAGGACCTGCGCCTCCTGCTGGACGGCGCCCGCTTCCTGCACCGGCTCGCCGCGACACCGACACTCTCCGCCGTGATCGACACCGCGATCCGGCCGGGGCCGGAAGCTGTGGGCGAAGCGGCGCATGTCGCCGCCATCCGCGCGAATGCCTATTCGGTCTTCCACCCGTGCGGGACCTGCCGGATGGGCCCCGATGCGAGCGAGGCCGTGGTCGATGCCAAATTGCGGGTGCATGGCATCGAAGGCTTGCGCGTCGTCGATGCCTCGATCTTCCCGACCATTCCCTCCGGCAACATCAACGCGCCGGCCATGATGGTCGGAGAGCGCGCCGCCGCCCTGATGGCGGAAGGCTGAGAGCGAATTCCCCTGCCCCGCCGGCCGTCGCCGGCATCATTCCCCGGAGGACAGACCATGATCACGCGCCATGAAGTGACCGGACGATTGAGCAAGGTGCTCGTCGCCAACGGCTTCGCCTTTCTTTCCGGCCTCACCGCCGCCGACCGCAGCGGCGGCGTGCGCGAGCAGACCGCCGATACCTCAAGCAGATCGACGGCTATCTGGCGATGGCCGGCACCGACAAGACCCGCATCGTCGTCGCCAATATCTGGCTGAAGGACATCGCGAATTTCAACGAGATGAACGCCGCCTGGGAGGCCTGGGTCGATCCGGCGCAGCCGCCGGCCCGCGCCACCGTCGAGTCGCGCCTGGCGCCCGAGAACATCCTGGTCGAGATCCAGGTCCAGGCGCTGGTCTGATCCCTGCATAAACCGCACGGGGACATGCGAGCCGGCTATTCCGCCGGGCGCATTCCCGTGTGAAGATCGCGCATCGGAGATGGATGACCGGCATGACGCAAGCCTACACGTTCGACGCTCTGAAAGAGGATGTCGCGGCCGGCCGCATCGACACGGTGTTGGCCTGTCTCGTCGACATGCAGGGGCGCCTGATGGGCAAGCGCTTCCATGCCGCCTTCTTCATCGAAAGCGGACATCATGAGACGCATAGCTGCAACTACCTGCTCGCGACCGACATGGAGATGGAAACCGTAGCCGGCTATGCGGCAACCAGCTGGGCCGCCGGCTATGGCGACTACACGATGAAGCCGGACCTTTCGACCTTGTGCCGGGTGCCCTGGCTCGAAGGGACGGCGCTCGTGCTCTGCGACGTGCTCGACCATCACGGCCATGACATCCCGCATTCGCCCCGCGCGGTGCTGAAGAAGCAGGTGAAGCGGCTCGAAGCCATGGGCCTCAAGGCCTATATGGCGACCGAGCTCGAATTCTTCCTGTTCGACCAGAGCTACGAGAATGCCTGCGCCAGCGGCTATCGCGATCTCAAGACCGCGAGCAGCTATAACGAGGATTACCACATCTTCCAGACGACCAAGGAAGAGGCGGTGATGCGGGCGATCCGCAACGGCTTGCAGGGCGCCGGCATCCCGGTCGAGAACTCCAAGGGCGAGGCTTCGGCCGGGCAGGAGGAGATCAATGTCCGCTATGCCGACGCGCTGACGATGGCGGACCGGCATGCGATCATCAAGAACGCCTGCAAGGAGATCGCCTGGTCGCAAGGCAAGTCGATCACCTTCCTCGCCAAGTGGAGCAACGCGCATGCCGGCTCCTCCTCGCATATCCACCAGTCGCTCTGGAGCGCCGACGGCAAGACGCCGCATTTCCTCGACGCGCAGGCGAAACACGGCATGTCGCCAATGATGCGGAACTATGTGGCGGGGCTTCTCGCCCACGCTTCCGACATCACCGGTTTCCTCGCGCCCTATATCAACTCCTACAAGCGCTTCGTCGCCGGTACCTTCGCGCCGACCAAGGCAGTCTGGAGCAGCGACAACCGCACCGCCGGCTACCGGCTCTGCGGCGCCGGGACCAAGGGCATCCGCATCGAATGCCGGGTCGGCGGCTCGGACCTCAACCCCTATCTCGCCATGGCGGCGCTGCTCGCGGCCGGCCTCGACGGCATCGAGAAGAAGATGGAACTGGAAGAGGCCTTCGTCGGTGATGCCTATGGCAGCCGCGACGTGCGCGAGATTCCGAAGACCCTGCGTGATGCGACCGTCGCGCTGAAGGGCTCGGCGATGCTGCGCAAGGCCTTCGGCGACGACGTGATCGACCACTATGTCCGCGCCGCCGAATGGGAGCAGGAGGAATACGACCGCCGGATCACCGATTGGGAAGTGAAGCGCGGCTTCGAACGCGCCTGAACCGGCTCCCTCCCGTAAAGAATCTCAGACAGACGGATAGTGACGATGACGATGATCCGATGCGTGTCGCCGGTGGACGGCTCGGTCTATGCCGAGCGGCCAGCCCTGAGCCTCGACGAGGCCAAGGCCGTGGTCGCGCGCGCCCGCAAGGCGCAGAAGGCCTGGGCGAAACGCCCGCTCGACGAGCGCATCGCGCTGGTGCTGAAGGGCGTCGCGCGCCTCAACGAGATGGGCCAGGAGGTCGTGACCGAGCTCGCCTGGCAAATGGGCCGGCCGGTCAAGTACGGCGGCGAGTTCAAGGGCTTCAACGAGCGCTCGAACTACATGGCCTCGATCGCCGGCGAGGCGCTGGCGCCGCTCGTTGTAGAGGACGGCGCCAGCTTCAAGCGCTTCATCGCGCGCGAACCGCATGGCGTCGTCTTCGTGATCGCACCGTGGAACTACCCCTATATGACCGCGATCAACTCGGTCGCGCCGGCCCTGATCGCTGGCAATGCGGTGATCCTCAAGCATGCCAGCCAGACGCTGCTGACCGGCGAGCGGCTGGCGCGCGCCTTCCATGAGGCCGGCGTACCGGAAGAGGTCTTCGCCAATGTCTTCCTCGACCATGAGACCTCCTCGCGCCTGATCGCCGAGAAGCAGTTCGACTTCATCAACTTCACCGGCTCGGTCGCGGGCGGGCAGGCAATCGAGCGTGCCGCGGCCGGCACCTTCACCGGGATCGGGCTGGAGCTCGGCGGCAAGGACCCCGGCTATGTCATGGAGGATGCCGATCTCGACAAGGCGGTCGACACGCTGATGGACGGCGCGACCTTCAACTCAGGGCAATGCTGCTGCGGCATCGAGCGCATCTATGTGCATGAGAGCCTCTACGATTCCTTCGTCGAGAAATCGGTTGCTTGGGTCTCGAACTACCGGCTCGGCAACCCGCTCGATCCCGAAACCTCGCTCGGCCCGATGGCGCATAAGCGCTTCGCCCAGGTGGTGCGCGAGCAGATCACTGAAGCGACCGCGAAGGGCGCACGCGCGTTGGTCGATCCCAAGCTGTTCCCGCAGGATGATGGCGGCGCCTATCTCGCACCGCAGATCCTGGTCGATGTCGACCATTCCATGACGATCATGCGCGAGGAGACTTTCGGCCCGGCGGTCGGCATCATGAAGGTGCGCGACGATGCCGAGGCCCTCGCGCTGATGAACGACTCCAAATACGGTCTCACCGCCTCGCTCTGGACCGGCGATGCCGAGCGTGCCGCCCGGCTCGGCGAGAGCCTCGAAACCGGTACCGTCTTCATGAACCGCGCCGATTATCTCGACCCGGCCCTGTGCTGGACCGGCGTCAAGGAGACCGGGCGCGGCGGCTCGCTCTCGATCATCGGCTTCCATAACCTCACCCGTCCGAAATCCTACCATCTGAAGAGAGCTGGCTGATGCCGATCACCGCGAACTGGAGCTATCCGACCGCCGTCAAGCTGGGCGCCGGGCGGATCAGGGAACTGGCCGATCACTGCAAGGCGCTCGGCATGAAGCGGCCATTGCTCGTGACCGACCGGGGGCTCGCGAGCATGGCGATCACCGCCAATGCGCTCGACATTCTTGAGGCCGGCGGCCTCGGCCGGGCGATCTTCGCTGATGTCGATCCCAACCCGAACGAGCGCAATCTCGACGCCGGCGTCCGGGCCTTCAAGGCGGGCGGGCATGACGGTGTCGTCGCCTTCGGCGGCGGCTCCGGCCTCGACCTCGGCAAATGCGTGGCCTTCATGGCCGGCCAGACCCGGCCGGTCTGGGATTTCGAGGATGTCGGCGACTGGTGGACGCGCGCCTCGATCGAAGGCATCGCGCCGATCGTCGCGGTGCCGACCACGGCCGGGACCGGTTCCGAGGTCGGGCGCGCCTCGGTCATCACCAATTCGCAGACCCATACCAAGAAGATCATCTTCCACCCGAAGTTCCTGCCGGGCGTGACGATCTGCGATCCCGAGCTCACCGTCGGCATGCCCAAGGCGATCACCGCCGGCACCGGCATGGACGCCTTCGCGCATTGCCTGGAGGCCTATTCCTCGCCCTTCTTCCACCCGATGAGCCAGGGCATCGCGCTCGAAGGCATGCGATTGGTGAAGACCTATCTGCCGCGTGCCTATGCCGATGGCGGGGATATCGAGGCGCGCACGCAAATGATGGCTGCCGCCGCGATGGGCGCCGTCGCCTTCCAGAAGGGGCTGGGCGCGATCCATTCGCTCTCCCACCCGGTCGGCGCGGTCTATCACACGCATCACGGCACCACGAATGCCGTGGTGATGCCGCCGGTGCTGCGCTTCAACCGCCCGGCGATCGAGGACAGGATCGCGGCGGCCGCCGCCTATCTCGGCATCGCCGGGGGCTTCGACGGCTTCTACGATTTCGTCCTGAAGCTGCGCTCCGATCTCGGCATTCCCGACAAGCTCGGCGCGCTCGGCGTCGGCACCGACCGGATCGACGAATTGGCCGAGGCCGCGGTGGCCGATCCCTCGACCGGCGGCAACCCGGTGGAGCTCACGGTCGATGCGGCGCGCAAGCTGCTGATCGAGTCGATCTGAGATCGACAGGCACTATCAGCCGGCGCGCAGATTGCGGACGATGTTCGTGGCGCGCCGGATCGCGGTGATCGCGGCGCCAACCGCGATCAGCCAAAGCGCCCCGACGAGCACCTGGTTGTGTCCGCTCCAGAGCGGCTCCAGCAGCGACAGCACGGCCGCAACGGTGATCACCGCCATGCGGTGCTGCTTCGCCATCGGCCCCGAGAAATCGGCCGGCAAGCCGCAATTGCGGCCGAGCTCGCGGGTATAGGCGGTCAGCACGGCGAAGGCCGCCGCCGCCCAACCCAGAGCCGGCTGCCCCACGCCATAGCCGACGCCGACGAGGATCAGGATATCTGCGACCCGGTCGGGGAATTCGTTCCAGAACGGCCCGTCCGGCGCCTGCTTGCCGCCCTCGATCGCCACCATCCCGTCGAAGAGGTTGCAGAGCAATCGGAACTGGCAGAACAGGGCTGCGACGAGCAGCAAGGCGACGCGAGAGCCGCCACCGGCCGTGCCCGCCTGCCAGAAGGCGATGCCGGCGATGGCCGCCATCACCATGCTCGCCATCGAGATCTGGTTCGGCGTCACGGAAGCCGCGCTCAAGCGGCGGGCGATGGCGCGGGCCCAGCCGGAATCGCGGCTGGCGAGCGGGCGTCTGTTCTCGTCCTGCGCCATGGGTCAGGCCTTCCGAATGCGCCAGAGCGAATAATTGTAGAGCGCGGCGTAGCTCGTCGCGACGGTGAGCGGCACGGCGATGGTCTTCGCGATCTCCGGCGTGCCACTGAGCGTGTGGAGGAGGGTCAGCAGCGTCGCGGAGACGAGGCCGGCGATCGCGGGCGGCGCCAGCAAGGCTGTCAGACCGGAGAAACGGCTGGCGAGATATTCGATCGCGCGCTTCAGGACCAGCGTGATCGTGGCCGAGATCGCGCCCTGCAGCAGGCCGGCGTATAGCGGCGCCGGCATCGGATGGGCGCGGTTGGCGAAGGCCGCCCAGCTCCCCATAGCGAGGAAGGCGAAGCCGACATGGACGATGCTGCTCCGCATCAGGCGCGCGAGCGGTCCGCTCATACGGCGGACCAGCCGTAGCGGACGAGATGGAAGAAGATCGGCGCCGAGAAGACGACGGAGTCGAGCCGGTCGATGAAGCCGCCATGGCCGGCAATCAGGTGGCCCCAGTCCTTGACGCCGCGGTCGCGCTTGATCGCCGACATGACGAGCCCACCGAAGAAGCCCATGAGGACGATGACCAGCGCGAGGAAAGCCGCCTGAAGGGCTGTGAACGGCGTCATCCAGGACAGGCCGGCGCCGACCGCGGTGGCGCTCAGCGCCCCGCCGACGAAGCCTTCGACGGTCTTCGAGGGCGAGAGCTTCGGAGCGATCTTGGTGCGGCCCAGAAGCTTGCCCCAGACATATTGCAGGACGTCGCTGATCTGCACGACGATGACCAGGAAGGCGATCAGCAGGACGTTGCGACCCTCGTAGCCGGCGATCTCGAGGCTGAGCAGCGCCGGCACATGCGAGGTGGCGAAGACGCAGATCATCAAGGCCCATTGCACCTCGGCGATGCGGATCAGGAAATGGTCGGTATCGCCGCGCGCCGCGGCGATGATCGGCATCAGCAGGAAGGCGTAGACGGGGATGAAGATCGAATAGAGCCCGTACCACTCGATCCAGATCAGGTAATACTGCACCGGCAGCACGACGAAGAAGGCTGCGGCCAGCGCCCAATGGTCGGCCCGGCGCGTGTCGGTCAGCGTGATGAATTCGCGCAGCGCCGCGAAGGAGCAGAAGCCGAAGAGCAGCGTCACTCCGGTCTTTCCGCCGATCAGCGCGAGCCCCATCAGCACGACCATGACCCACCAGGCCCGGATACGGTCGTTGAGGTTCTCGACCACGGCATTCGAGCCGTCAGGCGAGAGGCGGCGCTGCAGCACGAAGCCGATGGTCGAGGCGACGACGAGAACGCCGAGGATGCCGGCGAGCACGGTCACGAGATCGGGATGCGGCATCGTCATGACGCGTTCGCCTTTGGGGACAGGGCGAGCAGCGCCGCTTCGGCCCGCGCCAGGAAATCGGGCTTCATCTCGCCGTCAGCGAGGCGCAGCGGCGCGCCGAAAGTGACCGTGCAGATCAGCGGGATCGGCACGAACTCGCCCTTCGGCATGACGCGGTTGAGATTGTCGATCCAGGCCGGCACGAGCGCCACGTTCGGCCGCGCCTGCGCCAGATGGAACAAGCCGCTCTTGAACGGCAGCAGGCGCGCCTCGGTGGTGTTGCGCGTGCCCTCCGGGAAGACGATCAGCGAGGAGCCGGCATCGAGCGCCTCGGTCATCTGCGCGATCGGGTCGCTGGTGCGGCTCTCGCGATCGCGGTCGATCAGCACGGCATTGAAGACGTCGCAGCCGATGAAGCGGCGGAGGTCGCTTTTCAGCCAGTAATCGCTGCCGGCGACGGGCCGGGTCGAAAAGCGCAGGCGCCGCGGCAGCACCGTCCAGATCAACACGAAATCGCCGTGGCTGGCATGGTTGGCGAAATAGATGCGCTGCTCGTCCGTGGGCTCGACACCCGCCCAGCGGCCACGCACGGCAGTGATGAAACGAGCGAAGAAGAGGATGAGCGCGCCCGCCAGACCTGCCGCTATCCCACGCATTCCGCTGGTCCCACCCTCGTTAGCCACCCAGACGAGGTAGCGCCTGTCACCCGCCCTGTCGATATCGGCGGCCAGGCGATGAACAGGCTCGGCAATTGCGGCTGCTGCGCTATACTCCGCACAACAGAAGCAGATAGGCACCCGCTCGATGCTGGCCGAGACTTTGCCCCCCGCGAGCGTGGGCGTCACCGTCAAACTCTATGACGATCTCACCTCGGCCATCGTCTCCGGGGAGATCGCGCCCGGCGCCAAGTTGAGCGAGCCGGCGATCGCCCGCCATTTCGGCGTCAGCCGTGCGCCGGTGCGCGAGGCGATCCGGCGCCTGCAGGAGCGCGGGCTTGTCACCTATGTCGCGAACCAGGGCGCCCGCGTCGCCGAGCCGAGCGCGGCCGAGTTCCTTGCGCTGCTCGACGTGCGCGAGGCGACCGAGGGCATGGCCGCACGCCTCGCGGCGGAAAGCATGAGCGACGACGAGATCGCGGCGCTGGAAGCGCTGGTAACCGGCCATCGCGACGAGATCGAGCGCAACCCGATGGGCGCCTATCTCCAGGACGAACCCGAGGCGGATTTCCACCGCCGGATCGCCAAAGGCAGCGGCAACCCGATCCTGGCCGAGCTGCTCTGCGAGCAGTTCTATCCGCGCCTGCGCCTGTGCCGGCGCCTGCATTCCACCGTCCCGGGGCGGGGCCGCGAGGCGTGGCGCGAGCATATGCGGATCACCGAGGCGATCAGCCATCGCGACGGCGAACTGGCCGAAATCCTGATGCGACGCCATATCCGCGCCGCGCGCATGGCGCTTCAGGCTGCGCTTACGGCAAGCGAGAGCGCCAAGCCGGGAAAACGTCGCAACGGCGCGAAGCGCTGATCCGACTCAGCTGGCAGCAGTAGCCGACTGCCCTTCCGCCTCGGCGCGACGACGGCGATAGGCGAGCAGCGGCGGCACGATCAGGATCAGAGCCGCGATCCCGAGCAGCGTCGCCGCGATCGGCGTGCCGACCAGCACGCTCCAGTCGCCCTGGCTGACGGCGAGCGCGCGCCGGAGCTGGATTTCCGCCTGCGGACCGAGGATCAGCCCGATCAGGGCCGGCGCAATCGGGAAGTCGTGGACGCGCGCGACATAGCCGACGAGGCCAAGGCCGCACATCAGCGCGAGGTCCATCCAGGAGGTCGACAGCCCCCAGACGCCGACCATCGCGAAGACGACGATGCCGCCATAGATGTAGTGCCGGGGGATCAGCAAAAGCCGGACCCAGATGCCGACCAGCGGCAGGTTGAGGATCAGCAGGATGACGTTGCCGATATAGAGCGAGGCGATCAGGCCCCAGAGCAGATCGGGATTGGTCGCGAAGAGCAGCGGGCCGGGCTGGAGGCCGTAGTTCTGGAAAGCGGCGAGCAGCACGGCCGCCGTCGCTGTCGAGGGCAGGCCGAGCGTCAGGAGCGGCACGAGGATGCCGGCAGCGGCTGCATTATTGGCGGCCTCCGGTCCCGCGACGCCCTCGATCGCGCCCTGCCCGAATTCCTCCGGATGCTTGGTCAGGCGGCGCTCCAGCGCATAGGAGAGGAAGGTCGGGATTTCCGTCCCGCCGGCCGGCAGAGCACCGATCGGGAAGCCGATGACGCTGCCGCGCAGCCAGGGCTTCCAGGAGCGTTTCCAGTCCTGCCTCGTCATCCAGCTGCCGCCGGAGAGCGGGTTGATGGCTGCGGGCGCGGCGCTGTGCCGGCTCGCGACATAGAGCGTCTCCCCGATGGCGAAGAGCGAGACCAGCACGACGGTGAAGGAGATGCCGTCGAGCAGTTCGAGCGAGCCGAAGACCATGCGGGTCTGGCCAGTCTGGGTGTCGATGCCGATCGTCCCGAGCGCGAGCCCGAAGAACAGGGCGGCGAAGCCGCGCACCATCGAGCGCCCCATCACCACGGCGACCGAGGTGAAGGACAGCATCATCAGCGCGAAGTAATCCTCGGGGCCGAAGACGAAGGCGAGCTCAGCGATAGCGGGCGCGAGGAAGGTCAGCGCCAGCGTGCCGATCGTGCCGGCGACGAAGGAACCGATCGCGGCCGTCGCCAGCGCCGCGGCGCCACGGCCGCGGCGAGCCATGCGATTGCCTTCGAGCGCCGTCATCACCGAGCCGCTCTCACCCGGCGTGTTCAGCAGGATCGAGGTGGTCGAGCCGCCATAGAGCGCGCCATAGAGGATGCCGGCGAACATGATGAAGGCCGAGGCCGGATTGACCTGCGCGGTGACGGGCAGGAGCAGCGCGATGGTCAGCGCCGGGCCGATGCCGGGCAAGACGCCAACCGCCGTGCCGAGGCCGCAGCCGATGAAGGCCCAGAACAGGTTCATCGGCTGCAATGCAACCGCGAACCCGCCGAGCAATTGGTTCAGGATGTCCATGCTTCAGCCCAGCAGCGGGAAGAAGGGACCAAGGCTGATGCCGAGGCGGGAGAAGCCGAACCAGGCGAGGCTGGCGATCAGCGCACCGATCCCGAGATCAAGCAATGTCCGGCGTGAGCCGAAGGCATGGGTCACCAGCGTGAAGGCCAGCATCGCGCTGAACGGAAAACCGAGCCAGCGGATCGTCAGCAAGGGCACGCCGACGCCGGCCAGAGCCATCAGGAAGGCGGGGCGCGAGAACGGCGCCTCCTCCTCATCCTCGCTGGCCGGCGCCAACTGCCCCTTCAGCGCCTGCACGATCAGCAGGAAGCCGAGCAGGACGAGGCCGAGCCCGACGGCGAGCACGATCGCCGCCGGCCCGACGCCGACATAGTTGGTGGTCGAGGCGATGCTGCGCGCGCCGTTGAGCCAGAGCGCGCCCATGATCAGGATGGCGAGCCCGAGCCACCAGGGTCGCCCGGCGCCGAGCGCTGCGGAATTGGTCTTCGTCGACGACATCTGCCTTGCCCCGCCCTTCGCGATGGATGGCGGGCGGCGCTCAGGTGCGCCGCCCGGCTTCGACGGAGGCTGGAGGATCGAACTGAATACCTTATTCAGTTCGATCCTCCAGCTCTTTGATCTTGCATCGGCTTTGCCCGAAAACCGCGGACCACTTTTCGGGCCGATGCTCTATTTCAGGATGCCGACTTCCTTGAGCGCGCTCGTCCAGTTCGCTTCCTCGCTCTTGAGGAAGGCGTTGAAGGCGTCGCCCGGCAGATAGGCGTCCTCCCACCCTTGCGTCTTCAGCGTCTCCTTCCACTCCTTGGTGGCGTGGAGCTTGGCGAAGCGGTCGAGCCAGGTCTTCTTGGCCGCGTCGCTCATGCCGGGCGCGCCGACGAAGCCGCGCCAGTTGCCGATTTCGACGGGGATGCCGGCTTCCTTCAGCGTCGGGGCGTTGAGGCCTTCGACCCGCGTCGGGCCGGAGGTCGCGATGATGCGAATGCGGCCGGATTCGGCGAAGGCGCGGAATTCCGAGGCGCCGGAGATCGCCGCCTTGATCTTGCCGCCGCCGAGCGCAGCCAGAATCTCGCCGCCGGAGAAGGCGACGAAGTTGATCTTCGCGACGGGCGCACCGGCATGCTTGGCGAGCAGCGCCAGCATGACATGGTCGGCACCGCCGGCCGAGCCGCCACCGACCGAGAGCGCGCCGGGATCAGCCTTGAGCGCGGCGATGAAGTCCGCCGGGGTCTTGATCGGCGAGTTCGCGGGCACGGCGATGGCGTTGTATTCGTTGGTCAGGCGCAAGAGCGGCGTCGTGTCCTTGAGCGAGACCGGCGTCTGGTTGGTGATGACGCCGCCGACCATGATGACGCCGGTAACCAGCAGGGCGTTGTCGTCGCCCTTGGCGGTGCGGACGAATTCGGCGAGGCCGATCGTACCTGCCGCACCACCCTTGTTGGTGAAGGAAGCCCCGTCCGTGAAGACCTTGGACTGGGCGAAGGCCGCCATGGTGTGGCGCCCGGCTCCGTCCCAGCCGCCACCGGGATTGGCGGGGATCATCACCTTGGCAGGCTCCGCCAAGGCCGCGCCGGTGCCGAGCCCCAGGGCCAGGACGCCGGCCATCGTCAAACGCTTCAGCATCTTTCATCTCCTCCCGTTGTCGCTACGCCGCCCTTTTTGAGCTGGTCGTTTCTTGCCGCGTCATTTGCGGTTCGGGCGCCGGGTCGTTCCGGCGCCCTGATGTTCTCATGCGCTGCGCTCGCGCTGCGGCATGCCTTCCGGCGCGATGGTCGCGACGATCGAGGCGTCGAGCGCCTCGTAATCGGCGAGCCCGATGGTCTTGTAGAGCTCGACCCGCGTCTGCATCTGGTCGACCATCGCATGGGTGCCGCCGTCGCGGGCGAGCGCCGCGTAGAGCTTCTCCTGAGCCTTGTTGGCGACGCGCAGCGAGGAGACCGGCCAGATCACCATGCGATAGCCCATCGCCTCGAATTCGGAGGCTGTGAAGAAGGGCGTCCGGCCGAACTCGGTCATGTTGGCGAGCAGCGGCACGCCGGGCATGCGGCGGGCAAACTCGCGGAACATCTCGGCCGTGGTCAGCGCTTCCGGGAAGATCGCATCAGCGCCGGCCTCAAGGTAAAGTTTGGCGCGCTCGACCGCGCCGTCGATGCCCTCGCTCGCGGCGGCATCGGTGCGGGCGATGACGTAGAGGTGGCGGCGGGCCCTGGCGGCAGCCGCGACCTTCGCCGCCATGTCGTGGGCGTCGGCGAGCTTCTTGTCGTTGAGATGGCCGCATTTCTTCGGCAGCAGCTGATCCTCGATATGGACGGCGCCGGCGCCGGCCTCCTCGAAGACGCGGACCATGTGCATGACATTGAGCGCCTCGCCATAGCCGGTATCGCCATCGACCAGGAGCGGCAGGCCCGAGGCCCGCGCGATCTGGCGGATGAAGAAAGCGACCTCGTCGACAGTGATCATCCCGAGATCGGGAATTCCCATCGAGGCGGTCATCGCCGCACCCGAGAGATACAGGCCCTCGAAGCCGGCCATCCTGGCCTGAATGCCGGCCATGCCGTTATGGGCGCCGGGCAGGCGGGCGATGCCGCCGCGCTCGACCAGCGCCCGGAAGCGCTGGCCGGCCGGCTCGGAGGGAAGATCGGAGGCGACGAGATAGGGCATGGGCGCTCAGTTGCAGTAGAGATCGACGTAGTCGTTGACGGGCATCGCTTCGAGCCTGGCCTGATCCAAGGAAACGTCGAGGATCTGGCGCTGGCGCTTCTCGACGAAGCGGCGGGCGAGGTTGGTGCGGAACTTGGCTTCCAGCAGCGGAATGCCGTCGGCGCGGCGACGCTTGTGACCGATCGGGTATTCGACGACGAGCTCGGGCAGCACCGTGCCATCCTTCAGAGTCACCGTCATGCCATTGGCGATCGAGCGCTTCTCGGGGTCATGGTAATCCCTGGTGAAGGCCGGATCCTCGACGCATTCGATCTTGTCGCGCAGCACGTCGATGCGCGGATCGGCGGCGACATCGTCCTCGTAATCGGCGGCGGTGAGGCGCCCGAAGATGAAGGGCACGGCGACCATGTACTGGATCGTGTGGTCGCGATCGGCCGGGTTATGCAGCGGCCCCCGCTTGTCGATGATGCGGATGCAAGCCTCGTGCGTGCGGATCTTGATCGAGGCAATGTCGTCGCTGCTGCGGCCCATCGCCTTGAGCTGCCCGTGCAGCGTCATCGCCGCCTCGACCGCGGTCTGCGAGTGGAACTCGGCCGGGTAGGAAATCTTGAACAGCACGTGCTCCATCACATAGGAGCCGTAGGGGCGCTGGAACTTGAAGCTCTGGCCGCGGAACGAGGCGTCGTAGAAGCCCCAGGTCTTCGCGGTGAGCGCTGACGGATAGCCCATCTCGCCGGTGCGGGCGATCAGGGCGAGCCTGACGGCGCGGCTGGTGGCGTCGCCCGCCGCCCAGCTCTTGCGCGAGCCGGCATTGGGGGCGTGGCGATAGGTGCGCAGCGCCTGACCGTCGACGAAGGCAAGCGAGAGCGCGTTGACGATCTCGTCGCGGTCGAGCCCGAGCATGCCGGCGACCACCGCGGTCGAGGCGACCTTGACCAGGATGACATGGTCGATGCCGACCTTGTTGAAGGCGTTCTCCAGCGCCAGGCAGCCCTGGATCTCGTGCGCCTTGATCATCGCGGTGAGCACGTCGCGCATGGTCAGTGGCGCCTTGCCGGCCGCGACCGCGGTACGCGACAGCCAGTCGGCGACGGCGAGGATGCCGCCGAGATTGTCGGACGGGTGGCCCCATTCGGCCGCGAGCCAGCAATCGTTGAAATCGAGCCAGCGGATCATCGTGCCGAAATTGAACGCCGCCTGGATCGGATCGAGCTGATAGGGCGTGCCCGGCACGCGGGCACCGTTCGGCACGGTGGTGCCGGGAACGACGGGACCGAGCAGCTTGGTGCAAGCGGGGTATTCGAGCGCCTCCATGCCGCAGCCCATCGTGTCGATCAGGCAGTTGCGGGCGGTCTCGTAGGCGAGCGCGCTGTCGACGCGATAGTTCAGCACGTAATCGGCGATATCGACCAGCACGCCGTCCGGAGCCGGACGCTCATTGTTGTTGAATGTCGCCATTTTGGGCCGTTCCTCGCATCGATCGCTCGCCTTTTCAGCCTGGCCAGCGTTTATTGTCGACACAAATTACATTGACAGGCCCGTTTGACAAGCGCCCCCGGCTCGTTAATCTAAAAATTGTCGACAATCGAACCAGGCCAACCATGAGCCCGGACTGGCGACGGAACCCCGCCACCGACAGGCGGGAGCAACAAGACTTTCGGAGGAACGCCATGAGGACAACGATCGCCACCTGCTGCGCGCTGCTGCTCTCGGCAACCGCCCACGCGCAGGACTTCCAGCCGCAGAACCCGGAATGCATCGCGCCTGCCGCGCCCGGCGGCGGCTTCGACCTGACCTGCCGGCTCACCAGCCGCATGCTGAACGAGACCGGGCTGGTCGGCCCGTCGATCCGCACCACCAACATGCCGGGCGGCATCGGCGCCATCGCCTATAACAACATCCAGGCGCAGCGCGCCGCCGATGCCAATATCATCGTCGCGGTCTCGACCGGCTCCTGGGTCAATCTCGCCCAGGGCAAGTTCGGCCGTTTCAGCGAATCCGACGTGCGCTGGCTCGGCGCGATCGGCGCCGATTACGGCGTGCTCGCCGTGCGTAAGGACAGCCGCTTCAAGACCCTCGCCGAGGTCGTCGAGGCCCTGAAGAAGGACCCGACCTCGGTCAAGGTCGGCGCCGGCGGCACCGTCGGCAGCCAGGACTGGATGAAGCCGGCGCTCGTCCTGAAGGCGGCCGGCGTCGATCCGCGCAAGATGCGCTATCTCGCCTATGAGGGCGGCGGCGAGGCGATCGGCGCCCTGATCGGCGGGCATATCGACCTCTTCCCCGGCGATGCCTCCGAGGTGCGCGGCCAGCTCGAAGCGGGCGAAATCCGCCTGCTCGCGACCTTCTCGGACAAGCGCCTGCCCGGCGCCTTCGCGCAGGTGCCGACCGCCAAGGAACAGGGCTACGACGTGCAATGGCCGATCGTGCGCGGCTTCTACGCCCCGCCGAAGGCGCCCGAAGCGTCCTATACCTACTGGACGGGCGTGCTGACCAAGCTCAACGCCGATCCGCGCTGGCAGAAGGCGCGCGGCGAGCAGGGGCTGTTCGAGTTCAGCATGGTCGGCGCGGAGTTCGACGCTTTCGCCAAGAAGCGGACCGCCGATTTCCGGGCGCTGGCGGCCGAGGTCGGCCTCGCAAAGTAAGGGCAAAAGCCCTTCGCGACGACAGCAGGACGGGAGAGGATCATGATCGATCGCCTGGTCGGGTTGATCTGTGCGCTCATCGGCGCGGGCGCGATCTGGCACGCGCAAACCCTGCACGTGCCGTTCGCGGCCGACCCGGTCGGGCCGCGCTTATTCCCGACGATCATCGGCGGCGTGCTGATCCTGGGCGGGTGCATCTTGATGCTGCGCCCGGGGCCGGTGACGATGGAGTTCGGGACATGGCCGCGGGCGCTCGCCGTGCTCGTAGCCAGCCTGATTTATCCGCTGCTCCTGCTGCCGATCGGCTTCATCGCCGCCACGAGCCTGCTCTGCTTCGTGGCGGCGCTGGCCTTCCATGCGCGGCCGCTGCCGGCCGCGGCCTCAGCGGTCGCCACGGCGATCGTCTTCTTCGTGCTGCTCGACAAGGTGCTCGACCTGCCGCTGCCGCGCGGGCCTCTGGGGATTTGAGATGGACGCATTCGCCGCCCTCCTCGCCGGTTTCCAGGTCGCGCTTACGCCGCTCAATCTCACTGTGGCCTTCGCGGGCGTAGCGCTGGGGACCGCGATCGGCGCGCTGCCCGGCATCGGGCCGATCAATGCGGTCGCCCTACTGCTGCCGCTCTGCTTCGCCCTGAAGCTGCCGCCGGAAACGGCGCTGATCCTGCTCGCCGGGCTCTATTACGGCAGCGGCTATGGCGGCCGCATCTCCTCGATCCTGCTCAACATCCCCGGCGACCCCGGGCTGGTGATGACGACGCTCGACGGCTATCCGCTGGCCAAATCCGGGCGCGGCGCCGCAGCGCTGGCGATCAGCGGCATCGGCAGCTTCGTCGGCGGCACCAGCGCCGTCATCCTGATGACCTTCCTCGCCGTGCCGCTGACAAGGCTCGCGCTATCCTTCGGCCCGGCCGATTATGTCGCGCTGATGGTGCTGTCCTTCGCCCTGCTCGGCACGATGAGCGAGGGCAAGGCGGTGAAGACCTGGATCGCGGTCGCGCTCGGCCTGCTCTTCGCCATGGTCGGCATCGACGGCGGCACCGGCGTCGAGCGCTTCACCTTCGGCTCGCTGGAGCTGCTGGGCGGCATCGACTTCACCAGCCTGACCATCGGCCTTTTCGCCGTCGCCGAGATCCTCTTCCTGGCGGAAGGCATGATCAGCGGCGCGGTCTCCCGCACCGGCAACGGCGCCCGGCTGAGCTTCCGTGAAATCATCTACTGCATCCCGGCGATGCTGCGCGCGACCGGGCTCGGCTTCTTCCTCGGCGTGCTGCCGGGCACCGGCGCCTCCGTCGCGTCGGCCATGGCCTATACCGCCGAGAAGCGCATCTCGGACAAGGGCACCTTCGGCAAAGGCGACATGCGCGGCCTTGCCGCCCCGGAAACCGCCGACAATGCCGCGCAGACCGGCTCGATGGTGCCGATGCTGGCGCTCGGCATTCCCGGCTCCGGTACCACCGCCGTGATGCTCGGCGCCTTCCTGATGTATTCGATCACGCCCGGCCCGCTGCTGTTCACGCAGCGCCCCGAGGTCGCCTGGGGCCTGATCGCCTCGATGTATATCGGCAACCTGATGCTGCTGGTGCTGAACCTGCCGCTGGTCGGGCTGTTCGCGCGGCTGCTGCTGGTGCCGGCCTGGATTCTCTATCCCGGCATCCTCGCGCTGTCCTATGCCGGGGTCTACGCCGTCTCGAACTCGGCCTTCGAGCTGATCATCACCACCGGTATCGGCATCCTCGCCTATGGCTTGCGCAAGGTCGGCATCCCGCTGATCCCGTTGATGCTGGCCTTCGTGCTGGCGCGGCTGCTGGAGGACAATTTCCGCCGGGCGCTGTCGCTCTCGGATGGCGGCTACGAGATCCTGTTCTCGACGCCGACCAGCATCGTGCTCTGGTTGCTGGCGCTCGTCGCGATCGGCCTGCCATTGATCCGCAAGCCCGCGCTCCATCCGGCCGTGCCGGCGACCGAGGGCGGGAAGCCGAGCGCCTGAGTGGCGCCCGGCATAGCCTCAGATCGAGCGGGTGATGCCGCCGTCGACACGCAGGTTCTGGCCGGTGATATAGGCCGCGTCCTTCGAGGCAAGGAAGGCGATGGTGCCGGCGATCTCGTCGCTGGTGCCGTAGCGCTGCATCGGCACGCCCTGCCGCCGTTCCTCGGTCGCCGGCAGGCTGTCGATCCAGCCCGGCAGCACGTTGTTCATGCGGATATTATCGGCCGCATAGGTGTCGGCGAAGATCTTGGTGAAGGAGGCGAGCCCGGCCCGGAACACAGCCGAGGTCGGGAACATCGAACTCGGCTCGAAGGCCCAGGCCGTCGAGATGTTGATGATCGCGCCGGCCTTCTGCTTCTGCATGATCGGCGTCACCAGGCGCGTCGGGCGGATGGCATTCAGCAGATAGACGTCCATGCCGCGATGCCAGTCCTCGTCGGTGATGTCGAGGATCGGGGCGCGCGGCCCGTGGCCGGCGCTGTTGACGAGCACGTCGACACGGCCCCAGCGCTCCATGGCGAGATCGACGAGGCGCTTCAGGTCGTCGTTCGACTGGTTGGAGCCGGTGATGCCGATGCCTCCGAGCTCGGCGGCCAGCGCCTCGCCCTTGCCGGAGGAGGAGAGGATGGCGACGGCGAAGCCGTCCTGCGCGAGACGCTTCGCCGCCGCGGCGCCCATGCCGCTTCCGCCCGCGGTGACCAGGGCCACTTTTTCTACCGACATGCTATTATCCTCCAGCTTGATACCGCAGCGGTCAACGCCGCTACACAAAGATCATTCACTTGCCTTCTAGCATTGAAGGCGCCACGCAGCGAACCAGTTCCACACAGCATAGCCAGTAGAAAAACTATCGCATGGCCTCTTTCTCTCGCCGCTTGCCGCCGTTGAACGGCCTCCGCGTTTTCGAGGTCGTGTCCCGCCATCTCAACTTCAGGCTCGCCGCCGAGGAGATCGGGGTGACGCAAGGCGCCGTCGCGCAGTTGATCCGCGCCCTCGAGGCCGAGCTTGGGCTGAAGCTCTTCCTGCGCCGCCCCCAGGGTCTGGAGCCGACGGAGGCCGGCCAGCAATATGCGACCAGGGTCCGGCGCGCCTTCGAACTGATCGCGGAAGCGACGCGGGAGCTTCGCGCCGAGCCGCAGCGCCTCACGATCAGCGTGACGCCGAGCCTGGCCTCGCGCTGGCTCATCCCGCGCCTTCCCGACTTCACGGCCGCCCACCCGACCATCGACCTGCGGATCGTCGCGACCGATCGCCTCTCTAATTTCGAGACGGATGATGTCGATCTGGCGGTCCGACTCGGTCAGCCGCCATTCGGGGCGGGGCTGAATGCGGAGTTGCTGCACGAGCAGACCATCATCGCCATCGGCAGCCCCCTGCTCATCGAGAAGCTTGGCGATCCCGGCGAGCCCCGGAACTGGGCGCGCTATCCGTTACTGCACGATGCCCACGACTTCTGGCCGGCCTTCCTCGGCAAGGCATTCCCGGCCGGTGCGCCGGCCTCGGCGCAGAATGTACGCTTCAACCAGACCTCGCTCGCGGTCGAGGCGGCAATTGCCGGGCAGGGCCTCGCGCTGGCCAGCCTTTTCCTTGTGGCCGACGACATCGCATCAGGCCGCTTGGTCCGTGTCCTCCCGGCGGAGCTACCGGTCGACGCAGGCTTCCATATCGTCTTCCCGCGCAAGCCGAGGCATCCGGAGCCGGTCGAAGAGGTGTGCCGCTGGCTGGTCGAGGCTGCAGCCGGCGACCGCCCTGCCCGGCCGGACGGCGCGCGACCGGGCACGCGCCGCGAATAACTTGAGGCTCGCGAAACAAACTTGCACCCCGCGGGCAGGATTGCAGCGCTTCTTTCGACGCGTCTGGATTATCCGTTCTCAACTCCGCGGAACGAGGCCGTATCGATGTCCAAGCTCGATCTCGACGATCTCCAGTCGCAGATGACCGCATGGCGCCGTCACCTGCATGCCCATCCCGAATTCGGCTTCGAGGAGAAGCGGACGGCGGCCTTCGTCGCCGCAAAGCTGCGTGAATTCGGCCTCGACGAGGTCGTCGAGGGCGTCGGCGGCACCGGCGTGGTCGGGACGCTGAAGCGCGGCAGCGGCAACCGCGCCATCGCCTTGCGCGCCGACATGGACGCCCTGCGCATCGCCGAGCAAGGCGAGCTGCCCTATCGCTCGCAGACGCCCGGCGTGATGCATGCCTGCGGCCATGACGGCCATACCAGCATGCTGCTCGGCGCGGCCAAGCTGCTGGCGGAGGAAGGCGACTTCGACGGCACCGTGCGCTTCCTGTTCCAGCCGGCGGAGGAATGGGGTCGCGGCGCGCTCGCCATGCTCGACGACGGTTTGATGGAACGCTTCCCCTTCGACGAGATCTACGGCCTGCACAACATGCCGGGCCTCGGCATCGGGCAGTTCCAGACGCGCGCCGGCTCCTTCATGTCGGCCGAGGATAATTTCGAGATCGTGCTGAAGGGTGTCGGCGGCCATGCCGCGAAACCCCATGCTGGAAGCGAGGTCCTCGTCGCCGCATGCGCGCTCGTGATGCAGCTTCAGACCATCGTCTCGCGCCGCCTGAGCCCGGCCGATATCGCCGTCGTCTCCGTCACCGAACTGCTGACGGACGGCACCCGCAACGTGCTGCCGGGGACGGCGCGCATTCTCGGCGATGCCCGCAGCTTCCGCCCCGAGGTCAGCGCCGCAATCGAGCGCCAGATGGGCATCATCGCGCGCGGTACGGCCGAGAGCTACAACCTCAGCCACGAACTGACCTATACGCGCGAATTCGTGCCACTGGTGAACGATGCCGCGCTCTCGCAGGAAGCGCTCGCCGCCGCGCGAACCGTACTGGGCGAGGACAATGTCGCGGTCGCCGCGGAGCCGATGACAGGCTCGGAGGATTTCGCCCGCTTCCTCGACCATGTGCCCGGCTGCTTCGCCTATGTCGGCAATGGCGACGGCTCAGCCCCGCTGCACAATGCGTCCTATGATTTCGACGATCGCGGGCTGATCCACGGCGCGCGATTCCACGCCGGAATCGTCAGGCACAGGCTGCCCGCCGGCTGAACTTCTGCCGACGAGAGACGAAAGCTCTCCTGCGGCACGCTCTCGGGGAAGAGCCTTCCGAAAATTCCCCGATCTATGGAGCCAAACACTCCGCCGGCCGGCGTAGAGATGAGCCCGAACTCGCCTCACCGGCTGTCGAACAGGCTCATGATTCAAGATTCAGGCGCGCTTCGGCCGGCGCACGGCCCGCAGCGTGCTCTTGCCGCCATCGCCGCAATAGAACAGGTCGGCGCCATCCGACTCCATGCCGGAGAGACCTGCACCCGGCGGCATCGCGAGCGCATCGAGGACCTTGCCGGATACGGGATCGATCCGCCGCAATTCGCACTCGTCGTCCTCCCAAGTGCCGTGCCACAGCTCGCCCTCGACCCAGGTCACGCCGGTAACGAAACGGTTGGTCTCGATGCTGCGCAGCACCTTGCCCGTGGCCGGGTCGATCTGGTGGATCTTGCGCTCGCGGTAATGGCCGACCCAGAGCGAGCCCTCGGCCCAGGCGAGGCCGGAATCGCCGCCCTTGCCCGGCGCGGGAATTGTGCCCAGCACCGAGCCGGTCCGCGGATCGATCTTCTGGATGCGGTCCTCCGCGATCTGAAAGAGATGCGTGCCGTCGAAGGCCGTACCGGCATGGGCGGCCACGTTGATGGTGCGGGTGACCTCGCCGCTGGCGGTGTCGAGCGCATTCAAGCGGTCGCCGGAGGCGAACCAGACATTGGCGCCGTCGAAGCTGACGCCATGGACCTTCTCGACGCCCGGGAACGGGCCGTAGGTACGGGCAATCTCGGCAGTGGGGATCGTCATGGCTTGGCTCCTGCGTCTGATGCGATGCCGGACCCTAGCCATCCGGCCAGGGGACCGGGAGTAACAAACTCGTCGCGAAACCCGGCATCGGCGGCATCACCCAGCGGCGCGCCCGCGCCTGCCCGAAGGACTGGATCTTACCGGACTCGGCAAGCGCCTCCAGCGCGCGCTGGACGCTACGCTGACTCGCGCCAAGTGCCAGCGCCAGCGCGGAACTCGACCATGTCTCGCCATCGGCCATGAGGGCGAGCACCGTGGCATGCTTCTCCTCGACAGGGCGCGCCAGCACGACGATTCCCGTCGCGCGACGTGGCGCGATGGCGAAGCCGCGCTCGGTCGCGCTGATCCGCGCCAGCGGCCGCAAGGCAGCGCGCAGACGACCGATCTCGACGCGCAATCGCGCCCGATACGTTTCATCGGTGAAGCGCGAGCCGAAGGCTCGTGCGATCAGCGCCTCGCGCGGCGCATCTTGCGGCCAAGCCTCGGTCAGTGCCCGCAACAAAGCGAAAAGCACGGGGCGCGTCGCCAGCGAAACGGCGCTGGCCCGGTCGCGAACGGCATGGCGGCAGGCATCGACGATCAATCCCCCCGAGCTCTGCAGGTCCTCGATCTCGTCGAGCAATAGCGGACGCTCGGCGCCGTCAGCGATCAAACGCGCAGCGGGCTCGTCGAGCAGGCGGCGTGCGGCTTCGACCTCGGCGATCAGCGCAGGGATGCCGGCTCGGCGGGCGGCATCACTCGCTCCTGACAGCGCAGATTTCGCAGCGCGGGCTTCCATCCGGCGCAAGGCGATCCCGGCCCTCGCCAACCCGTGGATGGCTCGCAGCGCGGCAGGCAGGCGCGCCAGGTCGATGCCGGCGAGCCGCTCACCCGCATGGTCGAGCCGGCCGATCAGCAGCAGCCGGCGAATGTCGAGCAGGCGCGCATGGGCGGCGTTGGCGCGGTCGTCATGCGCCTCAAGCACGGAGGCAGCCTCATCGAGCCTGCCCGGCGCCCAGCCGAGGTCACGCGCCGCCAGGGCGACCTCCGCCTCGGCGACGGTGCAGCGCGCCTGCGCGACGGCTTCCCTCACCCCGAAGGCGCGGCCAGCCCGGCGCAGCAAAATCTTGGCGCGAGCGAAATCGCCGAGCTGCGCCATGGCGATGCCGCGCAGCGCCAAAGCGGGCGCATCGTCGCGCAAGGCGACCCGGTTCAGCGCCCCCAGCGGGTCGCCTTTCGCCAAGGCCTGCGCCGCGGCCGTGATCAGCGAGTCCATCGGAATCCCGCCAAACTTGTCACTCCCACCGTCTGCCGCCTCCGCCTTACCACCGATCGCGACGCCGCATCGAGTGTCGAAGCGGCGCGGACATCCGACGACAGGAGTGAAACACCATGACCAGTCATGCGATTGGAACACGCGAGGAATGGCTCGCCGCCCGGCTCGAACTGCTGGAGGCCGAGAAGGCGTATACGCGGCAGGGCGATGCGCTGGCCGAAAGGCGGCAGGCCCTGCCCTGGGTCAAGGTCGAGAAGGACTATCTTTTCCAGACCGAGCAGGGCGACGCCTCACTCACCGACCTCTTCCAGGGGCGCTCGCAGCTCCTCGTCTACCATTTCATGTTCGGGCCGGACTACACGGCCGGCTGCCCGTCCTGTTCGGCGATCGCCGACGGGTTCAACGGCTCGACCACCCATCTCGCCAATCACGACGTGATGCTCTGGGCGATCTCGCGGGCGCCGCTCGACAAGCTCCTCGCCTTCCGCGAGCGGATGGGCTGGAGCTTTCCCTGGGCCTCGGCCGGCCAGACCGATTTCAATTTCGACTACAACGTCTCCTTCACCGAGATGCAGGAGCGGACGCAGGGCATCGACTACAATTTCCGCCACAAGCCGAAATTCGAGTGGCGGACCTCCGGCAACGAGATCGAGCGCTCGCTCGCCGCGATGTCCGGCGTGGACGTGCCGACCTATCACCGCGACCGGCCGGGCATGAGCGCCTTCATCCGCGAGAATGGCGCGATCTACCACACCTATTCCAGCTATTCGCGCGGGGTGGACGGCGTCTGGGGCATGTATGCCTGGCTCGACCGGGCGCCAAAGGGCCGCAACGAGGCGCAGGGCCCGTGGTGGCTCCATCGCGACCGCTACACCGCCCGCCAAGCTGTGTCGTGAGTGCAGCTCACATCGCTACGGAGAAGAGCCCCGCATCAGGTCGAGAGACCGGGCGTGGGGCCAAGCTCGTCTTCTTCGGAACGGCCGGCCTGCTCTTCTTCGCTGCAACGACCATCACGATCCTGTCCGGCGCGGCGATGGAGACGATGGGCGCCGTGCCGATGGCAGGCGGCTGGCTGCTCTCGGGCATCTGGCTGCCGCTCTGCGGCCAGTCCTGGTTCGAGACCGCCGCCTGCTTCCTCGGCATGTGGCTGGTGATGACGGTCGCGATGATGCTGCCGTCGCTGACGCCGGTGCTCTGGCGCCATCGGCTGGCGGCGTTCGAGATCGGAGCGATGCAGCCCGGCGGATTCGCAGCCTTGGTCGGCACCTGCTACTTCGCAGTCTGGACCGGCTTCGGCCTTCTCGTTTTCCTCACCGGCGCGGCTCTGGCGCAGGCAGCCATGCTCTGGCCCGCGCTTGGGCACCTCGGCCCGATCGCAGGCGGGTTCCTCGTCCTGATCGCCGGGCTCTTGCAATTCTCCCCATGGAAAGTGCGGCTCCTCACAAGCTGTCGAGCTGCCTTCCCTCGCGGTTTACGTGACCGGCCCGTTCCGCTGCGGGCCGGCCTCATGCTCGGCCTGCGCTGCTGCGCCTCCTGTGTCGGGCCCATGGCTGTCCTGATCGTGGGCGGTGTCATGGATCTGCCGTTGATGATCGGCGTGACGATTGCCGTCACGGCGGAGCGCCTGCTGCCGGCGAAAGCGCGGATTGCCGAAGCGACCGGCATGGTCATGGCCGCCGCCGGCATTCTCCTGCTCGCGCAGGCCCTCCAATGAGTCCGCGAACCCAACGAAGCGCCCGCGGAGCGCGGCCTACCACGCTGCCGGCAAAGCTCCTTGACGCAGCGCAAATTCGTTGCTTCATTCATCTGAAGCATCAAGCAGCGAAGTTGATGCATGAAAGGGATTGCCATGGCCCAACCCGCCAACCCTGAGGCGTCTCCCTGGCTCGGCGCCACATCGGCCGCCGCACAGTCGCGCAGCAACATCTTCGAGATGAGCCGGCAGGCCGAAAGCGCGGTGATCGATCCACGCGATGCCGGCGGCTTCCCCTCGCCCTGGCGCCGCGCGATCTCGGCCCGGATCGCGCTTCAGAACGCGTTGCCGGAGCTGGCCGCGCATTACCTCGCCGGCGTGACCGAGCCGGCGCTGCGCATCCTCGCCGACCCGACCGAACCCGGCCGCGATGACCGCGAGCGCAGCGTCATCACCTTCATGGACCGGGTCGCGACCCAGCCACGGGCCGTGCAGGCCGAGGAGATCGAGGGGCTCAAGGCAGCCGGCGTGACTGATGCCGATATCGTGCGGCTCTGCGAACTCAACGCCTTCATGAGCTACCAGTGCCGCGTCCTTGCCGGGCTCGCCGTTCTCAAGGGAGCATCCGCATGAGCCGGGTCGTGCATCGCTTCACCCGCAACGTGCCGGATTGGCAGCCGCGGGTAACCCCGGTCGATCTCGCCAAGGCGAGCCCCGAGCAGCTCGACGCGCTGAAGGTCACGCCGTCCAACACCAAGGTCTCGGACTATGTGCTGGTGCTGGCGCATGATCCGGAAACGCTCAACGTGCGTTCGCCGCTGTTCAACGGGATCATGTACGATCCAGGCGGCTTGAGCCGGGCCGAGCGCGAGCTCGGCGCGATCGGCGCCTCGGTGGTCAATCGCTGCATCTATTGCGCCGCCGTGCATGCCGCCCGCCATGCGCAGCTCAGCAAGGACACGGCCGTCACCGACGAATTGTTCGCCAATGGCGAGAAGGCCAGGCTCGGCGCGCGCGACCAGGCGATCTTCGACTATTCCGTCAAGCTCTCGCAATCGCCGCCCGCCGTCACCGAGGCCGACACCGCCCGCCTGCGCGAGGCCGGGCTGGACGAGGCCGAGATCGTCGATCTCATCCTGTCCACGGCCCTGTTCGGCTGGGCCAACCGGCTGATGCACATCCTCGGCGACCCCGTCCGCAAAGACGGGTGAGATGAGCCGTCTCAAGATCCTCGAAGCCTATCTGCAGGTCGCCTCGCTCGGCAGCGTCACCGCGGCGGCGAAGCATCTGGGCGTGTCCCAGCCTTCGGTCAGCCGCATGATCCAGGAGCTGGAGCGCGATCTCGGCCAGCCGCTGTTCGAGCGCGTCGGCCAGCGTCTCGTGCTGACGCAGAAGGGCATGGTGCTACGCGACGATGTCGAGCGGGCGCTGGCCGGCTTCGTGAATCTGTGGGAGCGCGCCCGCGAGGTGATCGGCGAGGCCGAGCCGCCGATCCGGATATCGGCGGTGTCCTCGCTCGCCTTCGGCCTGCTCACCGATGCCTGGAACGGAGCGGACGCGCCAAGACTCGCGATCGAGGTCGAGAATCCCGATCGCGTGCAGAACGCGGTGATCTCCGGCAACGCGCAGCTCGGCGCGACCAGCGCGCCCTTGCTGCATCGCGATCTCGCGCTCGAATGGCTGGGAACCGCGCCTTGCGTGCTCGCCGTGCCCGAGACCGATCCGCTCGCCCAGAACGAAGGGCCGATCGATCTCAACGCCCTCTCCGGGCGGGACCTCGTCGGCATGTCCCTGCGCCGGGGCGTCCCGGCGCGCATCCGCGCGGCACTCAACGAAGCCGGCGTCGAGGTCCGGGTCAGGGTCCGCACGACCTCGACGATGAATGTATTGTCCTTCATCCGGGCCGGAGCTGGCATCGCCATCGTCGAGCCGCTGACGCTGACCGGCAACCCGACGCCCGGCATCCGCTTCCTGCCGCTGGCAACCTCGATCCCCTATTGCTTCGGCGTCGTGACCGCGCGCGGCGTCACCGTCTCCGACAGAGCCCGCGACCTGATCGCGGCGCTCAAGACGAGCGCGCAGAAGCGGCTCGCCGATTTCACCCTGATCCCGCCCGAAGAGCACCACGCGCTACTCGCCTCGCTGACCAAACAGGAGACGCGGCTGTGACGACGAAACAGGCCGGGGCGCCGGAAGGGCTGGAGGCGCTGAACCGCCGCGTCGCCCGCGAGCTGGACTTGCTGACCCTGCCGGCCGCGCCCTGGGTGCCGGAGACAAAAGTCGGCGGCGAGCCGGTGCTCGATGTCGCGATCATCGGCGCGGGCATGGCCGGACTCGCCGCGGCCGCAGCCTTCCGTAATATCGGCCTGCGCGCCGTCAATTTCGACCGCCGACCACAGGGCCTCGAAGGTCCCTGGGCGACGACGGCGCGGATGGAGACGCTGCGTTCGCCGAAGACCCTGACCGGGCCGGCACTCGGCATTCCCTCGCTGACCTTCCGCGCCTGGTTCGAGGCGCAGTTCTGCGCTGCCGACTGGGAGGCGCTCGACAAGATCCCGCGCCTGATGTGGATGGACTATCTGCGCTGGTTCCGCGAGGTTCTCGCTCTCGATGTCCGCAACGGCCATGAGATCGCGATGATCCATCCCGGCCCCGAGCATGCGACGCTGGAGATCGACGCCGCCGGCAAGCGCCAGCGCGTGCTCGCCCGCCATGTCGTGCTCGCGACCGGCCGCGACGGGCTCGGCGGCCCGGCCGTGCCGGAGATCGCGGAGAGCCTGCCGCGCGAACGCTGGGCGCATTCCTCGGATGAGAACGACTACGCCTTGCTGCGCGGCAAGCGCGTCGCGGTGATCGGCGCCGGCGCCTCGGCGATGGACAGCGCCGGCACGGCGCTCGAAGCCGGCGCGGCCAGCGTCGATCTCCTGATCCGCCGCCGCGACATCCCCCGCATCAACCGCGGCAAGGGCATGGGCCATCCGGGTTCCATCGCCGGCTATCGCCATCTGCCCGATGCCTGGAAATGGCGCATCAACAGCTATATCGCCCGCGAGCAGGTGCCGCCGCCGCGCGCCAGCGTGCTGCGCGTCTCGCGCCATCCCAACGCCTTCTTCCGGCAAGGCACGGCGCTGATCTCGGCCCGTATGGAGGGCCACGAGATCGTGGTCGAGACCAGCACTGGCGCGGTGCGCTTCGACTTCATGATCTTCTCGACCGGCTTCAAGGTCGATTGGGGCAGCCGGCCCTTCCTCCGGGAGATCGCGGCCAGCGCCCGCAACTGGGTCGATCGCGGCGTGCCCGCTGATGCCGAACCCAGCCTCAGTGCCATGCCCGATCTCGGGCCGGCCTTCGAGTTCCAGCCGAAAGTACCGGGCACCTGCCCCGGACTCGCGCGCATCCACTGCTTCTGCTACCCGGCGATGATGTCGCATGGCACGGTTTCCGGCGATATCCCGGCGATCAGCGACGGCGCCGAGCGATTGTCGCAGGCCATCGCGTCCAGCCTCTTCCGCGAGGATATCGAGGTCCACTTCCAGCGTGGCCAGGAGTATTCGGAGCCCGAAATCTTCGGCGACGAATGGGTGCCGATCCTGCCCGAACCCGCGAAGGTTCCGGTCTGATGCTCGGGTGGCTGCTCCAGCGCGTCGCGCAGGCGCTCCTCGTGATCATCGCCATGTCGCTCGTGGTCTTCCTCGGGCTGCATGCCGTCGGCAATCCCGCCGACCTCCTGCTCGCACCGGACGCGACCCAGATCGACCGGGCCGAGCTCGTGGCCCGGCTCGGCCTCGACCGGCCGCTCTGGGAGCAGTACCTGAACTTCGTGGGCAGCGCCCTGCGGGGCGATCTCGGGCGCAGCTTCGTCTACAACGTGCCGGCCGTGACGCTGATCCTGCAGCGCCTGCCGGCGACGCTGGAACTCGCCTTCGCGGCAATGATCTTCGCGGTCATCATCGGCGTGCCGCTCGGGCTCTATGCCGGGCTCTATCCAGAGCGCCTGCTGTCGAAGCTGATCCAGACCGGCAGCATCCTCGGCTTCTCGCTGCCGACCTTCTGGGTCGGGCTCCTGCTGATCATGACCTTCAGCGTCTCGCTCGGCTGGCTGCCGGCGAGCGGGCGCGGCGAGACGGTGCGCGTCTTCGGCGTTGAATGGTCGTTCCTGACGCTGAACGGCTGGCGCCACCTGCTCTTGCCGGCGATCAACCTGTCGCTGTTCAAGGTCTCGCTGGTGATCCGCCTGACGCGGGCCGGCGTGCGCGAGGTGCTGCCGCTCGACTATGTCCGCTTCGCACGGGCCAAGGGCCTGCGCCGCGGCCGGATCGTGATGATGCATATCCTGCGCAACATCATGATCCCGCTGGTCACCGTGCTCGGGCTCGAACTCGGCTCGACCATCGCGTTTGCCGTGGTGACCGAAAGCATCTTCGCCTGGCCGGGCTCGGGCAAGCTCATCCTCGACAGCATCAACGCGCTCGATCGGCCGGTGGTGATGGCCTACCTGCTGGTCGTGGTGACGCTCTTCGTCATCATCAACCTCATCGTCGACATTCTCTATCGCGTGCTCGACCCGCGCGTCCGCGAGGAGGCCTCGGCATGACCACGGTTCCCGCCGCCGCCTCCGCCCGTCGCCCATCGAGCAGCGCGCTCCGCCGCTTTCTGCGCGCGCCCTCGGCCTGGATCGGGCTCGGCCTGATGACCCTGCTCGTCATCGGCGCGGTGTTCGCGCCGCAGATCGCGCCGCAGAACCCGTTCGACCTCGCCGCGATCGACGTGCTCGACGCCCGGATGACGCCGGGCTCCGTCTCCTCAACCGGCGACATAACCTATCTGCTCGGCACCGACGGACAGGGCCGCGACCTGTTCTCGGCGATCCTCTATGGATTGCGCACCAGCCTTACCGTCGGCGTCGGCTCAGCCGTGCTCGCCGGCATCATCGGCATCCTGCTCGGGCTGATCGCGGCCTGGAGCGGCGGGCTGATCGACGCGCTGATCATGCGGCTCGTCGACCTCCTGATGTCGCTGCCTTCGATCCTGGTCGCGCTCCTGATGCTGGCGCTGCTCGGTAAGGGCATCGGCAATGTCGTGCTGACGCTGGTGCTGCTGGAATGGGCCTATTATGCCCGCACCGCCCGCGCCCAGGCGCTGGTCGAGCGCAAGCGCGACTATTTCGAAGCTGCGCGAGGGCTGGGCCTGCCGACCTCGCGCATCCTGCTGCGCCATGTCCTGCCGAATTGCTTGCCGCCGCTCCTGGTCATCGGCGCCTTGCAGGTCGCGCGCGCCATCACGCTGGAAGCGACGCTCTCCTTCCTCGGGCTGGGCGCCCCGGTGACGCAGCCCTCGCTCGGCCTGCTGATCGCCAACGGCTTCCAGTTCATGCTCTCGGGCGAATACTGGATCAGCTTCTTCCCGGGGCTGACGCTGCTGACGGCGATCGTCGCGATCAACCTCGTCGGCGACCGCCTGCGCGAGGTGCTCGATCCGAGGGCGCTGAAATGACCGCGCCGCTGCTCGAAATCCGCAACCTGCGCACCCGCTTCCGCACCGATCGCGGCGACCTCGACGCCGTGCGCGACGTCTCCTTCACCTTGCGGGCCGGCGAGACGCTCGGCCTCGTCGGCGAGAGCGGCTCGGGCAAGTCGGTCACTGGCTTCTCGATCATGGGATTGATCGACCCGCCCGGCCAGGTCGTGGGCGGCGAGATCCTGTTCCGCGGGCAGGACCTGACGAAGCTCGACGAGGAGGCGATGCGCCGCCTGCGCGGTAATCGCATCGCCATGGTCTTCCAGGACCCGATGATGACGCTGAATCCGGTGCTGCGGATCAGCACGCAGATGATCGAGACGATCCGGGCGCATGAGGTGATCGACGACATCACCGCGCGCGGCCGGGCGCGGGACCTGCTCGGCACCATGGGCATCCCGAGCCCGGAAGCTCGGCTCGACGCCTATCCGCACCAGCTCTCGGGCGGCATGCGCCAGCGCGTCGCCATCGCGATCGCGCTGATCAACAAGCCCGACCTGATCATCGCCGACGAGCCGACCACCGCGCTCGACGTCTCGATCCAGGCGCAGATCCTGGCCGAGGTGCAGCAATTGACCCGCGAGAGCGGCACCGCCCTGCTCTGGATCACGCATGACCTCTCGGTCATCGCCGGCATCGCCGACGAGATCGCCGTGATGTATGCCGGGCGCATCGTCGAGCATGGCGGAATCGATGCCGTCCTCGACCAGCCCAGCCATCCCTATACGGCCGGGCTGATCGGCAGCCTGCCCGGCGCAAGCGCGCCGGGTTCGATGCTGGTGCAGATCCCCGGCACGACGCCGGACATGGTCGACCCTCCGCAAGGCTGCGCCTTCGGGCCGCGCTGCGCTCGCCGCGACGACGCCTGCGAGCGCCAGCCCGCCTTCACGGAGAGCGCACACCGCCTGCGCTGTTTCCATCCTTTGTCCGGCCCCGCCTCGGCCGCCGAGGTGTCGGCATGACCGTGACCGCCACTCCCTCCGCCCCCGCGTTGGAGACGCGCAAGCTGACCCGGCATTTCGGCCGCCCGGCCGGGCTTGCGGTCAAGCTGCATCTGGCCAAGCACCAGCCGATCATCCGGGCGCTCGACGGCATCGACCTGACCATCCCGACCGGCGAGTTCGTCGGGCTCGTCGGCGAATCCGGCTCGGGCAAGTCGACGCTCGGGCGCATCGCGGCCGGCCTGCTGCCGCCGAGCACGGGCGAGGTCGAAGTCTTCGGGCGCTCGCCGCAGGGCGACCGCTCGGTCCATCGCGACGTGCAACTGATCTTCCAGGACCCGCAGGCCAGCCTCAACCCGCGCATGCGGGTGGCGGAAGCGATCGGCGAGGCGCCGCTCGTCCATGGCATCGCTGGCCGTTCCGAGATCGACGCGTATGTCTGCGCGCAGATGCGCCGGGCCGGGCTCGACCCCGCCTATCGCCAGCGCTTCCCGCACCAGTTCTCCGGCGGCCAGCGCCAGCGCATCTCGATCGCGCGGGCGCTCGCCCTGCAGCCGCGCTTCCTGGTCTGCGACGAGTCGGTCGCCTCGCTCGACGTCTCGATCCAGGCGCAGATCCTCAACCTGTTCATGCAGCTCCGGCGCGAGCTCGACCTGACCTATCTCTTCATCAGCCACGACCTGCGCGTCGTGCAGCACATCGCCGACCGCGTCGTGATCATGTATCTCGGCCGCATCGTCGAGGATGCGCCGGCCGCCCGGTTCTTCGCCCATCCGAACCACCCCTATACACAGGGGCTGCTGGCGGAGATTCCCGATCTCAAGCAGCGGCGGCGTGTGTATGCGCCCGTCAAGGGCGAGATCCCGAGCCCGGCCGCGCCGCCACCCGGCTGCCATTTCCACCCGCGCTGCCCGGCTGCCTTCGACCGCTGCCGCGTCGAAAGACCCGCCCTGCGCGAAATCGTGCCGGGCCACCGTTCTGCCTGCCACCTCAACGACGTCGCAGCGGCCCCGGCCCGCGCGCAAACAGGAGAGATCGCATGACGACCAAACTGAGCACCTTCGCCCTCTCGGCGGCGCTGATCGTCGCCGCGGGAACCGCCCATGCGGAAGACCTGCGCATCGCCTTCGCCGATCCGGTCTCGGCGATCGATCCGCAGCTCAACAACCATGCCGGCGACCATTCGGTCTCGCAGCATTTCTGGTCGCGCCTCGTGGCGCAGAAGACCGAGGGCGGCGTGGTGCCCGATATCGCCGCCTCCTGGAAGAACCTCGCGCCCAATACCTGGGAGTTCAAGCTGCGCGAGAACGCGGTCTGGAGCGACGGCAAGCCGGTCACGGCCGAGGATATCGCCTTCTCCTATGAGCGCGCCCAGAACGTGCCGGGCACCGTCGCGAGCTACAAGGGCTTCCTGCGCAATGTCGCCAAGGTCGAGATCAAGGACCCGCATACGCTGGTGATCACCAGCCATGCGCCCGATCCGCTGCTGCCGATCAACATCTCCAGCATCTATATCGTCAGCAAGCATGTCGGCCAGAGCGCCACGACCGACGACTACAACAGCGGCAAGGCGATGGTCAGCGAGGGACCCTATTCCTTCGTCAGCTATACGCCCGGCGACCGCATCGAGATGAAGCGCAACGAGCGCTTCTGGGGTCCGAAGCCCGAATGGGAGAAGGTCAACTACCGCTATATCGCCAATCCGGCGGCGCGCACCGCCGCCCTGCTCTCGGGCGATGTCGACGTCATCGACAAGGTCTCCTTCTCCGACATCGAGAAGCTGGAGAAGAACCCGAAGGTCAAGGTCTGGTCCTATCCGGGCCTGCGCGCACTGATCATGCAGCCGAGCTTCAACCCGGCTCCGTCCAAGTTCCTCACCGACAAGGCCGGCAAGCCGCTCGAGAAGAACCCGCTGCTCGATGTCCGCGTCCGCAAGGCGCTCAACATGGCGATCAACCGCGAGGCGATCGCCGACCGCGTCGCGCGCGGCGGCGTCACCGTCGCGACGCAGTGGATGCCGGCCGGCAGCTTCGGCTACGACCCCGACCGTTCCAAGATCGACGTCGATCCCAACAAGGCCAAGGCGCTGCTGACTGAGGCCGGCTATCCCAACGGCTTCAAGCTGACCATGCATGTGCCGGGCGAGCGCTATCCGCTGGCGCCCGAGACGGCGCAGGCGATCGCGCAGTTCTGGACCCGCATCGGCGTCGAGACGCAGGTCGAGGTCGTGCCCTTCTCGGTCTATTCCGGCGCGGCCAACAAGAACGAATACGCGATGAGCATGATCGGCTGGGGCAACGGCACCGGCGAGGGCACCTATGCGATGCTGGCGATCCTCGCGACCGTCGATCCGGCCAAGGGGCTGGGTGCCTCGAACTGGGGCCGCTACAGCAATCCGAAGCTGGACGAGGCCCTCGCCAAGGCCAGCGCCGAGTTCGACGACGCCAAGCGCGAGGCGATCATCAAGGACGCGGTCAAGGTGGTGATGGACGATGTCGGGATCATGCCGCTCTACCATTACAAGAACATCTGGGCGAGCCGGCCGGACCTGAAGGTCGTGCCCTGGCACAGCGACCGCACCGTCGCGATGCAGGTCAGCAAGGCCAAGTAGGGCCAAGTGCAAGGACGCCGCCATGCCCGCCGCCTTCGCGATCAGCCCCGCCATCGACCTGATCGACGTGCCCCGCCGGATCGCTCTTACGGGGCTGCCGGCGGGCGCGGAGGTGACCATCGCTGCGGAGACCGCGCGCGACGGTCATCCCTGGCGGGCTGAGGCGGTGTTCGCGGCCGGGGCCGATGGCAGCATCGACCTCGAACGCGATGCGCCCGTGCGCGGCGACTACGCGGGCGTCGCGGGAATGGGGCTGGTCTGGGCGCAGACCGGCAACGGGGAACTTTTCCCCGCCGACCTGTCCCGCCCGCTCGAAACCACACTCATCGCCGCAATCGGCGGTGAGACCGTCGCAACCGGACGCTTCAGCCAGACACTGATGGCGGACGGTGTGGCGCGGCACCCGCTCGCCGAGGACGGGCTCGTCGGGACGCTGTTCCTGCCGGCCGGCGCTGGCCCGCACCCGGCGATCATGATCCTCAACGGCTCGGGCGGCGGCATCAACGAGCCGCGTGCCGCGCTCTGGGCCTCGCGCGGGGTCGCGGCGCTGGCGCTCGGCTATTTCGGCGCGCCCGGCCTGCCAAAATACATCTCGAACACGCCGCTAGAGTATTTCGCCAGGGGTCTCGACTGGCTGCGTGCCCGCGTGCGGCCGCTCAATGATTTCGTCGCCGTCGCCGGGCAGTCGCGCGGCGGTGAGCTCGCACTCCTGCTTGGCGCGACCTTCCCCGAAAAGGTCTCGGCGGTATTGGGTTATGTGCCGAGCGCCTTCGTCCATGGTGGGCAGGCCGCGGCCGATCCGGCCTTCGGCCGCGACGGCCCCGGCTGGACGCTCGACGACAAGCCGCTTGTCCATCAATGGCAGGGCAACGCCACGGCGAGCTGGAAGCCCTATGACGAGGCGACCGACACCCGCCGCAATGCCGACGCGATGCGGACAGCGCTCGGCGACCCCGTCGCCATGGCCCGCGCCCGCATCCCGGTCGAGCGGATCGCCGGGCCGGTGCTGCTGCTGTCCGGGGGCGATGACGGTGCCTGGCCTTCCGATCTCTATTCGCTGATCGTGCAGTCGAGCCTGCTCGCGGCCGGCCATCCGCACGAGGTTATCTGGAAGAACTGGCCTGCGGCCGGCCATTCCATCCTGTTTCCCCATACGCCGGCGACCCGCATCGCTCATCGCCACCCGGTCAGCGGCATCGTCACGACCATGGGCGGCACGCCGACCGCCAATGGCGGGGCCAATGCGGGCGCCTGGGAGGCGGCGCTTGCCTTCGTCAGGCGCCATGGCGGGCAGGCCGGCTGAAGCAGCAACAATAGGGGCAATCCGATCCCTCGAAAGCCCGGTCGTCAGCCGGCAGGCAGCCTCTTGTGCGCAAAAGAATTTTCGCGTCATGGTCGCGCTGACTTCACGCTGGCGGCAGGTTATTGCTGTGCCGGCTCAACATGACCTCGGCTCACCGGATCGCGAATGGTTTCTGTAGCGCTGAAGACGGTTTCGAAGACCTGGGGCGGCATGGCCGCCGTCGATGCCATCAGCTTCACCGTCGAAGGCGGCAATCTCGTCGCGCTGCTCGGCCCGTCCGGCTGCGGCAAGTCGACGACGCTGCGGCTGATCGCCGGCCTGGAAGACACCAGCAGCGGCACGATCGAGATCGGCGGGCGCGACGTCACCCATGCCTCGCCCTCGCAGCGCGGCATCGCCATGGTCTTCCAGAGCTATGCGCTGTTCCCGCATCTGAGCGTCGCCGAGAATATCCTGTTCGGGCTCAAGGTCCGCAAGGTCTCGCGCGCCGAGCGTGACGAGCGCCTCGCCCGCGCCGCCTCGATCCTGGGCCTCTCCGCGCTGCTGGAGCGCAAGCCCTCGCAGCTCTCCGGCGGCCAGCAGCAGCGCGTCGCGCTCGGCCGCGCCATCGTCGCCGAGGCGCCGGTCTGCCTGATGGACGAGCCGCTTTCCAATCTCGACGCCCAGCTGCGCGTCGAGATGCGCCGCGAGATCCGCGAATTGCAGCAGCGGCTCGGCATGACCATGGTCTATGTCACGCATGATCAAGTCGAGGCCATGACCATGGCCGATCAGGTCGTGCTGATGCGCAACGGCCGGATCGAGCAGGACGCCCCGCCGGACGTGCTCTACGAAAATCCCGCGACGATCTTCGCAGCCCGCTTCGTCGGCACGCCGCCGATGAACGTGCTGCCGCTGGCGACCGTGCAGGCGCGGGGTGGCGCGATCACCGCTCCTGACGGCATCGATCCCGCCAGCCTCGCGGTCGGCATCCGTCCCGAGATGGTCGAGATCACCAGTGGCGGCGTCGCCGCCGATGTCGTCGCGGTCGAATATCTCGGCTCCGACACATTGCTCGAAACCCGCATCGACGGGCATTCCTTCATCGTCAAGCGGCCCGGCAAAGTACGGACCACAGCCGGCGAACAGATCTACATCACGTTGTCACAATCGGCGCTGCACTGGTTCGACCAGGCGTCGGAACGGAAGGTGGTTCGCAACTGAACCGGCCGGAGCGTCGGACGTGCGGACCATCCCAACAAGGGAGAGAGGACATGATGGACAGGCGTGAATTTCTTGGCGGCACGGCCGCCCTTGCGGGCGCGACGGCGCTACCCGGCATCGCCCGGGCGCAGAGCACCACCGAGCTCTCGTTCTTCTACCCGGTTGCCGTCGGCGGGCCGATCACCAAGCTGATCGACGCCTATGCCGCCGGCTTCGAGAAGGAGAACCCCACGATCAAGCTGAAGCCGATCTATGCCGGCACCTATCAGGAGACCATCGTCAAGGCGCTGACCGCGCATAAGAGCGGCACGCCGCCGGTGCTCTCGGTCCTGCTCTCGACCGACATGTACACGCTGATCGACGAAGAGGCGATCGTGCCCTTCGACGACTTCATCAAGACCGACGAGGACAAGAAGTGGCTTTCCAGCTTCTTCCCCGGCTTCATGGAAAACAGCCAGACCGGCGGCAAGACCTGGGGCATCCCGTTCCAGCGTTCCACGGTGGTGCTCTACTGGAACAAGGAGCTCTTCAAGGAAGCCGGGCTAGACCCCGAGAAGCCGCCGAAGACCTGGGCCGAGCAGCTCGAATTCGCGCAGAAGCTGACCAAGCGCGACGCCGCCGGCAATGTCACGCAATGGGGCATCCAGATCCCCTCCTCCGGCTTCCCCTACTGGCTGTTCCAGGGGCTCTCGACGCAAGCCGGCGCGATCCTCGCCAATCCGGCCGGCGACAAAACCGATTACGCCAATCCCGCCGTGGTCGAGGCGCTGCAGTACTGGGTCGACCTCGCGCAGAAGCACAAGGTCCATCCGCCTGGCATCGTCGAGTGGGGCACCACGCCGCGCGACTTCTTCGAGCGCAAGGTCGCGATGATGTGGACCACCACCGGCAACCTCACCAATGTCCGCGCCAACGCCAAGTTCCCCTTCGGCGTCGCGGTTCTGCCGGCCGGCAAGAAGCCGGGCAGCCCGACCGGCGGCGGCAATTTCTACCTCTCCAAGAAGGCGACCAAGGCCGAGCAGGAAGCCGCCTTCAAGTTCGTGCGCTGGATCACCACGCCCGAGCGCGCAGCGCAGTGGAGCGCCGAGACCGGCTATGTCGCGGTGACGCCGGCCTCCTACGAGACCGAGGCGATGAAGAAATACGTCGCCGACTTCCCGCAGGCGCTGGTCGCGCGCGATCAGCTGCCGAGCGCGGTGGCGGAGCTCTCGACCCACGAGAACCAGCGCGTCACCAAAGCGCTGAACGACGGGTTGCAGGCGGCGCTGACCGGCACCAAGACGCCGCAGAAGGCAATGGAGGACGCGCAGGCCGAGGCCGAGCGCATCCTCAAGGCCTATCGCTGATCCCGCCGCGATGACGAACCGCGCGACCGCGACGATCCATGGCTGGCTGCTCCTGCTGCCGGCCATGGCTTGCCTGGCCCTGTTCACGCACTGGCCTGCGGTCGCGAGCTTCATCGAGAGCTTCTACTCGACCCCGAAGGCGCGCCGCCCGGCGCGCTTCATCGGGCTCGAGAACTACCAGCAGATGCTCGCCGATCCGATCTTCTGGAAGGCGATGAGCAACAATCTCTGGTTCGCGCTCGGCACGATACCGACCTCGATCGCGCTGGCGCTCCTGATGGCGGTCTGGGTCAACGACAAGATCGCGGGCCGCACGCTCGTCCGCATGGCCTTCTTCACGCCGACGATCCTGCCGATGATCGCCGTCGCCAACATCTGGCTGTTCTTCTACACGCCGCAATACGGTTTGCTGGAGCAGATCACCGGCCTGTTCGGCGCACGCTCGACCAACTGGCTGGGTTCGCAGGACACCGCGCTCTACGCCATCACCATCGTCGCGATCTGGAAGGAAGCCGGCTTCTTCATGATCTTCTACCTCGCGGCGCTGCAGGCGATTCCGCCCAGCCTCGGCGAGGCGGCGGCGATCGAGGGCGCCTCGCGCTGGACCTTCTTCCGGCGCATCCAGTTCCCCCTCCTGATGCCGACGACGCTGTTCGTGCTGATCAATGCCGTGATCAACGCCTTCCGCATGGTCGACCATGTCTTCGTGATGACGCGCGGCGGCCCGGACAACGCGACGACGCTGCTGCTCTTCTACATCTACCAGGTCGGCTTCGGCTTCTGGGACACGGCCTATGCGGCGACGCTGACCTGCGTGCTGCTGGCGCTCCTCGCGCTCGTCGCCTTCGTCCAGTACGGCTGGCTCGAACGCAGGACGCATTATCAATGAGCGCTGCGACGCAACCCGCCCCGGCCGCGACGCGGACCGACCCTTATGCGCCCAAGGGCCTCGCACTCACGCTGGAATCGACGGGGGCGATCCTGCTCGCGCTCATCTGGGTGCTGCCGCTGGCCTATGCCGTCTGGGCGGCGTTCCACCCGGCCGAATACACCACGCGCTTCGTGCTGACAGCGCCATTGACGCTCGACAATTTCACGCGCGCCTGGGCGGCCGCGCCCTTCGCCCGCTATTTCCTCAACACCTTCATCCTGGTCACCCTGATCCTCGCCTTCCAGATCGTGCTGGGGACGCTCGCGGCCTATGCGCTGGCACGGCAGGATTTCTGGGGTCGCGACGTCGCTTTCGTACTGATCCTGGCGCAGCTGATGATCATGCCGGATGCGCTGATCGTCGAGAACTACCGTACCCTCGCCAAGCTGAACCTGATCGACACGATCCCCGCGATCGCCCTGCCCTATATCGCCTCGGCCTTCGGCATCTTCCTGCTACGGCAGACCTTCAAGACCGTGCCGAAGGAACTCGACGATGCCGCCCGCGTCGAGGGCGCGAGCCCGTTGCAGGTGCTGATGAAGGTCTATGTGCCGCTCGCGAAGCCGACCTATGTCGCCTATGGCCTTGTCTCGGTCAGCTATCACTGGAACAACTTCCTCTGGCCATTGCTGGTAACCAATTCCGTGGAGTCGCGGCCGCTGACGGTGGGCTTGCAGGTGTTCTCCTCGGCCGACCAGGGCATCGACTGGGCGGTGATCTGCGCGGCGACATTGATGACCTCGGCACCGCTGCTCGTCGGCTTCCTGTTGTTCCAGCGCCAGTTCGTGCAGAGCTTCATGCGCGCCGGCATCAAATAAGGACCGGCCGGCCGCATGAAGCTGATCACCTGGAACATCCAGTGGGCCCGCGGCGTCGACGACAAGGTCGATCCGCGCCGCATCATCGATCACGTCAAGCAGATGGCGGATTTCGACGTGCTCTGCCTGCAGGAGGTCGCGGCCAATTTCCCCGATCTCGACGGGAATGACCGCACCGACCAGTTCGCGCTGTTCAGCGAACTCCTGCCCGGCTTCACTGCGATCGAAGCGATTGGCGTCGACATCCCGGATGGCGCCGGCGGCCGCAAGCGCTTCGGCAATCTCGTCCTGTCGCGATTGCCGGTGGCGCAGGCGCTGCGCCATGTCCTGCCCTGGGAAGCGGCGGCGACACGCAACATGCCGCGCGTGCTGGTCGAGGCGATGGTCGAGACGCCCTTCGGCCCGATCCGGGTGATGACGACGCATCTGGAATATTCCTCGCCAAGCTTACGCGCCGCACAGGTCGAGGGCATCCGGCAGATCCATCGCATGGCCGCCGCGCGGCAGGCGACGCCGCGCCTGCCCGGCCCACACACCTATGCGCCGACGCCGAACGCGGCGAGCGCGATCCTGACCGGCGATTTCAACATGCGGCCCGACGATGCCGGGCTGGCACAATTGCTCGCGCCCTTCGAGGGCGATGTTCCGCCGCTGGTCGATCTCTGGCCGGTGTTGAAAGGCAAGGAGCCGCATCCACCCTCCGCCTTCATCTGCGACCAGACCTATGGCCCGCCCGGCTGCCTCGACTTCGTGCTGGCGACGCCGGACCTCGCCGAACGAGCGCGCTCCATCGTCTACGATATCGAGACGCGGGCTTCCGACCACCAGCCCATATTGGTCGAGTTCGACCTCGGATGATCTTCACGCGGCAGGACCATGAGCGGCTCGACGCCATCCTGCGCGAAGCGGCACGGCGCGAGGTAATGCCGCGTTTCGGCCGGTTGTCGGCTGACGATATCCGCGCCAAGCAGAACCCCGTCGATGTCGTGACCGAAGCCGACGAGGCGGCCGAGCGTTTCATCTGCGCCGAGCTGGCCAAGGCCTTTCCGGGGGCGGCGCTGATCGGGGAAGAGGCCGTGACACAAGACCCCTCCCTTCTCGAAAAGCTGGCGCAAGCCGAGCTCGCCTTCGTCATCGATCCGATCGACGGCACGCTGAACTATGCCAGCGACCTCTCTCTCTTCGCCGTGATGGCCGCCGTCGTCATCCGGGGCGAGATCACCGCAGCCGTGATCCATGATCCGACAGCCGATGACAGCGCCATGGCCCTGCGCGGCGAAGGCGCCTGGATGGGCTCGGCAGATGGTGCGAGCCGCGACCTGCGCGTCGCGCCGGCCGTCGCGGCACGGCAGATGAACGGCATGGCGAGCTGGCAGTATTTCCCCGAGCCATTGCGCAGCACGCTTCCCGGCCGCTTCCCGGCCTTCCTCGAAGTCGGTTCGCTGCGCTGCTGCGGGCAGGAATATCGGCAGGCGGCGGCAGGGCGCCTGCAGTTCCTGCTCTACGGCGTCCTTAACCCCTGGGACCACGCGCCGGGCGTGCTGCTTTACAGCGAAGCTGGCGGCCATGCGCGCCTGCTCGACGGTCGCCCCTATGCACCGACCGAGCGCCCAGCCGGCCTGCTTTGCGCGCCCGACGAAGCGAGCTGGCAGGAGATCAGGTCGATCCTGCTGGATTGAGCAGCAAAATCGGCTCGCCGCACCGTCGTCACAACCACATCGTCATCCCGGACAAGCCGCGAAGCGGCGCTGATCCGGGATCCATGCCGGAGCGTTTCCGGCAGAGGTTCAGGCAGAATTCCGGGCCTGCGCTGCGCTCCCGCCCGGAATGACACCCACTTCGAACGGCGTTCAGTCTTCCTCATCACGCGGACGGGCGCTTTCCCCGAGGATTTCGCGCTTTCCTGCGTGATTAGCCGGCCCGACGATGCCCTCGTTCTCCATGCGCTCCATGATGGATGCGGCGCGATTGTAGCCGATCTGGAGGCGTCGCTGGATGTAGGAGGTCGAAGCCTTCTTGTCGCGCAGCACGACCGCGACCGCCTGCTCGTAGGGGTCGTCGCTCTCGACCGAACCCATGCCGGTCTTGTCGAAGACGGCGCCGTCCTCGTCCTCGCCAGCTTCCTCCTCCTCGGAGGTGACGGCGTCGAGGTACTGCGGCCGGCCTTGCGTCTTGAGATGGGCGACGACCTTCTCGACCTCGGCGTCCGAGACGAAGGGGCCGTGGACGCGGGTGATGCGCCCGCCGCCGGCCATGTAGAGCATGTCGCCCTGGCCGAGCAGCTGCTCGGCGCCCATCTCGCCCAGGATCGTGCGGCTATCGATCTTCGAGGTAACCTGGAAGGAAATCCGGGTCGGGAAGTTCGCCTTGATCGTGCCGGTGATGACGTCGACCGAGGGGCGCTGCGTGGCGAGGACCACGTGGATGCCCGCCGCACGCGCCATCTGGGCGAGGCGCTGGATCGTGCCCTCGATCTCCTTGCCGGCGACCATCATCAGGTCGGCCATCTCGTCGACGATGACGACGATATAGGGCAGAGGCTCGAGGTCCATGACCTCCTCCTCGTAGATCGCCTCGCCCGAGTGCTTGTCGAAGCCGGTCTGGACGGTCCGGGTGATGACCTCGCCGGCGGCCTTGGCCTCGCCGACCCGGGCGTTGAAGCCGTCGATGTTGCGCACCGAGAGCTTCGACATCTTCTTGTAGCGCTCCTCCATCTCGCGCACCGCCC